>NZ_JOBL01000100.1 GCF_000716335.1 Streptomyces sp. NRRL S-118 | reverse complement strand
CCCCGCGCCTGTGCCGGTGCAGCCGCCCCCGCCGCAGCCGCCCCGGACCCCCGCCCCGGCTCCCGCGCCCCGCCACATCGACCAGGTCCGCGCCGAACTCGACGAACTCAGCGACCTGCTCCGCGGGAACAACGGCCGGGAGGGCGGGCCCCGGTGAGCGGACGGGTCATCGCCGGCCGGTACGAGCTGTCCACCGTCATCGGCCAGGGCGGCATGGGCCAGGTCTGGACGGCCTACGACGGCCGGCTCGACCGCCGCGTCGCCGTCAAGCTGCTGCGCCCCGACCACATGGCCGCCGCCACCGCCGCCGACGAGATGCGCCGCCGCTTCGTGCGCGAGTGCCGCGTCACCGCCCAGGTGTCCCACCCCGGGCTGGTCACCGTCCACGACGCGGGCAGCGACGGGGACGACCTGTACCTGGTCATGGAGTACGTCGACGGCGCCGACCTCGCCGACCACCTCGCCGAACACGATCCGTACCCCTGGCAGTGGGCGGTCTCCGTCGGCGCGCAGCTGTGCGGCGTCCTCGCGGCCGTGCACGCGGTGCCGATCGTCCACCGGGACCTCAAGCCCCGCAACGTCATGGTGCGGCCCGACGGGACGGTCACCGTCCTCGACCTGGGCGTCGCCTCCGTGATCGACACCGACACCACCCGCCTCACCCACACCGGCTCGCCCATCGGCAGCCCCGCCTACATGGCGCCCGAGCAGGCCATGGGCGGCGCCGTCGGCCCGTACACCGACCTGTACGCGCTCGGCATCCTGCTGCACGAACTCCTCAGCGGGAACGTCCCGTTCGCCGGCTCCACCGCCCTCGGCATCCTCCACCGGCACCTGTACGAGCCGCCGCTGCCGGTCCGCCAGGTGCGCCCGGAGATACCCGACGCCCTGGAAACACTGGTCCTGCGTCTGCTCGCGAAGGACCCGCAGCACCGCCCGTCCGGGGCGCACGAGGTGTACGAGGCCCTCGCGCCGCTGCTGCCCACGCGCGGCACACCGGCGGGCCCCCTGGACCCGACGCGGCCCTTCCTGCGCCCGCTGGCCCCCTGGCCCGACCGGGCCGCCCCGCCCCCGCCGCCGCCCGCCCCGCCGGTGGCGCCGCCCGCCGGACGGCCCGACGTCGCGGCCGCGGTCGACGAGGTCAAGCGGCTCCTCGGCGAAGGCAGCATCACCCGCGCCGTCGACATCCTCGGCGGGATTCTCCCGGCGGCCGCCGCCGAGCACGGCGAGCACTCACCCGTCGTGCGGATCCTGCGCAAGCAGTACGCGACGACGCTGATGGACGACGGCCAGTACCGGCGCGCCCTGCCCGAACTGCGGCGCCTTGCCGACGACCGCGCGGCCGAGGCGGGCCCGGCCGACCCGCAGACGCTGCAGTTCCGGTACGACGCGGCGCTGTGCCTGGAGCAGCTCGGCGAGACGGCCGCCGCGCTCGCCGAGTACCGCGCGCTGCTGCCGTACCACGAGGCCGGGCAGCCGGCCGGCGGCGATCCGGGCCGCGCCTTCGACATCCGCCACCGCATCGGCCACCTGCTGCTGGCGATGGGCGACCACACCGGCGCCCACCAGCAGTTGCAGGGCCTTCTCCACGACACGGAGCGGGTGTACGGGCCGTACCACCCGCTCGCGGCGGAGCTGCGGCGCGCGCTGGAACGCCAGCAGCGGATGCGCGGCTTCTGACGCCCACGCCGGCAGGCGGGTGGCCGGACCGCGCGGGCGGCGCGGGCGGTCGGGCGGCGCGGAGGGTCAAGCGGCGCGGGAGTACACGGAGTCCGCGCCGGCTGGCCGGTCCGCGCGGAAGGCCGGACCGCGAGGATGGCCAAGCGGCGCGGAGGGTCAAGCGGCGCGGGAGTACACGGAGTCCGCGACCCTCCCCAGGCCGGTCAGGCCCGCCGGGCGCGGCTGGTCGCCGAGGACGACGATCGCGCCCGGCGCGGCGAGGTCCCGCACCGCCGCCAGGTCGTGCCCGTCGCCGTTCACCACGATCACGCCGTAGCGCCGGTCGCCGACCGCCTCCCGGACGTCCGGGCCGGCGAACGTGCCCCGCACCAGCCGGGTCCCGCCGTCGGCGGGGGCCCCGCCCAGCGCCAGGTTGCCGCGGACGACGTCCTCGCGGGCGGGCGGGCCGTCCAGCGGATCGACCACCGTCAGCCGCGCGTCGGTCCCGCCGCGCTGGAGCATGCGGCGCAGCGCCGCCGCGAACAGGCCGTGGCATGTGCCGATCTCCAGCACCTCGCCGTTCGGCGGCGCGAGCAGCGGCACGGTCGCGAGCCGCCCGCACACGTCGGACACGGACCCGCCGAGCCCGCCGACGCCGAGCGCCTCCAGCGCCACCAGGTGCCGGTAGGCGACGGTGACGTCATGGCGCACCCGGTCGCTGCGGTCGCCGGTGACCGCCCCGATCTCCCGCACGAGCGTGTCGACCTGGGCGGCGGTGGGCATCCGGTGCCCGTCGCGCCCGGCCCGGTCGAGCAGCAGCCCGAGCCCGTAGCTCTGCCGCCTCAGGTCGGCCACCTCGTGGTGCAGGGCGTCCAGGTCGGACTGGAGCGCGGTCGTCGCGCGCTCCAGGCGCTGCTCGACCAGGGTGAAGGCGGGCTTCAGCACCCGCTGCGCCAGCCGGTTGCTCAGGAGAGAGGGCATGCGCGGCAAGCTACGCCGGGCCCCTCGCGCGCGGACCACGGGACGGTGCCGCTCCGGTGAAGTCTTGGTGGCGCGACGGCGACACCCGCTGCGGCCCGGCCGGCGCACCGCCCCGCCGGCGCGGCCCGCGCAGTGCCAGGCCCAGCCACCCGGCCGCCGCGAGACCGCCGGCCGCCGCGCCGGACCGCAGTCCCGGCGTCCGGAAGGTGCAGTCCAGGGTGCGCTGCCCGGGCCGTACGGGGGAGGCGACCAGGCCCAGGTACGCGCCGGCGGGCCGGCCCCCGCACCGCCAGCCCGCGATCCGCGGCGCCGCGAGGACGGCCGTGCGCACACCGGTGCCCGGCGGCAGTTCGGCGCGTACGCCGCCGGACGTGACGCGCACCGCCACCGGGGCGGTCGCCTCCAGCCGGGCCACGGCCGCCGACAGCCGCGCCCGGTCCAGGCACCCGACGCTCCCGGCCGACGGCACCGTGCCCCCTCCGTCCAGCACCACCCGGGTGCCCGCCGTGCGCTGCGTCCCCAGGGGCGCCATCGCCGCGCGCCACTTCGGCAGCCCGCCGCGCAGCCGCACCGCCGGCCCGTCGCCGAGGCGTGCCGTCCCGCCGAAGTCCGGCGCCCACACGAAGACGTCGCGGCCGACCGGGCACACGCCGTCGGCGGGCAGCTCGTAGACGCGTGCCCCCAGCAGCAGTTCCTGGTTGCGGAAGGCCGAGGGGCCGTAGCGTGCTCCGGCCGTGCCGGGCCGGACCGTCACCAGCGGCAGCACGTCGTCGCGCCGCACGGTCCCGGCGTCGCCCCGGACCCGCGCGCCCACGGCGAACAGCGCGTCGGTCACCGGGTTGTCCAGGGACTGCAGGCTGCGCCCGTTCGAGGTCCAGCCGCCGCCCAGCGCCGCCAGCGTCCGCGTCAGCACCGCGGGCGTGTGGCTGCTGTAGTAGCCGGCGCCCTGCCCGCCCACCAGCAGCGGATCGTTCCCCGTCAGCTGCGGGCGCCCCGGATCGGTGCGGTAGCGGGGCCAGCCGTCCGCCGCGGAGACGTCCGCGGCCCGTGCGGCGTGCGCCGCGCCCCAGGCCGGGTAGTCGTCCAGCCGGGCCGGCCGCTCCCGGTCGGCGTACGCCGTGGTCGCCGCCGCCTGCCCGGCCAGTGCGCCCGCCAGGAGGACGGCGGCCGCGACGAAGCCGCGGGGGCGGCGCGCCAGCAGCACCCCGCCCACCGAGGCCGCCAGCCCGGCGGCGAACAGCGCGTACGACCATCCCGTCGCGGCTGTCGCGTCCCCCAGCGCGGCCCCGGCCGCCACCACGCCCAGGACCAGCCCGCCGCCCAGCAGCGCGCGCCGCCCCGGCCACCCGTGGGACACCGCCGCCCAGGCCGCCATCACCACCACGCCCGCCAGCACGAAGGTCTGCCGGTAGGGGCTGCCGTTGGGCGTGGCGAACGCATGCCACACCAGATGCGCCGGCCCCCACTGGAGCGACAGCAGGACCGCGGCCACCAGGCCCGTCCACACCCACCGCTCCCGGGCCGGCACCTTCCGGTGGAAGGCGAGCGCCGCCGCGAGGAGCAGCGTGCCGGTCCCCAGGAACAGGGCGGGGGTGAAGAAGCCGTACGTGGCGGGCAGTGTCCGTGCCGCCACCTCCGCCCACCCGGCGGGCCGGAATTCCCGCGTCCACCCCGGGTACGCGTGCCGCGACCCGAGGAACACCGGCACCAGCACGGGCGCCGCGAGTCCCACCCCGAGGGCCACCGTCCCCGCCGCCCGGGCCGCCACCCGCCACCCGCGCACGCCCCGCGCCAGCAGCACCAGCCCGGCGCCCAGCGTCGCCATGTACGCGGTGTAGAAGTTCGCGGTCCACGCGACCGCCACGACCAGGGGCCCCAGCAGCGGGTGCCGGCCGGTCCGCACCCACTCGCCGACCAGGCACAGCAGCGGGAAGGCGATCAGCCCGTCCAGCCACATCGGGTTGTACGAGGCCTCGATGACGGACCAGCCGCACAGCGCGTACGACGCGCCGAGCACCGCCGCGCCCCACCGGGTGCCCGCGCGGCCCGGGGTGCCCGCCCGCTGCGTCAGCAGCAGCACCGTCATGGCGGCCGCCGCCAGCGCCATCCGCAGCACCGTGACGACGTACACGGCGAGGTCGACGCGGTCGCGCGGGAAGACGCCGACGAGCAGCGCGAGCGGACCGGACAGGTAGGTCCCCAGGTCCGGCAGGAAGCTGGTGCCGTACCCGGACTGCCAGTTCAGCAGCAGCCCCCCGTCGGCCCGGCCGTGCAGCAGGTCCCACAGGTGGGCGTGGAACGGTACGAACTGGTTGCCGAGGTCGTTGACGCTGCGCGTGTGCGGCCCGAAGGGGAAGGTGCGGGCGACGGCGTCCCCGGCGCACACGGCGGACGCGGTGATGAGCCCGGCCGCCGACGCGGCCCGGGAGGCGTATCTCTGCATGACGCCGTCGAATATCGCAGCACCGGCGGCCGGAATCACCACCCCCGTGGCCCAGTTCATTCAATGGTCGACTGCCCGCCATGTGAAGCGACCGCCGCCGACACGCACGTCCGTTGTCGTTTCCTGCGTGCTGATCTCGATAGTGGTGCCGTGCTTCAACGAAGAGGAGATCATCGGGCGCTTCCACGCACGCGTGACCGCGGAACTCGAACTCCTCGGGACGGAATTCGAGCTGGTCTACGTCGATGACGGAAGCCATGACCGTACGCTCCCGCTGCTGGAGGAGATGGCGGCCGCCGACGCCCGGTCCCGTACCCGCTACGTGTCCTTCAGCCGGAATTTCGGCAAGGAGGCGGCCATGCTGGCCGGCCTGCGGCACGCGGCCGGGGACGCCGTCGTCATCATGGACGCCGACCTCCAGCACCCGCCCGAGCTGGTGGCCCGCATGCTGGAGCTGCACGCGGAGGGCTTCGACCAGGTGGTGGCGCGGCGCACCCGCCGGGGGGACCGCGTCACCCGCACCCTCGCCGCCCGCGCGTACTACCGGCTGATCAACCGCCTGGTCGACGTCGAGCTGGTCGACGGCGTCGGCGACTTCCGGCTCCTGTCGCGCCGGACCGTCGACGCGGTCCTGGAGCTCACCGAGTACAACCGCTTCTCCAAAGGTCTCTTCGCCTGGGTCGGATTCCGCACCACCACCTTCGCGTACGAGAATGCGACGCGTGAGCAGGGCCGCTCGAAATGGAGTTTCGGAAAGCTGCTGAACTACGGGCTGGACGGTCTGCTCTCCTTCAACGACAAACCGCTGCGGGCCGCCCTCTATCTCGGTCTGCTGCTGGTTTCGGTCGCCGCCGTGTATGCCGCCTGGATCGTCGGAGCCGCTCTGGTGAACGGCGTCGACACCCCCGGTTATGTCACCCTGCTGGTGACCGTGACGGCACTCGCCGGGGTGCAGATGGTGATGCTGGGGGTCGTCGGGGAGTATGTGGGGCGTATCTATTACGAGGTGAAGCGCCGCCCGCACTTCCTGGTGAAGGCGACGAACACCGTCGCACCGCACACCGCCGCGCCGCCGCAGCAGCACCCCGGGGAGCTCGTACGCCGATGACCGTCCACGGCCAGATCGTCAGGTTCGCGCTGGTGGGCGTGGTGAACACCGCCACCTACTACGCCTTCTACCTGCTGCTGCTGGCCGCGCGCCTGCCCTACGTGGCGGCGCACGTCGTCGCGTTCCTCCTGTCCATGACCGGCTCGTTCTTCCTGAACTGCCGCTTCACCTACCGCACCCGCCCGACCTGGCGGAAGTTCCTGCTGTTCCCCCTCACCAACGCCGCCAACTTCGTGATCACGACCAGCGGCGTCTGGCTCCTGGTCGACGTGGCGGGCTTCTCCAGCCGCTGGGCCCCGCTCGTCGCGGCCGCGGCGGCCATCCCCATCACCTTCGTCGTCTCGCGGACGATCATGCTGCGGCCCGAGACCCCCCGGACCCGTGACTCGTTGACCGAAACAGTGGTCCCGAAGTAGTGGCCCGGGCCACGTCCACTGCCTAACATCGATCACCGCAAGGTCGTTCACGCCCGCCCGTCACCCGAGCCCCACTCCTCAACGAGACGCTTCGCGTCGCACCCGCTGAACCGACCCACGCCGGGAGGCTCCTTTGCACCGCCTGCATCGCCGCCGTCGCACCGCGCTCTCCGTCTCCGCCGCGCTGCTGGCCGCCGCGCCCGTGCTGACCGCCTGCGGCGGAGGGGACACGCATCCAGGAGCCGCCGCCGTCGTCGACGGGCAGCGGATCGAGGTGACCGCCCTGCAGGCGCAGGTGAAGGACGTGCGCACCGCGCAGCAGGCGTCGCCGCAGGCCGAGCAGCTGATCCAGGCGACGGGCGACCTGAACCGGGAGAAGCTCAACGGGATGATCTTCGACCGGGTGGTGGAGAAGGTCGCCGCCGACCAGGGGATCACCGCCAGCCGCAAGGAGGTCCAGCAGACCCGGCGGGAGGCGGCGGAGCAGAGCGGCGGCGAGGAGCAGCTGGCCGCGATGCTGCTCCAGCAGCAGGGCGTCGCGCCCGACGAGATCGACGACGTCGTCCGCCGCAACGTCCTCATGAACAAGATCGCCGAGAAGTTCGGTGCCACCAATACGCCCGAGGGGCAGCGCAAGCTCACCCAGGTGTTCGCCGCCGCGTCCCAGGACCTCGACATCGAGGTGAACCCCCGCTACGGCAGCTGGGACGACGAGAAGATCCAGCTCGGCGAGTACAGCGCCCCCTGGATCCGGAAGCTGGGCGGCCGCGAGCAGATGTAGGTTCGAGGGGTGAACGCTGACACCCCCGGCCGTATCGTCCTGCTCACCGCCAGCCACCGCGTCGCGCCCGGACTGCTGTCCTGGCCCGCGTGGCGGACGCTGCACGCCGCCGACCGGGTGCTGTGCGCCGACGCGGACCACCCGCAGCTCCCGTACCTGCGGGAGGCGGGCGTCACCGTCGAGATCGCCGCGCCCGCGGCGGAGGACCTGGTGGAGGCCTGCGCCGGTGGCCGTACGGTGCTGGTCCTGGCGTCCGGCGAGGGCGACCGCGCGCTGACGGACGGCCTGGCCCGGATGGCGGGTTCGGGCCGGGTCGCCATGCCCGACCTGGAACTGCTGCCCGGCTCGTACGACCTGCCCGGCGCGCGCCTCCTCGACCTCGTCGAGGTGATGGACCGGATCCGCCGCGAGTGCCCCTGGTCGTCGCGGCAGACCCACGAGGGCCTGGCCAAGTACGGCATCGAGGAGGCGTACGAACTCGTCGAGGCCATCGAGGACGGCGACCGCGACGAGCTGCGCGAGGAGCTCGGGGACGTCCTGCTCCAGGTGGTCTTCCACGCGCGGATCGCGCAGGAGCACGAGGAGGAGCCCTTCTCGGTGGACGACGTCGCCGGCACGATCGTCGAGAAGCTCATCCGCCGCCACCCCCACGTCTTCGGCGAGGAGCGCGCGGAGACGCCGGAGGAGGTCAGGGAGCACTGGCTGCGCACCAAGGCGGACGAGAAGCAGCGCGACTCCGTGACGGACGGTGTGCCGCTGGGCCAGCCGGGCCTCGCCCTCGCCGCCAAGCTGGCGAGCCGCGTGCGCAACGCCGGACTGGACGTCGCCCTGCCCGCGGGCGAGGGCATCGGGTACGAGCTGCTCGCGCTGGCGGTACGGGCGGAGGCGGCCGGCGTGGACCCGGAGGCGGCGCTGCGGGCGGCGGGCCGCGTGTACCGGGACGCCATCCGCGCGGCGGAGGGACACGGCGGTCAGTAACGTGGCCCCGTAGGGCGAACGGGCCGGTGGGGGCGGGGGATCGGGAATGGACGACAGGGAGCTGCGGGCGCTGGCGGCCGATCTGCGGCAGCAGCTGACCGGCCCGGCATGGCCCGCGGTCAGGGCGCGGGTCGCGGCCGTCGACAAGCTGGCGGCGAGCGAACTGGAGCTGCTCGCCTTCGAGCTGGGCCGGTACGGCGACAACCCGCGGGTGCGCGCGGTGCTGACGGAGTGGGTGCGCCGTTTCGTCGCCCAGGGACCGTCGGCGCGCGCCGGACTCCGCGAGACGATCCGCTCGGCCGCCGGGCCCTCCCCGACGCGCGAGCCGGCGCAGCCGGCCGCGGCACCCGCGGCCGAACCGCCGGCCGGGGGACCGCAGGCCGCGGCGGAGCGCGAGGCGGAGAACCGTGCGGTGGCGCGTGCGGCGGCGGATGCCGCGGGTGCGGATATCGCGGCGGCGGTCCGCGCGGACAACGACGTCTCGGGCGGTGTGTTCCTCGGCCCGGTCGTCCAGACCGGCACCCTCGGCTCCGTCCGCTTCGGGCCGCCCGCACCGCCCGACCCCGCGGTCTGGCTGCCCGTGTCCGAGACCGACCCGGTGGTGCTCGGCGCCCGGCACGGAGGCCCGTACGTACGCCGCGACCGCGACGCCGAACTGGCGGAGGTCCGCGGCTTCGTCCTGGTGACCGGGGAGCCGCTGTCCGGCAGGACCACCACCGCGTGGGCGGCGATGGTCCGCGCCCTGCCCGGTCACCGGGTCTGCGTCCCGCCGCCGGGCACGGACCTGCGCGCCCTGGCCCCGCACGGCGGCGGCCCGTGGGTGCTGTGGCTCGACGACCTGGAGGGGCACCTCCACGAACGCGGCCTGGACACCGGGCTCCTGGCCCGGCTCACCGGAGCGGGCGTCCCGGTGCTCGCCACCATGTCCGACGAGGCGTACGACCGGCACCGCTTCGGCTCCTCCCCGCACGCGCGCGTCCTCAGCCGCGCCCGTACGGTGGAGCTCTCCCTCGACTGGAGCGAGGACGAGCTCGCGCGGCTGGCCGAGCCAGGGGAGCCGCGCCACGAGGAGGCGCTGCTGTGGCGGGGCGCGACCGGTGTGACGCAGTATCTGGGCCTCGGGCCCGAGCTGTGGGCCGAATGGCAGCGCGCCCGCCGCCCGGCCAACCACCCGCGCGGCCACCTGCTGGTGCGCGCGGCCGTCGACCTGGCGCTGTGCGGCACCACGGCGCCGCTCCCGGAGGAACTGCTGCGCGAGACGCACGAGCTCTACGGCGCCGACGCCCCGGGTGAGTCCTTCGAGGACGCCCTGGCGTGGGCGGCCCGGCCCCGGCTCGGCATCACCGGACTGCTCGTCCGGGAGGGCGGCGGGTGGCGGCCGTACGGTTCGCTGCTCGCCGAAGCGCTGCGCTCGGACGCCGTGCCGCCGACCCCGGACGCGGTCTGGGACGCCGCCCTCGCCCACGAGCCGGAGGCCGTCACGACGGCCGCCCGCATCCACTACCGGCACGCGGCGCAAGCGGGCGAGCCGGACGCGATGTTCCGTCTCGCGCGGCTGGGCGGCGACGAGACGTGGCTGCGCAAGGCCGCCGACGCGGGACACCCGGGCGCCTGCGGCGAGCTGGGCGGGCTGCTCGCCGGGCGCGGCGAGGGCCGGGCGGCGGAGCCGTACCTGGAGACGGCCGCCGGGGCGGGCGACGCGCGGGCGGCGACGCTGCTCGCGAAGCTGCTGCAGGACCGGGCCAGGCACTGGCTCGTCACCGCCGCCCGGGCGGGTGACCCGGAGGCGGCCCACCGGCTGGGGGACGTGCTGTTCGCGGAGGGGGACACGGACGGCGCCTTCGATCTCTACCTCCAGGCGTCCCACGCGGGGTACGCGGCGGTCGCCGGCAGCTTCGGCGCGCTCCACCGCTACCAGGGGGAGGAGAAGGTGGCCGTCGTCTGGCTCCGCCGTGCGATCGACGCGGGGGACACCCGGCGGTCCGAGTCCCTGGAGGCGCTGCGGATCCGCTCGCTCGCCGAGGCGGACGAGTTCTTCCGTGATGACGCGGCGCGCGGGTGCGGGCTCGACCCCGTCAACCTCGGCGTCCTCCTGGAGAACCACGGCGACACCGACGAGGCCCGCACCTGGTACGAGAAGGGCTTCGCGCTCGGTGACGCCTACGGCGCCTTCCGGCTCGCCCGTCTCCTGGAGAAGGAGGGCCGTCCGGGGGAGGCCGCCGCATGGCTGCGCAAGGCCGCCGGCGCCGGGCACCCGGGTGCGAAGGAGGCACTCGCCGCCGCGGCGGATACCGTCGAGGAGTGAACGACCAGCCCGCCCGCAGCACCCCGCCCGAACTCTTCACCTGGGAGTTCGCCACCGATCCGTACCCCGCCTACGCCTGGTTGCGCGAGCACGCGCCGGTGCACCGCACCCGGCTGCCCAGCGGGGTCGAGGCGTGGCTGGTCACCCGGTACGCGGACGCCCGGCAGGCGCTCGCCGACCAGCGGCTGAGCAAGAACCCGGCACACCACGACGAGCCCGCGCACGCCCGGGGCAGGACCGGCATCCCGGGTGAGCGCAAGGCCGAGCTCATGACGCACCTGCTCAACATCGACCCGCCGGACCACACCCGGCTGCGGCGGCTGGTCTCCAAGGCGTTCACGCCCCGCCGGGTCGCCGAGTTCGCGCCGCGGGTGCAGGAGCTGACGGACCGGCTCATCGACAACTTCGTCACAAAAGGGGAGGCCGACCTCATCCACGAGTTCGCCTTCCCGCTCCCCATCTACGCCATTTGCGACATGCTGGGCGTTCCCCCCGAGGACCAGGACGACTTCCGGGACTGGGCCGGGATGATGATCCGGCACGGCGGGGGGCCGCGCGGCGGGGTGGCGCGGTCGGTGAAGAAGATGCGCGGCTACCTCGCCGAGCTGATCCACCGCAAGCGGCAGGACCCGGGGGACGACCTCATCTCGGGCCTCATCCGGGCCAGCGACCACGGCGAGCACCTCACCGAGAACGAGGCCGCCGCCATGGCCTTCATCCTGCTGTTCGCCGGGTTCGAGACGACCGTGAACCTCATCGGCAACGGGGTGTACGCGCTGCTGCGCAACCCGGGCGAGCGTGCCCGGCTCCAGGCGTCCCTCGCGGCCGGCGAGCGGGAGCTGCTGGAGAGCGGGGTCGAGGAACTCCTGCGCTACGACGGGCCGGTGGAGCTGGCGACGTGGCGGTTCGCGACCGAGCCGCTGACCATCGGCGGTGAGCGCATCGCGGCTGGCGACCCCGTCCTGGTGGTGCTCGCGGCCGCCGACCGCGACCCGGAGCGGTTCGCCGGGCCGGACACGCTCGACCTGGCGCGGCGCGACAACCAGCACCTGGGATACGGGCACGGCATCCACTACTGCCTCGGCGCGCCCCTCGCCCGGCTGGAGGGCCAGACGGCGCTCGCGACGCTGCTGACCCGGCTGCCGGACCTGCGGCTCGCGGTGGATCCGGCCGAACTGCGGTGGCGCGGCGGGCTCATCATGCGGGGGCTGCGGACGCTGCCGGTGGCCTGGGAGCCGGCGGTCGACCCCCAGAATCCGGACACAGTAACCCCTTTGGGAAGTGACGGGTCGTCAGAAATGTGATCTTCGCGTTATCTCCGCTGCATCGACTTGTGACTGACGTTCGAATGCCGCTACGTTCACCCCCACCTCAGCAGTCACGCGAAAGGCAGCACCGCATGCGCTCCGGGAACGGCCGTCACCGACGACCCCGTCAAGCCCCCGCCATCGTCGTCGCCGCGGGGGTGACCGGATCCGCCCTCGCCCTTCCGTTGCTGGGCGCGGGATCCGCGTCCGCGGTCGACGCCACCACGTGGGACCGGGTGGCCGAGTGCGAGTCCGGCGGCGCGTGGAGCGCCGACATGGGCAACGGCTATTACGGCGGCCTCCAGCTCTCCCAGGAGACCTGGGACGCGTACGGCGGCACGCAGTACGCCCTGCGCCCCGACCTGGCCAGCCGCGCCCAGCAGATAGCCGTCGCCGAGAAGGTTTACGCCGCGACCGGCGAGAAGGCGTGGGAGACCTGCGCCCCGATCGCGGGCCTCGGTGCCTCCGGCGAGGCGGCCGGGACGAGCCCGGAGGTCACGCCCGAGAAGACCGTGCAGGCGCCCGAGCCGGCCGACTCCTCCGACCCCCTGGAGCCGTCGGACCCCGCCGCGCCCGCGACCCCCGCGGACCCGGTGGAGAGCCTCCTGCCCACCGAGCCGGCCGAGTCCCGGCCCACCGAGCGGGTCGAGCCCACGGAGCCGGTGGCACCGGGCACCGGCAAGCACCGCGGCGAGCCCGACCCGGCCGAGTCCGCCGAGACGGCCGGTCCGGCGGCTCCCGAGGGTGAAAGCGCCACGAACGACGACAATTCGGTCACCGAGCGCGAAAAGGGCGAACACGCTTCGCGAGGTGACGGAGCGACACGTGAGCCCGCCGTCGGCGAGTCCGCCGCGTCCGAGGATCCCGGCTCGTACACCGTCCGCCCCGGCGACAACCTCTCCGTCATCGCCGACGCGCACCAGCTGCCCGGAGGCTGGACCGCCCTCTACGAGTCCAACCGCGAGACGGTGGGTGAGGATCCGGACCTGATCCAGCCCGGCCAGAGCCTCGACCTGAAGCCCGCTGAGGAGCAGCCGGCGGGGTGATCCGTGCCGCTATGTCCGCTTCTATGTAAGTGAGACAAGCGTCTCTTTGTGCCGACTGGCATCTCACGAACGCACGATCTGTCCGTTCCGCCCCTCACCTGCGCAAACGTCCGTCAAGCGCCAGGCAGTAGGGGCGGATTGGGTGGGATGTCCGTCTTTGAACTTCGGCGACGACTGTGTCTACGGTCGTCATCGCTCGCCATCGCGGGCCCCTCCGGCCGGAACGCCGAATCCTGCCGCCGGCCGTGAGGGAACAGTCGACGCGTCATGCGCCGAAGGCAGGAGCGGGGGACCCAAGGTTTGTGCCGGCCCAGGCCGTTGGAGACGACGGCCGGTCCGGCTCGGGGTGAAGCCGCGCACACCGCGCGGCCGGGCAGCTCACGCCCGAACCCGACAGCTCACCTCGCAGGCGTCGGTGAGGAGAAGTTCCATGCTGTTTTCCGGGAAGTCCAAGCACCGTCGCCCGTCCAAGGCCGCCCGTTTCGCCGCGTTCGCCGGTATCACCGGCGTCGCCGTCGCCGCTCCGCTGATGGGCGCCACGTCCGCCTCGGCCGCCACCACCGCCGAGTGGGACAAGGTCGCCCAGTGCGAGTCGGGCGGCGACTGGTCCATCAACACCGGCAACGGCTACTACGGCGGCCTGCAGTTCTCGGCCTCCACCTGGGCCGCGTACGGCGGCACCGCGTACGCCGCCACCGCCGACCAGGCCACCAAGTCCCAGCAGATCGAGATCGCCGAGAAGGTCCTCGCGGGCCAGGGCAAGGGCGCCTGGCCGAGCTGCGGCGTCGGCCTGTCCAGCACCCCGTACAGCGGCGGCTCCGCCGAGCAGGCCCAGCCGCAGCAGCAGGAGCGCGCGGCCGAGCAGCCCACCACGCGCAGCGAGCAGCGCACCGCGCCGAAGGCTCCCGCCCAGGAGACGGTGACCACCCCGACCGGCAAGAAGGTCGAGAAGGGTGACGGCGAGTACAAGGTGCAGGCCGGCGACACCCTCAGCTCCATCGCCGCCACGAAGAAGGTCCAGGGCGGCTGGGAGAAGCTCTTCGAGCTGAACAAGGACATCATCGAGGACGCCGATCTCATCCATCCGGGCCAGCAGCTCCACCTGAGCTGACCCCCCGGTACCCCGGCCGCCCCGGCCCCGGCGCTCCTTCCCCCGTACGCGCCGGGCCGGGGCTCTCCCGGTTACCGGTGGGTAAGACTGTGGGGTTTTGTCCTGCTATCGGAGCCCCCGGGTCCTTTTTCGTCCCAGGGGGCGGGCGTCGGCTGGTCACGGCCCCGCAGCCGGTTAGGCTCTTGCCGCAAGACCGTCGCAAGGGCCAAAGAGACCCTGCACCACTTGCGTCACATTGTGCGTCACATCCCAGAAGGAGATGCTCGTGCCGTCCATCGACGTCGTCGTAGCCCGGGAAATCCTGGACTCCCGAGGCAACCCCACGGTCGAGGTCGAGGTCGGCCTCGACGACGGCAGCACCGGCCGTGCTGCCGTTCCGTCCGGTGCCTCCACCGGTGCGTTCGAGGCCCTCGAGCTCCGCGACGGTGACAAGGACCGCTACCTCGGCAAGGGTGTCGAGAAGGCCGTCCTCGCCGTCATCGAGCAGATCGGCCCGGAGCTCGTCGGCTACGACGCCACCGAGCAGCGGCTGATCGACCAGGCGATGTTCGACCTGGACGCGACGCCGGACAAGTCGTCGCTCGGCGCCAACGCCATCCTCGGCGTCTCCCTCGCCGTCGCCCACGCCGCCTCCGAGGCGTCGGACCTGCCGCTCTTCCGCTACCTGGGCGGCCCGAACGCGCACCTGCTGCCCGTTCCGATGATGAACATCCTGAACGGCGGCTCGCACGCCGACTCCAACGTGGACATCCAGGAGTTCATGATCGCCCCTATCGGCGCGGAGTCCTTCTCCGAGGCCCTGCGCTGGGGCGCCGAGGTCTACCACACCCTGAAGAAGGTCCTGAAGGACAAGGGCCTGTCCACGGGTCTGGGCGACGAGGGCGGCTTCGCCCCGAACCTGGAGTCCAACCGCGCCGCCCTCGACCTCATCCTCGAGGCCATCAAGCAGGCCGGCTACACCCCGGGCAAGGACATCGCGCTGGCGCTCGACGTCGCCGCGTCCGAGTTCTACAAGGACGGCGCGTACGCGTTCGAGGGCAAGTCCCGCTCGGCCGCCGAGATGACCGACTACTACGCCGAGCTCGTCGACGCGTACCCGCTGGTCTCCATCGAGGACCCGCTGTTCGAGGACGACTGGGACGGCTGGAAGACCATCACCGAGAAGCTCGGCACCCGGGTGCAGCTCGTCGGTGACGACCTGTTCGTCACCAACCCCGAGCGCCTGGCCCGCGGCATCGAGGAGGGCGCGGCCAACGCGCTGCTCGTCAAGGTCAACCAGATCGGCTCGCTGACCGAGACCCTGGACGCCGTCGAGCTGGCCCAGCGCAACGGCTTCAAGTGCATGATGTCGCACCGCTCCGGCGAGACCGAGGACGTCACCATCGCCGACCTGGCCGTCGCCACCAACTGCGGCCAGATCAAGACCGGTGCCCCGGCCCGCTCCGAGCGCGTCGCCAAGTACAACCAGCTGCTGCGCATCGAGGAGATCCTCGACGACGCGGCGGTGTACGCGGGCCGCAGCGCCTTCCCGCGCTTCAAGGGCTGATCACCGCACCAGCCTCCGTACGTCCCCGGCCACGGTCCCGTACCGTGTCCGGGGACGTACGTACGCAGGAGAGGGAGGCGCGTGGGACGCATGGCCCGGGACCGGTTCTCCACCGCGACCAGACTGCGGCTGCTCGGAGAGCAGACCGCCGCCCGTGTCTACCGCTCCCAGAGCCGCCGGCAGGACCGCCGCTCGCGGCTCACCGGACGCGCGGCCTTCCTGGCGCTCGTCGTCTGCTCGATGGTGGTGGCCCTGGCCTACCCGATGCGCCAGTGGGTCTCCCAGCAGAGCGAGATCGCCGAGCAGCAGCGGCTGGCGGCCGAGGCGGCCGAGCGGGTGGAGCGGCTGCGGGACGAGAAGGCCAGGCTGCAGGACGACGCCTACATCAGGCGACTGGCCCGCGAGCACCTGCACTACGTACTTCCGGGGGAGACCGGCTACACCGTGATCGACCCCGACGCGGTGCGCCAGCGCCGCGCCGACCAGGGTGCGGCCGACCGCCCCTGGTACTCCAACCTCTGGGACGGCGTGGACAGCGCCGACCGCACCACGGACAAGTAGAACCAAGGCAGGCATGGAAACGCCCCCTCCGCAGACCGCACGCACCGAGCCCACCGAGGCGGACGTCGCGGCGTTCAAGGACCAGCTCGGCCGTCCGCCGCGCGGCCTGCGCGCCATCGCGCACCGCTGCCCGTGCGGCAACCCCGACGTGGTGGAGACCGCGCCGCGGCTGCCCGACGGCACGCCGTTCCCCACGACGTACTACCTCACGTGCCCGCGGGCGAACTCCGCGATCGGCACGCTGGAGGCGAACGGCGTCATGAAGGAGATGACCGAACGGCTCCAGCAGGACCCCGAACTGGCCGCCGCCTACCGCTCCGCGCACGAGGACTACATCGCGCGCCGCGACGCCATCGAGGTCCTGGAGGGCTTCCCCAGCGCGGGCGGCATGCCCGACCGCGTGAAGTGCCTGCACGTCCTGGTGGCGCACTCGCTCGTGGCCGGCCCCGGGGTGAACCCGCTGGGCGACGAGGCCCTGGCGATGCTGCCCGAGTGGTGGGCCAAGGGCCCCTGCGTGACGCCCTGCGCCACGGCCGGCGGCACCGGGGAGGACGCGCAGTGACCCGGGTCGCCGCCATCGACTGCGGTACCAACTCCATCCGCCTGCTCGTCGCCGACATCGACCCGGCCACCGGCGAAGTCACCGACCTGGACCGGCGGATGACGATCGTGCGGCTCGGCCAGGGCGTCGACAGGACCGGGCGCCTCGCGCCCGAGGCGCTGGAGCGCACCTTCGCCGCCTGCCGCGAATACGCCGCCGTCATCAAGGAGTACGGCGCCGAGAGGCTGCGCTTCGTGGCCACCTCGGCCTCGCGCGACGCCGGGAACCGCGACGACTTCGTCCGGGGCGTGCTGGACATCCTGGGGGTGGAGCCCGAGGTCATCACCGGTGACCAGGAGGCGGAGTACTCCTTCACGGGCGCGACCAAGGAGCTGCCCGGCGCCGAGGAGTACCTGGTCGTGGACATCGGCGGCGGCTCCACCGAGTTCGTCGTCGGCACCGCGCACGCCCGCGCGGCCCGGTCGGTGGACATCGGCTGCGTCCGCCTGACCGAGCGCCATGTGCGCAGCGACCCGCCGTCGCCGGAGGAGGTCGCGGCGATCCGGGCGGACATCGAGGCGGCCCTCGACGTGGCGGAGGCGACCGTCCCGCTGCGCGAGGCGGACACCCTCGTCGGACTGGCCGGCTCGGTGACCACCGTGGCCGCGATCGCGCTCGGCCTGGAGGCGTACGACTCGGCCGCCATCCACCGCTCCCGCATCTCCTACGACCAGGTCGCGGAGGTCACGGCACGGCTGCTCGGCTCGACCCACGACGAGCGGTCCGCGATCCCGGTGATGCACCCGGGCCGGGTGGACGTCATCGTCTCCGGAGCGCTGGTCCTGCTGGCCGTCATGGACCGCGTCGGCGCCCGTGAGGTCGTGGTCTCCGAGCACGACATTCTGGACGGAATCGCCCTGTCGCTGGTCTGACCGCCCCCGGACGGGCGCCCTCCGGCCGCCCGTCCGGACGGGCCGTCGGGAAAGTTCGTGAAGTTCTTCACAAGGAAAAGGGCCCCGAGGAGGGTCACGGAGCCGCTCAAGCGCCTCCGGAACCCCCTCCGGGGCCCTTTCGCGCACCCGGGAGCGGGCCTGTGCCTGTGTTTCGTAGGCGTGAACTCTGGGGCGGTCCACCGTTAAAAGGTGCTCGCACGCCCAGTTCAGCGGGGGTGAACAACGTCTTCCGTTACACCGTGGTTCCCCTGCCGCGCCATGACCTCGGTCACGTGGGCCGCGCAGTGTAGCAGAGGTCTCCCGAGAGCTTGTGAAGGGGCGCACGAGCACCCCCCCTCCGGCGGGTGGATACTCGATGGCATGAGCACCACGGAGCGTCCCAGGATCCTCGTAGTAGGCGGTGGGTACGTAGGCCTGTACGCAGCTCGGCGCATCCTCAAGAAGATGCGCTACGGCGAGGCGACCGTCACGGTCGTCGACCCCCGGTCGTACATGACCTACCAGCCCTTCCTGCCCGAAGCCGCCGCCGGCAGCATCTCGCCGCGGCACGTCGTCGTCCCACTGCGGCGCGTGCTGCCCAAGGCCGAGGTACTCACCGGCCGGGTCACCAGCATCGACCAGGACCGCAAGGTGGCCACGGTCTCGCCGCTCGTCGGCGAGGCGTACGAGCTGCCCTTCGACTACCTGGTCATCGCGCTCGGCGCGGTCTCCCGCACCTTCCCGATCCCCGGCCTCGCCGAGCAGGGCATCGGCATGAAGGGCATCGAGGAGGCCATCGGCCTGCGCAACCACGTCCTCGAGCAGCTCGACAAGGCCGACTCGACGACCGACGAGGAGGTCCGCCGCAAGGCCCTGACCTTCGTCTTCGTGGGCGGCGGCTTCGCCGGCGCGGAGACCATCGGTGAGGTCGAGGACCTCGCCCGCGACGCCGCGAAGTACTACAAGAACGTGAGCCGCGAGGACATGCGGTTCATCCTCGTCGACGCGGCGGACAAGATCCTTCCCGAGGTCGGCCCGAAGCTGGGCCAGTACGGCAAGGAGCACCTGGAAGGCCGCGGGGTGGAGATCTACCTCAACACCTCCATGGACTCCTGCGTCGACGGCCACGTGGTGCTGAAGAACGGCCTGGAGGTCGACTCCAACACCATCGTGTGGACCGCCGGCGTCAAGCCGAACCCGGCCCTCGCCCGCTACGGCCTGCCCCTCGGCCCGCGCGGCCACGTCGACTGCGAGCCCACGCTCCAGGTCAAGGGCAGCGACTACATCTGGGCCGCGGGCGACAACGCCCAGGTCCCGGACCTCGTGGGCCGCAAGGCCGGCAACGAGAACGCCTGGTGCCCGCCGAACGCCCAGCACGCGCTGCGCCAGTCGAAGGTCCTCGGCGACAACGTGATCTCCGGCATGCGGGGCTTCCCGCAGAAGGAGTACAGCCACGCCAACAAGGGTGCGGTCGCCGGTCTCGGCCTGCACAAGGGCGTCGCGATGATCGTCATGGGCAAGGTGAAGATCAAGCTCAAGGGCCGGCTCGCCTGGTACATGCACCGCGCCTACCACGGCATGGCCATGCCGACCTGGAACCGCAAGATCCGTGTCTTCGCGGACTGGACCCTCGCGGTGTTCCTCAAGCGCGAGGTCGTCTCGCTCGGCGCCATCGAGTCGCCGCGCGAGGAGTTCTACGAGGCCGCCAAGCCGGCTCCGCAGGCGTCGTCCGCCGCGTCGGCGCCGCAGAAGGCCAAGGCTTCCTGACGCACGCTCCGCCCTGAGCCCGGTTCGCCCCGGGCTCACCGAGGGGCCGCCCGCCATCCGTGGTGCGGGCGGCCCCTTCGTGCGTTTCTTTGCCCGCTCATTGCGTCGTACGGGACTGCATCCCGTTGCTCTGGGTGTTTACGTGGTGACGAGCTTTCCGGGATCCGACGTCACGGAGGTGTCACCATGGCCGACGCCGCGTCGCGGCTGAACACTCTCGCCCAGGATCTGCTGGGGGTTTCCCTGCCGGTCCGGATCCGCGCCTGGGACGGCAGCGAGGCAGGACCTCCGGGCGGCCCCGTGCTGGTGGTGCGCAGCCGGCGGGCCCTGCGGCGGATGCTGTGGAAGCCGGGCGAGCTGGGGCTGGCCCGGGCCTGGGTGACCGGTGAGATCGACGTCGAGGGCGACCTGTACGAGGTGCTCGACCGGCTCTCCGGCTTCCTCTGGGAGCGCGGCGGCGAGGCGAAGGACGCCGTCCACTACGTGCGAGACCCGCGGGTGCGCAGGGCGCTGCGCGAACTGGTGAAGATCGCGGGGCCGTGGCCGCCGCCCCCGCCGCCCGCCGAGGAGGTCCGCCGGCGCACCGGTCCGCTGCACACCAGGCGGCGCGACAAGGAGGCCATCAGACACCACTACGACGTCGGCAACGACTTCTACGCGCTGGTCCTCGGCCCCTCGATGGTGTATTCGTGCGCGTACTGGAGCGAGGGCGGAACGCTGGAGGAGGCCCAGCGCGACAAGCTCGACCTGGTCTGCCGCAAGCTCGGCCTGAAGGAGGGCGACCGGCTGCTGGACGTCGGTTGCGGCTGGGGCTCCATGGCCCTCCACGCCGCCCGTGAGTACGGTGCCCGGGTCGTCGGCGTGACGCTCTCGGAGGAGCAGGCCGCTTTCGCACGCAAGCGGATAGCCGACGAGGGCCTGACCGACCTGGTCGAGATCCGGGTCCAGGACTACCGGGACGTCGGGGACGGGCCGTACGACGCGATCTCCTCCATCGGGATGGCCGAGCACGTCGGCGCCGTCCGCTACCGCGAGTACGCCGACGGCCTGTACGCCCTGCTCAAGCCGGGCGGCCGGCTGCTCAACCACCAGATCTCGCGGCGCCCCGAGCCGGACGAGACCGCCTACCACGTCGACGAGTTCATCGATGCCTACGTCTTCCCCGACGGCGAGCTCGCACCCGTCGGCCGCACCACCTCCACCCTGGAGGAGGCCGGGTTCGAGGTGCGCGACGTGGAGGCCATCCGCGAGCACTACGCCCTCACGCTGCGCCGCTGGGTGGCCAACCTGGAGGCGCACGGGGCCGAGGCCGCACGTCTGACCTCGCCCGGGCGCGTCCGGGTGTGGCGGCTGTACATGGCGGCGTCCGCCATCTCGTTCGAGCGCAACCGGATAGGGGTCAACCAGGTCCTGGCCGTGAAGACGCCGCAGTCCGGTGCTTCGGGGATGCCGCTGCGCGCGCGGACCTGGGGCCGGGAGGTTTCCGGCTGATCCGGACCGGCCGCTGGGGCGCCCCGGGGCAGCCACACCCGGGGGCCGCCGGGCGCCCCGGGGGTGCGCCCGGCCGCTGATATATGTTCGCCGTCCGGACCCGGCGGGCGCCGGTCCCGGTACCCCCGGGGCCGGCGTTCCGCGTCCGGCGGTCCGCAATGCCCCATTTGTCATGCACCCACCAGGGGTGCCGCACGTACTGGAGGTCGGTGTGCACCCGCACCGCAGATCCTGGCTCCTCGGGATGGTCGTCGCCCTCACCGCCGTTCTCGCCGCGCCCACCCCGGCCGCCGCGGTCACCGTCACGCCGGGGGCCGTCTTCAGCGACCCGGCGGGCACCGTCGCCGACCAGAACAGGATCCGCGACCACCTCGTCTCGCTCATCGGCGACGCCCCGGCGGGCAGCTCGGTGCGCATGTCGATGTACACCTTCACCGACGGCCCCGTCCGGGACGCGCTGATCGCGGCCAAGAACCGCGGCGTCTCCGTGCAGGTGGTCCTCGACCACTACTCCTCCGAGACCGTGACCACCGGCGGGGAGCTGGAGACCCTGCGCACCGCGCTGGGCACCGACCGGACCCAGCCGTCGTGGCTCCTGGACTGCGGCAAGGACCGCGGCTGCATCGGCACCCGTCCGCTGATCAAGTCCGACGGCAGCCGCGACTACCCGATCAACCACAACAAGTTCGTCCTCTTCTCCCACACCGGAGGGGCGGACAACGTGGTGGTGCAGACCTCGTTCAACCTCACGACCTTCCAGCGCGAGCGCCTGCACAACAACGCCGTGACCCTCGTCGACAAGGGCCTCTACGACATCTACGGGGCCTACTTCGACGACCTGGTCGCCCACGCGGCCGGCGCCGGCCTGAGCCACTACTACACGACGCCGATCAGCACGACGAACCCGGCGTACAAGGCGTACTTCTTCCCCCGCAAGGAGACGTCCGGCACCACCTACCAGACCGACGCCTCCACCGACACGGTCAAGCTGATCCTCGACAAGGTGGACTGCGCGGCGGGCTCCGAGGTGCGCATCGCGGCCAACCTGTTCTACCGGACGCAGATCGCCGACAAGATGGTCTCCATGGTGGACGCGGGCTGCTCGGTGATCCTCG
The DNA here is from genome assembly GCF_000716335.1 of Streptomyces sp. NRRL S-118. Taxonomy (GTDB): domain Bacteria; phylum Actinomycetota; class Actinomycetes; order Streptomycetales; family Streptomycetaceae; genus Streptomyces. The sequence goes on along the minus strand of NZ_JOBL01000100.1, from coordinate 99,794 downwards.
CCCACGACGGCGACCCCGCGGGCGGCGGCGACGGTGTGAACTCCATGGGGAAGACCGTCGAGGGCATTCTCTACGGACAGCTCACCCAGCGTGTGGAGTGCTGGGAGGCCCCGCCCGCCGGACGCACCGGCAACATCGGTCTGCACTCCAAGTACCTGCTGGTCAACGGCAAGTACGACGGCGTCGCCGGCAAGAAGATCGTCTGGACCGGCAGCCACAACTACTCGTACCAGGCGCTGCGGTCGAACGACGAGACGCTGCTGAAGATCGACGACGCCGCCGTCTTCGACCAGTACAAGGCCAACCACGTGAAGCTCATGAGCTACTGCGCGGGCAGCTGACGCGCACGGCCGGTGACGGCAACGGCCGGAGGGCCGGGTTCCCCGCGGGGAAACCGGCCCTCCGGCGCGTGCGGGCGCGGACTACTCGGCCTTGATGGCGTTCAGCATGTTGAGCTTCGCCGCGCTGCGCGCCGGCCACATCGCGGCCAGGACGCCCACCAGGGCGGCCAGCACCAGGAAGATGCCGATGCGGTCCCACGGCATGACCATCGCGTACCCCGGGATGGAGTCCTTGAGGGTCTGGCCGATGGCCCAGCCCAGGAAGCTGCCCATCGCGACACCGACCAGCGCGCCGAAGAGCGAGATCACCACGGCCTCCAGGCGGATCATCCGCTTGACACGGCGGCGGTCCAGGCCGATGGCCCGCAGCATGCCGATCTCCTGCTGGCGCTCGAAGACGGACATGGCGAGGGTGTTGACGACGCCGAGGACCGCGATGATCAGGGCCATGGCGAGGAGGCCGTACATGATGTTCAGCATCATGTTGATCATGCCGCCGAACTGGTCGCGGATGTCCTGCTTGTCCATCACCTTGATGGCCGGGTTCTGACCGAGCGCGTCGACCAGCGCCTGCTCGTTGGCCGCGCTCTCGCCGCCGTCCATCTTCACGAAGATCTGCGGGAGGTACGGCTTGGGGTCGTGCGGGTCGAGCACCGACAGCGGGGCGATGACGGTCGAGACGAGGTCGTTCTGCTCGAACGTCGCGCCGATGGTGAGCGTGCCGGTCTTCCCGTCGTCGTACTTCACCGGCAGGGTCTCACCGGTGCGCCAGCCGTTCTTGGCGGCCGTCTCCCGGTCGACCGCGATACGGCCCTGGGCGAGCGAGGCGAGGGAGCCGTCGACGACCCGTACGTCCACGACCTTCTCGAAGTCGCCCGGGACGACACCGGAGACCGAGCGGCTCACGCCGTCCAGGTCGAAGTACGAGGCCTGCTGCGGCGAGACCGCGGTCGCGCCCTTCGTCTTCTGCACGGCCTGGAGCGCGGACCGGTCCAGGCTCATCCCGTCGGCCGCCATCTGGACCATGTAGTCGGCCTTGACGTGGTCGGTCGTCGTACGGTCCAGGGCCGCGCCGACCGAGACGCCCATCACCGACAGGCCGGTCACCAGGGTGAGGCCGATGGCGAGCGCCGAGGCGGTGGCGCCGGTGCGGCGCGGGTTGCGGACGGCGTTCTGGCCGGCGAGCTTGCCCGAGACACCCCACAGGCGGACCAGGAGCGGGCGGATGAGGGCGATCACCGGGCGGGAGAGCAGCGGGATCAGGATGATCAGCCCGATCAGCCCGAGGAAGGCACCGCCGGCCACGGTCCACTTGCCGTCCTTGCCGATCGAGACACCCCAGAGGATGACGGCCGTGCCGAGCAGCGTGACGATCGCGCCGATGGTGTTGCGCACCACGAGGGACTTGGTCGTCGGGGCGGCGTGCACGCTGTTCATGGCGGCCACCGGCGGGATCTTCGCGGCCCGGCGGCCGGGCAGGTAGGCGGCGACCACGGTGACGAGCACACCCACGGCGACACCGGAGAGGATCGCGGTCGGCGAGACGACCAGCGGGCCGCCCGGGACCTTCAGGTCGAAGGCGTTCATGCCGGAGCGCAGGCCCACGGCGAGCCCCATGCCCAGCGCGAGGCCGACCGCCGAGGCGACGGCGCCCACCACCACGGCCTCCAGCAGCACCGAGCGGGTGATCTGGCGGCGCGAGGCACCCACGGCGCGCATCAGCGCGAGCTCCTTGGTGCGCTGGGCGACCAGCATCGAGAAGGTGTTGGAGATCAGGAAGACACCGACGAAGAGGGCGATGCCGGCGAAGCCGAGCAGCATCTGGTTGAGGCCGCTCAGGCCCTCCTCGATCATCTTCGCCTCCTCGTCCGCGAGGGCGGCGCCGGTCTTGGCCTCCGCCCCCTCGGGCAGCAGGGGCTCGACCTGGTCGAGGATCTTCCGGTCGGACGCGCCGGGGGCCGCGGTGACCGTGACGTCCCGGTAGAAGCCCGGCTGAAGGTAGAGCTTCTGGGCGACGGCTGTGTCGAACAGGACGAGGCTGCCGCCCGCGCTCACCTGGCCGTCGTCCGTGGTGAAGACCCCGGAGAGGGTGTACTCGTGGACGGGCCCGTTGGTGGCCACCCGCACGGTGTCGCCGACCTTGTACTTGCCCGTGGTGGCCGTGGCCCGGTCGAGCGCGATCTCGCCGGAGCGGGCGGGACCCGCTCCCTCGACGAAGGAGTAGCGCTCGTCCTTGCCGTCCTTGCCGGGGGCGAAGTTGGCGCCCTTGTTGGTCCAGCCGTTGCCGATGAGCTTGCCGCTCGGGTCCGCGACCCCGGCGAAGCCGTCGACGCGACCGGACGCCCCGGCGACGCCGTCGATCTTCGCGATCCTGTCGACCGTCGCGGCGGGGATGCCGGGCTGCTGGTTCTGTGCCTGCCCGGGGGGCGGCCCGTACGAGGTGACGGCGACGGCGACGCCGTCGTACCCCTTGGCCGCCTGGTTGCGGAAGGCGTGGGAGAGCGTGTCGGTGAAGACCAGGGTGCCGGAGACGAAGGCGACGCCGAGCATGACGGCGAGCACGGTCATCAGCAGCCTGGCCTTGTGCGCGAGCACATTGCGCAGGGCGGTACGGAACATGAGGTGAGGTCCTGAGGTGGGTGGCCGGTGAGGCGGAGGCGTGGGGGCGGCCGGAGCGGGGGCGCCGGCCCGGGCGTCAGCTGGTGCGGCCCTTGGTGTCGAACTCCTTCATGCGGTCCAGCACGCCGTCCGCCGTCGGGCGGAGCATCTCGTCGACGATGCGGCCGTCGGCGAGGAAGACCACACGGTCCGCGTAGGAGGCGGCGACCGGGTCGTGGGTGACCATCACGACCGTCTGGCCGAGCTCACGGACCGAGTTGCGCAGGAAGCCCAGGACCTCGGCGCCCGACCGGGAGTCCAGGTTGCCGGTGGGCTCGTCCCCGAAGATGATCTCCGGCCGGGAGGCCAGGGCGCGGGCCACGGCGACGCGCTGCTGCTGGCCGCCGGAGAGCTGGGCGGGCCGGTGCGACAGGCGGGCGGACAGCCCCACCATGTCGATCACCTTGCGCACCCACTCCTTGTCCGGCTTGCGGCCCGCGATGTCCATGGGGAGCGTGATGTTCTCCATCGCGGTGAGCGTCGGCAGCAGGTTGAACGCCTGGAAGATGAAGCCGATCTTGTCCCGGCGCAGCTGCGTGAGCTGCTTGTCCTTGAGCGTGCCGAGCTCGGTCTCCCCGATGCGCACCGAGCCGGAGCTGAAGGTGTCCAGGCCGGCCACGCAGTGCATCAGCGTCGACTTGCCGGACCCGGAGGGCCCCATGATCGCGGTGAATTCGCCCTGCCGGAACTCGACGGTCACCCGGTCGAGGGCGACCACCTGGGTCTCGCCCTGTCCGTAGACCTTGGACAGATCCGTGGCGCGGGCGGCCACCGTGGTGGCGCGGTGAGCGAGGGGGGTGGTGGTCACGAGGGGGGGGCTCCTGTCGGGGCGGTTCCGTGCTGCGAGGACCCGTCCATCGTCCGCTCCGGCCACCCCGCCGGACGTCCGCCCGCATGCCCGTTCCTGGGGCAGCCTGGAGTCGGACCGGGGGGCCCGCCCCTCCTCCTGAGGTATGACGGCACCCCTGAGACCGCCGCGGGCGCCCGGCGGCGCCGAACCCCGCCGCGCGGTGCCTGCGGACCGGCGCTCCGGGGGACGGGGCCGGGCCCGCGGCACCGCGACGGAATCCCGGGCCGGACGAGGGCCGCCGCCCGTGCGGAGGCGGCGACTTTCCGTCATTCCTTTGCGCACATATTTGCGGCCGCGAGCCCCGAACCGCTGCTGTGCAACGCCCTCCACCTGCGCTGACGCTCCCTCAAGCGTCAATAAAATAAGACAACATCGGGCCACTCTTCCGCTGTTCGGGGGACGCGTCCGGATAGGCTCGTGTGCCAACGCGGAGCCGCGTGCCGCGCCCGGATGGTGGAATGCAGACACGGCGAGCTTAAACCTCGCTGGCCTTCGGGCCGTGCCGGTTCGAGTCCGGCTCCGGGCACTCACGACCGCCGCCCCGGGAGCGGTCCCACACCCTTTCTCCGTCACGGTCCGAAAGATCCTCCCGGAGCACTAGGGTGTTTCTTTTGCGTCCCCATTACTCTTGTCTCAAGGCCGCGCACGGCGGCCATGGAGGAGTGAGATGAGGAGCAGCAACCCGGTCTTCTCGCGACGGGGGTTCAGCCGCGACAACGGCGGCTACGCGGGCTTCAACGCGCAGCAGCCGGCCGGGGGCCCCGCCGCTGGAACCGACCCGTACGCGCAGAACCCGTACGCGACCAACCCGTACGCCCCTCAGCAGGACGTGCAGACGGGCCTCCCGCAGGCGCCGGCGCGCCCGGGTGCGATGACCATCGACGACGTGGTGACCCGCACGGCCATCACGCTCGGCACGGTGTTCGTCACCGCGACGCTCGCCTGGCTCCTGCTGCCCGTCGACCCGGCGAACCTCGGCAAGTCCTACGGCATCGGCATCGGCGCCGCCCTGGTGGCCTTCGTGCTCGCCATGGTGCAGGCGTTCAAGCGCAAGGCGTCGCCCGCGCTCATCCTGGGCTACGCCGCCTTCGAGGGCGTCTTCCTCGGCGTGATCTCCAGCGCCGTCTCCACGTACGTCACGGCCGGCGCGGTCCCGCAGGCGGTGCTCGGCACCATGGCGGTCTTCGCCGGTGTCCTCATCGCGTACAAGATGCGCTGGATCCGCGTCACCCGCCGCTTCTACGGCTTCGTGATGGCGGCCGCGATCGGCTTCGTGCTGCTGATGGCGGTGAACGCCCTGTTCGCGCTCTTCGGCGGCGGTGACGGCCTGGGCTTCCGCAGCGGCGGCCTCGGCATCATGTTCGGCGTCATCGGCATCATCCTCGGTGCGTGCTTCCTGGCCCTGGACTTCAAGCAGGTCGAGGACGGCATCACCTACGGCGCCCCGCGCGAGGAGTCCTGGCTGGCCGCCTTCGGCCTCACCATGACCCTGGTGTGGATCTACCTCGAGTTCCTGCGGCTGATCTCGATCCTGCAGGGCGACGACTGACGCCTCCGGACCCGCTCGCGGGTCCGACGGGGTGCGGCCCCGGACCACAGGAAGGCCCCGTACCGGCGCGAGCCGGGACGGGGCCTTCCCGCTGTCCTGTGACCGTGGTGTCACCGCCGCCGTCTAGAGCAGCTTGCGCGCGGCCCTGCGCAGGTCGTACTCGTGGATGATCGCCTTGGCATGCCCGTACGCCAGGTTGTGCTCGCCCCGGAGCCAGCTGACCTTCTCCTCGAAGCGGAGGAGGGAAGGGCCTTCCTCTACGGTGCGAAGCCAGTCGGCCACTTCACGACCGGTGCAGGCTGGAATGCGCGAGAGCAGATTTCGGTGGGTCTCTTCGGAGAAGACTTGGGACATCGGCGCCTCCGGACGCTGTGCGCGTGTGCTCCTTCCCGTCACCGTGCCTGAGCGTGGGCGTATTGGCAACAGTGCCGCCCCGGCGCATAGGGTCGCGGCGTGGTTGACACGACTGAACTGACCGCCGCCGTGGAGCGCTTCGCCGACCGGCTGCGGGCCGCGCCGCAGAGCCGCCTGACGCGGGGCGCGGCGGCCGAAGGGCTGGCGCTGGCCAGGGAGTTGGCGCTGCGGGCGCAGCGACTGGAGGAGCCGGGCGCGGAGCCGCGGATCATGCCGGACGCCGGTGTCTTCGCCGTCGCGGACCAACTTGTGGTGGCCGGCAACGATCTGGCGGAGATTCTGCGAACGGCCCCGCCCGGGCCCGCGGCGGCGGAGCTGGACGAGGCCGTGGAGGCGGTGCGGCGGGCGGCGGCGAAGGCGGCGCTGTAGCGGGCGGGGGCTCGCGCGGCGGGGGGTCCGGGGCGGCGCGGGGGCGGGCCGGGGCCGCCGGGCGGCACGCCGGGTCAGAGCGAGGCGATGACGCGGTCGGCGAGGACGTAGACGTTCTCGGCGTCGTCGCCCTCGCCGCAGGAGAAGGTCAGGGCGTAGGCGCCGGAGAGACCGGAACCGCCCAGCAGCACCGGAGCTCCGCCCTTGCGCAGGCAGTCCGCGAGGCGCTCGGCCGTCTCGCGGTGGCCGGGGGTCATGCACAGCGTGGTGCCGTCGGCGAAGACGTACACGTCGAGCGTGCCGAGCGGGCCGGGGCGTACGTCGGTGAGCGCGGTGCGGGTCTCGGCCAGCTCCTCGAGGCGGGCCACCGTGCGCTCGTGGTCGGTCACCACGGGCGTCTGCACCGGCACGAAGTCGGGGTGCGAGGGGTGGCGGCGGCGGGCCGCGGCCAGTTCGGGGGAGTCCTCGGGAAACTCGGGCAGCTCGTACTCGGCGGCGTACTCCGCGTACTCGGCGTCCGTGTCGTCGCCGTCGAGGTCCAGCGCGTCCAGGCCCGCCAGGTCGGCCTGGCGCGGCACGAAGAAGGGCCCGTCGTCGCCGAGACCGGGCAGGCCGCCGCCCAGCAGCGTGCCGGGCGCGTCGGCGGCGTCACGGGCCTCCTGGGCGGCCCAGAAGGCCCGCGCCTCCGCGAGCTCCCGCTCGCGCTCCTCGGCGAGGGCCTCGGCCACGGCGGCGCGTATGTCCTCGGTGGTCGAGCGGGCATGAGGTACGGCGGGGGTCCGGCCGGCGGTGCCGTTCGCGGCGGCGAGCTCGCTGCGCAGAGCGGCCACCTGCCTGCGCAGCCCGTGGGCGGCGTGCAGGGCAGCGGCGCCCACGGCCGTGGCGGTGGCCGTGGTCAGCAGCAGGGCGAGAGACATGGCGCTCACTGACTTACTCCCGATTTCAATCGATCCCCCGCACTTCCTACATCAGCTTGTCGTGACCTCGCGCCCCCTGTCAGTGCATTACGTCACGAATTGGACAGGTCTTTTGCCCCGGCGGTTTCCCTGAAACCGATGCTGACCTGCAGAAACGAATCTCCCCCGGGATATAGGTCACATCCTGGGGGAGATTCGGTCACGGCTGGGACGCGACGCGGTTGGAACGCCCAGTCGGCGTCCGCCCGGCTTCGCGGGGTCGCGCTCCGCTCAGCCGCTCGATTTGTTTGGTCGCGCTTCGCTTCGCCACCGCTGCGGGCAGGTGCCGCCCTCGTGCCTCAGGCGGCCCCTACCCTCCGCTCCGGCTCAGCTCAGCCGCTCGGTTTTGCTGGTCGCGCTTCGCTTCGCCACCGCTGCGGGCAGGTGCCGCCCTCGTGCCTCAGGCGGCCCCTACCCTCCGCTCCGGCTCAGCTCAGCCGCTCGATGACCATGGCCATGCCCTGGCCGCCGCCCACGCACATGGTCTCCAGGCCGAACTGCTTGTCGTGGAACTGCAGGCTGTTGATCAGCGTGCCCGTGATGCGCGCGCCGGTCATGCCGAACGGGTGGCCGACGGCGATGGCGCCACCGTTCACGTTGAGCTTCTCGAGCGGGATGTCCAGGTCCCGGTAGGACGGGATGACCTGCGCCGCGAAGGCCTCGTTGATCTCGACCAGGTCGATGTCGTCGATGGTCAGCCCGGCGCGCTGGAGCGCCTGCTTGCTGGCCTCGACCGGCCCGTAGCCCATGATCTCCGGCGAGAGGCCCGAGACACCGGTGGAGACGATCCGTGCGAGCGGCGTGAGGCCGAGCTCGCGGGCCTTGGTGTCGGACATGATCACCAGCGCGGCGGCACCGTCGTTGAGCGGGCAGCAGTTCGCGGCGGTGACCAGGCCGTCGGGGCGGAAGACGGGCTTCAGGCCCTGGACGCCCTCGAGGGTGACGCCGGCGCGCGGGCCGTCGTCCTTGGAGACGACCGTGCCGTCGGGCAGCGTCACCGGGGTGATCTCGCGCTCCCAGAAGCCGTTCTTGAGGGCTTCCTCGGCGAGGTTCTGCGACCGTACGCCGAACTCGTCCATGTCCTGGCGGGTGACGCCCTTGAGGCGGGCCAGGTTCTCCGCGGTCTGGCCCATCGCGATGTACGCGTCGGGCAGCAGGCCGTCCTCGCGGGGGTCGTGCCAGTCGGAACCCTCCTGCTGGGCGCGGGCGGCGGTGCGGGCCTCGGCCTCGGCGAAGATCGGGTTGTGGGTGTCGGGCAGGCCATCGCTGGTGCCCTTCACGGAGCGGGAGACCATCTCGACGCCGGCGGAGATGAAGACGTCGCCCTCGCCCGCCTTGATGGCGTGCAGGGCCATGCGGGAGGTCTGGAGCGACGACGAGCAGTAGCGGGTGATGGTGCAGCCGGGCAGGTGGTCCATGCCCATCTGCACGGCGACGATGCGGCCGAGGTTGTGGCCCTGCTCGCCGCCGGGCAGGCCGCAGCCCAGCATCAGGTCGTCGATGTCGCGCGGGTCGAGCTCGGGGACCTTGGCGAGCGCGGCCTGCACGATGGTGGCGGTCAGGTCGTCCGGCCGCAGATCCTTCAGCGAGCCCTTGAAGGCCCGGCCGATGGGGGAGCGGGCGGCAGAGACGATCACGGCTTCGGGCATCGGGGCTCCAGGTGCGGTGAGGGCGGATGGCGGACCTATCAGGGAAGTTACCCGCACGTATCGCGAAGGTCATCGGGCGGAACGTGTGACGAGCACCGCATTTCTAAGCGCTCGCTCAGGCAGTTTTGTTCCCGCCGGGGATCCTGCCGGCTCATTGCGTACCGACCGGTCCGGCGGCTCGTTGTGCGGGCAGCGGCCGTCCTGTCGTTCCGGTCGCGGCTGGGGTGCGGGATGCCGATGCAGCCGAGGGCGTGGCCGCAGGTTCGGCGCCCGGCCTGGAACGGCCCTCCCCTCGACCGTACCCGCGTCGGCCACCTCGCCCGGCTCGACCTCTCCCTCGCCGCGCAGCCCCGAATCAGCCGGGGATGGGCAGGAGCATCAGGACGCCGGCGATGACCAGGACCGGCGCCGACAGCAGTTCGACGATCTTGTGCGTGCGGTCGAGGTCGGAGCCGGTTCCGCCGCGAGTGGCGTCGGCGCCGGATCGGGACCTGGCGGCCAGGGACGCGTCGACGCGCAGCTTGACCGCAAGCAGTGCGGCCATGACCAGGCTGCCGGAAAGGTAGAAGGTGGCGAAGCGGCCACCGGCCAGGAGCCGGGTGAATTCGGTGGCCGCCAGCAGGAGCGCGGCGATGAGGGCCAGGCGGTTGTAGCGGTTCCAGGCACCCACCGAGATCTTCTCGACGGCGGTCGCGACGGAGGGATCGCTGCCGGGGCTCTGGGCGGCCAGCAGCAGCGGGCGCACTGCGGCGGCCATGACCAGACCACCGGCAGCGACGACGCCCAGGGCGAGTCTCTCGACGGCGAGCAGTAGAGCATCCATGACAACCCCCAAGTGAGGTGAGCGCACTGCACTCAACTCCCAGGTAGTGTGGTGCGCGCTCACCTCACTTGTCAAAGGAGTATCCATGGCTCCGCCCGCCCGGCAACGCATCCTCGAGGCCACCGCACGTCTCATCCGCGAGCGGGGTGTCGCCCGGCTCACCACCCGGCAGATCGCCGAGGCCGCCGACGCCGCAGAGGGAAGCATCACCAAGAACTTCGGCGGTAAGGCCGGGCTGCTTTCGGCTCTGCTGTCGGAAGAACTCCCCGAACTGCGCGCTTGGCAGACCGCGGCCACACCACCCGGCCAGCGCCCACTGCGCGCCGTGCTCACCGACCTGATCGCACGCGGCATCGACTACTACACGGCTGCCCTGCCCATCCTGGCTGTGGCCCAGGCCGACCACGATCTGCTCGCCGAGCACCGCAAGGCCAACGCCGCCCATGGCACCGGCCCGCAGCTGGCCATCGACCAGATCACCGCCTACCTGACCGCATGCCGACAGGCCGGGCAGATCGCGCCGACGGCGGACCCGTACGCCCTGGCGACCACCCTGTGCGGCGCCGCCCACATCCAGGCATACACCGAGCGCCTCGCTGGCCCCCAGGCCCTCCGCGGCACGCGCGAGGACCGCATCGCCGCGCTCGTCGACATCCTCCTGGCCGCCGCAGCACCGCAGGGACTCTCGAGGTCCGTCAGGTCCGCACGATCGCCGGGTGACGCAGCATCGCCGCGTAGCCCCGAATGAGCCAGCAGGATCGCCGGGGGCCGCATCCACGCCTCATGGTGCGCCGGAGCCTCCGTGCCGGGTTCCGCGGCTCCGTCCCTCCCGGGGCCGCGGGCCGTCCGGGGGCGGCTGCGGGCCCCGGGCCGTCCGGGGGCGGCTGCGGGCCCCGGGCCGGGCGGGGGCGGTGACCGGGTCAGGGGTGGTGGTCCGGGGACGGCGGGGCCGGGGTGCGGTCCGCGACAGGGGGGAGGCGCCGGCGGCGGCGGTGCTTCAGCAGGGCCCACGGCGCACGGGCGCCGGTGACCTCCGTACCCGCCTCCTCCGCGGCCTCCGCGGCCGCCTGGGCCACGGTCAGCATGCCCTCGCGGCGGTCCGCGTCGAGCCGCTCCTCCTCCGGCCAGACGCCCAGCACGGCGCAGACCGTCGGCAGGACCGCCATCGCGGCCGTCGCGTAGCCCTCCGCCGACGGGTGGTAGTTGTCCGCGCCGAACATCTCGCGCGGGTTCGCCTCGAACTCCGGGCCGAGCAGATCGCCCAGCGAGACCGTACGGCCGCCCTGCTCCACGACCACGATCGTCTGCGCCGCCGCCAGCTGGCGCGACGCGCGCCGGGCCAGCCATCGCAGCGGCTGGTAGACCGGCTCGATCGTGCCCAGGTCGGGGCAGGTGCCGACGACCACCTCCGCGCCCGCCGTGCGCAGCCGGCGCACGGTCGTGGACAGGTAGCGCACCGACTGCGTCGGCGGCATCCGGTGCGTCACGTCGTTCGCGCCGATCATGACGACGCAGATGTCCGGGACCCTCCCCGGATGCGCCAGCAACAGCGTGACCTGGCGTTCCAGGTCGTCGGAGCGGGCACCGGGAAGCGCCACGTTCCGCAGCTCCACGGGGCGCTCCGCCACCGCCGCCAGCCCCGAGGCCAGCAGCGCGCCCGGTGTCTGGCCCGCCCGCCGCACCCCCTGGCCCGCCGCCGTGGAATCACCCAGAAGAGCCATCCGGATGGGCTCACCGGCCCCCTCGAAGCCGCGCCCGTACAGCCCGTCCGCCGCCGGCGGAAGCGGTGCCACCCCGCCGCCCACGGAACGTTTCGCCAACTGCATCTCGGCCAGCAGGACCCCTACTGCCGCGGCGCCGAGAAGCCCGATGCCCCCACCGCCGTACGCCGCACCCGCGGCGATCCGTCGCGCCACCCTCGCCCTCGACATCGGGGCAACCACCTCCTCCAGGCCGTACAAGAGCTAACTGCCCCGTAACCACCTCCGACTACGCATACGCTGGCGGGACCATTACGGAGACCCCGGAGAACTACGGTGCAATTCCACGACTCGATGATCAGCCTCGTCGGCAACACCCCGCTGGTGAAGCTCAACAGTGTGACCACGGGCCTGCAGGCCACCGTCCTCGCCAAGGTCGAGTACTTCAACCCGGGCGGCTCGGTCAAAGACCGGATCGCCCTGCGCATGATCGAGGCGGCCGAGCAGAGCGGTGCTCTCAAGCCCGGTGGCACCATCGTCGAGCCGACGTCCGGCAACACCGGCGTCGGCCTCGCCATCGTGGCCCAGCAGAAGGGCTACAAGTGCATCTTCGTCTGCCCCGACAAGGTCTCGACCGACAAGATCAACGTCCTGCGCGCCTACGGCGCCGAGGTCGTGGTCTGCCCCACGGCGGTCGACCCGGAGCACCCCGACTCCTACTACAACGTGTCCGACCGGCTCGTCCGTGAGACGCCCGGTGCCTGGAAGCCGGACCAGTACTCCAACCCGAACAACCCGCGTTCGCATTACGAGACGACCGGTCCCGAGCTGTGGGAGCAGACGGACGGGAGGATCACCCACTTCGTCGCGGGCGTCGGCACCGGCGGCACGATCAGCGGGACCGGCCGGTACCTGAAGGAGGTCAGCGGCGGCAAGGTCCGGATCATCGGCGCCGACCCGGAGGGCTCGGTCTACTCCGGCGGCTCCGGGCGCCCGTACCTGGTCGAGGGCGTCGGGGAGGACTTCTGGCCCAGCGCGTACGACCAGAACGTCACCGACGAGATCATCGCCGTCTCGGACAAGGACTCGTTCCAGATGACGCGCCGCCTCGCCAAGGAGGAGGGCCTCCTCGTCGGCGGCTCCTGCGGCATGGCCGTCGTGGCGGCGCTGCGGGCGGCCGAAGGGCTCGGCCCGGACGACGTCGTCGTGGTCCTGCTGCCGGACAGCGGCCGCGGTTACCTGTCCAAGATCTTCAACGACGAGTGGATGGCCGACTACGGCTTCCTGGAGGACACCGGTTCGTCGGCCCGTGTCGGGGACGTCCTGCGCCACAAGGAGGGCGACATCCCCAAGCTCGTCCACATGCACCCCGAGGAGACGGTCGGCGAAGCCATCGATGTCCTGCGGGAGTACGGCGTCTCCCAGATGCCCATCGTGAAGCCGGGCGCCGGCCACCCCGACGTCATGGCCGCCGAGGTCGTCGGCTCCGTCGTCGAACGCGAGCTCCTGGACGCCTTGTTCACCAAGCGGGCCTCCCTCGACGACCCGCTCGACAAGCACATGAGCTCGCCGCTGCCGCAGGTCGGCTCGGGCGAGCCGGTCGCCGACCTCATGTCCGTCCTCGGTACGGCGGACGCGGCGATCGTGCTCGTCGAGGGCAAGCCCACCGGTGTGGTGAGCCGTCAGGACCTGCTGTCGTTCCTCGCGAAGGACGGGAAGTAGCTTCGCGCAAACGGTACGAGCACGTCATGTGGCGGCAGCACCCGCTTAACACGGCTCGTGCACTGTTGTCCTTGTCGGCGTCAGGAACTTCCGGAGCGGCTCCCGGACCTCCATGTACGCCGCGGACGCGGAGACCGGCCCTGACCCGGGCCCGTGTCCCCCGCGGGGACCGCCGTCGTCCCGCCCCCCGTTCACGGGGGTGCGGCGGTCCCCGCCTTTTCAGGGCTCGTTCGGCTCCGGGGCGCCTGTTGTCGGTGTCGACGGTCGATCGTGCTCGGTTCCTCGTTCCTCGGAACCTCCGCGCGTTCTCCCTTTCGACACCGCCGCGCCCGAGCCACACGGCCGCGCGGCCGCACGCGACGCTCCTGCGCCAGGGGTATCGGGGGCGCGGCCGAACAGGTGTCGGCGCGGCTCAGGCTCCCGGGGCGGCCGAGCGGATTTCCGCCTGGTCCGGCAGGAGCTCGGTGATCCTCGTCCAGATGGTCTTCGCGTCCACGCGGACGAGCCGGAACGGGCTCGTCGGGGTGATGCGCTCGGCGGGTACCGGCTCCTCGGGGAGCTCCCGCAGCCAGTAGCCCAGGGGGCCGCAGTCCCAGACGGCGAAGCCGCGCGCCGAGACGCCCGCCTGCTCCCCGGAAGTCCCCCGCCAGGCGGCGGTCATGCGCCAGCTGGACCGCACCTCGCAGATCAGCTCCGCAAGGTGCGTGGCCGAGGGCTCGGCGAGGGTGCCGCCCGTCGTGATGGAGCGGTGCACGAGGTCCCGCTCCTCCTCACCGGAGCTGGCCAGGGCCGCGCCCTCCAGCCCGGCGAATCCCGCCTCCACCGTGCCCACGGTGGTCTCCAGGACGGAGAGGGGCGTGGCGGGGGAGACCCGGGGCTGCTGGAGGTTCACCATGTCGGCGAGCTTCCAGACCAGCATCGTCGGCTGGACGCAGGAGTACTCGGCCTCGGCTTCCCCCGGCCACGCCTCGTGGGCGACGACGTGGTCCTCGCCGATGAGCATGCCGTGGCGCAGGTCTCCCTGCCGGCCGGCCGCCTCCAGGGAGATGACCACCCCGGGATTCAGGACCGTCTTGAGCAGCGGCAGGAGCGAATGGACCAGTTCACCACCCGGGTTGATCAGGCCGCTGTCCACCAGCTCCTTACGGGCGGTGGCCAGATCTTCGGGCACCTCGTTCCCGGCCGCGAGCTCGCACAGCACGATGAGGTGATCGTCGGCCAGGCGGAACCGGGACCGGGAAATGTCGACAGAAGGCATACACACTCATTTGTTAGTCGCGGTCAGGGGGTGTAGGTCTCGGCCCAGAAGTGGGACAGCCTCGAGAAGCCGGCGCGCACCGCGCCTCCCCGGGTGAGAACGGCCCGGTCGACTCCGGAGAAGAGGACCGCCAGGGCCAGATCGGCGGGCAGGACCCGGCCGTTCCCCTGCACGGAGACCTTCTTGTTCTTCCCGAGCCCCGACTGCCGCACCGTGACGACGGCGCCGGGGTCGTCGCCGTCGGGCGTCCGCGCGAGCGTGTACGCCTTCCGGTCGATCGCGGTCAGCCTGTAGTGGTCACCCAGGTACGTCATGCGCAGGGAACGGCCCCTCTTCGTCGCGGCGAACCTGTTCCGGCTCAGTGACACGAGGCCGTCGCCCACACGCAGGGTCGCCCGGTTCAGGGTCGGCATCCCCACGAGCTCGGCGTGGATGCCGCGGGTCTCCAAGGTGGCCGTCGGAATGAGACCACCGCTCACCTGTGTGGCGATGCGCTCGTCGACGTGGGGAGGCGCGGGCCAGAGGACGCGGATGTCCCCGTATTCCGGAGACGTGCCCTGCCAGGCGCGCTGCAGCGGCTTGCCCCGAGTCCGCTCCCCCTTCCAGAAGGCGAGCGTGAACGGGGTGATGGTGGTGTGCATGGGATCTTTCGCTAGTCGAACGGATTGAGGGCGCTGCCCAGCTTCTTCGCGCCGCTGGAGATGCCTTCCCCGAGGTCCGATGCCTTGTCGCCGATCCAGTCGCCCGCCTTCTCGATCCCGTCGCCGATGGCCTCGTGGTTGTCCCAGATCAAGCAGCCGGCGTACACCACGCCCGTGCCGATCGTCAGACCGAGCGTCACCGGGCTGGGTGCCACGGTAAGCGCGGTCAGGGAGGCGTTGAAGGCCGTGCCGCTGAGGTCCGAGGCGAACTTGGCCGGGTCGGCCTTGATCATGTCCCCGTTGTAGGTGCTCAGGTTCGCCAGACCGTAGGCGGTTGCCGCGACACCACCCACCACACCGGCGCCACGAAGCCAGCCCGCGGTCTTCGCCGCTTCCGCGAGACCGCCGTTCTTGGCGACGGTGATCAGGCTCGCCTCAGCCGCTGTGGGGACGAAGGCGGAGCCGGCCCTCGCGTACGCGAGCTTGGCGGCCTCGTCCGAGCCGGTGAGGGCGCCCACCAGATTGGGTGGCATACGGCTCCAGAAGCTGCCCGGGGCGGCGGAGGCGATCCGCGCGTTGATGCGGCTCCCCACGAAGGTGCCGGCCGCGGTGATCGGCTTGTTCTCCTTCAGGTACTTGAACAGCTTCAGGCCGGCCGAGCCACTGTTGCTCACAGCCCTGGCGAAGGCGCCGGCCGTGACCGTGCCCTTCTGGACGGCTGCGAAGAGGTCCGCCAGCTCCTTGCTGCCGCTGATCTTCTCCACACCGGTGCGCTGCAGGCGCAGCAGGTAGTCCTCGAGGGTCTCGTTGTCGCGGATCTTCAGCGCGGCGAGCTGCGTACGGTCCTGCTTCTGCTTGTCGTCCGCCTGCGACACCTTGCCGGCATCGCCGTTGAAGCCGGTGCCGAGGGTTTCGTCGTTCTTGTTGCCGTAGCCGTCCTTGACGACGGCCTCCAGGTCCTTCTTCAGGTCCTTGTCGGCGTCGTCGACGGCCTTGACGCACGCCTTGATGTAGTCGGCCCAGGACTGCTCGCTCTCGCGGACGGTACGGGCGTGGTCCGGGTCGTGGCGGGCCGCGGTGCGCTCGGCCGGGGTGAGCTTGTCCCAGTCGTAGGCGACGTTGCCCTGCTCGGACACCTTCATGCCGGCCTTGACGGCGTCGGCGCGGGCGTTCTCCAGCTGCTTCTTCAGCTCGACGAACTGCTGGTGGGCGTTGCGCAGCAGGGTGGCGGTGGCCTTGGCCTGGGTCTGGGCGGCCTGGTACTCGTAGCGCGTCGCGGCGAAGTTGGTGTGCGCCACGGTGGCGCTCTGGCCCAGCCACTGCGGGCCGAGGGTGATCTTCTGGACGCTGTCCCGGTAGGCGAGCTCCACCTTGTGGATCTCGTCCGCCATCGACTGCCACTTGTCGGCAGCGGTGTTGAGAGGTCCGAAGTCGGTCGACATGATCTCGTGGTACGTCAGCATGGTGGTTCCCTACGGGCGACGGTGCATCGGCATCGGACGGGTCACGTACATGACGGCCGGTCAGTACGTGTTGATGTTCGACGGGATGCTGCCGATCTGCTGACCGCGGCCCACGTCGACGCCCGTCAGGGTGGTGACGGTGGCCCGCAGGGCGCCCTTCTCCCGGTCCAGGCGGCCGATCAGGGTCTTGACCTGCTTGTCCCACGTGTCCTGGACGGTCTTGAGGCCCGCTGCCGTCTCCCAGCCCTTGAGCGCTCCCATGGCGCCCGTCGTGGCCTCGTCCGCCCAGTCGGTGGCCTTCTTGGTGTCCGGCACCAGAGTGGTCTCGATGGTGTTGGCGGCCGCGCGCTTCTCGGAGGGGGTGGACGCCATCTTCCCGCCGGCACCCCCGCCGCCCCCGCCGCCCTGGTCGGCGGGCAGCTGGTTCAGCCGCATCGACGCCTCCCGCCGGTCAGCGGCCTCGGACCGCAGCTGCGCCCATTCCTCGTCGAATCCCATGTGCCGACCCCCGTGGCTGTTGATCAAAGATGTGTCGCATTGTATGTGCGGCGTGCCGGAGGCATCGGAACGGGTCGTGCCGGAAAGACCTGCGATGTGCCGGACAACACGACTGCCCCGCAGGCAGATTGGGGGCTGTGAGGATCCGGTGGAGAACGCGGGCGGATTACCGGTCCGTGCTCTCCGGGCGGCGGAAGGGCCTTTGGGACAGACCGCGGGCGACCTGCGCCGCGTTCACCCCGACGATCCCCAGCCAGGTCACCACCAGGCCCCCGAGGCCCGCATGGGACACGGCTATCGCGGACAGCGGCACCGCCAGGAGCAGCGATACGGCCGCGAACCCGAACCGCTCGCCGAAGCCGCCGGGCGCGCCGGCACCGCCCGCCCGGCCGTCGCGCGCCGCGGTGAGCTGCCGCTCGGCCAGCCCCCGGCGGACGTGCCGGTCGATGGTGCCGTCGAGGCGCTCCTCCACCTTCTCCAGGAAGGACTCGATCAGCGCCGACTCGTATTCCGTGCCCAGCTCGCGGCGGGCTTGGAGGGTGGCGTCCAGATCGCGCTTGAGTTCCGTGTCGCGGGTCTCCATGCCTGCCACGCTAGGCGGGTGCGGGCGCCGTGTCGGTGGGGCTAGCCCCCGCTTTCGCCCGGCCCCGGCTCTTGCATATGGTCTATTCAGTCACGGGGGTGACTGAATAGACCAGGCGAAGGACAGGGGGACCGGCATGAGCGACACCCCGGGCGCACGGCTCCAGGCGCTCTTCGAGGGACACCGGCTGACGCCGACGCAGCGGCGGATCGCCCACTGGATGGTGCGGCGCGCCGCCGACGTGCCGTTCCTGTCCAGCGTCGAACTGGCGGAGCTCGCCGGGGTCAGCCAGCCGTCCGTCACCCGATTCGCCGTCGCCCTCGGCTTCGACGGCTATCCGGCGCTGCGCAAGCACCTGCGCGAGGTGGCCCCGGCCGAGCCGGCCCCCAGCGGCTCCGGGTTCAACGAGTACCAGCAGGCCGTCCACGCCGAGATCGAGAACCTGCGCCACCTCGCCGAGCTGCTCGCCGACCCCGCCCCCGTCGAACGGGCCGGCCGGCTGCTGGCCTCCTCGCGGCCGCTGCCCGTCCTGGGCCTGCGCGCCGCCTCCTCGCAGGCGCGCGGCTTCGCGTACTTCGCGGGCAAGGTCCACCCGGACGTACGCCTGCTGGACGAGGGCGGCACGATGCTCACCGACCGGATCGACGGGGCGGTACGGGCCGGGGCGACGGTGCTCCTGTGCTTCGCCCTGCCCCGCCACCCCCGGGAGGTCGTCGAAGCCCTGGCGTACGCGAGGTCGGCCGGGCTGACGGTGGTGACGGTGGCCGAATCGGCGTTCGCGCCGGTCGCCAAGCACAGCGACGTCCTGCTGCCCGCCGCCGTCGGCACGGGCCTCGCCTTCGACACCGCCTGCGCGCCGATGCTGCTCGGCCGGGTGCTGCTGGAGGCGATGTGCGACGGGCTGCCGGACGCGCAGGCGCGGCTGGAGGAGTTCGACGCCGCGGCAGCCGCACGCGGGCTGTTCGTCGAGTAGTACGCCCGGCCCGGCCGTCTCTCAGGAGACTTTAAGAGTCGGGCGTTACGCTCCCGCCCCACACACGCAGGTCGAGCAGGGAGGCGGACGTGGGGCGCGGAGGGCAGGCGCTGGCAAGGGTGGCCGTGGTCGTACGGGCCGGAGCCGCACCGCTGTGGTGGCCGGGGCTGCTGGCCGCCGGGGTGGGCGCGCTGGTGCCAGGGCTGACCGGGCGGCGCATCGGACTGCTCGCCGGAGCGGCGCTCTTCCTGGTGACCGCCGCCGCCGTGGCGCTGGTCCGGTACGGGCGGTACACCCGGCTGGCCGACGGGGCCGTGCGGGCCGCCCGCGCCGACTTCCTCCAGGACCGGGCCGTGACCGTACGCACCTGGCGGCGGTCGCGCCGCTGGTGGCTGCTGCTCGCCTTCCTCGCCGCGCTCGGCTCGTCCTTCGTGCTCCCCGGCGCGGGCGGGCTGTGCCTGGCGGGGGCCGGTGCGGGGCTGTGGCTGAAGGCCGTCCGGCTGGGCCGCCGGGAGAGCGCGCGTGAGGTGCTGCTGTGGGTGCCCGTGGACCGGCTCGCCAAGGGGCCCGCGGGCCGGCCCGTCGAGGCGTACCGCATCACGGGCATCGCCGCGGGCGACGCCGCACCCGGCGGGGCGCGGCGCCGTCGCTGAACGTCGCGGCGTTCAGACCTCCAGCTCGGACTCGATCCGCCGGAGCTGGTGGCGGGCCATCGCCAGGTTGGCCCGGTCCTTGTCGAGGGCGAGGTACAGGAACAGGCCGGTGCCGCCGCGGCTCTTGAGCAGCCGGATGAGGTGGTACTGGCTGCCCAGCGTGATCAGGATGTCCTCGATCTCCTCCTTGAGCCCGAGCATCTCCATGGTGCGGACCTTGGCGCGCACCACGTCGGTGTTGCCCGCGGCGGCGACGTTCAGGTCGAGCTCCTTACCACCGCCGAGCGTGCCCAGGGCCATGCCGCTGGTGTAGTCGACGAGAGCGGCGCCCAGGGCACCGTCGATGCCGGTGGTGGCTTCCTTGAGGGCGGTTTCGATGTTGGCCATGGACCTCTCACGCTTCCTTCGGTTTGTGGGACGGGCGGGGTGGTACGGGGGTGGCGGTGGTCTCGCGGTCCCGGCGCTCCAGCGCGCCGTCGACCAGTTCGCCGATGCGGGCGCTGGAGCGCCGGGCCTCCAGATGGAGCCGGCCGACGTTGATGCGGGGCTCCGCCAGGAGGGTCAGGACGGCCGAGCCGCCCGCCGCGTACGTCGCGACGTAGCCCTGGTCGCCCCGGATCAGCAGCTCGCGGAAGCCGCCCTGGCCGGTCGTGTCGGTGAGCCGCAGGGCGACGCCGAGGGCGGCCGCGGTGAGCGCGGCGACACCTTCCGCCGCGCCCCTGTCGCCGGTGTCCTGGGCGAGGACCAGGCCGTCGGCGCTCGCCGCGAGGGCCCCGGTCAGCTGCGGGACGCGGGCCCGCAGGCGTCTGAGCTCGCCGAGCACCTCGCCGAGCGCTTCGGTTTCGGCCGCCGTCATGACCACCTGTCTCCTTCCGGCGCGCGGTCGAAGGGCGCGCCTCATGACTCGGTGTGGGGCGTCACAGCTGGGCCTCCAGGGCGTCGCGGAGTCTGCGGAGCAGGGCGATGTCCGGGTCGGGGGCGATGTCCGCGACCCAGGACGGGACGGGTGTGACCGGCGGGGCCGACGGGGCGGTCGGGACCTGCGCGGCGTACGGGATCCGCCCGGGTCGGCGGACGGGCAGCACCGGCGGTGGTCCGCCGGCGCCGGCCGGCCCGCCGGGGAGCGGGGGGAGGGGGTGCGGCACGGGCGCCCCGCTCGCTCCCGGCTGAGCCCCGGGGGCCCACGGGTCGGGGCTCCACGGGTCGGGGTTCCACTGGTCGGGCATCCGGGGGCGGGGCACCCGCCCGCCGAGGCCGGTGGGGATGGGGCCGGTGGGGCCGGGGCCCGTCGGATCGAGGTCCGTGGAGCCGGGGTCCGTGGGGTCTGATCCCGTGGAGCCGGGACCCGTGGAATCCAGGCCGCCCATGGGGTCGAGGTCCGTGGCGCCGGGGTGCGGGGCGCCGGGGTCCTCGTGCCCGGGCGCGGGGGGCTCGCCGGCCGGCGCATCGGCGGCCGGGGTGTCGAGCGGTGTCGCGACGAGGCCCGCCGCGGCCAGCCGCCGCACGTCCAGCAGCGTGTGGAAGGCGGGGCGGCCCAGCACCCGCGCCAGGTCGGACGGTGTGCGCGTCCCGTCCGCGTACCCGAGCAGTTCGCGCTGACGGGCGGTCACCGGCTGGCCGGGGGCGCCCGGGCGGGGCACCACCGGTGCGGTGTCGACGGCCGGATACGGCCAGACGCCGTCCAGCAGCTCCCGGCGGCGCAGGGTCTCCCGCTCGACCTCCGCCACGGACACCGGGCGCACCGTGCCGAACCAGTGCCCGACCCCGTACCGGAAGCGCGCCGGGCCGCTGCCGGGCGTCAGCGCGAAGAAGGCCGCGTCGAAGAGGGCGCCCAGGTGGCATATCTCCAGCTCGCCGTCGCCGAGCCGCCCGCTGTCGACCAGGAACCGCCCGACCTCGTGGCGGGCCCCGGCCCGGGCGACCGCCTCCTCCCAACTGCGCCGCGGCAGCCGGCCGCCCGCCGTGAGCAGGACGTCGACGCCCGGCGCGACGGGGCTCTCGGCGTGCACGACCCGGCCGTCGAGGAGGTAGAGCGTGCCGTGGTCGCGCAGCAGCGCGCCGGTGGCCCGCTCGGCGGCCAGCCGCAGCAGCATCGGTGAGACGACGGTCATCCCAGGACCAGCCGTTCCGCGAGGTCCCGCAGGCGTATGCGGGCCATGGCCAGGTTGCCGGTGGCCCGGTCGAGCCACAGGTGGAGGAAGACGCTGCTGTCGAACGTCGTCTCGACGAAGCGCAGGACGTGGTAGCCGGTGCGGGTGGTGACGATGACGTCCTCGACGGGCTGCCCCTTCGGCAGCTCGTCGGTCGCCGCGTCGGCCGGGGCGAACGACTCGTACTCGGCCGCCGCGCGGGCCAGTTCGGCCGTCTCCGCGGCGGTGGTCTCGTGGTCGCCCACCGGGGAGTCGCCGATCACGCCGAGGGCGAGCCCGCTGGTCCAGTCGACGAGGGCCGCGCCCCGTGCGCCCGGCACGGTCATGGCTTCGAGCAGGCACTCGTCGATTCCGGGCACGCGGGCTCCCCTCCCATTTCCCCGTTGTGTGGGTCACGGCTGTGACGGCGACGTTACTCAACGTTCGCCCGCCCAGGGAGAGTTCTGGCATTTGCGGCTGGAACATGCCCCCGAGGCGCTAGGGTTCGCCCCGACGCCTCGGTGCCTCCGTCGCGTCCGCGCGCGCCCCCGCCCGCGGGCGCCCGCCCGCGGGCCTCCGCGCCCGCGCCCGTGCGGCGTCGCGCCCGCGCCCCGCTCCTACGCCTCTCCGCGTACGCGCATCACCGTCTTGTTGAGCGCCCACAGCCCGATGCCGATCGCCAGCAGCACTCCCGCCCTGATGTACACGTCCGCCTCCCGGTCCGCCAGGGGGCTGGCCAGAATCAGCGACGTGAGCGCGCCGAGGACCGGCAGTGGCGTCGGCGTACGGAAGTGGGGGTGCTCGACGCGGTCGCGGCGCAGCACCAGGACGGCGACGTTGACCACGGCGAAGACGCACAGCAGCAGGAACGCGGTGGTGTCGCCGAGCCCCGCGATCTCGCCGGTCGACACCAGCCCGATCGCCAGCACCGTCACGAACAGGATCCCGGTCACGGGCGTGCGCCGCACCGGCAGGACGCGGCCCATGGCGCGTGGCAGGATCCGTTCGTTGGCCATGCCGTAGCAGAGGCGCGACGCCATCATGATGTTGATGAGCGCGGAGTTGGTGACGGCGAACAGCGCGATCAGCGCGAACGCCTTGGGCGGGAAGTCCAGCCCGCCCGCCTCGACCACCTCCAGCAGCGGTCCACTGGACTTCTCCAGCGTGCGGTGGTCGACGAGGAGCGAGGAGACCAGCGCGACGAGGACGTACACGGTCCCGGTCACGGCCACGCCGGTGAAGATCGCCCGGGGGAAGCTGCGGACCGGGTCGCGGGTCTCCTCGGCCATGTTGACCGAGTCCTCGAAGCCGACGAAGGCGAAGAAGCCCAGTGCGGTCGCCCCGAGCACGCTGGTGAGCAGGGCGTATCCGGCGCCGCTCGACTCGAACTCGCCGAGCCGCGACGGCTCGCCCTCGCCGGTCAGGACCGCCCACGCGCCGATGACGAGGATGATGACCAGGCCCGTCAGCTCCACGAGGGTCAGGACGACGTTCGTCTTCACCGACTCCGACACGCCCCGCAGGGCGAGCGCGGCGAGGGCGACGATGAACAGGATCGCGACCAGGGTGGGCGGCAGCGCGTCCGTGAACTCGGCCAGGTAGTCGCCGCTGAAGGCCCGCGCGGCGGCGCTCGCCGACGACAGCCCCGAGCACATCACCATGAAGGCGACGATGAAGGTCAGGAACGGCACCCGGAAGGCCTTCTGGGTGTAGAGGGCGGCACCGGCGGCCTTCGGGTACTTGCCGACCAGCTCGACGTACGACGCCGCCGTCAGGATCGCCACGACGAAGCCGATCACGAACGGCAGCCAGAGCGCCCCGCCGACCTTGCCCGCCACCTTGCCGGTGGTGGCGTAGATGCCGGTGCCCAGGATGTCGCCGATGACGAAGAGGAGCAGCAGCTTGGGCCCGATGGCCCGCTTGAGCGGGGGCTCCGGCGTGGCCCCGCGGGGCTCGCCCGGCCCCGTGGGGTCCCCGGGGCCGCCGGGGGTGGTCTCTTCTCTTGGCATGCGGGACTTCTGCCCTCCGGGGTGCGGCTGATTCCCGGTCAGCCGCGGAGTAGTACGTCCGGGTGTCCGCCACCTGCCTCGGCGACGATCTCGGCCACGGTCTGCGGTTCGCGCACGGTCGCGAAGCGCACCGACCCGTCCTCGCGGACGGTGAAGCCGTACACGCCGGGGCGGGTCAGGGAGTTGTACGCGTAGTGGTGCGCGAAGTAGTACGCGCCGGTGTCCAGCGCCGCGACCACGTCGCCCGGCTCCAGCAGGGGGAGGGGGCGCTTCACGGCGAGCAGGTCACCCGCGAAGCAGGCCGGCCCCGCCACGTCCTGGTCGACGGCCGGGCCGGTCCTCGGCTCGCCCGCGGCGTCGTACGCGGCGATCCGCAGCGGCCAGGAGGCCGGGTCGTAGACGGTGCGGGTGGCGACCTGGACGCCCGCGTGCGTGATGGCGATGGGGCGGGAGCCGGAGGTCTTGGTGTACTCCACGCGGGCGAGGACCGTGCCGTGCCGGGCCAGCAGCGACCGGCCGAACTCGGTGACCAGGCCGTAGCGCCCGTCGAACAGGCCCGGCACCTCGGCGGCCAGGAGCCGGGCGTACTCGGCAAAGGTGGGGGTGTCCTCGTCGGAGGCGAAGTTCACCGGGAGACCGCCGCCGATGTCGAGGGTGTCGACCTGGCGGCGCCCGGCGGCCGCGTTGATCTCCTCGGCCAGTTCGTACGCCTCCCGGACACCGGCGACGAGCAGGGACAGCGGCATGCCCTGGGAGCCGGAGTGGGTGTGCAGCCGGGTCAGCCAGGGCCGGTCGAGGAAGGCCCGCACGACCCGGGCGCGGGCGCCCTCGTCGCGCAGCGCGATGCCGAACTTGGACGTGGTGGTGGCGGTGGACAGGGCGTCGATGGTGCCGCCGCCGATCTGCGGGTTGACGCGCAGCCCGAGCGGGGAGCGGGCGGGCGTCTGCGCGACGAGCGTGTCGAGGCGGGCCAGCTCCTGCGGGTTGTCGGCGTTCACGGCGATCCCGAGGGCCAGCGCCTCGCGCAGCTCGGCGGGTGTCTTGGCGGGGGAGTCGAGGACGATCCGCGCCGGGTCGACGCCGGCGGCGCGGGCCAGGGCCAGCTCGCCGGGGCTGGCCACCTCGGCGCCGAGCCCCTCCTCGTGCAGCAGGCGCAGCACGGGGACGAGGGGGCATGCCTTGACGGCGAAGGCGTGCAGGACCGGCGCGTCGGTGACGCCGGCGAAGGCCGCGCGCAGAGCGGCGGCGGAGGCGCGGACGCCGGCGAGGTCGAGGAGGGCGGCCACGGGTGCGGCCGGGGTGAGGAGGGCTTGGTCGACGGCTGCTCGTACGGCCTGATCGCGGCGGTGGGGAGCCATGCCCCCCAGCCAATCACCCGGTGTCCGCCACCGCAGCCGTTGACTACATCTATTCATCGCGACAAGATGTGAATAGCTCGATCTGCAATCGGCATGCGCACGGCATCCGCACCCCCACCGAGGAGGCATCCCCATGTCAGGACCCCGACCCGTACGGGCCCCGCGCGGCACGGAACTGAACACCCTGGGATGGCAGCAGGAAGCCGCGCTGCGGATGCTGCAGAACAACCTCGACCCCGAGGTCGCCGAGCACCCCGACAAGCTCGTCGTCTACGGCGGCACCGGCAAGGCCGCCCGCGACTGGCGCTCCTTCGATGCGATGGTCCGCACACTGGGCACGCTGAAGCAGGACGAGACGATGCTCGTCCAGTCCGGCCGCCCGGTCGGCGTCATGCAGACCCACGAGTGGGCGCCGCGCGTGCTCATCGCCAACTCCAACCTGGTCGGCGACTGGGCGAACTGGGAGGAGTTCCGGCGCCTGGAGCAGCTCGGCCTGACCATGTACGGACAGATGACCGCCGGCTCGTGGATCTACATCGGCACCCAGGGCATCCTCCAGGGCACGTACGAGACGTTCGCCGCCGTCGCCGCGAAGAAGTTCGGCGGCACGCTCGCCGGCACCATCACCCTGACGGCCGGCCTCGGCGGCATGGGCGGCGCCCAGCCGCTCGCCGTCACCATGAACGACGGCGTCGCGATCTGCATCGACTGCGACCCGCGCGCCATCGAACGCCGTATCGAGCACCGCTACCTGGACGTCAGGGCCGACTCCCTCGACCACGCGCTGGCCCTCGCCACCGAGGCGCGCGACGCCCGCCGCCCGCTCTCCATCGGCGTCCTCGGCAATGCCGCCGAGCTCGTCCCGCAGCTGCTGGCGATGGGCGCGCCGATCGACATCGTCACCGACCAGACCTCCGCCCACGACCCGCTCGCCTACCTGCCGGCCGGCGTCGACTTCGACGACATGGCGTCCTACGCGGCCGAGAAGCCCGCCGACTTCACGCAGCGGGCGCGGGAGTCGATGGCCCGGCACGTCGAGGCCATGGTCGGCTTCATGGACGCGGGCGCCGAGGTCTTCGACTACGGCAACTCCATCCGCGGCGAGGCGCAGCTGGCCGGGTACGACCGGGCGTTCGCCTTCCCCGGTTTCGTCCCCGCCTACATCCGCCCGCTCTTCTGCGAGGGCAAGGGCCCCTTCCGCTGGGCCGCCCTGTCCGGCGACCCCAAGGACATCGCCGCCACCGACCGCGCGATCCTCGACCTCTTCCCCGAGAACGAGTCCCTCGCCCGGTGGATCAAGATGGCCGGCGAACGCGTCCACTTCCAGGGCCTGCCCGCCCGCATCTGCTGGCTCGGCTACGGCGAGCGCGACCGCGCGGGCGAGCGCTTCAACGACATGGTGGCGAGCGGCGAGCTGTCCGCACCGGTCGTCATCGGCCGTGACCACCTCGACTGCGGCTCCGTCGCCTCCCCCTACCGCGAGACCGAGGCCATGCTCGACGGCTCCGACGCCATCGCCGACTGGCCGCTGCTCAACGCCATGGTCAACGTCGCCTCCGGTGCCTCCTGGGTCTCCCTCCACCACGGCGGCGGCGTCGGCATGGGCCGCTCGATCCACGCGGGCCAGGTCACGGTCGCCGACGGCACGCCGCTGGCCGGCGAGAAGATCCGCCGCGTCCTCACCAACGACCCGGGCATGGGCGTCATCCGCCACGTCGACGCGGGGTACGACCGCGCCGACGAGGTCGCCGCCGAGCGCGGCGTCCGCGTCCCCATGCGTGAGGGTGACGACGCGTGACGTTCCACGCCATGTGGGCCGACCTCGCGCCCATCGGCCGTGACACCGGTAGCGGCGGCTACCGCCGCTACGCCTGGACCGGCGCCGACGCCGACTGCCGCGCCTGGTTCCGGGACCAGGCGGAGTCCCGCGGCCTCACGTACGAGACCGACCGCAACGGCAACCAGTGGGCCTGGCTCGGCGACCCCCTCGGCGAGGGCGCCGTGGTCACCGGCTCGCACCTGGACTCCGTCCCCGACGGCGGCGCCTTCGACGGCCCGCTCGGTGTCGTCTCCGCCTTCGCGGCCCTCGACGAACTCCGCGCCCGGGGAGCGGAGTTCCGCCAGCCGCTCGCCATCACCAACTTCGGTGACGAGGAAGGCGCCCGCTTCGGCCTCGCCTGCGTCGGCTCCCGGCTCACGGCCGGGCAGCTGACGAAGGAGGCGGCGCACCGGCTGCGCGACGGCGACGGCGTGACGCTGCCGCAGGCCATGGAGGCGGCCGGGTTCGACCCCGACGCCATCGGGCCGGACCCGGAGCGGCTCGCCCGTATCGGCGCGTTCGTCGAACTCCACGTCGAGCAGGGCCGCGCCCTCGACCTGACCGGGGACGCCGTCGGCATCGCCTCCGCGATCTGGCCGCACGGCCGCTGGCGGTACGACTTCCACGGCGAGGCCAACCACGCCGGCACCACCCGGCTGGCCGACCGGCGCGACCCGATGCTCACGTACGCCGAGACCGTCCTCGCCGCCCGCCGGGAGGCCGAGCTGGCGGGCGCGGTGGCCACCTTCGGCAAGATCTCCGTCGAGCCGAACGGCGTCAACGCCATCCCGTCGCTCGTGCGCGGCTGGCTGGACTCGCGCGCCACCGACCAGGCGACGCTCGACACCGTGACCGAGGCGATCGAGGCCGCCGCCCGCGCGGCCGCCGAGCGCCAGGGCATCGACCTCGCCGTCGTCCGCGAGTCCTTCACGCCGGTCGTCGAGTTCGAGCACGCGCTGCGCGACGAGCTGGGCAAGATCCTCGGCGGGCAGGTGCCGGTCCTCGGCACCGGTGCCGGGCACGACGCGGGCATCCTGTCCGCGGCCGTCCCCACCGCCATGCTGTTCGTGCGCAACCCCACGGGCGTCTCCCACTCGCCGGCCGAGTACGCCGCCGAGGACGACTGCGTCGCCGGCGTGCACGCCCTCGCCGACGTACTGGAGGGCCTGGCATGCGGGTGACCACGTACTGGCTGGAGCACGCCTGGCTCGGCAGCCACGTCGAGCCGGGCGTCGCCCTGGAGGTGTCCGACGGCCGCATCACCGCCGTCCGCACCGGCACCGGCGCCCCGCCACCCGGCGCGGCCGTCCTGCGGGGCCTCACCGTCCCGGGCCTGGCGAACGCCCACAGCCACGCCTTCCACCGGGCCCTGCGCGGCACGGTCCAGGTCGGCAGCGGCACCTTCTGGACGTGGCGCGAGGTCATGTACCAGGTCGCGTCCCGGCTGACGCCCGACACGTACCACGCCCTCGCCCGCGCCGTGTACGCCGAGATGGCCCTGGCCGGCATCACGGCCGTCGGCGAGTTCCACTACCTCCACCACGCGCCCGGCGGCACTCCGTACGCCGACCCCAACGCCATGGGCGAGGCGCTCATCGCGGCCGCCGGCGAGGCGGGCATCCGCATCACGCTGCTCGACACGGCGTACCTGTCGGCCGGGTTCGGCCAGCCGCCGAACCGGCACCAGACGCGGTTCTCCGACGGCACGGCCGAGGCGTGGGCGGAACGCGCCTCGCTGCTGAAGGAGCGGGACGGCGTCCGCATCGGCGCCGCCGTGCACTCGGTGCGCGCGGTCCCGGCGGCGCAGCTGTCCACCGTCGCCGAATGGGCCGCCGCCCGCCGCGCCCCGCTGCACGTCCACCTCTCCGAGCAGACGGCGGAGAACGAGGCGTGCCTCGCGGCACACGGCTGCACCCCCACGCGCCTGCTCGCCGACCACGGCGTGCTCGGCGCGCACACCACCGGCGTCCACAACACGCACCTCACCGACGAGGACATCGCCCTGCTCGGCGGCTCCGGCACCGGGACCTGCATGTGCCCGACGACCGAGCGGGACCTCGCCGACGGCATCGGCCCGGCCGCCGACCTCCAGCGGGCCGGCTCCCCGCTGTCGCTGGGCAGCGACAGCCACGCCGTCATCGACCTGCTGGAAGAGGCGCGGGCCATGGAGCTCGACGAACGGCTGCGCACCCGCACCCGCGGCCACTGGACCGCCGCGGCGCTGCTGCGCGCCGCCACCGCCGACGGCCACGCGGCCCTCGGATGGGCCGGCGCGGGCCGCCTGGAGGCGGGCGCGCTCGCCGACTTCACGACGATCGCGCTCGACTCGGTCAGGACAGCGGGACCGGTACCTCGTCTGGCCGCCGAGACAGCGGTATTCGCCGCGTCGGCAGCGGACGTGCGCCATACGGTCGTGGGTGGTCGCCACGTCGTGCGGGACGGAGCCCACACGGGGATCCCGGACGTCCCGCGAGCTCTGACGGACGCGATCGCCGCACTGCACGACCGGAACGGCTGAACCGGTCGAAACGGCCGTACCGGCCGGGACGACCGGTACGGCCCCCACGGCTGAAGGAGACACCCCTCATCATGAGCAGCGGTCCCGAGACCACGAACATCCCCCCGGCGACGCCGGCCCCCGCCACGACGAACAGCGCCGTCGCGGCGACGGCCACCGCCATCACCAACATCGCCAGCCTGGTCACCAACGACCCCTCCCTCGGTGACGGATCCCCCCTCGGCCTGATCCAGGACGCGGCCGTCGTCATCGACGGCGACCGCATCGCCTGGGTCGGTGAAACCAGCAAAGCACCCGCCACTGACAACCGGGTCGACGCCGGCGGCCGGGCCGTGATCCCCGGCTTCGTCGACTCCCACTCCCACCTCGTCTTCGCGGGCGACCGCACCGCCGAGTTCAACGCCCGCATGTCCGGGCAGCCGTACGCCGCCGGCGGCATCCGCACCACCGTCGCCGCCACCCGCGCCGCGACCGACGAGGAGCTCGAGGCCAACGTCACCCGCTACCTGCGCGAGGCCCTCCACCAGGGCACGACCACCTTCGAGACCAAGTCCGGATACGGCCTCACCGTCGAGGACGAGGCCCGCGCCCTGCGCCTCGCCGCCCGCCACACCGACGAGGTCACCTACCTCGGCGCGCACATCGTCCCCCCCGACCACGCCGACGACCCGGCCGGCTACGTCGACCTCGTCACCGGCCCGATGCTGGACGCCTGCGCCCCGCACGCCCGCTGGATCGACGTGTTCTGCGAGAAGGGCGCCTTCGACGGCGACCAGGCCCGGGCGATCCTCACCGCCGGCAAGGCCCGCGGCCTGCACCCGCGCATCCACGCCAACCAGCTCTCGTACGGCCCCGGCGTCCAGCTCGCCGTCGAGCTCGACGCGGCCTCCGCCGACCACTGCACCCACCTCACGCAGCAGGACGTCGACGCGCTCGCGAGCGGCAGCACGGTCGCCACCCTGCTCCCCGGCGCCGAGTTCTCCACCCGCGCCGAGTGGCCGGACGCCCGCCGCCTCCTCGACGCGGGCGTGACCGTGGCCCTCTCGACGGACTGCAACCCGGGCTCGTCGTTCACCTCCTCGATGCCGTTCTGCATCGCGCTGGCCGTACGGGACATGCGCATGACCCCCGACGAGGCGCTGTGGTCCGCCACGGCCGGCGGCGCCGCGGCCCTGCGGCGCACCGACGTCGGCCGCCTCACCCCCGGCTCCCGCGCCGACCTCACCCTCCTGGACGCCCCCTCACACGTGCACCTGGCCTACCGCCCGGGCGTTCCGCTGGTGAAGGCCGTCTGGCGCCGGGGCGAGCGCGCGCTCTGACCCGGCCGCGCCACACGACGTCCCGGCGTCGCGTTTCCCCCCGCTCACCCCGTCCCTCCGGGCACTTTCTCCCCACCCGTCACACTCCTTCACGGATCGGTCACAAGATGGGCGAATGCCCCTGTCCCGGAGGGAAGCGGGCCGGTAGCGTCTCGTACCGGCAAGGCTCAGGGGGAGACCGGGGGACCGGGGGCCGGGGGGTCGGAGTTGAGCGCTGCACGGAAACAGGCTGTCCGCATCCATGTCATGAGGCCGGAAGAGCTCCGCACCGGGGACCTCGAAGCGTGGCGTGAACTGCGCGCCAAGTCCGGCGCGCCCGCCCATCCCTTCATGGAACCGGAGTTCACCCTCGCGGTCGGCCGGGCGCGGCCCGCCGCGGCCCGGGTCGGTGTGCTGACCGAGGACGGCGAGCCGGTCGGCTTCTTCCCCCACGAGAGGAGCGCCCTCGGGCACGGGCGGGCCATCGGGCTCGGCGTCTCCGACAGCCAGGGCGGGGTGTTCCGGGCCGGGCTGCGGGTGGGCGCACGGGAGGTGCTGCGCGGCTGCGGGCTGGCCGCCTGGGAGTTCGACAACCTCGAAGCCGGGCAGGGCGTCTTCGTCCCGCACGCCGCCGAGGAGTTCCCCTCGCCCGTCATCGACGTCGGCGAGGGCTGGGCCGCGTACGAGCACGCACTGCGCGAGCGGTCGCCCAAGTTCCTGCGGACCACCCGCGCCAAGGAGCGGCGCCTCGCCCGGCAGGCCGGGGAGCTCCGCTTCGTGTTCGACGACCACGACCCGGCCGCCCTGCGCACCCTCATGGCCTGGAAGTCCGCCCAGTACCGCCGCACCGGCCGCCGCGACCGGTTCGCCCAGGCGTGGATCAGCGCGCTGGTCCGCGACCTGCACACCACCCGCGCGCCCGGCTGCTCCGGTGTCCTGTCCGTGCTGTACGCCGGCGGGCGGCCCGCCGCCGCACACTTCGGGCTGCGCTCCCGCACCGTCCTGTCCTGCTGGTTCCCCGCGTACGACCCGGCCTTCGCCAAGTACTCACCGGGCCTGGTCCTCCACCTGCGCATGGCCGAGGCGGCGGCCGCGGCCGGCATCGGGATGCTCGACCTCGGGCGCGGCGGCGCCGAGTACAAGGAGGCCCTGAAGACCGGCGACCTGCGCGTGTACGAGGGCTCCTGCGTGCGCCCCGGCGTGCGCGCGGGCCTGCACTGGATCGGCCGCGCACCCGTGCGGCGTGCCCACAGCTTCGTCCGCAGCCGCCCCCGGCTGGCGGGGCTCGCGCAGCAGACCCTCAACCAGGTCGGCCGCCTGCGCCACGGCCGCTGAAGGAGGCCCCCTCATGCCCATCGCCGTCGCCGACCTCGACCTCGCACTCGACGGGACGGTCCTGTCGTTCCGCTGCGACGACGTCCCCCACGGCCGCGTCCACGCCCTCGTACGGCTCCGGGGGCGGCCCGTCGGCACCGTCCTCGCCCACCTCCCGCCGGGCACCGGCGACCCCGCGCGGGCCCTCGCCGCCGTCGCCCGCGAGCGGCTGGCCGGGAGGGTGCCCCGGCCCGTGGCGTACGGCCCCCCGCCGCGGACGTCCGTCGTCGTCGCCACCCGCGAGCGCGCCGGCGTGCTCCCCCGGGCACTGGACTCGCTCCTCGCACAGGACCACCCCGACTACGAGGTCGTCGTCGTCGACAACGCCCCCCGCACCGCGGCCACCCGCGAGCTGATCGAGGCGGAGTACCCCGGCGTCCGGTACGTGCGCGAGGACGTGCCCGGGCTCGCCGCCGCCCACAACCGGGGCGTCGCCGCCGCCGGCGGCGAGGTCCTCGCCTTCACCGACGACGACGTGGTCGCGGACCCGCACTGGCTCACCGCCCTCACGGCGCCGTTCGCCGCCGACCCGCGCGTCGGCTGCGTCACCGGTCTGATCCTGCCCGCCCGGCTGCGCACCCCGGCGCAGATCCTGCTCGAGAGCCACGGCGGCTTCGCCAAGGGCTTCACCCCGCGCACCTGGGACCCGCGCCGCCCGCCCGCCGGCGAGCCGCTCTTCCCGTTCACCGCCGGCAGCTTCGGCTCGGGCGCCAACATGGCCTTCCGCGCCACCGCCCTGCGCGCCGCGGGCGGCTTCGACCCGGCCACCGGCACCGGGACGCCCGCCCGGGGCGGCGACGACCTGTACGCCTTCGTCCGCGTGCTCACCGCCGGGCACCGGCTGCACTACACGCCCGACGCCCTCGTCTGGCACCACCACCGCGAGACCTGGCAGGACCTGCGCGGCCAGGCGTACGGGTACGGCGCCGGCCTCACCGCGTACCTCACCGCCCTGGTCGTCCGCCGCCCGGCCCTGCTGCCCGCCCTCCTCGCCCGCCTCCCGCGCGGACTGGCCCACGCGCGGGCGATGACCGCCGCACGCGGCGCCGCCGGAGCCGGCGCACCGGGCGAACACGGCGCCCAGGGCCACCCCTGGCCCCGCAGCCTGTCCCGGCTGGAGCGGCTCGGCATGCTCTACGGACCGATCGGCTACGCCCGCGCCCGCGCCCGGCTGCGCGCCCGCCCCGGGCCGGGCGGTCCGGCCCCGCTGCGTGCCACCGGCGTCGCACCGGGCACCGAGGGCGGTGGGACCCGATGAGAACACCCGTACCGGTGCTCCTCTACCACGCGGTGACGGACGACCCGCCGCCCTGGATCGCCGAATTCACCGTCACGCCCCGCGACTTCGCGGCACAGCTCGACGCGATCGTCGCCGGCGGCCGCACCGCCGTGCCGCTTTCGGTGCTCGCCGGCCACCTGGCCGGCCGGGGCGGGCTCCCGCCCCGGCCCGTCGTGCTCACTTTCGACGACGGCTTCGCCGACCTGCCCGGCCCGACCGCCGAGGCGCTCGCCTCCCGCGGCCTGCCCGCCACCGCGTACCTGACGACCGGGGCCCTCACACCCGGCCGGGACTGCCTGCTGCCGCCCGCGCCGATGATGGCGCTCGCCCAGGCACCCCTGCTGGAGCAGTACGGCATGGAGATCGGCGCGCACACCGTCACCCACCCCCAGCTGGACACCCTGGCGCCGCGCGCGCTCCGCCGCGAACTGCGCGACGCCAAGGCCACGCTGGAGGACGTGCTGGGGCACCGGGTGGCGCACCTGGCCTATCCGCACGGCTACAACAGCCGCGCCGTGCGCCGGGCCGCGGCCGACGCCGGGTACGCGTCGGCCGTCGCCGTACGGCACGCCCTCAGCTCGGAGACGGACGAGCCGTACCGCATCGCGCGGCTCATCGTGCGCAGATCCCACACCGTCGCCGACGTCGAGCGGTGGATGGCGGGGCGCGGCGCGCGGACCGCGCCCTACCCCGATTCGCCGGCGACGGCCGGCTGGCGGATGTACCGGCGGGCCAGGGCCCTGGTCCGCGGACCCGAATTCGCCGGCTGATCCACGAGCCGGACCACCGGCCGGACCACCGGCGTCACCACGAGCTGATCCACGACAGACGATTTCGTACGAGAGCCGCCCGGACCCGGAGAACGTTCCCGTCCTTCGCTGAAGCGGCCACATGCGTGGGGGGAGTGGCACAGTGCAGCAGCAGCACCGCGTGCCCGCGCCGGCCGCCGCCCGGCCGGCCGGTGACGGGGCGGACGTCAAAGCGGGCGCGCCGCCGCCCGCGAGAAGCGGCGGACGGCCGCTGCAGACCCTCTTCAGCTGGCTGCCCCTGCTCGTCGCGGCGGCCCTGTGGCTGTACGCGCTGCCGCGCACCGGCTTCCGCGACATCGGCGACCACGGGCTGCTCGACCGCTTCCCCGCGGCGTACTACGCCGCGCTCGCCGTCCTGACGGCCGGGTTCGTCGTCACCCTGCGGCGCGCCGGGACGGCGCCCCGGTGGCCCGCGGCGTACTGCGTGGCCCTGCTGGTGGCGCTCAAGGCGCCGCCGGCCGTGCTGTACGACGGGGTGCGGTACGCCTGGGCCGCCAAGCACGACGCCGTGATCACCCGGCTGCTCGCCGAGGGCACGGTCCACCCGTACACCGAACTGTCGGGCGGCATGGCGGCGTACGACCAGTGGCCCGGCTTCTTCTCCCTCAACGCGGCCCTGGTGCGCGCCGTCGGCGTGGAGGCGGCCGCCTCCTACATCAACTGGGCGCCCGTCGCCCTCGGGGTGCTCACGCTGCCCGTGCTGACGCTGCTCTACCGCACCTTCACCGACGACTGGCGGCTGGTGTGGACGGGCGTGTGGGTCTTCCAGCTGGCCAACTGGGTCGGCCAGGACTACCTCTCGCCGCAGGGCTTCTCGTACCTGCTGCACCTCACCGTCCTCGTCGTCGTCGTACGGCACTTCGTGCGGCCGGGGTCCGCCGGGCCGCTGCGCGACCGGGCATGGCTGGACCCGGCGGCAGCGGCCGTGCCGCCGCCCACGGGCACCCGGCAGCGCGCGGTCTGCGTCCTGGTCCTCGCCCCGCTGATCGCCGCCGTCAACGCCTCGCACCAGCTCACCCCGGTGATGCTGTGCGCCACGCTGTTCACCCTGTGCCTCACCCGCCGCTACCGCAACATCGGGCTGCTCGTCGTCGCCGGGCTGCTCATGCTGGCCTGGGACCTGACCATGGGGCGCGTGCTGTTCCTGGAGACCCTGGGCACCCTGCGCGACTCGGCCGGCGACCTCCTCGGAAACTCCCGCGCCGGGTACGCCGGCGAGCCCACGGGCCCCGGCCCGGAACTGGTCGGCACGGCCAACATCGCCGTGGTGCTCCTCCTCGCCGCGCTCGCCGGCACGGCCGTGCTGCTGCGCCGCCGGCTGGCGCGCAGCGCGCTGCCGCTGCTGCTGGCCGCCGCGGCGCCCGTGCCGATGTTCG
The DNA here is from genome assembly GCF_000716335.1 of Streptomyces sp. NRRL S-118. GTDB lineage: Bacteria > Actinomycetota > Actinomycetes > Streptomycetales > Streptomycetaceae > Streptomyces. The sequence continues at coordinate 64,725 of NZ_JOBL01000100.1, read as the reverse complement.
CCGTCAACGACTACGGCGGCGAAATGCTCTTCCGCGTCTACCTGTTCGGCCTGCCCGGCACGGCCTTCTTCGCCGCCGCCGCGCTGGTGCCGGCCGCCGGGGCGGCCGGCCGTGGCGCCCGGACCGCCCGGCGGGTCACGGCGGTCGCCCTGCCCGTCGCGCTGACGCTGCTGCTGGCCGGGTTCCTGCCCTCGTACTACGGCAAGGAGGGCATGCACTACGCACCGCCCGCCGAGACCGCGCTCGTGACCCGCGCCTACGACCGGGCTCCGGCGGGCTCGCTGATCCTGGCCACCACGGGGTCGTTCCCCGGCGCCTACACCCGCTACGACCGCTACGAGCGCTGGTTCTTCACCGAGCAGGAGATCCCGGAGAACCTCGCCATGCTCCGTGACCCCGCGGGCTACCTGGCGCGCGGCATCCCCGAGGGCCGCCGGGCGTACGTCATCCTCACGCCGACCCAGGAGGAGGCGGTCACCGGGGAGGGCTACCTGCCGCCCGGCGGCTTCGACACCCTCGTGGCCGGCCTCAAGGCTTCGCCGCTGTTCCGCGTGGTGGAGGAGAGCAGGCACGGACTCGTACTCGTCCACGTGCCCCGGTGACAGGGAGGTCGCCATGCCGAGGAACCGCACCTGGTACAGAGCCGCCCTGGCGGCTTTTGGATGGCTCGCCCTGGCGGCCACCGCCCTGCCGGGCGGCTCACCCCTGCGCTGGATCCCGGTCCTCGCCTTCGTCGCCTTCGGGCCCGGCCTCGCCCTGCTGCACCCGCAGCCGCGCGGGCTGCGGCCCGGGGCGCGGCTGGAGGCGCTGGCGCTGGCGGCGCCGGTGAGCCTGTCGCTGGCCACGCTGACCGCGACCACGCTGTTCCTGCTGGAGGGGTTCTCGGCGACCGCGTTCCTGGTCCCGCTGGCCGCCTTCGCGACGGTGGTGGCCGCCCTGCCCGGAGTGCCGCTCCCCGCGGCCACCCGCGGCGCCGCCGGACGCGCCGGACCCGACGGACCGGACCGATGAGCGGGCGGCACACCGGCGGCCGCCGCCCCCGCCCGGTCACCGCGCTGGTGCTCGCCGTCGTCGGGGCGCTGCTCCTCGGCCTCGGTGTATGGACCGCCACCCGGCCGGGCGGTGCCTCCGGCGACGCACCGCGGGGTCCGTGCGCGCCGACCGCGCTGCTGGAACCCCCGTGCGGGGCCTGGTGGGGCGCCTACGTGCCGTACGCGGCCAACGGCTCCCTCACGGACGCCGTCCACGGGTTCGAGCGCAGGATCGGCCGGAAGCTCGACCTCGTCTACAACTACCACGACATGTCCGGCACGGAGCTCGACGGACAGCTCCTCACCCCCGACGAGCGGGAACTCGGTCGCGAGCGGCTGCTGATGCTCGCCTGGGAGTCCACCGTCTGGACCGAGCCCCACCACGCGAACTGGACCGAGCGGCAGCTCGGTTGGAGGAACATCGCCTCCGGCGCGTACGACGAGGACGTCATCGATCCGCAGGCCCGCCGCATCAAGGCGTACGGCAAACGCGTCTTCCTCTCCTTCGACCAGGAGACCGACTTCCGCATCAAGGAGGGCGCGGGCACGCCCGAGGAGTTCGTCGCCGCCTGGCGCCACCTGCACGACCGCTTCGCCCGGCTCGGCGTGGACAACGTGGTGTGGGTGTGGACGGTCTCCGGCTACCTGGGCCACGCCCGGCAGATGAAGGCGCTGTACCCGGGCGACGCGTACGTCGACTGGATCGGCATGGACCAGTACAACTACTACCTCTGCCACAGGTCGACCACCTGGCTGGACTTCGACCGCAGCCAGCGGCCCTCCTACGACTGGCTGCGCGCCCACATCTCCGGCGACAAGCCGCTCATGCTCGCCGAGTTCGCCACCGCGCCCGACCCGGCGCGCCCGCAGCGCCAGCGCGACTGGTACGCCGACATCCCGCGGGTCGCGCCGACGCTGCCGAAGGCCAAGGCGCTGGTCCACTGGAACCGGCCGGTCCCCGGCGAGGGCTGCGACCTGACCGTCGACGACGGGCCGGGCCTCGAGGGCTACCGGATCGCCGGGCAGGACGACTACTTCCGGCAGCCGCTCCCGCCCCGGTAGCGGCGGACGACGAGCGCCGCCGCGGCCGCCGCGCACCACCCCAGGAACACCGGCACCGCAGCGGCCGCGAACGCGTCCTGCGCCGCCCACCCCGCCACCGCCAGCACCCACACCGCGCCCGCCACCTCCCGCCCGCCGGCGCCCGCCGCCCGCAGCGCCACCGCCGCCAGGCCCAGGCACAGCACCTGGAGCACCGACGGCGCCACGGCGAGCACCCCCTGCGGCCCCGACAGCCCCGCCACCCCGGCGAGCAGCCGCGCCGGCGCCCCGGACCACGGCCCGCCCGCCGCCTCCGGCCGCAGGCCCAGCAGCAGCGGCGCCGAATGCAGGGCGGCGACCGTCACCAGCAGGACCGCACCGGTCAGCGCGGGCCGCGGCCGCCGCAGCGAGAGCGCCGCGCAGTGCACGACGACCAGGAGGATGCCCGCGGTCAGCGTCACCGGGGGCAGCGCGGCCACCAGTTCGGCCCCGGACACGGTGCCCGACAGCCGCTCCCGCCCCGACTGCCGGACGCCGCCGAGCGGTCCCCAGAACAGCCCGGCGGCCAGCGCCAGCAGCAGCCACAGCCAGCGGACCGGCCACCGCTCGTCGTCCACCGCGGCCGGCGCCCGCGCCCGTACGTACACCGGCAGCCCGACCGCGGGCGTCGCCGTGTCGTGTCCGACCCGCGGATACGCCGGCCGGTGCGCCCACTCCGTGCCGTGGCTCCCCTCCCGGCGGGCCGCCCGCTCCGCCGCCTCCCGGGCCCAGCGCGTGCCGTACTCCGGCCCGCGGTCCCGCCGCCACCGCGGCGGGCGGGGCGCACGGCCGGCCAGCGCCCCGCGCAGCCCCGGCACCGAGACCAGCGCCATGACCGTCATGGACGCGAGCATCGCGATCCCGGCCCCCGCGATCCCCGCCGTCACCGTCAGCACCGCCGCGCTGCCCAGCACCAGCGCGCACATCGCGCCCTGCACGACGGCGAGCATGCCGGTGCGCCCCTGGACCCGCAGCACACCGATCCAGAGCTCGACCGCGACGCGCGGCAGCGCGGCGGCTGCCAGCAACCGCAGCACCAGCGTGCCGTGTTCGGCGTACGCGGCCCCGAACGGCAGGAGGATCCACGGCGCGAAGAGGACCAGCACCAGCACCACCGGCACCAGCAGCAACGCCATCCGGCGCAGCGCGCCCCGCACCCCGCCGGCGAGGGACTCCGGGCTGTGCGAGGCGTGCGCGGTCAGCGACGAGGCCATGTTGATGGCCATGAACTCCATCGTCCCGCCGACCGTGTACGCGGTGTAGAAGAAGCCGTTGTGCGCGGCGTCGAAGCGCACGGCGACCATCACCGGCAGCAGGTTGATCATCGCCAGGCTGAACAGGGCGCCCACCGAGTCCCCGGCGAGGAACCGCCCCATCTCCCGCAGGGTCGGCGGCTCCCGGTCCCGGTCGGCGGCCGCTTGCCGGGGGATGAGCCGGCGGAACACCAGCCAGCCGAGCGGCAGTACGGACAGGGCGATGGCGACGGCCCACGAGACGAAGATGCCGAGCACCGGCAGCGCGGTGGCGCACACCACCAGCAGGAGCAGCTTGGCCGTCGAGAAGACGGCGTTGCCGACCGGCACCCACACCGCCTTGCGCAGCCCGGTCAGCACCCCGTCCTGGAGCGTGAGCAGGGCCCAGGCCACGCACGCCGCGGTGAAGAACAGCCCGGCGGGCAGCCCGCGCAGGGGCGCGTAGGACGGTCCCCACAGGTCCAGCGTGGCCAGGAACGCCGCGCTGGCCGCCGCCACCACCAGGGAGCTGACGGCGTACGCGCGCCACACCAGCGGCCCGGTCGCGCGTCCGGCCCGCGGCACGTAGCGCACCACCGCGCCGATCATCGTGGTGGCGGTGACGGAGGCGAGCAGCCGCATCGCGGCGATGGCGGCGGAGCCCTGCCCGACGGCCTCCTCGGTGTAGTAGCGGGCGGCGACCAGCCAGAACCCCAGGCCGAGCGCCGCGGAGACCCCGGTCGACAGCATCAGCGCGTAGGCGTTGCGGAACATCGAGTCGCCGCTGGACGGCGCTCCGCTCCCGGCGTCCTCCGCCGGCGCGGTGCCGTGCCGGACGGAGGTGTCAGCCACCGTGGCGGCCCGCGGGCCGTGCGCCCGACGCGCGCAGGACGCCGAGCACCGCGCCGGCCCGCAGCGGGTCGGCGGGCAGCGCGTGCCGGGCGAACCAGCGGGCGGCGCCCGGGGCGGGCGAGGGGTCGCAGAAGGCGGCACCCGCGTAGTCGTCCAGGGGCGGGTCGTAGAGGTAGCCGGTGGTCAGCCGGGCCCGGGCCAGGGCGGCGATGGCCGCGTCCCGGTCGGCGACCAGCAGCGGTACGCGGAACAGCGGCTGGAGCGCGGCCGGCGGGGTGCCCCAGGGAGACGCGAGGAGCTGCTCCGTACCGGCGCGGTGGGCCGCCAGGGTCGCGTCCAGCCGCCCGAGGAGCCGCTCGGTGCGCCGCAGCCGGGCGGGTCCGGGGGTGAGGCGGTACGTGTGCAGGTCGACCCGTACCCACGGGTGGAAGGGGACGAGAGCGGGGGCGGCGGCCACCGCCCGTTCCAGCGCGGCCGGCCGCAGCGGCATCCGGATCCCCTCGCGCTCCTGCCGGCCCAGTGCCCGCAGCGTGGCCCGGGCGGCCCTCACCAGCCGCAGCCCCCGCACCGCCGCCTCGGCGTACGGCCGTACCGCGTAGGCGAGTTCGGCTCCGGGGCCGGCGGGGTGGAGCAACGCGTCGCGCGCCAGGGCGAGTTCGTCGCGGAGGCCGGCGTCGCGGACGGCGAGGAACCCGCCGGTCCCGGCGCCGGTGTGCTTGGAGAGGCTGAAGACGGACGCGTCGCCGTACGTGCCGACGGGCCGGCCGCCGACCACGCTGCCGATCGCGTGCGCCGCGTCCTCCAGCAGCGGGATGCCACGCGCGCGGCAGGCGGCGGCCAGCTCCGGCGCCGGGTCGGGGTTGCCGTACAGATTGGTGGTGAGCACGGCGCACAGGCCGCGCCACACGTCCTCGGGGACGGCGGCGGCGTCGAGGGAGGCGTCGTGCGGCTTCAGCGGCGCCTGGACGGGGCGCAGCCCGGCGGCGAGGACGACGAAGAGGATGACGTCGTCGTTGACCGGGGACATGAGCACCCGGCCGCCCGGCGGGCAGAAGTGACGCAGCGCCAGGTACAGCCCGAGCCGGCACGACGGCACGTACAGGCACTCTCTGCCGAGCCGTGCGCGCATGCGTTCTTCCAGAGCCGCGTACCGCATGTGATACCCCCCTGAGCCCCGGGACAATGTCGCCCCATGGGGACGATCCCGTCAAGGCGGCGGAAGGGCCCATCCCTTGACGGAACGGGCCCTTCCGGGGAGGGGGACCTGCGGTGTCACTCGTCCAGGGTCAGACCCTTGCGGAGCTTGCCCAGGGTGCGCGAGAGCAGCCGGGAGACGTGCATCTGCGAGATGTTGAGCTCCTCGCCGATCTCCGACTGCGTCATCCCGGCGACGAAGCGCAGGGAGAGGATCTTGCGGTCCCGGGCGGACAGCGCGGCGATCAGCGGCTTGAGGGACTCGACGTACTCGATGCCCTCCAGGCCGTTGTCCTCGTAGCCGATGCGGTCGGCGAGAGCGCCCTCGGTGTCGTCCTCCTCGGGCTGCGCGTCCAGCGAGCTCGCGGTGTACGCGTTGCTCGCCGCCATGCCCTCGACGACCTCTTCCTTGGTGATGCCGAGCTTCTCGGCGAGCTCACCGACGGTCGGGGCGCGGTCCAGCTCCTGGGCGAGCTCGTCCCCGGCCTTGGCGAGGTCGAGGCGCAGCTCCTGCAGCCGGCGCGGGACGCGCACGGACCAGGAGGTGTCGCGGAAGAAGCGCTTGATCTCGCCGATGATGGTTGGCATCGCGAAGGTGGGGAACTCGACGCCACGGGCCAGCTCGAACCGGTCGATGGCCTTGATCAGGCCGATGGTGCCGACCTGGACGATGTCCTCCATCGGCTCGCTACGGGAGCGGAACCGGGAGGCGGCGAACTTGACCAGGGCGAGGTTGAGCTCGACGAGGGTGTTGCGGACGTACGCGTACTCGTACGTGCCCTCCTCGAGCGCTTCGAGCCGGGCGAAGAGCGTCTTGGACAGCGCTCGCGCGTCGAGCGGTTCGACCTCGTCGTACGGGGGGATGTCGGGGAGGCCGAGACCGGCGAGGGGGTCGGCCGGGTCGCCGAGCGTACCGGTGATCTCGTAGGGGATGTGGTGGGGCGGAGTTGTCGACGTCGCGAGGGGGGTACGCGTTGCGTCGAGCCGGGGTGACATGGTCTCCTCCATCGTTCTCGGCATAAGGCCGCCGATGCCGATCTGCGTCGCTGCGGTGTGCGGCGCCTCCGAAGCCGGCCGTGTCGGGGGTGTCCCTGTGGCGGGTGTCCCCTGCGAATGGGTGTCCCTACTAGCCCTACCCGCTCTTCCTGGATCGTTGCAAGTGTCAATTGTCCCATATGTCTGGGTTGCAGGGGAGTCCGACTACCGACCGGTGGGGAGAAGGCGTAGGGTTCTACCGACTCAACGGCATCGGCGAAGAGGGGCGGCATGGACCGCGGGACGGTCGGCAGCGCGAATCAGGGCCGACTCAGCGTCGGGGTCCGGACGGAGGGCCGGAGCGAGGTCGTCACGCCGGTGGGTGAGCTCGATCACCACACCGCCGACCTGCTGCGCGAACCGCTGGAAGCCGCGCTCGAAAAGGGGCGATCACGGCTGGTGGTCGACTGCTCGCAGCTTGCGTTCTGCGACTCCACCGGCCTCAATGTGCTGCTCGGCGCACGGCTGAAGGCCGAGGCGGCAGGGGGAGGGGTCCATTTGGCCGGCATGCAGCCCGTGGTGGCCCGGGTGTTCGAGATCACCGGTGCGGAAGCTGTCTTCACCGTGCACGACACCCTGGAAGCGGCCCTCTCCGAATAGGTTCCGCGCGGCGCGGCCGCACCCTGCTGTCGGTTTGCTCACGACCGCGAGGTGACGAACCGGGTGTTGTACCCGGAACGCCGGGCAGAAGAACCTGCGCGAGGGGGCGTGAGAGAGCCATGGTCGGCTCCCACTCTCTGTATCGATGTAATGGCGACTTGGTGAATCGGTGAGGTGAAGCGCTGATGGGCAGCACCCAGCAGCATCCGCCGAGCGATCTCGGTGGTGAGCCGGGCGGCTCGGGCCTCGGGGCCGCGGGCGCCGCTGCCGTCGGCGCGGGTGCCGAGCCGGTCGCGGGATCCGTGGCGCCCGGCGCGCCGTCCGGGCCCGCTGCGGGGGCCGGCGGCGGTACCGCCCCGGGCGCGGGTGCGCCCGCCGGTGCCGGCAGGCCCTCCGACGCGGTGCCCGGGACGGGTGCGGGCGTGGCCACCGGCCCCGTCGGGGTCGACGCGGGTGCGGCCGTGACGGCTCCGGCCGTCGCGTCCGGAGTCCCCGCCGCAGAACCCGGTGCGCCCGCGGACCCTCCGGCGGGCACGCCGGCCGGCGCCGCGCACGCCGCGCCACCGGCCGCCGACGGCGGCGCGACCGGTGCCTCCGGCGCGGACGCTTCCCGTGCCGGCGCTTCCGGTACGGGCGAACCGGGTGCGAACGCCTCCGCTGCCGACGCCTCCGGCGGGCGCCGGAGCCGCCGGCTGGAGCTGGGCGACGCCAGCGGCATCGTGCCGCTCGCCCGTGACTTCACCCGCCAGGCGCTCTATGACTGGGGCTGGCTGCCCGCCGCCACCGCCGACCGGCGCGCCGCCGCGGAGGACGTCCTGCTCGTCGTCTCGGAGCTGGTCACCAACGCCTGCCTGCACGCCGAGGGCCCCGAGGAACTGCGCGTCTCGCTGGACGCGAAGGTGCTGCGGCTGGAGGTCGAGGACCGCGGCCCGGGCCAGCCCGCGCCGCGCACGCCGCACCGCGCCGGACGGCCGGGCGGACACGGCATGTTCATCGTGCAGCGCCTGTGCCTGGACTGGGGCGTCGTGCGCAACGCCGACGCGCCGGGCAAGACGGTCTGGGCGGAGCTGGCGGCGCCCGAGTAGCGACCCGCGTCCCGCGCGGGTCTTCGGAGTATCCGGGAGCACGGCGATCGGCCGTGCTCTTTGTCATGGGCCCATGCCCCGCCGTGTGTTCGTGCACGTGTCTTCCCTCTCCATGGTCACCGGCGTACCTTGAGCGCCGATCTGATGGGCCGTCAGGCAAGAGGTGATCTCGAGGTGCCGAACCACAAGCGGACAACTCTCGTGCTGGCGGCGGCGGTCGCGGGTGCGGCCGTGCTGACGGCCGCACCGGCCGCCCACGCCACCGTCGTCGACGTCGACTACGCGTGCCGGACACCGATCGGCGACAAGGGCGCCGTCTCCCCGATCGACATCACGGGCGTCAGGAACGGCAGCGGCTACCGGCTCACCATGACGTTCCGCAAGGGCGTCTCGTCCAGCCCCGTGGAGCTGGGCAAGGGGGCCATGAACCCGAGCGCGGTCATCCGGGTCGGCGGCGCGGACCGCGGGACCGTCACCGTCTCCGGACCGGCGAACCCCGAGAAGATCCCCGCCAACACGCCCATCAGGATCAGCGACCTGTCGGGCACGTACACGCCGTCGAAGAGCGGCAAGGTCACCTTCACCGCCGGGGTGCTGACCATCAAGGCGCTCGGCACCACCACGACCTGCACCCCGCGGAACGACCCGGGGCCGTCACTGGAGCTGGACGTCACCGCGGCGGGCTCCGGCTCGGGCTCGGGCTCCGGGTCCGCGGCGGGCTCCGGTTCCGGATCGCAGTCGGCACCACCGGGGAGCGGCGAGCTGCCCCGGACCGGCCCGCTCGACTCGGCCGCTGCGCTCGGCACGCTCGGCGGCACGGTGCTGCTCGCCGGAGTGGCCGGTGCGCTGTGGCTGACCCGCCGCACGGGCCACCGCCGGGCATAGGGGCATGCGCCCCCGCGCCGCGGCCGCCCTCGCCGTCCTGGCCCTCGCCGCGACAGCGGTCCCCGCGACGCCCGCTGCCGGAGCCGGGACTGCTCCTGGTGGGATCAGGCCGCCCTACTTCTACCTCGAGGGACCGCCGGGCACCGTGCTGGAGGACACCCTGTCGCTGACCAATCCCGGCCACCGCCCGCTGACACTGCCCCTGCGGGCCACCGCCCCCTGGGTGACCTTCGCCGCGAACCCGGTCACCGTGCCGCCCCGGACCCGGGCCGAGGTGCCGTTCTCGGTGACCGTCCCCGCGGACGCGCCGCCCGGCGACCACGCGGGCGCCCTGCTGGCCGGGGAGGCCGTGACCGTGCCCGTACGGGTACGGGTCGGCGGGCCGCGGCTCGCCGCGCTCACCGTCGAGGACGTCCGCGTCACGGGCGGGGCCGTCCGGTACGCCCTGGTCAACCGCGGCAACACCGTCCTCGCGCCGCGCCTCGCGGTCCGCGCCGAGGGGCTGTTCGGGGAGACCCTGCGCCGGGCGGAGCGCCCGCTGCCGCTGAGGCTGCGCCCCGGACAGCGGGCCGAGCTCAGCGAGCCGTGGCCGGACGGGGACCGCCCGCCGCTGGACCGGGTGACGATCCGCCTCAGCGCCACCGCGGGCGGCGGCGCCCGGGCGGAGGCGGCCGCGACCCGCACGTTCGGCGCCGGCGGGGCGGCGGCCGGTACGGGCGCGCTCCTCGCGGCAGTGGTGGCCCGGTGGCTCGTACGGCGCCGGGGGCGCGGGGCGAGGGGAGCCGACGGGTGAAGCGGAGCGGAACCCGCACCGGCCCACCGGGCGGGCTCCGGCGCCGTCGCGCGGCGGCGGTCCGGACGGTGTCCCGCGCGGGCGCCGCGGCGATGACCGCGGCCATGACGGCCCTGGCCGTGGCCCTCTCCCTCGCCTTCGTCCTGACGCCCGCGCCGCGCGGGGCGGCCGCGGCGGAGGGCGGGCCGGCCGTGGAGCTGTCGCGCCCGGAGGCCCCGAAGGGCGGTGAGCTCACGGTCGGCGGCTCGGGCTGGCGGCCCGGCGCCCTGCTGATGCTGCTCGTCTGCGGCGAGGCCGCCCCCGGCCGCGGCCTGCTGAGCGGCACCAACGCCTGCGCCAACGCCGACGGCCGCGCCGTCACCACCGACGCGCGCGGCGCGTTCAGCAGAAAGCTCCCGGTTCCCGCCCCGCCCGCGCCGTGTCCCTGCGTGGTCCATGCCGCCGCGGTCACCGGCGGGCAGGCCGGCGTGGACGTCCCGTTGCGGATCACCGGCCACCCGGTGGCGCCGCTGCCCGAGCCGTCCGGCGACGGCAGGCTCGCCGTGCTGGCGGGTCCCCGGCTCGAAGGGGCGAGCGGCCTGCTCGTCCGGTTCGGCGCCCCGGCGCGGCGCACCCTCGTCCTGACGGTCGGCAACCTCGGTTCCGCGCCCGTCGAGAACCCGGTCTTCGAGGTGGGCACCGCCCACGGCGTGTTCGCCCCGCAGTGGCAGGAGCGGCAGTGGCGCGGCACCATCGCGCCCGGCCGCAAGGCGCGCGTCGAGCTGCCGGTGGAGCTGGCCGCGGGCGCCCACGGCGACTACCAGGTCTCCGTGCGCCACGGCGGCCGGGTGCTGGCCGAACAGCCCTGGGGCGTCGACCGGCCGTGGGGCGTGGTGCTCTTCCGGGTCCTGCTGGCCCTGGTCGTACCGGCGGGGCTGTACCGGATCGGGATGGCCGTCGTGGACCGGGTCCGCCCGCGCCACCGGCCGGCCGCCGCCGCACCCGTACGCGCAACCGCCGGGGAATCCGGAACGGTCACCGGTCCGGTGACTCCGGTGGACCTCCCGTGGTTCGCACCGGACTCCGCACCGACGCAGAACCGACCCACGACGAAGGGACATTCGTGAGCACGCAACGGAGGATGAGCGCGGCCGGGGCCGCGCTGATGCTCGGCGGTGCGGGGATCCTGCTGGCCGCGGGTCCCGCGCAGGCGGCCGAGGTGTCGTACGCCACGGAGTGCGTCCCGCCGCCCATCTCGGGGCTGCCCCCGGTGCGGGGCACCACCAAGGTGCTGATCACCGCGCCGGCGCAGGCGAAGGTCGGCGACGAGGTCGAGGTGGTGTGGAGAACCGTCGAGGCGGCGTCCCGGAACCCCGGCGTCCTCGACCTGGAGAAGGACACCGTCAAGCCGGCGGGAACGGTCCGGGTGACGGGCGCGTGGACCGCGGACCTGGCGATGGCGGGGCCGCGGCAGAACCCGCCGATCCCGCGGAACAGCCCGATGGTGCTGCCCGACATGACGGGCAGGCTGAAGCTGACCCGGCCGGGGGAGATCACGCTGACCCCGGGCCCGTACACCATCAACGTCTCGAAGCCGCTGTCCACGGACACGACGTGCGCGCCGGAGGTAACGGTCCGCCCCGCCCACACGATCAAGGTCACGGAGGCCGGCGACCCCCCGCCGACGGGCGGCACGTCCTCGGGCGGTACGGCGTCCGGCGGCACGTCCTCGGGTGGCACGTCCTCCGGCGGTACGGCGACGGGCGGCACGTCCTCGGGTGGCACGTCCTCCGGCGGTACGGCGACGGGCGGCGCGACCTCCGGCGGTTCGGGCTCCGGCGGTACGACCGGCGGCGGGGACGGCGGCCCGGCCGCGTACCCGGGCAAGGAGGTCAGCGTCCCGTACGCCTGCAAGACGCCCATCGGGGACAAGCAGGCCACCTCCCCCGTGCGGATCGACGCCCGGAGGAGCGGCGGGGGCTACGCCCTCACCGTGACCTTCTCCCGGTCGGTCATGGACAGCCCCGCCGACATCCCCGCCGGCTCCGTGAAGCCGTCCATGGAGGTGGCGCTCGGCGGCGCGGACAAGGGCACCGTCCACGTCGAGGGTCCCGCCAACAAGGAGCCCATCAGGGCCGGCAGCCCGATCGGGATACCGGACCTGACCGGCACCTACAGGCCGGGCGCCACGGGCCGGGCCACCCTGAGCCCGGGGGTCCTCACGGTCGAGGCGCTCGGTACGACGACGACCTGCACCCCGCCCCCGAACGTCCAGGTCTCCCTGGAACTGGACACCACCGCCCAGCCGGGCGGCGCCTCGGGCGGCACGAGCTCCGGCGGCACGGGCTCCGCGGGCCCGGCCACCGGCGGGAGCTCCACGTCCGGCGGCGGGCTCGCCGAGACCGGCGCGGAGGACCGGGGCGCGCTGCGTGCCCTCGCCCTGGCCGCGGGCACGGTCATCCTGCTGGGCGGCGCGGTGTTCACCTTCACGCCGTGGCGGCTGCTGCGCCGCTGACGGCGGCCGTGCGCGGCGGAACGGCGAAGGCCGCCGTACCGGACGGATCCGGTACGGCGGCCCTCCCCGTGAGGGGATGTCCCGCGGGGGGACGGGTCAGTGCACGCCGCCCATGAGGGGCTGCACCTTCTTGCGGTACATGAAGATCGCCACACCGGCGAGGACCGCGAGTGCGCCCTGGCTGGCGAACCACCACGTGGTGTCGGTCGGCGCGCCCATCAGCTGGAGCAGGGCGATGACCGAGTCGCCGGCGGTGACGGCCAGGAACCAGACGCCCATCATCTGCGAGGCGTACTTGGCCGGGGCCAGCTTCGTCGTCAGCGACAGGCCGACCGGCGAGAGGGTGAGCTCACCGACGGTCTGGATGAGGTAGACCGAGCACAGCCACAGCGGGGTGACCTTGACGTCGCCCGCGGAGGCGGCCTGGGCCAGCATCATCACGAAGAACGAGGCACCGATCAGCACCAGGCCCTGCGTGAACTTCACCAGCGTGCTCGGCTCCTTGCCGCGGCGGGCGAGGGCCACCCACAGCCAGGCGAAGACCGGGGCCAGGGCCATCACGTACAGCGGGTTCAGCGACTGGAACCAGCTGGCCGGGAAGGAGAACCCGAACAGCGAGCCGGCGGTGTTGTGCTCCGCGAACAGGCTCAGGGTCGAGCCGGTCTGGTCGTAGATGCCCCAGAAGACGGCGGCGGCGACGAAGAACCAGACGTACGCCGACATCCGGGACCGCTCGACCTGGTCGAGGTCGGTGTCGCGCTTGATGCGGATCAGGTACCAGGCGGGCAGCACCAGGCCGAGGATGGTCAGCGGCCACAGCACCCAGTCGATGCTCAGCTCGCCGGTCAGGCCGACGATGCCGTACGCGGCGGCCGCGACGGCCAGCCAGATCAGCGCCTTCTTGATGATGCCGGCGCGCTCGGCGTCCGACAGCGGGGCCGGGACCTGGTTCGACTCGGGGGCCAGGTTGCGGAAGCCCAGGAAGTAGAAGGCGAGGCCGATGGCCATGCCGATGCCGGCCATGGCGAAGCCGTAGTGCCAGTTGATCTCCTGGCCCACGTAGCCGATGGTCAGCGGGGCGACGAAGGCACCGAGGTTGATGCCCATGTAGAAGATCGTGAAGCCACCGTCACGGCGGGGGTCGTTCTTGTCCCGGTACAGGTGGCCGACCATCGTCGAGATGTTGGCCTTCAGCAGACCGGAGCCGGCGGCGATGAACGCCAGACCGATGAAGAACGAGAACTCCATCGGCAGGGCCAGCAGGAAGTGGCCGATCATGATGATCGTGCCGGAGATCGCCACGGTCTTCCGCGCGCCCCACACGCGGTCACCGAACCAGCCGCCCGGCAGGGCGAGCAGGTAGACCATCGCGTTGTAGACGGAGTAGATGGCGACGGCGGTGGCCGTGTCGAAGCCGAGACCGCCCTTGGCCACGGAGGCCGACAGGTAGAGCACGAGCAGGGCCCGCATGCCGTAGAAGCTGTAGCGCTCCCACATCTCGGTCATGAAGAGGTTGGCCAGACCGCGGGGGTGGCCGAGGAACGTCTTCTCGAGGCCAGGGGTACTGGCCGGGTCCCTCGTCAGGCTGGACGCCATGTCGATCCTTGTTGGCTCGGGACGCGCCGCGCTTCGTGAGCGTGTCGCGCCCGGTGGGGGGCGGCCGGCACCGGCCCGGGGACGACCCACCCCGACGCCCGGACAGGGGTTCGCCCCCGTGGCCCGCACGGAGGCGAAGGATCGGACCGCACCGGGATCCATGCCCCGGACGTGTCGTCACGCCACGGGGCCCGGCCCACAGGTCATTCGCTGTCCCGGGCCCGGCGGAGCCGGTCCAGGGCAGAAAGGAGACCCTTGGCGCTGTTTGCGGGCCAAAGGTCCCCGGAGCAGTACATCAGGCGTCTCGCCACCATACGACACGACACTGTGGCATATGGAAGGACTTGAGAGATGGATCACAGGTGTCGCAGGAACCATCTGCCCACATTCGAAGGTGTTAAGCGGGATGGGGTCCGTGACTCCCAGGCGGGCACGATCATAGTTTGATCAACGGTCGATCCCGGCCCGGCCCGTACGGCACGCGGACTACCATCACCCCATGACCCGTGTACTGCTCGCCGAGGACGACGCATCCATCTCGGAACCGCTGGCCCGCGCCCTGCGGCGGGAGGGGTACGAGGTCGAGGTGCGCGAGGACGGACCCAGCGCACTCGACACCGGGCTGCAGGGCGGCGTCGACCTCGTGGTGCTGGACCTCGGTCTGCCCGGCATGGACGGGCTGGAGGTCGCCCGGCGACTGCGCGCCGAGGGACACACGGTGCCCATCCTGGTGCTCACCGCGCGTGCCGACGAGGTCGACACCGTTGTCGGGCTGGACGCCGGCGCCGACGACTACGTCACCAAGCCGTTCCGCCTCGCCGAGCTCCTCGCCCGGGTCCGGGCCCTGCTGCGGCGCGGCTCCACCGAGCCCGCCCCGGCGCCCGCCACCCACGGCGTCCGTATCGACGTCGAGTCCCACCGCGCCTGGATGGGCGACGAGGAGCTCCAGCTCACCGCCAAGGAGTTCGACCTGCTGCGGGTCCTGGTCCGGGACGCCGGCCGGGTCGTCACCCGCGACCAGCTCATGCGCGAGGTGTGGGACACCACCTGGTGGTCCTCCACCAAGACCCTCGACATGCACATCTCCTGGCTGCGCAAGAAGCTCGGCGACGACGCCGCCAACCCCCGCTACATCGCCACCGTCCGCGGTGTGGGCTTCCGCTTCGAGAAGAGCTAGCGGAACACCGTGCGCCGCCGACTGATCAACTCCACGCTCGCGGTGGTGCTCGTCGTCATCGCCGTCTTCGGCGTCTCCCTCGTCATCGTGGAGACCCGCACCATCAGCAGCAGCGCCCAGGAGAGCGTGGACTCCGAGGCGGTGAGCCTCATCAGCATCGTGGAGAGCCGGCTGATCGGCGGGGAGCCGGTGAACCCGGACATCCTCGCCGAGCAGAGCGGCGCCAAGCGGTACGCGGTGATCCGCATCCCCGGCCGTGCCCCCATCGAGATCGGCAAGCGCCCCGAGGGGAGCGTCATCCGGGGCACCGCGGAGGGCGGGCGCGGCGAGACCGTCACCGTGGAGGAACCGCGCTCGGCCGTGACCGCCGAGGTCGGCCGGACCCTGCTGATCATCGCCGCGGTGGCGCTGCTGGCCGTGGTGGCCGCGGTCCTCCTCGCCGTACGGCAGGCCAACCGGCTCGCGTCGCCGCTGACCGACCTCGCCGAGACCGCCGAGCGCCTCGGCTCCGGCGATCCGCGGCCGCGCCACCGGCGCTACGGGGTCCCCGAGCTCGACCGGGTCGCGGACGTGCTCGACGCCTCCGCCGAGCGGATCGCCCGCATGCTGACCGCCGAGCGGCGGCTGGCCGCCGACGCCTCGCACCAGCTGCGCACACCGCTGACCGCGCTGTCCATGCGGCTGGAGGAGATCTCCGTGACCGACGACCTGACGACGGTCAAGGAGGAGGCCCAGATCGCCCTCACCCAGGTGGAGCGGCTGACGGACGTGGTCCAGCGGCTGCTGACCAACAGCCGCGACCCGCGCACCGGGTCGGCGATCGCCTTCGATCTCGACGAGGTCGTCAAGCAGCAGATCGAGGAGTGGCGGCCGGCCTACCGCAGCGCGGGGCGGGCGATCGTCCGCTCCGGCAAGGTCGGCATGCGGGCGGTGGGCACCCCCGGCGCGGTCGCCCAGGTGCTGGCCGCGCTGATCGAGAACTCGCTCATGCACGGCGGCGGCACGGTCGCCCTGCGCACCCGCGTCACCGGCAACCAGGCCGTCGTGGAGGTGACCGACGAGGGGCCGGGCGTCCCGGCGGACCTCGGCGCGCGCATCTTCGAGCGGACCATCAGCGGCCGCAACTCGACGGGCATCGGCCTCGCCGTGGCCCGCGACCTGGCGGAGGCGGACGGCGGGCGCCTGGAGCTGCTCCAGCAGCAGCCGCCGGTGTTCGCGCTGTTCCTCAGCCGCGAGGTGCGCAGCCGCAACACCAAGGACGCGGACCCCCCGCCGACCGTCCGCTGAGCCGCGCGCCTAGCGCCCGCGCGGGCCGACCGGATCGCCGGTGCGCGCGTCCCGGTGCCGGCGCTGCTCCAGGAACGATTCGGCGGCCGGCTGCCCGGACGGCGGCGTGGCGCTCTCGCGCTCCGGCAGCGCACGGAACACCCACGTGCGGTACGACCAGAAGCGGAACAGGGTCGCGACGCCGATCCCGAAGAACTTGAAGAAGTTGCTCTGCAGCGGGCTGTCCCAGCCGAAGCCGTAGGTCGCGACGTACAGCAGACCGTTCTCGATGATCAGCCCGACCAGGCTGAACAGCAGGAACAGCGTCAGCTCGCGCGTCCGGCCGCTCTTGTCGCGGTCCCGGTACGTGAAGTAGCGGAAGCCCACGTAGTTGAAGACGATGGCGACGACCGTGGCCACCAGGCTGGCCCGTACCACCGGGATCTCGGTGGTGTGGCGCACGAGGTTGAAGACCGCCATGTTGACGAGCAGGCCGAGACCGCCGACGAGACCGAATTTCGCGATCTCGCGGAGGAGCTGCTCCAGTCGCACCCGAAGTGCGCCCCGTTCACTCATGGTGATCTTTCAGCCCCGTCCGGTCGAATGGGTCAACCAAGCCATGCTAACCACCCGCCGCACGGCCCGCGCGGGCACGCCGCCCGCTCCCGCGGAAGGCTCCCTTCCGCCCCGACCCCGGGCGCGTGGGGCGACGCGCGGGGCCGGATACCCTAAGAGGGTGACGTTCCCGGTAGTAGGCATGGTGGGCGGCGGACAGCTGGCCCGTATGACCCACGAGGCGGGCATCCCCCTCGGCATCAGATTCAAGCTCCTCAGCGATTCCCCCCAGGACTCCGCGGCGCAGGTCGTGAGCGACGTCGTCATCGGCGACTACCGCGACCTGGACACGCTGCGTGAGTTCGCGCGCGGTTGCGACGTGATCACCTTCGATCACGAGCACGTACCGACCGAGCACCTACGGGCCCTGGAGGCGGACGGCATTCCCGTCCGCCCGGGGCCCGACGCATTGGTGCACGCCCAGGACAAGGGCGTGATGCGCGCGAAGCTCGACGCGATCGGCGCGCCGTGCCCGCGCCACCGCATCGTGGCCGACCCGGCCGACGTGTCGGCCTTCGCGGCCGAGGCCGGGGGCTTCCCCGTGGTCCTCAAGACGGTGCGCGGCGGGTACGACGGCAAGGGCGTGTGGGTGGTCCGCTCCGAGGCCGACGCCCACGACCCCTTCCGGGCGGGCGTGCCGGTTCTCGCGGAGGAGAAGGTCGACTTCGTCCGCGAGCTGGCGGCGAACATCGTCCGCTCGCCGCACGGCCAGGCCGTGGCGTACCCCGTGGTCGAGTCGCGGCAGGTCGACGGCGTCTGCGACACCGTGATCGCCCCGGCGCCCGGCCTGCCGGCGGAGCTGGCCGGGCAGGCGCAGGAGCTCGCGCTGCGCATCGCCCAGGAGTTGGGCGTCGTCGGACACCTGGCCGTCGAGCTCTTCGAGACGGCCGACGGCCGCATCCTCGTCAACGAGCTCGCCATGCGCCCGCACAACTCCGGCCACTGGAGCCAGGACGGCGCGGTCACCTCGCAGTTCGCCAACCACGTCCGCGCCGTGCTCGACCTGCCGCTCGGCGACCCGCGCCCGCGTGCGACGTGGACCGTCATGTGCAACGTGCTGGGCGGCGACTTCCCGGACATGTACCAGGCGTACCTGCATTGCATGGCCCGCGACCCGCAGCTGAAGATCCATATGTACGGCAAGGACGTGAAGCCCGGCCGCAAGGTGGGGCACGTCAACACCTACGGCGACGACCTGGACGAGGTGCTGGAGCGCGCCCGCCACGCCGCCGACTACCTGCGAGGAACGATCGTTGAGTAACGCACCCGGACCCGTCGTCGGCATCGTCATGGGCTCCGACTCGGACTGGCCCGTCATGGAGGCCGCCGCCGCGGCCCTCGACGAGTTCGAGATCCCGTACGAGGTCGACGTCGTCTCCGCGCACCGGATGCCGCGCGAGATGATCGCGTACGGCGAGCGCGCGGCGGACCGCGGGCTGAAGGCGATCATCGCGGGCGCCGGCGGCGCGGCCCACCTGCCGGGCATGCTCGCCTCCGTCACCCCGCTGCCGGTGATCGGCGTCCCCGTCCCGCTGAAGTACCTCGACGGCATGGACTCCCTGCTGTCCATCGTGCAGATGCCGGCGGGCGTCCCGGTGGCCACGGTGTCGGTCGGCGGCGCACGCAACGCGGGCCTGCTGGCCGCCCGCATCCTGGCGAGCTCCGACCCCGAGCTGCTGTCCCGCATGACCGAGTTCCAGCAGGAGCTCAACGACCAGGCGACGGAGAAGGGCAGGCGCCTGCGCTCGAAGGTCGGCAAGTGACGGCCGGGGACCTCCTCGCGGAGGCGCGCGACCTCCTCGCGGACTTCCCCGTGGTGGACGGCCACAACGACCTGCCGTGGGCCCTGCGCCAGCAGGCCCGCTACGACCTGGACCGCCTCGACATCGCGGCGGACCAGGCCGGCCGGCTCCACACCGACATCCCGCGGCTGCGGGCCGGCGGCGTCGGGGCGCAGTTCTGGTCGGTGTACGTGCGCAGCGACCTGGCCGGGGACGATGCCGTCAGCGCCACGCTGGAGCAGATCGACTGCGTCGACCAGCTCCTGGCCCGCTACCCGGCCGACCTCGCGCCCGCGCTGACGGCCGACGACATGGAGGCCGCGCGGGCCGCCGGCCGCATCGCCTCCCTGAAGGGCGCCGAGGGCGGCCACTCCATCAACAACTCCCTCGCCACCCTGCGGGCCCTGTACGCCCTGGGGGTCCGCTACATGACGCTCACCCACAACGACAACGTGGCGTGGGCCGACTCGGCGACGGACGAGCCGGGGGTGGGCGGGCTGTCGGCGTTCGGCCGGGAGGTCGTCCGCGAGATGAACCGCCTCGGCATGCTGGTGGACCTCTCGCACGTCGCCGACACGACGATGCGCGACGCCCTGGCGGCCGGCGAGGCGCCGGTGCTCTTCTCCCATTCCTCGGCGCGCGCGGTGTGCGACCACCCGCGCAACATCCCCGACGACGTGCTCGCGCTGCTCCCCGCCAACGGTGGCGTGGCCATGGCCACGTTCGTGCCGAAGTTCGTCCTCCCCGCAGCGGTGGAGTGGACGCGGCGCGCCGACGACAACATGCGGGCGCACGGCTTCCACCCGCTGGACACGACGCCGGAGGCGATGCGCGTCCACGAGGCGTTCGAGGACGCCGACCCCCGCCCGGTCGCCACCGCCGCCACGGTCGCCGACCACCTGGACCACATGCGGGAGGTGGCGGGCATCGCCCACATCGGCATCGGCGGCGACTTCGACGGCACAGCCTTCACGCCGTCGGACCTGTCGGACGTCTCGGCGTACCCGAACCTGGTCGCGGAGCTCCTGTCCCGCAAGTGGTCCCGTACCGACATCGCCATGCTGACCTGGTCCAACCCGCTGCGCGTGCTGCGCGACGCGGAGTCGGTCGCCCGCGGCCTCGCGGGCCGGGCACCCTCCAACGCCACGCTGGAGTCGCTGGACGGATAGGGCCCGCCGGGGGCCCTGTCCGTCCGGAGGACGCTCGGCTGCGGGCCGGCTCCCGCGCGGAGGCACGGCGGTGCCGGCGCCGGCACCCGCCGGCAGGCACCGCACCAGGGGCGGGTACCCGTCCGGACGGACGCATGGCGCCGGAGGCGGGCACCCGTGAGAACGGACGCATGCACCGGGGCCGGCACCCGTCCGGACGCATGGCGCCGGGGCAGGGGAGAATCACCCGGACGCAGTACACCGCCGCGACCCCGGCCCCCTCCCGTGCCACCGTGGCGCTATGGCTCGCAACGCCGTTCACGGAGCCGGAGCCCCCGTCATGGCAGACCTGCAGGACCTCCCCTACGTCGCACCGACCACATGCGGTGAACCCGACGACACGGTGCGCGGCGCCGACCCCGCCGAAGCCCCCACCCCCTCCGAGACCGACCTCGGCCGCGCCCGCGTCCTGCTCGCCGCGCAGCTCGTCGTCGACGGTCACAACACCCTCGCCCAGGAGCTGGACCGCACGCACCACCACGCGCTCCAGCACGGCGAGGCCGCACTCGACACCGACATACCCCGGATCAGGGCCGGCGGCGTCGGAGCCCAGTTCTGGTCCCTCCACGTCGCGCCGCGGCACGGCGCCGACCAGCTCATCGGCGGCACGCTCGACCTGATCGACGGCGTACGGACGCTCATCGAGTCGTGCCCGGAAGCCCTCCGCCTCGCCCTCACCGCCGCCGAGATGGCCGCCGCCCGCGACTGCGGACGCATCGCCTCGCTGCTCGGCCCGGTCTCCGGCGCGGCCCTCGGCGACTCGCTCGGCACGCTGCGCGCGTATCACGCCCTCGGCGTACGCAGCGCCGGCGTCGCCGGCACCTCCTGGACCGCCGGCCCCGACGGCCTGACGCCGTTCGGGCAGGACGTCATCCGCGAGATGAACCACCTCGGGGTCCTCGTCGACCTCTCCGGTGCCTCCGCCGACACCATGCGCCGGGTCCTGGACGTCACCAAGGCGCCGGTGATCCTCTCCCACTCGGCCGCGGCCGCCCTCACCCCGCACCCGGTGAACGTCACCGACGACGTCCTGCGCCGGCTGCGCGCCAACGGCGGCGTGTGCATGGTGACCTTCGCGCCGGACCAGGTCGCCCGCCTGACCGGCCTCCCCGCCGCCCTCCAGGACGTCGCCGACCACCTGGACCACGTCCGCAGGGTCGCCGGTCCGGAGTGCGTGGGGGTCGCGGGCTCGTTCGGGACGGCGGCGCACGCGCCCCACACGGTGGGCCTGGAAGACGCGTCCTGCTACCCGAACCTCATCGCCGAGCTGCTCCACCGCGACTGGCCCGAGACCGACATCGCCGCGCTGACCTGGGGCAACGCGGCCCGTGTCGTACGGGAGGCCGAAGCGGTGGCCCGGGGGGCGTGAGCTACGCCCGGCACAGGCAGAACGGGTGCCCCGCCGGGTCCGCGTAAACCCGCCACGACCGGGTGCGGTCGTCGGCGTCCAGTGCCTTGGCGCCGAGCGCGAGGACCTGCTCCTCGGCCGCGTCGAGGTCCTGGACGTCGAGGTCCAGGTGGAACTGCTGGGAGTTCCGGTCGGCCCGCGGCCACTCGGGGGCCCGGAGCCCCGGGGCCCGCTGGAACGCGAGGCGCTGCCCGCCGGGCAGGTACAGGTCCACCCACTCCCCGTCGTCGTCCGGGTCGCTCCGCACCTCGCCGCCCAGGACCGCGGCGTAGAACTCCGCGAGCTCGAGCGGTTCGGGGCAGTCGATCGCGGTCACGGACAGCGTGGCGAATCCCATCGGTCCTCCTCCTCGGTACGTGCCTCAGCAGGCACAGAGGCAGAACGGGTGCCCCGCCGGGTCCGCGTAAACCCGCCACGACCGGGTGCGGTCGTCGGCGTCCAGTGCCTTGGCGCCGAGGGCGAGGACCTGCTCCTCGGCCGCGTCGAGGTCCTCGACGGCCAGATCCAGGTGGAACTGCTGGGAGCCGTCCGGGGAGGGCCAGCGCGGCGGTACGAAGCCGGGCGCCGCCTGGAAGGCGAGCGGGGTGCCGGCATGCCCGCCGAGGTCGACCCAGGTGTCGTCGCCCTGCGGCGTGCCGCCGAGGATCCCGGCGTAGAAGGCGGCGAGGGCGTGCGGGTCGGGACAGTCGAGGACGACGGTGCCGAGTTTGGCGAGAGCCATGACGTGCCTCCAAGAGTGTCGGAGTTACCGGTATCTCGGGTCAACCGGTAACCGTTACCGCATGGTCCCGCATGACGGGTAACGTCGCAACCATGAACGACAGAGCGCCCGCTCCCGGCGGCCTCGGCCTGATCGAGGCGCTGGTGAACTCGCTGAACATCGAGACGGGCGCCGACTCCCTCGACTCCGAGGCGGGCCGGGCGGCCTTCGGCCTCGCGGAGACCGAGGCGGCGGCGGCCCGCGAACTGCGGGAGGCGCTGCGCGCGGCGTGCCTGGCGCACGCGGGGCACCCGCCGCACCGTGCCACGACACCCCTCGACGAGCTGCTGGCCGCCGCCCCGCTGCTGGTCACGGTCGCGCCCGGCGACGGCGCCGCGGCCTTGCGCCCGGCCCGGCCGGACACGCTCACCTCGCGGGTCGCGGCGGCCATCGCGTCGGCGGTGGCGGACGGCACGTGGCTGCGGCTGAAGGCGTGCGAAGCGCCGGACTGTCACTGGGCGTACTACGACCGCAGCCCGGCGGGCCGCAGCCGCTGGTGCTCGATGTCGGTCTGCGGGGCCCGTGCCAAGATGCGCACCTACCGCGCCCGCCGCGGCACCCCGCCCTCCTGAGGGCCTGCCCGGAGGACCCCCACCCGGCCCGGCCGGCGCACAGGGCCATGATCCGCGGGGCCGCAAGCCGCGCGGGGCCATGGGCTGCGCAGGGTCATACGCCGCGGGTGAGGGCCCTGCGGGTGAGGCCCCGCGTCGGACGGGTGACGCCCGCCGTGTGCATGGCCCCGCGTGAGAACTGCGGCGCGCTTTCCTGCGCGTGACGCCCGCCGCGCGTGGAAGCCCCGGCCGCCAGGCCCGCGCGTGGAGCCCCGGCCGCCGCGCCCCGCGCGTGGAAGCCCCGCCCGCGAAGCCCTGCGTGCTACGCCCGCGGGCGGCCCATCGCGCGGTACGTCCACCCCGCCTCGCGCCACCGCGTCGGATCCAGCGCGTTGCGGCCGTCCAGGATGACCCGCGACGCCACGACCTCGCCCAGCCTCCGCGGGTCCAGCTCGCGGAACTCGCTCCACTCCGTCAGGTGCAGCACCACGTCGGCGCCGCGGACCGCCTCCAGCGCGCTGTTCGCGTACGCCAGCGTCGGGAACAGCCGCCGCGCGTTGTCCATGCCCTTGGGGTCGTACACCGTCACCTGGCCGCCCTGCAGGTGGATCTGGCCGGCGACGTTCAGCGCCGGCGAGTCCCGTACGTCGTCGGAGTCCGGCTTGAACGCGGCACCGAGCACCGCCACCCGCTTGCCCAGGAACGTCCCGTCGCCCAGCGCCTCGCGCGCCATGCCGACCATCTGGCCGCGGCGGCGCATGTTGATGGAGTCGATCTCGCGCAGGAACGTCAGCGCCTGGTCGGCGCCCAGCTCGCCCGCCCGCGCCATGAAGGCGCGGATGTCCTTCGGCAGGCAGCCGCCGCCGAAGCCGATGCCGGCCCGCAGGAACTTCGCGCCGATCCGGTCGTCGTACCCGATGGCCTCCGCCAGCTTGGCGACGTCACCGCCCGCCGCCTCGCACACCTCGGCCATGGCGTTGATGAAGGAGATCTTGGTGGCCAGGAAGGAGTTCGCGGCCGTCTTCACCAGCTCCGCCGTCGGGAAGTCCGTCACCACGAAAGGCGACCCTTCCGCCATCGGGGTGGCGTACACCTCACGCAGCAGCTTCTCCGCGGCCGCGCTCTCCACACCCACCACGATCCGGTCCGGGTGCAGCGTGTCCTGCACCGCGAAGCCCTCGCGCAGGAACTCGGGGTTCCACGCCAGCTCCGCGTCCGCGCCCACCGGGGCCCGCTCGGCGAGCAGCCGGGCGAGACGCTCCGCGCTGCCGACCGGCACGGTCGACTTGCCGACGACCAGCGCGGGGCGCTTCAGGTGCGGGGCGAGGGAGCTGAAGGCGGCGTCGACGTACCGCATGTCGCAGGCGTACTCACCGTGCTTCTGCGGGGTGTTCACGCAGACGAAGTGGACGTCGCCGAACTCGCCGACCTCCTCCCAGGAGGTCGTGAAGCGCAGCCGCCCGGTGGAGCCCTCGAACCCGGCGACGTGCTTGCGCAGCAGCTCCTCCAGCCCCGGCTCGTACATCGGGACCCGGCCCCCGGAGAGCATCTCGATCTTCTCGGGGACGACGTCGAGGCCCAGCACCTCGAACCCCAGCTCCGCCATGGCCGCCGCATGGGTGGCGCCGAGGTATCCGGTGCCGATCACGGTGATCTTGAGGTCCATGCGGTGCTCCTGGTCGGTACGGGGCAGGACTGCGGCCACGAGCATAGTCGGGCCCCCGGCCGGGGACCGTTTTCGCTGTCAGCAAGGTCACCTATTCCATCCGGACGGCGGGCACTAAAATTTGGGTTACTTAACGGTAGTTAGCACACGTCCAGGGGAGTGAGTGATCGTGGCGGGAACGCCTGATTTCGACCTGTACCGCCCGTCCGAGGAGCACGACATGCTCCGGGACACCGTCCGCTCGCTCGCCGAGGCCAAGATCGCGCCGTTCGCCGCCGCGGTGGACGAGGAGGCCCGCTTCCCCCAGGAGGCCCTGGACGCCCTCGTCTCCTCGGACCTGCACGCCGTGCACGTACCCGAGACGTACGGCGGCGCCGGTGCCGACGCGCTCGCGACCGTGATCGTCATCGAGGAGGTCGCCCGTGTGTGCGCCTCGTCCTCCCTGATCCCGGCCGTGAACAAGCTCGGCTCGCTGCCCGTGATCCTCTCCGGCTCCGAGGAGCTGAAGAAGAAGTACCTGGGGCCGCTCGCCAAGGGCGACGCGATGTTCTCGTACTGCCTCTCCGAGCCCGACGCGGGCTCCGACGCCGCCGGCATGAAGACCAAGGCCGTCCGCGACGGCGACTTCTGGGTCCTCAACGGCGTGAAGCGCTGGATCACCAACGCCGGCGTGTCCGAGTTCTACACGGTCATGGCCGTCACCGACCCGGCCAAGCGCTCCAAGGGCATCTCGGCGTTCGTCGTCGAGAAGGGCGACGAGGGAGTCTCCTTCGGCGCCCCGGAGAAGAAGCTCGGCATCAAGGGCTCCCCGACCCGCGAGGTCTACCTCGACAACGTCCGCATCCCCGCCGACCGCATGATCGGCGAGGAGGGCACCGGCTTCGCCACGGCGATGAAGACCCTGGACCACACCCGCATCACCATCGCGGCCCAGGCCCTCGGCATCGCCCAGGGCGCCCTGGACTATGCCAAGGGGTACGTCCAGGAGCGCAAGCAGTTCGGCAAGCCGATCGCCGACTTCCAGGGCGTGCAGTTCATGCTCGCCGACATGGCGATGAAGATCTCCGCCGCCCGCGCACTGACCTACCAGGCCGCCGCGGCCTCGGAGCGCGGCGACGCGGACCTCACCTACCTGGGCGCGGCGGCGAAGTGCTTCGCCTCCGACATCGCCATGGAGGTCACCACGGACGCCGTCCAGCTGCTCGGCGGCTACGGCTACACCCGTGACTACCCGGTGGAGCGCATGATGCGCGACGCCAAGATCACGCAGATTTATGAGGGCACGAACCAAGTTCAGCGGATCGTGATGGCAAGGAACCTTCCCTAGCAGGGTTCTTGCAGGTCAGGGGCGGTTTCGGGGTCCGCATGGGCATCCTGGGCTTTCCGTCCGTTGCGGCCTGATCAGGGCCGTTCCTGGGCGTCATGCTGGGGGAATCCTGGGCGGATGTCGGGCTGGAAACGGCCACTGACCTGCACAGACAACGCAGCCCCCGGCGTGATGCCGGGGGCTGTTGTCGTATGCGGATCCGGATGACGTCCAGGGCCGACATCGGCTGTCACCGAAGCGAAGCGTCATGAGCTACCAGGGAACTGGGGCATTCTGCCGTGCCCGTCCCTGCGACCCTCGGTCGCTCCTCGGGCACCGCCCGCCTGCCCGTCGATGCCCCCCGGTACGCCACCGGGGGGCATAGACGTTCCGTCCTGGTGGTGCCACCACCAGGACCGGCACGCCCTCCCGGACGTCCCGGTCCGCCCGCAGACTGCCGGTATGACGATCAAGCACCTTGCCGCCGCGGCCCTCGCTGCCGCGGCCCTCCTCGCCGGGACGGCGACCGGTGCGACCGGCGCGAGCCCGCCTCCTGCCTCCGCGACGCCCGCGGCCGCGCCCGTACCCCGGCAGATCACCGGATACGCGCCCGCCCTCCACCCGGAGGGCATCGCGTGGGACCCGACCCGCCGCGCGTTCCTCGTGTCGTCGGTGCGGCACGGCACCGTCTCCGTCGTACGGCCCGACGGGCGCACCACCGCACTCGTCAGCGACCCGCGCGTCGTCTCGACGTACGGGTTGCACGTGGACGCCGTACGCGGCCGGATCCTCGTCGCGTACGCCGATCTCGGTGTCGCGGAGAGGTCGGAGCCGGGCACCGTGCACCGCGTCGGCGGGCTCGGCGTCTACGACCTGCGCACCGGACGGCCGTTGCACCTGGTGGACCTCACCCGGCTCTCGCCGGGACAGGAGCGGTTCGCGGTCAACGACGTGGCCGTCGGAGCCGACGGAACCGCCTACGTCTCGGACGTGACCGGTGACGCGATCTACCGGGTCGACCGGCGCGGCCGGGCCTCCGTACTGGTCAGGGACGCCGCGCTGACCGACGGTCACGGCACCGGTGTCAACGGCCTGGTCGTCCACCCCGACGGCCACCTGCTCGCCGTCAACTACGGCGACGGGCGCCTGTTCCGCGTCCCGCTGCGCGACCCCGGCCGCTTCACCGAGGTCGCCCTGCCCGCGCCGCTGCACGGCGGTGACGGACTCGCCCTGCGTCCCGACGGCGCCCTGGTCGCGGTCACCAACGACCTGGCCAACCCCCGCGGGACGGACGCGGTCCACGTACTGCGCTCGCGCGACCGCTGGCGCTCCGCGGCGGCGGTCGTCAGCCGGCCGTGGCCGGTGCGCGGGCCGTCGACGGCCGCCCACACCCCGTACGGCGTCCATGTGCTCAGCGGACGGCTGGAGATCGTGTTCGGACCGGACGGCCGCACCGCCGACGACTTCGTCGTCCGCCGCCTCTGACCGCCCGGTCCGGCCGGATTCAGTTGCCGGTGACGGTGACCTTCTCGTCGTTCTGGATCTGCTTCACCAGCTGCTGCACCTTGGCCTTGTCCCAGACCAGGTTGCCGCCGCGGCTGCCGTTGATCGGGATGTTCATGGACGTGCCGTCGCCGCCGCTGATGCCCTTCATCGCGAAGAACATCTCACCGAGGTCGAACAGCGACATGTCCTTGTCCACGACGAGCGTGTCCAGGCCGGCGCCCATCGTCGGGTACAGCTTGAAGGGGTTCAGGATGGTGCCGGGCGTGGCCGCCTGGCTCGCCAGCGCCGACAGGAACTTCTGCTGGTTCTTCGTCCGCGCCAGGTCCGACTCCGCGAAGGCGTACCGGGTGCGGACGAAGGCCAGCGCCTGCTCGCCGTTGAGGGTCTGCTTGCCCGCCTGGAAGTCGGCGCCGGACTTCTTGTCCTTGAAGCCCTTCTCGATGTTCATCTCGACACCGCCGAGAGCGTCCACGATGTTCGCGAAGCCGGCGAAGCCGATCTCCGCGTAGTGGTCGATGCGCAGCCCGGTGTTGTGCTCGACCGTGCGGACCAGCAGCTCCGGCCCGTCCTCCGCGTACGCAGCGTTCAGCTTCACCCGGCGGCCCTGCGCCGGGAACGTCTTGCCGGACTCCGACCCCACGAACTTGGGGATCTCCACGTCCGAGTCGCGCGGCAGGGAGATCATGGTGTTCCCGCTGGAGCAGGCCGCCAGGATCATCATCGAGTCGGTGCGCTTGCCCTCGGCGGAGCCGGTGTGCAGCTTCTTCTTCTCCTCGGCCGACATGCCCTCACGGCTGTCGGAGCCGACGATCAGGTACGTGGTGCAGTCGCCCTCCTGCGGGCGGTCGATCACCTTGGCGAGGTCGACCTCGCGGCGCATCTTGCCGTCGGCCCAGAAGTACGTGCCGATGGTGGTGCCGAGCACCGCCACCAGGAGCACGATCGAGCCGACCTTGATCCGGCGGCGCCAGTCCGGCGCGGGGCCCGGAGCCGTGGCCGGGCTGCCGCCCGGTACGCGCGGGCCGCCGCGCTGCGGTGCGCCGTAGACCTGGCCTGTGTTGTAGCCGCTGTCGTACGCCGCGGCGTCGTCGTACCCCTGCGTCTGCTGCCGGGGGACCGGACGCCGTACGTGCGGCATCGACCGTACGCCCTCGGGCTGGGCATCGGCGCTGCCGCGGCCGTAACGGGCATTGCGGTCGTCGGACCATCCTTCAGGCCAGTCATTCATGCGGACCAGTGTGCAGCCCGCCCCCGCGCGCCTCACAGGGTGGGTGGGATATCGGGTCAGGGCTGTAGCGAAGCTGATGCAATGAAGCCGTAACGAGGTGGGGCATAGGGTGGAGGGCATGACAGATCAGGCCTCACCGGTGGGTCTCCAGCCGTCCCGGCTGGAGGGAAAGCCCACGTCGGCGTCCCGGACGACCCTCAGCCACATCATGACCGGCAGCGACACGAACCTCCTCGGCACCGTGCACGGCGGCGTGATCATGAAGTTGGTGGACGACGCGGCCGGAGCCGTCGCGGGCCGCCACTCCGGCGGCCCCGCGGTCACCGCGTCCATGGACGAGATGGTGTTCCTGGAGCCGGTCAGGGTGGGTGACCTCGTCCATGTGAAGGCACAGGTCAACTGGACCGGACGGTCCTCCATGGAGGTCGGCGTCCGCGTCCTGGCCGAGCGCTGGAACGAGTCCACCCCCGCCACCCAGGTCGGCTCGGCGTACCTCGTCTTCGCGGCGGTCGACGCGGACGGCAAGCCTCGCCCCGTACCGCCGGTCATACCGGAGACCGAGCGGGACCAGCGCCGCTACCAGGAGGCCCAGATCCGCCGCACGCACCGCCTGGCCCGCCGCCGCGCGATCAAGGAGCTGCGCGAGAAGCGCGCCGCGGAGGGCATGGAGGACTGAGCAGGCCGTATCCGCGCGATGTCACCGCGTGCCCGACGTGGCGTACGTCACGCCGGCCAGGAGATGGCGCGGCCACCGGCCGACCAACGTCCGCGCGACCGGCGCCTACGGCGGCTACGACTTCGCCGTGCCGGGCGTCGCCGGCACCTGACCCCGCCGCTACGTGCAGGCCACCTGGTCGCCGGTGACCACGCCGAACTTGCCCTGGTGCGCGTCCTCGGCCCGCACCGGCACCACGCCCGTGAAGTTCTCGCCCGAAGTCACCTTCAGCGTCGCGCCCTGGCGCGGGACGGGCCGCAGTTCCGCGCCCGGCAGCGCGGTGGCCAGGGACCGCGCCGAACGGTCCCAGCGCGGGTCGAACCAGATGATGGTGCGGGTCACGTCGCGCCGCGCCCAGTTCTGCGGCGTCCCGGACGTGCGGAAGCCGGTGGCCCGCAGCGCCGCGTCGACCCGGGCGCCCAGGCCGCGCACCCGGGTGCCGTTGTAGACCTGCACCCGGATCTGCTGGGGCGAGACCTCCACGAGCTTCTTGCGCGAGGTGCTGCGCGGCACGTACGGGGCCAGCGGCTTGTCCTCGCGCAGCGCCCGGAACAGCTTCTTCGACTTCACCGGGTCCCACCTCACCGTCGAGCCGAGCCCCTTCACCGGGAAGCTCGCATTGGTGACGGGCACGGAGGTGAACTCGGACGACGCCGCCTTGAAGCCCCGCATGGCCTTCGCCAGCGCCAGCATCTCCTGCGTGCGGAACCCCTCGTCGGCCCGTACGGAGCTGAGCACCGAGCTGAGGACCTCCTGGAACCTGACCGGGTTCAGCAGCACGCCCTCGCTGGTCGCCCGGTCGATGAGCGCGGCCATGAAGCGCTGCTGGCGCTGCATCCGGCCCAGGTCGGCCGCCCCGTCGACATGGCGGGAGCGGACGTACTGCAGCGCCTGCCCGCCGTTCATCTCGTGCGTCCCGGCGGTCAGGGCGAGACCGGTGTAGGCGTCCTTGATCGGCTTGGCGGTGCAGATCCTGACCCCGCCGACCGCGTCCACGGTCCGCATGAAGCTGGTGAAGTCCACCTCCAGGTAGTGGTCGACCTTGACGCCGGTCATGTGTTCCACGGTCCGCACCGTCAGCTGGGGGCCGCCCTCCGCGTACGCCGCGTTCAGCTTCACCGGGTGCTTGGAGTGGTGCTTGCCGGCCGGATCGGTGTGCTCGGGGATCTCCGCGTACGAGTCGCGGGGGAGCGACACCATGCTGGCCCGCTTCCGGTCGGCGGAGATGTGCACCAGCATGATCGTGTCGGTGCAGCGGCAGCCCGCGCCGCCGAGCCGGTACCGCTGCTTCTCCGCGGGGGTGATCCGGTCCCGGCCGTCGGTGCCGACGAGCAGGATGTTGGTGCCGTGACCGGCCTCGGGCCGGTTCTTCATGTCGCGGAAGGGGTCCACCCGGCCGATCCCGGTGTCCAGGCTGGTCACCACCGCGTGCCCGATGCCGCCCGCGCACAGCACCAGCACGGACAGCGTCGTCACCGCACGCATCCCCCACCGCGGCCGCACACCACCGCGCGCCGCCGGCCGCCGGCCCGGTTCGGGCTCCCGGTGGCCCTGCTGGGGGCCCGGCCGTCTCGGGCGCCCGGGCGCGGGCGGCCTGGGGCGGACGGGGCGGCGGGGCGGCGTGGGCACGAAGGACACCTCCGTGGGCGCAAGGGGATCATGAGCACAGTAGGCCCATACGATCAGCGGCCGCCCGCATCGCCCGGGCGGCGCGCACCGGTGTCCCCCGTTCGCGGTAACGTGGCGGGCGATACCGCTGTCCTCCGGGGGGCGACCCCCGGCCCCCGGGGCCGCCGTCCTCGGGGGGACGATCCCGTACCCCCGAGGAACCATGCCCCTGCCTCCCGTCTCCGTGATCATGCCGGTCCTCAACGAGGAGCGGCACCTGCGCGCCTCGGTCCGTCACATTCTCGAGCAGGAGTACGACGGCGAGATGGAGGTGGTGATTGCCCTCGGCCCGTCCACGGACCGTACGGACGAGATCGCCGCCGAGCTCGTGGGGGAGGACCCGCGCGTCCACACCGTGCCCAACCCCACGGGCCGTACGCCCGCGGCCCTCAACGCCGCCATCAAGGCGTCCCGTCACCCGATCGTGGTGCGCGTCGACGGGCACGGCATGCTCTCGCCGAACTACATCGCGACCGCCGTCCGGCTCCTGGAGGAGACCGGCGCGCAGAACGTCGGCGGCATCATGCACGCCGAGGGCGAGAACGACTGGGAGCACGCGGTCGCCGCCGCCATGACGTCGAGGATCGGCGTCGGCAACGCCGCCTTCCACACCGGCGGCGAGGCCGGCCCCGCGGAGACCGTCTACCTGGGTGTCTTCCGGCGTGAGGCCCTCGAGCAGCAGGGCGGGTACAACGAGGAGTTCATCCGCGCCCAGGACTGGGAGCTGAACTTCCGCATCCGCGAGGCGGGCGGCCTCATCTGGTTCTCGCCCGAGCTGAAGGTCCAGTACCGGCCGCGGCCCTCGGTCCGCGCGCTGGCGAAGCAGTACAAGGACTACGGCCGCTGGCGCCACGTCGTCGCCCGCTACCACCAGGGCTCCATCAACCTCCGCTACCTCGCCCCGCCGACCGCCGTCTGCGCCATCGCGGCGGGCATCGTGGTCGGCGCGACGCTCACGCCGCTCGGCTTCGTCGTCCCCGGCGGCTACCTCGCGGCCATCGTCGCGGGCTCCGTCCCGGCGGGCCGCGGCCTGCCGTGGAAGGCCCGCGTCCGGATCCCCGTGGCCCTGGCGACGATGCACATGTCGTGGGGGTACGGCTTCCTCACCAGCCCCCGCTCCCTGGCGAAGAAGGTCATCGCGAGCCGCCGGCCCGCGGTGCTCTCCACCACGGCCTGACGGCGGTACGGGAAGGGCCCCGGGGCGACCACGCCCCGGGGCCCTGCTGTCCGCGCCCGCCTACCAGGTGAAGTTCGGGTCCACCGGCATGCACGCCTTGGTGTCGTCCGCGCGGAGCGCGTTCGCCGACTCCGGCGTCTTGCCGTCCTTCCTGGCCGCCGCCTTCGGATAGGCGTCGCCCTCCCGCCAGTCGGCGCCCACGACGACGGTGATGCGCGTGACGGCGGCGGACTTCTTCACCGACGAGACCGGGATGCCGAGCGCCTTGGCGACCGCCTGCGCGTCCCCCTCCAGCTCCGTCCCCGGGTACTGCACGACCGTCTTCGCCTGCGCGTTGGACGCCGAGTCGGCCACCGTCCTGGTCCAGCCCTTGCCCGACAGCACCCCGGCGATCGCCGTCGCGCGTCCCCCCACCGACCCCGACTGGGCGGTGTAGGTGCCGTTCTGCACCATCACCTCCGTCTCGGCGGCGGGCGCCACCGGGTCCTTGGACGCGGCGGCCGGCTTCCGCTTGGACGCCTTGCCGTCCAGCGGGACGTCCTCGCGGATCATCTCGAAGAGCTGCTCGGCCTCGCCCGGCTTGGGCTCGACCTTGCCCAGGCGCCGGGTGGAGTAGACGTTGGGCATCGTCGTCATGGTGATGCGCGCGGTCGGGACGCTCTTGAGCTCCTCGGCCAGGTCGTACAGCTTCGAGATGGTGCCGAGCCCCTCGTCCACGGTCAGCGCATCGGTCGCGGCCTCCGCGAGCTTGCGCAGCTTGTTGGGGTCGGTGAGCTTCGTGTTGGCGCGCAGCTCCCGGACCATCGAGTTCATGTACATGTGCTGGGCGCGGGCCCGGTACAGGTCGCTGCCGTCGCCGAAGCCGTACCGCGTGCGCAGCCACTGGAGGGCCTGCTCACCCTTGACCGGGTGCGTGCCCTTCGGGAGCTTGAGACCCGAACCCTCGCCGGTCCTGGTGCGGGAGTGGATGTTCTTGTCCACGCAGACGGGTACGCCGCCGACGGCGTCGGCCATCGACACCACACCGGCGAAGTCGATCATCATGAAGTGGTCGATGGTGATGCCGGTCAGCTCGTACCAGGTGGCGACCGTGCAGCCCGGGCCGCCCCGGCCCAGCGACTCGTTGGTCTGGGCGAACCGGCGTTCCGCGTACACCTTGCCGGTCCCCGGGTCCTTGCACTCCGGGATCTTCAGCATGGTGTCGCGCGGCATGCTCACCACGGAGACGTTGCTGCGGTCGGCGGAGAGGTGGATGAGCATCTGCACGTCCGCCAGGGCCACGCCGTTGAAGGTCTCCTTGGCACCGCCCAGCGCCTGGTTCTCCTTGGAGTCCCGGGCGTCGGAGCCGATGAGGAGGATGTTCAGCGGGGTCTGGCCGGCGGCGTTGGCCTTGTGCTCCGGCATCCTGTTCTTGCCGAGGTTGAGCTCGTCCTTCTTTATGTTGTCGTTGAGGTGCTGGTAGTACAGGTAACCGGCGCCGGCCGTCCCCAGTATCAGCAGCGACAGCACGGAGGCGACCCAGCGCAGGACGCGCCGTCTGTCCTTCCTGCCGTGCCGTGCGGCCTGTGCGCCCGCGGGGCCGTCGGGGCCTCCGGCATCGCCGCGCCGGCGACCGCTGCCGCCGTCGGAACCGGCTGCCGCCCCCGGCTCCGGGGTCTCCCCGGCCCGCCGCGTCCCCTGCGCCGGCACGGTGCCGGCGGCCGCGGTCCGGCTCTTGCGGCCGCTGCCGCCTTCCGCGGGGCCGTCCCCCTCGGCACCGTCCTCCCCGTAGAGGCTGTCGTCCCAGCCCAGATCACGGGCTTGCGGTGCGCGGTCCTGCGTCCCCTCCCCGCGCACGCTCCTCTGTCCCACCCCAGGTTCCCCCCGTCGCTCAGGTACGCGTCACTGCGCGCATACCTGCTTGTCCGCCTCTACCTTCTCCACGTCCGGCGCCTTCACCGGACCGGTGAGCGGAACTCCGGCCCCCTTGAAGTCCCCGCCGAGCGTCAGCACCATCGCCTGGAGCCCCTCGGCGTCCGTGGTCCCCTGCTTCAGCGCCGTCGCGGGCAGACCCATCAAGTCCGCGAGCTTGCGGGCCTGGTCGGCCTGGTTCGGCGCGAACTCCAGTGTCGTCTTGGCGATCTTCTCCGGTGCGTTGCTCTTGTTCGACGACTTGAGCACGCCCTGTTCGTTCTGCAGCCAGTCGAGGGTCTTCTGCGCGGCGCCGGTCTGGCCGCTGCCGTTGTAGACGTCGACGCGTACGTCGGACGCCTTCGCCCGGGGGCCCTTGAGGAGTGCGGCCTGCTTGCTCTTGGCCTCCTTCTCCTTCTTCTTCACCTCGGTGAAGGAGACGTCGTTCTGCACCATGCGGAAGACGTCGGGGGCCTTGGTCTCGTCGAGGACCACGGTCGCCTTGACCGTCTCCCTCGGGTTGTCGACCACCGGGACCGTCATGAAGGAGATGTTCTTGAGGTTGATCCCGCCGAGTTCCTTGGCGAGGGCCGTCAGCGCCGGGATGTCGCCGATGCCCTTGTCCACGGTGAGCGCCTTGGTCGCCGCGTCCGCGAGGTCCAGCATCTTCGTCGGGCTGCCGAGGGTGTCCTCCTTCATCGTCCGGATCATCGACGCGACGAACTGCTGCTGCATCTTGATCCGGTCGAGGTCGCTCTCGTTGCCCAGCCCGTGCCGGTTGCGCAGGAACGCCAGCGCCTGCTCGCCCTGGAGGACGTGCTCACCGGCCGGCAGGTCCAGCTGGGAGTAGTCCGGGTCCTTGATGGGCTCCTTCAGACAGACCTTCACACCGCCGATCGCGGTGGTGAGCGTCTTCACCGCGTTGAAGTCGGCCATCATGAAGTGGTCGATCGGGATGCCGGTGATCTGCTTGACGGTCCGCATGGTGCAGCCCGGGTCACGGCCGTTCACGCCGAAGCTCTCGTTGAACTTCTTGTACGGCGAGCCGGGGATCACCTTGGTCGAGCCGTCCGGCTGCTTCGTGGGGCAGTCCGGGATGTCGATCATCAAGTCGCGGGGGATGCTTATCGCCGTCGCGTTCGTACGGTCCTCGGAGACGTGGAAGAGGAACGTCGTGTCGGCGTGCCCGGTGGTGTTCTGCCGGTCGCCGTAGCTCTCGTTGCCCTCGCCGGTGCGGACGTCGGAGCCGATGAGCAGGATGTTGATGGGCCCGTCCTTGAGGGACCCGCCGTTGGCCGCGTCACCGACGTCCACCGTGTTGAGGTTGCCGTTGAGACGGTCGTAGATGAGGTACGCGCCCACCGAGGCGCCGACCACGACGACGCCCATGACGCCCGCCGTCCACAACAGCGCCTTCTTCTTCCGGGACTTCTTCTGCTTGCGCTTGCGGCGGCCACCGCCGACGTCCGCCGCTTCCGCACCGCGCCGCCCGCGCTGGCCGGGGACGGAGCGACCGGGGGCGGCCGTCGTGCGTGACCTGCGGGAAGTGGCGGAGGAGGAGGCACTGCGCGGCGGAGTCACCTTGGCTTGCTGTGCGGATTCGTCCAGTCGCAGTTCGTAGTTGCCGGTGTCCGGGTTGAGTACCCACTGGTCTGCGGGGTCGATGTCGTCCACCCGCCCACGGCTCTGCGCATCCACGGTTGCTTGAGTCCTCCGTCGGTGCCACTCGAGGCGCCCCTCCCCCCGGAAAGGAGACGCTCGGTTCGAAAATCCGGCGGTGCACGACCTCGCGGCCGGACCGACCGGATCGCGTCACACTATCCGCTCAGTTCAGCGCCGGGCGACGCCCGTGACAAATTCCACGCCCCTTACAACCGGGCAATCCGCCCAATCGTCATAGACCGCCGTTCGACCCACCAGCAGTTTTGCCCTGCCTCTTGCCTTCTCTTTGCCCGCAGGTGCCGGCGGCCGCGTTGGTGCCCGCGAAGGTCGGGGTCGCGGACGGGCTCGACGACTCGTCCTCGTCCGACTTCCCGCGACCGGGCCGTTTGTCGCCGGAGACGACCACGACCGGCGCGTCGGCGCGCAACCGTTTGAAGAGGCTGTCGGCCTTCGGCTGGACGAGCATGTCCCGGTTGGGGTCCCCGGTGTACGGCTGCCGGGGCACCGTGAGGAACTGCACTTTTTCGGTCGGTACGCTCCGCAGGGCGCGTGCCAGGTCGTACAGGTCCTTGAGCGAGTCGAGACCCGGGTCGGTGGTGATCGACTTCGTGGCGGCGTCCAGGACCGGGTAGAGCCGGGCCGGGTTGAGCAGGACACCGTTGCTCTGGACCTTGTTGACCAGCGCGCCGAGGAACTGCTGCTGGCGGTCCATGCGTTCGGTGTCACTGCCGTTGCCGAGCGACTTGCGCGCCCGTACGTAGCCGAGGGCCTGCTCACCCCGGAGCGTCTGGGCGCCGCGTTTGAGCCTCACCTGCGCGTCCGGGTCGTCGATCGGCTCGGCGACGCAGACGCGGACTCCGCCGACGGCGTCCACCATGTCCTTGAAGCCCCGGAAGTCGATCACCATGTGGTGGTCGATGCGGATCCGGGTCATCTTCTCGACGGTCCGGATGGTGCAGGCGGTGCCACCGAGCTGGTACGCCGCGTTGAACTGGGTGAACTGCGGCCGGGTGCGGACCCCGTTCCGCCCCCGGCAGCTCGGGACCTCCACCATCAGGTCCCGCGGCAGCGAAACGGCGGTGACACTGCGCCCGTTGGCGGCGATGTGCAGCAGGATCGTGGTGTCGGAACGCTGTTCGCCCTTGTCGCGGCCGTACTTGGCGTTGTCCCCGGCGCGGGTGTCCGACCCGATGAGCAGGATGTTCCGTGCCCCGCGCACCAGCGAGGACGGCCGCTCCTTCTCGTACCGCGCCAGCTCGTCGGCGGCGGTCGTGTCGGTGGTGATGTTGCTGTCGAGCTTCCGGTACAGCCACCACCCGCCTCCCGCGGCCACGAGCACCAGGACCGAGGCCCCGAGCGCCCCCCAGCGCAGCCACCGCCGTGCGCGGCCGCCCGGGGGATACGGGTCCCCCGGCGCCCCGGCCGGTGGCACGCCACCTGGTGGCGGGGGACCGCCCGCGGGGCCGTGCGCGAGGGCCGGGCCGTCGTGGCCGTCCGGTCCGGCGGCCCGGTCATCCGGTCCGGCAGCCCTGTCCGGTCCGGCGGTCCGGTCATCCGGTCCGGCGGCCCCGTCATCCGGTCCGGCGGTTCTGCCGGGTCCGGCGCCCCCGGCCCAGGCGCCCCGCGGAGGCGTCGCCTTCCCGCCGGAAGTCGAGGTGCCGCCGCCCCCCGCGCCGCCGCCCTGCCGCGCGGCGGGCGGCCGCTTCTTCCTGCGCTTCTTCGACGGGGCGGCGGCACGCCGTGGCTCGGACCCGGCCCCGGAGGGCGGCTCGGCGGGCGTACCAGCGCTGTCCGTCACGTCGTAGTCCGTCCTTCGGGCCGTCGGGCCGGGTCGGTCGCGGGGGCTCTGGGACGATCATCCATCGGAGTCGCGCCCGGGACCCCGGGGACCCGGCACGCCCTGCGCCGGACGGGTGGACTTAGCGGCGTGCCGTACGCGGCGCCCGGCCGCTCACACCGCGCGGTCGGTGATGCGCTCGCTCTCGACCCGCTTCTCCAGGGCCTCCGCCGGCAGCCGGCCGAGGTTCCGGCACAGCACGACCGACGCGCCCGCCGCGAGCGGTGCGTACAACCCCGCCGACAGGCCCTCCCACGTGTCGTACCCGAGCCCGGACAGTATCCGCGACCCCTCCCGCAGCCCGATCCGCCGCGCGTCCGCCTGCGCGCGCTCCACGATGTCGCTGCCGGTCAGCTCCGCCCCGGCGACGGTCAGCGCGGGCGCGTCCGCGTCGACGGGCGCGTACGGACGGAAGACGTCGCCCTGGGTCGGGACCTCGACGGCGTAGTCGTCATAGCCCTCCGGCGGCGCCGGGAAGCGGCGGCCCAGCGGGGCCAGGGAGAGCGCGAGCCGGTCGCCGCGGCAGGCCCGCCCCTCGTCGAGCCGGTCGGGTCCCGCCACCACGTGGTCGGCCACCGCGGGGTCGCCGCCCAGGTCGGCGACCACGCCCACCGACGAGCAGGCGAGCAGCCAGACCGCGGTCTGCCAGTGCGCGGGCAGCAGCAGCGCGACGCGCTCACCGGGCTCCACGGAGAGCCCGTCCTGCAGCAGGTTCGATGTCTTGGCCACCCAATTGGCGAAGGTGGCGACGGACAATTCGACGCGCTCACCGGTGGCGTCGTCGTAGTACGTGACCAAGGGGCGTGCCGGGTCCGCGGCGAGCGCGGATCGCAGCAGGTCGGCGGGGGTACGGTCGCTGGCGTTCACCCGCGCAAGGGTACGCGCGCGCCCCGCCCGCAGGGGGCCGTCCCGGTGACGCCGTCCACCGTCCGGACCGATGGACCGTCAGTTTCCGGCCGGACGCCCGGCGGGCGAACCCCGCGAGGATTGCCCAGGATCACCCCATGCGTGCCTTTCTTGCTTCCTCGATCGGCGTCGTCTGCGCCGCCGCCTTCGTCCTGCCGACCTCCACCGGCGCCTTGGC
This sequence comes from Streptomyces sp. NRRL S-118, assembly GCF_000716335.1. GTDB lineage: Bacteria > Actinomycetota > Actinomycetes > Streptomycetales > Streptomycetaceae > Streptomyces. The sequence continues at coordinate 26,343 of NZ_JOBL01000100.1, read as the reverse complement.
CGGCGAGGCATCCGTGCCCGGCTCCACCCAGTCCCTGCCCCTGGTGCCCCTCCCCTCCGAACGGTCCACCGGTGAGGCGGTGCAGGGGCTGCTGAAGCGGGACGTCAGGCCCTTCTCGCTGGTCGGTGTCGTCTGGGACGACCCCGACGACGAACTGCACGGCACCGTCCAGGTCCGCACCCGCGCCACCGGCACCGGCATCTGGTCCGGCTGGCAGTCGGTGGAGACGCACAACCACGCGCACGCCGCCGACCCGGGCACGCCCGAGCGCGAGTCGCGCACGGTGCGCGGCTCGACGGCCCCGCTGTGGGTGGGTGATTCGGACGCCGTCGAGGTGCGGGTGCGCTCCGAGGCGCCCCGGGCGGGTGCCGCCGTCGCTCCGCTGCCGCGGGGACTGCGCATCGAACTCGTCGACCCGGGCGACGACCCGCCGGCCGGTCCGGCCCCGGCACCGGGCCCGGAGGTCCCGGACACCGGCACGACCTCGGACACCGGTACGGACACCGCCGGCACCGTCCTCACCCCCGAGGAGGCGGCCAGCTCCGCGGTCAACGCCGACCTCGCCGCCCTCGGCGCCCTGGAGATCCCGGAGCTCTCCAAGGAGGAGACCGAGGCGGCCATCGAGACCGAGGCCGGCGCGGCCAAGCCGTACATCGGTCCGCGGCCCCGCATCGTCACGCGCAAGGGCTGGGGCGCCGACGAGAAACTGCGCGAGCGGGACTTCATCTACACCAAGTCCGTCCAGGCGGCGTTCGTCCACCACAGCGCCACCGGCAACAACTACACCTGCCAGCAGGCGCCCTCCGTTCTGCGCAGTATCTACCGCTACCACGTCGTGAGCAGCGGCTGGCGGGACATCGGCTACAACTTCGCGGTCGACAAGTGCGGAAACATCTACGAAGGCCGGGCAGGAGGCGTGGCCAAGCCCGTGATGGGCGCGCACACGCTCGGCTTCAACAGCAACAGCATGGGCATCGCCGTGCTCGGCACGTACAGTTCCACCACGCCGCCCGCGGCCGCGGTCACCGGCGTCGCCCGCCTCACGGCATGGAAGCTCGGCCTGTACGGGAAGGATCCACGAGGCAAGGCGACGCTGACGTCCGGAGGCGGCAACCTGTACGCGAAGGGCACGAAGGTCAGCCTCAACGTCATCTCCGGGCACAGGGACGGGTTCTCGACCGAGTGCCCGGGGGCCCGGCTGTACGACAAGCTCGGTACCGCCAGGACGTCCGCGGCCACCTACCAGGGCCGGTGACCGACCGGTAACGGCGGTCCCGAACGGTCTGCATACACTGTCCGGTCGTATCGGTCATATAACCGATCAACCATCCATCGACCGGACCCAGCAGGAAGCAGAGACGACTGGTGACAGAAGCGATCCTCCTGGTCGGTGGCAAGGGGACCCGGCTGCGGCCGATGACCGTCCACACGCCCAAGCCGATGGTCCCGGCGGCCGGTGTGCCGTTCCTCACGCACCAGCTCGCCCGTGCGCGGGCCGCCGGCGTCGAGCACATCGTGCTGGCGACCTCGTACCTCGCCGAGGTGTTCGAGCCGTACTTCGGGGACGGCTCGTCCCTCGGCCTGCACATCGAGTACGTCACCGAGGAGGAGCCGCTCGGCACCGGCGGAGCCATCCGGAACGTCGCCTCGCGCCTGCACTCGGGCCCCGAGGAGCCGGTGCTCATCTTCAACGGGGACATCCTCACCGGCCTCGACATCCGGGCGCTCGTGGACACCCACCGCTCCTCCGGCGCCGACATCTCGCTGCACCTCACCCGGGTGGAGGACCCGCGGGCCTTCGGGCTCGTGCCCACCGACGCCACCGGACGCGTCACGGCGTTCCTGGAAAAGCCGCAGACGCCCGAGGAGATCGTCACCGACCAGATCAACGCGGGCGCGTACGTCTTCCGGCGCTCCGTCATCGACACCATCCCGGCCGGACGTCCGGTCTCCGTCGAGCGCGAGACCTTCCCCGACCTCCTCGCGGCCGGCGCCCACCTCCAGGGCATGGTGGACAGCACCTACTGGCTGGACCTCGGCACCCCGCAGGCGTTCGTCCGCGGCTCCGCCGACCTGGTGCTGGGCCGCGCCCCCTCCCCGGCGGTGCCGGGCCGCTGCGGCGACCGGCTGGTGCTGCCGACCGCGACCGTCGCCGTGGACGCCAAGCTGACCGGCGGCACCGTCGTCGGCGCCGGCGCGACGGTCGGCGAGGGCGCCCGGATCCAGGGCAGCGTCCTGCTCGACGGCGCGGTCGTGGAGGCGGGCGCGGTGGTCACCGACTCGCTCATCGGCGAGGGCGCCCGGGTCGGCGCGCGGACGGTCCTGCACGGCGCGGTCATCGGCGACGGCGCGCACGTGGGCGCCGACAACGAGCTGCGCGACGGCGTACGGGTGTGGTGCGCGGCACACATCCCGGACCGGACGATCCGCTTCTCGTCGGACCAGTAGGGCGGCCGGGGGTCTAGGCTCGAAGGGCCCCGCCCCCGAGGCACCCGAGGCATCCCGAGGAACAGAGCGACCCGTGGCCGGCCGTTACGCCCCCCGCCCGACCCGCACCACCGTGCGCGGCGGCCACGTCGCCCTGCCCGCGCAGGCGTCCCGGCCCGCCGCGGGCCCCCGCGTGCGGACGTGGACGTCGCCCTGGCCGCTGGACCTGGGCCTCGTCCTCGGCCCCCTCAAACGCGGGCCGGCCGACCCGACGTTCCGCATCACCCCGGACGGCTCCGTCTGGCGGGCCAGCCGTACGCCCGCGGGCCCCGGGACGCTGCGGGTCGCGGCGCGCGGCGGCTCCGTCGAGGCGGAGGCGTGGGGCCCCGGCGCCGAGTGGCTCCTCGACCGCCTCCCGGCGCTCCTCGGCGCCGACGACGACCCGTCCGCCTTCACCGCCCACCACCCCCTCGTCGCCGAGGCGCTCCGCCGCCGACCGGGCCTGCGGCTCGCCCGCACCGGGCTGGTCCTGGAGTCGCTGATCCCGTCGATCCTGGAGCAGAAGGTCACCACGGTCGAGGCGTACGGCTCCTGGCGCGTGCTGGTCCGCCGGTTCGGCGAGCCCGCACCCGGCCCGGACGACCGCCTGTACGTCATGCCGGACCCCCGCGCCTGGGCGCTCATCCCGTCCTGGGAGTGGCACCGTGCGAACGTCGACTCCAAGCGCTCGGCGACCGTCCTGCGCGCCGTCCGGGTGGCCCGCCGCATGGAGGAGGCCGCGACGATGGACCCGGTCGCGGCCCGGCAGCGCCTGGAACTCATCCCCGGCATCGGTCCCTGGACCTCCGCCGAGACGGTCCAGCGCACCAACGGCGCGCCGGACGCGGTGACCGTCGGCGACTACCACCTGCCCGGCATCGTGGGCCACGCGCTGGCCGGCCGCCGCGACGCCGACGACGCGGAGATGCTGGAGCTCCTGGCCCCCTACGCAGGCCAGCGCCACCGCGCAGCCCGCCTGATCCTCCTCAGCGGCCGCACCCCGCCACGCCGCGCGCCCCGCATGACCCCGAGGGACATCACCTCGCTCTAGGCGATGGCCCTCGGGTCCTGCCGGGCTCGCGATGCCCGCTGCCGCGCCGCCGCTCCGGCCGTTCGACGAGACGCCCCCTGACGCCGGAGCGCGCCGAGGCCCGCCGTACCCCGGCCGGGGGCCCACCTCCATCGCGCCTTCGGTTTCCGCGCCGGGAGGTGTCAGCGGACCTGTACGAACGCCGCCACGTCGCGTTCCCCGCGGGGCCGCGGCACCCCGGCCGGGCGGCCCACCGCCACCGCGCCCATCGGGTCCCACCCGGCCGGCAGGTCCAGCACCTCGCGGACCACGTCGCGGCAGAACATCGTCGACGACACCCACGCCGAGCCGAGCTGCTCGCCCGACAGCGCCACGAGGAAGTTCTGCACGCCCGCGCCCGCCGCGACCACGAACATCTCGCGCTCCGCCGTGTCGCGCCGCGCGTCGCCGTAGGTGTGGGCGCCGTCCGTCACGAGGCACGGCACCACCAGGTACGGGGCCCGGCGCAGCACGTCCCCGCGGCGGACGCGCCGCGCGACGGCCTCCTCGTCGAGGCCGTCGGCCCGCAGGTCGGCCCGCCAGGCGTCACGCATCGCGTCCAGCAGCCGCAGCCGCGACGACTCCGACTCCAGCAGCACGAAACGCCAGGGCGTCGTGTGGTGCGGCGCGGGCGCCGTCAGCGCCGCGGCGACCGCCCGCCGCACCGCACCCGGGTCCACCGGCTCGTCCGTGAACTCCCGTACCGTGCGCCGCAGAGTGACCGCCTCGCGCACCGCCTCCGACGTACCGAGCCGGAACATGTCGTTCTCCGCGCCGCGCACCAGCGCCCGGGCGCCCTCGGTGTCGTCGTCCGCCACCAGGTGCGGCAGCCCGCGCACCACCGCGACCGGCAGTCCCGTCGCCTTGCCCTTGACCAGGTCGCCCGCCGCGGCGAGCTCGTCGGCCGTGGCGACGACGGTCACGCCGAGCGTGTTGCCGTGCGCGTCGGTGGCGCCGCGGAGGTCGTCGAGCACCCGCACGCCCGCCGCGCCGATGGCCACATCGGTCAGTCCGCTGCGCCAGGGCCGCCCGAACGTGTCGGTGACGACGACACCCACGTCGACGCCCAGCGCCTCGCGCAGCCCCTTGCGGATGCGCCGTGCGGACGCGTCGGGGTCCTCGGGCAGCAACAGCACGGTCCCGGCGGGCGTGTTGGACGCGTCGACGCCCGCGGCGGCCATCACCAGCCCCTGCCGGTTCTCGACGATCCGCAGCGTTCCGCGCCGCGCCACCACCCGTACCGTCTCGGCGTCGATCGCCGCGTCACGGTCCTCGGCGGCGGCGACGCGCCCCTCCGCCTTGCTGACGATCTTCGAGGTGACGATCAGCACGTCCCCGTCGGCCAGGCCCGGCCCGGGCGAGCCGGACACCGCCGTGGCGATCAGCCCGGCGAGGTCGTCGCCCGGCCCGATCTCCGGCAGCCCGGGCACCGCCCACACCCGGTAGGACGGGGACGTCACGCACGCACCTCCTCGGCGAGCGCCAGCGCCTCACGCGCCATCCGCGCCGTCGCCTCGGCATCGGTCATCATCAGCGGTACCGCGCGGCAGCGGATCCCCGCCTCCTCGACCTCCGCGACCGCGGCGGCGTCGACCGTGTCGACGAGCCAGCCGTCCAGCAGCCCGGAGCCGTAGTGCCGCGCGACCGCCGCGGCGGTGGCCTCGACGCCGATAGCGGCGAGCACCTTGTCGGCCATGCCCCGTACGGGCGCGCCGCCGACGATGGGGGAGAGCCCCACGACCGGGACGCCCGCGTCGGCGACGGCCTCACGGATGCCGGGCACGGCGAGGATCGTGCCGATGCTGACGACCGGGTTGGACGGCGGGAAGAGCACGACGTCCGCCTCGCCGATGGCCTCCAGCACGCCGGGCGCCGGCTTGGCCTGTTCGGCGCCGACGGGCACGATCGCCTGCGCGTCCACGGAGGCACGCAGGCGGACCCAGTACTCCTGGAAGTGCACGGCCCTGCGCTCGCCGTCGAGCTCGACGGCGACGTGCGTCTCGACGCGGTCGTCGGACATCGGCAGCAGCCGCACGCCCGGCTTCCACCGCGCGCACAGTGCCTCGGTGACGGCGCTCAGCGGGTAGCCGGCGCTCAGCATCTGCGTACGGACGATGTGCGTGGCGAAGTCGCGGTCGCCGAGCCCGAACCACTCGGGGCCGACCCCGTACGCGGCGAGTTCGCTCTTGACCTGGAAGGTCTCGTCCGCCCGCCCCCAGCCCCGCTCCTCGTCGATGCCACCGCCGAGGGTGTACATCACCGTGTCGAGGTCGGGGCAGACCTTCAGCCCGAACAGATGGATGTCGTCACCGGTGTTGCCGATGACCGTGATGTCCGCGTCGGGCGCGGCCTGCTTGAGGCCGCGCAGAAAACGGGCACCGCCGATGCCGCCGGCCAGAACCACAATGCGCATGGCGCACAGTCTGTCAGCCGCGGACCGGTCGCGGACGGGGGGTCGGGCGGGACGGCCCGCCGCCGTCAGGCGGGTACGGCGTCCCCGGCGGCCGGGGCGGTCGGTCCCGGCCCGCACTCCGCGTGCCGGAGCCCGTCGTGCATCGGCATGTCGGTCAGGCCCGGGTAGTAGACGTGCAGGCTGACGGCCGGTTCGAGCGAGTCGTTGACGACCTCGTGCGCGTACCCGGGAGCGAAGACGCGCTGCGCGCCCGGCGACAGCTTCCGCGCGCCCCGGTCCGTACGCTCCGTCAGCCGGCCTTCGAGGACGGTCAGTACGCCGGAGGACCCGCCGTGGTCGTGGAGGCCGGTGCCCTGTCCGGGGACCCAGGACAGCAGCCACACCTCGTAGCCGGGGCCGGTGCGCAGCCGGTGGTACCAGCGGCTGGTGGCGTCGTACTGGACGAGCGGTGCCCATCGCGCGCGGTCGGCGGCGATGGAGCGGGCGAGCCCGGCGAATTCGGCGACGGTCGAGGGGTGCGCCTTGGCGGGCTGGAGGAGGTGCTGTACGGCGAGGATGTCGCCGGCGATCTGGAGGTCGCTGTCGCTGTTCATGGAGTGGGGTGGTCCCTCGGAATGAAGAAGCGGTGCGGGTGCGGTGCGGATGCGCGGGAGCGGTGAGCGCACGAGGCTGGGGTCACGCGGCGGAGGACGCCGCGGGAGGTGCTGCGGGAAAAGGCTGGAGCGCTACGGCATCAACAGCTGGGACAGCTACAGCGACAGCGACAGCACGTCAGGGCGGGCAGGACAGCGCTGCGGAACCCACGGGCGTGGGTCGCGGAGGGCGCTGTGGTCGCTGGCATGAGTCAAAGGTGACCGGCCCGATATACCGCTGTCAACCCAATGCCCGATTTGGCGGCAATGTTTCACCTCATCCGGTTACTCCGTCCGGAGAAAGGTTTGTGCGGCCGCGAAGCCGGACACATGGCGCTGCAACCGCCCGCGCAAACGTCGTCGCGGTCTCGTGACCTGACTGTGATCCGGGTCGCTTCACCACCTCGATCGCAACAAGATCGAAGCCGCGGACGTCTCCCCTTCGAGAGGTGCGCAGGCGTGCTGAAAGGAAGGGTGCGGGCGCGGGAGCGGCATGTGTCTCATTTTTGCTGATTTGAACACTTTCCGCATAGCCTTGGTTCCGCAGAGTGAATACCGGGCCCAATAGCAGATCTCGGCTTGACTGGCCCGGAGCACCGCACTTGTAATTTCACCCGTGTCGTTCGCCTGAAAACGGGAAAGCGGGGCGACACGTACGGGGACGCAATGACAGACGAGGGGCGCACATGACCGAGTTGTTCCAGGAACTGCTGGTCGAGGACGCGGACGAGGAACTCGGCTGGCAGGAGCGCGCGTTGTGCGCCCAGACCGATCCCGAGTCCTTCTTCCCCGAGAAGGGCGGTTCCACGCGCGAGGCGAAGAAGGTGTGCCTCGCCTGCGAAGTCCGTTCGGAATGCCTCGAATACGCGCTCGCCAATGACGAAAGATTCGGAATCTGGGGCGGGCTGTCCGAGCGTGAGCGCCGACGGCTGAAGAAAGCCGCTGTCTGAGCGCCGCTCGACCCCCTCCGCCCGCCGTCGCGGGCCCGGCCGCCCGCCGGACGCGCACCCGGCCGCCCGCCGTCGCGCACCCGGCCGCCCGCCGTGCCGGCGCCACCGCGACGAAACGGCACACACCTAGGCAAAGGCGCAAACAGGCGCAAAACAAGAGGCGTACAGCTGAGGCGTGACCGACGGTCCGCCGCCCGTGCTCTGTCCACAGGCGGCGGACCGCTGTCGTGCCAGCCATTAGTGTGGGGCTCCGTCCGAGACGCTCCCACGCCCCCAGCGGGCGACCCCCCGGCCGGAGGGCCCGTACCTCGATGTCCGCCACCACCGCCGCGTTTTCCCCCGCATCGCCCGCGCACCAGCCCGAGTTCCCGCGACACGTCGTCACGGCCGTGCTCGTCTCCCACGACGGTGCCCGCTGGCTGCCGGACGTCCTCGCCGGACTGCTCGGCCAGGAACGCCCCGTACAGAACGTCATCGCCGCCGACACCGGCAGCGCCGACGACTCCGCACGGCTGGTCACCGAGGCGATCGGCGACGAGCGGGTGCTCCACCTCGCCCGCCGCACCGGCTTCGGCGCCGCCGTCGAGGAGGCCGCCCGCACGGCGGCCGTCCTCGGCCCCGACGACCTGCCGTACCTGAAGCGGCCCAGCGGCTGGGACCCCGTCAGCCGCACCTGGCGCGACGAGGCGTACGACATGCCGGAGCTGCCGCACGGCGAGCCCGTCCAGTGGCTGTGGCTGCTCCACGACGACTCCGCCCCCGAGCCCGACGCCCTCGCCGAGCTGCTCCGTGTCGCGGACAGCGACGAGTACGCCGCGATCGTCGGCCCCAAGCTGCGCGGCTGGTACGACCGCAAGCAGCTGCTCGAGGTCGGCGTCTCCATCGCCAACAGCGGCCGCCGCTGGACCGGCCTGGACCGCCGCGAACAGGACCAGGGCCAGCACGACCAGATCCGCTCCGTCCTGTCCGTCTCCAGCGCCGGCATGCTCGTCCGCCGCGACGTCTTCGAGCAGCTCGGCGGCTTCGACCGGCGTCTGCCCCTGATGCGCGACGACGTCGACCTGTGCTGGCGCGCCCACGCCGCCGGCCACCGCGTCCTCGTCGCCCCCGACGCCGTCCTGCGCCACGCCGAGGCGTCCGCGCGCGAGCGGCGCAGCGTCGACTGCGTGGGGCGCTCGGTGGCCAGCCCGCACCGTGTCGACAAGGCCGGCGCCGTCTACACCCTGCTGGCCAACGCGCGCGGCGCCGCCTTCCCCTGGGTCCTGCTCCGCCTGGTCGTCGGCACCCTGCTGCGTACCCTCGCCTACCTCGTCGGCAAGGCACCCGGCCAGGCCGTCGACGAAGTCATGGGCCTCTTCGGCACGCTGCTGCGGCCCGAGCGGATCATCGCCGCCCGCCGCAGACGCAGCCGCCGGGCCGTCGAACCGGCCGAACTGCGCCCGCTGTTCCCGCCGCCGGGCGCCACCGTCCGCGCCACCGTCGAGCAGGTGATGTCCAACGTCGGCGGCTCGGACGCCGATTCGGGCGGCTCCCGGCACGGTGCCGTCGAATCCGGACCGGGCGGGGACGACGCCGACTTCCTGGAGATCGAGCAGTTCGCCCGCCTGAAGAAGATCGCCCACAAACCGGGCCCGGTCCTCTTCGCCCTGCTGCTCGTCGTCTCCGTGGTCGCCTGCCGCGGCCTGTTCGGCGCCGGCTCCCTCGCCGGCGGCGCGCTGCTGCCCGCCCCCGACGGGGTCGGCGAGCTGTGGAGCCGGTACGCCGACGCCTGGCACCCGCTCTCCACCGGCGGCACCCAGAGCGCGCCCCCGTACCTGGCGGTCCTCGCCGTCCTGTCCGCGCTGTTCCTCGGCTCGACCGGCCTCGCGCTCACCGTGCTGCTCGTCTGCTCCGTACCGCTGGCCGGCGTGACCGCGTACTTCGCCTCGCGCGCGCTCGTCGAGTCCCGGCTGCTGCGTGCCTGGGGCGCCATCGCGTACGCCTTCCTCCCGGCCGCGACCGGCGCTCTGGCCACCGGGCGGCTCGGCACCGCCGTCCTCGCCGTCGTCCTGCCGCTGCTCGCCCGCGCCGCCGTCGCCGCCCACGGGCTGCGCGGCGGCGGGAGGGGCGCGGCCCGCGGCAGCTGGCGTGCCACCTGGGCGTACACGCTCCTGATCACCTTCACCATGGCGTTCACGCCGGTCGTGTGGCCACTCGCCGTGGTCCTCGGCATCGCCGTCCTGGTCCTGCGGCGCGACGACATCACCGCGTACGGGCTGCGCTTCCTCGCCGCCGTCGGCACCCCGCTGCTCGTCCTCGCCCCCTGGTCGCTGTCGCTGCTGACCGACCCGTCCGCCTTCCTCGACGAGGCGGGCATGGACATCGGTACGGGGTCGGCGAGCGCGCTCGACCTGCTCGGCGCCGACCCGGGCGGCCCGAAGACCGTCGGCGGACTCGTCCTCTTCGGCCTGGTCCTGGCCGCGCTGGCGGCCCTGCTGCGCGGCGAGCGCCGGTTCGCCGTCCTCACCGCGTGGGTCACCGCGCTGACCGGTCTGGTGTTCGCCGTGGTCGGCAACGCGTCGGGCTGGGCCGGCCCCGCCACCCTCGTGTACGGCATCGCCCTGCTCGCGGCGGGCATGCTCGGCGCGGAAGGCGGCCGCACGCGCGTCGCCGCGCAGAGCTTCGGCTGGCGCCAGCCCGTGGCCGTGCTGATCGCCCTCGCCGCCGCGGCCGGCCCGCTCGTCTCCGCGGCCGGCTGGATGCTCGGCGGCGCCGCCGGACCGCTGGAGCGGCGCGACCCCGTGCAGGTCCCGGCGTTCGTCGCGGAGGAGAGCGACACCCGCGACCAGCCGCGCACCCTGGTCCTCGGCGGCACCTCGCCGGGCGAGGTCTCGTACACCCTGGTCCGCGGGTCCGGCGGGCGCCTCGGCGACGCCGAGCTCTCCGCGGCCGGCGGCGGCGACGCCCGCCTCGACAAGGTCGTCGCCCACCTCGTCGCGGGCTCCGGCGCCGACCAGTCGGACCAGCTCAGCGGCTTCGCCATCCGGTACGTGCTGGTGCGGGACGGCGCGCCGCGCCGGATGAGCCGCGTCCTGGACGCCACGCCCGGCCTGAGCCGGCTCAGCCAGATCGACGGCAGCGCGCTGTGGCGGGTCGACCGCCAGGTCGCGCGGGCCACCATCGTCCCGGGCGGCGACGGCAAGGGGGAGCGGCTCCCTGTCGCCTCCGGCCCTGTCGAGGCGCACACCGAGATCCCGGCCGGGGGCGGCGGACGCATCCTGCGGATCGCGGACCGCGCGGACGACGGCTGGCAGGCCTCCCTCGACGGGCGGGCGCTGAAGAAGACCACCGTCGACGGCTGGGCGCAGGGCTTCGAACTGCCCGCCGAGGGCGGGCGCCTCGACCTGACCTACGAGGCCCCCCTCACCCACACGGCGTGGGTCTGGACCCAGTGCTTCCTCGCCGTGGTGCTCCTCGTCCTGGCCCTGCCGGGGCGGCGCCGCGACGTCGACGACGACCTCCCGGAGGAGGCCGTCGCGATCCCGGCGCAGGACATCACGGGGGACGGACGACGTGCCCGCCGGTTGCGGGCGGCCGCGGAGGCCGCGGAAGCCGCGGAGGCGGCCGACGCGGAAGCCGCCCGGTCCGGCCGGCCGGAGGCCGACGGCCCGGGCTCCGGCACCGGCTCCGCTGCCGCCCCCGCTCCCGTACCGGATGCCGATCCGTACGCGGCGCAGGCACAGCAGCAGGCGCAACAGACCTACGAACAGTCCTACGGGCAGCAGCAGTACGACCCGTACCAGCAGCAGTACGACCCCTATCAGCCGCAGTACCCGCAGCAGTACGAGCAGTACCCGTACCAGCAGCAGCACCAGCAGTACGACGCGTACGAGCAGTACCAGCAGCAGTACCCGCAGGGGCAGCCGCAGTACGAGCAGGGCACGGCCCAGGCCCAGGCCACCGGCCAGGGGCAGTACGAGCAGGGCCAGGGGCAGTACGGGCAGGGCCCGTACGACCCCTACGGCTACGAGACCGAGCAGCGTCCCGACGGGAGCAGCAACCAGTGAACCGGACGACCCTCTCCCTCCTCGCGGCCGTCACCGCCCTCGCCGCCGTCACCGGCATCGCCGCGCTGACCCAGCCGGAGGGGGCCGGCGGCCCGGCGACCGCGGCGAAGGCCCCGGTCCGGCTGCCGGTGGAGCGTTCCAGCCTGCTGTGCCCCGCGCCCAGCACCTCCGAGGTGGCGGAGACGCTGTACACGTCCTTCACCCCCGCCGCGACCGGGTCCGGCGGCGACAAGGGCGCGGCCGAGCTGAAGCCGTCCGCCGCGAAGGCGGCCGATGAGACGACGGCGGACACCGGGAAGGACGCCAGGAAGGCGGACACGGCGAAGGCGAAGAAGCCGGCCGCGGCCGACAAGCCGGTGGTCACCCTGGCCCAGCCCGGCAAGCCGGTCTCCGCCGAGGCCGACGGCGGCGACGCCCCGGCCCTCGTGGGGACCGCCTCCGGCCGCCTCGCCCCCGGCTGGACCACCCAGCAGACCACCACGGTCCCGGCGGGCGGCGCGCGCGGCCTGCTCGGCGTCAGCTGCACCGCCCCGGACACCGACTTCTGGTTCCCCGGCGCCTCCACCGCCAAGCAGCGCCAGGACTACGTCCACCTGACGAACCCCGACGACACGGCCGTCGTCGCCGACATCGAGCTGCACGGGCCGAAGGGCGCCCTCAAGACCCAGCTCACCGAAGGCATCACCGTCCCCGCCCGGTCCAGCGTGCCGGTCCTGCTGTCCACCCTGACGACGGACCCGGCCGCCGACGACGTCACCGTCCACGTCACCACCCGCAGCGGCAGGGTCGGCGCGGTGGTGCGCTCCGCGGACGACACGCTCGGCAGCGACTGGCTGCCCGCCTCCGCCGACCCCTCCGGCACGCTGGTGCTGCCCGGCATCCCGGCGGACGCCACGTCCGTACGGCTGGTGGCGTTCGCGCCGGGCGAGGACGACGCCGACCTCAGGATCCAGCTCGCCGGCCCGACGGGCACCTTCGTCCCGGCCGCCGCGCGCGAACTGCACGTCAAGTCCGGCATGACCGCGTCCGTCGACCTCAAGGACGTCACGCGCGGCGAGGCCGGCTCGCTGGTCCTGTCGCCCGCCCAGGCCCGGCGGGCCACGCCGGTGGTCGCGGCGCTGCGTGTCGTCCGCGGCAAGGGCGACCGGCAGGAGGTCGCCTTCATCCCGGCGACCGGCCCGGTCGGCGCGCGGGGGACCGTCGCGGACAACCGTGACAAGGGCACGACACTGTCGCTGACCGCGCCCACCGCGACCGCGGAGGTCAGGGTCACGGCCTCCGCGGGCACCCGGGCGGGCACGCCGAGCAGCAAGACGTACACGGTCAAGGCCGGTACGACCCTGGCGGTCACGCCGCCGGTGCCGGCGGGCCTGAAGGGCGCGTACGCGCTGACGGTCGAGACGGTCTCGGGCGGCCCGGTGCACGCGGCGCGCACGCTGGCGGTCCCGGACGACGGCGTCCCGATGTTCACGGTGCAGACCGTGGCGGACGACCGCGGCACGGTGGAGGTGCCGGCGGCCAGGCAGGACCTGTCGGTCCTGGACGACTGAGCCGCTCAGTCCTGCCCGTACCGGGGGTCCACGGACTCCGGCGCGAGCCCCAGCAGGTCGGCCACCTGCTCCACGACGACCTCGTGCACGAGCAGGGCCCGTTCGTCGCGGCTCTTGGCGCGCAGCTCCACCGGACGCCGGTAGACCACGATCCGGGCCGGCCGGTCACGCCCGGCCGGCACCGACGTGCCCAGAGGCACGGACTCGTCGGGGGACACCGGCACCTCCAGGACGTGGAAGTCGACCTCGGCGAGCTGGGGCCATCGGCGCTCCAGCCGTTCGACGGAGTCCTGCACCAGATCCCGGAAGGTGTCCGCGCGGGTGGCGGAGAGCGGTACCTGGGGCGGGGCGACGGGCCCGCGCATGCCGCGGCCGTGCCGATCGCGGCGGCGGGGAGGTACGGAACTGTCCATCACTCACGCAGGGTAGCTCTCCCCTCGCCCATGTCGCTTATTGAACATTCCGGCCAAGCTTGCGCTCGATTCGGCACAGCTGGTCGATCGCTTCTCTCGTCTGGAATGACCACATTCATTCCGGCTGGTGTCGGGTCCGCCCGCCGCGACCGGCTGCCGCGGCTCTCCTCCCGCGCAGGTCAGGCGAGTTGCCCCGAAGGGCGCTGTGCCGGACGTCACACCGCGACACGGGCGAGTGACGTGGTGGAGAGTCGTCGCGGCCCGCTCAAGAGTGCGGTACCGTCCAACATCGTGAGCCCTGTACGTCGCTGTTCGCGCACCGCGTGCGGCCGCCCTGCCGTCGCGACACTGACGTACGTCTATGCCGACTCGACTGCGGTCCTCGGCCCGCTCGCCACCTACGCCGAGCCCCACTGCTACGACCTGTGCGCCGAGCACAGCGAGCGCCTGACGGCGCCGCGCGGCTGGGAGGTCGTCCGGCTGTCCGACGGCTCCGGCCCCGCCCGCCCGAGCGGTGACGACCTGGAGGCGCTCGCCAACGCCGTACGGGAAGCGGCCCGCCCGCAGGAGCGGGAGCGGGCGGCGCAGGCCGGCGGCAAGGGCGGTGGCCGGGCCGGCGACCCCGTCGAGGTCGGCCGCCGCGGCCACCTGCGGGTGCTGCGCTCCCCCGACGCCTGATCTCCCGAGTTCCTGAGCTCTTGATCTCCTGAGTTCCTGATCTCCGGAGGTCTTGATCTCCGAGGTTCTCCATGCGACGCCGGCCTCCGGGCCGGAGCCGCGCACCGAGGCCCGACTCGTGGTCCCTGCCCCGGGCCCTCCAGGTACTTTGTCTACTCCACAAAGGCATGCAGGAGGGTTCGGCCAGTGACTGCTGATCTGTCTGATCTGTCACAGATCGTGAAGGCGTACGACATCCGCGGGGTGGTGCCGGATCAGTGGGACGAGAAGCTGTCCGAGCTGTTCGGTGCGGCGTTCGTCCGGGTGACCGGCGCTGACGCGATCGTGGTGGGCCACGACATGCGGCCCTCCTCCCCGGCCCTGACGGCCGCCTTCGCACGCGGAGCGGCGGCCCAGGGCGCGGACGTCACGCTGATCGGGCTGTGCTCGACGGACCAGCTGTACTTCGCCTCGGGTCTGCTCGACCTGCCGGGAGCGATGTTCACGGCGTCGCACAACCCGGCCCAGTACAACGGCATCAAGCTGTGCCGGGCAGGCGCGGCGCCCGTCGGGCAGGACACGGGCCTGGCGGAGATCCGCTCGCTGGCCGAGTCATGGCGCGCGGCGGGCGCCCCGGCCCCGGCGGCGATCCCCGGCGAGGTCAAGGAGCGCGAGACGCTCACCGACTATGCCGCACACCTGAAGTCCCTGGTCGACCTGACCGCGATCCGCCCGCTGAAGGTCGTCGTCGACGCGGGCAACGGCATGGGCGGCCACACCGTCCCCACGGTCTTCGAGGGACTGCCCCTCACGCTCGTCCCGATGTACTTCGAGCTGGACGGCACCTTCCCCAACCACGAGGCCAACCCGCTGGACCCGGCCAACCTCGTGGACCTGCAGGCCCGCGTCGTCTCGGAGGGGGCCGACCTCGGTCTCGCCTTCGACGGCGACGCCGACCGCTGCTTCGTGGTGGACGAGCGGGGCGAGCCCGTGCCCCCGTCGGCGATCACCGCTCTCGTCGCCGCGCGGGAGCTCGCCAAGCACCCGGGCGGCACGGTCATCCACAACCTGATCACCTCCTGGTCCGTCCCCGAGGTCGTCCGGGAGAACGGCGGCACCCCGGTGCGCACGCGGGTCGGCCACTCCTTCATCAAGGCGGAGATGGCCCGGACCGGCGCGATCTTCGGCGGCGAGCACTCGGCCCACTACTACTTCCGGGACTTCTGGAACGCCGACACCGGCATGCTGGCCGCCCTCCACGTCCTCGCGGCCCTGGGCGGGCAGGACGCCCCGCTGTCGGCGCTGGTCGCCTCGTACGACCGCTACACCGGCTCCGGCGAGATCAACTCCACCGTCCCGGACCAGGCCGGCCGCACCGCCGCGGTGCGCGAGGCCTTCGCCGCCCGGCCCGGCGTCACCCTCGACGAGCTCGACGGCCTGACGGTGACGTCCTCCGACTGGTGGTTCAACCTCCGTCCCTCCAACACGGAGCCGCTGCTCCGCCTGAACGTCGAGGCGAGGGACGAGCCGATGATGACGAAGCTCCGCGACGAGGTCCTGGCACTCATCCGGTCCTCCTGAGGCGGCTGGTGGCCGACGGGAAGCGGCGCGCGTGACGCGGGCGGCGCGGGCCCGGCTGCTGTGGGCGGCGAGCCGCGGCTTCCGGCGACTGCGTCGGCGGCGTGAGCTCGCCGCTCGTGCTGTACGCCGGCCCGGGGGCGGGGTTCCGGAGCGAGGGCCCTTGTCCGGGCCGGTGGCGCGGGCGGGACCGCTGCTGTAGGTGGTGAGCCGCGGCCTCCGGCGGCTGCGCCTGGTGGGGGCCGCTGCGTGTGCTGTCCGCCGGTCGGGGTGCCGGGTCCCGGAGTGGGGGCGGCCTAGGGCTGGCTCGGCGGCGGGGCCCCGGCCCGAGGTCGGCGGCGCGGGCCGAACCGCCGTCAGCGGGGAGCCGCCTTTCCCGGCGGCTGCGCCCGAGGCGTGAGGTCGCTGCTTTTGGCGGAAGACCGCCGCTCGTGCCGTACGCCGACCCCGGACCCCGGGAGCGGGCCCCGGCCGGCGCCGGCCGCGAGGGCCGAACCGCCGCCTCTGTCCGGCAGCCGCCGCTCGTGTCGTACGCAAGCCCGGTGCCGGGGAGGGGCGTAGTGCCGCCGGCCGCCGCCCCGGGACCAGGCCGCCCTGGCCCCGGGCCATGCCCGAGAGGGCCATCCCCGACGGGCCATGCACGGCGAGGCCCGGTTCGCCGGTCGCGTGCCCGCGGCGGGCCGCCGCCCATGGGCTCTTGGCAGTGGCCCGGAGCCCGCGCCCGACGGGGTCGACGTCCGCCCGACGCCACGGCGCCAGGCCCTGGCCTGGGGCCATGCCCTGGCCTGGGGCCATGCCCAACTGGGCCCCGCGCCCGGTGCCCAGGCCACCGTGGTCCGGTCACGCGCCCGCGCCGGCCCGACGCACGGGGCCAAACCCTGCCGCGCGGCAGGGCCCCACGGGGCCTGCGCCCGGTGCCCAGGCCACCGTGGTCCGGTCAGGCGCCCGCGCCGGCCCGACGCACGGGGCCAAACCCTGCCGCGCGGCAGGGCCCCACGCGCCCGCGCCAGCCCCGGCCACGGTGCACCCGCCCCGGCCACGGATCGCCGGTCACACGCCGCGCACCAGCCCCGGCCACGCTGCGCCGGTCACCCGCCCCGCGCCCGTCACGTACCCGCGCCGGCCCGGCGTTCGATGCTCCGCGCCAGCCGCACGCGCACCTCGGCCGCCCGCGCCCGCCCAGCCGCCCTCCCGGCGCGAAGTCGCCCTCCTGCACCCGTCGGATGGGACAGCGGGGCCTGCTCCCGGTTTCGGGCAGGGCAGGCCGGGGGAGACGCACCCTTCATCGAGACCCCGCACCGAGCCGCGCCCCCCGGTGCCCAGCGGTAGGCTGACGTGGCGTTATCCGCACAAGTGCAAATCACCCGCTACCCACCCCGTGCGAAGGGACCCCGCCCCATGCCGCTCGAAGCCGGCCTCCTCGAGATCCTCGCCTGCCCCGCCTGCCACGCGCCGCTCAGCGACCGCACGGCAGCCGAGACACCCGAGCTGGTCTGCACCGGGACCGACTGCGGCCTGGCGTACCCGGTACGGGACGGCATCCCGGTGCTGCTGGTCGACGAGGCGCGCCGCCCGGCCTGACGCCCGGCCCGCCGGCGCCGTCGCGCCACCGTGCACCTGCGGCCCGGCACCCAGCAGCACCAGCACCGCACCGTCCCGCCCCACCCTCGTACGGCGATCGGAGGCCCCACCCCATGCTCGACGAGTCGCTGCTCGACGACCCGGACGCCCTGGCCCGAGCCGACAGCCGCGGCCTCCTCCGCGGGGCCGCAGAAGCCGGTGCGCGCGTACGCACCGCCGCACGTCACGCCGTCGAGGCAGGGGTGACCGAGCTCCAGGCGGAGGGCCGCCCCCGCGCCGTCCTCGTCGCGGGCCCCGGCACCGCGGCCATCGGCGTCGCCGACCTGGTCTCCGCCCTCGCGGGTGCCTCCGCGCCCGTCGCCCATCTGCACTCCAGCGGCGTTGCCCCGGCCGCCGGCGCCCTGCGCTGGGCGCTCCCGGGCTGGGTCGGCTCCGTGGACCTGCTGCTCATCCTCACCACCGACGGCACGGAGCCCGGCCTGGCCCTCCTCGCCGAGCAGGCGTACCGTCGCGGCGTGACCGTCGTCGCCGTCGCCCCCCGGCCCTCGCCGCTCTCCGAAGCCGTCGACGGACGTCACGGCCTGGTCGTCCCGATGGCCACCGCGCCCCACGAACTGGACCAGGAGGAGACGCAGGCGGCGAGCCCGGCTCTGTGGGCACTGTTCACACCCCTCCTCGCCCTCCTCGACCGCGTCGGCCTGATCACCGCTCCCGCCGAGGTGGTCCAGAAGGTCGCCGACCGCCTCGACCGCATCGCCGAACGCTGCGGCCCGGCTGTCGCCACGTACAGCAACCCGGCCAAGACCCTCGCCGCCGAGCTCGCCGACACCATGCCCCTGATCTGGACGGAGGGCACGACCGCCGCCCCGGTCGGCCGCCGGTTCGCCGCCGTCCTGGCGGAGCTCGCCGGGCGCCCCGCCATCGTGGCGGAGCTCCCCGAGGCCCTCCCCACCCACACGGTGCTGCTCGCGGGCGACTTCGCCGCCGGCGCCGACCCGGACGACTTCTTCCGTGACCGTGTCGACGAGGCCCAGGCCCTGCGCGCGCGGGTGGTGCTCCTGCGCGACCGGCCCGCGGGCGGCCTCACCGCCGCCCCGGCGGCCCGCGAACTCGCGCTCAGCCACGGCACCGCCATCAGCGAGCTCGAACCGGAGGAGGGCACCGAGCTGGAAACCCTCGCCGAACTGCTCGCCGTGACGGACTTCGCGACCGGCTACCTGGCGCTGGCGTCGGGCGCCCACACCTGACCGACCCCGCCGGACGCCCGCAGACGTCCGCCGGCTGCCTGCCGGACGCCCGCAGACGTCCGCCGGACGCCCGCCATAAGATCCGCGACGGACGAGAAATGTGACGACCATGGACCGCCTCTCCAACACCGTCCGCCCCTACGCCTGGGGCTCCACGACGGCCATCCCGGAACTGCTCGGCACCGCCCCCACGGGCGAGCCCCAGGCCGAGATGTGGATGGGCGCCCACCCAGGCGCCCCCTCCCGCGTCACCCGCGGCGGAACCACCGGCCAACCCCTCTCCGCCCTCATCGACGCTGACCCCGAGGGGGAACTCGGCCCCGCGGCCGTCGCCCGGTTCGGTCCCCGCTTCCCCTTCCTCCTCAAGCTGCTCGCCGCCGCGGCCCCGCTCTCCCTCCAGGTCCACCCGGACCTCGCCCAGGCGCAGGAGGGGTACGCCGCCGAGGAGCGGGCGGGCATCCCCCTGGACGCGCCCCACCGCAACTACAAGGACGCCAACCACAAGCCCGAACTCCTCTGCGCGCTCACCCCCTTCGAGGGCCTGTGCGGCTTCCGCGCCCCCGACCGCACCGCGGACCTCCTCGCCGCCCTCGACGTCGACTCCCTCAAGCCGTACGTCGACCTCCTGCGCGCCCACCCCGAGGACGCCGCGCTGCGCGAGGTCCTCTCGGCCGTGCTGTCCGCCGACCGCGCCGACATCGCGGCCACCGTCGCCGAAGCCGCCGCCGCCTGCGAGCGCCTCGGCGGCGCCCACGCCCCGTACGCCGTCCTCGCCCACCACTACCCGGGCGACCCGGGCGTCCTGGCCGCCATGCTCCTCAACCACGTCACGCTCCAGCCGGGCGAAGGCATCTACCTCGGCGCCGGCGTCCCGCACGCCTACCTCAGCGGCTTCGGCGTCGAGATCATGGCCAGCTCCGACAACGTCCTGCGGTGCGGCCTGACCCCCAAGCACGTCGACGTCCCCGAACTACTGCGCATCGTCCGCTTCGAGGCCGAGGACCCCACCGTGCTGCGCCCCGAGGCATCGGCCCCGTACGGCGAAGAGGTCTACGAGACACCGGTCGACGAGTTCCGCCTCTCCCGTTACGTACGGGCCGAAGGCGCCGCGCCCGCCGACCTCACCACCCGAGCCCCCCAGATCCTGCTCGCCACCGCCGGTGCCCCGCGAGCCGGGGAGCTCACCCTCACCCCCGGGCAGTCCGTCTTCGTCCCAGCAGGCGAAAAGGTCGAACTGTCCGGTACGGGCACCCTCTTCCGTGCCACAGCGATGGCCTGACGCACCACGCATCCCGCCTGCTGCAACAATGTGCGGCCGTACGAACCACCACCCCCCTAGGTACCAGCGAAGGGACACCCGCACGCATGAGCGCGTCAGGCGGAACCAAGGCGATCGTGGCGGCCCTCGCCGCCAACCTCGCGATCGCGGCGAGCAAATTCGTGGCGTTCCTCTTCAGTGGTTCGTCGTCGATGCTGGCGGAGAGCGTGCACTCGCTCGCCGACTCCGGCAACCAGGGCCTGCTGCTGCTCGGCGGCAAGAAGGCCCAGCGGGAGGCCACCCCCCAGCACCCCTTCGGCTACGGCCGCGAGCGCTACATCTACGCCTTCCTCGTCTCGATCGTCCTCTTCTCGGTCGGTGGCATGTTCGCCATCTACGAGGGCTACGAGAAGATCAAGGACCCGCACGAGATCGAGGCCTGGTACTGGCCGGTCGGCGTCCTCGTCTTCGCGATCATCGCCGAGACGTTCTCCTTCCGCACCGCCATCAAGGAGTCCAACGAGGTACGCGGCGGTCTCTCCTGGAAGGAGTTCGTCCGCCGGGCCAAGGCCCCCGAGCTGCCGGTCGTCCTCCTGGAGGACCTCGGCGCGCTGATCGGCCTCATCCTCGCCCTCGTCGGCGTCAGCCTGGCGCTCGTCACCGGCAACGGCGTGTGGGACGGCATCGGCACCCTCTGCATCGGCATCCTGCTCATCGTGATCGCGATCGTCCTGGCCGCCGAGACGAAGTCGCTGCTCCTCGGTGAGGCGGCCGGCGTCGACGAGGTGAAGAAGATCGAGGCGTCGCTCGTCGACGGCACCACGGTCACCCGCATCATCCACATGCGCACGCTCCACCTCGGCCCCGAGGAGCTGCTGGTCGCCGCGAAGATCGCCGTCCGGCACGACGAAACGGCCGCCGAGGTCGCCGCGGCCATCGACGCCGCCGAGGAGCGGATCCGCGCCGCCGTCCCGATCGCGCGCGTGATCTACCTGGAGCCTGACATCTACAACGAGGCCGCCGCATCCGCGGGCAGCGCCACGGGCAAGACCCCGGGCGGCCCGGGCGACGTCCACTGACGAACGCCACGGCCGAAGGCCCCTGGTCCGCATCCCGCGGTCGGGGGCCTTCGCCATGCCCGGCCCGGCTCCCGGCCGCCCACCGTACGACCGGGCCATCTGCCCGACCGGGCCACCTGGCTGCCGGACGACCGGACCGCGGCCCATCCGGCTACCGCCCGCCCGGACGACGGGGCATACCGGACCGCCGGACGACCGGACCGCCGGACGACCGGACCGCCGAACCCCCGGGCCGTCGAACCCCCGGGCCGTCGAACCCCCGGAACCTGCCGGAACCGCGGAACGCCCAGCCGGGGTGGACCCCGCCCCGGCCTGCGCAGATCCGCGTTCCGGCCCCGCGCCCGCCGGATTCGGCCGAATCCCACACCCGGCCGGACTGTAGGACGCCGGACCGATCGGTGTAGATTCGTGACACAGCCAGACGTCGCTGCTGATGGCGGTCGGGCGGTCCACGAAGGACCGGCCGAGGGAGAGAGGGCCTCCGACGACTGCACTGCGAGTGCCCGGGCATTCTTGTGCCCGACACCCGTGGAGCAAGCCGTACCCACCCTCGACCCAACACGAGGAGCAGCTCGAAATGACGACTGTCGCCAACCGACAGGACTTCAAGGTCGCCGATCTCTCCCTGGCCGAGTTCGGCCGCAAGGAGATCACCCTCGCCGAGCACGAGATGCCGGGCCTGATGGCGATCCGCAAGGAGTACGCCGAGGCCCAGCCGCTGGCGGGCGCCCGCATCACCGGCTCGCTGCACATGACCGTCCAGACGGCCGTGCTGATCGAGACCCTGGTCGCCCTCGGTGCGCAGGTGCGCTGGGCGTCCTGCAACATCTTCTCCACCCAGGACCACGCCGCCGCCGCGATCGCGGTCGGCCCCGACGGCACCCCGGACAACCCGCAGGGTGTCCCGGTCTTCGCCTGGAAGGGCGAGACGCTGGAGGAGTACTGGTGGTGCACGGAGCAGGCGCTGACCTGGCCGGACGCGCCGACCGGCGGCCCGAACATGATCCTGGACGACGGCGGTGACGCCACCCTGCTCGTCCACAAGGGCGTCGAGTTCGAGAAGGCCGGCGAGGCCCCGGACCCGTCCACGGCGGACAGCGAGGAGTACGCCTGCATCCTGCGTCTCCTGAACCGCACCCTCGCCGAGGCCCCGCAGAAGTGGACCCGTCTCGCCTCCGAGATCCGCGGCGTGACCGAAGAGACCACGACCGGTGTCCACCGCCTCTACGAGATGCACCGCGACGGCACGCTGCTGTTCCCGGCCATCAACGTCAACGACGCGGTGACCAAGTCGAAGTTCGACAACAAGTACGGCTGCCGCCACTCGCTGGTCGACGGCATCAACCGCGCCACCGACGTCCTCATCGGCGGCAAGGTCGCGGTCGTCTGCGGCTACGGCGACGTGGGCAAGGGCTGCGCGGAGTCTCTGCGCGGCCAGGGCGCCCGCGTGATCGTCACCGAGATCGACCCGATCTGCGCGCTGCAGGCGGCGATGGACGGCTACCAGGTCACGACGCTCGACGACGTGATCGACCAGGCCGACATCTTCATCACCACGACCGGCAACAAGGACATCATCATGGCCTCGGACATGGCCAAGATGAAGCACCAGGCGATCGTCGGCAACATCGGCCACTTCGACAACGAGATCGACATGGCCGGCCTCGCGAAGGTCCCGGGCATCGTCAAGGACGAGGTCAAGCCGCAGGTCCACACCTGGACCTTCCCGGACGGCAAGAAGATCATCGTGCTGTCCGAGGGGCGCCTGCTGAACCTGGGCAACGCCACCGGCCACCCGTCCTTCGTGATGTCCAACAGCTTCGCGGACCAGACCCTGGCCCAGATCGAGCTGTACACGAAGCCCGAGGAGTACCCGACCGACGTCTACGTGCTGCCCAAGCACCTCGACGAGAAGGTCGCCCGGCTTCACCTGGACGCGCTCGGCGTGAAGCTCACCAAGCTCCGCCCCGAGCAGGCCGCCTACATCGGCGTCGAGGTCGACGGCCCGTTCAAGCCGGACCACTACCGCTACTGAGCCGCCGCCACCGGTTGCTGCCCACCGCTCCCGCGGACCGCGACCGTGCACTGACGCGGTCCGCGGCACCGATCCGCGGTGACGGGCGGCAGCCGGCAGGAACGCCCGGCAGCACGCTCGAGGCAGGCCCCCGCACCCCCGTGGCGGGGGCCTGCCCCGTGCGCGGCTTCTTCACCGCCGACGACGAGGACCCGAGGACCCATGCCCCGCGGCCGTTATTCGCTTCATGATCCGCACGATCGCACCCCCCTCGGCGACGAACACTTCCACTGCGCACCGGGCCCCTCCGGCTGGCGCTACGTCTCGCAGCTCACCACCCCCTCCGGCGATCACGCCGGCTCCGTCGACCTCGCCATCGACGACCTCGGCCGCCCCATCCGCCTCGAACTGCACGCCGCGAGCTGGCAGGTCCGGGGCGCCGCCCTCGACGGCGTCACCTGGGTCCGCACCGACCCCACCGGCACGCATGCCACTGAAGGCAATGTCCGCGCCCATGCCTTCACCGGCACCTCCCCGGCGTTCCTCATCGCGATCTCCCGGCTCCTGCGCCTCACCCCCTCGTCCCCCGCGACCCGCGTCCGCCTCGTCGCCTTCACGGACCCGGTCCTCGCACCCCTCACCGTCGACCAGTCGTGGGCCTTGCTGAGAAGTGAAGCGCACGCCACTGACAACGGCCCCCTGACCGTGGACGAATACCAGGTCAGCGCACTCGACACAGGGGAACGGCACACGGTCCACATCGCGGGGGACGTGGTCCTCGCGGCCCCCGGCATCGAGCTCGAAGACCTCGACACGCCGCCGTCGGTCTTCCCCTGAACCGCCGAGGCCACGAGACCTGCCCTGCTCAGCGATCGCCAGGGGGCCCGAGGCCCGGGCACCCGCGGCCACGAGGGACCGCATTCACGCAGGCGGCGCGAACCCCGTCGCCCGTGGCGCCTCAGCCGTCCCGCCGCCAAGCTCGGCCGCCCCCGAACCGCCGCCTGCCGCGCCCGGCCCCGCTGCACCAGCTCCGTCGCCCGTATCACCATCACCAGCACTGCTGGCCTCGCTGAATCCAGCAGCCCCACCCCCAGCAGCCCCGGCAGTCGCCGCAGCCCCAGCAGCACCACCGGCCCCGCCGACACCGGCTGCACCCACCAGGTCCGCCGGGCCCGCCGGACCCGCCGGGCCCACCGGGGCGATGACACCCGCCCCGCCCGTCACGGATCCGGCTCCACCCACCGCCCCCGCGGCGAACGCCCGCCGCGCTTCCCGTGCCTGCCGCTCGTGCACCACCCCGGCCAGGTACTCCGCCGCCGGTACCCCGGGCGGGGGAGGCGTCCCGGTCCTTGCGACCAGCTCATCCGCGAGCCGCTCCGCAAGCTCGCGCCCCACCTGCGGGTCGAGCTGCCGCATCCGCGTCAAGTACTGCCGTACCGCCAGCCACAGCTCGTCCGGCACCGCGGACAGGTCGAGCCCGGCGAACCGCCCCACCAGCCACGGCGGCGGCGGAGGCACGGGCGTCGTCCGGGCCGCCGGGACCCTTTCCCGTACGACCAGCGTCCCCGCGAAGACGTCGCCGATCCGCCGGCCCCGCGCCGACACCAGTGAGGCGATGCACGCGATGACCCCGAAACACATCAGGATCTCCACCACCCCCATCGCCCCACGTACCAGCGCATGCCGGAAGCGGATCGGTCCCCCGTCGTCCCGGACGACCCTCAGCCCACAAGCCAGCTTCCCCAGCGAGCGCCCGTGGGTCAGCGTCTCCACGGCGATCGGCGCACCCACCAGCACCAGCAGGAAGGTCGCGATCGACACCGCCATCCCGGCGGCCTCGTCCAGCGACGCCGTCGCGATGGCCAGGCCGACGGATATGAGGAGATACGCCGCCCACACCACCGCCAGATCGACGAGCAGGGCGAGCGCCCGGCTCGGCAGCCGGGCAGGATGCAGCCCGAGCACGACGGCGTCCCCTGTCACGACTCCACTCACAGCGCCACCCTTCTCCGGCCTTCCCCGACCCCTTCGAACCTCAGTCTGCCAAGCTGACCATCAGCGCGCCGCAGTAGTACGACCCGTACGCACCCAGTGCCTGGAGCAGCAGTCGATCATGGACCTCGACGTCTTCGTCACCGCCCACCGAGCCGAGTGGGACCGCCTGGAGAACCTCTTGCGGCGCGGCAGGCACCTCACCGGCGCCGAGGCCGACGAACTCGTCGCCCTGTACCAGCGCACCGCCACGCATCTGTCCCTGATCCAGTCCAGTGCGCCCGACCCGCTGCTCACCGCCCGGCTCACCCAGCTCGTGGCCCGCGCCCGCGCCACCGTCACCGGCACCCGCCGCGCCTCCTGGCGCGACGCCGTCCACTTCCTGACAGCCGGCTTCCCCGCGGCGGTCTACCGCTCGCGTCACTGGTGGATCCCGACGGCCGTGCTCTCCACACTCCTCGCCGCGATCATCGGTTGGTGGATCGGCACCCACCCCGAGGTCCAGTCCGCCCTCGCCGCCCCCGACGAACTGCGCGAGCTGACCCGACCCGGCGGCCAGTACGAGACGTACTACTCGAGCCACCCCGCTGCTTCCTTCGCCGCCCAGGTCTGGACGAACAATGCCCAGGCCGCCGCCATGTGCCTGGTCCTGGGAGCCTTCCTCTGCGTTCCCGTCATCTGGATCCTGCTGCTCAACATGCTCAACCTCGGCATGGGGCTCGGCCTGATGTCCTCCGCGGGCCGCCTGGACACCTTCCTCGGGCTCGTCCTCCCGCACGGCCTGCTGGAACTCACCGCGGTCTTCGTCGCCGCCGGCACGGGCCTGCGCCTGGGCTGGACCCTGATCGACCCGGGCCCGCAGACCCGCCGCACGGCCATGGCCCAACAGGGCCGCGCCGCGATCGGTATGGCGATCGGCCTGGCACTGGTTCTCTTGGTGTCCGGTGTGATCGAGGGCTTCGTGACCCCGTCCGGCCTCCCGACGTGGGCCCGCATCACCATCGGCGTCGCCGCCGAGCTCGCCTTCCTCGCGTACGTGTACGTCCTCGGCGGACGTGCCGCCCGGGCCGGCGACACAGGAGACGTCGACGCATCCGAACGCAGCGCCGAGCTCCCCACGGCCGCCTGATGTGCGCACGACCCCGCTCACCTGCTAGTGTCCTCTTCGCCCGGAGGACCCGTTGACACGGGGCCCAGGTGGAGGTAGATTTAAACGGTTGCCTGGAGATGGACAAGATCCAGCGCAGCCGATAGAGTCTCTCTCGCTCCGGCCGGAAAGATGATTTCCGCGGAGCCACTCCGATTCAAATCCGAATCACTACGCCGATTAGGTCGGCCGAATGATTCTGATAAAGTCGGACCAGCCGAAAGGCAAAGGCCCTCCAACGGCCACCGGAA
>NZ_JOBL01000099.1 GCF_000716335.1 Streptomyces sp. NRRL S-118 | reverse complement strand
GGGGGGGGGGGGGGGGTGGGGGGGAGGGGGCCCCCGAGAAGGACTGGACGCCCGCTCCGAGGAGAACCGTGACCAGCACGACAGCCCGTCGCATCCTGGTCGTTCGCATGGCACGTGTCCCTTCCTCGGGGGCCATCCTGACGCACGCAGGACCCGGGAGAACCGCCGGTCCCGGAGTGAGGGACAATGGACGCTCTTCCAGGGCGGGTTACCGCATCGCGCGGGAAGCGGCAGGCGCGGGCGAGGATTCAGGGATCGCAGAGGGGACGCATGTCGGGAGCGGAGCAGTCGCGGGACGCGGCGCGGGAACCTCAGCGGGACGCCATGAAGTCGGGCACCGGACCGGACGGGGAGCCGGCCGTGCAGCCCCCTGTCGAGCCCGGTGCCGCGTCTGATGGCGAGCCCGAGGCCGGGTCGGTGGCCGGGGCCGATGCCACGTCCGGAGCGGCCGGAGCCGGGTCCCGGTCCGGGCCGAACCCCGGATCGAAGACCGGATCGAAGACCGGAGCGGATGTCGGCTCGAAGGCAGGGTCGGAGGCAGCGTCGGAGGCTGAGCGGGACGCGGCGCCGGGTGCGAAGGCCGGAGTCGTGTCGAGCGCGACGCCGGAAGCCCGACGGGCCGGCGAGGTGGTTGACGGAGCGTCGGCCGGTGCGGGGAGCCGTCCGGGCGGTACGTCGGATCACGGGGTGGGCGTCTCGCCGGTCGCAGGACCGGACGGGAAGTCCGATGTCAGGACGGGCGAGGGTGCGGCCGTGGAGTCGGGCGTCGAGCAGGACGTGAAGCGGGACGGGACCGCCGGAGCGGACGCCGCGAAGAGCGACGTGAAGAGCGACGGGAAGCGTGGCGCGAAGAGCGGCGTGAAGAGCGACGAGAAGCGTGACGCCAAGAGTGATGCCCGGAGTGATGTGAAGAGCGACGCCGAGCGGGACGGCGACGCCGGAGCGGACGTCGCCGGGAGCGGTGTGGAGCACGGCGGTACGAAGAGCGACGAGAAGAGCGGCGAACAGGGCGGGCGGGCCGCGTCGGCCGCGCAGCCCCCGGTTCCCGCGGCCCGGTCGGGGACGCGTAACGGCGGCGCCTCGCCTGCCGCACCCACCTCTTCTGCCGCACCCGCATCGCCCGAGTCGTCCGGTTCCGACGCAGCGGCTTCCGCTGCCAAGCCCGCCGTGCCCGGGGCTCGGACGGGCAAGGGCCGGGAGGACGCCGGGCAGTCGGCGGGCTCGCCTCCCGGCGCGACGCTGAAGAAGCCGACGTCCAGCGGCACGGGCCGTTCCGGCTCCGAAGCCGGCGCCGCTCCGGCCGCCCCAGCCGCTCCGGCGGCTTCCGGCACCGGCACCGGTACCGGCAGCCCTGGCGCCGGCACCGGCAGGAAGGGTCCGGTCGGCGGTACCGGCCGGGACCGGGCCTCTGCTGGCGCCCCCTCGGCCGGCCGTTCGGCGGGCGCCGCCGCGACGACCACGACGACCGAAGGGAGGCTGCTGGCCGGGCGGTACCGGCTTGGTGCGGTGCTCGGACGCGGCGGCATGGGCACCGTCTGGCGGGCCGTGGACGAGACGCTCGGCCGGACCGTCGCCGTCAAGGAGCTCCGCTTCCCGAGCAGCATCGACGAGGAGGAGAAGCGCCGCCTCATCACGCGTACCCTCCGCGAGGCCAAGGCGATCGCGCGGATCCGTAACAACGGTGCGGTGACGGTCTACGACGTCGTCGACGAGGACGATCGCCCCTGGATCGTCATGGAGCTCATCGAGGGCAAGTCGCTCGCCGACGTCATCCGCGAGGACGGCGTGCTGACGCCCCGGCGCGCCGCCGAGGTCGGGCTCGCCATCCTCGACGTGCTGCGCTCCGCACACCGCGAGGGCATCCTCCACCGTGACGTGAAGCCGTCCAACGTGCTCATCTCGGACGACGGGCGTGTCGTCCTCACCGACTTCGGCATCGCCCAGGTGGAAGGCGACCCGTCCATCACCTCCACCGGCATGCTCGTCGGCGCGCCCTCGTACATCTCGCCGGAGCGGGCCCGCGGCCACAAGCCGGGGCCGGCGGCGGACATGTGGTCGCTGGGCGGCCTGCTCTACGCGTGCGTGGAGGGCTGCCCTCCGTACGACAAGGGCTCCGCCATCGCGACGCTGACCGCCGTGATGACCGAGCAGCTCGACCCGCCGAAGAACGCGGGGCCGCTGGAGGAGGTCATCTACGGCCTGCTGCACAAGGATCCCGTGAAGCGGCTCGACGACGCGGGCGCCCGGGTGCTGCTCGACGACGTGATCCACACGCCCGAGCCGCCCGTCGTGCCGCCGGTACCGGAGCCGTCGCCGGAGGCCACGCGCGTGGTGCCGCTGCCGCCGGCGCCGGCCGAGAAGGCCAGGGAAGCGGCCGACGCGGCGGCCGAGCGGGTGCGCGGCGCCCTCCGCTCCGTGCGTAACGCCGCCGCCAAGCAGGACACCGGGCCGAAGCCGCCGGTGCAGCCGAAGTCCAGCGCTCAGGCGCCGGTGCGGGCGCCGCTCACGGATGTGGTGCCGCGCCGCACGCTCGTCGTCATCGCGGTGGTGGCGGTGCTCGTGGTGGTCGCCGCGGTCCTGGCTTTCGCCTTCGGCGGGGACGACAAGCCGGGCGCCAACGGCAAGGGCACGGCCCAGGGCGACAAGGCGGCGTCCGCAGGCGCGACCGGCGGCGACCAGGGGAAGGGCGAGCAGCAGGGCGGAGGCGCGGCGCAGGGCGGAGCCCAGCCCGGCTCCGGCGGACAGAGCGCCGGGGCGAGCGGCGGGGACCAGGGCACCGGCGGGCAGCAGAACGGCGGCGCGAGCACCGGCACCGGGACCACCACCGGAACCGGCGACGGAACCGGCAAGGCCTCCGGCGGCACCGGCAACGGCGCCGCCCTGCCGCCGGGCTACACGATGGTCACGAACGACCGGTTCCACTTCTCCATGGCCATGCCGTCGAACTTCCGCATGACCGGCGTAGCCGGGCAGAACTCCGGCGGGATATTCAGCGTGAACGGCGGGTTCCCGCGGGTGCAGGTCGACTTCAACGGCAGCCCCAAGGAAGACGCCGCCGCCGCGTGGACCGCCGCCCAGGCCGCCGTGGCCGCCACCAGCAGCGGTTACACGCACCACGGCATCAAGAAGGTCGACTACAACGGCTACCCGACCGTCGCCGACTGGCAATTCGAGCGCAACCAGGCCGGTCAGCGGGTATGGGTCCTCAACAGGGGATTCAAGGTCGACGCCCAGCACGGCTACTCGATCATGATCACCTGCAAGTCCGACGAGTGGGACGGCGCGGAGTGCACGACGCTGCGGAAGACGGCGTTCGCGACGTTCAGCCCCAAGGACTGACCAGGGCCACGTATCGTGAGAGCTCGTGGACCGTACGAAGCCGGATCGGTGAATAACTGTACGAGCATTGACCGAATATGACGGTTACGTACGATCTGTGGGACCGGGGGGACAGCACGTTCGTGGGGAGGCGTCGTGGACGACTATGCGGGGAGGGTGCTCGCCGACCGCTACCGCCTGCCCTTGCCGCCCTCTGACGAGTACGAACTCGTCGAGACGCGCGCCTTCGACACCTACAGCGGGCAGGAGGTCCTCATCCGGCAGCTGCCGTTGCCGGAGGTCGTCGACGCCGAGGTGCTGGACGCCGAAGGGGCGATCGGTACGGCCGGTACGTACGGTACGTACGGTTCCTCCGGCGCGTCGGGGCACACGTCGACGGCAGCGGCGCCGCGCAGGGCGGCGGCCGGACGGACCACGCGGCGGCCCAGTGACCCGGCCGTTCGGCGGGCCATCGAGGCCGCACAGGCCGCGGCCCAGATCCCGGACCACCCGCGCCTGGACCAGGTCTTCGACGTGTTCGCGGAGGCGGGATCGCTCTGGATAGTGAGCGAGTTGGTGGCCGCGCGCCCGCTGGCGGCCCTGCTCGCCGAGCGCCCGCTGAACCCCTACCGGGCCGCGGAGATCGGCTCGGACGTGCTCACCGCCCTGCGCGCCCTGCACGCGCACGGCTGGGTGCACCGCAACATCACCGCCCGCACGGTGCTCGTCTGCGACGACGGGCGGGTCGTCCTGACGGGCCTCGCGGCGGGCGCGGCGGAAGAGGCGCTGTGCGGTTACGTGCCGGTGCCGCAGCCGGACGACGAAACCGAGCGGGCGGAAGCCGGCCCCGGCGCCGGCCCGGACATCGATCCGGACGGCTACGGCGATCCGGACGACCACGGCGATCCGGGCACCGGTTCCGGCCGTGGCCCGGCCCTGGGGGCCGGCCCCGCGTTGCCGTACGGCACACGCCCGTACGGAACCGACTCCTCCGGCCCTTACGGGGTGGATCAGCACGGGCCCGACCGGTACGCGGCGGATGCGGAGGCCGCGTCGGACGCGTACGGCGCGGACCCGGGCAGGTCCTCCGCGGTGGACGTGCGGTCACCCCGGGCGGGGGCCATCGCCGCGTACCGCGCCGGAGTGCGCGCCGCCGCCCGCGCCGACGAGGCCGGTGCCGCCGCCGCCCTGCCGCCCGGGGGGACCCTGCCCGCCGGGTACGAGCAGAACCCGTGGCCCCGGCCCGGGATCCAGCCACCCGCCCAGCCCGCCTACGACGGCGGTTACGACGAGACCGAGGGCGAGGACGAGGACGAGGACGGCGGCCACGACGGCGAGGCGCCGCGCGCCCTGTTGACCGGCACGTGGCACGACGGCCCGGACCACGGCCCCGTACCGGCCGGCGGAACCCCCGGACGCGGCTCCGGTCACGGCGCCGGGTCCGGGTCCGGGAGCGGTGTCGACCGGCGCCCGGTCCCCGCCTACCCCGCCGCGCTCAAGGCCGACGCCCAGCGCCACGCGCGCGTGCCCGGGCAGACGCGGGAGCCGGCAACCGGCCGCGGATCCGGCCCCGGCCCCGGTACAGGGTCCGATCCCGGATCCGGTGGCGAGTCCGGTCACGCAGCAGGCTCCGGCAGCTGGGACGAGGTCGTCGCGGCCGGGCGTCCCGCCGCCCCGTACCGCGGTCCCGCGACACCGCTGGCGGCCGAGCGCGCCCGCCAGACGAGGATCGCCGTCGTGGGAGCCGTCACCGAGCGGTGGGCCCCCGAGCAGGCCGGTCCCGTGCACGGCAACTGGCAGCTCGCACCGCCCATCACTCCCGCCACCGACCTGTGGGGGCTCGGCGCGCTCCTCTACCGCGCCGTGCAGGGGCACGCGCCGTACCCCGAGGAGAGCGCCGCCGAGCTGGTGCAGATGGTGTGCGCCGAGCCGCCCGCGTACGCGGAGGAGTGCGGCCCGCTGCGCCCCGTGGTCGAGTCGCTGCTGCGCCAGGACCCCACCGAGCGCCCCGACTTCGAGGAACTGCGCGGCTGGTTGCGCTCGCTCATCCGCTCGGCGCCGGAGCCGGACGCGGGCACCGCCGTCGTCCCGATGCCGTCCGTCGTCGACGACACCCGGCTGCCCATCGTGCGCCGCCGCGGCGAACTGGTGCGCAAGAGGCGCGGCGGTGCCGCCGTCCAGGGGCGCCACCGCCACAAGAAGCCCAAGCCCGCCCGCGGGCCGAGAGCGGCCCGGGAGCACACGGGCGTCCCCCGGGAACACCCCCGGGCGCCCGCTGTCGGCCGGGCACCCAAGGCGCTCGGGCGAACGCTCCTGATCGTCATCCTGCTCGCGCTGGCCGCGGCCGTGGCGTACGCCGTGCTGTTCATGCCCAAGGCCGGGACGGAGGACCGCCGGCCGAGCGGCCATGGTGCCCCGCAGCCGCCCGCCACCGCCCCGGGGACGACCGGTCCCACCGCCCCGTCCCGGCCCACCGCCTCGGCCACCGGGCCGGCCAGCCAGGCTCCCTCACCGAACGCCGACACGCCGACCGCGCCCGCCCTGGCCGCCGGTTACGTGCTGAAGGAGGACCCGGAGGGGTTCCGGATCGGTGTGGACGCGACGTGGCGGCGCAGCCCCATCAACGACGTGGGCCAGGTCCGCTATACGGGCGGTGACTACGCGCTCGTCGTCGTCCCCGGCCGTGACACCGTGCAGGCCAACGGCAGCGACCCCCTGGAGTACCAGCGCTCCAAGGAGCGTGAGCTGCAGCCGTGGCGCGACTCCTCCTGGGCGTCCGTCACCGGAATGCGCCGCGTCGACGTCGGACAGCAGGTGATGGCGGAGGGTCAGTTCACCTGGCAGGACACCAACGGCCGTGAGGTGTACGTCCGTAACCTCGCCCTCGTGGTCGACGGCCGCTACCACGTCATCCAGGTCATCGGCCCGGACGGCCAGCGGGACAAGGTGACCGAAATCTACGAACAGGCCGTCACCGCCTACCGCGTCACCCGCTGAGTCCGCATCACGGAGAGGTCTCCGTGGCGCCCCCGAGGTTTCGCCCCGGTCACCACCCTCCGTAACCTTGGCCTCCTGAGCAACGGGCGGGGGCAAGTGGAACACTCCAAGGACACGGCTGCGGGTCTGGTACTGGCCGGGCGATACAGATTGGCCGAAAGCATCGGTCGCGGTGGCATGGGCAAGGTCTGGCGCGCCCATGACGAAGTCCTGCACAGGACCGTCGCCGTCAAGGAACTGACGGCGGGCAAGTACGTCTCCGAGGCGGACCGGGTCGTCCTGCACGCCCGTACACAGAAGGAAGCGCGCGCCGCCGCCCGCATCAGCCACCCCGGGGTCGTCACCGTCCACGACGTGCTGGAGCACGACGCCCGCCCCTGGATCGTCATGCAGTACGTCGACGGTCCCTCCCTCGCCGACGCCGCCAAGGAGGCCGAAAACCGCCGTATCGAGGCGCGCGAGGCGGCCCGCATCGGACTGCACGTGCTGGGCGCGCTGCGGGCCGCGCACGCCGCCGGGGTGCTCCACCGCGACGTCAAGCCCGGCAACGTCCTGCTGGCTCGCGACGGCCGGGTGCTGCTCACCGATTTCGGGATCGCCGCCATCGAGGGCGACTCGACCATCACCCGTACCGGAGAACTCGTCGGGTCCATCGACTACCTGGCGCCCGAGCGGGTACGGGGCGGCCGCCCCGGGCCCGCATCCGACCTGTGGTCGCTGGGAGCCACGCTGTACGCGGCGGTGGAGGGCACCTCGCCCTTCCGCCGCTCGTCGCCGATCAGCACCATGCAGGCCGTGGTGACGGAGGAGCCCCAACCGGCGCGGTACGCCGGGGCGCTGGAGCCCGTCATCACCGCGCTGCTGCGCAAGGACCCGGCGGACCGCCCGGACGCCGCGGAGACCGAGCGCATGCTGCTGGAGGCCATGGAGGGCCGCACGCCGGCCGCGGCCCAGGCGTACGTGCCGACGCAGCGGGTGGACGAGGCCGACCGTACGGCGGCGACGAAGGTCCTGGAGGACGCGGGCGCCTCGACGCGGCATGACAGCGTTGCCTCCGGCCCCGGCAAGGCCCGGACCGGCACCGGTTCGGGCGCCGATGGCGAAGCCGACGCCGGTGCCGACGCCGACGCCGACGCCGAAGCGAGCGGAGCGGTCCGAGCAGGCAGCACGGGGAAGGGGGCGGCAGGCGGGGCCCGGAAGGCGAAGGCGGCCGGCGGTGACGCGGGCGGGCCCTCCGGCTCCGGCAGGGCCGCCGCTCGCGGCAGCTCCGCCGACGGGGGCCATGCTCGCGCGGGCGCGGCTGCCGCGGACGACGCACACGCCCACGGGGCCTCTCCGGCCTCAGGCGCCGCTCCCGCCGCGACCGCGACGGGCAAGGACGCGGGGAGCGTGCCCCGGTGGCGCATGGCCGCTCTCGTCGTGACGCTCGCCGCCGTCGTCGGCAGCGCCGCGGGGTTCGTCGTGACGCTGTACGGCGGCGACGGCACGCTCGCGGGCGACCCGTCGGGCCGGACCTCGACCGGTGATCCTTCGGTGGCCACGTCCGTGCCGGACGGCTGGGAACGCGTCAAGGATCCGGAGGGTTTCAGCCTTTTCGTGCCGCGCGGGTGGAAGCGCCGCCTGGACGGCAACCAGATCGACTACACCCCCGACAACGGCCGCCACCGCATCCGGATCAGCAAGGATCCGGCACCGGACTTCGAAACCCCGTGCCTGCACATGCTCGACATCGAGAAAGGGCTCAAGAAACGGCTGCCCCAGTATGCACGGAAGCAGCTGCAAGCGAACACGTTCCGTGATCAACTGGAATCCTGTCTGTGGGAGTTCACCTGGGTGGAGACCAAGGACCATCCGGGGAAGCGGCACGCGATCGACCAGGTGTACTACACGGACGACGGAACCGAGTACGCGCTGTACATGTCGTCTCCGGCCGAGGACTGGACGACCACTCGGAAGCAGTTCGACACCGTGCTGCGCGGCTGGCGTCCCGCCGAGGAGTGACCTCGGCGCAAGCAGAGGGGATGTGCCGTGTCCGGACTGGGACAGCAGCGGCGGATCGCCGGTCGTTACCGGCTCGAATCCCGGCTCGGCCGCGGCGGCATGGGAACCGTCTGGCGGGCGTTCGACGAGTTGCTCGGCCGCCGCGTCGCCGTCAAGGAGATCCACGTCGACGCCGGCACCGCCCCGCACTCCTCGCTGCGTGAGGCACGTGCCGTCGCCCGCGTGCACCACCCGAACGTCATCTGCGTCCACGACGTGGTCGAGGAGGACGGCACCCCCTACATCGTGATGGAGCTGGTCGAGGGCGTCTCCCTCGCCGAACTGCTGGCGCTCCGGGGCCCGGTCGACGCGACGGAGGCGGCGCGCATCGGACTCGCCCTGCTGGGCGCGCTGCGCGCCGCGCACGCCCTGGGGGTGCTGCACCGGGACCTCAAGCCGGCCAACGTCCTGCTGGAGGACGGCACCGGGCGGGTCGTCCTCACCGACTTCGGCATCGCACAGTTGGCAGGTGCGACGACGCTCACCGAGGCGGGGATGTTCGTCGGCTCCCCCGAGTACACCGCCCCCGAGCGCATGCAGGGCGCGCAGGCGGGGCCGGAGACGGACCTGTGGTCGCTGGGCGCGCTGCTGTGCGCGGCGCTGACGGGCCAGTCGCCGTTCCACCGGGACTCGCTGGGCGGCGTGCTGCACGCGGTCGTCGAGGAGGACGTCAGGACACCGGCGGCGGCCGGACCGCTGCTCCCCGTCGTACGGGCGCTGCTGGAGCGCGACCCGGAGCGCAGGATGCGCGCGGCGGAGGCGGAGCGGCTGCTGGAGGCGTACGTCGTCACGGGGACGACCCCGCTGTACCGGCCGGACCCCGGGCACCGCCCCGACGCCGACCGCCCCGACCGTTCCGAGCGCGCCGACCGTTCCGAGCGCGCCGGTCGTGCCGGCCGGGCCGGCCGCAGGGATCGCGGGGGCCAGCGGTACCGGTGGAACCGCGCGCCCAGAGCCGCCTCCGAGCCGGAGGAGTCGTCGCCGCGGGGCCGGCAGCCGTCCCAGGACGCCGGGCAGGAGCATCAGCGGTCCCAGGACCATCCGTCATCCCAGGAGCAGCAGGAGTCCCAGCACTTCCCGCCATCGCGGCGCCCCCCGGACCCCGAGCGGCCCGAGAGGTCCGGGCGCTCCGCGCGTTCCTCGCTCCCCTGGCCGTCCCGGCGCTCGCAGCGACAGGAGCCGTACGGGGCCTCCGAGTCGTCGCGGGCGCACGAGCCCCCTGATTCCTCCGAAACGTACGAGCCCTACGAGTCGTACGAACCGTACGGGCCGTACCAGCCGTACGGGCCGTACGGACCTCGTGCGCCGTACGACGACGACGCCGCGACCGCGGCCGGCCCGGCCTCTGACGGCCCGTACGCGTCACCGGCCGCCCCCGCCCCGCCGCCGTCATCCGCCGCGCCCACTCCGTCCGCCCCTCCGGACCCGTCCGCCCCTCCGGACCCGACTGCCCTGGCCACCCCGTCGGACCCGTCGTCACCGGCCGGCCCATCACATCCGTCCGCTCCGTCCGCTCCGTACGCGCCGTCCACCCGGGCCACGCCGCAGGCACCGGCACCCCCGTCCGTACCGTCCGCCCCCGCCGACCCCCGCGACCCGACCGAGCCCACCGCGCCGGCGCCGACCGCATCCTCTTCCGGACCCGGACCCGGACCCGGACCAGGCCCAGGGGCCGCCGCGGCCGCGGCCGACGCCGCGACGGTGGCCGCCGTGAGGGCCGCCACCGCGGGAGTCGCGGCAGGAACGACCGCGGCCACGGCCGCCGTTGCCGCCACGTCCCCCACCACCCGGACCCGTACGCAGCCGGCGCGGAGCCCGGCACGCACTCCCGTCATCGCCGCCGTCGTGCTCGCCGCCGCCCTTGCCGGGGCCGGCGGGGCGGCCCTGCTCCTCGTGCGCGAGGACCTCGTGAACAACCGCGGCGGCAGCCACGCCGTGCCGCCCGTGACGACGGTCACCGCCTCCCCCCAGGAGAGACCCACGTCCTCCGCCGCCCCCGCCCCCGCCCCTTCGCCGACCCGGAATCCGGCCCCGGCCCCCGCCCCGACCCGGTCCACGCCGGTTCCCGCCGGGTACCGAGCCGTCGTGGACCCGGGCGGCTTCTCGCTGATCGTCCCCGAGGGGTACCTCCGCAGCACCGACGGCAAGCGCGTCTACTACATGTCGCCCGACCGGGCGGTGCGGATCGGTGTCCGCATCGGGCAGCCCGTCACGGGCGGCCCGCTCGCGGCCATGCGCCGCTCCCATGCCGACGGCCCGGTCGACAACCCCGGTTACCGCGCGGCGAAGGTCACCCCCACCACGTACAACGGTCTGCCCGCCGCGCTGCGCGAGTTCACCTGGGACGGCTTCCCTGCCGCCCGGGGAGCGCAGGGCGGCCCCCGGCGCACGTACGACATCTGCTGGGACGAGGGCGGCCGGACGTACAGCGTGTGGGTCTCGGCGCCGCTCGCGCGCCTCGATGAGCTCAAGCGCCATTTCGACACCGTGCTGGACTCGTTCCGGGTGCGGCAGCCCTGATCAGGGCTTATTTGCCAGCGTTCACTGGCGTGGTGTGAGTGGTCGGTGAAAAGCTGTTACCGGCGGGTACCGCGCGGGTGTCATTCCGAATACCCTCGCCCCCATGACCGACACGACGGACTCCACGGCAGGCTCCACGACGAACGCGCAGACCGCCCCCGCTGCCCCCGCAGGTACGAAGCCGGACGGTGCGAAGCCGATCGGTACGAACCCGGTGGCGCCCGCCCCGGCCGGTGCGCGCACCGCCGCCGACGTGGTCACGCCCGAGGTGGTCGCCCAGCTCACCCGAGGAGTCGTCGGCTCCGGCCGGACCGCGAACCACTCGCCGTTCACCGGCAAGCAGCTGGCGGAGCTGCCGGAGTCCACGCCCGAGGACGTCGCCGAGGCGTTCGCGCGGGCCCGTGCCGCCCAGCCCGTATGGGCCGCGATGCCGGTGCGCGCCCGCGCCGCCGTCCTGCTGCGCTTCCACGACCTGGTGCTGGAGCGGCAGGCCGAGGTGCTCGACCTGATCCAGCTGGAGACGGGCAAGGCGAGGCTGCACGCCCACGAGGAGGTCCAGGCCGTCGCCGTCGCCGCCCGCCACTACGGCCGCCGCGCCGCCGCGTACCTGAAGCCGAAGCGCCACACCGGTGTCGTGCCGACGCTCACCAAGGTGACCGAGCTGCGCCAGCCGCGCGGGGTCGTCGGCCAGATAGCGCCCTGGAACTACCCGCTGGAGCTGTCCGTCGGCGACGCGCTGCCCGCCTTCGTCTCCGGCAACGCGGTCGTCATGAAGCCCGACACCGAGACCGCGCTCACCGCTCTGTGGGCCCGCGACCTCCTCGTGGAGGCCGGACTCCCGGCGGAGGTCTTCCAGGTCGTCCTCGGCGAGGGCCCGGTCGTCGGCCCCGAGGTCGTCAAGCACGCCGACTACGTCTCCTTCACCGGCTCCACCCGCACCGGCCGCGAGGTCGCCCAGGGCGCCGCCGCCCGGCTGGTCGGCGTCTCCCTCGAACTGGGCGGCAAGAACGCCATGCTGGTCCTCCACGACGCGGACGTGGAGAAGGCCGCCGCGGGCGCCGTCCGCGCCTGCTTCTCCTCCGCCGGACAGCTCTGCATCTCCATCGAGCGGCTGTACGTGCACGAGTCGATCGCGGACGACTTCGTGGAGCGCTTCGCCGCCCGTACGAAGGCGATGCGGCTCGGCAACTCCCTCGCGTACGGCGCCGACATGGGCTGCCTGGTCGGTGAGCGGCAGCTGGAGACCGTCACCCGGCACGTCGAGGAGGCCGTCGCCAAGGGCGCCACGGTCGTCGCGGGCGGCGTCGCCCGTCCCGACATCGGCCCGCTGTTCTACGAGCCGACCATCCTGGAGGGTGTCCAGGAGCCGATGGCGGTGTGCGCCGAGGAGACCTTCGGCCCGGTCGTCTCCCTCTACCGCTTCAGGGACGAGGACGAGGTCGTGGAGCGCGCCAACGCCACCGCGTACGGCCTCAACGCCAGCGTCTGGACGAAGGACGGCCGCCGCGGCCACGAGATCGCCGCGAAGCTGCGCACCGGCACGGTCAACATCAACGAGGGGTACGCCCCGGCGTACGGCAGCGTCCAGTCGCCCATGGGCGGCATGAAGGACTCCGGGCTCGGCCGCCGGCACGGCTCCGAGGGCATCCTCAAGTACACCGAGGCCCAGACGGTGGCGCAGCAGCGGCTGATGCCGCTCGCGCCCTCGTTCGGCATGGACGACGAGAAGTACGCGGAGTTCATGAGCCGCAGCCTGCGGCTGATGAAGGCGCTCCGCTTCCGCTAGGGGCGCCGCCAGGAGCCCGGAGCCGCCGCACGCCCCCGGCGACCGCCCGTTTCAGCACCTTTTGGTACGAGGAGAGTCCATGTCCCAGGTCCCCCCTGCCCAAAAACCGACCGACACCGACGACGCCACGCACGTCGCCGGCCACGTCCCCGGTGACGACGACCACGAGTACGACTACGACGTCGTCGTCATCGGCTCCGGTTTCGGCGGCTCGGTCTCGGCCCTGCGCCTGACCGAGAAGGGCTACCGCGTCGGCGTCCTGGAAGCCGGCCGCCGCTTCACCTCCCGGACGCTCCCCAAGAACTCCTGGGACCTGCGCAACTACCTGTGGGCCCCGGCTCTCGGCCTGTACGGGCTGCAGCGCGTGCACCTGCTCGGCAACGTGATGGTGCTGGCGGGCGCCGGGGTCGGCGGCGGCTCCCTCAACTACGCCAACACCCTCTACGTACCGCCCGCGCCGTTCTTCCAGGACAAGCAGTGGGCGTCCATCACCGACTGGCAGGCGGAGCTGGCCCCGTACTACGACCAGGCCAAGCGCATGCTCGGCGTACGGCTCAACCCGACCATGACCCCCTCCGACGTGCACCTGAAGGCCGCCGCCGAGGCGATGGGCGTCGGCGACACCTTCCACCTGGCGCCCGTCGGGGTCTTCTTCGGCGACGGCAAGGACGCCGACGGCACGGCGAAGGCCAAGCCGGGGCAGCAGGTCGAGGACCCCTACTTCGGCGGCGCGGGCCCGTCCCGCCGCGCCTGCACCGAGTGCGGCGAGTGCATGACGGGGTGCCGGCACGGCGCGAAGAACAACCTCACCGAGAACTACCTCTACCTCGCCGAGAAGGCCGGGGCCGTCATCCACCCCATGACCACGGTCACCGCCATCACGGAAGCACCCTCCGGCCGGGGCTACGCCGTCTCGACCGTCCCCACGCACCGCCGCCGCAAGTCCGCGCCGCGGACGCTGCGGGCCCGGTACGTGGTCGTCGCCGCGGGCACGTACGGCACGCAGACCTTGCTGCACCGGATGAAGGACGAGGGGAAGCTGCCGCGGGTCTCCTCCCGCCTCGGCGAGCTCACCCGTACCAACTCCGAGGCCCTGGTCGGCTCGCAGACCACCGATCGCCGCTACCGCAAGCGCCACGGCCACCGCCGGGTGGACTTCACGCAGGGCGTGGCCATCACCTCGTCGATCCACCCGGACGCCAACACCCACATCGAGCCGGTCCGCTACGGCAAGGGCTCCAACGCGATGGGCTCGCTGTCCATCCTCCAGGTGCCGTACGCGGAGCGGCGGGTGCGGGCCTGGCTGGGCAACGTGGCCCGCCACCCGTTGCTGACGATGCGCTCGCTGTCCAACCGGCGCTGGTCGGAACGGACCATCATCGGGCTGGTCATGCAGTCGCTGGACAACTCGCTGACCACGTACCGCAAGCGGGACGGCCTGGGGAAGGGCCTGCTCACCGCCCGCCAGGGCCACGGCGCTCCCAACCCGAAGCAGATCCCCGAGGGCACGCGCGCCGCGTCCCTGCTGGCCGAGGAGATCAACGGCTTCGCCGGCTCGAACGTCGGCGAGCTCATGGGCACCCCGCTCACCGCGCACTTCCTGGGCGGCTGTGTGATCGGCGCGTCCGCGGAGGACGGCGTCATCGACCCGTACCACCGCCTCTACGGCCACCCGGGGATCTCGGTCGTCGACGGCGCGGCCGCCTCCGCGAACCTCGGGGTGAACCCGTCCCTGACCATCACGGCGCAGGCGGAGCGGGCCATGTCGTTCTGGCCCAACAAGGGCGAGGAGGACCCCCGCCCGGCGCAGGGCGTCGCGTACGAACGCCT
The DNA here is from genome assembly GCF_000716335.1 of Streptomyces sp. NRRL S-118. Taxonomy (GTDB): domain Bacteria; phylum Actinomycetota; class Actinomycetes; order Streptomycetales; family Streptomycetaceae; genus Streptomyces. The sequence goes on along the minus strand of NZ_JOBL01000099.1, from coordinate 107,482 downwards.
GGCCCCGGTCGAGCCCAAGTCCCCGGCGGTCCCGGCGGAAGCCTTCGGGGCCCTGAAGCTCCCGTTCCTCGGCATCCCGGCGGTCCCGCCCAAGCCGTGACCGCACATGCGAGAGGCGCTGCACCCCCCTCCGAGCGCAGCGCCTCCCGTGTCCGTGGTACCGCTTACGCGGCGGAGCCGCCGTTGCGGCGCTTCAGCGCGAAGACGACACCGGCACCGGCGACGATGGCGATGCCACCGGCGAGGCCGATGGTCGGCAGCATCGAGGACGATCCGGTCTCGGCGAGGTTGCCGGTGACGGGCAGCGGCTTGGCCTCACCCTGCGGCTTGGTGTCCGGGCCGGGCTTCCCCTCCGGCTTGCCCTCGCCCGGCTTCGCCTCGCCCGGGTCAGGGTTGCTGGAGCCCGGCTTCAGCACGGTGAAGTCCATCTCGGTGCCGGTCTCGGCGATGCACTCCTGGCCCTTGACGTCGCCCAGGTAAGCACCGGAACCGAAGCTGTAGCTGTCACCGGCCGGAGCGTTCTTGTCGATGCTGACACGCAGGTCGGCCTTCACGAAGTCGTTCGACTTCATGGTCTCGACGCTCCAGAAGTAGTCGCCGGCCAGCTCCTTGTCACCGATGGTGACCCACTCGCCGGTGTCCGGGAGGCGGAACTGGAGGTCGACGTACGGGCTGAGGAACTTGGACGGATCGAGCTCGTAGTTCTCGATCTCGGCGTAGAGAACGACCTCCTTGAGGTCGACCTTCCCCTTGTTGGAGACGGTGAGGGTGAACTCCTCCCAGCCGCTGCCGGCGACGATCTTGCCGGGGAGCCCAGAGATCTCGGCCTCGAGGGCCGCCTCCTGGAAGCTCTCGTCGAGCTCCTCGCAGTAGGGCGGCATCTCCTCGTTGCCGGGCTCCGCGTCCTCGGCGGGCTTCTCGGCCGCCGGCTTGTCGTCCGTGGCCGGCTTCTCGTCGGCGGGCTTGTCGCCCTCCGCGGGCTTCGTGTCGTCGGCCGGCTTGTCGCCCTCGGCCGCCGGCTCGGCGTCGTCCGCCGGGTCGGTGCCCTCGGCGGGCTTCGTGTCGTCCGAGGTCTCCGGCGTGTCCGGAGTCGTCGTGTCGGGCGTCGTCGTGTCCGGCGTCGTGGAGCCCTGGCCCTCGGTGGTGCCGGAGGAGGTCGTGCTGGTGGTGCCTTCCGTCGCGTACGCGGCCGGAGCCGCCAGGAAGGCGGCAGGAGCGATGACGGCGGTCGCGGCGGCGACCGCCATGGCGCGGCGAAGCTTCATTCAAGACCTCATGGTCTGGCGTACCGCATCCAGCGGCACGGAGCGTGGGGGGCCGTCTCCCGTGGTGGGGTCACAGGCGGGGCCGTTGGTTCCGCATGCATGACCTGTGGCGGGTGGGAACGGTTGTACGGGAGCTGACAGAATCTTTATGTGGCCTGCGTCACGCGGGTGTGGCTGGTTGTTGCAGCGGCGTCGGTGGACTGCGTTTCCGTCCGCTCACCGCAGCCGCGAAGCCCGCCAGTTCCTCGAAGCAGCCCGCGCCGACCGGCTGTACGAAGTCGCCCTCCGCACCGGACTCCGCAAGGGTGAACTCCTCGGCCTGCGCTGGGAAGACCTCGACCTCGACGCGGGCACCGCCGCCATCCGCCGCACACTCCAACGCACCAGCGCAGGCGGGCTCACCACGCTGCCCACCAAGACGCGGGCCTCCGAGCGCCGCATCGCCCTGCCCGCCCGTTTCCTCTGCTCGTTGAAGCTTCACCGCGAGCAGCAGCAACGAGAGCGGAAGGCCTCAGGCATCTCGTGGCAGTGCAGTGGGGACATTGAGCATGGTGAAGGGACGGCTGAGGTTGGTCGGGTCGATCGGCCCACTCTGGACAGTGGCGAGCGACGCGCAAGGGCCCCGCGGTAGTCCCGTACCGCGGGGCCCTTGGTCGTCGGCAGCGGCGTCAGGGGCGGCGCCGGTGCCGGGAGTGGCGGCGCGGAGGGGGAGGAGGGGCGCCGCTCGGTGAGCCGGTGTGGAGATGTGGGGTGCGGACGGGACGGGGGACCGTCCGGCCGGATGCGGTCGGCTCCGGGCGTCCCCGGAGCCGACCGCTTTTTCGGGTGACCGGGCTGCTGTCCCCTGCCGTCCGGTCACGCACGCTGGAGCGAGGTCCCACGACACACCCGAGGGGTGTGCCACACGCTCCAGCGGAGCCACGCGTGGTTTCTTCGGCCCGCCCCTGGCTGACACGGACAACCGATCCAACGAAGCCCGGTGCGGTGCGGTCACGCGCCGTACGGGTGAGAGCGCGCCCGAACTCAGATCCGGCCCCGGCACAGCTCCAGCATCGTCATCGCCAGCGAGGTGCCCGGCTTGCCCAGCGCCGACCGGTAGTGCGCCAGCACCTCCATCTCGCGCGCGAGGTTCACGCGGCGGCCGCCGGAGGAGATACGGGCCTCCTGGATGACGGCCGAGACGGCCATCCGTTCCTGGATCAGGCCGATGATCCGGTCGTCGAGCGCGTCGATGCGCTCACGCGCGCCGGTGATCACCTCGGCCGCCTCGTCGGTGCGGGCGCCGGTCTTGTCGGTGTGGACTGCGGTCATGGCGGGGGCTCCTCGCTGGGTGGGCGGTGCCCCGGGCGGTGACGCGGGCCGGGAAACGACAGGCGCCCCGGACCTTGTCGGCCCGGGGCGCCTGGGAAGTCGCTTGTCAGATGCTCAAGCAGCACGACCATGGCAGCCGGACGGGCCGGTGCCATAGGTAAACGCGAAGGTCGGGAGCTTGTGCATGCGGCCAGTATGGACCATCCGCCGGGCGGGGCCGGTGCGGGTTCGGATGGTGAGACGAAGGGTGCGCCGGCCACGCCGGTAGAATCGACATACAGACCCCTCCTCCGCCGGAAGGCCGCCGTAGTGTCATCAGCGAATCCCGCTGCCGCGCCCGACGCCGTACTGGTCGTCGACTTCGGCGCGCAGTACGCCCAGCTCATCGCCCGTCGCGTCCGTGAGGCCCGGGTCTACAGCGAGATCGTCCCGTCCACCATGCCGGTGGCCGAGATGCTGGCCAAGAACCCGAAGGCGATCATCCTCTCCGGCGGCCCGTCCTCCGTGTACGAGGAGGGCGCGCCGCAGCTCGACCGCGAGATCTTCGAGGCCGGCGTCCCCGTCTTCGGCATGTGCTACGGCTTCCAGCTGATGGCCACGGCCCTCGGCGGCACCGTCGACAACACCGGTGCGCGCGAGTACGGCCGTACTCCGCTGCACGTCTCCAAGACCTCCTCGACCCTCTTCGAGGGCACCCCGGCCGAGCAGCCGGTGTGGATGTCGCACGGCGACGCCTGCTCCGCCGCGCCCGAGGGCTTCACCGTCACCGCGTCCACGGACGTCGTGCCGGTCGCGGCCTTCGAGAACGACGAGAAGAAGCTGTACGGCGTGCAGTACCACCCCGAGGTGATGCACTCCACGCACGGCCAGCAGATCCTGGAGCACTTCCTCTACCGCGGCGCCGGCCTGCGTCCCGACTGGACCACCGGCAACGTCATCGAGGAGCAGATCGAGGCGATCCGCGCGCAGGTCGGCGAGAAGCGCGCCATCTGCGGCCTGTCCGGCGGTGTCGACTCCGCTGTCGCGGCGGCCCTCGTCCAGAAGGCCATCGGCTCCCAGCTGACCTGCGTGTACGTCGACCACGGCCTGATGCGCAAGGGCGAGACCGAGCAGGTCGAGAAGGACTTCGTGGCGGCGACCGGCGTCCAGCTCAAGGTCGTCGACGCGCAGGAGCGGTTCCTGAAGGCGCTCGCCGGGGTCTCCGACCCCGAGGAGAAGCGCAAGATCATCGGCCGGGAGTTCATCCGGGTCTTCGAGCAGGCTCAGGCCGAGATCGTGGCCGAGGCGCCGCACGACCACCCCGTGGAGTTCCTCGTCCAGGGCACGCTCTACCCGGACGTGGTCGAGTCGGGCGGCGGCACCGGCACCGCCAACATCAAGTCCCACCACAACGTGGGTGGGCTCCCCGAGGACCTCGAGTTCAAGCTGATCGAGCCGCTGCGCAAGCTGTTCAAGGACGAGGTCCGGATGGTCGGCGCGGAGCTGGGCCTGCCGGAGGAGATCGTCCAGCGGCAGCCGTTCCCCGGCCCGGGTCTCGGTATCCGGATCGTCGGCGAGGTCACCAAGGAGCGCCTGGACCTGCTGCGCGAGGCCGACGCGATCGCCCGCGAGGAGCTCACCGCAGCCGGTCTCGACCGCGACATCTGGCAGTGCCCGGTCGTCCTGCTCGCCGATGTGCGCAGCGTGGGCGTCCAGGGTGACGGGCGGACCTACGGCCACCCGATCGTCCTGCGCCCCGTCTCGTCCGAGGACGCGATGACGGCGGACTGGACGCGCATGCCCTACGACGTGCTGGCGCGGATCTCGACGCGCATCACCAACGAGGTGCGGGACGTCAACCGCGTGGTGCTGGACGTCACCAGCAAGCCGCCGGGCACCATCGAGTGGGAGTGATCCCCTCCCGGACCTGAAGCCGTCGTCCCCCGAGCGGGGACGGCGGCTTCGTCGTATGTCTGGCCAGTGGCGGTGACCGGCGGTAACGTCCCGCCATGGCCGAGCCCCCGGAGCCGACAGCCGTACCCCCCGCACCGACGGGACCCGCACCGACGGGACCCGCACCGACGGGACCCGCACCGGTCGCTCCGCGGCCGGTCGCACCCGTACCGGTCGAGCGGCTCCCCTTCCCGCTGCCGCCCCGCCACGAGTCGGCCGCCGGCGAACGGGCCCACCGCAAGGAACGGCTGGCGGGAGCGCTGCGGATCTTCGCGCGGTTCGGGTACGAGGACGGCGTCTCCGGGCACATCACGGCGCGCGACCCCGAGCTGCCCGACTGCTTCTGGGTCAACCCCTTCGGGGCGCCGCTCGCCGGGCTCACCGGCCGGGACCTGGTCCTCGTCAACGGCGACGGTCAGGTGGTCGAGGGCGGCGAGCGCGTCAACCAGGCCGCCTTCGCGGTGCACGCCGAGGTCCACCGGGCCCGGCCCGACCTGGTCGCCGTCGCGCACGCGCACTCGCCGTACGGGCGGGCGCTGGCCGCGCTCGGCGAGCTGCTCGAGCCCCTCACGCAGGAGGCGTGCGCCTTCTACGAGGACCACGTGCTGTACGACGCGTACACGGGTGTTGCCGTGGACACGGGGGAGGCGCGGCGGATCGCCGCCGCGCTCGGCGGGTGCAAGGCGGTGATCCTGCGCAACCACGGGCTGCTGACGGTCGGCGACTCGGTCGACGCGGCGGCCTGGTGGTTCATCTCGATGGAGCGGTGCGCCCAGGTGCAGCTGGCCGCGCGGGCGGCGGGGAGGACGGTGCCGATCGCGCACCGGGACGCGGTGGCGACGCGCGAGCAGCTCGGGAGCGACCTGGCGGCGTGGGTGAGTTTCCAGCCGCTGTGGCGGCGGACCGGCGCGCCCACGAGCCTCGACTGATACCGGGTCCGGCGACGAGTCGCGGCGCCGCCGCGCGCGGCGGGCGTCAATGTCCCGGGTCAATTCGCGGGGCCGCCTTTCACTCCGGCGAGAGGTGTGTGCGCGATCGTTCGTACGAAAGAATTCCTTTTCCTTGTCGGGTGTCGAGACATGGGAAGGGGCCCGCATGGCGGTGCGCGAGGCGAGGCGGTGCGGCTGCTGCACGCACGAGGCACGCGAGGAGCACCGGCGGGCGGTGGCCGCCTTCGGAGCCCGGCGCGACGAGCTCGCCGCGGGCCGGGGCATACCGGACGGCGCGTCGCGGCGCTGGGTGTCCGACGAGCTGACCCGCTCCGCGCAGGTGGTGACCGAACGGGTGCCCGCGCTGCGCGAGGCATGGCTGCACTCCGTCCGCCGCCGCACGCGTACGCGGTGTGGGGCGCCGTCGCGCTGATGGTCCTGGGGCAGGCGGCGGCCGCATGGACCGGTGACGCGGGCTGGACGGCGGCCCGCGTCACCGCTGCCGCCGCCGCGGCGGTCATGGGCGTCCTGCTGACCGGGGCCGCCCACCTGCACCGGGCGCACGGCGGGCTGCTGGCGCCGCTGATCACCGTCCCGCGGGAGGTGGCGCCGGGCTGGACCGACGTCCAGGTCGTCACCGCGTCCGGAGCGGTGACCAACCGGATGGTCATCGATGTGACGGCATGACAACCTCCGTTTTTCCGGCGGAAGTTGGGCCGGTCTCCGTACGATCGCCAGGGTCGGGACGATGACGTCGACGAAGGGAACGTGGGCACGGCATGACGGTGTACAGCGGTGACGACAGGAAGCCGGTGCGGCCGGCGCGTGAGCTGGAGATCCTCGTCGACGGCGAGGGCGTCGACTCCTCGGCCGAGGTCGTCTTCAAGGGCCGGCGCGGGGTGCGTGACGTCGCCGCCGTGTCCGTGGCCACGGAGCGGTTCCGGGAGAGCGTGGAGAGGAACGTCGCCGCGCTGCGCGAGATCTTCGAGCGGGTCGCCGAGCCCGGCTCGGCGTTCCCGCTGCGCGAGGTGCAGGTCTCCTTCGAGGTGTCCGCCAAGGGCGGCTTCCAGCTCATCGGCACCAGCGAGGTGCAGGGCAAGGGAGCCATCACCCTGGTGTTCCAGGCGCCCGACAGCCGCACGGCCGGCTGAGCCGGGATGGGGGCCCACCGCGCACTCCTGCTCTTCGTCCCCGCCTACGAGAACTGGCCGGGCCTCGCCTACCTCCGCGACGAGTACGCGCAGGTGGCCGAGGCCCTCGCCGACCAGGGGTACGAGATCGATCCGGACAGCGGCTGCGACGATCCCACGTCCGCCGAACTGATCCGGCGCATCGAGTCCTTCATCGACAGCGGCCGGCGTGGTGAGCACCTCGTCGTCTACCTCAGCGGCCACGGGTTCGAGTACGGCGGCAAGCACTGGTTCGCCGGAGCGGACTCGGTCCCCTCGTCGGCGGGCGGGATCAAGACGCTGAAGCAGACCAACGTCGACCTGGACGACGGCTGGGGCGACCCGGTCAACGCCGGCCGAGCCGAGAAGGTCCTCTTCGTCGTCGACGCCTGCCGCGACAGGGACCCGCTCGACAGCGCCGCCGGCGGGCCGCTGTACGACGCCCCGCGCGGCACCGACAAGCTCGGCTTCCTGATGGCCTGCGAACCGGCGGAACAGGCCGCCGTCGGCGGGACCGAAGGCGCCCCGGGGGGCCGCTACAGCCTCTTCACCCAGGCGCTGCGGGAGGTGCTGGCCGATGCCCGTGGGGACCTCCGCGGCGAGGCCCTCACCGGGCGGCTGGCCGACGCGATGGCCGACATCGGCGCCCGGCAGCCCCACCCCCTGCCGCCGCAGCGGCCCGCCCTCGGCGAGGGATCCTGCGGCCGGCTCTTCCCGCTGCTGCCCGTCCGCGAGCAGCCGCACCGCGTGCGCGAGCAGCGGATACGCGACCACGAGGCGTGGCGCCGGGTGGACGACCGGGCCGAGGCCGAGGCGTACCGCGACGAGGTGCTGACCGTGATCGGCAACCTCCGCACCTGGCTGGAACAGGTCCCGCCCCGGGTGCAGGACGACCCGTGGCTCGACTGGGAGGCCGACCAGCGGGCGGCGAGCCGGCTGTCGGAGCTGATCCGCGCCCTGCCGCGGGAGGTGCGCTTCTCGGCGGCCGAGGCGGCGCTGCTCGCGCTGGCCCCCGCGCTGTACCACGGCTTCCGGGTCAAGCTGGTGTCGCGCGCCGACCGGGACCTGGCCGACGAGTGGTCCTCGTACCCGCGACTGCGGCGGCAGACCGACACCACCGTCGACGCGCGGCGGCGCAGGCGGGACCGGGACGTCGTCACGGCGTGGGTCACCCACCGGACCCACGCCAGGCCGGGGGACTTCCACCGGCACACGAGCGAGTGCTCCACCTTCATGCGGCGCATGCTGCGGAGCACCGACGAACTGACCGAGCTGTGCACCAGCCAGCGGATGGGCCGGCTGTTCCAGGTGATGCAGCACGGCGGCGAGGTGCTGACCGACCTGCTCGGGAGCGCGTCGGACGGCACGGACCCGGAGGTTCGCCTGGAGGTCGTGGGGCCGCTGCTGTGCGCCGCGCAGATCATGGCGCTGGACACCGACGAACTGCCGGTGGTGCTCGTCGAGCACATCGGCGGCACCGACCGGATCGGCCTCGCCCACGTCCGCCGGGCGGTCGGCGAGGCGGAATGGATCATCCCGTCCGCCGGGGACGCCTCGGGCGGGATCGTGCGGCTGCGGGCCGCCTGCGACTACCCCGCGCTGATGGCCGCCTTCCAGGAGCACGTGACGACTCTGGACCGGCTGCTGTGCGGCGACCTCGACCGGCGGCAGCTGTCCGGCCTGCCGCTGCGCGCGTCGGACGTCGAGGTGCGGCCGGTGCAGGACCCCGAGTCGGGCCGGCCCAGGTTCCTGCCGGTCGTGCGGCGGTTCGAGCTCGACGGGACCAAGGTGCGCGAACTGCTGGTGGGGGAGCAGCTGTACCAGGAGCGGCATTTCGCCCTGCGGGAGCTGTACCAGAACGCCATGGACGCGTGCCGCGTCCGGTGGGCGCGGCAGGAACGCCTGGCCATGGAGCGGGGCTACGAGCGGACCTGGGCGGGGCGCATCACCGTCTCCCAGGGCGTCGAAGGCAACCGGATGTACCTGGAGTGCGTCGACAACGGCTCGGGCATGGGGCGCGTCGAACTGCTGCAGGCGTTCGCCCAGGGCGGCGTCCGGCTGGCCGATCTCCCGTCGTTCCAGGAGGAGCGGCAGATCTGGGAGGACCTGGGCATCCCGTTCCAGGAGAACAGCCGCTTCGGGATCGGCGTGCTCAGCTACTTCATGCTCGCCGACGAAGTGGAGATCACCACCCGGAAGTCCGACTCCCGGCGTGACGAGGGGCCCCTGCTCAAGGTCGCGATCGCCGGCCCCGACCACCTCTTCCAGGTGACCACCAGCGAGGAGGAGACCGCCTTCTGCGACGACCCCTGCGGAACGCGGGTGCGCTGGTGGCTCAGGGAGGACGCCACGGACCTGTCCTGCGTGCAGGTGCTGCGCTCGGTCCTGGGCGTCGCGGAGTTCCACACGGAGGCCTGGTACCGGCCGGTGAACGGACCCGCGGACGAGGACACCTGGCTCCCGGGCGAGTACCGCAGCCGGCTCAACACCGGTCCCCACCCCGCCCTCTCCGCCGGCGGCGCCGTCGTCGCCGACGACAAGGCTGAGGTCTTCTGGTGCGAGGAGGGCGGAGCGCTGCTCGTGGACGGCATCGCCGTCGACGGCTGCTGGTTCACCACCGACCGCCGCACCGGGGAGCGGCGCGTCGCCGAGAAGATGGACGTGCGCGGTGCGGTGATCAACCTCAAGGGGAAGGCCATCAAAGGCGAGGGGGACCCGCGCGCACCCCGCTTGTCCGTGGACCGCCGCCGCGTCGTCGACGACGTCACGAGCACCGTCTTCGCCCTCCTGCGCAGGAAGCAGTCGGCGAACCGGCTCGCGGAGAGCGAGGTGTGCACCGAGCGGTGGCTGGGAGACATCACGCGGACGGCTCCCAGGCTGGCGGATGCCGTGGTGGAGGGGCTCATCGCGCGCCGGGCGCAACGGGAGCTGGACGGCGCTGTCATCGACATGGCCCGGACGGGCTACTTCGCGGGGGACCGTGAGCTCCGGAACAGCTGGCTCCGCGGTTTCACCTCGCGATCAGGCCGCACGTACGAGGCGACGTGGAGCCCGACGATGCCGGAGCACATCCTGCTCTGGCGGCTCGTCGCACACTTCGCCGACGACGTGCGCGCCGCGCTGGGCGAGGAGCTCTGCCCGCCGGACCTCACCACGGCGGTGCTGCGGCCGGCGCTGCCGTCGGACAGCGTCGTCCTCGGGTTCGACAGCGGCCCCGGCGGTGTGACCTGGGACCGTGAGCCCCTGCCCGGGGCACTGCTCGACTACGCCGAAGAACTGCACGAGGCGTACGAGTGGGTCATCGCCCGGCTCGACGAGCTGGGCTGGCCCCCGCGCCACCGGCTGCCGGTCACGGATGTGCCGCTGACCTCCCTTCGTATCGTCCTGAGCACGGACGCCGACGGCCGGTTCCCCTACCTCGCCCCCGGTGAGCGGGTCAGCGCACGGCACGTCCTGAAGGCGCTCGACGGCACCGAGCTGTCGCCCGCCGAGATCCTGGACCTGCTGGAGGACCTTGGTCTGGACGTCCGCCCGTGCGAGGCGCTGCGGGCCCCGGAAAGCGCTGAGGCGATCACCCTGCGGCGGCTCCTGAGCCGCCAGCTGAACGGCACCCCGCCATGGGTGCACGTCTCCGGGCGGAGTTCCGACCGGGCGGCGCACATCGTCGCCGCCGCCAAGGAGACCGGAATGAGCATTCCGGACGTCCGGGCGGTGTTCGAGGCGCAGGGGGAGCTTCCCGGGCCCGACGACGTCTCGGCCGCATCGGGAAGGTGGCCCAGTCCGTTGCCGGACGAGCGGAACGGCCGCCGCGCGGCCGGACTGCCCTTCGTCCACCGGCTGGCAAGGCTCAACTCCAGCACCCCCCGGGAGGCGGCACTCCTCCTCCAGGCACATGGTTACGAGGTGCCCGGGATGCCGGACGAGGGTCCGGTGCCGGACCATGCCGAGCTGCTCACGCTTCCGCTGTACGACGGCTCCCCCCTCGACCTCAACCTTCCGGTGACGCTTCTCGACCTGCACGTGCTGGCAGCCCAGACGGACGCGTCGCTGAGCGAGGTCAGGGACCGGCTGCGGTCGTTGTCCGTCCAGGTGCCCGATCAGGTCCTCCCCGCCACGCTCCGCAACGACGACCAGGTGCTCCTGACACAGGTGACGGTCGGTGAAGGCCGGAGCCGCCGGGGACTCGATCCGCGGCGCTCCGTCCCGCTCGCCCATGTCGCCGTCTGCGCCGCGCGCCTCGGCACCACGGTGGTCAAGGCCCGCGCCCTGCTGGTCGAGCTCGGCATGACGGTCGACCCCGTTCCCGGTCCGGAGCCCGAGTGGTTCGGACTCCAGGAGGAGATGCGGCTCTCGGTGCCGTGGATCCCGTACGGACCGGGGGACACCGGGCCCGTGGTGCCCCTCGCCCACCTGCTCTGTGTGTCCGCGGACAAGGGCTGGACCATGGAGGAAACGGCCGAGCGGCTGCGCGTGCGGGGTCTGCACGTACCGGAGCCGCCCGGTGGCACGTGGGAGGCTCCGGCCGACGAGGATCTCTGCCTGCTGAGCCACAGTTACGACAGGCGGCGGAGATGGCTGCCGCCGGACCTGCCCGTGTCCACGCAGCACGTCGTGGAAAAGGCCAGGGAGATGGGGATGTCCGTCGGCGCGGTCAGGAACCGGCTGCTGGAGCTGGGCTGCGAGGTTTTCGGCAGGGACACCGTCTTCTCCGCCGTCGCCGAGGACGCCCTTCTCCTCCGGCTGAGCGGCCGGGACGCGTGGGTGGAGGACGTCCTGGAGAACGGCCTCGTTCCCGCGGCGCACGTATGGACCACCGCGAACCAGAGCAACAGCACCGTGCTCGATACGGCCGACCGGATGCGCGCCGCCGGGCTGACGCTGCAGGACGCCGTGTATCCCGACGAGCACCCGAGGGAGCGGGACATGCTCCTGCTCCAGGAGAACGCCGCCGTCCACGGCGACGTGCTGCCGCTCGACGAAACCGTCGGACTGGAGCATCTGCTCGTCGCCGCGCACCGCCTGCGCACCGACGTCACCACCGTCGCCGCGCGGCTGAAGGACCTCGGCATGGATGTTCCGGATGTCGCGGCAGCCGTGCGGCGGGCGTGGGAGCTCGTGCCGCGGTCCCCGGGGCCGATGGACTGACCGCACGGCCGCGACCTGGCCCGACCCGGTCGCGGCCGTGCGCCGGCCGGCCCGGGGGCCGCTCGTGTTCCGACGCGCCGACCGACGCGTTCGGGTTGAGCGCGATCGGATCGACGCGATCGGGTTGAACGCGATCGGACGCGCCTGCGTATCCCCGGGTGCGGCCGGGGAGCGACAATCGTTCCCTCGGAGCCATGGGCGGAGGCGGACGATGGGTGGGCACACGTACCGGCCGAGGGCGGGCCACGGGACCGTCGGCGACGAGCCGCGGGGCGGCCTGCGGGCGACCGCCTCGCGCTACGCCCTGCTCCCGTTGCGGATCTTCCTCGGCGTCACGTTCGTCTACGCCGGGCTCGACAAGCTGACCGACGAGCGCTTCATGGCGGCGTCCGGCACGGGATCGGTGGGCGAGCTCATGCGCTCCGTGCGCGACTCCTCCGCCGTGCCGTGGCTCGTCGACCTGGCCCTCAAGAACCCCGAGGCGTTCGGGCAGGCGATCGCCTTCGGTGAGCTGGCCGTGGGCCTCGGCACCCTCGCCGGGCTGTTCGCGCGGCTCGCCGCGGCCGGCGGCGCGTTCATCTCGCTGAGCCTGTGGCTGACCGTGAGCTGGCAGTCCGACCCGTACTACTACGGCAACGACCTCGCCTACCTCATGGCGTGGCTGCCGCTGGTGCTCGCCGGGGCGTCCGTGCTCTCCGTCGACGCGGCCCTCGCCGCGCGCCGCCGCCGCATCCGGTAGGCGACCCAGGTCGCCGTCGCCGCCAGCCACAGCCCGCCGCAGAGCAGCGGCACCACGGCGTACCACGGCGTCCGCCAGGACCCCGCGGCGTCACCGGCGTACAGCACGGCGATGGTCATGGCGGTCGCGCCCGCCACCAGCCGGCCCGGACGGAACTCATGAAGCAGCACGGGTGACCTCCACGTGTCCGAGTGCCATGTCGAGGGTCAACTCCAGCGTGCCCGCCGGGGTCGTGCCCCGGGGAGGCGCGATCGTACGCGTCGTCTCCCGGCCCGGAGCGATGTCGATGTCGCCCGCCGGGTCGGTGGGCAGCCGCACGTCGCCGAGCGCCACTTCGGCACGCACCCGCACCGTCACGTCCGCCGGTACCACCACCTTGAGCTGCCCGGCGCCCATCTCGGCGGCCGTGCGCACGGACTGCCGGGGCGGCACGGCCAGCCGGGACAGGTCCAGCGTGCCCACCCCGGTGCCCAGTTCGTACCGCGGCCGCACATCCGCGACGGTGGCCGGCCGCCACTCGGCACGCACCCACTCCGTGCCGATCTGCCGGGGTATCAGCGACGCGCCCGCCAGCAGCACCGCCGTGATCACCGTCATGAAGATCGTGCCCAGGCCGGTCCGGCCGAGGAAGGAGCTCACCGCCAGGCCGAGCCCGAATACCCCCAATGCGCAGGCGAGCCCCGTCTGCAGACACGTACCGAGCGGTTGCGTCCCCCACGGCAGGCTCGTCCCGAGCGCGCCCGCCAGCAGGGCCAGCAGCAGGACCGGCCCGCCGAGGGAGCGCGGGCCGCGGGCGGCGGGCGGTACCGGCGCCCGGGCGCCCCTGCCACGGCGCCCGAGCAGCGCGTCCTCCACGCCCACCGCGTCCTCGGGCCCCCACAGGTAACCGAGCGCGACCGGCCCGGTCGTACCGTCCTTGATGATCGGGTCCCGCCACCACGACGGGGCCGCCGGGGGCGGCGGCGCCTGCGTCTCCGGCGGTGCCTCGGCGGCCGCGTGCGCCGCCGCCGGGTCCAGCGGCACCTCGGCGTCGACGGCGAGCCTGCGCCGCTGCGACCACACGGACGCGCCGCTCACGGCTATCACCACCAGCAGCGCGAAGGAGATCGTGCCGCTGCTGCCCAGCATGGACAGGAACAGCCCGCAGCCGACCAGGGCCATCAGCACCGCGGTGAGCGACGCCCCCTCCACCCGGCCCGAGAGCAGCCTCCGCGCCTCGTTCTCCTCCTCGCCCTCCGACGTGATCACCAGCCAGGCGAAGCCGTAGAAGACCAGACCCAGACCACCGGTCACGGCCAGCACGCCGATCACGACCCTGAAGATCACCGGATCCAGGTCGAAGTGGCGTCCGAGCCCGCCGCACACCCCGGCCACCAGCTTGTGCCGCGGTGAGCGGCGCAGCGGAGGATGGGCGGCGGGTGTCCGCCGGGCCTCCTCGGAGGCGGGCGGAGCGGGCGGCGTGCTCGTCATGCGTCCATGGTGGCGGCCGGCGCGCCCGGGTGGCACCCGGGATGACCCTGGCCGTTCCCTGATCCTTCCCCCACACCGCCTGGCCCGGTGCCGGTGTTTCCGGCTCCGCCTGGCTGATGCCGCGTTCCTCGCACCGGCGGTCCGATGTCGCCGCGCCACCGGCGACCGTCCTCCGCGGCACCTGCGAAACGTCCTCCCCGGCCATCGCGGGACGCCCTCCCCGCGACTGCGGCCGCGACCGCGTCCGCGGCTGGCCGGGGTCCGGTTGTCCGTCCCGTCCGCGGGGTCTCAGGGGCGAGTAGGGGGCCGACCCTGATGTCCGGGCGCCCGGCGGCGTGTGACGATCGGACCATGCCAGTCGCCGCCCGCGTCCGCCCGCCCGAGACCGACGAACCGCCCCTGCGCAAGCTGTACCGCAGCGCCGACGGGCGGATGCTCGGCGGTGTCGCACGCGGGCTCGCCGGCCACCTCGGGCTGCCCGTCATCTGGGTGCGGCTGGTCTTCTTCGCGCTGTTCCTGGCCGACGGCCTCGGCGTGCTGCTGTACGCCGTCTTCTGGATCGTCGTCCCGCTCGGCGTCGGCGGCCGGACCGCCGAGCCGCGCTCGGTCTTCGAGACCACCGCCGACGGCCGCCGCCGGCTCCGCAAGCCGGACAAGGGGCAGACCGTCGCCCTCATCGCGCTGATGATCGGCGCCGCCGTCTTCGTCAGCAACGTCGATCTGGGCGGCGACGCCAACCGCTACGTCTGGCCCATCCTGCTCGTCGGTGTCGGCGTGGTCCTGGTGTGGCGCCAGGCGGACAATGCCCGCCGGGCCCGCTGGACGGAGTCCGGCCGCAGCAAGCGCCTGTTCCAGCTGGCGCGCGGGGTGGCCGGCGTCGCGCTCGTCGGCATGGGCCTGACCGTCTTCATGGTGGTGCGCGGCTCGGCCGCCCAGCTGGGCACCGCGCTCACCGCCGCGATAGCCGTCCTGGCCGGCATAGCCCTGCTCGCCGGGCCCTGGCTGGTGCGGATGTCGCAGGACCTCTCCGAGGAGCGCACGATGCGCATCCGCGCCCAGGAGCGCGCCGAGGTCGCCGCGCACGTCCACGACTCCGTCCTGCACACCCTCACCCTGATCCAGCGCAACGCCGACGACCCGGGCCAGGTCCGCCGCCTCGCCCGCGCGCAGGAGCGGGAGCTGCGCAACTGGCTGTACAAGCCGGAGGGCACCGGCAAGGACGAGGAGGAGGAGCCGGAGACGCTCGCCGAGGCCGTGAAGCGGACCGCCGCCGAAGTGGAGGACAAGCACGGCGTGCCCCTGGAGGTGGTGGTCGTCGGCGACTGCCCGCTGGACGAGAAGCTGACCGCGCAACTGCAGGCCGCGCGCGAGGCGATGGTCAACGCCGCCAAGTACGGTGGCGCGGGTGGGGCCGTACAGGTGTACGCGGAGGTCGAGGGCCGTACGGTCTTCGTGTCCGTACGGGACAGAGGGCCGGGTTTCGACCTGGACGCGGTGCCCGGGGACCGGATGGGCGTACGAGAATCGATCATCGGCCGGATGCAGCGAAACGGCGGCACCGCGCGGCTGCGGTCGGTGCCCGGGGACGGCACCGAAGTGGAGCTCGAGATGGAGAGGGCGGACGCATGACCGAGGAGACGACGGCTGCGGTGGACAGCGGGCGGCGGGTACGGGTGGTGCTCGTCGATGACCACCGGATGTTCCGCACCGGGGTCCAGGCCGAGATCGGCCGGACCGAGACGACCGGGGTCGAGGTGGTCGGGGAGGCGGCCGACGTCGACCAGGCCGTCGGCGTGATCACCGCGACCCGCCCCGAGGTCGTCCTCCTCGACGTCCACCTCCCGGGCGGCGGTGGCGTCGAGGTGCTGCGCCGCTGCGCGCCGCTGATGGCGGACACCGAGCGCCCGGTCCGTTTCCTGGCGCTGTCCGTCTCGGACGCGGCCGAGGACGTCATCGGCGTCATCCGGGGCGGCGCCCGGGGATACGTCACCAAGACGATCACCGGGACCGATCTGGTCGACTCGATCTTCCGTGTCCAGGAGGGTGACGCGGTGTTCTCACCGCGGCTGGCGGGTTTCGTGCTGGACGCCTTCGCCTCGACGGACGCACCGCCCGTCGACGAGGACCTGGACCGGCTCACCCAGCGGGAGCGCGAGGTCCTGCGGCTGATCGCACGTGGTTACGCGTACAAGGAGATCGCCAAGCAGCTGTTCATCTCGGTGAAGACGGTGGAGTCGCACGTCTCGGCGGTACTCAGGAAGCTCCAGCTGTCCAACCGGCACGAGCTGACCCGCTGGGCGACGGCCCGCCGCCTCGTCTGACGCCGTCCCGGGGGCACCGCCGCGCGTCCGACGGTGTTCCCGGGGCCCGGGTGCCCTGAGGGGCAGCCGGGGCCTATGTGAGGTAACCGGTACATAACCGTGGCAACCCGCGCGGCCCCGGGCCCCTCCTACTGTCCGTGATGAGCCTGACGGGTACGCCCTTCTTCGTGACCGCGATCGTCCTGGCCGTGGTCGCCGTGCTCCTGCCGCTGGCCCTGTGGACCCGCCTGCGGGGCCCGGCCGTCGTGCGCGGCGCGGCCCGGCTGGGCATGGTGGCGTTCGCCCAGTTCACGGCGATCCTGGTGGTGTTCGTCGCGGTGAACAACACCAACACCCTGTACGACAGCTGGGGTGACCTGTTCGGCACCACCGACCACGTCGACTCCGCGATCGACCTCGGCCCCGACGGCACGGGCGGCCGGCGCGTCGCCGACCTGCCGAAGGTCCGCCAGCCCTTCGAGGCCGTGGACGACCCCGCCCTGGGCAGCGGCGTGCAGCGCACCACCCTGAAGGGCCGGATCTCCGGGGTGGAGGCGGAGGTGTACGTGTGGCTGCCGCCGCAGTACCACGACCCGGCCTACCGGGACAGGAAGTTCCCGGTCGTCGAGCTGCTCTCCGGCTTCCCCGGCTCACCGAAGTCCTGGTTCGGAAGCCTGCACGCGAGCGAGCAGCTGGAGCCGCTCATGCGGGAGGGCAAGGTCGCCCCCTTCATCCTGGTCTCCCCGCGGTCCACGCTGCTCGGCGACACCGACACCGGCTGCGCCAACATCCCCGGCAAGGTCAACGCGGAGTCGTGGCTGAGCGTCGATGTGCGCAAGATGGTCATCGACACCTTCCGCGCGGTCGACACGCCCGACGGGTGGGCCGTCGCCGGCTTCTCGGCGGGCGCGCATTGCGCCGCGAAGCTGACGGTCGCGCACCCGGACCGGTACGGCTACGCGATCAGCATGTCCGGCTACAACGACCCGGGCGCCGAGGCGTCGTCGCTCACCGGCAGGGACCCGCGGCTGCGGCACGACCACAACCCGCTCAACATGCTCAAGGCGGCGCCGGTGCCGCCGCCGGTCACCATGCTGTTCACCGGGGACGGGCGCGACGGGTACCAGCAGGGCCTGGACCTGAGGGGCGTCTCCCGGCCGCCGACCCGGATCGACGTGCGCCAGGTATCGGGCGGCCACCGTACGAGCACCTGGGTACGGGAGGTGCCGTCCGTCTTCGAGTGGCTGACGATGCGGATGCGCGAGGCCCCGGCGGACAACGGCCCGTACACCGGCGGGGGCGGCGGCACAGGCGGCGACGAGGACTTCGGGGCCGGCGCCGGAGGGCACCTCGTGGGTGGTCACGCCGGTGAGGTGCCGGCCTCCTCCCGCACGCGCCGGTAGCGGCGCCGGACCGGACCGGGCTGCGGTCGCGGCCGCCGGGCTCGGACCGGGCTGTGGCTGCGGCCGCCGGGCGCGGTTGTGGCTGCGGCCGTGTGCAGCCGCGCGGTGACGAGCGTCCGGCGGCTACGCGAACCGGGTCGCCCCGGCCCAGGGCATCTCGTCGATCGGGGCGATCCGTACGGGCGCGCCGGGCCGAGGGGCGTGGATCATCCTGCCGCCGCCGATGTAGAGGCCGACGTGGCTGATGCCGGAGTAGAAGAACACCAGGTCACCAGGAGCGAGTGCGGAGCGGGGGATGCGCTGCCCGGCGTTGATCTGGGTGTACGTGGTGCGCGGCAGGGAGACCCCGGCGGAGCGCCAGGCGGCCTGGGTCAGGCCCGAGCAGTCGTAGGCCGACGGCCCGGTCGCCCCCCACACGTACGGCTTGCCGAGAGCGCCGTACGCGTACGAGACCGCCTGAGCGGCGCGTGCGTTCGGCGCCCGGACGGGGCCGCGCGGGGCGGTGTCGCGCGTGGCGCGTTCCCCGGTCCGGTCGCCGGCCCCGGCCTCCGCGCCGACGCCGTCGGCGTACCGGGCGCGCTCGGCCGCGGTGAGCCGGGCGAGGAGCTTCTCGGCGGCGGTGAGCTTGCCCCGGATCGTGGACTTGTGGCGGCTCAGCTCCGCCCGGCGGGCCTCCAGTTCCCGCAGGTGCCCTCCGGACTCGGCCCGTACCTGCGCGATCCCGGTCAGCTCGTGGCGGACCGCGGCGACCGCGTCGGCCTGGCGGTCGCCGGCCAGCCGGGCGAAGGCGGCGCTGTCGAGGTACCTGTCCGGGTCGGCGGAGAGGGCGAGCTGGAGGACCGGTCCGAGACCGAGTCCGCCGTCGCGGTACTGGGCGGTGGCGATCGACCCCAGGCCGTTGCGGGCGGCGTTGAGGCGCTCGGTGCGGCGGGCGGCCTCGTCGCGCAGGGTGTCGAGGGAGGCGCGGGCCTCGTCGGCCTTCTCCTTCGCGCCGTTGTACCGCTCGGTGGCCTCCTCGGCCTCCTGGTAGAGCCGGTCCACCCGAGCCTTGACCTGAGCGGGGGTGAGGCGGGGATCGGCGTGCCCGGCGCCCTCGAAGGCGGTGGCGGTGGCCGCCCCGGTGAGCGCCAGGATGACGGCGGTGCGGCCGGCCGCCGATCCGCTCGGCGGGCGCTGTCTCGGTCTGCGGTGCGCTGCCACGGGGGCGGTCCCTTCCCGTCGGTACGTCGGCGGGGTGGCCGGCTGCCGCCCGGGAGTAGGGAGACGGCGGTGGGGAGAGCCGGCCACCTGGGGGAGGACGCTAATCCCGGGCGTCACGGGGGTGGGGGAGAGTGACCGTTATTGGCCGCAGGTGAGAGTTCCGGGTCGGGAAGCGGGGAGGGCACTGCGCCTGGAATCCCTTATTCCGTATCAGCCGTGACCGATGCGACGAATGAGGCAACCCTGACCGGAAGCGCGTGCTATGGCCGCGGTTAGGCTCCGGCCCATGGACGTACTCATCAATGTCTTCGTCGCGCTGCACATCATCGGCATCGCCTCCCTCCTGGGCGGCTTCCTGACCCAGATGAAGGCCATGGGCGCGGGTACGGCGCGCTTCACGCCCGCCATGCTGCACGGCGCGCTGACCATGCTGATCACCGGCGTGGCACTGGTGGGGCTGAACCAGGCGGACGACCAGACCGTGAACAACATCAAGATCGGCGTGAAGCTGGCGATCCTGGTCGTCATCCTGGGCCTGGTCTACGTCAAGCGGGACGAGGAGCGGGTGGAGAAGGGGCTGTTCGGGGCCGTCGGCGGGCTGACGGTCGCCAACACCTTCATCGCGACGCTCTGGACCTGAGCCCCCGCCGCTGGACCTGAGCCCCCGCCGCCCGGGCAGCCGTGGCCGGGCCCCCGGGGCCGGGCAAGCTCCGGTCGGGGGCCGGGGCTCGGGAGCGGGACGGCTCAGGCCGGGCGCACACTGCCGTGGACCGGCAGGTAGTAGATCGACTCCTCGCGGACGTTCGCCCCGGGCTCGGGCGCGTGGATCATCATGCCGTCGCCCAGGTAGATGCCCACGTGGCTGATGTCGTCGTAGAAGAACACCAGGTCGCCGGGGCGCAGGTCCTCCAAGGCGACGGGCGTGCCGGCCTCGACCTGCTCCCAGGTGGTGCGCGGGAGATCGACGCCCGCCGCCTTCCACGCGGCCTGGGTCAGCCCGGAGCAGTCGTACGAGCTGGGGCCCGTGGCGCCCCAGACGTACGGCTTGCCGATCTGGGCGCGGGCGAAGGCCAGCACCTTGTCCGCCTTGGCGGTGTAGCCGCTGTCGGCCGCACCGGCGCCGCCGGTCCAGCCCGGCTCCCCCTGAGCCGGCCGCGGGTCCTGGTGCTCCTGGTGCTCCTGCTCCTGGTGCTCGCGGGCCGCTTCCACCGCGGCGCACGCCTTCCCCTCGGCCGGGTGCCGGGCGTCCGCCCCGCGCCCCCGCTCCAGGCGCGCGCGCTCCTCGGCCGTCAGCCGCGCCAGCAGGGCGCGCGCCTCGGCCAGCTTCCGCTGCACCGCCTCCTTGCCGGCCTGCAGCGACGCCTGGGAGTCGGGGAGCGCCTCCGGGCTCCTTGTCGTCTCGGCCGGCTGCCCGGTGGCCGCTGCTCGCCGCTCGTTCGTCTCGGCCCGCTGTCCGGCCGCGTCGGCCTGCTGCGTCCGGAGCTCGGTGACCTGCTCGCGCCGCTGCTCGGCGGTGCGCCCCGTCAGCCGCGCCCGGTCGGCGAACGGCTGCGGGGCGTCCGTGAGGAGCAGGGCCGCGGACGGGCCGGCACCGCCCGAGCGGGACTGCGCCGCCGCGTAGGCGCCCAGCACGCGGCGGGACTCGTTCAGCGCCCGCGTACGCTTCGCGGCCTCGTCGAGCACGTCCTCACCCGTGCGCTGCTGCTCGCCGGCCTCCTGGGCCTTGTTGTACTGCTGCGTCGCGGTACCGGCCTGCCGGTAGAGGTCGTCGACCTTCCTCTCCACCTCTTCGACCGACGGGCGGCCCGGCGCGGCGCCGGCGGACTGCGCGGACAGCAGGGTGGTGACCGAGGCGATGGCGGCCGTCGTGACCCCGACGGCGGGGGAGCTCGTACCGAACGTGCGGGTGGTGCGGCTGCGCGGCTTGCGATGCGACGCCAAGGCCGGCATCTCCTTCCGTGGACCGCCTACCGGGTCAGCCGGCGGGTTCGGGCGAACGGAAGGTGCCCTACGGTCCGCTGATACGGCCGATTCACCCCACGGTGCAGAGTGGGTTCCCGGTTCCGAACTCCCATGGCGGGGAGGGCGGATGCGGCGTGGGCGGCCGATCGGCGTGGTTCGCCGATGAGGGGACGGTCCGCTTGGGCAGGCACGCTAGCCAACCTGTGGCGGTGCTGTGAAGGATGATGTTCGATATGTCGGATACATTTTCGTGACCTTGCGGCTACTGTCCGGTAATGGTAACCGAAGGTGACGGAGGCCGTTCGGCCACGGCTGTCAGTGGGGCCGCCTAGACTCGATAGGCGATGAGCAGCCTCTTTGACGACAGCTTCCTGGCGGACCTCCGGAACCACACCTCGGAGGAGCCGCCGCCCCCGGAGGACTCCGAGGACCACCGACCGGCCCCGGAGGAGGTTCCGCACGACCTCTTCGGGGATCGCTTCGACGTGCCCCCGGCCCGTGACGCGTACCACCGCGACGGCGCGCCGCGCACCGTCGTCGATCCCGCAGCGCTGCTGGAGGGGCTGAACGACCAGCAGCGCGCGGCCGTCGTCCACACCGGCTCACCGCTGCTCATCGTCGCCGGTGCCGGGTCCGGCAAGACCAGGGTGCTGACCCACCGCATCGCCCATCTGCTGGCCACGCGGAACGTCCACCCGGGCCAGATACTGGCGATCACCTTCACCAACAAGGCCGCCGGCGAGATGAAGGAGCGCGTCGAGCAGCTCGTCGGACCGCGCGCCAACGCCATGTGGGTGATGACCTTCCACAGCGCGTGCGTCCGCATCCTGCGCCGCGAGTCCAAGCGGCTCGGCTTCACGTCGTCCTTCTCGATCTACGACGCCGCCGACTCCAAGCGGCTGATGGCGCTGGTCTGCCGCGACCTGGACCTGGACCCGAAGAAGTTCCCGCCGAAGTCGTTCAGCGCCAAGATCTCCAACCTGAAGAACGAGCTGATCGACGAGGAGACCTTCGCCGACCAGGCGGCCGACGGGTTCGAGAAGACCCTCGCCGAGGCGTACCGGATGTACCAGGCGCGGCTGCGCGAGGCCAACGCCCTGGACTTCGACGACATCATCATGACGACGGTCCACCTGCTCCAGGCGTTCCCGGACGTCGCCGAGCACTACCGCCGCCGCTTCCGGCACGTCCTCGTCGACGAGTACCAGGACACCAACCACGCCCAGTACACGCTCGTGCGCGAGCTGGTGGGCACCGGGTACGAGGACCTCGGCCCGGCGGAGCTGTGCGTCGTCGGTGACGCCGACCAGTCGATCTACGCCTTCCGCGGCGCGACCATCCGCAACATCCTCCAGTTCGAGGAGGATTACCCGGACGCCACCACGATCCTGCTGGAGCAGAACTACCGCTCCACCCAGACGATCCTCTCCGCCGCGAACGCGGTGATCGAGCGCAACGAGAGCCGCCGCCCCAAGAACCTGTGGACGAACGCCGGCGCCGGCTCGCGCATCACCGGGTACGTCGCGGACACCGAGCACGACGAGGCACAGTTCGTCGCCGACGAGATCGACCGGCTGACGGACGCGGGCGAGGCCAAGGCCGGTGACGTCGCCGTCTTCTACCGCACGAACGCCCAGTCCCGTGTCTTCGAAGAGATCTTCATCCGGGTCGGACTGCCCTACAAGGTCGTCGGAGGCGTCCGCTTCTACGAGCGCAAGGAGGTCCGGGACGTCCTGGCCTACCTGCGCGTGCTGGCCAACCCGGAGGACAGCGTCCCGCTGCGCCGCATCCTCAACGTGCCCAAGCGCGGTATCGGTGAGCGCGCCGAGGCGATGGTCGAAGCGCTGGCGCTCCGCGAGAAGATCACCTTCCCGCAGGCGCTGCGGCGCGTCGACGAGGCCTACGGCATGGCGGCGCGCTCGGCCAACGCCGTGAAGCGGTTCAACACGCTCCTGGACGAGCTGCGGACGATCGCCGAGTCCGGCGCCGGACCGGCCGTGGTCCTCGAGGCGGTGCTCGAGCGCACCGGATACCTCGCCGAGCTCCAGGCCTCCACGGACCCCCAGGACGAGACCCGCATCGAGAACCTGCAGGAGCTCGCCGCCGTGGCGCTGGAGTTCGAGCAGGAGCGCGGCGAGGAGCCCGGCACCCTGGCGGAGTTCCTGGAGCAGGTCGCGCTGGTCGCCGACTCCGACCAGATCCCGGACGAGGACGAGGAGGGCTCCGGCGTCATCACGCTGATGACGCTGCACACCGCCAAGGGCCTGGAGTTCCCCGTGGTGTTCCTCACCGGCATGGAGGACGGCGTCTTCCCGCACATGCGTGCCCTCGGCCAGACCAAGGAGCTGGAGGAGGAGCGGCGCCTGGCGTACGTGGGCATCACGCGCGCCCGCGAGCGGCTCTACCTCACCCGGTCGTCCATGCGCAGCGCGTGGGGGCAGCCCTCCTACAACCCGCCCTCGCGGTTCCTGGAGGAGATTCCCGCCCAGCACCTGGAGTGGAAGCGCACCGGCGCGATGGCGAAGCCGGCGAGCGGTCCGGCCGCCGGGATCACCTCCTCGCTCTCGTCCTCCCGGTCCCGTTCCGGCCCGTCGGGCTTCGCCACGCGGCGTACGACGGACAAGCCGGTGATCTCGCTGGCGGTCGGGGACCGGGTGACGCACGACCAGTTCGGGCTCGGGACCGTCATGGCCGTGACGGGCGCGGGCGCGGACGCCCAGGCGACGATCGACTTCGGGGACGACAAGCCCAAGCGCCTGCTGCTGCGGTACGCGCCGGTCGAGAAGCTGTAGCCCGGCCCCGGGGGGCCCTGACCCGGGCGGCCTCGCCCGGTTCCCGCGCGGGACGGTGACCGTGCGGGGACGGTCCCCCGGGCGGGGGAGGTTTCCGTGCGGGCGGTTGACCGGGCGGGGGAGGCTTCCGGGCGGGGCGGGGGTGGTCTCCTGGGCGGGGCGGTTTCCCCGGCGGAACGGTCTCCCGGCCGGGGGCGGTTCCCGGGACGGGAACCCCGGTGTCCGTCAGCTCGTCGGGTCGAGGCCGTGGCTGCGCAGCCACGGGAGCGGGTCGATGGCGGAGCCGCCGCCCGGCCGGACCTCGAAGTGGAGGTGCGGACCGGTGGAGTTGCCGGAGTTGCCGGAGTACGCGATGACCTCACCGGCCTTGACCTCGCCGGAGCGGAACTTGGTGCTGCTGAGGTGGCAGTACCAGGTCTCGGTGCCGTCCTTGGCGGTCACGATCGCCATGTTGCCGTAGGCGCTGTTCCACTGGGTGCGGACGGTGCCGTCGGTGGCGGCCATCACCGGCGTGCCGTACTGCACGGGGAAGTCGATACCGGTGTGCAGCGACATCCAGTTGACGCCGGCCTGCCCGTACTGCGCGCTGAGCTGGTGCAGTTGGACGGGCAGCGCGAACTTGGGGCGCAGCGCCTCCCGGCGTGCGGCCTCCTCCTCGCGCTTCTTGCGCTCCGCCTCCTGGCGGGCCTTGAGGTCGATGCGTTCCTGGGTGCGGCTGGCGCGGTCGCCGAAGTCACGGGCGTCGGCGCTGAGCGCGGCGAGCTGGGTGTCCAGGGCGCTGTTCGCGGCGACCGTCTGGACCGAGGCGGTGTCGGCGGCGGTGACCGGCTTGGCCTCGGGCTTCGCCTCCTCGGTGAGACCGCTGACCGAGGCGGCCGCGATTCCGGCGACGCCCATCACGCAGGCGGACGGCACCGCGACGGTGAGGAGCGCGGAACGCTTCGCGGGGGTACGGCGCCGGCCGCGGCTGCCGCCCGATCCGGCGCGGCGGGCGGGGCGCGGGGCGGCCACCACGGGGGCGGTCACCGTCATGGCTTCGTGCTGCGCTGCGAACTCCGGCTCCGGCTCCGGCTCGAGCTCGGCCTCCGGCCCCGGCTCGACGGCCGGCTCCAGCGACTCCTGAAGCTCCGGCGTGACCAGCGGCTCGGGTTCGTCCGGCAGGGACTCCACTCCCGACGCGTCCGCGGTGGCCGCGTAGTCGTACTGCTCCGGGACGTAGGTCTCGGTGGGGGCGTAGTGCCAGGCGGTCGCGTCGTACGCGCCGGTGTCGTACTGCGCTTGGCTGTTGCCGTTCCAGACGCTCGCGTCCCACTGGCCGGTGTGCTCGGAGTACTCGACGTATCCGGTCGTCTCGCCGGTCCACTGCGTGCTGTCGTACTGGCCGCTGTGGTGGGCGTAGCCGGTCTGGTATCCGGTCTGGTAGCCGGTCTGATACCCGGTCTGGTACCCGCCGTTGCAGGTCTCGGTCCCGGGGAGGGTGCCGAAGAGCGGGTCGGTCGCGAAGCTGCCGGTCTCGTAACTGCCGGTGTCGTACGTGCCCGTGGTGTAACTGCCAGTGCTGTAGCTGCCCGTGGTGAGGGCGTCGTCTCCGACGTACCCGGCGTGGGGGTGCTGGTCGTTCACCAACTTCTCTCTCGCCTCGGCAGCAGGACCAGGTCTGGGCACGGTTCCGGAAGGGGGACCCAGAGGGGAAAGCGTGGGCGCGACTGTACCCGGCGGTACGCGCAAGCGACAATCTTCCGGGAAGTTTGGGCTTGCGGGAAACGGGCATTCAGCCGCCTTTCGGCGGAGTGCACACAGAGCCTTGGCCGTACGTTCGAAATCCGTTCGATAGAAGGGGTGGCGAGGTCACGCCACGGACACGGAATCCACCGTTCCGGCGGTCGGCTCGTCGGACTCGAGCACCTGGCGCACCTCGGCCGCGACCGCGGGGTGGACGGGCAGCGCGAGGTGGCCGATGCCGGTGACCCGGATGTTCTGCACGATCAGGTCGGGATGATCCAGGCGCGCCGTCTCGACGGGGACCATGATCCGGTCGAGGTCGCTCCAGAAACTGACGAAGCGCGTACGGCACCGCGGTGCGGGCTCGCTCAACTCCCGCAGGACGGTCGATCCCGGACGCATCTGGCGCACCAGGGGATGCGCACCGGCGAGCGGGGCGACGGTGGTGCCGGCGTGCGGTGTGCCCAGCGTGACCAGGATCCGTACGCGCCGGTCGCCGCCCAGCCGCTGCACGTAGTACCGGGCGATGAGACCGCCCAGGCTGTGCCCCACGACGTCCACCTCGTGGTGCCCGGTGCGGGCGCAGATGTCCTCGACGTGCCGGCCGAGCAGCTCCGCGGCGACGCGGAGATCGCAGGTGAGGGGGGAGTAGTTGAGCGACTCCAGGTGCTTCCGGCCGTGCCGGGCGAGCGAGCGGCGCAGCAGGACGAACACGGAGCGGTTGTCGATGAACCCGTGCAGCAGCACCACGGGCGGCCGCCCGGTGGCGCGCCTCCCGGCCGGGCCGGGACGCCGTTCCGGGGCGATACCGGTGGGGTAGAGGACCAGATGACAGGCGAGGACGGCCAGCTCCAGGGCGGTGGCCTTGAACAGCGCGATGAGCCTCATGGCCGAGTTCGACCTCCCGAACCGGCACGCGAGGCACGGCTCGGTCCCCCGTATGCCCTCGTGGGGCGCCCTGCCCCGGCGCCGTGCCGCGGCGGCCCCGCGGCACGGGGGCGGTACGGCGGCGTGGTGCGGCGGCGTGGCGCAGCGATGTGGTGCGGCGATGCGGTGCGGCTCCCCTCGCGACCGCCCCGCCGACGGCCGAGGGGCCGCTCCGGGCGGGCGCGACACGCGGCGAACATGTCCCACGTGTGATTTCCCCCTCGCTCTGCACCGTGAAACGGCAGCGTGCGGGATGCTGTCGATAACGTTCGTTCACCTCCCCGGGATCAGGTACGGGGGACGCATGTGGAGGCAGTGATGGGTGTGACCGGTCCGATCCGCGTGGTGGTGGCCAAGCCGGGTCTCGACGGCCACGATCGCGGGGCCAAGGTGATCGCGCGGGCGCTGCGTGACGCCGGTATGGAGGTCATCTACACCGGCCTGCACCAGACGCCGGAGCAGATCGTGGACACGGCGATCCAGGAGGACGCGGACGCGATCGGCCTGTCGATCCTCTCGGGCGCGCACAACACGCTCTTCGCGAAGGTCCTGGAGCTCCTCAAGGAGCGGGACGCGGAGGACATCAAGGTCTTCGGCGGCGGGATCATTCCGGACGCGGACATCGCGCCGCTGAAGGAGAAGGGTGTGGCGGAGATCTTCACGCCGGGCGCGACGACGGCGTCGATCGTCGACTGGGTCAACGCCAACGTCCGGGTCGCCAGCGACGTGTGACCGCCCCCGGGGCCTTCGGGCTCCGGACCCTCCGGCTCCGGTGCCGTCCGGTTTCGTGGTGCCGTCCGGTTCGTGGTGCCGTCCGGTTCGTGGTGCCGTCCGGTTCGTGGTGCCGTCCGGTTCGTGGTGCCGTCGGGTGGTGCCGGGTCGTGATGGCTGTCCGGCGCCGGTGCCGTCCGGTCCGGATGCCGTGCGCTTCCGCCGCGGGGCGACTCCGGGTCCGTACCGGCGCGTGCGGCGTGCGGCTCCGGTTCCTTCCAGCCCGATGGCGTCCGGTGGCGGGTGCTGTGCAGTCCTGCACGTTCCGCAGCGCCTCCTTTCGGCACGGCATCTTCCGGCCCCGGGTTGTCCGGTCCGGTTCTTCCTCTGCGGCGCCGCCCCCGGCGGCCGGGCCGGGGCTTCGCTCCGGTGGGCGCGGGGCGGGTGCCGGCGGCTTCGGTGGGGGCGGTCGGACTCTCGGTCCCCGCGCTTCGCGCGAGGTCGGTCGTTCCATGGGCGACCACACCCCCACGCTCCGCTGCCGTCGCCCTCCACCGTCGCCCTCCCCTGGTGGGGCGGGCAGGCTCACGAAGCCAGTTCCGCGTGCATCGTGGCGCGGAAGCGGAGCGTGGCGACCAGGCGCTGGAAGGCTTCCGACCAGTAGCCGCCCGCGCCGGGAGACGCGCCCTCGGGTTCGTCCGGTATGGCCGTCAGGACTTCGAGGCGGGTCGCCTCGTCCGGGTGGAGGCACCGTTCCGCGAGGCCCATCACGCCGCTGAAGCTCCACGGGTAGCTGCCGGCGTCGCGGGCGATGTCCAGCGCGTCGACCACCGCGCGGCCCAGCGGCTCCGCCCAGGGCACCGCGCAGACGCCGAGGAGCTGGAACGCCTCCGACAGGCCGTGCGCGGCGATGAAGTCGGCGACCCACGCGGCCCGTTCGTCCGCGGTGAGGGTGGACAGCAACTGCGACCGCTCGGCCAGCGATGCCGGGGGCGTGGCCGGCGGGCCCAGCAGCGCGCGGGACCAGGCCGCGTCGCGCTGCCGGACCGCGGCGCGGCACCACGCGGCGTGCAGCTCGTCGCGCCAGTCGTCGGCGACGGGCAGCGCGATGATCTCGTCGGGCGTGCGCCCGCCGAGCCGCGCCGGCCATACGCGCAGCGGTGCGGCCTCCATCAGCTGGCCCAGCCACCACGACCTCTCGCCGCGGCCGGCGGGCGGGTGGGGCACGACGCCGTCGCGCTGCATGCCCGCGTCGCATTCGTGCGGCGCCTCGACGGAGATCATGGCGGCGGGCCCGGTGCGGTCGAGGCTGATGCAGGACGCGGCCCGGTTGGCCATGCGGCCCGCGAGTGCCGACCGCGGCAGCGCGGACAGCAGCTCGGCCGCCGTGGCGCGGACGTTGCGGCTGCGGTCGGTGAGGGCCTGCTCCAGGAACGCCTCGTCGCCGTCGGAGAGACCGGTGCGCAGGGAGTCGAGGAACATCAGCCGGTCCTCGGCCCGCTCGGTCGGCCAGGTCGAGGACAGCAGGGTGAGCGCGGCCTGAGGGTCGTGGGCGCGTACCGCCCCCAGCAGGGCGACCCGTTCGGCGAACAGCCCCTCGTCCCACAGTCGCCGCACGGCCTCGGCGTCCTCGGGCGCGGGCAGCGCGGCACCGGCGGAGGCGCCGCGCAGGGCGAATCTCCACTCCGGGTTGAGCCGGGCCAGCCACAGCCCGCGCGGCCCGGCGAAAGCCAGCGCCTGCGGCCGGAGGTCGGTGCGGGCCCGGGCGGTGTCGAGCAGGGCGGGCAGCAGGGACGCCGGCGCCCGGTACCCGCGCTCGTTCGCCGCCGCGAGCCACTGCGGCAGCAGTTCGGTGAGGTCGGGCGCGGCGCCGCGCCGGCCGCCGCCCTGCGAAGGGCCGGACCGGTCGGCGAGGAGCTGGGCGAGCCGGCGCCGGGCCGCTTCCGGTACGGGCGGCCGAGGATCGTGCGGGGCCGGCTCGGGCCGCGCGGCGGCGGGCACGGCGGGTGCCGGGAGGAGGCCCGCCCTGCGCCGCACCGTGTGCAGCGCGGCGGCGTCCAGCAGCGCCTCGGACGCGTCCTTGCCGTCCGCGGCGGCCATGACGTCGGCGCCCGGCGCGCGCCGCTCGGTGCCGAGCAGCGCGCAGGTGACGAGGTCGTCCCAGGATGTGGTGGTGGTCATGGCGTCCTCCGTACGTCAGGTCAGCGCGACGGTCTCGGGCGCGTCCGGGGCCCACGCGGCGAGCGGTGTGAAGCCGCGGTGCCCGCATTCGCCGAAGACGGTGACCGGGCCGCCGCCGGACAGGGCGACCAGCCGCCACAGGCCGGCCCGGCCGAGCGCTGCGGCGGCGACCGGCAGGGCGGCCCCCTCCGCACCGGCTCCGCGGGCATCGGCCAGTTGCCAGCCGCCGTCCCCCGACGGCACCGGTACGACGTCGGAGAGCGTGACCGGCCAGGACTCCAGCCACGGGTCCTCCCGCAGCGCGTGCCCGTACGCGGCGAGGGCGTCGGCGGCCGTGCCGCCCGGCGGCGGGCCGGCGGCCGGGACGGGCGCGGAGAACTGCTCGCCGAGCTCCGCCCGCAGCTGCCCGGCGCCCGCGTGCGGTGTGACCTCGGCGTCGACGACGACGCCCACGGGCAGGGCCAGCTGCGGCGCCCGGCCCGCGGCCCCGAAGGACAGCAACAGCGCCGTGCGCCCGCTGCCCTGCCCGTACAGCCAGATGCGGCGCGTGGTCAGTTTGCCGTCCCACGTGTCGTACTGGGCGAGGACCGTCCAGCGGTCGCGTACCGCCGGGCCGCCGGCGGGCGCGGTGAGCCCGACGCGGGTGCGGACGGTCGCCGCGAGCGGCGCCGGCAGACGCTCGATGCCGAGCCAGGCCCGGCCGAGCAGGTGCGTCAGCGCGCACTCCTCCAGCAGCCGCACGGGCCAGCCCGGACCCGATCCGGGTATCGCGCCCAGCTCCCTGGCCCGCCCGGCCAGTCCGGGCGCCTGCGCGTCGACCATCCGGGCCGCGGTCTCCTCCCACAGCCCGTATCCCGACCGGTCGGCGGAGGCGAGCCCGCCGCGCAGCAGGTCCGCCAGCCGCTGCTCCAGCTCCTGCGCCCCCGCGGTGATGCGCGCGGCACGCCGGGCGGCCCGGCGCCGCGCCGCCTCGGGGTCCACGGCCCTGGCGGCCGGGCCTCCGGCGGCGTCCCCTTCTGCGCCGCCCGCGGCGCGGGCACGGCGCCCCGCGAGCCACTCCTCGGCCCACTGCGGCACGTCGGCGCCGGCGGTGTCCGGCACGGCCCGCTCGTCCGACGACCAGAGCAGCAGCAGCCCCAGCGCGTGCTTGCACGGAAACTTGCGGCTCGGACAACTGCAATGGAACGCCGGGCCGGTGGTGTCGACGACCGTCCGGTACGGCCTGCTCCCGCTGCCCTTGCACAGACCCCACACGGCGCCCCCGCCGCCGCTGCCCGCCTCCGACCACGGCCCGGCCGCGCCGAGTCTGCTGCCCGCTTTGCGCGAGGCGTCGTCAGGAGCCAGGGCCAGCACCTGTTCCGCCGTCCAGCGCACCCCCTGCTGATTCATGCTCACGACGGTAGGACCCACCACTGACAATCGGCCCTGACCTGCAATGTCGTTGCGCCATAAGCCAGTTGACTTTGCCCCCCTTTTACTGTTGCCTGCGCATGTCAGTCAACTCGCCCCGGGGGGTACCCATGAACCGCATCAGCCGCTCCGTCGTCTCGACGGTCATCGCCGGCGGGCTCGCGCTCGCTCTCGGCGCCTGCTCCGGTGTCGCCGACGAGGCGACGAAGCAGGTCGACAAGGCCGTGAACGAGGAGTACGAGGTCACGTACGAGGTCGACGGCAAGGGCATCGACTCCATCGAGTACAACGCCGGCGGCGGTGACGCCACCAACCCGAAGCTGGAATCGGTGCAGAAGCCGGCGCTGCCGTGGAAGAAGACGGTGAAGCTGCGCGGTATCGAGGCCCCGCTCGTCATGCCGGTGGCCGTCGACGTCAACGGCTCCGAGGTCTCCTGCAAGATCACGCACAAGGGCAAGGTCCTCGACGAGAAGTCGGGCAAGGGCGTCGCCGCGGCGGCCGGCTGCAACGCGCTCTCACCGATGGCCGGCTGACGCTCCCCCGATCGGCCGTTTCCGCCCTCCACCTGCGGAAACGGTCGATTGTCAGTGGCATGGTGCACGGTGGATCCCACACCCGGTCGCACACGATCCGGAGGGGGATCCATGACCGTGCCCGAAACGACCGAAGCCATCGCGAACACCCCGGCGCAGGGCGCCCACGGCGCCGCGGCCACCAGCGGGGGGAGCCGCACGGGCCAGCTCGGGGAGACCGGTGGCGAGGCCCTGCGGCCGCACGCAGAGGACGCGTTCGCGGACGAACTCGCGGCGCTCGCAGCGGCGGACGACCGGCCCCGCCCGGCCCGCTGGCGGCTCTCGCCCTGGGCCGTCGCCACCTATCTGCTCGGCGGCACCCTGCCCGACGGCACCGTCATCACACCGAAGTACGTGGGACCGCGCCGCATCGTCGAAGTCGCCGTCACCACCCTCGCCACCGACCGCGCCCTGCTCCTCCTCGGCGTGCCCGGCACCGCGAAGACCTGGGTCTCCGAGCACCTCGCCGCGGCCGTCAGCGGGGACTCCACCCTGCTCGTGCAGGGCACCGCCGGCACCCCCGAGGAAGCCATCCGCTACGGGTGGAACTACGCCCGGCTGCTCGCCCACGGTCCGAGCCGCGACGCGCTGGTGCCCAGCCCGGTGATGCGCGCCATGGCCGACGGCATGACCGCCCGCGTGGAGGAGCTCACCCGCATCCCCGCCGACGTGCAGGACACGCTCATCACGATCCTGTCCGAGAAGACGCTGCCCATCCCGGAACTGGGACAGGAGGTCCAGGCGGTACGGGGCTTCAACCTGATCGCCACGGCGAACGACCGCGACCGCGGCGTCAACGACCTGTCCAGCGCCCTGCGCCGCCGCTTCAACACCGTCGTCCTGCCGCTGCCCGCGACCCCCGAGGCCGAGGTCGACATCGTCTCGCGGCGCGTCGACCAGATGGGCCGCTCCCTCGACCTGCCCGCCGCACCGGAGGGTATCGACGAGATCCGGCGGGTCGTCACCGTCTTCCGCGAGCTGCGCGACGGCGTCACCGCCGACGGCCGCACCAAGCTCAAGTCCCCTTCCGGGACACTGTCCACGGCCGAGGCCATCTCCGTCGTCACCAACGGCCTCGCACTCGCGGCCCACTTCGGCGACGGCGTGCTGCGCCCCGGCGACGTGGCCGCCGGGATCCTCGGCGCCGTCGTCCGCGACCCGGCGGCGGACCACGTCATCTGGCAGGAGTACCTGGAGACGGTCGTCCGCGAGCGGGACGGATGGAAGGACTTCTACCGCGCGTGCAGGGAGGTCTCGGCGTGACGCGGGCGGGACGGACGCCCGCCGGGGAAGCACTGCTGCTCGGCGTGCGGCACCACGGGCCGGGATCGGCCCGCGCGGTCAAGGCCGCGCTGGACGCGGCGAAGCCCCCGGCCGTACTGGTCGAAGGCCCGCCCGAGGGCGACGCGCTGCTCCCGCTCGCCGCTGACGAGCACATGCGGCCGCCCGTCGCCCTGCTCGCACACGCCGTGGACGACCCCGGCCGGGCGGCTTTCTGGCCCCTGGCCGACTTCTCGCCGGAGTGGGTCGCCGTCCGCTGGGCGCTCGACCACGGCGTGCCCGTCCGCTTCATCGACCTGCCCGCCACGCACTCGCTGGCCATGGCGGCCGACCCCACCTGGGGGGACGGCGACGAGGAGGAGGCCGACGGCGTACGGGTCGACCCCCTGGCGGTGCTCGCCGAGACCGCCGGGTACGACGACCCGGAGCGCTGGTGGGAGGACGTCGTCGAGCACCGCGGCCCGGTCTCCGCACGCCACGGCCCCCCGGACGGCGGCCGGGACGGTGACCCCGTCGCGGTGTTCACCGGCCTCGCCGAGGCCATGACGGCGCTGCGCGAGGCGTACGGGCACGGCGGCCATCCCCGCGACCTGATCCGCGAGGCGTACATGCGGCTCCAGCTGCGCGCCGCCCGCAAGACGTACGGCGACGGCGTGGCCGTGGTGTGCGGCGCCTGGCACGTGCCCGCGCTGGCCGCGAGGACCACCGCCACCGCGGACCGGGCCCTCCTGAAGGGCCTGCCCAAGGTGAAGACCGAGATCACCTGGGTGCCCTGGACGCACAGGCGGCTCGCACGCCACAGCGGGTACGGCGCGGGCATCGACTCACCCGGCTGGTACGGGCACCTGTTCAGCGCGCCGGACCGGCCCGTCGAGCGCTGGCTGACGAGGATCGCCGGCCTGCTGCGCGAGGAGGACCGGATCGTCTCCTCCGCCCATGTCATCGAGGCCGTACGGCTCGCCGGGACGCTCGCCGCGCTGCGCGGCCGTCCGGTCGCCGGGCTCACCGAGACGATGGACGCCGTGCGGGCGGTGATGTGCGACGGCTCCGAGGTGCCGCTCGACCTCATCAGGGACCGCCTGATCGTCGGCGACGCGCTCGGCGAGGTGCCGGACACCGCGCCCGCCGTGCCCCTGCAGCGCGACCTGACCCGGCTCCAGCGCACGCTGCGCCTCAGGCCGGAGGCGCTGGAGCGGGAACTCGACCTCGACCTGCGCAAGGAGACGGACGCGGAGCGCAGCCGGCTGCTGCACCGGCTCCGGCTGCTGGGTGTCGCCTGGGGCGAGCCGGTGACCGGCCGCGGCAGCACGGGCACGTTCCGGGAGAGCTGGCGGCTGCGCTGGCAGCCGGAGCTGCACGTGCGGGTCGCCGAGGCCGGCGTGTGGGGCACCACGGTCCTCGCCGCCGCCACCGCCAAGGCGGAGACCGAGGCGGTGTCGGCGACCGCCCTCGCGGAGGTCACCGCCCTCGCCGAGCGGTGCCTGCTGGCCGCGCTGCCCGACGCGCTGCCCGTGGTGATGCGGGCCCTCGCCGACCGGGCCGCGCTCGACGCGGACGTGCGTCACCTCGCCCAGGCGCTGCCCGCGCTGGCCCGCTCCCTGCGGTACGGCGACGTGCGGTCCACCGACACGGCCGCGCTCGCCGGGGTCGCCACCGGGCTCGCCCTGCGCATATGCGTCGGCCTGCCGCCCGCGTGCACCGGCCTCGACGCGGACGGCGCCGCCGGGATGCGCGGTCACCTCGACGGCGTCCACACCGCGATCCGGCTCCTCCCGGACGGCGACGAGGTGACCGCCCGCTGGAGCGCCGTCCTGCGCGCGCTCACCGGCCGGGACAGCGTCCCGGGTGTGATCCGCGGGCGGGCCGCCCGCCTGCTGCTGGACGACGGGCGGCTCGCCGAGGACGAGGCCGCCCGGCTGATGGGGCTCGCCCTCTCGCCCGGGACGCCGCCGGGCGAGGCGGCCGCCTGGATCGAAGGGTTCGTCGGCGGCGGCCCGGGCGCCTCCGGCTCTTCCGGCGGCGGCATGCTTCTCGTCCACGACGAGCGGCTGCTCGGCCTGGTCGACGCCTGGCTGACCGGAGTCCCGGCGGACGCGTTCACCGACGTCCTGCCGCTGCTGCGACGGACGTTCGGGACGTACGAACCGGGAGTCCGGCGCACCCTGGGCGAGCTGGTGCGGCGCGGCCCGGCGGCCGGTGCCCCGACGGGGGGAGGCACCGTCCAGCCGGGCGCGCCCGGATTCGGCCCGGGGCTGGACGAGGCGCGGGCGGACGCGGTGGTGCCGCTCGTACGGCTGCTGCTCGGCACGGGCGACCCGGAAGCCGGGGACGGCGGAGATGGCGCGAACGGCGGGGACGCCGGGAATGGCGGGGACGGCGTGGAGAACGACGAGCGGGTGGGGGCGGGACGATGAGCGACCGTGAGGACGAGCGGCTGCGGCGCTGGCGGCTGGTGCTCGGCGGCGGAGCGGCCGACGGCACCGGCCGCACGCTCACCGGGACGGACGCCGCCATGGACGGCGCGCTGGGCGCCCTGTACGGCGAGGGCGGCGGCCAGGACCGCGCCGGACGGGACCGTTCGGCGGGACTCGGTGCGTCGGCACCGTCCGTCGCGCGCTGGCTCGGTGACATCCGCACGTACTTCCCGAGCTCCGTCGTCCAGGTCATGCAGCGTGACGCGATCGACCGGCTCGGCTTGTCCGCCCTGCTGCTGGAACCGGAGATGCTGGAAGCCGTCGAGGCCGACGTCCACCTCGTCGGCACGCTGCTGTCGCTCACCAAGGCGATGCCCGAGACGACGAAGGAGACGGCCCGTGCCGTCGTCCGCAAGGTCGTCGAGGACCTGGAGAAGCGGCTCGCCACCCGGACCCGCGCCACGCTGACCGGCGCGCTGGACCGCAGCGCGCGCGTCAGCCGGCCGCGCCACCGGGACATCGATTGGAACCGTACGATCCGGGCGAACCTGAGCAACTACCTCCCGGAGTACGGCACCGTGGTGCCGGAGCGGCTGGTCGGATACGGACGGGCCTCGCAGTCCGTGACGAAGGACGTCGTCCTGTGCATCGACCAGTCCGGTTCGATGGCGGCGTCGGTCGTGTACGCCTCGGTGTTCGGCGCGGTGCTGGCGTCCATGCGGTCGATCGCGACGCGGCTCGTCGTCTTCGACACCGCCGTCGTCGACCTCACCGACCAACTCGACGACCCGGTCGACGTCCTCTTCGGCACCCAGCTCGGCGGCGGCACCGACATCAACAGGGCGCTGGCCTACTGCCAGTCGCGGATCACCCGCCCCGCCGACACCGTCGTCGTCCTGATCAGCGACCTCTACGAGGGCGGGATCCGCGACGAGATGCTCAAGCGCGTGGCGGCGATGAAAGCGTCAGGAGTGCAGTTCGTCGCCCTGCTCGCGCTGTCCGACGAAGGGGCGCCGGCGTACGACCGCGAGCACGCGGCCGCGCTCGCCGCGCTGGGCGCGCCCGCGTTCGCCTGCACGCCCGACCACTTCCCGGAGGTCATGGCAGCCGCCATCGAGAAACGCCCACTGCCCATACCGGACATGGTGACCCATCAGTAACGCAGGACTTGCGTCACCCCCCGAGGCTCGTGCAAGCATCGTCGCGCCGTACGCGGATTCGAACGACGACTCCGCGACCTGGGAGGCCCCGAACACCGTGACCGCCGTCGCAGCAGCATTGGCTGCCTTGCCGGCTGCCGCCCCGCGCACGGTGCGCGGAGCGGCCCGGCGGCGTGCGCGGCGACACCTGGTACCGGTGGCCGCGCACCGCACGGCCGCCGCGCGGGCCCTGGGCATCGCGCTGTTCCTCGGCGGCCTGCTGGCGCTGGGCTTCCTCTGCGGAGGCCGGGCGTACGCGGCGGAGAGCCCCGAGCCGGCGGTCACCCGCGAGCAGCTTCAGGACCGGCAGGTCCAGGAGACGCGGCACACGGCACCCGAAGCGGCGCGTGACACACGCGAGTCAGCCGGCGGTACCGCCGCTCACGCCGCACAGACGGTGCGTGAGTCGGCCCGGTCGGCCGAGTGGGTCCAGCCGGTCCAGCCGGTCCAGCCGGTCAGGTCGGCCGAGTCGGCTCAGTCGGTCCAGTCCGCCGGGCCCGTCACCGGGCCGGTGGCCGAGTCCGTCGTGCGGCCGGCCGCCGGGCGGGTGCTCCCGCCGGTCACCGGAACAGTCACCACCGTCTCCGCTGCCGTGACCGGTGCCGTCGTATCCGGTGCCGGCGATGTCGTGGGGGGTCTGCTCCAGGGAGTCGCCGGAGCCGTACCGGACCCGGCCGGGCACCCCACGCCCCCCGGGTTGCTGCCCGTGCTTCCCGGAGCGTCCGCCGTCGCCGGTGCCGACGCACCGGCCGAGGCGGCAGGTGCCGGCACGGACCCGCGGGCCGCAGCCGCCCCGCAGGCGGATGCGCACCGGTCCGCTCCGGCCCGTACGAGCGCCGCCGCGGTGCGGCCGTACGCCGGTGACGGTGGCTCCGGCTCCGTCCGTA
Organism: Streptomyces sp. NRRL S-118; assembly: GCF_000716335.1. Classification (GTDB taxonomy): domain Bacteria; phylum Actinomycetota; class Actinomycetes; order Streptomycetales; family Streptomycetaceae; genus Streptomyces. The sequence continues at coordinate 70,561 of NZ_JOBL01000099.1, read as the reverse complement.
CGCGGGGCGAGCGGGCCCCGGCGCTTTCCGCCCCCACACCCGTGGTGCCCGCCCCGTGGGGCGGCGCCGGAGGTCGGACACCCGGCTGCGCCGGCGACGGCGGTTCGCCACGGGCGGCCGACCAGCACGCCGTGACGGCGGCGTCGGTTCCGCACCCCGGCCCCGTACGCGGCGCCGGGCTGCCCGCGACCGCGGCGCCCCTCCGCGACCGGCCCCACGACGTCCTCGAATTCCCCGGTTAGGGCAGACCTTCCCCTCGCCCCGGACCTGCCGCGCGGGGGCGGGACAGGTCTGCCCGCCGTCACCACGCACGTGCGCCGGCCGCGCCACGTGCCCACGGAATTCGAAGGAATCGACACACCCATGAACAAGAACATCCGCCGCTCCATAGCCGTCGCCGCCACCGCCACCGGTATGTGGGCCATCGGCACCGCGGCCGCCAACGCGAGCGAGGTGTCCGTCTCCGTCCCGCTGTCGACGCCCGACAAGGTGGTCGACGCCGCCGAGGACACGGCCGGCACGGTCGAGGACACGGCCGGCGCCGTCCGCCAGGACGTCGTCTCCGACGCGTCCGCCGCGACCGCCGCCACCTCCCCGGTGCAGAGCACGGCCCGCGGCACCGTCCAGGACGTGGCGCAGGACGCCCGTGCCGACGTGCAGCACGTCCAGGGCGTCGCCGCCCCGGCCGTCGAGGGCGCGGCGCACACCGCCACCGCGGAGATCGACTACCTCTTCGGTCCACTGGACTCCTTCGCCCACGAACTGAAGGACGACCCGGCCGGTACCGCCACCCCGATCCTGGACGGCGTCGCCCAGGACGTGCTGCCGCCCGTCGCCGCCCGGGCCGTCGCCGGCGTGCTCCCGGTCGCGGGCCAGGCCGTCGGCGACGCCGGCTCCCTCGCCCAGGGCGTCGTCTCCGACGTGCAGCCCTTCGCGGGCGGTGTGGTCTCGGACGTCCAGCCGCTCGCGTCTGGCGTGACCGGTGAGGTCCGGCCGTTCGCGGACGGCGTCACCGGCTCCGTGCGGCCGGTCGTCCAGGCCGTCGCCGACCAGGTCGAACCCGTCGCCCAGGGCGTCGGGGGCAGCGCCACGGGGCTGGCGTACGGCGTGACGGGCGAGGTCCAGCCGTTCGCGCAGGGCGTCACCGGTGACGTGCAGTCGTTCGGCCAGGCCGTCGTCTCGCACGTGACCGCCGACGTCCAGCCGCTCTCCGCGAACGCCGTGACCGGGCTCCAGGGCACGGCCGGATCGGTGACCCCGGACTACCTCCCCTACGGCGGCTGATCCGGTACGTACGAAAGACGTACGAAATCCGTAGCAACGGGCGGTCTCACAGCAGGTGGGGCCGCCCGTCGGAGGTCCTTGTCTGTGACAGGTATCACCGCTTGGGTGTGATCTGTGATTTAGGGACCTCGGTCCCACGGGGATAACCTGCGAGACGGACATGCCGCGTCCACGGACACCGTGTACGCCTCCCCTGTGACAGCGCAGTCACGTTGCCCTCCGCCCGTCAGTCGGGCGCGCGGCACGCCCACGCAGACAACGAACCGCGATCACCAGAAAAGGGACGGACGCGCGTGGACCTGTTCGAGTACCAGGCGAGGGACCTCTTCGCCAAGCACGGTGTACCGGTGCTGGCCGGTGAAGTCATCGACACGCCTGAGGCGGCGCGCGAGGCCACTGAGCGTCTTGGCGGCAAGTCGGTCGTCAAGGCGCAGGTGAAGGTCGGCGGCCGCGGCAAGGCCGGTGGCGTCAAGCTGGCCGCCACGCCGGACGAGGCCGTCGCCCGCGCGACGGACATCCTCGGGATGGACATCAAGGGCCACACGGTCCACAAGGTGATGATCGCCGAGACCGCTCCGGAGATCGTCGAGGAGTACTACGTCTCCTACCTCCTCGACCGCACCAACCGCACCTTCCTGGCCATGGCCTCGGTCGCGGGCGGCATGGACATCGAGGAAGTCGCCGCGACGACGCCCGAGAAGCTGGCGAAGGTCCCGGTCGACGCCAACGACGGCGTCTCGATCGAGAAGGCCCGCGAGATCGTCGCCCAGGCGCAGTTCCCGGCCGACGTGGCCGAGAAGGTCGCCGAGGTCCTCGTGACCCTGTGGAAGACCTTCGTCGCCGAGGACGCCCTCCTCGTCGAGGTCAACCCGCTGGCCAAGGTCGCCTCCGGTGACATCATCGCCCTCGACGGCAAGGTGTCCCTGGACGCCAACGCCGACTTCCGCCAGCCGGAGCACGAGGCGCTCGAGGACAAGGCCGCAGCCAACCCGCTCGAGGCTGCCGCCAAGGCCAAGGGCCTCAACTACGTCAAGCTCGACGGCCAGGTCGGCATCATCGGCAACGGCGCGGGTCTGGTCATGTCGACCCTCGACGTCGTCGCGTACGCCGGTGAGGCCCACGGCGGCGTGAAGCCCGCCAACTTCCTCGACATCGGCGGTGGCGCCTCCGCCGAGGTCATGGCGAACGGCCTCGAGATCATCCTCGGGGACCCCGACGTCAAGTCCGTCTTCGTCAACGTCTTCGGTGGCATCACCGCCTGTGACGAGGTCGCCAACGGCATCGTCCAGGCCCTGAACCTGCTGTCCTCGCGGGGCGAAGAGGTCACCAAGCCGCTGGTCGTGCGCCTCGACGGCAACAACGCGGAGCTGGGTCGCAAGATCCTGTCGGACGCCAACCACCCGCTGGTGCAGCGCGTGGACACCATGGACGGCGCGGCCGACAAGGCCGCCGAGCTCGCGGCTGCGAAGTAAAGGGACGAGGTCACAGACACACCATGGCTATCTTCCTCGACAAGGACAGCAAGGTCATCGTCCAGGGCATGACCGGTGCCACGGGCATGAAGCACACCAAGCTCATGCTCGGTGACGGCACCAACATCGTCGGTGGCGTCAACCCGCGCAAGGCCGGCACCACCGTCGACATCGACGGCCACGAGATCCCCGTCTTCGGCACGGTCGCCGAGGCCATGGAGAAGACGGGCGCCAACGTCTCCGTCCTCTTCGTGCCGCCGGCCTTCGCCAAGGCCGCCGTGGTCGAGGCCATCGACGCCGAGATCCCTCTGGCCGTCGTCATCACCGAGGGCATCGCGGTCCACGACTCCGCCGCCTTCTGGGCGTACGCGAAGTCCAAGGGCAACAAGACCCGCATCATCGGCCCGAACTGCCCCGGCCTGATCACGCCGGGCCAGTCCAACGCCGGCATCATCCCGGGCGACATCACCAAGCCCGGCAAGATCGGTCTGGTGTCGAAGTCCGGCACGCTGACCTACCAGATGATGTACGAGCTGCGCGACATCGGCTTCTCGTCCGCCGTCGGCATCGGTGGCGACCCGGTCATCGGCACCACCCACATCGACGCGCTCGCGGCCTTCGAGGCCGACCCCGACACCGAGCTGATCGTGATGATCGGTGAGATCGGCGGCGACGCGGAGGAGCGGGCGGCCGACTTCATCAAGGCCAACGTCACCAAGCCGGTCGTCGGCTACGTCGCGGGCTTCACCGCCCCCGAGGGCAAGACGATGGGCCACGCCGGTGCGATCGTGTCCGGTTCGTCCGGCACCGCGCAGGCGAAGAAGGAGGCCCTCGAGGCCGCAGGCGTCAAGGTCGGCAAGACGCCGACCGAGACGGCCAAGCTGGCGCGCGCGATCCTCGCGGGCTGAACCAGTTGAACGGCTGAACGGCTGAACCGGATGGACGGCCGAACCGGCCGGCCGCCTGAGCAGCACCGAAGGGCCCGCTTCCGGATAGTCCGGGGGCGGGCCCTTCGGCGTGTCCGCGTCCTCCGCCCGTGTACGTCCACGTCTCAGCGGGTGTCCGGCAGAAGGCGCGGCGGGCCGGTGAAGGGCCTGGCCCGCAGCGCGTCCCGGAGGTGCTCGTCCTGCGGGGTCAGCCGCTGCGGCCCGCTGAGGACCGGTACGCCGCGGATCGCCACGCCCGGCGCCAGCGGTGGCTCGTACCGGGTCGGCGCGGTGGTCAGCGTGAACGCGGTCGCGCCGATGATGACCGCGGTGAGCCCGAAGGCCGTGCGGGTCCGGCCCCTGGCGCGGCGCTCGCTGCGCGTGCGGACGGTACGGGCCGTCGCCAGCACCATCGTCGGGCCATGGGCGAGCAACCCGGCCAGCCGCTCGTGGAGAGCCGCGGGATCGCTCAGCTCCGGGATCCGCTCCGCGACGGCGGCGCGGGCGTGCAGGACGCGGTACGCGGCGGCCGGGGTGCTCGCCTCCAGCTCGGCGGCCGTGTCCGGCAGGTCGAAGCCGAGGCCGTCGTAGAGCAGCAGGGCGCGGCGGTACGGCGGCGGCAGGTCCAGTACGGCACCACGCAGCTCCCGGGCGGCGCGGTCCGTCGTCGGGGGGTCGGGGTGCCGGTGCGCGGGGCGGACCCGGTGCCACGGGGACAGGGCGTACGCGTGGGCCGCCGCCCGCACCCAGCCCGCCGGGTCCGGGTCGACGGCGACCCGGGGCCACCGCTCCCAGGCGTGGTGGAAGGCGTGCTCGACGGCCTCGCGGGCGAGCCGGCGCCGGCCGGTCAGCAGGAACGCCTGCTGGACGAGGACCGGGGCGGCGCGGCCGTACAGCGCGTCGAACGCGTCGGCGGGCGTCCCGGGCCGCGCGGCCTTCCGGGCCTGCGGTACGGAGTGCGACGCGGCCGGCTCCGCGCGCTCCGCCTCCTGCGCCGGATCCTCCCGCGCCGGTTCCTCGGCCGATGTCTGTTCCTGCGCCGGTTCCTCGTCCGGGTCCTCGGTGCCCGTCTGTTCCTGTGTTTCCGCCTGGGCCGGGTCCTCCGTGTCCGTCTGTTCCGGTGCCTCCCCCTCCACCAGTTCCTCGGTGTCCGCCTGTTCCTGCGCCTCGGACGGCGCCGGGTGCTCGGCCTCTTCCGCCTCCGGCTTCGGCGGCTGCTCCGGCCCCCGGGACTGCTCCTGCTCCGGCTCCGGTGACTGCTCCGGCTCCGGAGGCCGCTCCTGTCCACGTTCCTCCCGCGGCTCCTCCCGTTCCGGCTCCTGGGGTGCGGAGGTGTCAGGGGTGGCGGTCGCGGCCGGCCGGGCCTTGGCCTTCGGCCGGGCCTTGGCCTTCGCCGGGGACTTGTGCGTCGGACGCGACGGCGACGCGGCGGCTTCGTGCGCCTTCAGCAGCTTCAGGTACGCCTCGCGCTTTCGGCCCCGCGGGGCCGCTCGCCCCGTCTCCCACAAGCGCACGGTCGCCCGGGTGACCCCGAGCACCTCGGCGACCTGGCTCTCGCTCATGGATCTCGCCTCACGCAGTCGTCGCCGCTCCTTGGGGGACGGGAGCGGCGGCGCGGAGCGGGTGCTGGTGCTCTGGGTCATGGGCGGACCCCCGCGGCGGCACACACACTGCACTCGACGAAAAAGTACATAAACGTATATTGAGCGACACAGCGGTCAATCGGCGGTTACGCAGAGAAAGCGCGTGTCGTTGGCAGCATGGCGTCGTGACTCGCGCGACTGCCGTGACCGCCCTGTCCCGCACGACCGCCTGCTGTCTGCGGGGTGCGCTCGCCGCGGGCCTCGGGCTCGGTTCCGTCACCGTCCTGGTGATGGTGATGTGGATCAGTTCCCCGTACCCGGACCGGGGGCCGGAGGGAGTGCTGCACGTCGCCGCCGGCGTGTGGCTCCTCGCCCACGGCACGGAGCTCCTGCGGGCCGGGCCCTCGCCCGCCGCGGCGCCGGTGCCGGTCGGCGTCGTCCCGATGCTGCTGCTCGCCCTTCCGGCCTGGCTGGCGTACCGGACCTCCCGCGACGGGACGAGCGGTGCCGCGGGGAGCACGGTGTGCGGAGTGATCGCCGGGTACACGGCCGTCGGCGCGGGAGCCGCTTGCTACGCGCTCGGCGGGCCGCTCGCTCCCGACCTCCTCAGTGCCGCGCTGCACCTCCCGGCCGTCGTCGCGCTCTCGGCGGCCGCCGGCGCCTGGACGGCGAACGGGTGCCCGGCGGGGCCCCTGCCCGGGTGGGTGCCGGAGCGGCTCCGCGTGGAGCTCGCCCGGTCCCGGGCGCGTGTGGCGGTACGCGCCGCGGCGGCCGCCATCGTGACGCTGGTCGGCGGGGGAGCGCTGCTGGTGGCGGTGTCGCTGGTGTGGCACGCGGGCGCGGCGCAGCAGGCGTTCCTGAGCCTGTCCGACGCCTGGGCCGGACGGATCGCGGTGCTGCTGCTGGCCCTCGCACTGCTGCCGAACGCGGCGGTGTGGGGCGCGGCGTACGGGCTCGGCCCCGGCTTCGCGCTCGGCACCGGCGCGGTGGCCACACCGCTCGCGGTGGTGGGCGACCCGGCCGTACCCGTCTTCCCGCTGCTCGCCGCGCTGCCGGCGGCCGGGCGCGGGAGCTGGCCGCACTGGGCGGCGGTGGTGGTGCCGGTGCTGGCGGGGGCGGCGGCCGCCTGGTTCACCGGGCGGGCGGCAGCGGTGCGGGGCGTACGGGAGACGATGGTGACGGCGTCGGCCGCGGCGGTGCTCTGCGCGGCGGGCGCGGCGGCGCTGGCCGCGGCTGCCGGGGGGCCGCTGGGATCCGGGCGGCTGGCGGAGTTCGGTCCCGTGTGGTGGCGGGTGGGCGCCGCCGCGCTGGGGTGGACCGCGGTGGTGGGCGTCCCGGGCGCGCTGATGCTCCGCTGGTGGCGCCTGCGGTCGCCCGGTCCCGCGCCGGACGCGGCGGCGGAGGATCGCGTCCCGCCCGGTCTCCCGCCCGTTCCGCAGGTGCCGGGCATCCCGGTTCCTCCGGGCCCGCGTGAACCGCTCGCTCCCTCCGGGCCGGGCGATGCGGCGCGGACCCCCGACGCGGATCGGTCCCCCGAGCCGTACGGTCTGCTGCCGGCGGCCTGGGAGGACGACTTCCTGACGGTGACGGAGGTGACGGAGCTGACGGAGGTGAGGGAGGGTGACGGCTGCGCAGCGCCCGCCACTCCGCCCGCCTCTCCGCCGGGCACCGCGCCCGCTCCGGAGGCCGGCGCTCCCGGTTCCGTGTCCCACCACGCCGGTCCGCCGGAGGCGTCCGTCCCCGCCCAGGACGTCACCGGAGGCGCAACCGACGACGCCACCGAGGGCACTCCGGAAGGCACCCCCCGAGAGGCGGACGGCACCGGAGAGGACCGTGCCGATGCGGCCGCCGGAACCGACGGCCCGGCGCCGGAACCCGGTGACGTGTCCCGGTGACGGGAACGGTGACGGATCCCCGTGACGAGGAAACGGTGACGCGCGGGCCGCGCCGGGCTACTCCTTGACGCCGAAGACGCCGCGCAGCGGCGCGGGGAGCAGCTCGTTGCAGGAGACCTGGCCCGTCCTGGTCAGGGCGTCGTCCACGCACGCGTAGTAGTCGCGGTAGGCGAGCTGGACCGTGAAGGTCACCGCCACGATCGTCAGGGCCAGGACCGCGGTGACCAGACCGCTCACCGCGGCCGTGCGCTGCGGACGGCTGCCGCCGGCGGCCGGTGCCGCTGACGGCGCCGGGCCGGATCCCGGGGTGGTGGCGGCCGGGGCGGCCGCCGTACCGCCCCGCCCGGCGGCGGTGCCGGGCTTGGCGCGCAGCGAGCTGATGCCCCAGTACAGGGCCAGAGCACCCAGGAGCAGGGCGATCTCGGGGAAGTCGAAGATAGCGAAGAAGAAGCCCCACATGCCCGACAGCAGCGCGTAGCGGGCGCGCCGCTGGGCCGGGTCCGTCGGGTCCCAGCGCAGGGCGGGGCCCTGCTGGCCGCCGCTCGCGCCGCCCTGCTGGTCGCTGTTGGGGCGGGCGCCGAAGCCGCCGGAGGAACGGCCCGGCTGCCGCGGGCTCCACTGGCTGCCCCAGGCCGGCCGCTCCGGGCGGTCGCGGCCCCCGGCGTCGTCGGCGCCCTGGTCGTCGCCGTCGGCGCCGTCGTTCTCGGCGCGGCGCGGCTGCCACGGCTGGTCCGGCCGGCCCTCGGGCGGCGGCGCGAACGGATTGTTCTCGTCCGTGGACTGCGTGGACTGGCGTCGGCGGTCCGGCATCTGGTGAACGTCTTCCCCTCAGACCCCCGTCCGTACGGCCGCACGTCCGCACGTCCGTGCGTCCGTGTCTCCGTACCCCGTGGGTCTCGTGTCGTCGTATCCGTCCGTCGGCGGACGGCTCCCTCCCCAGACGCTACCGCCCGCCTCCGCCCCCGTCCCGTGGGGGCGGCCTGGTGTGCCGGTATCGTTGCTGACGGTCGGCTCGTTCGTAGGGTTCCCCGTGTCGAGGGGCGCGATTCATTCGTAGGACCACACAAACAAGGAGTTACCCCCGTGGCTGCCGCCCGCCTCGTCGTCCTGGTCTCCGGGTCGGGGACGAATCTGCAAGCCCTGCTCGATGCCATCGGTGACGACCCCCGGGCATACGGAGCGGAGGTCGTCGCCGTCGGAGCCGACCGCGACGGCATCGCCGGCCTGGAGCGGGCCGAGCGCGCCGGGCTTCCCACCTTCGTGTGCCGGGTCAAGGACTACGCCACCCGCGACGAGTGGGACCACGCGCTGACCGAGGCGACGGCCGCGTACGAGCCGGACCTCGTCGTGTCCGCCGGGTTCATGAAGATCCTCGGCAAGGAGTTCCTGGGCCGGTACGGCGGGCGGATCGTCAACACCCACCCCGCGCTCCTGCCCAGTTTTCCCGGTGCTCACGGGGTGCGCGACGCGCTCGCGCACGGTGTGAAGGTCACCGGATGCACCGTCCACTTCGTCGACGACGGCGTCGACACCGGCCCGATCATCGCCCAGGGCGTGGTCGAGGTGGTGGAGGAGGACACGGAGGAGGGCGAAGCCGCCCTCCACGAGCGCATCAAGGAAGTCGAGCGCAAGCTGCTCGTCGAGGTCGTGGGGCGCCTGGCCCGGCACGGCTACCGCATTGAGGGACGAAAGGTTCATGTCGGTGAATAAGCCCATCCGTCGCGCGTTGATCAGTGTCTACGACAAGACGGGGCTGGAGGAGCTCGCCCGCGGGCTGCACGAGAACGGCGTCGAGCTGGTCTCCACCGGCTCCACCGCCGCCAGGATCGCCGCGGCCGGGGTCCCGGTCACCAAGGTCGAGGAGCTCACCGGCTTCCCCGAGTGCCTGGACGGCCGCGTCAAGACCCTGCACCCGCGCGTGCACGCCGGAATCCTCGCCGACCTGCGCCTGGACGCGCACCGCGCGCAGCTCGCCGAGCTGGGCGTGGAGCCGTTCGAGCTGGTCGTGGTGAACCTGTACCCGTTCCGGGAGACCGTCGCCTCCGGCGCCACCGCCGACGAGTGCGTCGAGCAGATCGACATCGGCGGCCCGTCCATGGTCCGCGCCGCCGCCAAGAACCACCCCTCCGTCGCGGTCGTCACCTCTCCCGCGCGGTACGGGGACGTCCTGGAGGCCGTCAGGTCGGGCGGCTTCGACCTGACCGCCCGCAAGCGCCTCGCCGCCGAGGCGTTCCAGCACACCGCCGCGTACGACGTCGCCGTCGCCTCCTGGTTCGCCGACGACTACGCCGCGGCCGACGACAGCGGCTTCCCGGACTTCCTCGGTGCCACGTACAGCCGCAAGAACGTCCTGCGCTACGGCGAGAACCCGCACCAGGGCGCCGCGCTGTACGTCGACGGCACGGGCGGCCTCGCCGAGGCGGAGCAGCTGCACGGCAAGGAGATGTCGTACAACAACTACACGGACACCGACGCCGCGCGCCGGGCCGCGTACGACCACTCCGAGCCCTGCGTCGCGATCATCAAGCACGCCAACCCGTGCGGCATCGCGATCGGCGCGGACGTGGCCGAGGCGCACCGCAAGGCGCACGCCTGCGACCCGCTGTCCGCGTTCGGCGGTGTCATCGCCGTCAACCGGCCGGTGTCGGTCGCGATGGCCGAGCAGGTCGCCGAGATCTTCACCGAGGTGATCGTCGCGCCGGACTACGAGGACGGCGCCGTCGAGATCCTGGCCCGCAAGAAGAACATCCGCGTGCTGCGCGCCCCCGGCGCCCCCGCCGCCCCCGTCGAGGTGAAGCCCGTCGACGGCGGCGCCCTGCTCCAGGTCACCGACCGCCTCCAGGCCGACGGCGACGACCCGGCGAACTGGACCCTCGCCACCGGCGAGGCCCTCTCCCCGGCCGAGCTGGCCGAGCTGGCGTTCGCCTGGCGCGCCTGCCGCGCCGTCAAGTCCAACGCGATCCTGCTCGCCAAGGACGGCGCGAGCGTCGGCGTCGGCATGGGCCAGGTCAACCGTGTCGACAGCGCCAAGCTGGCGGTGGAGCGGGCCGGCGAGGAGCGGGCGCGCGGCGCCTACGCCGCGTCGGACGCGTTCTTCCCGTTCCCCGACGGTCTGGAGATCCTCACCGCCGCGGGCGTCAAGGCCGTGGTGCAGCCCGGCGGTTCGGTCCGTGACGAGCAGGTCGTCGAGGCGGCGAGGAACGCCGGCGTGACGATGTACTTCACGGGCACGCGCCACTTCTTCCACTGACGCGCCCGGTACGCCGAAGGCCGCGGCCCCACCGCTGTTGAGCGGTGGGGCCGCGGCCTTCGTACGTGGTGCGCGGGAGATTCCGCGCGTCGCCGCTCAGTAACGCGGGCGGTTGAACCAGGCGGTGGCGCTGCTGTTGACCATGGAGGCGAGGATGATGCCGCCGATGGCGAGACCGATGATGCCGCCGACCGCCGAGCTGGCGGTGCCGCCGGCGAAGTTGCCCAGGCTCAGCAGGATGAACAGCGCGGCGTAGACGATGGTCGCCACGCGGACGCCGTTGCCGCCCTTGGAGAACTTGGCGCCCAGGATGATGGCCCACACGGCGAAGCCGAGCAGGATCAGGACGATGAAGAAGCCGAGACCGGCGAGGACACCGGTCTCCTCGCCGACGCCCGCCGAGTTGGCGACGTCCTGCGCGGCCGCGATGGCGATCGCGGCGATGATGCCGCCGATGATCTGCAGGCCCGCGACGATGAAGAGCAGCACGCGGGACGTCTGCATCAGGCCCGGCATCGACATCGGCGCGCCACCCGGGTAACCGCCGCCGTACGCCGGCGGGGGCGGGGCGGCCGGGTAGCCGTAACCGGGCTGCTGGGGCTGGCCCTGCTGCGGGTAGCCGTAGCCGGGCTGCTGGGGCTGGCCCTGGGGCTGCCCATACGGGTTGTTCGGGTCGCCGAAACTCATGGCTGGGGTTCCTCCGTTGATGATGCGGGGACGACGCGGTCCGAGCGGAGGAACTTCACATGTATTGAGCGGTTTTGCCCCCCGGCACTGCCCGCGGCACTGCGCCGCTCATCGTCGTCGTATCGTCGACTTTTTGTCCAGTCGGATTCCACAGGTGTTGTGCAAGTGCAACCTGCTGTTCCTCCAGGCGCGGGCGAATTGGAACACGGGCGGGTTCATCCGCGAGGATGGGCACATGACCGCCCAGATTCTCGATGGCAAGGCCACCGCAGCCGCGATCAAGTCCGACCTGACCGCCCGCGTGGCGGCCCTGAAGGAGCGGGGCATCACCCCCGGCCTCGGCACCATCCTGGTCGGTGACGATCCGGGGAGCCAGAAGTACGTCGCGGGCAAGCACCGCGACTGCGCCCAGGTCGGCATCGCCTCCATCCAGCGGGAACTGCCCGCCACCGCCACGCAGCAGGAGATCGAGGCGGTCGTCCGCGAGCTGAACGAGGACCCGTCCTGCACGGGGTACATCGTGCAGCTGCCGCTGCCCAAGGGCATCGACGAGAACCGCATCCTGGAGCTGATGGACCCGGCCAAGGACGCGGACGGGCTGCACCCCATGAACCTCGGGCGCCTCGTGCTCAACGAGCCCGCCCCGCTGCCGTGCACGCCCAACGGCATCATCACGCTGCTGCGCGCGCACGGCGTCGAGATCAGCGGCGCGGAGGTCGTGGTCGTCGGCCGCGGCACCACCATCGGCCGCCCGATGCCGCTGCTGCTCACCCGCAAGTCCGAGAACGCGACGGTCACCCAGTGCCACACCGGTACGCGTGACCTGGCCGCGCACCTGCGGCGTGCGGACATCGTCGTGGCCGCGGCGGGCGTGCCGCACCTGATCAAGCCCGAGGACATCAAGCCGGGCGCCGCCGTCCTGGACGTCGGCGTCAGCCGGAACGCCGACGGCAAGATCCTCGGTGACGTCCACCCGGGCGTCGACGAGGTCGCCGGGTGGCGCGCCCCCAACCCGGGCGGCGTCGGTCCGATGACCCGCGCGCAGCTGCTGGTCAACGTCGTCGAGGCGGCGGAGCGGGCCGCGGCCGCGGGCTCCACCGCCGGCTGAGCCACCGAACGAACCGGAAGAGGACGATCCCCATGGGCGTACGGGCGAACGACGACCCCGCGGCGGCGGCCGCGGACGCGGCCGGCGCGACCGAGCAGGCCTCCCCCTCGGCGCCCGGCGCCGCACCGGGGACCCCGCCGGCCCCGGCCGCCCCGGCTCCCGCGGACAAGACCTCGGAGGCCGCAGGGGCCTCGGGGACCTCCCGGTCTTCCGGGACCGCCGCATCTCGTGCGGCCGATGCTGCTGAGGGGGCGGATGGGGCTCCCGGGACCGCCGCGTCTTCCGGGAGCGGCGGGGCTCCCGTGACCACCGGGGCTGCCGGGACCGCCGGGGCTCCCGGTTCCACCGGGGCACCTGAGGCCGATGCGGCCGACGGGGCCGATGAGGTCCCCGGGGCTGGTGGGACCACCGATGGGCCCGCGTCCGCGCCCGCGACCCCGGCCGCCGCCGGGGCCGGCGGCGAGGACGAAGGCCGAGCCTCCGCGTCCCGCACGACGAGGCGGCCGCCGACCGTGACGCGGGGGACCGCGCGGCCGGAAGGCGGCGGGCGGGCCGCGCCGGGGGACGCCCCGGCTCCCGCACGCCAGTGGCCCCTGCTGACGGTCCTCGGGATCGCCACGCTCGGCCTGGTGGTCGTCGGCCTCGACCCCTTCCCGCAGGCCTCGCGGATCGGCACCCTCCTCATCGGCGCCGCCCTCCTCACGGGCGCCGCACTGCGCCGTACCGTGCCGTCCGTCGGGATGCTCGCCGTACGGTCGCGGTTCACCGACATGGTCACGTACGGCCTGCTCGGCGGCGCGATCGTGCTGCTGGCGCTGATGACGCAGCCCGCCCCGTGGCTGGAGATCCCGTTCCTGGAGAAGGCCGTCCGGTTCGCGGTGCGTTAGAGGCGCGCGCCGTGCGTGCACACATGGGGTGACCGACCGGTCCTACGCGTGAGAGGGACGTTCGCCCCATGGTCAAGATCAAGGTGGCCAACCCCGTCGTCGAACTCGACGGCGACGAGATGGCCCGCATCGTCTGGCGGTTCATCAAGGAGCAGCTCGTCCTGCCGTACCTGGACGTCGAGCTGGAGTACTTCGACCTCGGCATCCAGCACCGCGACGCCACCCGCGACCAGGTGACTGCCGACGCCGCGCAGGCCGTCAGGAGGCACGGCGCCGGGGTGGTGTGCCCCACGATCACCCCGGACGAGGCCCGGGTCGCCGAATTCGGCCTCCGGGCGAGGTACCGCCCGCCCCACGCCACGCTCCGCGAGGCCATCGGCGGCGGCGTGTTCCACGAGCCGGTCGTCCTGGGCGGCCTGCCCGGTCAGGGCCGCGGCCGGCCGGGACCGGTCGTCGTCGGCCGCCCCGCGGCCGGCGACCAGCGGCGCGCCACCGACCTCAGGGTCCCCGGTCCCGGCACGCTCACCCTGACGTTCACGCCGGTGGCCGGCGGCGGCGACCCGGTGGAGCTGGAGGTGTGCGCGTTCGAAGGGCCGGGAGCCGCCTCCGCGCGGTGCCGCTCCGACGCCTCGGTCCGCGACTTCGCGCGTGCGTCGTTCCGCTACGCCCTCGCCCGCCGCCACCCGGTGCGCCTCACCACGGACGACACGGCCCTCACGAAGTACGACGGCCGGTTCAGGGACCTGTTCCTGGAGGTCTTCGACGCGGAGTTCGCGGCGGACTTCGGCGCGGCGGGACTGACCTGCGAGCACCGCCCCGCCGAGGAACTGGTCGCCGCGGCGCTGCGGGGCGAGGGGGGCTTCCTCTGGGTGTGCCGGAACGACGGCGGTGACCTCCGCGCCGACGCCGTCGTACAGGGGTTCGGCCCGGCCGGTCCGGCGACCTCGGTCCTCGTGTCCGCCGACGGCCGCACCCTCGCCGCCCGGCCGGCGCACGGCACCGTCACCCGCCACTACCGCCGCCACCAGCAGGGCAGGGCGACCTCCACCAACCCCGTCGCCTCCGTCCACGCCTGGACCCGTGCGCTGGCGCACCGGGCGGCGCTGGACGGCACGCCGGAGGTCACCGCGTTCACCCGGGCGCTGGAGGAGGTCTGCGCCGAGACCGTCGAGGGCGGCCAGATGACCGCGGACCTGGCCCGGCTGGTCTCCGCGGACCAGCCGTCGCTCACCACCGAGCAGTTCCTGGAGACGCTCGACACAGGGCTGCAGAAGAAGATGGCGTCCCGCTGACCCCACGGGCGGGCGAACGGTGACGGCGACCGTCCCCTCCCCCGAGGAGGACGGGCGCCGTCACCTGCGTAAAGAGTCATGGACGCGCCAACGGGGATCAAGTGATGTCCGTCCCCTGTAGCGCGGAGGTGACCATTCCGGCATGGTGTGAGCGACCCGCAACGGATGCGAAACTGGGGCGGCGATCGCGACGGTCCGGCGTGTGGGGGCACGCCGCCGCTGTCCGGTCCCACCCGTGCGCCCCCGCCCGAGGAACTGACATCCTGGCCACGCGCATCCCTCCCGGTGACACCCGGGGGGCGGCAAGGGGGCACGCAGCGCGGGGGAGCACATCAGGCACGTACTACGGGGGAACAGAGGGGGAGGCCATGCCTCGTTGGAAGGCGCTACCGGACGAGCTCGATCCGCAGGTCAAGGAGTTCGCGAGCCAGCTGCGCCGACTGGTCGACCGCAGCGGACTGAGCATCGCCGCGGTGGCGGACCGTACCGGTTACAGCAAGACCTCGTGGGAGCGCTACCTCAACGGGCGCCTCCTCGCGCCCAAGGGCGCGATCGTCGCGCTGGCCGAGGTGACCGGGACGAACCCGGTCCACCTCACCACCATGTGGGAGCTCGCGGAGCGCGCCTGGAGCCGCGCCGAGATGCGTCACGACATGACGATGGAGGCCATACGCATCTCGCAGGCCCGCGCCGCGCTCGGCGAGTTCGGCGGCGACGCGGGGCCCGGCGCGGACGGCTCGTCCCGTGGGGCGGGCGCGCCCGGTGCCGGACGCGGCGGCGGCCGCAGCGCCGCCACGCCCTCCGTCATACCGCCCGACGGCGGGCCCAACGGCCCCGCGCCCCGCGGTGCCGCCCGCCACGGCGGGGGCGCCTCCGGGCCGGCGGCACCCGCGTCCGTACCCGCGGGCCGGGGTGGCGGAAAGCGCAGGACCACGGTGTTCCTGGCGGGCGTCGTCGGCGCGCTGCTGGTGATAGCGGCGGCCGTCCTGCTCATGGACCTCGGCGGGGACGGCGACGGGGACGGGGACGGCAGGACCGTGGCCCAGTCGCCGACCGCCCCGCCCAGCACCGGTTCCCCGGACCCGCTGCCCGCGGGCGTCAAGTGCACCGGCACCGACTGCACCGGCCAGGACCCGGAAACCATGGGCTGCGGCGGCCAGTACGCCACGACCGTGTCCTCCGCGGCGGTCGGCACGGCGAAGGTGGAGGTCCGCTACAGCAAGACGTGCGGGGCCGCCTGGGCCCGCATCACGCAGGCCACGCCGGGTGACACGGTGCGCATAACGTCCGCCGGTGCCACGCAGAAGGGCGCCGTGAAGATCGACAAGGACGCGTACACGCCGATGGTCGCGGCGGCCGACGCGGACGCCGCCAAGGCGTGCGCCACGCTCACGAGCGGCACCGAGGGCTGCACCACCACCGGTTGAGCCGCGAGCGGGGGCCGGGCGGCCGCCCGCGCACGGCCGAATCAGTGAGCCGCGACACAAGGGGGCGGGGGTTCAGGGGGGCCCGGGTCGGATAGCCTGACCGCTGGATATCTCTTCACGTCGAGACACCGATCGATCATCGAGGGGATGTCCAGCACCAGGGGCAGGGACCCCCACCGCCAGCTGTCTTACGGAGATCGCCATGACCCGCACTCCCGTGAATGTCACCGTGACCGGCGCGGCCGGCCAGATCGGTTACGCGCTGCTCTTCCGCATCGCCTCCGGCCACCTGCTCGGCGCGGACGTGCCGGTCAAGCTCCGCCTCCTGGAGATCCCGCAGGGCCTCAAGGCCGCCGAGGGCACCGCGATGGAGCTCGACGACTGCGCGTTCCCGCTGCTGCGCGGCATCGAGATCACCGATGACGCGAACGTCGCCTTCGACGGCGCCAACGTCGCGCTCCTCGTCGGCGCCCGCCCCCGCACGAAGGGCATGGAGCGCGGCGACCTGCTGGAGGCCAACGGCGGCATCTTCAAGCCGCAGGGCAAGGCCATCAACGACCACGCGGCGGACGACATCAAGGTCCTCGTCGTCGGCAACCCGGCCAACACCAACGCGCTCATCGCGCAGGCCGCCGCGCCGGACGTACCGGCCGAGCGCTTCACCGCGATGACCCGCCTGGACCACAACCGCGCGCTGTCGCAGCTGGCGAAGAAGACCGGCGCCCAGGTCTCCGACATCAAGCGGCTGACGATCTGGGGCAACCACTCCGCCACCCAGTACCCGGACATCTTCCACGCGGAGATCGCCGGCAAGAACGCCGCGGAGGTCGTGAACGACCAGGCGTGGCTGGCCGACGAGTTCATCCCGACCGTCGCCAAGCGCGGCGCCGCGATCATCGAGGCCCGTGGCGCGTCCTCCGCCGCCTCCGCCGCCAACGCCGCCATCGACCACGTCCACACGTGGGTCAACGGCACCGCCGAGGGCGACTGGACCTCCATGGCCATCCCGTCCGACGGCTCGTACGGCGTCCCGGAGGGCCTGATCTCCTCCTTCCCGGTCACCTGCTCGAACGGCACGTACGAGATCGTCCAGGGCCTCGACGTCAACGAGTTCTCGCGCACCCGCATCGACGCCTCCGTGCAGGAGCTCGTCGAGGAGCGCGACGCGGTCCGCGGTCTCGGCCTCATCTGAGCCTGACGCGCCCGTCCTTCACCGCCCCCGGTGGCCCTCGTGCTGCCGGGGGCGTGGTGTGTCCGCCGTGGCCGGGGCGGTGAGGTAGGGGCGGCGGAGCCGCAGGAACGGCAGTTCGATGGCGTGGTACGTCACGAAGGAGACCGCGAGGGTCACGGGCAGGGCCACCACCACCGTGACGAGGAACGCGCCCCCCACCGCGGGCAGCACGCCGGGGACCCGGTCGTGGAGGTGCGCGCGCTCGCACAGCAGCGTCAGCACCAGGAAGTGCGTCAGGTACACCGAGAAGCTGACCTCCCCGAGCCGGGCCAGCGCGCGGGAGACCCGGCCGCCGGTGCCGCTCGGCCCGGCCGCCGCGTACGCGACCACCACCAGCGCCCACACGGCCCCCTCCGTACCGCTCCACACCAGCTTCAGAGGGCTGTCGGAGACGAACCCGTGGAGCTGGTTGAAGGCCCAGAGCGCCGCGAGCGCCGGGCAGACCGCGGCCGGGGCCGCCCACCGGACCGCGCGCAGCCGCTCCCGGTGGTGCACGTACACCCACGCCGCCAGCATCCCCAGCAGGAACTGGTCGATGCGCCCGGCCAGACTCAGGTGGAGCGCCGCCGTGTGCGGCCCGGGCGCGGGACTGCTCAGCCACACCAGCGCCCGCAACAGGGACACGGCGGCCAGCAGCCGGAGCAGGCTGCCGGGCCCACGCTCCGTCAGGAGCCGGTGGAGCAGCGGGAAGACCAGGTAGAACTGCATTTCGACGCAGAGCGTCCAGAACACCCCGTCGTACGGCAGGCTCGGCGTCGTGAACGTCAGCACCCGCAGCAGGTCCGGGAAGCCCGGCAGGGAGACGTGCGTCGCCATGCCGAGGACCGCCACCACCAGGTACAGCGGGTAGATCCGCAGCAGCCGGTTGGTGAGGAAGCGGCCGTAGCGGACGGGCCGGCCGTGCGCGCCGACGGTGAGGATGAACCCGGACAGGACCATGAACAGGGCGACGCCCGTGTGTCCCTCGAAGACCAGTGTCGCGGCCGGGTTGGCCGAGTACAGCCAGTCCGTCGCCGGGACGAAGCGCGGCCCGCCCTCGATGCGCGCGCTCAGCAGCTGGCAGCCGTGGTAGAGGACCACGAGCACAGCGGCGACGGCCCGCAGGTGGTCGACGGGGGCGAGGTAGACGCGGTCGTCGCTGCTGCGCATGCTCGCACCCTAGGTCGGCCCGCAGGCCCCGGCGGGGAACGAAGCCCGCACCGGTCATCCATTCGGATCATTGCGAAAGCACTATGAGATGTAGTACTTCTTATACATGAGCGAGCAGGTACACAACAGGCTGGCCGTGGTGAGGGCGGAACGAAAGGTGTCGCGTCAGGCACTCGCCGACGCCCTGGGTGTCCACTACCAGACCATCGGCTACATCGAGCGGGGGCAGTACAACCCCAGCCTCGACCTGGCGTTGAAAGCGGCCCGTTACTTCGGGCTGCCGGTGGAGGCGCTGTTCTCACTGGAGCCGTTCCGGCCGCTCACCACGGAGATGTACGGGGACAACGGGAGGAAGCAGTGACCACCACCACCGCGACGCGCCACGACCGGCGGATGTACGCGATCATGAACCGGCGCGAGATGCAGGCCCTGAGCCGCACCGCCGCCCGCCGCCGCGCCTGGGTGGCCGCGCACATCGCGCTCACCGCCGCCTCGGTGGCGCTCTGGCTCGGCAGCGTCCACCTCGGCCCGCTGTGGATGCCGTTCGCCCTGCTGGCGCTGGTCCTGCCCTGGTGCGTCGCCATGGGGGTCATCAACGGTGCCACCCGCGGGCTGCTGGAGCTGCGCGACCGGATGCTGGACGAGCGCCAGCTCCACGAGCGCGACCGGGTCCGGGCCATCGCCCACCGGATCAGCCTCGGGGCGCTGTTCGCCGGCGCGGCCGGGACGGGGCTCGCCGCCTGGCTCGGCGGCGTCCGCTTCGACGGCGCGTTGCTGTTCCCGGCCCTGTTCGCGCTGCTGGTCGCGCACTGGATGCTGCCGGCATGGGTGGCCTGTCTCCGGGTCCAGGACGACGCCCCCGACGAGGTCGCCCACGCCGGCTGACGCCGCCGGCGCTGACGCAGTGCGAGCACTCCGCTACCCCGGTGCGGAGTGAGCAAACACACTTTCGCGCATGCTTTCCGCCCGCCAGGGCAGGGTCCCCGGTCGCCGACCACCTCGGTGACGAACGACCGGATCAGACACGCGAACGGAAGGCAGAACGCGACCGTGGCGGAACAACAGACCATCCACGTGGGCGGAGAGTGGCGCAGCGCCGTCTCCGGGGCCACGCGAGACATCCTCGACCCCGTCGACGCCACGACCCTCGCGGTCGTGGCGGAGGGCGGTGCCGAGGACGCGGACGCCGCCGTCGCCGCCGCCCGCGCAGCCTTCGACGGGGGGCAGGGCGCCTGGCCGCGCACCCCCGTCGCCGAACGGGCCGCGCTGCTGCGCCGCGTCGCCGCCCTGCTCCAGCGCGACCGCGAGAAGATCGGCCTGCTGGAGAGCCGCGACGCCGGGAAGACCCTCGAGGAGGGCCGCGTCGACGTCGACTGCGTGACCGACGCCTTCCGCTACTTCGCCGACCTCGTCGTGGGCGAGGGCGGCGGCCGGGTGGTCGACGCGGGCTCGCCCGACGTGCACAGCGTCGTCGTGCACGAACCCGTCGGGGTCTGCGCCCTCATCACGCCGTGGAACTACCCCCTGCTCCAGGCCAGTTGGAAGGTGGCCCCCGCGCTGGCGGCGGGCAACACCTTCGTGCTCAAACCGAGCGAGATCACCCCGCTCACCACGGTCGTGCTCATCGAGCTGCTCACCGAGGCGGGCCTGCCCCCCGGCGTGGCCAACCTCGTCACCGGCCCCGGCGACCCCGTCGGCGCCCGGCTGGCCGAGCACGCGGACGTCGACCTCGTCTCCTTCACCGGCGGACTGGTCAGCGGCACGAAGGTGATGCGCGCCGCCGCCGACACCGTCAAGAAGGTCGCCCTGGAACTGGGCGGCAAGAACCCCAACGTCGTCTTCGCCGACGCCTGCGCGACCGACGAGGGCTTCGACACCGCCGTCGACCAGGCGCTCAACGCCGCGTTCATCCACAGCGGCCAGGTCTGCTCGGCCGGCTCCCGCCTCATCGTCGAGGAGCCGGTGCGCGAGCGCTTCGTCGCCGAACTGGCCCGCCGCGCCGAGCGGATCCGCATCGGCCGCGGCACCGACGACGGCATCGAGTGCGGCCCCCTCGTCTCCGCGCAGCAGCTCGCCCGCACCGAGGAGTACGTCGCCTCCGCCCTCGCCGAAGGCGCGGTCCTGCGCGCCGGCGGCGAACGCCCCGACGGCCCCGGCTACTTCTACCGCCCGACCGTCCTGGACCACTGCCACCGCGCCATGCGCGTCGTCCGCGAAGAGGTCTTCGGACCGGTCCTCACCGTCGAGACGTTCCGCACCGAGGACGAGGCCGTCGCCCTCGCCAACGACACCGAGTACGGCCTGGCCGGCGGCGTCTGGACCGCCGACCCCGGACGGGCGCGGCGCGTCGCGGGCCGGCTGCGCCACGGCACCGTCTGGATCAACGACTTCCACCCCTACCTGCCGCAGGCGGAGTGGGGCGGCTTCGGCAAGAGCGGCATCGGCCGCGAACTGGGCCCCTCCGGGCTCGCCGAGTACCGCGAGACCAAGCACGTCTACCAGAACCTGGCCCCGCGTCCCGTGCGCTGGTTCGCGGGCTGAGAAGGACCAGGGGAAACACACCATGAGCGAGAACACCGTCTACGACTACGTCGTCATCGGTGGCGGAACCGCCGGTTCCGTCATCGCCCACCGCCTCACCGCCGACCCGGACGTCACCGTCGCCGTCATCGAGGGCGGCCCCAGCGACCTCGACCGCCCCGACGTGCTGACCCTGCGCCGCTGGATGGGCCTGCTCGGCGGCGACCTCGACTACGACTACCCCACCACCGAGCAGCCGCGCGGCAACTCCCACATCCGGCACAGCCGCGCCCGGGTCCTCGGCGGCTGCTCGTCGCACAACACCCTGATCTCCTTCAAGCCGCTGCCGTCCGACTGGGACGAGTGGGAGGAGCGCGGGGCCGTGGGCTGGAACGCGGCCGCCATGGACCCGTACTACGACAAGCTCCTCAACAACATCGTGCCGGTCGACGAGAAGGACCGGAACGCCATCGCCCGCGACTTCGTCGACGCCGCCCTGGCTGCGCTCGGCGTCCCGCGCGTCGAGGGCTTCAACAAGAAGCCGTTCCACGAGGGCGCCGGCTTCTTCGACCTCGCCTACCACCCCGAGGACAACAAGCGCTCGTCCGCCTCCGTCGCCTACCTCCACCCGGTCATGGACCGGCGCCCCAACCTCCACCTGATGCTGGAGACCTGGGCGTACCGGCTGGAGCTGGAGGGCACCACGGCGCGCGGCGTCCACGTCCGCACCAAGGACGGCGAGGAGCGGCTCGTCACCGCCCGCCGCGAAGTCGTCGTCTGCGCGGGCGCCGTGGACACGCCCCGGCTGCTGCTGCACTCCGGCATCGGTCCCCGCCGGGACCTCGAGGAGCTGGGCATCCCCGTCGCGCACGATCTGCCGGGCGTCGGCGAGAACCTGCTCGACCACCCCGAGTCCGTCATCGTCTGGGAGACGCACGGGCCGATCCCCGAGAACTCCGCGATGGACAGCGACGCCGGGCTCTTCGTCCGCCGCGACCCGCAGTCGCCGGGCCCCGACCTGATGTTCCACTTCTACCAGGTCCCGTTCACCGACAACCCCGAGCGGCTGGGCTACGAGCGCCCCGCGCACGGCGTGTCCATGACGCCGAACATCCCCAAGCCGCGCAGCCGCGGCCGCCTCTACCTGACCAGCGCCGACCCCGGGGTCAAGCCCGCCCTCGACTTCCGCTACTTCACGGACGAGGACGACTACGACGGCCGGACGCTCGTCGACGGCATCCGCATCGCCCGCGAGATCGCGAGGACCGAGCCGCTGGCGAGCTGGCTCAAGCGCGAGGTGTGCCCAGGGCCCGAGGTCACCGGCGACGAGGAGCTGAGCGAGTACGCCCGCAAGGCCGCCCACACCGTCTACCACCCGGCCGGGACCTGCCGCATCGGCGCCCCGGACGACGAACTCGCCGTCGTCACCCCCGACCTGAAGGTCCGGGGAATGGACGGCATCCGGATCGCCGACGCGTCCGTCTTCCCCACCATCCCGGCCGTGAACCCGATGATCGGCGTGCTGATGGTCGGGGAGAAGGCCGCCGACCTGCTGCGAGGTGACGCCCGATGAGTACCGCCCCCGCCACACCCGTCTTCTCCGTCAAGGGCCTGTGGAAGGTCTTCGGCCCCAAGGCCGGCCGCGTGCCCGGCTCCCCCGAACTGGCCGGGCTGCCCGCCGCCGAACTGCGCGAGCGCACCGGGTGCACGGCCGCCGTCCGCGACGTCTCGTTCGACGTGCGCAAGGGCGAGGTCTTCGTCGTCATGGGCCTGTCCGGCTCCGGCAAGTCCACCCTGGTGCGCTGCCTGACCCGGCTCATCGAGCCCACCTCCGGCACCGTCGCCATCGACGGCGAGGACGTCCTGTCCATGGACAAGACCCGGCTGCGCGCCCTGCGCCGCCACCGCGCCGCCATGGTCTTCCAGCACTTCGGACTGCTGCCGCACCGCTCGGTCCTCGACAACGTCGCGTACGGCCTGGAGATCCAGGGAGTGCCCCGCACCGAACGCCGCGCCCGGGCCGCCGAGATGGTCGCCAAGGTCGGCCTCGACGGCATGGAGGCCCGGACCCCCGGTCAGCTCTCCGGCGGCCAGCAGCAGCGCGTGGGCCTCGCCCGGGCGCTCGCCGTCGACCCCGAAGTGCTGCTGTTCGACGAGCCGTTCAGCGCGCTCGACCCGCTCATCCGGCGCGACATGCAGGAAGAGGTCGTCCGCCTCCACCGCGAGGAGGGACGCACGATGGTCTTCATCACCCACGACCTCACCGAGGCGCTGCGCCTCGGCGACCGCATCGCCCTCATGCGCGACGGACGGATCGTGCAGCTCGGCACCCCCGAGGAGATCGTCGGCGCCCCCGCCGACGACTACGTCCGCGACTTCGTCCGCGACGTGCCGCGCGAGCAGGTGATGACGGTCCGCAGCGCCATGCGGCCGCCCTGCGACGGCGTCGACGACTCCGGCCCGGCCGTCGCCCCCGGCGCCACCGTCTCCGAGGCCATCGAGGCCGTCGCCCGCACCGGCGGGCCCGTACGCGTCGTCGACGGCGGCCGCTGGGTCGGCGTCGTGGACCACAAGGACCTGCTGGCGGTCGTGGCCGGCGTGCGGCCGCCCACGGGGGAGGCGGCCGCCGCGGGAAAGACCGCGGCCGCGGGGAAGGCGGCGGCATGACCGCAGCCGTCACCGCTCCCGTGCAGCCCCGGCTGCCCGCCGCCGCCCGCCGGTACTGGCCGCTGGGCGCCCTCCTCGTCCTCGTTCCCGCCGGCCTGCTCCTCGCCGGGGGCGGCAGCTGGCCCGCCGCCCTCTCCGCCGACCTGTCCGGTCCGCTCGGCTCGGCCAGCGACTGGATCATCGACAACCGCGACAGCCACCCGCTGTTCCTCTACTTCTTCGGGCACATCAGCAACGCCGTCGTGCTCTCGGTGCGCGGCGTCTACCTGGTGCTGCTCGCCGCCGGATGGGCCGGCGTCACCGCCGCCGCCGGCATCCTCGCCTGGCGCGTCGCGGGACGGCGCCTCGGGCTGACCGCCGTCGCCGCGTTCGCCGTGTGCGGACTGCTCGGCATGTGGGTCCCCACCATGCAGACCCTCGCCCTCATGGTCGTCGCGGTCGCCGCCTCCGTCGCCCTGGGCGCGCTGCTCGGCCTGGCGGCCGGGCTCTCCGACCGCACGTACCGGGCGCTGCGGCCGGTGCTCGACACCATGCAGGTGCTGCCCGCCTTCGCGTATCTGCTGCCCGTGGTGCTGGTCTTCGGCATCGGCGTGCCCGCGGCGGTCCTGGCCACGGTCGTGTACGCCGCTCCGCCCATGGCCCGCCTCACCGCGCTCGGCCTGCGCGGCGCGGACCCCGGTGTGCTCGAGGCATCGGCCTCACTCGGTGCCACCGGACGGCAGCGGCTGCTGACCGCCCGCATCCCGCTGGCCCGCAAGGAACTCCTCCTCGGTGTCAACCAGTCGATCATGATGGCGCTGTCGATGGCCGTCATCGCCTCCGTCATCGGCGCGGGCGGCCTCGGTGACCGCGTCTACCAGGCGCTCGCCTCGGTCGACGTGGGTGCGGCGCTGGCCGCCGGCATCCCGATCGTGCTCCTCGCGATCGTCCTGGACCGCACGGCGACGGGCGCCCGGTCGCGCACCGGATCGGCCCGCGGCCGGTTCGCCTGGGCGGCCGCCGTGGTCGCCGCCGCCGTGACCGGCCGCCTGAGCGGCGGGCTCAGCTGGCCCGAGGCGTGGCACATCGGCATCGCCGAGCCGGTCAACCGGGCCGTCGACTGGATGACCGCCCACCTCTACTCGGGCGTGCCCGTCGTCGGCGGCACCGCCGACTGGGCGGCGCACTTCACCGGCTGGGTGCTCGACCCCGTACGGGCCGGGCTCCAGGCCCTCCCCTGGTGGGCGCTGCTGCTGCTCGTCGGCGCCCTGGCGCTGCTGGTCGGCACGGTGCGCACGGCGCTGACCGCCGTCGCCGCGATGGCCGCCATCGGTGTCCTCGGCGTGTGGGACGCCTCCCTCGACACCCTGTCGCAGGTGCTGGCCGCCGTCGCGGTCACGCTGGTGCTCGGCTTCGCCATCGCGATCGCGGCGGCCCGCAGCACCCGGGTGGAGCGGGTGCTGCGGCCCGTCCTGGACGTCTTCCAGACCATGCCGCAGTTCGTCTACCTGATCCCCGTGGTGGCGCTGTTCGGCGTGGGCCGCGCCCCGGCGGTCGCCGCCGCCGTGGTGTACGCGCTGCCCGCCGTCGTCCGCATCACGACCCAGGGCCTGCGGGGCGTCGACCCGGTGGCGCTGGAGTCGGCGCGCTCCCTCGGGGCCTCGGGCTGGCAGCAGCTGCGGCAGGTCCAGCTGCCGCTCGCCCGCCCGGCGCTGCTGCTCGCGGTGAACCAGGCGGTCGTCCTCGTCCTCGCCGTCGTCATCATCGGCGGCCTGGTGGGCGGTGGTGCGCTCGGGTACGACGTGGTCTTCGGCCTCGCGCAGGGCGACCTGGCCACCGGACTCGTCGCGGGCGCCGCGATCGTCTGCCTGGGCCTGATGCTCGACCGGGTGACGCAGCCGACCAGGAAGGAGACCTGACATGCGGACCCGCACGACGGTCCGTGCCGCCGGGGCCCTCGCCCTGCTGACCCTCACCGGCTGCGGCGCGGCCGACATGACCGAACAGGCGTCCCCGTACGCCGCCGCCGAGGGCACGAAGACGGTCACCCTGTCCGTCCAGTCCTGGGTGGGCGCCCAGGCCAACGTCGCCGTCGCCCGGTACCTGCTCGAACACGAGCTGGGCTACCGCGTCGACACCGTCCAGATCGACGAGGTCCCCGCGTGGGACGCGCTCAGCCAGGGCCGCGTGGACGCGCTCCTGGAGGACTGGGGGCACCCGGAGGAGGAGCAGCGGTACGTCGAGGAGAAGAAGACGATCGCCCGCGGCGGCGACCTCGGCGTGACGGGCCACATCGGCTGGTTCGTCCCGACCTACTTCGCCGAGGCGCACCCCGACGTCACCGACTGGAAGAACCTCGACAAGTACGCCGACCGGCTCCGCACGGCGGAGAGCGGCAGCAAGGGGCAGCTGCTGGACGGCTCCCCGTCGTACGTCACCAACGACAAGGCGCTGGTGAAGAACCTCGACCTGGACTACCAGGTCGTCTTCGCCGGTTCCGAGGCGGCGCAGATCACCCAGATCAAGCAGTTCGCCAAGGAGAAGAAGCCCTTCCTGACGTACTGGTACAAGCCGCAGTGGCTGTTCGAGAAGGTGCCGATGACGGAGGTGAAGCTGCCCGCGTACAAGGAGGGCTGCGACGCCGACCCGAAGAAGGTCGCCTGCGCCTATCCGCACACGCCACTGCAGAAGTACCTGAACGCCGACTTCGCGGAGAAGGGCGGGAAGGCGGCGGCCTTCCTGAAGAACTTCCGCTGGACGACCGAGGCGCAGAACGACGTGGCGCTGATGATCGCCGAGCAGAAGCTCTCACCGGAGGAGGCCGCCGAGAAGTGGGTGAAGGCCAACGAGCGGGTGTGGCGGGCGTGGCTGCCCCGGTGACACCCCCTGGGAAGAAGCCGGGCTTCTCCGGCGAGTACCACACGAGCAGGTCGTTCGTCCGCCGGTGACGGTCCGGCATCGTCGGGTGCGTCGGGCGGCCGGTGCCCGACCGGTCCGTGGGACGTGGCGATCCGACGGGTGGCCGATGGGGCCGGCCCGGCTTGATCCGCGTTGTCGCGGGGCATCGAGCCGGGCCGTCCGCCGGTGCGAACGCGGCGAGGCGGAGGCGAGGCGCGCCGTGGCGGTCCTCGCCCGCCACGCCTCCGCCCGCCACGCCTCGCGCCCGGCATGACGTCGCGTTCTCAGCGCAGGATTTCGAGCCGCACCCTCTCGTTCGGCGTCGCGATGTCCCAGAAGCGGGCGATGCCCCGCGCGCTTCGATAAGCGCCCGTACCGCCGGTGATGGCCATGTCGAGAGAAGCAGTTCCTTTCGTCCACAGCGACTGCATCGTCAGAGAACCCTGCTCGACCTCCATCGTGATGAGGCACTGCGACGTGATGTCGTCGCCCTTCATATGGATGACCTGACAGGACCCGCCCCCACGTCCGACGCTGTTCCCCTCCTTCAGGGCAGTGCCGGAGTACACGTCCATATCACCCAGGCTCGGCCCCGCAGGGCCGAGATCGGCAGCCGTGTACTGATCGTTTCGGACCTTGAGTTCGAGAACCTCGACACGCCCCTTCTCCGGAGTTCCGGCAGTGGCGCTGTCAACAGCCCAGACCCCGGCGGTGATCGCGGCGAGCGATGCCGCGGCGAACCTCATGAGCACCGCTCGTCCGCGTGCGTTCCATCGTTCCCCCCGAGGCGCGGCAGCGGATCCCGATCCGGTGGTGACCATGGTGAATTCCCCTCACTGTGGATTCCACGTGCGAGTGCTTCGACGTCATGACGCGCAGGACGTCCTGTCCGGGATCGATACCGCTGCACCGTCATGCTCCCGGCGGCATGAGAGGCGGTGTCATCCGCCGGGGGTCAGGCGGGCTGGTCCTTGTCGGACGGGAGCCAGACCGTCATGGTCGCCGGGTCGACCGGGATCGAGACGTGCTCGTGCGTGATCGTCCACCTTCCGTCCGACCGCTGGAGGCAGACACTCTCCCGTACCCATATCGCGGCCTGGAGCCCGCCCTTGCGCTCTCCCGAGTCCAGGTGGAGCATGTGCGCGAACGCGGTGTCGCCGCTGGTCGCGAGGGTGAGGTCGTGCGTCTCCAGGCTGATGGGGCCGACGTATCCGTCGAACCAGCGCAGGAAGTTGCGCCGGATCTCGTCGGTTCCCGTGAACCGCAGCGGGGGGACGACGTCGTAGTAGACGGCGTCGGGGGCGTAGAACGACATGAGCCGGTCGATGTCCTTGGTCTGCTGGGCGTCGGCGCGGCTCGCCAGAAGCGCCCGGATCCCGGACTCGTGCGTGGTCATCGCGTACTCCTTCGGTTGTGGGGTGCTGCGGGACGGGATCAGGCGGCGCGGCCGGCCTTCAGCGCGGCGGCGACCTCCACGACACGGCGGGCCTGGTGGCGGGCTGCCTCCAGGCTCACCTCGCCACGCTCCTTGTCACCGACCACGAGTGAGGTTCCGTAGGGATTGCCCGACGTGAACTGGATCGGGTCGGTGTAGCCGGGGGGCACGATGACGCCGCCCCAGTGGTGGAAGGTGTTGCCGAGCGCCAGGAGGGTCGATTCCTGGCCTCCGTGGGCGCTGTTGGAGGCGGTGAAGGCCGAGTACACCTTGTCCGCGAGCTTGCCCTCGAACCACAGGGGTCCTGTGGTGTCGATGAACTGCCGCAACTGGGCGGCAGGGTTGCCGAAGCGGGTCGGGGTGCCGAACAGCACGGCGTCCGCCCACTCCAGGTCACCGTGCCCGGCCTCGGTGACATCGGCGGTGTCCCGGTGATGCCGGGCCCAGGCCGGATGGGCGTCGATCACCTCGGGCGGGGCCGTCTCGGCCACCTTGCGGAGCCGGACGTACGCGCCGGCCTTCTCGGCGCCCTCGACGGCGGCTCGCGCCAGGGCGTGCACGTTGCCGCTGGTGCTGTAGTAGATGACTGCGACGTTCACGGGCTCCATGCCGGTGTACCTCCGTCTGCTTCCGTCGCGTTCCGTTGTGGGTACGACGAGACGGCCCGGCGGAATGTGAGGCGGGGTGCCGATGCGGCGCGCGGGGGCAGCGGCTCGGGGAGTGCGCGCGGAGGGTGCCGGCGTACAACCGGCAGGCGTCTCCGGCCACTTCCGCCACAGGTCCGGAGAGTGCCCCAGGACAGGTCCTGGGAGTGCCCCAGGCCCCCCCGGGACACTCCCCGGCAGCCTTCAGCGGCGGCGCACCTCGGCCATGAAGCAGCCGAACAGCACGGCCCTGACGTGCACCACCGCCACCGCCGGGTCGGCGAACACCTCGCGCAGCGCGCGGTCCACCTCGGTGGCCCGCTCCCGGGGAACCTCCAGGAGCGTGCCACCGAGGATGTGCCCCCGCGCGTCGTAGGCGCGGAGCACCCGCAGCGGGCCGTGCATCGCGGCCGGGTAGCCGGGGCCCGGGGCCGGTCCGGCGCACTCCTCGGCATGGACGAAGACGGGTCCGCACTCGTCGTACGCTCCCGGGTCGGCCCCCGTCGCGGCCGCCCAGCGGCGCAGCGGCGCGTACGAGACGAGCAGGAGCCGCTCGCCCGCCTCGCTGTGCCGCAGGCAGCAGCGCAGCGGCGCCCCGCCCTCCGCGTCGACGACGGCCTCCCGGGCGACCCCGGCGTCGTCCCGCGCCCGCAACTCCCGCAGGACCGCGGGCTCGATGGCGCGGACTTCGTACCCGGCGCCGGTCGTGGCTGCCGCCGGGCCGTTCATGCTCGGGCTGTTCACGTTCAGGCTGCTCATGCCGTCAGCATCGGCGGCCCGCACCTCCTGGCACCGGCGGCAATCGGACAGCGCGTTCCCGGCCCCGCGGACCCGTCCTCCGCTTCCGTCACATCCCGGTCGCCCGCAGCAGCATCAGCGCGATGTCGTCGGTGCGCTGGTCCGCGGGCCCCGCACGGCCGAGGACCGTGTCCATGAGCCGGTCGAGGTCCTCGTCGCCGGCGTCGGTGAGGCGCGCGGCGAGCTCCGCGATGGCCTCCTCGATGTCCGACCCGGCGGTTTCCACCAGACCGTCGGTGTACAGGGCGAGCAGCGTGCCCGGTGGCAGCGGGACCTCCGTCACGGGGTACGACGCGTCGGGGACGATGCCCAGCGCGGGGCCCGGCGGCACGTCCAGGGCCCGCGCCCGGCCGTCGGAGCCGCGCAGCAGGGGCGGCGGGTGGCCCGCGCTGACCAGCCGCGCCCGGCCCCGGCGCAGGTCGAGGTGGGCGTACAGGCAGGTGGTGAAGAGGCCCGGATCGAGGTCCAGGAGCAGGCGGTTGGTGCGGGCCAGGATCTCGCCGGGCGCCGCGCCCGCCGTCGCGTGCGTGTGGACGGCGGTCCGGACCTGCCCCATCAGCGCGGCCGCCGCGACGCTGTGGCCCTGCACGTCACCGATCACGGCGGCGGCCGTCGTGGCGTCGATCCGCAGCAGGTCGTAGAAGTCGCCGCCGATGTCCATGCCGAGCGTGGCGGGCAGGTAGCGCGCCGCGACCCGCAGGCCGTCGACGGTCGGGAGGCGGTGCGGCAGCAGCGCTTCCTGGAGGCCGTGGGCGAGCTGGTGCTTGGCGTCGTACAGCCGCGCCCGGTCCAGCGCCTGCGCGATGAGACCCGCCAGTGAGGTGAGGACGGCGCGCTCCTCGGCGGGGAAGGCGCGCGGGCGGTCGTACGTGAGGACGCAGATGCCCACCGGGCGGCCGGAGATGACCAGGGGCAGGAACGCCCACGCCTGCTTGCCGCTGACGAGCGGGGCCTCCGGGTAGATCCGCGCCATCTCCTGGGGATGGCTGAAGAAGGACGGCACCCCTGTGGTCAGCGCCTGCCCCGCGGGGGTGAACCGGGTGTTCACCGGCAGCCCGTCGAGGCGTTCGATGACGTGGGCCGGGTAACCGCGCGAACCGGTGATGCGCAGGCGGCCCGACTCGGCGCTGGACAGCACCAGCCCGTGGGCGCCGAAGGCCGGCATGATCTGGTCGGCGACCAGGTCCACCACGTCCTGCACGCCCACGGCCTCGGTGAGCGCGGCCGCCAGGTGCATCATCTGGTAGAGCTGGCCCGCCCGGGTCGGTGCGGTCGGCCGCGGCTCGCCGGTGATGGGGGACCGGTCGTCCTGGGCGCGCGCCGGCCCGGCGTTCGAGGGGGTGATGCGGACGCTGATGCCGCTCGCGTCGGGGTAGAGCCGGAAGTCCAGCCACCGGTCGGGCGGCCGACAGGCGGTGAACGCAACCGGCTGGCGGCTGATGACCGCCGCGCGGTAGCGGTCCTCGTACACCGGGTCGTCGAGCCAGGGCAGCGCCTGCCAGGGCAGCAGGCCCAGCAGCGCGTCGGCGCCGCGGCCGAGGAGGCCGGCGCCCCGCGAGCTGACGAAGGTGATGCGGCCCTCCAGGTCCAGCGCGCAGCACCCCTCCGGCAGCCGCTCGGCGAAGTCAGCGGCTGCGAGGGCGGGTTGCGGCGTGCTCGGCACGCGGACGGCGGGGCCGGGCAGCACGCGCGGCTCGTCCGGCGCCGTCACCGGGTGGCCCCCGCGCGCCGCGTCGTCCAGCACCCGGCCCAGCCGCCGGCTGCTGGACATGATGTTGCCGCGCTCGCGCCGGGTGGCCCGCGGCGGATGGCTGCCGGGCCACATCAGCAGCAGGGAGCCCCAGCGGCGCTCGCCGTCGACCGGTACGGCGGCCAGCGCGATCCGGTAGGGCAGCGCCACCGCGGAGCGCGGATAGGCCCGGGCCATCTCCGCCTGGTCGCCGACCCAGACCAGCCGGTTGCCGCGCACGGCGTCGGTCACGGGCGCGGGGGAGGCCAGCGGGATCCGCGACCACGGCGTGACGAGGTCGGCGGGCACCCCGCCCACCACGACGAGACGGAGGAGCTGGTGCTCCCGGTCCAGCAGGTAGAAGGCACCGATGGACGCCCCGGTGCGGCGCATCGTCTCACCGAGCGCCGCGTCCAGGGCGGCGTCCTGCGACGGTGGGTCAACGCCGGTCACCGTCGGACTCCCCGCGCGGTCCGGCGGCCCCGGCACCGGTTCCCCGGGCCGTGCTCCTGCGTCGCCTCACGCCCACACCTCACCCATACAGGGACGTTACGCCCGCGCGGCGGCGGTCGCATGCCGGCGGGCGGTGCGCCGCGGGGCACCCCGCGCGGACGCCGGCCGGCTCAGCCCAGGTCGTCGAACATGTCCAGCAGCGCATCCTCGTCCGCCTCCGGCGTGCGGCGCCCGGCGTGCGCCACCTGCTCCGCCCACACGGTCTTGCCCTGCTGCATGTAGCGGGCGCCCCAGGTCCTGGTGAACTGCGCGACCAGGAACAGGCCGCGCCCGCCCTCCTCGGTCGTGGCGGCGCGCCGGATGCGGGGCGAGGAGTTGCTGTGGTCGGACACCTCGCAGATCAGCGATCCGTTCCGCAGCAGCCGCAGCGACACCGGGCCCCGGCCGCCGTAGCGCACGGCGTTGGTGACCAGCTCGCTGACCACCAGCCCGGTGGTGAACTCCAGGTGCTCCAGGTCCCACTCCTCCAGCTGCCGCCGCACCAGCGACCTCGCCGTGGCGACGACGGACGGTTCGGCGGGGAGCTCCCAGGCCGCGACGCGGTCCCCGGGCAGCGCGTGCACGCGGGCCAGCAGCAGGGCCACGTCGTCCCGCGGGCCGTCCGGGAGCAGGGTGCCGGTGATCCGGTCGCAGATCGGCTCCAGCGGCGCGGCGGCGTCCCCGCGCCCGGCCGGCGAGCCGTCACGGCGTCCGGCCGGTGAACCGTCCCCGCACGCGCCGAGCGCGGCCATCAGCTGATCCAGCCGCGTGTCGGAGATCCCGTAGCCGCGGTCCTCCTTCAGCAGGCCGTCGGTGTAGAGCGCGAGCAGGCTGCCCGGCTCCAGCTCCACGGTGGCCGATTCGTACGGCTGCAGGCCGCCGAGACCCAGCGGTGGTCCGGCGGGCAGGTCGATCAGCCGCGCCGTGCCTTCCGGGGCCACCACCGCGGGCGGCGGGTGCCCGGCGCGCGCGGCCGTGCAGCAGCCGGAAACCGGGTCGTACACCGCGTACAGGCAGGTCGCCGCCGTGGCCGGGTCCACGTCCATGTCGTCGGGCGGGACGCCGGGCGCGGTGGCGTCCGGGGGAGTGCCGGGCAGGGTGTCACCGGTGACCTCGGGCGCCCGGCCGACCAGGTCGTCCAGGTGGGCGAGAACCTCCTCCGGCAGCAGGTCCAGGCCGGCCAGGGTGCGCACCGCGGTCCGCAGCCGGCCCATGGTGGCGGCCGCCTGGAGACCGTGCCCGGCCACGTCCCCGACGACCAGTGCCACCCGCAGGCCCGACAGCGGGATCGCGTCGAACCAGTCCCCGCC
Organism: Streptomyces sp. NRRL S-118; assembly: GCF_000716335.1. GTDB lineage: Bacteria > Actinomycetota > Actinomycetes > Streptomycetales > Streptomycetaceae > Streptomyces. The sequence continues at coordinate 37,898 of NZ_JOBL01000099.1, read as the reverse complement.
CACCCCGACCCCGGCGCCCTCGCCGGCGGGCAGGTAGCGGGAGGCCAGGTCCACCCCGGTCAGCCGGGGCAGCTCCCGCGGCAGGAGGCTGCGCTGGAGGGTGAGGGAGGCGTTGCGTTCGCGGCCGAAGCGGCGGGCGTTCTCCACGCTCATCGCGGCACGGGCCGCGAGCTCGGCCGCGAGGGTGAGGTCGTCCTCCTCGTACGGCCGGTCCTCGCCGCGGCGGTAGAACCCCGCCAGCCCGAGGACGGCGCCCCGGGCGCAGAGCGGTGCGGCCAGATACGCGTGCACGCCCTCGCCCAGCAGCCCGACCGGGTGGGCGCCGCCCGCGGAGTGCGCCGGTGCGAGGGCCGCGGTCGCGACGGAGTCCGCGACGGGACGTCCGGTGGCGAGGCAGCGGGCCTGGGGCGTGCCGGGCGGGTAGCTCACGGGCTCGCCGGGGCCGCGGGCGGAGGAGGCGGGGGAGTCCCCGGCGGGTTCGGTGGTGGCTCCGGCTCCGGCCCCGGTTCCGGCCCCGGCGGACCCGGCGGATTCGGTGGGTCCGATCGTTCCGTGGGCGGTCGTGGCCGTGGCCGTGGGCGCGGTCGTGGTTCCGGTTCTGGCGGTTCCGGTTCCGGCGGTGGCGGTCCGGCGCAGTGTCGTGCCGGGGGCCGGCGGGCCCGGCGGCGGCTCCTCCCCCGCGAGCACCCCCTCGACCAGGTCCACCACGACCAGGTCGGCGAAGCGCGGTACCGCGATCGCGGCCAGCTCCTCGGCCGTGCGCCGCATGTCCAGCGTGGTGCCGATGCGCACGCCGGCCTCGTTCAGGAGGGACAGCCGCGCGCGGGCCTCGGCGGCCAGACGGCCCACGCCCGGTTCGCCCACCAGCAGGAGCCAGGCGTCCGGGCGGCTGCCCGGCTCGCCCGGACCGGTCGCGGGGGTCGCCGCGGCCTCGGTCTCCGGCCGCTCCGTGAGGGGCGGGACCGGGGCGTTCGTCGTCGCGGGGACCGGAGGGCCGGGGGGCTCCTCCCGCGGCGGCCCGGCGGGCCCGGGCGGATGCAGCAGCGGCACCTGGCGCCCGTCGGGTGCGGTCGCCGTGGCGGCGGAACCGGCGGCCGCGCTGCCCGGTGCGGCGTGGGACGCACCGGACGCGGCGGCGCCGGACGCGGCGGCGCCGGACGCCGCGGTACCGGGCGCGGCCGTCCCCACCGGGGCGGAGTGCCGCACGTCCGGGAAGGTGACCTCGACCGCCGCGCCCTCCGCGTCGCCGTGGCGCAGCTGCCTGCGGCGCAGGGCGGCCACCCGGCCCCCCGCCAGGGTGACCTCGGCGAACGCCTCCTCCGTCGAGGAGATCAGCTGGACGGCGGCCTCCAGCAGCGCCCGCCGCTCCTGGCGGGCCAGCGGGGGAGCGGCCGCGCCGGGGCCGGCGAGCTCGCCGGAGTGCAGGTCGATCCGGGCGTGCGCGCCGCGGTCGCGGTCCTGGAGGAAGGAGTGCACCAGACTGCGCTCCCTGGCCGTGCTGAGCTCCAGCAGGCGGTCCGCGATCCGCTCGGTGGCGTCCTGGAGCAGCAGGGCCATGCCCGGCTCGGCCAGCTCCTCGGGGACGGAGAGGTTGACCGCGCCCTGCACGGTGCCGCCCACGGGATCGCGTACCGGAGCGGCCATGCAGGTCAGGGCCTTGAGGTTGTGCAGGAAGTGCTCGTGGCCGACGACCACGAAGGGCGCCCGGGTGCTCAGCACCATGCTGACGCTGCTGGTGCCCATGAACCGCTCGTCGACGTTGGCGCCCGGCACCAGCGAGGCGGCGTCCATCAGCTCAAGACCCATCGTGTCGCCGCGCCGGTCAACGATGTTCGCCCGGGAGTCGGCCAGCGTCACGGTGACGGGCAGGCCGGCGAACCGGCGCCACAGCCGCTCCAGGACGGGCGCGGCGGCCCTGAGCAACCGCGAGTCCGGGTCCAGATCGCTCTCGACGGGGAGCGGCGCGGGTCCCTCGCTGTCGATGCCGAGGGACTGCGAACGCTCCCAGGAGGCGAGGATCTCCGCACGCACCCCGGCAGCGGGCGGCTGTCCACCCCGTTCGGCCCCGGTGCGTACCGGATAGATGTCCACAGAAACAGGGTAATCGGACAAATGGTGCATTCACGTGTCCGGCTCCCCGCCCCGGCCTCCGCTGCCCGCCCGGCCCTCCCCGCCTCCCGGCCTCCGGTGGCGCCTTCGGTTGCAGGGCGGTGGCCCTACGCGCCGACCGTGCCGTCGATGCCCTCGCGGAGGAAGTCGGCGTGGCCGTTGTGGCGGGCGTACTCGTGGATCAGGTGCAGCATCACGTGGCGCAGCGAGACGTCGATGTCCCAGCGGGCATTGTGTCCGGTGACGTCGAGGGAGGCGGCCTCCCGCTCGATGCGGCGGGAGTGCTCGACCTCCGCCTCCCAGGCGGCGAACGCCTCCGAACGCGTCGAGTCCGCCGCGTCGTACGCCGTCTGGTAGTCCCCGTCCGGCGACCAGACGAGGGGCAGGTCCTCCTCGCCGTCGATCGTGCGCCGGAACCACGCCCGTTCGACCTCGGCCATGTGGCGGACCAGGCCGAGGAGGGAGAGCTCCGACGGCGGCATGGACCGGCGGCGCAGGTCCTCGTCGGTCAGGCCGTCGCACTTCATCGCGAGGGTCGCGCGGTGGTAGTCCAGGAAGGCGCGCAGCATGGTGCGTTCGTCACCGACCAATGGCGGGCCGATGCGTTCGGTGGGCACGGCGAGCTCCCTTCGGGGGCGGGGACACGGCATCCCAGGATGGAACACGCGCGTGTCGCCTGCCCAGCGGTTATCGGGACTCCGGGCCCGGTCCGCGCAGCTCGCCCGCGACGGTCCGCAGCTCCGCCAGGGTGCGGTGCAGCAGCCCCGGGCCGAAGGTGACGCGGGTCGCGCCGAGGCGGCCGAGTTCCGCCACGTCCGGCGCCCCGGGCGGCGACACCGCGTTGACCGGAGCGGCGATCACGGCGCGCAGCGGCGGAAGGTGCTCCGGCGGGATGCCGATCGGGTAGACGCAGTCGGCGCCCGCCTCGACGTACCGGCGGCAGCGGTCGATCACCTCGGACACGTCCGTGACCCCGTGCAGGTACGAGTCCACGCGGGCGTTGACGAACAGCGCGCCGCCCGCTTCCGCCCGTACCTCCGCGAGCCGGTCGGCGTGGTGCCGGGGGTCCCTGAGCGCACCCGCCTCGGTGTCCTCCAGGTTCACGCCCACGGCGCCGGTCTCCAGGACGCGCGCCACCAGCTCCTTCGCGGGCAGTCCGTAGCCGCTCTCCACATCCGCCGAGACCGGCACGGACACGGACCGGACGATCCGGGCGACGGCGGCGAACATCTCGGCCGGGGGCGTCGCGCCGTCCTCGTACCCGAGCGAGGCCGAGACCCCCGCGCTCGGCGTCGCCAGGGCCGGGAAGCCGGCCGCCTCGAAGGCCCGGGCGCTCGCCGCGTCCCATGGTCCCGGCAGGACGAGGGGGTCGCCGGGCGCGCGGCCGTGGTGCAGGGCACGGAAGGCGGCGACGGGGGACGGGGGGCGTGGTGGCGGCGTCATGCGGGGCCTCACGGGCGATCGACGGGTCTCGGGCGTGGACAGGTTCCCGGGCGGCGGCTTCCCGGGGCGGCGGAGTTCCCGGGCGGCGGCTTCCCGGGGCGGCGGATCCGGGACGGCGGGCGGGCCGACCCCCCGGGATCGGCGGAAGCCGGCTCTCAGTGCTTGAACTGGCCGGGCGTGTAGTGGCCCGGGGCCAGGCGGGTGGTCACGCCGAAGCGGTTCCAGGCGTTGATGACCGTGATCGCGGCCAGCAGCTGGGCCAGTTCGGCCTCCTCGAAGTGCCGCGCCGCCTTCTCGTACACCTCGTCGGGTACGAAACCGTCCGTCAGCACCGTCACGGCCTCGGTCAGTTCGAGCGCCGCCAGCTCCTTCTCGGTGTAGAAGTGCCGCGACTCCTCCCACGCGCCGAGCTGGACGATCCGCTCCACCGACTCGCCGGCCGCCAGCGCGTCCTTGGTGTGCATGTCCAGGCAGAAGGCGCAGTGGTTGATCTGCGAGGCGCGGATCTTGACCAGTTCGAGCAGGACCGGGTCCAGGCCCTTCCGGGCCGCCGCGTCCAGTTTGACCATGGCCTTGTAGACCTCGGGGGCGTGCGTCGCCCAGGCGAGCCGCGGCGGTTGCTCCGGTGCGTACCGCGGGTGGGCGGGGGACTGCTTCTGCGGGGCCGTGTCCGGGGCCGTGTCCGGGGCCGTGGTGGTGGCGTTCGTCGTCATGACGTCGACCGTACGGGGCGGGTGGCGCAGGGGTATGGTCCATTTCCATGACGGATTCGTGGGCCACTTCCGGCACGGACCTGCATCTGGAGATCCGCGGCCCCCGGCTGCGCGCCGGTCTCATGGAGGCGCTGCGCGAGGCCGTGCGCACGGGGCGGCTCGCCCCCGGCGCACGGCTGCCCTCGTCCCGTTCGCTCGCCGCCGACCTGGGCATCGCGCGCAACACCGTCGCCGATGCGTACGCGGAGCTCGTCGCCGAGGGCTGGCTGACGGCCCGCCAGGGCTCCGGCACGCGCGTCGCCCGCCGGGCGGTGCCGCGCAGGCCGCCCGCACCGCCCGGGGTGCCCCCGGCCCGCGCCGCCGCCCCGGCCCGCGTCGGCTCCGCGGCCCGCGGCGCGAGCCCCGCCCGCGCGGGCGCCGCCCTCCCGGCCGCGCGCCCGCGGCGGCCCGTCACCCCCACGCACAGCCTGCACCCCGGCACCCCCGATCTCGGTTCGTTCCCCCGCGGCGAGTGGCTCAAGGCGGCCCGCCGGGCGCTGACGGCCGCCCCGCACGAGGCGTTCGGGTACGGCGACCCGCGCGGCCGCGTCGAACTGCGCACGGTCCTCGCCGACTACCTCGCCCGGGCGCGCGGCGTCCACGCCGACCCCGGCCGGATCGTGGTCTGCTCCGGCTTCGTGCACGGGCTGATGCTGCTGGGCAAGGTGCTGCGGGCCCGCCGCGTCCGGGACGTCGCCGTCGAGTCGTACGGCCTCGACGTCCACTGGAACCTGCTCCTCGAAGCGGGGCTGCGCACCCCCGCGCTGCCCCTGGACGACCAGGGCACCCGCACCGCCGCGCTCGACCGTGAAGGCGCCGTGCTGATCACGCCCGCCCACCAGTTCCCGCTGGGCGGCGCGCTGCCTCCCGAGCGGCGCGCCGCCGCCGTCGACTGGGCGCGGCGCACGGGCGGACTGATCCTGGAGGACGACTACGACGGCGAGTTCCGCTACGACCGGCAGCCGGTGGGGGCGCTGCAGGGCCTCGACCCGGACCGCGTGGTCCACCTCGGGACGGCGAGCAAGTCCCTCACCCCCGGTCTGCGCCTGGCGTGGATGGTGCTGCCCGAGTCCCTGGTGGGGGAGGTACTGGCCGCCAAGGGCGACACCGACTGGGTCTCCAGCGCCCTGGACCAGCTCACGCTCGCCGAGTTCATCGCCTCGGGGGCGTACGACCGTCACGTCCGCGGCATGCGGCTGCGGTACCGCAGACGGCGCGACCAGCTCGTGGCGGCGCTCGCCGAGCGGGCCCCGCACATCCGGGTCAGCGGCATCGCCGCCGGGCTGCACGCCGTGCTCGAACTCCCGCCCGGCACCGAGCAGTCGGTCATCCAGGCCGCCGCCTGGCAGGGCCTCGCCCTCCAGGGCCTGGACCGCTTCCGCCACCCGGACGCCGCGCGCGGGCACGACGGGCTCGTCGTCGGCTACGGGACGCCGACCGACAGCGCCTGGGCGGGCGCGCTGGACGCCCTGTGCCGCGTCCTTCCATAGTGGCCCGAAGGGGCGCAAAGCGGCAGTGGCGGGGGCGGGTTGGCGGACCGGCCTCACCACCGGCCCGGGCGGCCCTTTAGTCTGTGCGGTCCGTGGTCCGCGAGGGACCGGGAGAGCGACGGAAGGTGGGCGGATGCGCAGGCTGAGGTCGAGCACGGTCGTGCTCGGCGGCATGGGGGTGCTCGCGGCGACGATCACGTCCTGCGGCTCGGAGCCGGACAAGCGCTGCGTCGACCCGGTCACGCGCGACAAGCTCCCCAGCTACGAGTGCGACAGCGGCAGCGGGAGCAGCGGCACCGCCCGCGGCCAGTACTACTACGGCGGCAGCGTCAGCGACGGCAAGGTCTCCGGCGGCAGCTTCGACAAGTCGGCCGTCGAGCGCGGCGGCTTCGGCTGCTCCGGCTCCGGCGGCGGCTGAGCCGGGCGGCGGAACGGCCATGAAGCGTCACACCATCGAGCCGCGCCCCGGATGGCAGCGGACCGTGGAGGAGCAGGGGCTCGTCTACCCCCTCACCCGGTACCCCGACGGCTCCTTGCGCCCCTACTGGGACGAGAGCGCCTACTACGTCTTCTCGCTGCCCGAGGTGGAGGCGCTGGAGGAGGTCGTCGAGGAACTGCACGCCATGTGCCTCGCGGCGGCCGCCCACATCGTGGAACGGGACCGGTTCGCCGACCTCGGCATCACCGACCCCCGCCTCGCCGGACTGGTGGCCGAGTCGTGGCGCCGCCGCGCCGAACTGCCCTCCGTCTACGGGCGCTTCGACCTGCGCTACGACGGTACGGGCCCGGCCAGGATGCTGGAGTACAACGCCGACACGCCCACCTCCCTGGTGGAGGCCGCCAGCCCGCAGTGGTTCTGGATGGAGGAACGGTTCCCCGGTGCCGACCAGTGGAACTCCCTCCACGAGCGGCTCGTCGCCGCGTGGGAGCGGCAGGCCGCGCTCCTGCCGCCGGGCCCGGTGCACTTCGTCCACTCCGACGGCGACGAGCTCGGCGAGGACCTGATGACCGTCGCCTACCTGCGGGAGACCGCGGAGCAGGCCGGACTCGCCACCGAGGCGCTGTCGGTCGAGCAGATCGGCTGGGACCGGCTCTCCGGCCGCTTCGTCGACGACCGGCTGCGCTTCATCCGCAGCTGCTTCAAGCTCTACCCGTGGGAGTGGCTGACCACGGACCCCTTCGCCCCGCACGTCCTGGACACCCTCGACAACGGCGGCGGCACCGGCACCACCTGCTGGATCGAGCCCGCCTGGAAGATGCTCCTGTCCAACAAGGCACTCCTGGCGATCCTGTGGGAGCTGTACCCCGGCCACCCGAACCTGCTGCCGGCCTATCTGGACGGGCCGCGCGAGCTGGCCGCCCCCTCCGGCCCCGGCTGGGTCGCCAAGCCGCTCCTCGGCCGGGAGGGCGCCGGGGTCACCCTCCACGAGCCGGGCGCGGACCCCGCGCCGCGCGAGGAACGCTGCTGCTACCAGGAGCTGGCCCCGCTGCCCGACTTCGACGGCAACCGCGTCGTGCTCGGCGCGTGGGTCGTCGAGGGCGAGGCGGCGGGGCTCGGCATCCGCGAGTCCTCGGGGCCGGTCACGGACGAGTACGCCCGCTTCCTGCCCCACGTCATCCTCTGACGCGGTCCCCCAGCACGGCGCGCAGCTGCTCCAGCCCCCAGTCCAGGTCCTCCTTGCCGATCACCAGCGGAGGGGCGATCCGGATCGTCGACCCGTGGGTGTCCTTCACCAGGACCCCGCGCTCCATCAGCCGCTCCGAGATCTGCCGGCCGGTGCCCAGGGCCGGCACGATGTCGACGCCCGCCCACAGGCCGCGCCCGCGGACCGCCTCCACCGCGCCGCCGCCGGCCAGCAGCCCCAGCTCGTGGTGGAGGTGGTCGCCCAGCTCGGCCGCCCGCTGCTGGTACTCGCCGGTGCGCAGCATCGCGATCACCTCCAGCGCCACCGCGCAGGCCAGCGGGTTCCCGCCGAACGTCGAGCCGTGCTCACCCGGCCGGTACACCCCGAGGACCGCCTCGCTCGACACCACCGCCGACACCGGGACCACACCGCCGCCCAGCGCCTTGCCGAGCACGTACATGTCCGGCACCACGCCCTCGTGCTCGCACGCGAACGTCCGCCCGGTGCGGCCCAGGCCCGACTGGATCTCGTCCGCGACGAACAGCACGTTCCGCTCCCGGGTCAGCTCCCGGACCCGGGCGAGGTAGCCCGGTGGCGGCACCAGCACCCCGGCCTCGCCCTGGATCGGCTCCAGCAGCACGGCCACGGTGTTCTCCGTCATCGCCTCCTCGAGGGCGGCCGCGTCCCCGTACGGCACGATCTCGAAGCCCGGCGTGTACGGCCCGTAGTCGGCGCGCGCCTCCGGGTCGGTCGAGAAGCTGACGATCGTGGTCGTCCGGCCGTGGAAGTTGTCCGCCGCCACGACGATCTTCGCCATGCCGTCCGGGACGCCCTTGACGCGGTAGCCCCACTTGCGGGCGGTCTTCACGGCGGTCTCCACCGCCTCCGCGCCCGTGTTCATCGGCAGCACCATCTCCATGCCGCACAGGTCGGCCAGCTGCGCGCAGAAGTCCGCGAACCGGTCGTGGTAGAAGGCGCGGGAGGTCAGCGTCACCCGCTCCAGCTGGGCCTTGGCGGCCTCGATCAGCCGCCGGTTGCCGTGCCCGAAATTGAGCGCGGAGTATCCGGCGAGCATGTCGAGGTAGCGGCGCCCCTCGACATCCGTCATCCACGCGCCCTCCGCGGTGGCGACGACGACGGGCAACGGGTGGTAGTTGTGCGCACTGCGCGCTTCCGCGGAAGCGATCGCCTCTTGCGTTCTCGACACGGGGTCTCCGTTCGTCCTGCGGCCGTGGGCCGGGGGTGCACCCGTATCTATCGTCGCTCGCCATGCGGACGGGGAAACCTTCGATCGACCCGACCGTTAAGGTGGCCCTACGCACGGCGACTGGCGTACGGGGAAGCGACCCCGGGGGAGCCGTGCGCGGCAGACCGCGCGAGGTGCCGCCCGCCTGGGGACCTCGTCGATCGTGACTGCTGCCGGCCCCCCTGGAGGACGCCATGACCGACCTTTCCCTTCCCCAGCACCACCCGGCCCTCTCCGCGGCCGATCCCGAACTCGCCGCGCTCGTCGGTGCCGAGGAGCGGCTGCAGGCCGAGACCCTGCGCCTGATCCCCAGCGAGAACTACGTCTCCGGCGCCGTGCTGGAAGCCTCCGGCACCGTCCTGCAGAACAAGTACAGCGAGGGCTACGCCGGGCGCCGCTACTACGAGGGCCAGCAGAACATCGACCGGGTCGAGCTGCTCGCCACCGGCCGGGCCAGGGCCCTGTTCGGCGCCGACCACGCCAATGTGCAGCCGTACTCCGGTTCCCCGGCGAACCTCGCCGTCTACCTGGCCTTCGCCGAGCCCGGTGACACCGTGATGGGCATGGCCCTCCCGATGGGCGGTCACCTCACCCACGGCTGGGGCGTCTCCGCCACCGGCACGTGGTTCCGCGGCGTCCAGTACGGCGTACGCCAGGACACGGGCCTCATCGACTTCGACCAGGTCCGCGACCTCGCCCTCAGGGAGCGGCCGAAGATCATCTTCTGTGGTGGCACCGCCCTGCCGCGGACCATCGACTTCGCCGCCTTCGCGGAGATCGCCCGGGAGGCCGGCTCCGTGCTGGTCGCCGACATCGCGCACATCGCGGGGCTCGTCGCCGGCGGCGCCCACCCCTCACCCGTACCGCACGTGGACGTGGTCTCCACGACCACGCACAAGACGCTGCGCGGGCCGCGGGGCGCGATGCTGATGTCGCGCGAGGAGCACGCCAAGGCCATCGACAAGGCGGTCTTCCCGGGCCTCCAGGGCGGTCCCCACAACCAGACGACGGCCGCCATCGCCGTCGCCCTCCACGAGGCCGCCCAGCCGGCCTTCCGCGACTACGCCCACGCGGTCGTCGCCAACGCCAGGGCCCTCGCCGCCGAGCTGCTCGCCCGCGGCTTCGACCTCGTGTCCGGCGGGACGGACAACCACCTGATCCTGATGGACCTCACCCCGAAGGACGTCCCGGGCAAGGTCGCCGCGAAGGCCCTCGACCGGGCCGGGATCGTCGTCAACTACAACACCGTCCCGTACGACCCGCGCAAGCCCTTCGACCCCTCCGGCATCCGCATCGGCACCCCCTCCCTGACCTCGCGCGGCCTCGGCACGGACCACATGGCGGCCGTCGCCGAGTGGATCGACCGGGGCGTCACCGCGGCGCGCACGGGCGACGAGGACACCCTGGCCAAGATCCGCGCCGAGGTCGCCGACCTGATGGCCGCCCACCCGGCCCCCGGCCTCCCGGTCTAGCCACCCCGGCGGCGGGCTCCCGGGCGGGGCCCCCGGCCTCCCGGTCTAGCCACCCCGGCGGCGGGCTCCCGGGCGGGGCCCCCGGCCTCCCGGTCTAGCCACCCCGGCGGCGGGCTCCCGGGCGGGGCCCCCGGCCTCCCGGTCTAGCCACCCCGGCGGCGGGCTCCCGGGCGGGGCCCGGCGGCCTCCCGGTCCAGCCGCACCCATGCCGGGACTCCCGTGCCGGCCTCCCCGGCGAGGCCCGGCACGGGGACTTCGGGCGCAGGGTGAGGGCGCCGGTACCGGCGCCCGCCGGCTCGCTGCGCGCGCTGCTCCACCGCGACGGCCGCCCCGCCGCGACGGCCGGCCCTTCCGGGCCGGCCGACTCCGGAATCAGCGGCTCCCGCCTCCCGGCCGCGGCCCGCTGCCGGACCGCCGAACGCACTGTGTTCCTCGTCTCATCGAGCACGATCCGCGGCAGCCACGGCAGGAACGCCCCCCCGTCCCGGAACCGCCCCGGCGGGCGGTACGCCCCGAAGGGGGCCTGCCGCACCCCGTCCTCCGCCTCCGCACCCGCCCGGACGGCCCCGCGGCCGCCCGCGGCGCGACCGGCCCGGAAGGCGCGGACCAGCTCCGCGTACGGCCTCCGCATCCCCGGCGCGTCCCGCGGTTCCCCCCTCCGCCGGACGCGTTCCCGAGCTGTCGGCCGCACCTGAGAGAATGAGGAACATGGCCTTTGATCGTCCTCGTGTGCTCTCCGGAATCCAGCCCACCGCAGGCTCGTTCCACCTCGGCAACTACCTCGGTGCGGTCCGTCAGTGGGTGGCGCTCCAGGAGACCCACGACGCCTTCTACATGGTCGTCGACCTGCACGCGATCACCGTCCCGCAGGACCCGGCCGAGCTGCGCGCCAACACCCGGCTCGCCGCCGCCCAGCTCCTCGCGGCGGGCCTCGATCCCGAGCGCTGCACGCTCTTCGTCCAGAGCCACGTCCCCGAGCACGCCCAGCTCGGCTGGGTCATGAACTGCCTGACCGGCTTCGGCGAGGCGAGCCGCATGACGCAGTTCAAGGACAAGGCCGCCAAGCAGGGCGCCGACCGCGCCACCGTCGGCCTGTTCACGTACCCGATCCTCCAGGTCGCCGACATCCTGCTCTACCAGGCGCACGAGGTGCCGGTCGGCGAGGACCAGCGCCAGCACATCGAGCTCACCCGGGACCTCGCCGAGCGGTTCAACGCCCGCTTCGGTGAGACGTTCACCGTCCCGGCGCCGTACATCCTGAAGGAAACGGCGAAGATCTACGACCTGCAGGACCCGACGGTGAAGATGAGCAAGTCGGCGTCCACGCCGAAGGGCCTGATCAACCTGTTGGACGAACCGAAGACCACCGCGAAGAAGGTCAAGAGCGCGGTCACGGACACCGACACCGTGATCCGCTTCGACCTGGAGAACAAGCCGGGCGTCAGCAATCTGCTGACGATCATGTCGACCCTCACGGGCACCTCCGTCCCCGACCTGGAGCGGGCCTACGAGGGCAAGATGTACGGGGCGCTGAAGACGGACCTCGCCGAGGTGATGGTGGACTTCGTCACCCCGTTCCGGACCCGCACCCAGGAATACTTGGACGACCCCGAGACGCTGGACTCGATCCTGGCCAAGGGCGCTGAGAAGGCGCGCACCGTCGCCGGCGAGACACTCGCGCGGACGTACGAGAAGGTGGGCTTCCTGCCCGCCAAGCACTGAGTCCGGACCACTCTGGTCATGGGGCGGGTGCACCCGCCACACTGGCGGCGCACCGGTCGCGCCGCGACGGCACCGACCGGACGGACGACCGTACCGAGGAGAACGGAGAACGACGTGGGGACCGTAACGCTCGGCGTTTCGATCGCGGTCCCGGAGCCCTACGGCAGCCTGCTCCAGGAGCGGCGCGCGGGCTTCGGGGATCCCGCCGCGCACGGCATCCCCACGCACGTCACCCTCCTGCCGCCGACCGTGGTCGACGCGGGGCGGCTGCCCGCGGTCCGCGCGCACCTGGCGGCCGTCGCGGCGGCCGGCCGCTCGTTCCCGATGCGGCTGAGCGGCACGGGCACGTTCCGGCCGCTGTCGCCGGTCGTGTTCGTCCAGGTCGTGGAGGGTGCGTCGGCGTGCTCCTGGCTGCAGCGGCAGGTCCGTGACGCCTCCGGTCCATTGGCGCGCGAGCTGGCCTTCCCGTACCACCCGCACGTGACGGTGGCGCACGGCATCCCCGACGAGGCGATGGACCGGGCGTACGAGGAACTCGCCGGCTTCGAGGCGGCGTGGACGGTCGGCTCCTTCGCGCTCTACGAGCAGGGCTCGGACGGTGTGTGGCGCGAGCTGTACGAGTACGAGTTCGGCGCCGGCCGGACGTCCAAGGGGGTGCCCGCGCAGGGCTCACCGGTGGACGAGCCGGCCGCCACGCGCACGTAGGCCGCCGGGCGCGCACGGGCCCGCCGCGCCGCGGGGCGTCACAGCGGCAGGCGGCGGAACAGCGGGCGCGGCAGGTGCCGCAGGACGGACATCACCGGACGCAGGGCGCCCGGCACCCAGATGGTCTCCGACCGGCGCCGCAGGCCGTGCTCGATCGCGTGCGCCACGGCCTCGGGGGTCGTGGCGAGCGGAGGCTCCTCGCGTCCCGCCGTCATCCTCGTCCGGACGAAGCCGGGCCTGACCACCATGACGTGCACGCCCGTGCCGTGCAGGGCGTCACCCAGGCCCTGGGCGAAGGCGTCGAGCCCGGCCTTGCTGGAGCCATACACGAAATTGGCGCGACGGGCCCGCTCGGCGGCCACGGAGGACAGCACCACCAGGGAGCCGTGGCCCTGCGCGCGCAGTGCGTTCGCGCAGGTCAGGCCCGCCGAGACGGCCCCGGTGTAGTTCGTCCGGGCGACCTGGACGGCGGCGGGCGGGGTGGCTTCGTCGTGGACCTGGTCGCCCAGCACGCCGAACGCCAGCAGCACCATGTCGAGGTCGCCCTCGGCGAACACCTTGCCGAGGACCTCCTCGTGCGCGGCGGTGTCGAGCGCGTCGAACGCCACGGTGCGGGCGTCGGCGCCGAGCTCCCGCAGGGACGCGGCGGCCGCGTCCAGGGCGGGCGAGGGGCGCCCGGCGAGCCACACCGTACGGGTGCGGCGGGCGATCAGGCGGCGGGCGGTGGCCAGCCCGATGGCGGACGTGCCGCCCAGGACGAGGAGGGACTGCGGGCTGCCGAAGGCGTCCTTCATGACGGTGTGCTCCTACAACGCGAGGCGGCGGGCGAGGTCCGAGGTGAAGACCGCGCGCGGGTCCAGCTGCGCGCGCAGGGCCAGGAAGTCGGGGAGGCGGGGGTACATGGTCCGCAGGGTGTCCGGGCGGAGCCGGGAGTCCTTGGCGAGGTAGACCCGGCCGCCCGCCGCCGCCACCTCGTCGTCGAGCTCGTCCAGGAAGGGCCCGAGGCCCGGCAGCCCGGCCGGGATGTCCAGCGCCAGCGTCCAGCCCGGCATGGGGAACGACAGCCAGCCCGGGTCGGCCGCGCCGAAGCGCTTGAGCACGGCGAGGAAGGAGGGGCAGCCGCGTCGCGAGATGCGCCGCACGACGCGGCGCAGCGCGTCCTCCTGCCCGTACGGGACGACGAACTGGTACTGGACGAAGCCGGCGCGGCCGTAGACGCGGTTCCAGTGCGGGACGCCGTCCAGGGGGTGGAAGAACGCCGGGATCCGCTGCAGGCGGCCGGTGCTGCGGCGGCGGGGGGCCTTGCGGTACCAGAGCTCGTTGAAGGCGCGGACGGTGGAGCGGTTGAGCAGGCCGTCCGGTACGAGGCCGGGAGCCGGGGGCAGCCGGCCGGTGCGGAAGCCCGGCGGACGGCGCCGGGCGGCGGCCGGGAGGGCGTCGTACGGGGCGTGGTCGCCGCGGGTGAGGACGGCGCGGCCGGTCGCGGCGCCGCGCGCGAGCAGGTCGATCCAGGCGACGGAGTAGCGGTAGCGGTGGTCGGTGGCGGTCAGACGCGCCATCAGGTCGTCGAGGTCGCGGGCGCGTTCGGTGTCGACGGACATCAGGGACGTCTCGACGGGCAGGAGCCGGACCGTGGCGGAGAGGATCACGCCGGTGAGGCCCATGCCGCCCGCGGTGGCGTCGAAGAGGTCGGTGCCGGGCGGGACGGTGCGGACCGTGCCGTCGGCGGTGAGGAGTTCCAGGCCGCGGACGTGGCGGCTGAAGGAACCGGAGACGTGGTGGTTCTTGCCGTGGATGTCGGCGGCGACGGCTCCGCCGACGGTGACGTACCGGGTGCCGGGGGTGACCGGGACGAACCAGCCCAGCGGGAGCAGGACCTCCATCAGGCGGTGCAGGCTGACGCCGGCGTCGCAGACCACGACGCCCGCCTCGGCGTCGACGGAGCGGATGCGGTCGAGGGCGGTCATGTCGAGGACGGCGCCGCCGGCGTTCTGCGCCGCGTCGCCGTAGGCCCGGCCGAGGCCGCGGGCGATGCTCCCGCGGGCGCCGCAGGCCCGGACGGCGGCGGCCGCCTCCTCGTGGGTGCGGGGGCGGACGACACGGGCGACGGTGGGGGCGGTGCGGCCCCAGCCGGTGAGGGGCTCGGTGGGCATGGGGGTGACGGTATAGCCGTAAAAGTCGCCTTTGGCGGTTTTCTGGGCTGACTCGCCGAAATGGGTGATTAAACGAGTGTCATGAAAGATTGCCGTGCGGCACGGCGGGCGGCGGGCGAGAGTCGCGGTCGGTGGACGCACCCGGAGGTGCGTCGAGGGAAGGGGTGGCGGATGCGACACGTCGACCACCGCCTGCTGGCCGCCGCACGCGACTGCGGACACCGCAGTCCGGCGACGGCGGCGGCCGCGCGGGCGCTGTCGTTGAGCGGCGAGCACGGCGCGCTCTGGCTCGTGGCGGGCCTCGCGGGCGCCGCGGCCGACCGGGAGCGGCGCCGGGCGTGGCTGCGGGCCACCGCGCTGACCGGTGCGGCGCACGCGGTGAGCATGGGGGTGAAGCGGCTGGTGCGCCGGCCCCGGCCGGACGGCGGCGCCGCGCTCGTGCGGACCGCGGGGCGCCACTCCTTCCCCAGCTCCCACGCCACCTCGGCGACCGCCGCGGCCCTGCTCTTCGGCGCCCTGAGCCCCGGTGCCCGCCGGCTGGCCGCTCCCGTGGCGGCCGCGATGTGCGTCTCCCGTCTGGTGGTGGGTGTCCACTACCCGACGGACGTCGTCGCCGGCGCGCTGCTGGGCGCGGCGACGGCGACGACCGGCGCGCGATGGGCGATGCGTGACGTTCCCGCCCGCCCGCTCCTGCGCGGCCGGGCCCCCGGGGTGTGGTCACGTGGGTGAGCGCGGGGTCGCGGTGGTGGAGGCCCCGCCGCGCGGGGCGGGGCGGGGCGTGGGCTTCGGGGTGCTGCGGGCCGCCCGTCCGCGGCAGTGGGTCAAGAACGTGCTCGTGGTCGCCGCGCCGGCCGCCGCCGGGGAACTCGTGTCGCGGCACACGGCGCTCCAGCTCGGTGTCGTGTTCCTGCTGTTCACGGCCGCCGCCTCGGCCGTCTACCTGATCAACGACGCCCGCGACGCCGACGCCGACCGCGCGCACCCGGTCAAGTGCCGCCGGCCCGTCGCCGCCGGCGAGGTGCCGGTGCCGGTCGCGTACGGGACGGGGGCCGTCCTGGCGTCCGGCGCGGTCGTGGCGGGCGCCGTGCTGTGCACGCCCATGACGGCCGCGCTCCTCGCCGCGTACCTCGCCATGCAACTGGCGTACTGCCTGCGCCTCAAGCACGTCCTCGTCGTCGACCTCGCGGTGGTCACGACCGGTTTCGTGATGCGCGCGATGATCGGCGGAGTGGCGCTCGGCATCCCGCTCTCCCGCTGGTTCCTCATCACCACCGGCTTCGGCGCGCTCTTCATGGTCTCCGCCAAGCGCTACTCGGAGGCCGTGCAGATGGCGGGCCGCAAGGGCGAGACCCGCCTTCTGCTGACCGAGTACACGACCGGCTACCTCCGCTTCGTCTGGCAGCTCGCCGCCGGCGTCGCCGTCCTCGGCTACTGCCTCTGGGCCCTGGAGCACACCGGCACCTGGCGGCAGCTCTCCATGATCGCCTTCATCCTCGCCGTCCTGCGCTACGCCGTCTTCGCCGACCGCGGCGCCGCGGGCGCCCCCGAGGACGTGGTGCTGCGCGACCGGCCCCTCGCGGTCATCGGGGCCGTGTGGACGGCGATGTACGGGATGGCGGTCGCCGGCCTGTGAGGAAGCGCGAACTCCTGGGCTTCCTGGGCGTGGGAGGTGTCGCGTACGCCGCGGACCTCGCCCTGTTCCTGCTCCTGAGACCGGGTCTCGACCCGCTTCCCGCCAAGGGCCTGTCCTTCCTCGCCGGCTGCACCGTCGCCTACCTCGGCAACGCCCTCGGCACCTACCGCCGCCGGCGCGTCCGCCTGCGCGAATACGGGGTCTTCTTCGGCGTGAACCTCGCCGGCGCCGCCGTCCAGGCGGCCTGCCTCGGTGTGTCGCACTACGGCCTCGGGCTCACGTCCCCGCTCGCGGACACCGTCTCCGGGCTGGGCGTCGGCATGGTCCTCGCCACCTGCCTGCGTTTCTGGGGGACGAGGACCCTGGTCTTCGCCGCCAGGGGGTAGACGGGCCCCATGGACTGGCTGACCAAGCTCCCCCTCATCGGCCCCTGGGCCGCGCGGCTGATGCGCACGCACGCCTGGCGTTCGTACGAGACCCTCGACCACGTCCACTGGACGCGGCTGGCCGCCGCGATCACCTTCACGAGCTTCGTCGCGCTCTTCCCGCTGATCGCCGTCGCCGCCGCCGTCGGCGCCGCGCTCCTCAGCGACGCGCAACTGCGCAGCATCGAGCAGCGCCTGGCCGAGCAGGTGCCCGGCATCTCCGACCAGCTCGACCTCGACTCCCTGATCGCCAACGCCGGCACGGTCGGGCTGGTCGCCGGCGCCGTCCTGCTGTTCACCGGCATCAACTGGGTCGGCTCCATGCGCGACTGCCTGCGCGCCGTCTGGAGCTGCGACGACACCGAGGAGGAGAACCCCTTCGTCCGCAAGGGCAAGGACGCCGTCGTCCTCGGCGGCCTCGGCCTGACCGGGCTGGCCTCGCTCGCCGCCTCGGCCCTCGGCTCCACCGCCGTCGGCTGGACCGCCGAGCGGCTCGGCATCCACGGGACCGGCGCCGGTGGGGTGCTCCTGCAGACCGGCGCCCTCGCGGTCGCCGTCCTCGCCGACTTCCTGATCCTGCTGTACCTGCTGTCGCTGCTGCCGGGCGTCCAGCCGCCGCGCCGCCGCCTCGTCGTCGCGGGGCTGATCGGCGCGGTCGGCTTCGAGGCGCTGAAGCTGCTGCTCGGCGGCTACATGAGCAGCGTGGCGACGAAGTCGATGTACGGCGCCTTCGGCGTGCCGGTCGCGCTGCTGCTGTGGATCAACTTCACCGCCAAGCTGCTGCTGTTCTGCGCCGCGTGGACGGCGACGAGCTCTAGGCGTCCTCCGGCCCCGGACGGCGGCGGCGTACCAGATCGGGCAGCGGCCAGCGCCGGTTGACCAGGTACACCGCGCCCGCCAGCAGCACCAGCACCCCGCCGGCCACCGCCAGCGCGATCCCCACGCCGTCGCCGCCGCCGGCCTGCGAGGCGGCGACGGGCGCCTTGGTCGCCTCGCCGTTGCCCGTCTCGATCTGCTTCGTCGTGTCCGTGCCCGTGCGCGCGGACTTCGGCGGCACCAGCTCACCGACCGGCCGGACCTTCCCCGCCGCGGAGAAGCCCCAGTCCAGCAGCCGCGCGGCCTCCTTGTAGACGGCGTGGCTCTCCTTCGCCGACGGGTTCATCACCGTCACCAGGAGCACCTTGCCGTTGCGTTCGGCGACACCCGTGAAGGTCGCACCGGCGTGCGTCGTACTGCCGTTCTTCACGCCCGCGATGCCCTTGTACGGTGTGATGCCGTAGTCACCGGTCAGCAGCCGGTTGGTGTTCTGGATCTCGAACACCTCGCGCTTCTTGCCGGGCTTCAGCTCGCCGGGGAACTTGGCCCGGGGCGTCGAGCAGTATTCCCGGAAGTCCTTGTTCTGCATGCCGCTGCGGGCGATGAGCGTGAGGTCG
This sequence comes from Streptomyces sp. NRRL S-118, assembly GCF_000716335.1. GTDB lineage: Bacteria > Actinomycetota > Actinomycetes > Streptomycetales > Streptomycetaceae > Streptomyces. The sequence continues at coordinate 19,690 of NZ_JOBL01000099.1, read as the reverse complement.
TACGCGGAGGAGACCTGGCCCTCGGCGTCGTAGCCGTCGGGCGAGACGACGTGGGTGTCCAGCGCCTGCAGCTCGTCGGCCCGGTCGTTCATCTCCTTGACGGTCTTCTTGATGCCGCCGTTGATCTCGGACAGTACGTGCACGGCGTCGTTGCCGGAGCGCAGGAAGACGCCCAGCCACAGGTCGTGGACGGTGTAGCTCTGCTTCTCCTTCACCCCGACCAGACTGGAGCCCTCCCCGACCTTCGCCAGGTCCTTCTGGGTGACCAGGTGGGTCTGCGTCCGGGGGAGCCTGGGCAGCAGCGTGTCCGCGAAGAGCATCTTCAGGGTGGAGGCCGGCGGCAGCCGCCAGTGCGCGTTGTGCGAGGCCAGCACGTCCCCGGTCTCGGCGTCCGCGACGATCCACGAGCGGCCCGTCACCTCCTTCGGCAGGACCGGCACACCGGGCGCCAGGTTCACCTGGGTGCCGGGCCGTCCGAGTGCCTTGCCGCCGACCGTGGACATCAGGGCGGGCGGTTTCGGCTGCGTGTCGTCCTTCGGGGCCGCGGACGCGGGGGCGGCGGTGAGGGCAGGCAGCAGCGCGGCGGCTGTGACCGTCAATGCGGTCTTTTTCAGAGCAGACACGATCGAGAACGTACAGGGACCGCCCATGTTTGGTGTCACCACCCACACCCGACCCGGGGCACGACACGCCGCCGACGGCGGTGATACTTGCTCCATGAAGCTCAGCCGCTCCGCCTCCTGGTTCCTGCTCGCCTTCGGGGTGTGGAGCTGGGTCATCTGGGTCACTTTCATCAAGAATCTCTGGAACGACGCGAGCGGTCTCGCCTTCGACGACGCGGGTGACCCGACGGCGTACTTCTGGGTCCATCTGTTGCTCGCCCTGACGTCCTTTGTTCTGGGGACGGTCGTCGGGGTCATCGGGTTGCGTGGCGTGCGCGCGGTGCGGCGCGGCTCACGCGACGCATAGGGGGTTTGCCGTGCTCGTCCTGCTGCTGCTCGTCCTGGTCCTCGGGCTGCTGGGCGTCGTCCACCGGTACGTGTGGCGGCGCCTGGTGCGCGATGTGACCGTGCCCGGAAGCCCGGCGCGACGGGCGGGCACGGCGGCCGCCGTCGTGCTGCCGCTGCTCTCGCTGGGCGCGCTGACCGCGGGCCGGGCGGGCGCGCCCTTCTGGCTCCAGAGCGCGCTGGCCTGGCCGGGGTTCCTGTGGCTGGCGGTGCTGCTGTACGTGGTGCTGGCGCTGCTGGTGGGGGAGGCCGTACGCCCGCTGCTGCTGCGCCGGCTGGAGCGGCGCGCCGCCGCCGGGACCCCGGTGGCCGCGCCGCCGCGGGACCGGGCCGCCGTGGAGGAGCCGCACCCGGCGACCGTGCCGCCCGCGCCCGCGGCTCCGGCGCCGCCCGCGGGCCACGCCGCTGCCGCTCCGGCCGACGGGGCCGACGCTGCGGCGCCGACCGCCGGTCCGGCTCCGGTGCCGGGGGAGCGGGGCGGGGAGCTCGGCAGACGGCTCTTCGTCGCGCGGGTCGTCGGCGGCGCGGCGGCCGGTGCCGCCCTCGCCACCGTCGGGTACGGCACGTACGGCGTCCTGCGCGGCCCGCGCGTCAAGCGGGTGACGGTGCCGCTCGCCAAGCTGGGACGGCGCGTCCACGGCTACCGCATCGCGGTGGTGAGCGACATCCACCTCGGCCCCATCCTCGGACGCGCCCACACGCAGCGGATCGTCGACACGATCAACGCCACCCAGCCCGACCTCGTCGCGGTCGTCGGGGACATGGTCGACGGCAGCGTCGAGGACCTGGGCCCGGCCGCCGAGCCGCTGGCCCGGCTGCGCGCCCGCGACGGCGCCTTCTTCGTCACCGGCAACCACGAGTACTTCTCCGGCGCCGAGCAGTGGGTGGACCATGTCCGCGAGCTGGGCCTGCGCCCGCTGCCCAACGAGCGGGTCGAGCTGTCCGGCTTCGATCTCGCCGGGGTCAACGACGTCGCGGGCGCCGCCCACGGCGACGGCCCCGACTTCGCCGCCGCCCTCGGGGACCGGGACCGCACCCGGGCCGCCGTGCTCCTCGCCCACCAGCCGGTCGTCATCCACGACGCCGTTCGCCACGGGGTGGACCTCCAGCTGTCCGGCCACACCCACGGCGGACAGCTCTGGCCCGGGAACTTCCTCGCCGACCTCGCCAACCCCACCGTCGCCGGTCTGGAGCGGTACGGGGACACCCAGCTCTACGTGTCGCGCGGAGCCGGCGCCTGGGGCCCGCCCGTCCGGGTGGGCGCGCCCTCGGACATCACGGTCGTCGAGCTCGCGGCGAAGAGCGCGTAGAGCGCACAGGGCACGGGGAGGCGACCCTCAGAGGCGGCCGGGGAGGAACTCCTCCAGGACCTCGTGCACCTGGCGCACCATCGGCCGCAGCACCCGGAAGCGGGAGAGGGCGATGGCGCGCGCGGCGATGGGGGCGGTGCGCTCGACGAGGCGGCGGCTGCGCTCGGTGCCCTCCGTCCGGTCGTACACCCAGAACAGCACCAGGCCCATCTGCATCAGCCACATCAGATGGGGCAGCATGTCGGCCAGTTCCGGCGCGGTCCTGGTGTCCGAGCCGGACAGGACCCGCCGGTGGATCGAGATCGCGGCCTCGCGCGCGGCGACGGACTCCGCCGAGAAGGGGCTGAGCGGGCTCTCGGGGTCGGCGGCGTTCTTGAAGAACTGGGTCGCGAAGCGGTGGTACGGCTCCGCGACGTCCAGCCAGGTCAGCAGGGAGTCGCGGATGCGGACGGCGAGGTCCTTGTCGCCGGTGAGGACCGGCTGCACGGCCACCTCGTGCTCGGCGGCCAGCCGGTCGTAGAAGCCCTGGACGAGGTGTTCCTTGGAAGAGAAGTAGTAGTACGCGTTGCCGACGGAGACGCCCGCCTCCTGGGCGATGGCGCGCATCGTCGTCCGGTCGAAGCCGCGCTCCTGGAACAGCCGGAGCGCGGTCTCGAGGATGAGGGTGCGGGTCTGCTCGCTGCGGGGGGCCTTGGAGCCCTTCGCGCCCCCGGCGGCCGGCGCGGTCCCGGCCGCCCCGGCCGCCTTCGCCTTCCTCGGCGTCCTTGCCGTCACGTCGGTCTCGTCCCTCTGGTCCTTCTCTTCCGTCACGGTGTCCGAGCCTAGCCGGGCGTTCGGGGCGTCCCGGCCGGTACCTCGCACCCGCCGTCCCGGCAGCCCGGGTCCGGTGCCCCCGTTCCCGTCGCCGCCCGCCACTTGGCGGCCGCGAGGACCGTGACCCGGGCGAACGGCAGGCCGGCCGGGGTGGCGAGCCAGTGGGCCTTGGGCCGGTGCTCGGCGAGCGCCCACAGGCAGACGATCCAGGCCGCGGTGGAGCGGTAGATCTGGCCGGCGTCACCGATGACGGTGATCTCCTCCAGCGTCGCCCGGTGGTCCAGCCCGGGGAACCTGCGCCGGGCCTCCTCCGAGCCCGCGGGCACCAGGTCCAGCGGGACCAGCTGGGGCTGGCGCAGCAGCCAGTGCCGCAGGTGGACGCAGAGCGGGCACTGCGCGTCGTACAGCACGGTCAGCCGCTTCACGGGCGTTCGCACCCCCGGGGTGCCCATGGCTCGCTCACGCCCCCCGCACGGGCGCGGCCCAGGGGCCGTTGCCGCCCTGGCCGGTCCACCCCTGCGGCGGCACCGGCGGCACCTGCTCGCGCTCCATGGTCCCGCGCCGCCGGATCTTGTTGAGCACGTAGACGTTGGCCAGGTGCATCGCACCCAGCACGAGCAGGACGACCCCGAGCTTCACCGACAGCGCCTCGAAGAGCTGCCGGGCGTCGCGCACGGCCTCGTCCTGGCTCAGGTACAGGGCGACGAAGCCGAAGTTGACCAGGTAGAAGCCGACCACCAGCAGGTGGTTGACGGCCTCGGCGAGCTTCTCGTTGCCGTGCAGTACGTCGGCGAGGAAGATCCGTCCGTTCCGGCTCAGCGTGCGGGCTACCCAGACCGTGAGCGCCACGCTGATCAGCAGGTAGACGACATACGCGATGACAGTGAGGTCCATGCCCCACCCTCCCTTGAACGCGTTCAAAAGCTGTTGGTCATGACTCTAGACCTCTGTCTGAACGCGTTCAAGTCGGGGTGGGTGTCCGCGACGGCATGCGAAAGGGCGGTCCGGGACCGAGGTCCCGGACCGCCCCGGCGGGCGCGCTCCGTCAGTCGGCGACTTCGATCGCCCGCACCGGACAGCCGCGCGCGGCCTCCCGTACCAGCGGCTCGCCGCCGCCGTCCTCCCGTCCGGGCACCAGCGCCCCGAAGCCGTCGTCGTCCTGGGTGAAGACGCCCGGCGCCGTCAGGGCGCACTGCCCCGCACCGATGCAGACGTCATGGTCGATGGAGATTCGCATACCGGACATCAACTCACCACGTCACGGGGAGTTCCAGCATCCCCTGGATCGTGTCGCCCGGCTTGAAGGGGATCTCCTCGGCCGGAACCGCCAGCCGCAGCCCCGGCAGCCGCCCGAACAGCGTCCGCAGCGCGATCTCCATCTCCGCCCGGGCCAGGTTCTGCCCCAGGCACTGGTGGATGCCGAACCCGAACGCCACGTGGTGCCGGGCCGGGCGGTGCCAGTCGAGCGTGTCCGGTTCGGCGTACGCGGCCGTGTCCCGGTTGATGACGGAGGTCGAGAAGACCACGCCCTCGTTCGCCCGGATGGTGACGCCCGCGATCTCGATGTCGTCCGTCGCCAGGCGCAGCATCCCGTCCGCGATCGACAGGAACCGCAGCAGCTCCTCCACGGCGGCCGGCATCAGCGACGGATCGGCCTTCAGTTCTGCCAGCCGCTCCGGGTGCCGGAGCAGCGTGAAGGTGCCCAGCGAGATCATGTTCGCCGTGGTCTCGTGGCCGGCGACGAGCAGGACGGTGGCGAGCTGCACCAGTCCGTCCCGGTCCAGGTGCCCCTGCGCGAGCTGCTGGGCGACCAGGTCGTCGAGCACGCCCGTCCCGGGCTTGTCGCGTTTCCGGTCGACCAGATCGCCGAGGTAGCCCTCCAGCTGGCGGCGGGCGTCGTCGGCGTCCTCGCCCGTCGGGCCCCGCAGGATCCGGCGCGACTGCGCCTCGAAGAAGTCGTGGTCCGCGTACGGCACGCCGAGGAGCTCGCAGATCACTATGGACGGCACCGGCAGCGCGAACGCGGAGACCAGTTCGGCCGGCGGCCCCTGCTCGACCATCGCGTCGAGCAGTTCATCCACGGTCTGCTGGATGCGCGGCCGCAGGTCGACCGTGCGCTTGAGGGAGAAGCTCGGGATCAGCATCCGCCGCTGGACGTTGTGCTCCGGGTCGTCGTAGCCGAGCAGGGCGGGCTTGCGGCGCTGGCGCACGGTGGCGAACCGCTGGGAGGGGAAGGGGAAAGCCTCATGGGTGAAGTCGGTGGACAGCCTCTGGTCGGTCAGGAGCTGCCGGGCGACGGCGTGTCCGGTGACGACCCATGCCGAGCGGCCGTCGTACAGCGTGACGCGGGAGAGCGGCCGCTGCTCGCGCAGCGGCTCGTAGCCGGTGGGGGGATGGTAGGGGCAGGCGCGGTCCTGGGGGAACGCGACGGCTTCCGTCATGGTGGCCTCGCAAGCTGGGGATCGGTCCGCGAAGGGAATCGCCGATCTCCACTACATGCCCGAGGCACCTAATCGGTCTATGCGGAGTTCGGCCAAACCACCGGTACGAAGGACGCCGTCACAGGCTCAGCGACCGCGCGTAGTTGATCTGCCCCATCACCACGTGGAAGGACTCGGGCCCCGTGGCCGGGATCAGCGTGGAGTGGTGGCGGCCGCCGCTGGTCACCGTCACCTGGATGAAGCCGACGGTGTGACGCTCCTTCATCAGCAGGAACAGCAGGCCCAGCAGGCAGAAGACCGCGAAGACGACCGCCAGCACGATCGCGTGCTGCGGGATCCTCTCCTCCGTGCGCGACATGTCGGTGGCGTTCCACACCGCACCCTTGAGCGGCAGGGGACCGGCCGGCGTCACGATGGAGTCCGACAACACGGTGATGTCACCCAGGGAGAGCAGTGGGACCCCCGGGGCACCCCCCGCCGGCACGACCGGGAACCGCTGCGGCTGGCCGTGACCCGGCACCGCGCCCGGCTGCCCGTACCCGGCGCCCGGCTGCCCGTACCCGTTCCCCGGGAAGCCGTACCCGGTCCCCGGAGGCGGCGGACCCCACGTGTACTCCCCGTCCGCGTACGGATTCGGCTCGCTCATCTCCACCCGTCCTCGGTTGCCGCCTGCCGGCATCGGCGAAGGCCCGTTCCTGTACGGCTGAGCGTACAGAAACGGGCCTTCCCCGGAGCGTGTCGGACGATCAGTAGCGACGCGTGATCAGCGCGCGCTTCACTTCCTGGATCGCCTTGGTGATCTCGATGCCGCGCGGGCACGCCTCCGTGCAGTTGAACGTGGTGCGGCAGCGCCACACGCCGTCCTTGTCGTTGAGGATCTCCAGCCGCTGCTCCCCGGCCTCGTCGCGCGAGTCGAAGATGAAGCGGTGCGCGTTGACGATGGCGGCCGGACCGAAGTACTGGCCGTCGTTCCAGAACACCGGGCAGGACGACGTGCACGCGGCGCACAGGATGCACTTGGTGGTGTCGTCGAACCGCTCGCGGTCCTCCGCGGACTGGATCCGCTCACGCGTCGGCTCGTTGCCCTTGGTGATGAGGAAGGGCATCACGTCGCGGTACGCCTGGAAGAACGGCTCCATGTCCACGACCAGGTCCTTGAGGACGGTCAGGCCCTTGATGGCCTCGATCGTGATGGGCTTCTCCGGGTTGATGTCCTTGATCAGCGTCTTGCAGGCGAGCCTGTTCTTGCCGTTGATCCGCATCGCGTCGGAGCCGCAGATGCCGTGCGCGCAGGAGCGCCGGAAGGTGAGCGAGCCGTCGAGGTCCCACTTGATCTTGTGGAGACCGTCGAGCACGCGCTCCTTCGGGTCGATCTCGATCCGGAAGTCCTGCCACTGGGCCTCGTCGGAGACCTCGGGGTTGAAGCGGCGGATCCGGAAGGTGACCGTGATGTACGGCGAGGCGGCCTTGGCCACCGCCTCGGCCTTGTCCATGACGGGGGTAGCCATCAGTACTTACGCTCCATCGGCTGGTAGCGGGTCTGGACGACCGGCTTGTAGTCGAGGCGGACGGTCTCGGTGCCGTCGTCGCCGACCTCGCGGTACGCCATGGTGTGGCGCATGAAGTTGACGTCGTCGCGGTTGGGGTAGTCCTCGCGGTAGTGACCGCCGCGGGACTCCTTGCGGGCCAGGGCGGAGACGGCCATGACCTCGGCGAGGTCGAGCAGGTTGCCCAGCTCGATGGCTTCCAGCAGGTCCGTGTTGAACCGCTTGCCCTTGTCCTGGATGGCGACGTTCTTGTACCGCTCGCGCAGCTCCGCGATCTTCTCGACCGCCGTCTTGATCGTCTGCTCGGTGCGGAACACCATCACGTTGGCGTCCATCGTCTCCTGCAGCTCCTTGCGCAGCACGGAGACCCGCTCGCTGCCGGTGGAGTTGCGCAGGCGCTCGACCTGCTCCTGGACGAAGGAGGCCGGGTTCTCGGGCAGCTCGACGTAGTCGGCCTTCGCCGAGTACTCGGCGGCCGCGATACCGGCGCGCTTGCCGAAGACGTTGATGTCCAGCAGCGAGTTGGTGCCCAGGCGGTTGGCGCCGTGCACCGACACGCAGGCCACCTCGCCGGCGGCGTACAGGCCCGGCACGACGGTGGTGTTGTCCGCCAGGACCTCACCCTCGACATTGGTCGGGATGCCGCCCATGGCGTAGTGCGCGGTCGGCTGGATCGGGATCGGGTCCGTGTACGGCTCGATGCCGAGGTACGTACGGGCGAACTCGGTGATGTCCGGGAGCTTGGCGTCCAGCTGCTCCGGCGGCAGGTGGGTCAGGTCCAGGTAGACGTGGTCGCCCTCGGGGCCGCAGCCGCGGCCCTCGCGGATCTCCGTGTAGATGGAGCGCGAGACGACGTCACGCGACGCCAGGTCCTTCATGACGGGCGCGTACTTCTCCATGAAGCGCTCGCCGTCCTTGTTGCGCAGGATGCCGCCCTCACCGCGGGCGCCCTCCGTGAGCAGGATGCCCATGCGCCAGATGCCCGTCGGGTGGAACTGGAAGAACTCCATGTCCTCCAGCGGCAGACCGCGCCGGTAGCAGGCGGCCTGGCCGTCACCGGTCAGGGTGTGCGCGTTGGAGGTCACCTTGAAGAACTTGCCGGTGCCGCCGGACGCGTAGATCACGGCCTTCGCCTGGAAGACGTGGATCTCGCCGGTGGCCAGCTCGTAGGCGACCACACCGGCGGACTTCTTGACGCCGTCGACCTCGGTGATCAGCTGGTCCAGGACGTAGAACTCGTTGAAGAACTCCACGCCCTCCTTGACGCAGTTCTGGTACAGCGTCTGGAGGATCATGTGACCGGTGCGGTCCGCGGCGTAGCAGGACCGGCGGACCGGCGCCTCGCCGTGGTTGCGGGAGTGGCCGCCGAAGCGGCGCTGGTCGATGGTGCCGTCCGGGGTCCGGTTGAACGGCAGGCCCATCTTCTCCAGGTCGAGGACGGCGTCGATGGCCTCCTTCGCCAGGATCTCGGCGGCGTCCTGGTCGACCAGGTAGTCACCGCCCTTGACCGTGTCGAAGGTGTGCCACTCCCAGTTGTCCTCCTCCACGTTCGCCAGCGCGGCGGCCATGCCGCCCTGCGCGGCGCCCGTGTGGGAGCGGGTGGGGTAGAGCTTGGTCAGCACGGCGGTACGGCTGCGCTTCGTCGCCTCGATGGCGGCGCGCATGCCCGCGCCGCCGGCGCCGACGATGACGGTGTCGTACTTGTGGATCTTCATGCGGATTTCCTCAGCCCCGTGCCTAGCGGATGTTCGGGTCGAAGGTGAAGATCACCAGCGTGCCCAGAAGGATGGTGAACACCGTGGCGGTGTACAGCAGGCCCTTGAGCCACAGGCGCGTGTTCGGGCGTTCGGCGTAGTCGTTGATGACGGTACGCAGGCCGTTCGCGCCGTGCAGCATGGCCAGCCACAGCATCAGCAGGTCCCAGACCTGCCAGAACGGGGACGCCCAGCGGCCGGCCACGAAGGCGAAGCCGATCTTGGAGACGCCGCCGTCCAGCACGAGCTGGATCAGCAGGTGGCCGATGACCAGGACGACGAGGACGACGCCGGACAGGCGCATGAAGAGCCACGCGGCCATCTCGAAGTTGCCGCGGGTCGACTTCGGGGTCTTCGCGGTCCGCTTGCGCGGCGGTTCGATGAGCGGGGCGGGGTTGTCCACGTCGTAGAGGCTCACGCCCTCGACGGGACCGACCGCGGAAGTGGTGTCAGTGGACATGTCTGGCGTCAGCTCCCGAACAGTTCACGTGCGGCGTGGCCGAGGACGGGGTAGATGGCGCCCGCCATCAGCACGATCCAGAGGGCCATCACGGTCCAGAGCATCTGCTTCTGGTAGCGGGGTCCCTTGGACCAGAAGTCCACGGCGATCACACGGAGACCATTGAGCGCGTGGAAGAGGATGGCCGCGACGAGGCCGTACTCCAGCAGCGCGACGAGCGGCGTCTTGTACGTGGCGACGACGTCGTCGTAGGCCTCGGGCGAGACGCGGACGAGAGCGGTGTCCAGTACGTGTACGAACAGGAAGAAGAAGATGAGGACGCCGGTGACTCGATGAGCCACCCACGACCACATGCCTTCCCGGCCGCGGTACAGCGTTCCAGCCGGCACGGAAAAACCCTCCGGGAGCGGGATTGGGGCCGGCCGGCTTCAGTGTCGGTCTGGCCCGGCCGGGTACGGTCCACCGGCCCTGGTCATCGTAGCGACGACTTGTCGGTTCGCTCGCCCGGGGTACGCCAGTGTGATCAAACAGGCAATCAAACGAGCACGAATGGGCTATCCGGGTGCCCGGAATCCATGACGAGGCGGGACAATCTCGCCCGGACGAGGCGCCTCAGTTCATCGGCGGAGACCGCCCGCTCCTCGTCCGGCTCGTGGTTCAGGCGGCAGCGGATCCCGGACAGCACCTGGTCGACGTGCTCCTCGCGCCGGTATCCGTCGAGGCAGATCACGAAGGCGTGTCCGAAGCGGCCCCGGTACGCCGCGTGCGCGGCCTCCAGGGCGGTGCGCGCGGCGGCGGGCGTGCCGGGCGGCAGCACGGGCGGGGCTTCGTCGGCCAGCGCCTCGGCAAGGTCGGCGGCGGAGAGGTCGTAGCCCGCTTCGTCGGCGGCCGCGAGCAGGGCGTCCAGCGTGGGGTAGGGGCGGTGGGCGGCGATGCGGCGTCCCCAGCGGCGGCTGCCGCAGCAGGCGAGCAGCGCGGTCTCGGCCGCGTCGCGCGGGGCGGTGTTGAACCGGGCGAGCCCCGCGGGGGTGCGCCCTTCCGGGGCGCGGGCCTCGCGCAGCCGCAGGTCGCGGGGACGGACGTCCCGCACGCCGCGTACGTCGGGGGCCGGCCCCCCGGGGACGTGCGTCAGGAGGCGGGTGCCGGGTATGGCGGACGGTCGTTCCGGGGCGCCTGCGGTGGGTTCGCCGGCCATCGTGGGCTCCTCGAACAGACAGCGGGAAAGTGTGGGAAACCTGTGAGGGAAGCGACACAAGGTTACACAGGGTGAGCGTGAGCTGTTCGTGAGATGCGGGAACTTCACCCGGACGGGAGAGTTTCAGTACAGGTCCTGGACGGAAATGCGACGGAGGTGGTCGCGTGAGCGGCGTGATACGGCATGCAAGGCGTTCGACAGCGGGTCTGGTCGCGGTGGTGGCGCTGTCCCTCGCCGCGTCGGGGTGCACGGACGGTGACGGACGCGGTTCCGCCACCGCGGGCGCGACCCGGGCCCAGCCCGGCACCACCGTCCCCACGCAGCCCCGGGCCCCGTCCCCGACGCCCACCCCGACCCGGAGCTACCCGCTCTCCTCCGAGCCGCGCACCATCCCCTCCGTACGCGAGCACGAACCCGGACGCGGCCCCGGCTGGAAGCCCGGCACCGGCAGCGCGGTCGTCCTCGCCAAGGGCAGCGGTGTCCTGGCCGACGAGGCCCGTCTCCTGGCCCGCGAGCTCAAGGCCGGCTACCGCGGGGAGAGCGCCGCCCGCCCCGGCGACGTCGAGCTGGCGCTGCGGACCGGGCAGAGCGGCGGCGCCGAGTCGTACACCCTGGTCGCCCGCGACGGCCGGGTACGGATATCCGGGCCCGACGAGGCGGGGGTCTTCTACGGCACCCGGACCCTGAAGCAGGCACTGCGTTCCGGCGGCATCGTGCCCGAAGGGGTGATCCGCGACCGGCCGGCCCGGCCGCAGCGCGGACTCATGGTCGACATCGCCCGCAAGCACTTCACCGCCGGGTGGATCGAGGCACGGCTGCGCGAGATGGCCGACCTCAAGCTGAACCAGCTGGGGCTGCACTTCTCCGACGACCAGGCCTTCCGCATCGAGTCCACCTCGCACCCCGAGGTGGTGGCGCGCGAGCACCTCACCAAGGCCGAGGTGCGGCGCATCGTGGCGCTGGCCCGCAGCCTCCACATCCAGGTCGTCCCCGAGATCGACTCGCCCGGGCACCTGGGCGCGGTGATCGCCGCGCACCCCGGCCTCCAGCTGCGCAGCGCCGGCGGCTCCGCCCCGCGCGGTGCGATCGACATCGCGAACCCGGCCGCCGCGCGGATCGTCGACGACCTGCTGCGCGAGTACGTGGCGCTCTTCCCGGGCGCGTACTGGCATCTGGGCGCCGACGAGTACGTGGCGCTGATGTCGCGCGACCCGGAGGCGACCTACCCGGGCCTGGCGGCGGCGGCGCGCCGCGCGTACGGCCCCCGGGCGCGGGTGCAGGACCTCGCCACCGGCTGGCTCAACGCCCGGGCGGCGGTGGTGCGGCCGACCGGCAAGCGGATGCGCGCGTGGAACGACGGCTTCTTCCGCGGCGGTGTGGTCACCCCCGCCAAGGACATCGACGTGGCGTACTGGACGGGCCGGGAGATCGGCGCGCGGCCGCCGGTCGAGTACCTCCGCGAGGGCCGCCGGCTGATCAACTACAACGACGAGTACCTCTATTACGTGCTCGGTGAGCCGAACCGGTTCACGTATCCCACGGGGCGCCGCATCTACCAGGAGTGGACGCCGCTCGTCGTCCGCGGCACGTCGCCGGTCCCGCAGCGGTACTCGGGGCAGATCCTCGGCGGCAGCTTCGCGGTGTGGTGCGACCGCGCCAACGCCCAGACCCAGGAGCAGGTGGCGTCCGGCATCCGCATGCCGCTGCGCGCGACGGCCCAGAAGCTCTGGGACGCCGACCGCCCGCCCCTGACCTGGGACGCGTTCAGGAACCTGGCGGGCAAGCTGGGCTGAGGCCCCTGGGGTACGGTGCGCGGACGGCCGAACCTGGCCGTGTACATGACGGCCTGTGGGACGGGCCGTCCGCGATCCGTCACCCCGGGGGGTCCTCGTGTCCGTGCTCCGTTCACCCGTCGGCCTGAGCAAGGCGGTGGTCGTGCTGCTCGCCGCGGTGGCGGCCGTCGACTGCGCCATGATCTACGGCCACTACTCCTTGTACCGCCTGATGGGCGAGCGGGAACGGAAGGGTGCGCCGGCGTCCGGGAGCGATGTGGCCGACGATCCGCTGACGAGCGCGGTCGCCGTCCTCGGGGCGTGCCTCTTCCTCGCCACAGCCGTGGTCTTCATCGTCTGGTTCCACCGGGTCCGCGTGAACGCGGGCGTCTTCGCGCCCGAGCACTTCGGCAGCGGGCCGGGCTGGGCGATCGGGGCGTGGTTCATACCCGTCGCCAACGCCGTCATCCCGTGCCGGATCGCGCACCAGAGCTGGCACGCGAGCAGGCGCGACCCCGACCGCCGGGCCGGGAAGGGGGAGCGGCCCACCGTGGTGAAGGTGTGGTGGCTGCTGTGGCTCGCGGCCTCGGTGACGGACTACCTGGCGTGGTCCGCGTACGACGACGCCGTGACCCGGAAGTTCCTGGACGGTGTGGACCCCGCGTCCGTGCGGGCGGCCTGCGTGGCGCTGATGGTCGCGGCGGTCCTCGACATGGTGGCCGCGCTCTTCGCCGCCCTCTTCGTACGCCGTCTGACGGCGATGCAGGACGCCAAGGCCCTCAGGGGGCCGGCCCCGGCCGTGCCGGCCGGGGCGTGAGCCCGGGGGGCATGCGGGCCCCGCGCCGCGGCTCAGGGGTCATGGAGTCGTGGCGAGGTGTGCGCCCGTCGCCGAGGTGATGTCTCCGGACACCGGGGTGACGAATTCCCGCTGGTCGGCGCAGTAAGGGAGAAGGAGCGCGTCCGCGACGGGAGACCCCCATGAGCCAGAGCCTGGTGGAACTGATCGAGCACGCCGATGAACGCGGACTGGCCGCCTCCGCGCTGGCCTGTCTCGACCGCTGCCTGCCCCTCCTCGACCCCGCGCCCGCCGACGAGGTCCTGCGCGCCCTGTGGGCGGCGGTCGCCCGCGGCGAGGACGGCTGGGCCGGGCGGCTCGCCGAGGCGCAGGACACCGTGGCACGGGACGGGGAGCCGGCGGACGACGAGGGGGCGCTCGTCCGGAGGATGCTCGGCGACGCGCCGCGGGTCTGGGCGCGGGAACCGCTCGCCCGGTGGGCCGACGCCTGCTCGCTCACCGCGCTCGCGCTCCACCAGCGGCTGGAGCCCGGCTCCTCGGGGACCCCGGAGCGCTGCCGCGCGGGTGATCCGGACGGCGCCGGGCCCCTGGTCGACGGCGAACTGCGCCGCCAGATCCGGATCCTGGAGGTGCTGGCGGCCGGCGGTGCGGGCGGCCTGCGGCTGACCCGGGACATCACCGCCGAGGGGCGGCGGGTCCTGCGGGCCGTCGTCTCCCGCCGCGCCCGCAGCGCGTGACGGTGCCGCGCCGGGCCATGCTGGTAGGGGGACTCCCCACCGGTCGGTGACGGCGCGCAAGGAGGTCGGCGATGACTGCGGGGCGGCGTGTGGATCCGGTGCAGATCCTCGCCAGGGTCGGCGACACCGAGCCGGACGCGGGCGGGAACGAAGAGGCGTACCAGGAGTGGCTCTACCTCGCCCGCGCGGCCGGGTGGGAGGTGGCGGAGAGCACCGGCTTCCGGGAGCCCCGCGACGGCGGTACGGAGTGCGGGCTCGTCACCGTCGAGGGCCTGGCGTACCGCGTCCACTACGGCCCCAGAGCCCGTCTGGACCTGGCGGAGGGCGCGCCGGTGCTGGGCTACGCCGCGTGGGCGGAACCCGTACGGGACGACGACCGGCCGGGCGCCGGCGCCTGACCGCAGCCCACGGGCGCCGTCGTCGGCGGCCTGTCGCGGGCGGCTCGGTCCCCGGCGCCGGCGGCGGACGCCGCGCCGGCCGGTGCGAACCCGATGTGGTCCAGCGGGTCCTCGTCCGGCCGGATCCGGTGGCGTCATGCGGGGCTGACACCCGGACCGCCGCAGGGTTGTACGGGATCCGGGACGTCGCGCTATGACAACCGCCACGCCCGTCCCGCGTGACACTGCCGGCTCGCGCGTCGCTTGGTTTCACATGGATGGGGACTTCAGCACACTGCCCGAGGCGCGGGACCTGCGCCCCTGGGTGACCCGCTTCGTGGCGACGCTCACCGAGCGGAACCGGCTGCCGCTCGACTACACGGTGGCCAGTCTGCGGCTGGTCGACCTCGTGGTCGACGGGCTGCGCCGCGAACAGCCGGACAGAGCACGGGTCGAAACGATTCTGCGAGGGCTCGGCGCGTACACCGGCGAAGTCGTCGTGCGGCGCGCGGGGGCGCGCTGGATCGACTTCGACGAGGAGCAGCGCGCCTGGTTCGGGCAGCCGGTCGGCATCCGGATGCCCGACGGGCGGGCCTGGAACCCGCTGGGCAAGGTGGCGAACCGCTTCGAGGCCGGCCCCGAGGAATCCGTGCAGCGGTTCTACCTGCTGCTGCACGGCCGCGCAGGGCGCAGGGTGGCCGCTGTGACACTTCCGGGCGGCCGGACGCAGAGCTAGGAAGGGGGGAAGCAACCGGCACGAAGAGGGAAGTGTGGGGGCGTACGACGCGGAACTCGGCGCTGCCGTCGAGCGCGCCCAGCAGGGCGACGAGCAGGCGTTCGCGCGCGCGTACCGCCTGGTCCATCCCGGGCTGCTCGGGTACGTGCGCGGGCTCGTCGGCGACGACGCCGAGGACGTGGCCGCCGACGCCTGGCTGGAGATCGCCCGCGACCTCGGGCGGTTCCGGGGCGACGGGGCCGGCTTCCGCGGCTGGACGGCGACCATCGCCCGGCACCGGGCACTGGATCACCTGCGCAAGCAGAGGCGCAGTCCGCCCACCACCCTCATCGAGCAGGACGTACTGGAGGTGCCCGGCGGTCAGGACACGGCCGCCGCGGCGCTGGAGTCCCTGTCGACCGGGCAGGCGCTCGAACTGATCCGCGGGCTGCCGCGCGAGCAGGCCGAGGCGGTGCTGCTGCGGGTCGTCGTGGGGCTGGACGGACCCGCGACCGCGCGGGTCCTGGGCAAGCGGCAGGGAGCGGTGCGCACCGCCGCGTACCGAGGTCTGAAGAAACTCGCCGGGCGACTGGCGCAGGGCGGAGCAACACCATGAGACGGGACACGGACGGACCGCGCGGGCCGGCGGCGGCACTGCTGGCGGCCGCCGTGCGGGGCGACGGCGCCGTCGACCCGCGAGGCGAGGAGCGCGTGCTGGCCGCCTTCCGCGCGGCGCGCGACGAGGGCGCGCACGCGGGACGCAGGACCCGGCGGCGCGACGACTGGCGGCCCGGCCGCGAGCAGCGGCGCCGCCGGTCGGCGCGGGCGACCGCCCTGGGGCTGGCGGCGACGGTGCTGCTGGGCGGGGTCGCGGTGGCCGGGCAGACCGGGGCGATCGACTCGCCGTTCGGCGGTGGTGACGGCGGCGGCGCGGTGCCCGGGACGGCACCGGCGTCCACCCCGGCGCACACGACCCCCGGCACTCCGCACGCGGAGGGCGAGCGGCGGCCGTCCGGGCCGGCACCCACCGCAAGGCCGGGGAAGCCGGGGCCCGGCGACACCCGCCGGGAACGGGCCGGGGACGGGGACGGGTCCGGGGACGACGGGGGCCAGGGCACCCCGCCCAGGCCCGCCAGGAAGGCCGGGGACGGCGGCGCGGACGGCGGAACCGGCACGGGAGACAGCGGTACCGGGACCGGGGCCGCGACCGGGAGGACCGGGGAGGACGCCGGAGGCGCCGGACGGGACGGCGGAGGCGGGAAGGGCGGCGACAGCGGCCGCGACGACACCGGCGGACAGCCGGCCGGCGGGGAGGGACGACCGTGATCTCAGGAGGACGACCGGGGCCGCCACCCCCCACAGGAGAGGCCCCGGTCGCCGTCCACGGGTCCGCGGTACGGCCCCGTACTCCTATCAGCGCCGCGCGTGCGTTTTCTGTCACACCCCGGTTCGTCAGCGGAACGTTGCAAGTTGTACAAGACATGGACGTGAAGCCGCAGGACCACGTAGCGTGCTGCTGCGCGCTGGGCGGAGCGGCAAGGGTGACCAGCCGCGATGACGAACAGGTTGTGGGAGTGCTGGGGGACGACGCGGAGCTGACCGCCGCGGTGCTCGCGGCACAGGACGGGGACGAAGACGCCTTCCGGACTGTGTACCGCGCCGTGCATCCGCGGTTGCTCGGCTACATACGCACGCTGGTCGGTGACGCGGACGCGGAGGATGTGGCGTCCGAGTCCTGGCTGCAGATAGCGCGCGACCTCGACCGGTTCGGCGGGGACGCCGACCGCTTCCGCGGCTGGGCGGCACGCATCGCCCGCAACCGCGCGCTCGACCACCTCCGCATGCGGGGCAGGCGCCCCGCCGTCGGCGGGGACGAGACGGAGCTCACCGACAAGCCGGCCGAGTCCGACACCGCGGTCGAGGCGATGGAAGCCCTGGCCACCGGCCGCACCATGGATCTGATCTCGCAGCTCCCCCAGGACCAGGCCGAAGCCGTCATCCTGCGCGTCGTCGTCGGCCTGGACGCCAAGACCGCCGCGAAGACGCTCGGCAAACGCCCCGGCGCCGTACGCACCGCGGCGCACCGGGGACTGAAGCGGCTCGCGGAGCTGCTGGGTCCGGAAGTCTCCCCGCCCGGCGCCGGAGAACCCGGGGCACCCCTGGGTGCCGTACCGCCACAACCCGGGCCCCGCAGGGGTTCCGTGGCGCGAACGGGTGTGACGCATTGGCGCTCGCGGACGCAGAAGGACATGTGATGGCCGACGAGCGGGACGAGTGGCTCGACCAGGATGCGGCGGAGCGACTGCTGCGTGGCGAACCGGTCGACCCTGTCGACGTTCGCGCGCGCGAACAGGCCCGCAGACTGACCGAAGCGCTGGAAGCGGTACGGGCCGGGCTGCCGGCCACCTCGCCGGTGCCCGGGGAGGAGGCGGCGCTCGCCGCCTTCCGTGCGGCCCGTGAGGCCAGGGAGACCTCGGAGGCGCGAGCCGCCGGCGCCTCCTCCGCGTCCTCGGGCGCGGACCTCGGGGCCGTGCGGCTCCGGTCCGGGCGGCCCCGCAAGCAGCTGCGCGGCCGCTGGGCGCGGCCCGTCCGCTGGGGCCTTGCCGCGTCGGTCGCCGGGCTCGCCGCCGGCGGTGTGGCGGTCGCCGCCAGCACCGGCGTCCTGCCCGTCCTGGGCGACGACCGGCGGCCGCTGCCCGCGTCGTCCTCCGCCGCCACGCCGGGTCCGCTGCGCTCCGGAGAGCCTGCGGACGGCACGGGGTCGGCCGGCCCCGACGCACCGTCCGGCCCGGGGAGCCTGCCGCCCACCGGCCCCGTGTCGCCCACGCCGTCGGCCCCGGGCGCGACGGTGCCGGGCGGCCCCGGGCAGGGCGACGACAACGTTTCCGGGGGAACCGGCGGCACCGGCACCGGTGACTCCGGCACCGGCGGCCCGGACGCCGGATCCGGCACCGGGAGCTGGTACACCCGTACCGTGCAGGCATGCCGCGACCATCGCGAGGGCCGGCTCGGCACCGACGGGCGCCGCCACCTGGAGCTGTCGGCCAAGGGGGACACCGTCACCACGTTCTGCGACAAGCTGCTCGGCGCCGGTACGCGCAGCGGGGGCACGCTCTCCGGCGGCAGTACGGGCCGTACGGGCGGCTCCGGTGGTTCGGGCGGCTCCGGCGGTGAGGACGGCGACGCCTCGGGCGGTGCCGGGGACGACAGCGACCGAGGCCCCGACGGCAGCAAGACCGGCAGCAAGCCGGGCGGCACCGGCGGCAAGGGCGGCACGGGCACCGGCAGGACCGACCCGGGCGCCGGCAAGGGCGGCACGGGCGGGGGCAAGGGCGGCAAGGGCCGTACGCACGTCTCGCCCGCCGCCATGCCCCGGCCCGGGAGCCCGGTCGCGCCCGTCACTCCCGCCCCGGCCGCCGCCGAGGCCCCGGCCGACACCGCCGCCCCGCAGCCCGCACAGGCCGTCTGACCTGCGCTTTTGCTGCCGCTGCAAAAAACTTCCCGCAGGGTGTGACGTTTTTCGGCCCCGTGACGCAGTACTGAGTGAGCCGACTGGTCATCGGCAGCGCTGCAAGAGCCGGGGTTCCCCCCGTACCTACGGCTCAGCGCATATGGCGCGGGCGGGGCACGTTCCCCCGGTCCCGCCCGCGCCCTCTCTCCACCGGCGAGCGCCTACCAGTGGACGACGACCTTGTCGCCGACCTTCACCTGGTCGAAGAGCGCCGCGAGCTTCTCCCTGTCCCGGACGTTGACGCAGCCGTGCGAGCCGCCGTTGTAGCCGCGCGCCGCGAAGTCCGAGGAGTAGTGCACCGCCTGGCCCCGGCTGAAGAACATCGAGTACGGCATGTCCGAGTGGTACAGGGTCGACTTCCAGGTCCGCTCCTTGCGGTCGACCTTGAAGATGCCCTCGCGCGTCGGGGTGTTGACCGAGCCGAAGCGCACGTCCATGGCCGAGACGACCTTGCCGTCGATCATCCACGCCAGGGTCCGGCTCTCCTTGCTGATGCAGAGCACCCGTCCGGTCATGCAGCGCGCGTCCGGCGCGTCCAGCTCGTTGGTGGTCGGCGGGCGCAGCTCGTCGGCGGTCGGCGTGCGCGTGGCGCCGGCCAGCGATCGCCAGGTGGCCTCGTCGACCGTGCCGGTGACCGGCAGGTTCTGCTTGCGCTGGAAGGACGAGACGGCCTTCGCGGTCATCGAGCCGTAGAACGAGGTGGGGCTGCGGTGGAAGTGGCCGGCCTGGCGCAGTCGCGCCTGGAGCTCGCGGACCTGCTCGTTCTCGGTGCCTTCGGCCATCAGCACCTTCTTCCGCGGGGAGGCGGAGGCGGCCGGGGACCCCGACGGCGACGGCCGTGACGACGGCGTCGCGGAGGGCTTCGTGCCGTCCGCCGCGGGCGACGGGGTCCCGGTGGTGGCCGGCGGTGCGGACGGCGCGTCGGCGCCCACGGCCTGGGCCGTGCAGCCGGTGGCGGCCAGCGCGACGACGGCCATGGCCGGCACCACTCTGCGTATGACGGACGTACGGTGCATGGAGAGCCCCCCGAATCGACTTCGACTCCCTAGGGGATGCATCACGGGCGTGCTTGGTTGCGCACCGCGGAGGATGCTGTGAGGAAGGTCCCAGCGTGCGCCTCTCCACCGGCCGCACGCCCACCGCTACAGTCCGTCGCGAGGGTCGGTACCTGCGAGTAGGGTCTATCGGAAGGCACAGCACATGGCGCGCGAGTCGGAGTCGGGACTGCCCATCGAGCCGGTGTACGGACCGGATG
>NZ_KL591013.1:173677-341904 GCF_000716335.1 Streptomyces sp. NRRL S-118 | reverse complement strand
GTCATGTGGGGGCGGACCTGGGGGCCGCAGCCAGGACCATTCCCCACGAGTCGTTTTTCAGAGGCGCCCCGCAGCCTTGAGCGCGAGATACGCATCCGCCAGCTCCGGCGCGAGGGTGTCCGGGCCGGCGTCCACCACCGTGACGCCGTGGCGCTGAAGCTGCTCGGAGGTGCGGCGGCGCTGGGCCTGTGCCTGAGCGCCGGCAGCGGCTTCGTACACGGCGTCGATGGATCCGCGGGCGCGGGTCATCTGCTCGGTGTGCGGATCCGCGACCGAGGCCACCAGCACCGTGTGGCGCTGTGTGAGCTGCGGCAGGACCGGGAGGAGGCCCTCCTCGATGGGGGCCGCTTCCAGGCTGGTCAGCAGGACGATGAGCGAGCGGCGCGGTGCATGCGCCAAGGCTGTTGAGCTGAGACCACGGGCGTCGGTCTCCACGAGCTCCGGTTCCAGAGGTGCCAGCGCGTTCACCACGGCGGGGAGGATGTCCGAGGCGGAGCGGCCCTGGACGCGCGCGCGGATGCGGCGGTCGTACGCGAGCAGGTCGACGCGGTCACCGGCTCGCGTGGCGAGCGCGGTGAGGAGGAGCGCGGCGTCCATCGCCGCGTCGAGGCGCGGAACGTCACCGACACGACCGGCCGAGGTGCGGCCAGTGTCGAGGACGACGAGGATGTGGCGGTCGCGTTCCGGACGCCACGTCCGTACGGCGACCGTGGTCTGGCGCGCGGTCGCACGCCAGTCGATGGAGCGGATGTCATCGCCGGGTACGTAGTCGCGGAGGCTGTCGAACTCGGTGCCCTCGCCTCTGGTGAGCACGCTGGTCCGGCCGTCCAGCTCGCGCAGGCGGGCGAGCCGGGAAGGCAGATGCTTGCGGCTGGTGAAAGGCGGAAGCACTCGTAGGGTCCAAGGCACCCGGTGGCTGCCTTGGCGGGCCGCCAGGCCGAGAGGGCCGTAGGAGCGGACGGTGATGCGTTCGGCGTGCCGGTCGCCCCTGCGTGTGGGGCGCAGGACGGTGGTGAGACGTCGGCGCTCGCCGGCCGGGATGGTGAGTGTCTGCCGTGACGCGGACTGCTCGGTACCGGGCAGCCAGCTGCTGGGCGGCCAGGCGTCGCGCAGGTGGGCGCGCAGTCGGCGGCGGGAAGGGTTGGCGATGGTCAGATGAACTTCCGCTTCGTCACCCAGTCGAACGCTTGTGTCACCGCTTCGGGTGAATCGAAGCGTTCGCACTGGCGCGGCGAGAGCGTAGTCGCACAGAATTGCGAGTGAGAGGGGCGCGTTCACCGCCAGCATCCCGGTCCAGCTGGGGGCCAGGATGCCGACGGGAAGCGAGCCGATGGCGGCGAGGAGCGCGGTTCGTCCGGTGAGGGCCACGGGTCACAGCCTCATCGGGGGACGGGTACGTGGGCCAGGATCGAGGTGATCACGGAGTCTGCGGTGACTCCCTCCATCTCGGCCTCCGGGCGCAGTTGGATGCGGTGGCGCAGGGTGGGAAGGGCCAGGGCCTTCACATCGTCCGGGATGACGTAGTCGCGGCCGGTGAGCCAGGCCCAGGCACGTGCGGTGGAGAGCAGGGCGGTGGCGCCTCGCGGTGAGACGCCGAGACTGAGGGAGGGGGATTCACGGGTGGCGCGGCAGATATCGACGACGTAGCCGGCGATCTCGGGGGAGACCGAGGTCTTGGCGACGGCGGCCCGGGCGGCCTCGAGGTCGGCGGGTCCCGCGGCAGGCCGTACTCCGGCGGCCTTGAGATCGCGGGGGTTGAAGCCCTCCGCGTGGCGTGTCAGGACGTTGATCTCGTCGTCGCGCGTCGGCAGAGGCACCGTCAGCTTGAGCAGGAACCGGTCCAGTTGTGCTTCGGGCAGGGGGTAGGTGCCCTCGTACTCGACGGGGTTCTGGGTGGCGGCGACGAGGAAGGGTTCCGGCAGCGGGCGCGGCGTGCCGTCGACCGTGACCTGGCGCTCCTCCATCGCTTCCAGGAGGGAGGACTGCGTCTTGGGCGGTGTCCGGTTGATCTCGTCGGCGAGCAGCAGGTTGGTGAAGACGGGACCGGGCTGGAAGGAGAACTCGGCGGTGCGGGCGTCGTAGACCAGCGAACCGGTGACGTCGCTCGGCATCAGGTCGGGGGTGAACTGGACGCGCTTCGTGTCGAGTTCGAGGGATGCGGCGAGCGCACGGACGAGCAGCGTCTTTGCGACACCCGGAACGCCTTCGAGGAGGACGTGGCCCCGGCAGAGCAGGGCGACGACAAGACCGGTGACAGCGGGGTCCTGCCCGACCACGGCCTTCGCGATCTCGGTGCGCAGGGCCTCCAGGGAGGCGCGGGCGCTGTCCGAGTTCTCAGGGATCTCGGGGGTCGGGGCACTCATGAGGTGCGTACCTCTCTTTCGAGGGCGTCGAGTTGGTCTGCCAGAAGGATGAGAGCGGCGTCGTCCGTGGGGACCGGGCCGAAGAGAAGCGTTCTGAGGTCGAACTCCGTGGTGTCGCCCGCGCCGGCGAGTCGGGCGGAGACCGCGGGCAGCAGGGAGTCGGGGGAATGGGCGGCCGTGGGAGGCACGCCCAGGAGGGGAGCGAGCCGGGTACGGGTCGCCGTGCGCAGGACGGTTGCCGCGCGGTCGCGGGCGTTGGTCTTGCGGTACAGGCGGGCGCGGCCCTCGGTGGACTCGGACGCGCGGATGGCCACCGGAAGACGTTCCATCACGAGGGGGCCGAGGCGGCGGCCTCGCCAGATGGCGGCGAGGACGGCGGCGAGGGTGAGCTGGAGCGTGCCCCAGAGCCAGCCGGAGGGGACCAGGTCGATGAACGAGGTGTCACCGCCACGTCCGCCGTCCTCTCCGCCGATACCGCCTTCGGCGGCAGAAGGGTCACTCAGCGAAGGGAGGTACCAGACGAGATGAGGGCGGGAACCGAGGAGTTGGAGGGCGAGGGAGGCATTGCCCTCCTTGGCGAGATGCTCGTTGTAGAGGATGTCGGCAGCACCCAGGAGGACCGTGTCGCTGTCCGCGTGCCCCTGGATGCGGAGCAGTGTGGGAAGTCCGTCGCTCAGGTAGCAGCCGTCGGTGTCGCGGAGGTCGGTGGCGTAGCGCTCGCCTCCCAACTCGGCGCTGCCGGCGCGCTGGGCGAGGGGCAGGGTGCACTGCGGAGTCCGCGTCTCGACGGGGGCGCGGCTGTCGGCGCTCACCCCGGGCGCCAGGGTGTCGAGGGAAGGCCGGCCGGGAGCGACGAGGACGGTACGCCCACCGGCCGCATCCATGGCGCTCCGGAGAGCGGCTTGCTGATGTCCGGTCAGGAGGTCGGGGTCGGTGACGAGGACGGTGGTGTCCGCGTTGCCGGCGGTCGTGGCCTCGTCGAGTGTGGTGACCACGCGTGTGGTGACCCCTTGGGCGTCGAGGAGTTCGGCCACCGCGCGGCTGCCGTTGGGGTCGGCGGAGCGCGGGTCGAGCCGTCCATGCTGGTCACCGGAGCGGACGAGGGCCATGACGATGCCGGCCGTGATGAGGATGGCGACGGCGAGCAGCAGTCCCCGCGTGCGGGACCAGATGTGGCGTGGGGTCAGCGACAGGGAGGTGGGAGTGGTGCCGGTCATTCCGCTGCTCCGCCCTCTGCTCCCCGCCCGGCACCGGTCAGCTGGGGCTTCGCCCGCTCCACGGCGTTGTCCAGCCGCTTGAGGCGCTGGTACGCGGACGGGTCGGCCGTGCGGCCGCCGTACGTGACGTCGTCGAAGGTGCGGGCGGCGGATCGCAACTCGTCCGCGTGGTCCGGTAGCGGGCGGCCTGCCTCGGCGGCGGCTTCGTCGGCGGTGCGGCCCGGGCGCGGCTCCAGGAACGTGCGTTCCTCCAGGGAGCGGACGATCCCGCGCATCCGTTCCTGGACGGCCTCGTTCCAGCGGCCGGCTGCGGCGTGCTTCTCGGCGGCGGCGCGGTGTTCGGCGGCACTGCGAGGGCGGTCGTCGAAGAGGGAGTCCGCGGGGACGGCGGTGCGGTGCGGGGTGCCGAGCCGCCACCACAGGGCCCCGACGAGTGCCACGACGACCAGAGCGATGACCACGATGCCCAGCAGCCCCCCGGGGGTGGCAGCGGACGCGGAGTCGAAGATGTCGCCGACCCATTCCCAGAAGCGGTCGAGGGCGCGCTGGAGGATGTTGGGGTCGTTCTCGTGGTACATCGTCTTGGACAGCTCCCGCTCCGCCGCCTCGCGGGCGGGGACGCGGGGGATGTCCACCGGTATGTCGTCGGTGGCGCGGCTCAGCGGCCGCGCCGTCGTCGGGCCCCCCGTGGTGAGCACCGCATCAGCTCCTGGGCGTGGTGTCGCCGGGCGCGGAGCCGTATCCGGCCACGCCCGCGGCGCGGGCCAGTTCGAGGTCGAGGGCTTCGCGGCGGATGCGCTGATCCACGTAGAGCAGGACCGTGACACCGGAGGAGATCGGGTAGGTGATCGCGGAGGAGATGACCGCGCCGATTCCCGTGATGATCAGGAACGCCCATCCGAACTCGGGCTGGCTGCCGGTGAGCAGACCGCTGATGCCCTCGCCGTCGACCGCCAGGCCGATCATGCTGAACGGAATGGCGATGATCATGGAGACCAGGAACAGCAGCAGGATGGTCAGCAGCAGAATGCCGAACACCCGCCACCAGGCGCCGCGGACGAGTTTCGCCGAGCGGCGCATGGCCGGGAGGATGCCCTGCCGTTCCAGCATCAGGGCGGGGGAGGCGAGACTGAACCGGATCATCAGCCAGATCATGACCACGAAGGCGGCGAGGCCGCCCAGGGCGGCGAGCGGGGCCGAGCCGGTGAGCAGTCCGGGGAGCAGTCCCACTGTCATGATCCCGGCGCTCATCAGGGGCAGCAGCAGCGTCAGCCCGAGGAGCTGAGGCAGCCGAGGCCGGGCCTCGGCCCAGGCCTCGGAGAGGCTCACCTGCCGCCCCAGGACGGAGCGGCTGATCACGACGGTGAGCAGCGCGGTGGTGACCAGCGTGCCGATGAGGCTGAGGGCCATGGTCGGGAACAGACCGATGAGGCTCGCCTGCGCTGCTTCGACGGACTGCGCCAGCGCCTCGGCCGGCGTCGCCTCGGGATCGACCTCGGGTACCCGCGGGACCAGGAAGCGCTGGACGAGGATGTCGCCGATCTGGATCAGGACCGAGACGGTGATCGTGAGGCCGAGCACCGTGCGCCAGTGGGCGCGCAGGGTGGAGACCGCGCCGTCGAGGATCTCTCCGACACCGAGCGGGCGCAGCGGGATCACTCCGGGCTTGGCCGCCGGTGGCCGTCCCCAGCCGCCCTGGTGCTGTCCACCGCCCCAGCCGGGTGCCGGAGCCGGACCGGGCCCGGCCGGGCCGGGAGCGGACGGCGGGGACCACTGGCCGGCGGGCGGCTGGTCCTTGGACCACTGCGAGCCCGCGCCCTGCTCGTCGGCGGGCTGCGCGGGTCGCGGGACACCGGCGCCCTGCTCGTCGGAGGGGGAGGATCCGGGCGAGGCCCAGCCCGGAGTGTTGTTCACGGTCGTCCACCTCGTGCATTCGTCGCGGGGCCGGCTCGTCGAGCCGGCTCGGTCACGGTGCCGGGCCGCCCGGCGGGTTGGCAGCCATCGTGCCACGCGCCGTCCGCCGCCGGGCGGGGGCCCGGAACCCGTCGGCACCTTCATTGTCGGTGCATCAGCGGGCAGACTGGGCGGATGGCTGATCAGTACGCACAGACACCGTCCGGTACCGAGCCGCCTGCGCTGCCCGCGCTGCGATGGGAGGAACCCCCGGAGGGCCCAGTGGTCGTACTCCTCGACCAGACGCGGCTGCCCGCGGAGGAGGTCGAGCTGGTCTGTACGGACGTGCACGCCCTGGTCCGGGCCATCCAGACCCTCGCCGTGCGCGGGGCGCCGCTGCTGGGCATCGCCGGTGCCTACGGGGTGGCGCTGGCCGCCGCCCGGGGCTTCGACGTCGAGGAGTCCGCGGCCCTGCTGGCGGAGGCGCGGCCCACCGCCGTGAACCTCGGCCACGGGGTGCGGCGAGTGGCCGGCGCGTACCGGGCGGCGCTCGAGAAGGGCGCGGACAGGCAGCAGGCGGCCGAAGCGGCGCTGGCCGAGGCGCGGGCGCTGCACCGGGAGGACGCCGAGGCCAGTGCCCGTATGGCGGCGCACGGGCTGGCGCTGGTCGACGAGCTGCTGCCGGGAGGGGGCCACCGGATCCTGACGCACTGCAACACCGGGGCGCTCGTCTCGGGCGGCGAGGGCACCGCGTTCGCCGTGGCGCTGGCCGCGCACCGGTCGGGCCGGCTGCGGCGCCTGTGGGTGGACGAGACGCGGCCGCTCCTGCAAGGCGCGCGGCTCACCGCGTACGAGGCGGCCCGGCACGGGCTGGCGTACACGCTGCTCACCGACAATGCCGCCGGCTCGCTGTTCGCGGCCGGGGAGGTGGATGCCGTACTGATAGGCGCGGACCGGATCGCCGCAGACGGGTCGGTGGCGAACAAGATCGGGAGCTATCCGCTGGCTGTAATGGCCAAGTACCACCATGTCCCGTTCATCGTGGTCGCGCCCCTCACGACGATCGATCTCAGCACTCCGGACGGCGCGTCGATAGAGGTTGAGCAGCGGTCGGGGCAGGAAGTGACGGAGCTCACTGCGCCGCCGCAGGTCATGGTGGCGCATGGTGTGACGGGTGGCGGGCTGCCGGTGGCTCCGCTCGGAACGCAGGCCTACAATCCGGCGTTCGATGTCACGCCGCCCGAACTGGTGACGGCCATCGTCACGGAGGAGGGCGCCGTGTCGCCGGTGACCGCGGGAGGAATCGCCGAGCTGTGTGCCAGGTCACGCCAGGTAACGATTAGCTAATGGGATGATGTCGATTATGAAGGGACGTGTCCTTGTCGTCGACGACGACACCGCACTGGCCGAGATGCTCGGGATTGTGCTGCGTGGTGAGGGTTTCGAGCCGTCGTTCGTAGCGGACGGCGACAAGGCCCTTGCCGCTTTCCGGGAGGTCAAGCCGGACCTGGTCCTGCTGGACCTGATGCTGCCCGGCCGTGACGGTATCGAGGTCTGCCGGCTGATCAGGGCCGAGTCCGGGGTGCCGATCGTGATGCTCACCGCCAAGAGCGACACCGTCGACGTGGTGGTCGGGCTGGAGTCCGGTGCCGATGACTACATCGTCAAGCCGTTCAAGCCGAAGGAGCTGGTCGCCCGCATCCGGGCCCGGCTGCGGAGGTCGGAGGAGCCCGCTCCGGAGCAGCTCACCATCGGTGATCTCGTCATCGACGTGGCAGGCCACTCGGTCAAGCGCGACGGACAGTCGATCGCGCTCACGCCGCTCGAGTTCGACCTGCTGGTCGCGCTGGCCCGCAAGCCGTGGCAGGTCTTCACCCGTGAGGTGCTGCTGGAGCAGGTCTGGGGTTACCGCCACGCCGCGGACACGCGGCTGGTGAACGTGCACGTACAGCGGCTGCGCTCCAAGGTCGAGAAGGACCCGGAGCGTCCGGAGATCGTGGTGACCGTCCGTGGTGTCGGTTACAAGGCAGGACCGAGCTGACATGTCCCGCGGCAGTGCTGCTCCGAAGCCCGGGAAGCCGGGAGTCCGTGCGGGGCGGGCTGCCGGTCCGGGGCGGGGGCCCTCGCGTGTCGGCCGGCTGCTCCAGGACGGGACACCGGGCGGCCCGGTGCTCCGGCTCCTCATGCGCTGGGTGCGCCGTCCGCTGCTCCCGGCTCTGCGGCTGTGGCGGCGCAACATCCAGCTGCGGGTGGTCGCCGGCACGCTGCTGATGTCGCTCGGTGTGGTGCTGCTGCTCGGGATCGTCGTCATCGGCCAGGTGCGCAACGGTCTGCTGGACGCCAAGGAGAAGGCCGCCCAGAGCCAGGCCTCCGGCGGTTTCTCCGCGGCGCAGGACCAGGCCAGCTCGCCGCCCGACGGGCAGGTCGGCAGTGGCGAGGGCGGTGCGACCGCGCCGT
Organism: Streptomyces sp. NRRL S-118; assembly: GCF_000716335.1. Classification (GTDB taxonomy): domain Bacteria; phylum Actinomycetota; class Actinomycetes; order Streptomycetales; family Streptomycetaceae; genus Streptomyces. The sequence goes on along the minus strand of NZ_KL591013.1, from coordinate 333,974 downwards.
CGTCGCTGAACTGGCGTTCCGATCTGGTGGTGCAGCTCGCCAGCGGTGGGCAGAGCGCCTTCAACGTGGTGGCGCTGAGCTCCGACTCGGCGGGCACCGCGCCCAGCCGTGGTGCGCGGGCCTCGGGCGGGGTGGAGCCGGCGACGAGCATCCCCGCCGGACTGCGTGATTTCGTCGCGCAGGGCACGGGCACGTTCCAGACGTACACCCGGATCCACTACACCGACGGCAAGGCCTCCGAGGCCGGGCTCGTGCTCGGCAAGCGGCTCAACGACGTCGAGGGCAATTCGTACGAGCTCTACTACCTCTTCCCGCTGACCCAGGAGGAGGAATCGCTCTCCCTGGTCAAGACGACGCTGGCGACGGCGGGGCTGTTCGTGGTCGTGCTGCTGGGCGCGATCGCCTGGCTGGTGGTGCGGCAGGTCGTGACGCCGGTGCGGATGGCGGCGGGGATCGCCGAGCGGCTCTCGGCGGGCCGGCTGCAGGAGCGGATGAAGGTCACCGGTGAGGACGACATCGCCCGGCTCGGTGAGGCCTTCAACAAGATGGCGCAGAACCTCCAGCTCAAGATCCAGCAGCTGGAGGACCTGTCGCGGATGCAGCGCCGGTTCGTCTCGGACGTGTCGCACGAACTGCGGACGCCGCTGACCACCGTGCGCATGGCCGCCGATGTGATCCACGAGGCGCGCGAGGACTTCGACCCGGTGACGGCGCGTTCCGCGGAGCTGCTGGGCGACCAGCTGGACCGGTTCGAGTCGCTGCTGGCCGACCTGCTGGAGATCAGCCGTTTCGACGCGGGCGCGGCCGCGCTGGACGCGGAGCCGATAGACCTGCGGGAGGTCGTGCGCCGGGTCATCGGCGGGGCCGAACCGCTGGCCGAGCGCAAGGGCGGCCGGATCGTCGTCGTCGGCGACGAGCAGCCCGTCGTCGCCGAGGCCGACCCGCGGCGCGTCGAGCGCATCCTGCGCAACCTGGTCGTCAACGCCGTGGAGCACGGCGAGGGCCGGGACGTGGTGGTCCGGATGGCCGCCGCGGGCGGCGCGGTGGCCATCGCGGTGCGTGACTACGGTGTGGGGCTGAAGCCCGGCGAGGCGACGCGCGTGTTCAACCGGTTCTGGCGGGCCGACCCGGCACGGGCCAGGACGACCGGCGGCACGGGCCTCGGCCTGTCCATCGCGCTGGAGGATGCGCGGCTGCACGGCGGCTGGCTGCAGGCATGGGGCGAACCCGGTGGCGGCTCCCAGTTCCGGCTGACCCTTCCGCGTACGGCGGACGAGCCGCTGCGCGGCTCCCCGATACCCCTGGAGCCGGACGACTCCCGGCGCAACCGCGAGCGCGCGGCCGCCGAGGGCCGGGCCGCCGAGATCCAGGACGCCGAGCGGGCGAAGGGCGTGCCCGGCCAGGGGAGCGGGGGCCGTCCGCCGCTGTCCCCGGGCGGGCCGATACCCCCGCGGCCGGGACAGAGTCAGCCGGCCGCGGATCCGACGGCCCTGCCCGGCAACGGTGCCCGGGTGGTGGCACGGCAGGCGGGCGAACGGGCGGGCGACGGCCCCGTACCGGCACAGAAAGCGGATCGGGATCGCAATGCGGATCGGGAGGGCACGGCTCGTGGGCGCTGAGCGTCGTCGGTACGGGCGTGGTCGGACGGGCCGGGGAGCGGCGCTGCTGGGGTGCGCCGCACTGGTGTCCGGCTGTGCGTCGATGCCGGACAGCGGCGATGTGTCCGCGGTGAAGGCCACCCACCCGGGCGACTCCCAGGTGCGGGTGTACCCGGTGGCGCCCCGGGAGAAGGCCCAGCCGGGCGAGATCGTCGACGGGTTCCTGGAGGCGATGACCGGTGACGACCCCGGTTTCGCGACGGCCCGCAAGTACCTGACGAAGGAGGCGGCGCGGACCTGGAAGCCGGAGGAGCACACCACGGTGCTCGCGGCCGCACCCGAACCGCAGCAGCCCGCGAGCCCCGGCAAGCGGGACACCCCCGGTCTGCTGTACCCGCTGTTCGGGCAGCAGATCGCGGCCGTCGACAGCCGGCACGCCTACCAGCCGGTGGCTCCGACCGAGTACACGGGAACGATTCGCCTGGTGCAGGTCCCCGCCGCGGAGGGCAAGGGCAAGGAGTGGCGCATCGACAGTCTGCCGCCGGGGCTGGTGCTCAGCGAGTCGGACTTCCTGCGCAACTACCGTTCCGTAAACAAGTACTACTTCGCCTCCGGCCGCAAGTGGGTCGTGGCCGACCCGGTGTACATCTGGCAGCGGCAGGACCCGGTCACGCGGATGGACCCCGTGGCGCAGACCGTCACGGCGCTGCTCGAAGGGCCGACGAACTGGCTGAAGCCGGTGGTCGACTCGCGTTTCCCGACCGGTGCGGCGCTGCGGGAGGACGTGAAGTCGCTGACTCCCGACGACCAGAACACGCTGAAGGTGCCGCTCAACAAGAAGGCCGACAACGTCGGGCAGGACCAGTGCCGCAAGATGGCGGCGCAACTGCTCTTCACGGTCGGGGACCTGGCGTCCACCAGGGTGGAGCAGGTCGAGCTCCAGCGGTCGGACGGTTCGCGGTTGTGCGTGCTCGGTGAGAGCCAGAAGGAAGACTTCATGGCCGATCCCACCGCTCCCGTGCCGAAGAATCCGTACTTCATCGACGCGGCCGGCCAACTGGCGAGGCTGGACGCCACGGCCAAGGACGTCGGCGATCCGCAGCGGGTGCCCGGACCGTTCGGCAGCGGTGCGACGAAGGTGGGCGCGGTGGCCGTCGCCCGGGACGAGCGGTACGCGGCCGGAGTGGCGCAGGACGGGCGCCAGCTGCGGGTGGCGTCGATCGTCTCCGACACCGAGCTGCCGGAACCGCTCGTGGAGAGCCGGGGCGCCGGACCGGAGCAGCGGCTGTCCGCGCCGACCTGGGACGGGCGCGGCGATCTGTGGGTGGCCGACCGCGACCGGGCGAGGCCCCGGCTGCTGCTGGTCCCGGGAGGCTCCGGCCAGCCCCTGACGGTCACGGCACCATGGCTCGCCGACGGAGTCCGGATCGAGGCGCTGCGGGTCTCGGAGGACGGGGTGCGGATGGCGCTGCTCCTGGAGAAGGACGGCAGGACCACCCTGCACATCGGCCGGGTCCAGCGGCACGGTTCGGGCGCCCAGCAGTCGGCCGCCGTGGTGGACCTGCAGTCCGTCGCCCCGCGGATGGAGGCGGTGGACTCGGTCTCCTGGGCCGGGCCGAGCCGGCTGGTGATGCTGGGCAAGCTGGCGGGCGGCGTGCAGCAGGTGCGCTACCTCCAGACGGACGGCTCCACGTCGACCGCCGGGCTCCCCGGGCTGAACCAGGTCAAGGCGGTGGCGGCGGCCAACGACGACCGGGTGCCCCTGGTGGCGGCCTCCGACGACGGGATCGTGCGTCTGCAGCCCGGCGGCAACTGGCAGCCGATGGCCAAGGGCACGGCGCCGGTCTACCCCGGCTGACACCGCGACGCCGTACGGGGCCGGGGCCGCGGTTTTCCACAGGGCTGGCGGGTGCTCCGCGGCCGGCGGCACAGTGGCCGTCATGCGGGGATGGTGGCGGGAGATCGCCGGGCTCGTGCTGCCCGTCGCCTGCGGCGGCTGCGGCCGCCCGCGGACACCGCTGTGCGAGGAGTGCGGCCGGGCCCTGTGCGGGCGGGTGCGCCGGGTGCGGCCGGCGCCGGAGCCGCCGGGCCTGCCGGTGGTGCATGCGGCCGCGCCGTACGTCGACGCTGTACGGGCGGTGCTGCTGGGACACAAGGAGCGCGGGGTGCTGGGCCTCGCGCAGCCGCTCGGCGTCGCCCTGGCCGGGGCCGTGAGGGCGGCTGCGGCGCCCTCTGCGGGGAGTGCGGCCGGGCCGCTGCTCCTGGTACCGGTGCCGTCCTCGCGGCGCGCCCTCCGGTCACGTGGCCATGATGCGACGCGGCGGATCGCGCTGGCGGCTGCCGGGGAGCTGCGCCGTACGGGTACGGCGGCGCGGGCCCTGCCGGTGCTGCGGCAGCGGCGGGCGGTGTCCGACCAGTCGCGGCTGGACGCCCGGCAGCGGCTGGTCAACATGGCGGGGGCGCTGGAGGTGGCGGCAGGGGCGGGCAGGGTCCTGGCGGAGGGCCGGGCCGTCCTCGTCGACGATCTCATGACGACCGGGGCCTCGCTCGTCGAAGCGGCCCGGGCGCTGCCGGGGCACGTGGGCGCCGCCGTGATCGCCGCGCCGCCGTCGGCATTCGAAACGGCCGAAGCGATCAGGAACTGACCGGCGTTCCGCTTCGTTGCAGTCAGTGACGGAAGAAAAGCACCCGATTGGACGTACGTGCTGGTAGCGGGTGCCGACATCCGTCCGAGCGAGCTATGTTCGGTTGTGAGGAATGGCGGCAAGCCACGCTTCACCGCAAGCACGGCCGCGCTCCCGGACCGTGTCCGGAAAATCGGCAGGACGTCGAAATTCGGTGGGGTGGAAAGCTCGTCCACTGGGGAGGAGGAGGTGAAAGTCGCGAAGTCCGAGACTCCGGTGTTCACCGGGGTCTGGTGCAAAAGGGAGATGCTCGCCGGCCGGTGAGCCGGCGCAGCGATCCGGGAACGGAGTTCTGCGTGGACATCGTCGTCAAGGGCCGCAAGACCGAGGTGCCGGAGCGGTTCCGCAAGCACGTCGCCGAGAAGCTGAATCCGGAGAAGATCCAGAAGCTCGACAGCAAGGTGATCAGCCTCGACGTCGAGGTGTCCAAGGAGCACAACCCGCGGCAGGCCGACCGGTCCGACCGCGTGGAGATCACGCTCCACTCCCGCGGCCCGGTGATCCGGGCGGAAGCAGCAGCCGGCGACCCGTACGCAGCGCTTGATCTCGCGACGAGCAAGCTGGAGGCGCGGCTGCGCAAGCAGCACGACAAGCGCTTCACCCGCCGGGGCAACGGCCGCCTGTCCGCGGCCGAGGTGCCCACCGCCGTCCCGGGCGTGGCACAGATGAACGGCAACGGCGCCACCGCCACCGAGGAGCGGCAGGACGAGATTCCGACCACCAAGGTCGGGCCGCTCGAAGTGCGCGGCGAAGGACCCCTGGTGGTCCGCGAGAAGGTGCACAAGGCCGCTCCGATGCCGCTCGACCAGGCGCTCTACCAAATGGAGCTGGTCGGGCACGACTTCTACTTGTTCGTCGACTCCGAGACCAAGCGGCCCAGTGTGGTCTACCGCCGCCACGCGTACGACTACGGCGTCATCCAGCTCGAGAACGACCCGTTGGCCGGTTCCGAGGCGGGCGGCGCCGGTGGCGCGCTCGGCGGCTGACCGGTAGCCGGTCCCGTCCCCAGATGGTGCCCCTGGAGCGCCCCGTGCGCCCCCAGGGGCACCACTGTGCGACCGCGGGAGCACCACGTCGCCTCCCGGGCATGAAATCATGGCGTCCCACGCCAACCGGTGCTCCAGGACCTGCGGTTGGCGGACCGAACATGGACTCCGGTCCAGGCCTTCAGGGGGAGGAACGATGGCGGACAGCTTCGGCCCGGTGCACCACCCGGGCGGCTCCGACGCCCCGGCGGGCGGGACGGATGCCGGAGGCGGCCCGGGTGACGGGACCGCGGACGACGGCGGTGCGTCCACGTATCGCAAGGAGCCCATCAGGGTGCTCGTCGTGGACGATCACGCGCTCTTCCGGCGCGGCCTGGAGATCGTCCTCGCGCAGGAGGAGGACATCCAGGTGGTGGGTGAGGCGGGCGACGGCGCGGAAGCCGTCGACAAGGCCGCCGACCTGCTGCCCGACATCATCCTGATGGATGTGCGGATGCCCAAGCGGGGCGGTATCGAGGCCTGCACCTCCATCAAGGAGGTGGCCCCCAGCGCCAAGATCATCATGCTGACGATCAGCGACGAGGAGGCCGACCTCTACGACGCGATCAAGGCGGGTGCGACCGGTTACCTGCTCAAGGAGATCTCCACCGACGAGGTGGCCACCGCGATCCGCGCGGTCGCCGACGGGCAGTCGCAGATCAGCCCGTCGATGGCGTCCAAGCTGCTGACCGAGTTCAAGTCGATGATCCAGCGCACCGACGAGCGCCGCCTGGTGCCCGCGCCCCGGCTGACGGACCGTGAGCTCGAAGTCCTCAAGCTCGTCGCCACCGGGATGAACAACAAGGACATCGCCAAGGAGCTGTTCATCTCGGAGAACACCGTGAAGAACCACGTCCGCAACATCCTGGAGAAGCTTCAGCTGCACTCCCGGATGGAGGCGGTGGTCTACGCGATGCGGGAGAAGATCCTCGAGATCAGGTGATCAGCCGTCCAGGGCCGCGACCAGTGCGGTGGCGAGCTCCGGGCGGTCGACACGCTCGACCCGTACCGCGTCGCAGCCCACCCACTCGGCGGCCTCGCGCAGCGCCTGCGCCATGGGACCGACGGCCTTGGGGGAGTCCAGCGACACCTGCCTGGCCACCAGCGTCGTCCCCTCGCGCGCCGGGTCGACCCGGCCCAGCAGCTTCCCGCCCGCCAGCAGCGGCATCGCGAAGTAGCCGTGTATGCGCTTCTGCTTGGGGACGTACGCCTCCAGCCGGTGCGTGAAGCCGAAGATCCGCTCCGTGCGCGCCCGCTCCCAGATCAGCGAGTCGAACGGCGACAGCAGCGTCGTACGGTGGCGGCCGCGCGGCTCGCTCGCCAGCGCCGCCGGGTCGGCCCAGGCGGGCTTGTCCCAGCCCTCCACCCGGACCGGCACCAGGCCGGAGTCGGCGACCACCGCGTCGAACTGCTCGCCCTTGAGCCGGTGGTAGTCGGCGATGTCCGCGCGCGTGCCCACGCCCAGCGCCTCCCCCGCGAGCCGCACCAGACGGCGCAGGCACTCGGCGTCGTCCAGCTCGTCGTGGAGCAGATGGCCGGGGACCGCCCGCTCCGCCAGGTCGTACACCCGCTTCCAGCCGCGCCGCTGGGTGCACACCACCTCCCCGTACATCAGTGCCCGCTCGACGGCGACCTTCGACTCCGACCAGTCCCACCACTCGCCGCCGTTCTTGGCGCCGCCGAGCTCCGTGGCGGTCAGCGGGCCCTCGGCGCGCAACTGCGCGATCACCGCGTCGTACGCGCCGTCCGGCAGGTCGTGGTACCAGTGCGGGCGGGAGCGGTAGGCGCGGCGGCGGAAGGCGAAGTGCGGCCACTCCTCGACGGGCAGGATGCACGCCGCGTGCGACCAGTACTCGAAGGCGTGCCCCTCCGTCCAGTACGCCTCCTCGACCGTCTTCCGGCCGATCGCGCCGAGGCGTGCGTACGGGATCAGCTCGTGGGAGCGGGCCAGCACCGAGATGGTGTCGAGCTGGACGGCCCCGAGCCGGCGCAGGACGCCGCGCACGCCGGCCCGGCGGTCCGGCGCTCCGAGGAAACCCTGGGCGCGCAGCGCGATACGACGGGCCTCGTCAAAGGAGAGTTCCGCGGTGGGAGGCGGCAGGGGCGTCATGGTCCGCACGGTCGTCATGCCCGGCACGATAGACGGGGGCACTGACAGTCAGTCCCCGGCCGGGAGGTACGGGTCGGCGCCGGGCAGGCCCAGGTCCGAGGGGAGCAGCCCGCCGACCCAGCAGTCGCGCAGCGTGCCCTTGTTGGGAAGTGCGGCCCGCAGCACGCCCTCCACCCGGAAGCCGGCCTTCTCCGCGACCGCGCGCGAGCCCGCGTTGCCCACCTCGGCCCGCCATTCCAGCCGGCCGCACCCCTGCTCGGTGAAGGCCCACCGGGCGAGGGCCGTGAGGGCTTCGAGGGTGTAGCCGTTGCCCCGGTGCCCGGCGGCCGTCCAGAAGCCGACCTCGCGCACCGGGCCCGTCCCGCGGATCCCGATGGCCCCCACCAGGGAGCCGTCGGCCGGGGTCACCACGGCGAAGTCGAGGGACCGGCCGGTGTGCCAGTCGTCCGGTACGACCACGCGGGTCCAGTGCTGCGCGTGCTCCCGCTCGTACGGGGAGGGGACGCTCGTCCAGCGCTGGATGGCGGGGTCCTGGCAGGCCGCGTGCACGGCGTCGGCGTCGTCCGGGGCGAAGGGGCGCAGCAACAGGCGTCCGGTGGTCAGGGTGAGGGGCTCCATGACGGGATTCTGCTGCTACGGAGTGGCGCGGGGCGAACACTTTTCGGGTTCGGCGGCACCTTAGGCGCGTCCCGTGCGTTCTCCTTGCGGGCGGCGGTCGGCGCGGCCGTCGGCATCCCGTGGCGGCAGACCTCCCGACGTGGCGGCGTCCTCGCTTACGATGGCCGTTGCGGTGGGGCCCACCTGCCGTGCCCGTGCCAGTGTCCATGACAAGACCCAGTGCCAGGCCCGACCGGCAAGGAGACCAGCCTCAGTGTCCGTCTTCAACAAGCTCATGCGTGCAGGCGAAGGCAAGATCCTGCGCAAACTGCACCGCATCGCGGACCAGGTCAACTCCATCGAAGAGGACTTCGTCAATCTCTCCGACGCCGAGTTGAGGGCGCTCACCGAGGAGTACAAGCAGCGGTACGCCGACGGCGAGAGCCTCGACGACCTGCTTCCGGAGGCGTTCGCCACCGTCCGCGAGGCGGCCAAGCGCGTCCTCGGGCAGCGCCACTACGACGTCCAGCTGATGGGTGGCGCCGCACTCCACCTCGGCTACGTGGCCGAGATGAAGACCGGTGAGGGCAAGACCCTCGTCGGCACGCTCCCGGCGTACCTCAACGCGCTGTCCGGCAAGGGCGTCCACCTGATCACGGTCAACGACTACCTGGCCCAGCGCGACTCCGAGATGATGGGCCGGGTCCACAAGTTCCTCGGACTGTCGGTCGGCTGCATCCTGGCCAACATGACGCCGGCGCAGCGCCGCGAGCAGTACCACTGCGACATCACCTACGGCACGAACAACGAGTTCGGGTTCGACTACCTGCGCGACAACATGGCGTGGTCCAAGGACGAGCTCGTCCAGCGCGGCCACAACTACGCCTGTGTCGACGAGGTCGACTCCATCCTGGTCGACGAGGCCCGTACGCCGCTGATCATCTCCGGCCCCGCGGACCAGGCCACGAAGTGGTACGGCGACTTCGCCAAGCTCGTCACCCGCCTGAAGAAGGGTGAGCCCGGGAACCCGCTCAAGGGGATCGAGGAGACCGGCGACTACGAGGTCGACGAGAAGAAGCGCACCGTCGCCATCCACGAGTCCGGCGTCCAGAAGGTCGAGGACTGGCTGGGCATCGACAACCTCTACGAGTCGGTCAACACCCCGCTCGTCGGGTACCTGAACAACGCCATCAAGGCCAAGGAACTCTTCAAGAAGGACAAGGACTACGTCGTCATCGACGGCGAAGTCATGATCGTTGACGAGCACACCGGCCGTATCCTCGCCGGCCGCCGCTACAACGAGGGCATGCACCAGGCGATCGAGGCGAAGGAAGGGGTGGACATCAAGGACGAGAACCAGACGCTCGCCACGATCACCCTGCAGAACTTCTTCCGCCTCTACGACAAGCTCTCCGGCATGACCGGTACGGCCATGACCGAGGCCGCCGAGTTCCACCAGATCTACAAGCTGGGCGTCGTCCCGATCCCGACGAACAAGCCGATGATCCGCAAGGACCAGTCGGACCTGATCTACCGCACCGAGGTCGCCAAGTTCGCCGCGGTCGTCGACGACATCGAGGAGAAGCACAAGAAGGGCCAGCCGATCCTCGTCGGTACGACGTCGGTCGAGAAGTCCGAGTACCTGTCGCAGCAGCTGTCCAAGCGCGGCATCCCGCACGAGGTGCTGAACGCCAAGCAGCACGACCGTGAGGCGACGATCGTCGCCCAGGCCGGCCGCAAGGGCGCCGTCACGGTCGCCACGAACATGGCCGGCCGTGGTACGGACATCAAGCTCGGCGGCAACCCCGAGGACCTCGCCGAGGCGGAGCTGCGCCAGCGCGGCCTGGACCCGGTCGACAACCCGGAGGAGTGGGCCGCGGCGCTGCCCGCCGCCCTGGAGAAGGCCGAGCTGGCGGTCAAGGCCGAGAACGACGAGGTCAAGGCGCTCGGTGGCCTGTACGTGCTGGGCACGGAGCGGCACGAGTCGCGGCGTATCGACAACCAGCTGCGCGGTCGTTCCGGCCGTCAGGGCGACCCGGGCGAGTCGCGCTTCTACCTGTCGCTGGGCGACGACCTGATGCGGCTGTTCAAGGCGCAGATGGTCGAGCGCGTGATGGCGATGGCCAACGTCCCCGACGACGTGCCGATCGAGAACAAGATGGTCACGCGCGCGATCGCGTCCGCGCAGTCGCAGGTCGAGCAGCAGAACTTCGAGACCCGCAAGAACGTCCTGAAGTACGACGAGGTGCTCAACCGGCAGCGCGAGGTCATCTACGGCGAGCGCCGCCGCGTCCTGGAGGGCGAGGACCTGCACGAGCAGATCCGCCACTTCATGGACGACACGATCGACGCGTACATCCAGGCGGAGACCGTCGAGGGCTTCGCCGAGGAGTGGGACCTCGACCGGCTGTGGGGCGCGTTCAAGCAGCTCTACCCGTGCAACGTCACGATCGAGGAGCTGGAGGAGGCGGCCGGCGACCGTGCCGGGATCACCGCCGAGTTCATCGCCGAGATGGTCAAGGAAGACATCCACCGGCAGTACGACGAGCGTGAGAAGCAGCTCGGCTCGGAGATCATGCGCGAGCTGGAGCGGCGCGTGGTGCTCTCCGTGCTGGACCGCAAGTGGCGCGAGCACCTCTACGAGATGGACTACCTCCAGGAGGGCATCGGCCTGCGCGCGATGGCGCAGAAGGACCCGCTGGTCGAGTACCAGCGCGAGGGCTTCGACATGTTCACCGCGATGATGGAGGGCATCAAGGAGGAGTCCGTCGGCTACCTGTTCAACCTGGAGGTCCAGGTCGAGCAGCAGGTCGAGGAGGTCCCGGTGCAGGACGCGGCCGAGAAGACCTCGCTGGCCAAGGAGGACGCCGTGCCGGCGCAGGCGCGTCCGGAGATCCGGGCCAAGGGCCTGGAGGCGCCGAGGCGCCCGGACCGGCTGCACTTCACGGCGCCGAAGGTCGACGGTGAGGGCGACATCATCGAGGGCGACTTCGAGAGCGGCGACGGGGCGGGCCGGCCGGACGGCGACGGCCTGACCCGCGCGGAGCGGCGCAAGGCCCAGAAGGGCGGGCGTCGCCGCAAGAAGTAGCCCGTGGCGGCGGTACGCCGCTGCCGGGGCCGCTGCGCCGCCGAGCGGAGGCCAGTGATGCAGGCTGCTTGATGGGGGCCGGGTGCGTGGACACGTGCCCGGCCCCCTTCCTGTGTCGCCCGCGGCCCGCGCGTGCGGTTGCCGAAGGGGTGCGCGGGCGCCGGAAGGGAGAGCGCGCGGAGGCGGCAGGGACGAACCGGCCGACCGCCGACGCCCGCCGGGGTGCCCCGGAGGCGATCCGAGCCCCCATGGGGTCCGCCCCCTGCACTTCCGGGTCCCGGATCCGGCCGGCCACCTCAGCTGCGGTCACCGCCCAGTTCCACGGCGGCGCAGCGCCACTTGCGGTCCGGTCCCTGTTCCAGGCGGAACGCCATCGCCCGGACCCGGTCCCCGGTCGCGATGCTCGCGAACGCCTCGACCACACCCGGCCGCAGCGGGAAGACGCCGACCCTGCGGACCACGGGCCGGGCGGCATGCCCGTCCCGCGCGCCCAGGGGCGTGCCGGGAGCCAGCTGCACGAGCTGTTCGTACGCCTCACCGACGGTCTGGCCGAGCATCCAGTGGACGGGGCGCTCGCCGCTGAGCACGGCCAGCAGGCGCTCGGCGAACACGGCGTGCGGGGGCAGCGGCCGGCGGGGCCGTACCGTCCCGGGACGGCGCTGGTCGTGGCGCCCGGCCGGGCGGGTCGTCCTGGCGTGGGTCGTCGTGCGCGCAGTGCGCGGTGCGGCGGTGGTCATGGCGGCCCCGTTCCGTCGGACCCGGCGGTCTACCGGGCGGTAACTTCGGTTGGGGATCTTGTACGGGGACGTCACGGCCGGCCGCAACGGGCGCGGGACGGCGGACCGGAGCCGGGCACGCATCACCTATCCGGGTGGTGGGGCGCGGTGAACACGGGCCTCCGCGGCGTGTGCGAGGCGCTCGTGTGGACGGAGCGACGGGGCGGGAGCCGGACCCGAAAGAGGACACCGCACGTATCCTGAGGGCGTCCGTCGACGAGGAAAGCGGCCTCCCATGCGTGTGTACGTCCCCCTGACGCTCCCCGGTCTCGCTCAGGCGTACAAGGCGGGCGAGATCGGGCCCGGCCCGCTCACCGCCTACGCCGTGACGCCCGGACTGCGCGAGTGGTACGTCTCCGACGACATCGAGGAGCTCGAGTACGCCGCGCTGAGCCGTGCCGCGGCGGCCTCGCTGCGGCTCATCGCAGGCGACCCCGGGGCCGCGCGGCGCCGGATCGTCGTCGCCTTCGACGTCCCGGACAAGGCCGTGAGCGCCGACCCCGACGCGGGACTGGACCCGTCCTCGGTCGGAGAGGTGCGGATCACCGGGCCGGTGGCCCTGGCCAAGGCCGCCGCGGTGCACGCCGACTCCTCCGACGCGGAGGCGGACGTGTCGGCCGCGGCGGACGCGCTGGGCGCGGCGGACCACGGTGACGAGGACGCGCAGTTCACGGTGGACGGGGCCGAGGACCACGAACTGCTGTGGTTCGGGGTGCAGGAGATCCCCGCGCTCCTGGGCTGAAGGGCAGGCCGGGGACGATTGTCAGCGGCTCCCGGTACGGTTTCCGGCATGGGGAAACGCGACACGCACCTGGTGTGGGACTGGAACGGCACGTTGCTCGATGACATCGACGCGGTCATCGGGGCGACGAACGCCGCCTTCGAGGAGATAGGCATGGAGCCGATCACCCTCGCCCGGTACCGCGAGCTGTACTGCGTGCCCGTCCCGCTCTTCTACGAGCGGCTGCTGGGCCGGCTCCCCACGGAGGACGAGTGGGCCCTGATGGACGGGGCCTTCCACCGGCACTACTGGGTGCGGGCCGAGGCGTGCGGGCTGGCGGCCGGGGCGGCGGAGCTGCTGGCGGCGCGGCAGGAGGCCGGGTCCACGCAGTCGCTGCTCTCGCTGGCGCCGCACGAGCAGCTCGTCCCGATCGTGCGGCGGCACGGCATCGACCAGCGGTTCGTCCGGGTGGACGGGCGCGTCGGCGCCTCCACGGCGGGCAAGGCCGCGCACATGGTGCGCCACCTGCTGGAGCTCGGCCCGGCCGTGACGTCGTCGCCGGAGCGGGTCGTCGTCATAGGCGACGCCGCGGACGACGCGGTGGCGGCGGCGCACGTGGGCGCGAAGGCCGTGCTGTACACCGGGGGCTCGCACAGCCGCGCGAGCCTCGAGGCGGTGGGCGTGCCGGTCGTGGACACGCTGGAGGAAGCGGTGGCGGTCGCGGACGAGCTGGTGCCGTAGCGGCGCCTCTCCCGGGCGGGCGGCGGCCGTACGGGCTGCCCGGCTCCACCACTGCCGGTATGCCCCGGCCGGCACGCTGCCGGCGCGGGGCGCACGGGGCTACGACCCGGACGTCCGCGTGCGCAGCAGCTCCAGGAAGGCGCGCATCCAGGCGGGGTGGTCGGGCCAGGCGCGGGAGGAGACCAGCGTCCCGTCGCTGACCACTTCCGCGTCCTGGAAGGTGGCGCCCGCCGCCTGCATGTCGAGCTCCAGGGCCGGGTAGGCGGTCACCCGGCGCCCGTCCAGGGCGCCGACCGCGGCCGTCAGGAGCGGACCGTGGCAGATCTGGGCGACCGGCTTGTCGGCGTCGAAGAAGGACTTGAGGATCTTGCGCAGCTCGGGGTCGTTGCGAAGGTACTCCGGCGCCCGGCCGCCCGGGACCACCACAGCCGCGTACTGGCTCGGCTCGACCTCGGAGAAGGCGAGGTCCGCCGGCCAGGTGTAGCCCGGCTTCTCGGTGTAGGTGTCGTAGCCCGGCTCGAAATCGTGCACCACGAAGCGGAGCTGCTTGCGCGAGGGGGCGGCGATGTGGACCTCGTACCCCTCCTCACGCAGCCGCTGGTAGGGGTACAGGACCTCGAGGGACTCCGCTGCGTCGCCGGTGACGATGAGGATCTTCACGGTCATCACTGCCTGCCTGTGGTGGGAGTGGTTGCCAGAAGGACACGTGTCGCTGTCCAGAGTGTCAAACTTCCGCACCGGGTTTTGTACACATACGGCTCATGACGGGTCCGGGGTGAAGGGCGATAGCCTGGACCCGTGATCAGCGCTATACGCCATGGGGGCAGCGAAGCCCCCGGCCTGCGCCCGGTGCGCCTCAGGGCCCGGGCGAGCGCTGATTTTTCCCATCCGGCCCGCTCGCCAAAATTGGCCAATAACGGCCCGGACAGCTCTCATCACGGCATAACGTCGCCTCATACGGGATACCCCGCGTCGTGGCGTTGTGTCACTTTTTCTTTCACCTACGTCACGCAACGGCGCGCGACAGGAGCCAGAGGACATGCAGACCAAGCTGGACGAAGCAAAGGCCGAGCTGCTCGAACGGGCTGCCCGGGTAGCTGAGAACAGCCCGGTCGGGGGGCAACTCGCGATCGGGTCCGAGAACGGGGAGCGTCCGGACCAGGACACCGTTCTCGACTACCTCCAGCGCTACTACCTGCACACCGCTCCCGAGGACCTCACGGACCGGGACCCGGTCGACGTCTTCGGCGCGGCACTCTCCCACTACCGGCTGGCCGAGAACCGTCCCCAGGGGACCGCGAGCGTCCGCGTCCACACGCCCACCGTGGAGGAGAACGGGTGGACGTGCAGCCACTCGGTCGTCGAGGTGGTCACGGACGACATGCCGTTCCTCGTGGACTCCGTGACGAACGAGCTGTCCCGGCAGGGCCGTGGCATCCACGTCGTGATCCACCCGCAGGTCGTCGTCCGCCGTGACCTCACCGGCAAGCTGATCGAGATCCTCACCCCCGAGTCCCGCGACGCGCGCCCGCACGACGCCCTCACCGAGTCCTGGATCCACGTCGAGATCGACCGCGAGACCGACCGCGCCGACCTCAAGCAGATCACCTCCGACCTGCTGCGCGTCCTGTCCGACGTCCGCGAGGCCGTCGAGGACTGGGAGAAGATGCGCGACGCCGCGCTGCGCATCGCCGAGGACCTCCCCCGGGAGCCGGTCGCCGACGACCTGCGCAGTACCGAGATCGAGGAGGCCCGCGAGCTGCTGCGCTGGCTGGCCGACGATCACTTCACCTTCCTCGGCTACCGCGAGTACTCGCTCACCGACGAGGACGCGCTGGCCGCCGTCCCCGGCACCGGCCTCGGCATCCTGCGCTCCGACCCGCACCACAGCGGCGACGAGTCGCACCCCGTCTCGCCGTCGTTCAACCGCCTGCCGCGTGACGCGCGCGCCAAGGCCCGCGAGCACAAGCTCCTCATCCTCACCAAGGCCAACAGCCGCGCCACCGTGCACCGCCCGTCGTACCTGGACTACGTCGGCGTGAAGCGGTTCGACGAGCAGGGCAACGTCATCGGGGAGCGGCGCTTCCTGGGCCTGTTCTCGTCGGCCGCGTACACCGAGTCGGTCCGCCGCGTGCCGGTCATCCGCCGCAAGGTCACCGAGGTCCTCGACAAGGCGGGCTTCTCGCCCAACAGCCACGACGGCCGCGACCTGCTCCAGATCCTGGAGACGTACCCGCGCGACGAGCTCTTCCAGACGCCCGTCGACCAGCTGGAGGCGATCGCCACCAGCGTGCTGTACCTGCAGGAGCGCCGGAGGCTGCGGCTGTACCTGCGCCAGGACGAGTACGGGCGCTACTACTCCGCCCTCGTCTACCTGCCGCGCGACCGCTTCAACACCACCGTCCGGCTGCGGATCATCGACATCCTGAAGGAGGAGCTCGGCGGCACCAGCGTCGACTTCACCGCCTGGAACACCGAGTCGATCCTCTCCCGGCTCCACTTCGTCGTCCGCGTGCCGCAGGGAACCGAGCTCACCCCGCTCACCGACGCCGACGTCGAGCGCATCGAGGGCCGGCTCGTCGACGCCGCCCGCTCCTGGGAGGACGGCTTCGCCGAGGCGCTCAACGCCGAGATGGGCGAGGAGCGCGCCGCCGAGCTGCTGCGCCGCTACGGCAACGCCTTCGCCGAGGGCTACAAGGCCGACCACTCGCCGCGCGCGGCCGTCGCCGACCTGAGCCAGCTGGAGCAGCTGGTGGGAGGCGAGAAGGAGTTTGCCCTCTCGCTGTACGAACCGGTCGGCGCGGGCCCCGGCGAACGCCGCTTCAAGATCTACAAGACGGGCGCGCAGGTTTCCCTCTCCGCCGTGCTGCCGGTCCTCAACCGCCTCGGTGTCGAGGTCGTGGACGAGCGCCCGTACGAGCTGCGCTGCGCGGACCGCACGCATGCGTGGATCTACGACTTCGGGCTGCGCATGCCGCAGTCCACCGCCAACGGCGGCGACTACCTCGCCGACGACGCGCGCGAGCGGTTCCAGGAGGCGTTCGCCGCGACCTGGACCGGCCGCGCCGAGAACGACGGGTTCAACGCGCTCGTGCTGAGCGCCGGGCTGAACTGGCGCGAGGCGATGGTGCTGCGCGCCTACGCCAAGTACCTGCGCCAGGCCGGTTCCACCTTCAGCCAGGACTACATGGAGGACACCCTCCGCAACAACGTCCACACCACCCGGCTGCTGGTGTCGCTCTTCGAGGCCCGTATGGCACCGGAGCGGCAGCGCGCCGGCACGGAGCTGATCGACGGCCTGATGGAGGAGCTCGACGGAGCGCTCGACCAGGTCGCGAGCCTGGACGAGGACCGCATCCTGCGCTCCTTCCTCACCGTCATCAAGGCCACGCTGCGCACCAACTTCTTCCAGAAGGCGCAGAACGGCGAGCCGCACGCGTACGTGTCGATGAAGTTCGACCCGCAGGCCATCCCCGACCTGCCGGCGCCGCGCCCGGCGTTCGAGATCTGGGTGTACTCGCCGCGCGTCGAGGGCGTCCACCTGCGCTTCGGCAAGGTCGCCCGTGGCGGCCTGCGCTGGTCGGACCGGCGCGAGGACTTCCGTACCGAGATCCTGGGCCTGGTCAAGGCGCAGATGGTGAAGAACACCGTCATCGTGCCGGTCGGCGCCAAGGGCGGCTTCGTCGCCAAGCAGCTCCCCGACCCGGCCGTCGACCGTGACGCCTGGATGGCGGAGGGCATCGCCAGCTACCGCACCTTCATCTCGGCGCTGCTCGACATCACCGACAACCTCGTCGGCGGCGAGGTCGTGCCGCCGCAGGACGTCGTGCGGCACGACGAGGACGACACGTACCTCGTCGTCGCGGCCGACAAGGGCACGGCGACCTTCTCCGACATCGCCAACGAGGTCGCGGTCGCGTACGGCTTCTGGCTCGGCGACGCCTTCGCGTCCGGCGGCTCGGCCGGTTACGACCACAAGGGCATGGGCATCACGGCCCGCGGCGCCTGGGAATCGGTCAAGCGCCACTTCCGCGAGCTCGGGCACGACACGCAGACGCAGGACTTCACGGTCGTCGGCGTCGGCGACATGTCCGGGGACGTGTTCGGCAACGGCATGCTCCTCAGCGAGCACATCCGGCTGGTCGCCGCCTTCGACCACCGTCACATCTTCATCGACCCGAACCCGGACGCGGCCGTCTCGTACGCCGAGCGGCGCCGGCTGTTCGAGCTGCCCCGCAGCTCCTGGGCCGACTACGACAAGGAGCTGCTGTCCGCGGGCGGCGGCATCCACCCCCGTACGGCCAAGTCGATCCCGGTCAACGGGCACATGCGCACGGCCCTCGGCATCGAGGACGGCGTCACCAAGCTCACCCCGGCCGAGCTGATGAAGGCGATCCTCAAGGCCCCGGTGGACCTGCTGTGGAACGGCGGCATCGGCACCTACGTCAAGGCCGTCACCGAGACGCACGCCGACGTCGGCGACAAGGCCAACGACGCCATCCGGGTCGACGGCGAGGACCTGCGCGTCAAGGTCGTCGGCGAGGGCGGCAACCTGGGCCTGACCCAGCTGGGCCGCATCGAGTTCGCCCGCAAGGGCGGACCCGATGGCCTCGGCGGCAGGATCAACACCGACGCCATCGACAACAGCGCGGGCGTGGACACCTCCGACCACGAGGTGAACATCAAGATCCTGCTCAACGCGCTCGTCGCGGACGGCGACATGACCGTCAAGCAGCGCAACAAGATCCTCGCCGAGATGACGGACGAGGTCGGCGCGCTGGTGCTGCGCAACAACTACGCCCAGAACGTGGCCCTGGCCAACGCGGTCGAGCAGTCCCCGTCCCTCCTCCACGCCCACCAGCGCTTCATGCGCCGGCTGAGCCGCGAGGGGCACCTGGACCGGGCGCTGGAGTTCCTGCCCAACGACCGCCAGATCCGTGAGCTGCTCAACAACAGGCACGGCCTGAGCCAGCCCGAGCTGGCCGTGCTGCTCGCCTACACCAAGATCACGGTGGCGGAGGAGCTGATCCACACGGATCTGCCCGACGACCCCTACCTGCGCGAGCTGCTGCACGCGTACTTCCCGTCGAAGCTGCGCGAGGAGTTCCCGGCGCAGATCGACGCGCACGCGCTGCGCCGCGAGATCATCACGACGGTCATGGTCAACGACACCGTCAACACCGGTGGCTCGACCTTCCTGCACCGGCTGCGCGAGGAGACGGGCGCGTCGACGGAGGAGATCGTCCGGGCGCAGGCCGCCGCCCGTGCGATCTTCGGGCTCAGCGCGGTGTGGGACGCCGTCGAGGCGCTCGACAACAAGGTCCCGGCCGACGTCCAGACCCGGATCCGGCTCCACTCGCGCCGCCTGGTGGAGCGCGGCACGCGCTGGCTGCTCAACAACCGGCCGCAGCCGCTGCAGCTCGCCGAGACCATCGAGTTCTTCGCCGAGCGCGTGGAACTGGTCTGGGCGCAGATGCCGAAGATGCTGCGCGGCGCGGACCAGGAGTGGTACGAGCAGATCGTCGAGGAGCTGACCACGGCGGGCGTTCCGGACGAGCTCGCGCTCCGCGTGGCCGGGTTCTCGTCGGCCTTCCCGACGCTCGACATCGTCGCGATCGCGGACCGGACGGGCAAGGACCCGATGGCGGTCGCCGAGGTCTACTACGACCTGGCGGACCGGCTGTCCATCACCCAGCTGATGGACCGGATCATCGAGCTGCCGCGTGCCGACCGCTGGCAGTCCATGGCCCGCGCCTCGATCCGCGAGGACCTGTACGCGGCGCACGCGGCGCTCACCGCGGACGTGCTGTCGGCCGGGAACGGAACCGCGACGCCCGAGGAGCGGTTCGCGGCCTGGGAGCAGCGGAACGCCGCGATCCTCGGCCGGGCGCGTACGACGCTGGAGGAGATCCAGAGCTCGGAGGACTTCGACCTGGCGAACCTGTCGGTGGCGATGCGCACGATGCGGACGCTGCTGCGTCAGCACAGCTGAGCCGCCGCCGTCGTCGCGGCGGAGCGGACACGAGGGGCGCCCACCGGTTCCGGCCGGTGGGCGCCCCTCGCCCGTGTCCGCCGCCGTGTGCCGGGGTCCCCGGGCGGGGCGGGTCCCGGGTTCCTCAGACGTCCAGGGGGCCGGGTGCCGGGGCCGGGTCGTGCACCGGTTCCTCGTCGTCCTCGGGGCTGCCCGGGAACATCAGCCAGGCACTGGCGCTGATCAGGCCCATCGACGTCAGCCCCAGGGCGAGGCGGCCCAGCCGCAGGGCGCCCTCCCAGTGATGCGGACTTCCGAAGACGATCCAGAATCCCAGGGCGGCCCCGGTGACCAGCACGATCACCGCGCAGACGCGGCGCAGAACGATATTCATACGTTCATGATCGCAGTCGGCGGGTGCCGGCCGTGACGGGATGTCAGGTCCGGACGGTCGACGTCCACAGCCGGCGGCAGGACAGCAGCGCCGCGGCGACCAGCAGCCCGTTGCGGGCGGCCACCACCCCGCAGCCGAGCGGCGTGACGGCGATGACCTCGTCGTACAGGACGGGGTACGCCAGCGCGCTGAGCGCCGCGGCGGGCAGCAGCAGGAGGGCGACGGGCCGCTGCCGGGTGTGCCGGGAGGTGAGGCAGACCGCCGCCAGGCCCACCAGCCACACCATGTACTGCGGGCTGATCACGCGGCTGGTGACCGTGAAGAGGAGCACCGCGGCCAGGGCCGCGTCCAGCGGGGTGGCCGGGGACCAGCGGCGCGAGCGGACGCGCCACACCACCAGCCAGGCGAGGGCGGCGGCGGTGAGGGCCAGGGCGGCGTGCGCCACGCCCGAGGCGTGAGGGCCCGTCAGCTCGAAGGCGCCGTAGCGGTACTGGACCGCTCCCGGCCAGCCGGTGAGCCGGGCCAGCGAGAGCGCGGTGCCGCCGAGCGACTCGATCTGCACGCCCCGGCTGCCCTGCTGGCGCAGGAAGCCGAGGGTGTGCGAGAAGCCGAGCACGAGCGCCGCGAGCAGCGCGGCGGACGTCAGCGCGGCGGACGCCCAGGCCCGGCGGGTGGTGCGCCCGCGGGGCGTGCCCAGCAGCGCGAGCACCGGCCACACCTTCACCAGGGCGCCCAGTCCGGCGAGTGCGCCGCCGAGCCGGGGCTTCGGCCGCCGGGCGGCGAGGGCCAGCAGGGCGAACACCGCGAAGGCGGTGACCTGGACGTCGTACCGGGCGAGCGGCAGGTGCAGCAGGAGCGCCAGGCCGCAGGTCCACAGCCAGGCGCCGGTCGCGCCCAGGCTTCCGCCGCCCTCGCCCCTGCCGCCCGACCGGGCGAGCGCGACGGTGACGGCGGCGTCCGCGGCGAGCGTGAGGGCGACGAACGCCTGGTAGTACGTCAGCCCGGGGAGCGCGCCGGGGGCGAGCAGCACCAGGCCGGCGGCGGGCGGGTACTGCCAGGTGACGTCGTCCGGCGGGAAGGTGCCGAGGGCGAGCAGGTCGTACCAGTGCCGGTACAGGACGTACACCTCGCGTCCGACGCCTCCGATGCCGAGCGTGTCGTGCCACAGCAGCAGGAGCATCCCGGCGCGGGTGAGGATCCACGCGGCCGTCAGGGCGAGCGGGGCGGGGAGGGCGGAGGGGGCGCGTGCGGTGCGACCAGCGGCGCCGGTCCGGTACGTGGTCGTCATCGCAGTGCACTTTATGTCGATTGTGTGCCTGTTTTACTTATTTCCTCTTCGTGTACGCCTCGTACGCGTCGACGACCTCCGCCGACGGCCCGTCCATCAGGATCGTCCCCGACTCCAGCCAGATGGCGCGGTCGCAGGTCTGCTTGATGGTCGAGTTGCTGTGGCTGACCAGGAACACCGTGCCGGCCTCGGCGCGGAGCTGGTTGATGCGTTCCTGGCTGCGGGCGCGGAACCTGGCGTCGCCCGTGGCCAGCGCCTCGTCGATGAGCAGGACGTCGTGGCTCTTGGCGGCGGCGATGGCGAAGCGCAGCCGGGCGCCCATGCCGGAGGAGTACGTCCGCATGGGCAGGGAGACGAAGTCGCCCTTGTCGTTGATCCCGGAGAAGTCGACGATCTCCTGGTAGCGGGCGCGGACCTCCTCGCGCGACATGCCCATCGCGAGGCCGCCGAGGATGACGTTGCGCTCGCCGGTCAGGTCGCCCATCAGTGCGGCGTTCACTCCGAGCAGGGACGGCTGGCCCTGGGTGTAGATGCGGCCGCGGCTGGTGGGCAGCAGGCCCGCGATCGCCTTCAGCAGGGTCGACTTGCCCGAGCCGTTGGACCCGATCAGCCCGATGGCCTCGCCCTTGTACGCGGCGAAGCTGACGCCCTTGACCGCGTGGACGGTACGGGTGCCCGGTGCCGCCCGGCGGCGGCTCAGCAGGCGCCGGAGGGGGCTCCCGGGGGACGCGCCCGCGTGCGCCGCGCCCGCGCCCTGGACGGTGTAGGTGATGTGGGCGTCGTCGACGACGACGGTCGGGATCCTCGCGGAGTCAGCCACGGCCGTAGGTCTCCTCTGCCTTCCAGAAGTAGATGAAGCCGGCCGCGAAGGCGAGCAGCGCCCAGCCGGCCGCGACGGCCCAGACGTGCGGCGGCAGGCGGTCGGCGGTGAAGCTGTCGATGAACGCGAAGCGCACGAGGTCGATGTAGACGGCCGCCGGGTTGTACTGGAGGGCCACGCCGACGGCGTGCGGCACGCGCTCGTCCGCGAGGACCTTGTCGATGCTCCACATCACGCCCGACACGTACATCCAGGTGCGCAGGACGAACGGTGTCAGCTGGGCGATGTCGGGGGTGTGGGCGGCGAGGCGGGCCATCGTCATCGAGACGCCCGTGTTGAAGAGGAACTGCAGCAGCAGGACGGGCGCGGCGAGCAGCCAGGACCAGCCGGGGCGGACGCCGAAGCAGAAGAGGATGACGACGAGCGCGCCCAGCGAGAACGCCAGCTGCTGGAGCTGCTGGAGTGCGAGGGAGACGGGCAGGCTCGCGCGGGGGAAGTGCAGGGCGCGCACCAGGCCGAGGTTGCCGCTGATGGCACGGGTGCCGGCGGTGATCGAGCTGGAGGTGAACGTCCAGATGAACACGCCGGTGACGAGAAAGGGTACGTAGTCCGGGACACCGTGCCGGGTGTTCATCAGCACGCCGAAGATGAAGAAGTAGACGGTGGCGTTGAGCAGCGGGTTCATCAGCTGCCACACCTGGCCGAGCCTGGCCTGGCTGTACTGGGCGGTGAGGCGGGCCGTCGCGAAGGCGGTGATGAAGTGGCGCCGCGACCAGAGCCGGCGGGCGTACTCGGTGAGGGGTGGCCTGGCGCCGCTGACGGTCAGTCCGTGAGTGAGCGCGAGCTCCCGCAGGTCCTCCTCGGGCACGGGCGCCTCGTCGAACCGCATCCGCACGGCCGGGTGCGGCGCGGTGTCCGCGGGGCGCGCGCCCCCGGGCGGTGCGGGTGCGGTCGGGGACCGCAGGTCGGCCGTGTATGTGGTCACTCGGGCCCCTCGGGTCGGAACGGAACCGTATCGTCGCTACGAGGAGCGTAGGTCGCTCGTACGTCGGAACGCAACCGTCCCGTCGTGACGAAGCTGTCGCGCTATGATCCGGGGCATGACTCCACCGCCGCCCCCCGGCAGCCCGCGCCGCGCCCCAGCGGGGGCCGCGGTGCTCCGCGAGGACGTGACGGAGGCGATCCGCGCCGCCGTCTTCGAGGAACTCGCGGCCGTCGGCTTCGCCCGTATGTCCATCGAGGGCATCGCCCGGCGCGCGGGCGTCGGCAAGACCGCCGTCTACCGGCGCTGGAAGTCCAAGCTGTCGCTCGTCCTCGACCTGCTGACCGCCTTCGCGACGCAGGGCCTCCCCGCCCCGGCCACCGGTTCGCTGTACGGGGACGTCCGCGCCCTCCTGGAGGTCGCGGCCCACGCCCTGCGTCACCCCGTCGCCTCGCAGGTCATCCCGGACCTGCTGGTGGAGGCGGCCCGCCACCCCGAGATCGCCGACGCCGTCCGGTCCGCCCTGCTGGACAGTCAGCAGGGCGTGGCCGCGGCCGTCGTGCGGGACGCGGTGGCGCGTGGCGAGCTGCCGCGGGACGTCGAGCCGGACCGCGCGCTCGACCTGATCATCGGGCCCCTGTACTGGCGGCTCGTCGTCGTCCGCTCCCCGCTCCCCGAGGGATACCTGGACGACCTCGCCGCGGCGGCGGTGGCGGCGCTCACCTCCCGGGAGGGGTCGTCACCCGCTCGGCCGCGCGAGGAGTGACGCCGGGCGTTCCGGGCGGTTGAGCCTGCCGTCACGAAAGGACGGTGGGCCGACAGTGCGTGCACTCGACATCGACGGGGCGTGGGTCATGGAGCCGCGGGTGTTCCACGACAGCAGGGGCAGCTTCCACGAGTGGTTCCGGGCGCCGGACCTCCACCGGGCCGCCGGGCACGGGCTGGGCCTCGCGCAGGCCAACTGCTCGGTGTCCAGCCGCGGCACCCTGCGCGGCGTCCACTTCGCCGACGTGCCCCCGGGGCAGGCCAAGTACGTGACGTGCGTGCGCGGCGCCGTCCTCGACGTCGTCGTCGACCTCCGCACCGGATCGCCCACCTACCGGGCCTGGGAGGCGGTGCGGCTGGACGACCGCGACCACCGGGCCCTGTACCTCGCCGAGGGGCTCGGCCACGCCTTCATGGCGCTCACGGACGACGCGACCGTCGTCTACCTCTGCTCGCGCGGCTACGCCCCCGCCCGCGAGCACGGCATCCATCCGCTCGACCCGGACCTCGCCATCGCGTGGCCGGACGGCCTCGCCCCCGTGCTGTCCGGCAAGGACGCGGCCGCTCCCACGCTCGCGGAGGCCGAGCGGGCGGGCCTGCTGCCGTCGTACGAGGCGTGCGCCGCCTGGTACGCGGCGCTGCGCGCGTCCCGGGCGGCCGGCCGGCCCCGCGTTCCGGCCGGCCGCTGAGGGAGGCCCGCCGGGCAGGGGCGGATAAGGACGATCCTGGAGAAATCGCCCCCGGGGTCTCCCGGGATCTCCCGTGACGTGCGGCACCGCAGGGGTGCCCGCACGTCACGGGAGGCGGGATCAGTCGCGCTGCGCGCCGACCGGGAGCGACCGCAGCTTCATGGTCGCGGCGGTCGTGGAGCCGAAGCCGTAGTCGAGCATCTTCGCGGCGTCGCGGTAGCGGTCGGTGCCGTTGAGGACGACACCGATGTACGTCTTGGTGCCGCGGGTGGCGGCGAAGACGAGGCAGGGGCCGGCGGCCGTGCCGGTGCCGGTCTTGATGCCGTTGGCGCCGCTGTAGGAGCCCAGCAGCTTGTTGGTGTTGTACCAGGTGTACGTGCGGGTGCCGCCCGTGCTGGTGGTGGCCGTGCTCTTGTACGAGGTGGCCTTCACGATCGCCTTGAAGTTGGCGTTCGCGTAGGCGTGCCGGGCGATCTTCGCCAGGTCGCGCGGGGTGGTGTAGTTGTTCCCGGCCGACGAGATGCCGTCGAACGAGTCGAACTTCGTGTTCTTCAGGCCCAGCGCGACGGCCTTCTGGTTCATCTTCGCGATGAACGACTGGGTGCGGGCCGCGGATGTCGTGCCGGTGCCGAAGGTGTCGGCGAGCGCGTAGGAGGCGTCGCAGCCGGAGGGCAGCATCGTCGCGTACAGCAGCTGACGGACCGTGACCTTGTCACCGGTGCGCAGGTCGGCGGTGCTCGCGCCGTTGCGGGTGACGTAGTCGCGGTAGGCCTGCTTGACGGTGACCTTGCGGTTGAGGTCCACGCCGGGGGTGCCGAGCACGACCGCGGCGGTCATGATCTTCGTCGTGCTCGCCATCTGGCGGCGCGTGTCGGCGCCCTTGGTGTACTTCACCGCGCCGTTCGACTGGTCCATCAGGTAGCCGCCCGCGGCGCTGATGGTCGGCGCGGTGGCCGCCTGCGCCGGCGAGGCGAGCGGCGAGGCCGTGAGCAGCAGACCGCTGGTGAGGGCGACGGTGGCGGCGCGGCGCACGCCGGTTCGGGTCGATATCAAGGGGAATGCTCCCGTTTCGTCACGTCGAGAAGGGGCCGGGCCGGTAGGCGGACCCCGATACAAGACGTACGAGGCGGTCGTATGGATGTACGGCAGCACTACGTGTGTTCGACCCGGGCCGTCCGCGGTGCCCGCGCCCCTGGAACCGGCCGGCGAGCACCGCGGGCAGCGCCTCGGCCAGCGCCTCCCGCCAGTCCCGAAGGGGCGTCAGGCCCGCGTCCCGCCACCGCCGGTGGGCCAGCACGCTGTACGCGGGGCGCGCCGCCGGGCGGGGGAAGGCCGCGCTCGACGTGGGGCGGACGCGCCCGGGCGCCGCGCCCAGCAGCCGGAAGGTCTCACGGGCGAGGTCGTACCAGGTGCCGTCGCCCGCGCTCGTCGCGTGGTAGACGCCCGGGGGAGCGTCGCGGCGCCCCAGGTCCACCAGGCGCCGCGCCACGTCGGCGCTCCATGTCGGCTGGCCGCGCTGGTCGTCCACCACGTCCACGAAGGGGCGCGACGCCTCCAGCCGGAGCATGGTGCGGACGAAGTTGTCGCCGCCCGCCCCGTACAGCCAGGCCGTCCGCACCACGTAGCCGTCCTCGGGGAGCACCTCCAGGACGGCGCGCTCGCCCGCCAGTTTGGTGCGGCCGTACGCGGTGCGCGGGGCGGGCGCCGCGTCCTCGGCGTACGGCACGCGCGCGCGGCCGTCGAAGACGTAGTCCGTGGAGACGTGCAGCAGCCGCGCGCCCGCCGCGGCGCACGCCTCGGCCAGGTGCCGCACACCCGTGCCGTTCACCGCGAGCGCCTCGGCCTCGTGCGCCTCGGCGTCGTCCACCGCCGTCCAGGCCGCGCAGTTGACGACCACCGTCGGGCGCAGGGCCGACAGCGCGGCCCGTACGGCCGACGGGTCGCGCACGTCCAGCCGGCGGCGCGTGAGGCCGGTCCCCTCACCGCCGAGGCAGGCCAGCACGTCCTGCCCGAGCATGCCGCCCGCGCCCGTGACCAGCCAGGTCACAGCGCCGCCCGGCTCAGCAGGGGCCGCCACCAGGAGCGGTTCTCCCGGTACCAGGCGACCGTCTCCGCCAGGCCCGTCGCGAAGTCCCTGGCCGGCCGGTAGCCGAGCTCGTCGCGGATCTTCGCCCAGTCGACGGAGTACCGCCGGTCGTGTCCCTTGCGGTCCTCGACGTGGTCCACCCGGGACCAGTCCGCACCGCAGGCGTCGAGCAGCGCGCCGGTGAGCTCGCGGTTGGACAACTCCGTGCCGCCGCCGACGTTGTAGACCTCGCCCGCGCGGCCCCGCGTCCGGACCAGCTCGATCGCGCGCACGTGGTCGTCGACGTGCAGCCAGTCCCGTACGTGCGAGCCGTCCCCGTACAGCGGCACCCGGCCGCCCTCCAGCAGGCGGGTGATGAAGAGGGGGACGGCCTTCTCGGGGAAGTGGTACGGGCCGTAGTTGTTCGAGCAGCGCGTCACCCGCACGTCCAGGCCGTGGGTGCGGTGGTACGCGAGGGCGATCAGGTCGCTGGACGCCTTGGAGGCGGCGTACGGCGAGTTGGGCCGTACGGGCTCGTCCTCCGTCCACGAGCCCGTCTCGATCGAGCCGTACACCTCGTCCGTGGAGATGTGGACGAAGCGGGGGACGCGATGGCGCAGCGCCGCGTCCAGCAGCGTCTGCGTGCCCAGCACGTTCGTGCGGACGAACTCGGCGGCGCCGAGGATGGAGCGGTCCACGTGCGACTCGGCGGCGAAGTGGACGATGCCGTCGTGCTCGGAGACGAGCTTGTCGACCAGGTCCGCGTCCCGGATGTCGCCGTGCACGAAGGCGAAGCCGGGGTGACCGCGGACCGGGTCGAGGTTGGCGGGGTTGCCGGCGTAGGTGAGGCGGTCGAGGACCGTCACCTCGAGGTGGCCGGGCCCCGAGAGCCCCAGCAGCGTGCGGACGTAGTGCGAGCCGATGAATCCGGCGCCGCCGGTCACCAGGAGGCGGGTGACGGGGGTGGTCATGAGGAGATCTGCACCTTGCTGTGATCGCCGAGCACCAGACGGTGGGCGGCCGGGATGGGCGGAGCGGGGGTGATTTCGACGTTACGGCCGATGAGGGACGCCTCCACGCGCCCCACGCCGTGCAGCGACGAGCCGCTGAGCACGATGGAGTACTCGATCTCACTGTCCGTCACCCGGCAGTTCTCGGCGATCGAGGTGGAGGGGCCGATGTAGGAGTTCTCCACCGCCGTGCCCGCCCCGATGACGACCGGGCCGACGATGCGGGAGCCGCGCACGCGCGCGCCGGCGCCGATGCGGACCCGGCCGATGATCTCGGTGGCGGCGTCGACCGAGCCCTCGTTGGCCGGGGAGAGCAGCTCCAGGACGGATCGGTTCACCTCCAGCATGTCCTCGACGTTCCCGGTGTCCTTCCAGTAGCCGGAGACGATCGTCGACGTGACCGTGTGCCGTGCGTCGATGAGCCACTGCAGGGCGTGGGTGATCTCCAGTTCGCCGCGCGCGGACGGCCGGATCGCGCGGACGGCCTCGTGCACGGCGGGGGAGAACAGGTACACCCCGACCAGCGCGAGGTCGCTGCGCGGGTGGGCCGGCTTCTCCTCCAGGCGGGCCACCCGCCCCTCCACGTCGAGCTCGGCGACGCCGAAGGCGCGCGGGTCGGGCACCTTGGTGAGGAGGATCTGCGCGTCCGGGCGGGTCGAGCGGAATTCCTCGACCAGGTCGGTGATCCCGCCGACGATGAAGTTGTCCCCCAGGTACATCACGAAGTCGTCGTCGCCGAGGAAGTCCCGGGCGATCAGCACGGCGTGGGCGAGGCCCAGCGGCGCGTGCTGCGGGAGGTAGGTCACCCGCAGGCCGAAGCGCGCGCCGTCGCCGACGGCGCCCCGGATCTCCCCGGCCGTGTCGGGCGCGACGATGATCCCGACGTCCCGGATCCCGGCGGCGGCGATCGATTCGAGCCCGTAGAAGAGCACCGGTTTGTTGGCGACGGGCACGAGCTGTTTGGCGGAGGTGTGCGTGATGGGGCGCAGCCGGGTCCCGGCTCCTCCGGAGAGTACGAGTGCTTTCACTGGGCCTGCCTCAGCTGGGCGGTGACAAGGTGCGGGGCGCGAAAGAGAGTTGAGCGCCACGAATTACGTACGACCGTGAGCCATACGTGTGATTCATTAAATCCCTTTCGGGGCTATAACATGCGTACTGTTAACTCTGGTGCGGTTTAAGTGTGTTTATAGGTGCTTCGCGTTGTACCGTCGGTATTGCTACGTTCGTCCACCATGAGCGTCCGAATGTCGTCCCTGTCCTGGGACGTGCGAAAGGCCCGGATCGCCGTCCTCGTCGTCGCGGCGATCGCGTTCGTCTCGAAGGTCGCGCTTGCGGCGTCCACCCGCGGGCCCGCCGATGTGCGGTTCTTCTGGGGCTTCGCGCGGGCCATCGCCCGGACGGACCCCGTCCGCGTCTACGCCGAACCGCTGCCGTGGCTGCCCGTCTACAACCACCCGCCGCTGGCGAGCTGGATGCTGCTCGGCATGGAGTGGCTCGCCCAGCACGGGGTCCCGTGGCGGCCGCTGATCCGCTTCCCGGCCTGCCTGGCCGACCTCATCACCGTGCTGCTGGTGTTCGAGATCGTACGGAGGCGGGCCCGGCTGCGGACGGCCGTCGCCTGCGCGCTGGGCGCGGCCCTGTGCCCGGTCCTGGTGGCGACCTCCGGCTACCACGGGAACACCGACTCGGTCGCCGTCATGTTCGCCTTCGCCGCCGCGTACCTGCTCACCGACCGGAGGATGCCGAGGGCGGCCGGGGTCGCCGCGGCGCTCTGCGTCAGTGTGAAGATCGTCCCCGTCGTGGCGGTGCCGCTGCTGTTCGTCGCCGCCCTGCGCGCCGGGCGGCCGGTCCTGCTCCGGTTCACGGCCGGGTTCTCGGCGGTGTTCCTCGTGATCTGGGGGCCGGTGCTCGCCACCGTGCCGGGCGCGCTCAAGGCGAACGTGCTGGAGTACGCGGGCGGCAACTTCAGCTTCTGGGGCATCATCCGCTTCGCCCGCTGGGCGGGCGTGCCGGAGCCGTACGTGGCCCTCGCCCGCGGTGACGGCCACTTCCTGATCGTGGCCGCCATCATGGCCGCCGGGGCGTGGCTCGCCTGGCGGCGGCCCGCCGACACGCCCGTCGCCGTCGCCGTCTCGCTCGGCCTCCTTCTCGCCCTGAGCACCGCGTCCGGCGTGCAGTACCTGGCCTGGCCGGCCGCCGGGCTCTTCGTCATCGGCCTGTGGCAGGGGATGGCGTACGGCGTCGTCGTCGGCGGCGTGACCGCCTCCGTCTACTCCGGGCAGCGGCCCGTCCACTGGACCGACACCGAGATGGCCTTCGGCGCCCTCGGGTGGGCCGTGCTCGTGGTGTGCGTGGCGACCGGTGTCCACCGCCTCCTCGGCGGGGCGGAACCCCCCGGCCCGGTCCCCGCGGTGGACATCGCCAAGCCGCGTACCGAGACGCGGCCGGCCCCCTCAGCCACCTGACCCCGTGTGCCCCGACACCCGAGAGTGGAGAAGTCCCGTGAGTCCCGACAGCCCCGCCGCCGGCCCCCGCATCGGCATCCTCGTCGTCGCGTACAACGCCGAGTCCACCCTGGAGAAGACCCTCGACCGCATCCCCGCCGGCTTCCGGCCGAGGATCGCCGAGATCCTCATCCTCGACGACGCCAGCCACGACGCGACCTTCACCGCCGGCTGCCGCTGGTCCCAGCTCGCCGGCATGCCGCCCACCGTCGTCATGCGCCACACCAAGAACCTCGGCTACGGCGGCAACCAGAAGGCCGGTTACGCCCTCGCGGCCGAGCGGGGGCTCGACATCATCGTCCTGCTCCACGGCGACGGGCAGTACGCCCCCGAGCTGCTGCCGCAGATGGTCGAGCCGCTCGAACGCGGCGAGTGCGAAGCCGTCTTCGGCTCCCGCATGATGCGCCCCCGGGACGCCCTGCGGGGCGGCATGCCCGCGTACAAGTGGCTCGGCAACCGCATCCTGACCCGGCTGGAGAACAAGCTCCTCGGGTCCTCCCTCACCGAGTTCCACTCCGGCTACCGCGCCTACAAGGTCGACGCCCTGCGCCGGCTCCCCATCGAGCGCAACACCGACGCCTTCGACTTCGACACCCAGATCATCGTGCAGATGGCCGACGCCGGGATGCGCATCAAGGAGATCCCCATCCCCACCTACTACGGGGACGAGATCTGCTACGTCAACGGCCTGCGCTACGCCAAGGACGTCGTCAAGGACGTCCTCGAATACCGGCTGGCCAAGAAGGGCTTCGGCACCTGCGGCTGGATCCCCAAGCCGGTCGAGTACGCCTTCAAGGAGGGCGACGGCTCCTCGCACGCCGTCATCCTCGACCGGATGCGCTCCCTGGCCCCGGGCCGCGTCCTCGACGTCGGCTGCTCCGGCGGCCTGTTCGCCGAACGCCTCGAAGCCCTCGGCCACCGGGTCACCGGCATCGACTGCGTCGAGGTCGAGGGGGTCCGCGACCGGTGCTCCGGCGGCTTCGTCCTCGCCGACCTGGAGGAGGGGCTGCCCGACGGCATCGGCGACGGGTACGACTACGTCGTCGCCGGGGACGTCATCGAGCACCTCGCCCGGCCCGAACGGCTGCTCGCCCAGCTGCGCGACGTCCTGCGCCCCGACGGGCACGTCCTGCTGTCCGTACCGAACTTCGGGCACTGGTACTCGCGGCTGCGCGTGGCGCTCGGCATCTTCGACTACGACCGGCGCGGCATCCTCGACGAGACGCATCTGCGCTTCTTCAGCCGCGCCAGCCTGCGCCGCACCGTGCGCTCCGCCGGCTACGACGTGCTGTCGATCCGCGCCACCGGCGCGCCCTTCTGGTCGGTGCTCGGCGGCGGACCGGCCGCCAGGGCGCTCGGCGGTCCGTCGAAGCTGCTGACCCGGATCCGGCCCACCCTCTTCGGCTACCAGTACGTCGCACTGCTCACCCCGCATGCGGCGCGGACGATCATCGCTGGGGAGCACATCGATGTCCAGGACATCCTCAACCGTCAGTTCGTCCCCGCCGACGTCCCCGCGGCCGGTCGCGCCGACCGCGTCGGCGTGTGAGAGGCGGACGTTGACCCCGGCCAGCCTCCTGCTGCTGCTGTTCGCGGTGTTCTCCTCGGCGGCCGGGCAGATCATGCTCAAGCACGGCATGCGCGCCGCCGCCACCGCCGCCGAGCGGGCCGGCGGCTCCCTCGCCGCCCGCGCCGCGACGACACCCTGGGTGGTGCTCGGCCTCACCGTCTTCGCGGTGTCCGCCGTGGCGTGGATGTCCACCCTCGCCCGGGTGCCGCTGTCGGTCGCGTACCCCTTCAACGCCCTGGGCTACCTGCTGATCGTGCTGGCCGGCTCGACCCTGCTGCACGAGCGGACCTCCCCGTGGACCTGGGCCGGCTCGTTGCTCGTCGTGATCGGACTGATCACCGTCTTCGCCGGTCAACGTCATTAGGGGACGTCCTGCGGAGGCTGCCGGCCGGGCGGCCGGCGGCCGGGCACGAGCAGCCTCTCCCGCTGCCCCGCGCGAGCTTCCCCGGCGCCGACACCGGCCGCCCGAGCCCCCGCTGTCCATCGGGCGCCGGGGGAGGCACCCTCCTTCCGCCTCGCATCCGCACCCCCCGGACCACGCTCACGATCCGGCCTGCTCCCCAGGGCAGGCCCCAGCCCCGGAAGGACTCCATGGCCCGTCTCAGCGTCGTCGTGTCCGGCCGCGCCCCGCTCAGCCGGCTGCGCGCCTGCCTGGAGAGCGTCATCGCCCAGCCGTACGCCCACCTCGACGTCGTCGTGACCGTCCCGCTCGACGACACCCCGGCCCGCGCGCTCGCCGAGGCCCACGAGATGCGCGACCCGCGCGTTCTCGTGGTGCCCGTCTCGCCGCACGCGCCCGCGGCCACCGCCCGGGCCGCCGCGGTGCGGGCCGCCACCGGGACGTACCTGCAGTTCCTGCACCCCGACGACCTGCTGCCCGAGGGGGCGGCGGCCGCCCTCGCCGCGCGCCTGCCGGCGGAGGCGCCGGACGCGCCCGACGTGCTGGTGTGCGACCACCGCGTGGCCCACTGGTGGGACGACGCCGCCCCCAGCGGCGACACCGAGCTCCTCACCCGTCCGCCGGGCCCCGCCCGCCTCGCCGAGCGGCCCGCGCTGCTGGACCTGGCCCCCGTGCTCGGCGCCCGGCTCGTCAGCGCCCGGCTCCTCGACGAGCACCCCGAGCTCGTCGCCACGGAGGGCCACGACGAGCTGTACCTGGCGTACGCCGTGCTGCTGATGGCGCGGAGCGTCGCCTGCTGCGACACCGTGGCGCTCATCCACCGCAAGGACCGCCCCGCCCAGCGGCGCGCCGCCGGCCCCGAGCGGCACTTCGCCGCCTTCGGCCAGTACGAGCGGCTCCACCGGCTGGCCGTCGCCCGCGACGCTCCGCCCGCCGTCCGCCACCGGCTCTACGACCGGATGACCGGCGACTACCTGTCCACGCTCGCCCGCCGCGACGAACTGCCCCCCGCCCTGGTGCCCGAGTACTTCCGCCGCGCCGCCGCCCACGCGTCCCGCCTCCGCCCCGAGGGCCACCGCGGCCCGGGCGGCCTCGACGGCGTGCGCCACCACCTCCTCACCCGGGGCGCCGCCCTTCCCTACCGGGCGCTGCGGGCCGCCAACGACAGGCGCCGCGCCGCCGGCGCCACCGTGGCGGCCCGCGCCGAGCAGCTGGCGGCCGTACGTACCCGGCGCCGCTACCGCAGGACCCTGCGCCGCCGCCTGGACGAGGACCTCGCGGTCTTCTCCGCGTACTGGGGGCGCGGCGTGCACTGCAACCCGGCCGCCATCGCCGCCGAACTCACCGAACTCGCCCCCGACATCCGCCAGGTGTGGATCACCGAGGAGGACCGCGTCCCGCTGCTGCCGCCCGACACCGACCACGTCGTCCCCGGCAGCGCCCGCTACTGGGACGTCCTCGCCCGCGCCAAGTACCTGGTCAACAATGTCAACTTCCCCAACGACGTGGTCAAACGGCCGGGCAGCATCCACGTCCAGACCCACCACGGCACGCCGCTCAAGCGCATGGGCGTCGACCAGCGCGACCACCCGGCCGCCGCCCAGGGCCTCGACTTCGAGGCGCTGCTTGAGCGCATCGACCGCTGGGACTACAGCATCTCGGCCAACAGCCACTCCACCGAGACCTGGGCCCACGCCTACCCCTCCGGCTACCGGTCCCTCGACTACGGCTATCCCCGCAACGACGTCTACTACCGGGCCACCGCCGAGGACGTCCTGGCCGCCCGCGCACGCCTCGGCATCGAACCCGGCCGCCGGGCCGTCCTGTACGCCCCCACCCACCGCGACCACGAAGCCCGCTGGACACCCCGCCTCGACCTGCCGGAACTGGCCGACCGGCTCGGCGACGACACCGTGCTGCTCGTGCGCGGCCACTACTTCCACGACCGGCTGCCGGGACGCACCCGCCACCCCCGCGTGCTCGACGTCACCGGCTGGGACCCCGTCGAGGAGCTCGCGCTCGCCGCCGATGCCCTCCTCACGGACTACTCGTCGCTGATGTTCGACTACGCCAACCTCGACCGGCCCATCGTCATCCACGCCGACGACTGGGAGACGTACACCCGCGTCCGGGGCGTCTACTTCGACCTGACGGCCGAGGCCCCGGGCCCCGTCGCCCGCAGCCGGGCCGACCTCACCGACATCCTCACCTCCACCGCCTGGTGCGACGAGACCGCCCGCAAACAGCGCCAGGACTTCCGGCTGCGGTTCTGCGAGTACGACGACGGGCACGCCGCCGAGCGCGTCGTACGCCGCGTCTTCCTGGGCGAGGGCGAGGAGGGCCTGCCGCCCGTGCTGCCGGTCGGCCGGCGCACCCCCGCCCCCACCCCCGAGGAGGCCGCACGCCGATGACGACCCTCCCCGACGTCACCGTCACCGTCATCGTCCACAACGACGCCGCACGGCTGCCGCGCGCCGTCGCCTCCGTGCGCGCGCAGACCCACCGCGGCCTGGAGATCGTCATCAGCGACGACCACTCCACGGACGCCACCCCCGACGTCGCGGCCGCGCTCGCCGCCAAGGACGACCGGATCCGCGTGCTGCGCCTGGAGCAGAACAGCGGCGGCTGCTCCGCGCCCCGCAACCGCGCCCTGGAGATCGCCCGCGCCCCGTTCCTGATGTTCCTGGACAGCGACGACGAACTGCCCCCGCGGGCGGTGGAACTGCTGCTCGCCGCCCACCGGGAGACGGAGGCGGACTTCGTGATGGGCGCCGTGGAGCGGGTGCGCACCGACACCGGCGCCACCACCACCTGGATGGCACCGCTCTTCGGCCACCGCCGCACGGTCCACGGCATCGCCGAGGAGCCGCGGATGCTCTTCGAGCCGCTGTCGACCAACAAGATGTACCGCCGGGAGTTCCTAGACCGGCACGGCCTGCGCTTCCCCGAGGGCCTGCACTACGAGGACCAGCTCTTCTCGGCCCAGGCGTACACCCTCGCCCGCGCCTTCACCGTCATCACCGAACCCGTCTACCGCTGGTACATCGCCCCCCACGCCGCTCGCGAAGCGGCGACCATCTCCAACCGGCGGCACCTGATGTCCAACGTGCGCGACCGGATCCGGATCGCGCGGCTCATCGACGCGTTCCTGGCCGAGCAGGGCGTCCCCGCGGCCGTCCGGGAGGAGAAGGACTTCAAGTTCCTCTCCCACGACTTCCGGCTGTACGCGGGGGACCTGCCCCACCGCGAGCCGGCGTGGGTCGCCGGGTTCGCCGCCGAGACCGTGCCCTACCTGGACGGGCTGTGCGCCGCCGCGCACGAGCGGCTGGGCCGCGACGAGCGGGTCGTGATCGGGCTGCTGCGCGAGGGCCGCTACGAGGAGGCGCGGCTGGCCGCCCGGGGCCTCGGCCACGGCGTGGGGCCGCGCCGGACGGTGACGGACCCGGCGCGGGGCCGCATCTACTGGGGCGGCACGCTGCCGGTGGGCGCGGCGGCGCGCGAGGACCTCGACGTGACGGAACTGGATCCGGGGGGCTGCCCGTTCGGCGCCGCCCGCTTCCGGCACGAGATCACCGGGCTCGTCCACGCGGGTGCGGTCGTGGAGCTGGCGGTACGGACGTACGACCCGGGGCTGCGCCTGCCGCTCGCGCCGCAGCCCGCGTCCCTGCACCTCGCGCCGGGCGGGCGGCGCACCACCGTGCCGGTACGGCTGGACCCGGCGGGACGCGGCGTCTTCGAGGGCACCGCACGGCTCGACCTCTCGGCCGTGGCCCTGCCCGTCCACGGCTTCTGGGGCGTGCGCCACCCCGTCCTGGAGGTGACGGACGGGCGTACGAGCAGCACGGGCGTGCTGCTCGCGCCGACGGACTTCACGCCGTTCGAGGTGGCGGGGCCCGCGCGGCACCGGATCACCGTGGAGCCGGAGGGGCACGGTGCGGGGCGGCTGCAGGTGCGGTGGCGGCCCGCCGGCACCGTGGGGCGGCTGCTGGCCCCGGTGGCGCAGCGGGGCGCGGTACGGCGGGTCGCCCGGGCCCTCGTACGCGGCTGAGCGGGTGCAGCCGGCGTCGTCCGAGTCGCTCGCGCCGGGAGGCCGACACCCTGGCGGGTGCCGGCCTCCCGGCGCGGAACGGTCGTGCGGTGGAGAGGTGAGTGCCTCGGTCAGGCGGCCGGCACGACCTCCTTCTCCGGGGCCTGCTCCGCCTGCTCGGCGCGGGCCCCGTTGCTGCCGCCGCGCATGACCACCACGGCGAGGAGGGCTGCGGCGAGGACGCCGATGGCGCTGACGGTGAGGGTGGTGGACATCGACGCGGTGAAGGCGTCCTTGGCCGCCTGGACCAGGCCCGGGTCGTCGTGGGCGGCGGCCAGTGCGCCGCCGATGGACTGCTTGGCCTGCTCGGGGGCGTCGGCCGGCATCTTCGCGGAGAAGGTGCTGGTGAGGAGCGAGCCGAGGATGGCGATGCCGAGGGCGGTACCGGCCTGCTGGATGGTGTCGTTGAGGGCGGAGCCGACGCCTGCCTTGTCGGCGGGGATGGTGCTCATCAGGGCGCCGACCGCGGCCGGCATGGCCGTGCCGGCGCCGAGGCCGAGCAGGGCGAGGGCGACGGCCGGGACGGCGAAGCCGCTGTCGGTGGTGACGGTGGTCAGCAGGCCGAAGGAGGCCGCCATCATGAGCATGCCGGCCAGGATCAGCGGGCGGTGGCCGGTCCTGGCGGCCAGCTTGGCGCCGACGCCGTTGCCGATGAGCGCCGCCACGGCCAGCGGGGTGAAGGCCAGGCCGGCCTTGACGGGGGAGTACCCGAGGACCGACTGGAGGTACTGGGTGAGGACCAGGAGCAGGCCGCCGTTGCCGATCTGCACCAGTGCCAGCGAGATGGAGCCGCCGGTGAAGTCGCGGTGCTTGAAGAGGGCGAGCGGGACCATCGGAGAGGCGGTGGTGTTCTGCCAGATCACGAATCCCGCCAGGGAGGTCACGGCGATGGCGAGGGTGAGCAGGCCGCGGCCCTCGAAGGCGCCGTGCTGCGGGATCTCGATGATCCACCAGACCAGGGCGGTCATCCCGACGGCGGAGAGGACGGCGCCGAGCGGGTCGGGCCGCTGCCAGGGGGCCTTGGACTCGGGCATCAGGAGCAGACCGGCGGCGACGGCGAGGACGACGACGGGGACGTTGATGAGGAAGATCGAGTGCCAGGAGAAGTGGTCGATCAGGACACCGCCGAGGACCGGACTGCCGACCAGGCCGAGCATCGACACCGAGCCCCAGGCGGCCATCGCCTTCGGGCGCTCGTCCTCGTCGAAGACGGTGATCAGGATCGACAGGGTGGAGGGCATGATCAGCGCACCGCCGACGCCCATGGCCACGCGGACGGCGATGACCTCGCCGGGGTCGGTGCAGAACACCGCGGCCAGTGACGCCGCTCCGAAGAGCAGCAGGCCGATGATCATCACTCTGCGGCGGCCGAAGCGGTCGCCGAGGCTTCCCGAGGTCAGCAGCAGGCCGGCGAAGACCAGGACGTAGGAGTCCAGGATCCACTGGATGTGCTGGGGGCTCGCGCCGATGTCCTCGGTCATGGCGGGGACGGCGACGGTCAGCGCCATGCTGTCGACGACGAGGACCAGCGTGCTGAGGCACAGCACGATCAGGATCCACCAGCGGTGCGGGCTGCGGGTCGGGGCCGCTGCGGCTTCGGCTGTCATCGGGGTTCCTTTCGGGATGCGCACACCGTTCCCGTTGTGCGCACACTGTTCCGGGCGATGCGAACACCGTACTCCTCTGCGTACACTGTTCGCAACACAAGAACTCTGTACGCTGTGTGCGCACGACGTACGCAAAGGAGCGAGCCGATGGCCGAGGACGACAAGCCCCAGCAGATCCCCTCCGTCTGGGCCCGCCGCCGGCGGGCGGCGGAACAGCCCGGACTGTCCCAGGAGGCGATCGTCCGGGAGGCGATCGTCATGCTGGACGCCGACGGCATCGAAGCCCTGAGCATGCGCAAGCTGGCCGCCCGCCTGAACGCCGGAGCGACCTCCCTCTACCGCCATGTCGCCACCAAGGACGAGCTGATGGAACTCGCCGTCGACGAGGTGTTCGGGGAGATGACCGTGCCGCCCGCCGGCACCGGGGACTGGCGCACGGCGGCCGCCGAGGCCGCCGCCTCCTTCCGCGCGACATCCCTGCGCCACCCGTGGCTGTCCTCGGTGCTCGGGCAGGCCGGCCTCGCCTACCTCGGCCCCAACCTCATGTCCTACTCCAGCCGCCTCGCCGACCTGTTCTCCACGGCGGGCTTCCCCGAACCCTCCCGGGCGATCGACTCCCTCCTCGCCTACGTGATCGGCATGAGCGGTACCGAGGCGGCCTGGCTGACCACGGTGGCCCGGTCCGGCGAGACGGAAGCCGGCCTCATCGCCCGTCTGATGCCCGCCGCACAGCAGGCGGCCCAGGAGCACGGCAACCTGGCGGAGGGATACGCCCACGCCTCGGGAACGGAGTTCGACCCCACCGGCGTGCGCGACGCCAAGTTCGCCTACGGCCTGGAGGTCATGCTCGACGGCCTGGCCCTGCGCCTCCAGGCGGGACCGCCGCCCACGGCATGACCCCGTAGCGCCGCGCGGGCCCACGGCGGTACGGGAGCACACCACCGGGAATCCGGGGGAGAACGCGGGCCGGCGCCCCGGTCGCGCGCCGCTACCGGGGCGCCGGGAACAGCACCGACACCGCCTCGCCCATCGACGGGGCGGGGCGGCGCTCCTCCAGCGGGACGACGGGGGCCAGCCGCTGCGGGTCCTCGCCCAGGAACACGTGCCGCACCACCCGCTCGGCCGCGCCGCCGTCGTCGTACGGGCAGAACCGCGCCCGGAAGGCGGCGCGCAGCCGCGCCGAGCGCGAGCCCCGCCAGTGCCCGGTGACGAAGATGTCGATCAGCTCGTCCTCGGAGCGGGCCACCGCGCCCGGTGGGAAGGTCCGCACGTCGAAGTAGGTGCCGCGGGCCGCCTCGTACGCCATCCAGTCCTCGGTGTGCACCACGATCGGCCGGTCCAGGTTCGCGTAGTCGAACATCAGGGACGAGTAGTCCGTGACCAGTGCGTCCGAGGCCAGGCACAGTTGCTCGACCGACGGGTGCGCGGAGACGTCGATGACCCGCGGGTGGGCGGGCGGCGGCGGGCCGTCGCCGTGCGTCGGGTGGGGGCGCGCGAGGATCACGAACCCCGGGCCGAGCGCCCGCAGCACCCGCTCCAGGTCGAGCAGGCGCGGCTGCGGCGTCATGTAGTCCCGGTGGGTGGGCGCGTACAGGATCGCCGTGCGGCCCTCGGGGATGCCGAGCGTCTCGCGCAGCCGGGCGACGTCGGCGGCCCCCGCCCGCTGGAACACGTCGTTGCGCGGCGAGCCGTACTCCAGCGTGCGGTACCCGGCCGGGTAGACCCGCTCCCACACGAGCGTGGCGTGGCGGCTGGGGGAGACGAGGTAGTCCCAGGTGTCGACGGCGCGCAGCAGCCCGGCGAAGTCCGTGCCGCGGGCGGCGGCCGGGCGGTGCATCAGGTCCAGGCCCATGTGCTTCAGCGGAGTGCCGTGCTGCGTCTGCACGACCACCTGTCCGCGCCGCTTGACCAGCCGCCGGTCGAAGTTGACGTTGTTGACGAGGTACTTGGACCTGGCCAGGGCCGTCCAGTACGCGGCCGACCCCGGCCGCACCCCGCGCGTGCCCGGCGGCACGGTGTGCGCGTGCGCGGGGGAGCAGATCCAGGCGGTGCGCACGTGCGGCGCCAGCTCGCGCACCCGCTCCTCGATCGCCGCCGGGCTGCACGCGTAACCGCGGCTCCAGTAGGCGCTGAAGACGGCGCGGTCGTCCCGCACCGGCAGGCACCGCTGGATCCGGTAGTGCAGCTGGAGCAGCGCGCCGCGCACCGCGCCCGCGACCCGGCGGCCGCCCGCCGCGGCGCGCCGCTTCGCCGTGCGCGCCGCCATCAGCGCGCGGTACGTGCGGTGGCTGCCGGACCGCACCAGGGCGTGGCGCAGGCGGGTGGTGAGCCGCGGGACGGCGAACGCGCGGGCGGCCGGTGCCGGGGTGACGCCGGGGGCACGGTGGCGGCGGTAGTGGGCCCGGGCGCGGCGGAAGAAGGCGGCGCGGGTGCCGCGCGGCAGCCGCCCGGGGGCCATGAACACGGACGTGAAGTGGTCGGCCATGCGCCGGCGCAGCACCGGACGCCAGCACGCCAGCTCGGGGCGTGCGTCGAGGAACGCGAAGAGCCGCTCGTACTGGTCGAACAGGTCGAAGTGGCGCAGGCTCGTGGTGCTCAGGATGGAGCCGGTGCGGCGCTGGCGGTAGTGCACGCACACCCGGTCCAGCGTGGCGATCGACCCGGCGGCCATCAGCGCCGGGTAGGTCCACGGGGTGTCCTCGTAGAACCCGGGCGGGAAGGTGAAGCCTTCACGTGCGACGAACTCCCGCTTGTACGCCTTGTTCCACACCACCATCAGGACCTTCAGCAGCCCGGGGCGGTCGGCGAGCACGAAGGGCGCCGGGCCGGACTCGGCGAGGTGGGCGCGGAACTCGTTGGGGACGACCTCTCCGGTGGGGTACGTACGGACGTGGTCGTACACCAGCACGTCCGGGTCGCCGGTCTCCTTGAGGCGGTCCGCCACGGCCCGGAGGGAGCCGGGGGCGAGGGTGTCGTCGCCGTCGAGGAAGACCAGGTAGTCGCCGGTGGCGTGGGCGAGTCCGGCGTTGCGGGCGGGTCCCAGGCCGGTGTTCTCCGGCAGGTGGACGGCGATGACCCGGCGGTCACGGGCGGCGAACTCGTCGATGATCGCGCCGCAGCCGTCGGCCGAGCAGTCGTCCACGGCGATCAGTTCGAGGTCGTCGCAGGACTGGGAGAGCACCGACTCCAGGCAGGCGTGCAGATAGGCCTGGACGTGGTACGCGGGGACGATGACGCTGAACCGGGGCATGGCCCGGGAACTTCCGGTGGACCGACCGGGTTACGCGTCCCGTGGCATACGGGGGACAGGCGGGTGTACGTCCGCCGGCCTGTACGTCATTTGACCGCGCCCGCCATCACCCCCGACACGAACTGCCGCTGGAAGGCGAAGAAGACGGCGAGCGGGATCACCATCGAGACGAACGCCCCGGGCGCGAGGACGTCGATGTTGTTGCCGAACTGCCGTACCTGCTGCTGGAGCGCGACCGTGATCGGCGGCGCGTCGGAGTCGGCGAAGATCAGCGCGATCAGCATGTCGTTCCACACCCACAGGAACTGGAAGATGCCGAGCGAGGCGATGGCCGGGCCGCCGAGCGGCATGACCACCCGCGTGAACAGCCGCACCTCGCCGGCACCGTCGAGCCGTGCCGCCT
Source organism: Streptomyces sp. NRRL S-118 (assembly GCF_000716335.1). Taxonomy (GTDB): domain Bacteria; phylum Actinomycetota; class Actinomycetes; order Streptomycetales; family Streptomycetaceae; genus Streptomyces. The sequence goes on along the minus strand of NZ_KL591013.1, from coordinate 292,829 downwards.
CCAGCAGTTCGCGGGGGATCTCCGCGAAGAAGTTGCGCAGCAGGAAGATGGCGAAGGGCAGGCCGAAGGCGACGTGGAAGAGGACCACGCCGAGTGTCGTCTCGAAGATGCCGATCTCGCCGAAGAGCTTCGACACCGGGACGAGCGCCACCTGCACGGGCACGACGAGCAGGCCCACCACGAGCAGGAACCACCAGTCCCGGCCGGGGAACTCCATCCAGGCGAAGGCGTACCCGGCGAACGACCCGATGACGATGACGAGGACGGTCGACGGGACGGTGATGAGGACGGTGGAGAGGAGCGAGCCGGTGATGGTCCCGTTGTCGAGGAGCGCGGCGTAGTTGGCGGTCGTGAGCTGCGCGGGCGCGGTGAGGACCCGCCACCAGCCGGAGGAGCTGATGTCGGCCGGGTCCCGCAGCGAGGACAGCAGCAGCCCGACGGTCGGCATCAGCCAGAACAGCCCGACGAGGACGAGGAACACCCGCAGCGCGCCCCCGGCGGCGCCGGCGGCGAGGCGGGTGGCAAGGCTCTGCTCGGTACCGCTGCTCATCGCCGCGTCTCCTTCCGGATGCGCCTGATCTTGCTGTGCCGGCCCGGGGGACGACCCCCGGACCCCCGACAGGGTGCGCCGGGCGCGAGCGCGCCGGTCACCGTCGCGTCTCCTTCCGGATGCGCCTGATGTTGAACCACATCACCGGGATCACCAGCAGCAGGAGGAGGACGGAGATGGCGCTGCCCACGCCGAGGTGGGCGTCCGTGCCGAAGGAGGAGCGGTAGAGCTGGAGCGCCAGGACGTTGGCGTCGTCCTGGACCGAGCCCGGCGCGATGATGAAGACCAGGTCGAAGATCTTCAGGACGTTGATCATCAGGGTGACGAGGACGACCGCGAGGACCGGTGCGAGGAGCGGCACCGTGACCCGGCGGAAGACCTGCCACTCGTTGGCCCCGTCGACGCGGGCGGCTTCGAGCAGTTCGCGGGGCAGGCCCGCCAGGCCCGCCGCGATCAGCACCATCGCGAAGCCCGCCCACATCCACACGTAGCTGCCGATGATCGCCGGGGTGACGAAGGACGGGCCGAGCCAGTCGACACCGTTGTAGCGTTCGCGGAAGTTCGACTCGGGCAGGCGCAGACGGGCGCCGTCGGCCTCGGCGGGGAGGCTGAAGGTGCCGTCCGCGGCCGCCGTGGCCGTGGCGACGACCTTGCCGTCCTTGACGGCCTCCACCTCGATGCCGGGAAGTCCGAGCTCCCGGGCGTCGATGGTGTTGGGCGTACCGCCGCCGCCCCGGGTGAAGTCCAGCCACACGGTGCCGGTGATCCGGCCGTCGGCGGCGGGCGGGGGCGCCGTCGCGGGTTTCGCGTCCTCCGGCATGTCGGCGGGTGCCACGCCGACCAGCGGCAGCTCGGCCGGCGTGCCGGCCCGTACCGGCTCCTCCGTGATGAACGCCCCGCCGCCCGCCGCTTCGAGCGGGTGGACCGGCAGGGGGCGGGCCCTGGGGTAGCCGGCCGACTCGGCGAACGTGTCGTGCACGCCCACCCAGACGGCGTTGGCGACGCCGCGGTCCGGGTCCTGCTCGTACACCAGCCGGAAGATGATCCCCGCGGCGAGCATGGAGATCGCCATCGGCATGAAGACGACCAGTTTGAACGCCGTGCCCCAGCGGACCCGTTCCGTCAGCACCGCGAAGATCAGGCCGAGCGCGGTGGCGACGGTCGGCGCCACCACCACCCACACGGCGTTGTTCTTCACGGCGGTGAGGATCGTGTCGTCGGTGAAGATCTCCACGTAGTTGGCGAACCCGGCGAACGAGTCGCCGGACCGGTCGAAGAACGACCGCTGGACCGAGTACGCGATCGGGTAGACCACGAGCGCGCCGAGCAGGACCAGCGCGGGCAGCAGGAAGCCGGCCGCGACGATCCCGCGGGTGCCGGTCACGCTCCTGCGGCCCGGGGCGCGCTTCGGGGCGGTGGCGGGCGTGGCCATGGCGTCAGCCCTCGTTCTGGTACGCCTTGGCCGCGTCGGCCTCCAGGCGGGCCTGGGTGCCCGCGATGTCCTTCGGGTTCTTCAGGAAGTCCTGCAGCGCCTTCCACTCGCCCTTGCCGGGGGTGCCGCCGAACGACTGCGGCATCTGGTCCGACATGTCGAAGCGGAAGTCGTCGCCCGCCGCGATGAGCGCCTCGGCGATGTCGCGTTGCACGTCGTTCGGGTACGCCGACGGGGCCAGGGACTTGTTCGGGGAGATGAACCCGCCCTCGCCCGCCCAGATCCGCGCCGCGTCGGGCGAGGCGAGGAACGTCAACAGGGCCTGCGCGGCGGGCTTGTCGGTCAGCGCGACGGCCACGTCGCCGCCTGTGACCACCGGGGCTTCGGTGCCGACCGCGGGGAAGGGGAACACCTTCGCGTCCGTACCGATCTTGGCGTCGGTCTGACCGATGTTGATCGAGACGAAGTCGCCTTCGAAGACCATGCCGGCCTTGGGCCGGTCGCCGCCGGAGAACGTCTGCGTGACGGAGGCCGGGAACTCCGTCTGCAGCGCCCCGTCCGCGCCGCCGGCGATCAGGGCCGGCTTGCCGAACAGCTCGGCGAGGGTGGTGAGGGCCTGCTTCACGGACGGGTCGGTCCACGGGATCTCGTGCCGGGCGAGCTGGTCGTACTTCTCCGGGCCGGCCTGCGAGAGGTAGATGTTCTCGAACCAGTCCGTGAGGGTCCAGCCGTCCGCGCCGCCGACCGAGAACGGCGTCACACCGGAGGCGGAGATCGTCTCGGCGGTGGTGAGCAGTTCCTTCCAGGTCTTCGGCTCGGAGACGCCCGCGTTCTCGAAGACGGCGGTGTTGTACCAGATCAGCGACTTGTTGGCGGCCTTGAAGTACACGCCGTACCGGGTGCCGTCGACCGCGCCCAGGTCCTGCCAGCCTCGGGAGTAGTTCTTGGCCAGCTGGGTCTTCGCCCCGGGGCCCACCGGCTTGACCCACTTCCGCTCCACGGCCTGCTGGAGTGCGCCGACCTGCTGGAGCATCGCCACGTCCGGCGGCGCGCCGCCCGCGATCTTCGTACCGATGTAGTTGAGCATCGCGTCCTGGGTCGGGACGTACGCGACCTCGGCGCCGGTGCGCTTCTCGAACTCGTCGAGGACCTTGGTGAAGGCCGCCTGCTCGGGACCGGTCCAGACCGCGACGACCTGGAGCTTCTGGCCGTCGAGCCGCGGCAGGTCGACGGTCGCCGCCGCCCCGCCGGGCTCCTTGCTCGCGCCGGGGCCGCCGCCCTTCCCGCCGCCCCCGTCCCCGCACCCCGCCAGGGTGAGGGCTCCGGCGGCCACCAGCGCCGTGAGTGCCGTGCGTGCCCTCAGTGCCGTCCGTGCCGTGCGTGTGCTCGTGCGAAGAGTTGTGCGCATCACTGCCCCGTCTCCTGCGTGCACTTACCCGTGCGCGTACGCGTCCCGTCCGGTCAGGTCTACGCCGGGCGCACGGGTGCCGCAATACCGCCTTGTGTGTCAAGTGCGGTATCGTGATGGGCTCGTGACGTTACGTCAGCGATGGCTGGGAGTCGTCAGCGGTGGTATCGGGGCCGCATCGAGCGAGCGGGCCGCCCGGTCCAGCGCGCTGGCGAGCAGCGCCAGGTCGGTCGGGCCGTTGCCGAGTTCGCGCACGGGCCGGCGGGTCGGCGGGTCGCCCATCCGCTCCCAGTCCAGCGGGACGACGGTCGGCCGCTGGGTCGCCGTACGCGGGATGCGGCCGGTGACCCGGCCCGTCTGGAACGGCGTCACCCGGCCGTCCGGGTGTCCGAGCCGGCCGCGGCCCGGCGCCGGCTCGTCGGGCCCGGGCGCGGCGGGCGGGGCGTCCAGCACGGCGCGCAGCCGGGCGCGCCGTGCCAGCTCCGTGTCGGCCGTGCGGTCCGGGCGGGCGGACGACGCCACCAGGTGCACGCCGAGCCGGTGGCCGTCGCGGGCCACGGCCTCCAGCGCCCGGACGACCGAACCGGCGGCCGGCCGGCCGGGGCTGCCGAGCGCGGGCGCCACCAGCGCGTCGTAGTCGTCGACCAGGACGACCAGGCGCGGCAGCGGGGGCGGCCCGTCCGCCGGGGCGCCGCCGGTGCGCGCGGTGGCGGGACGCAGGCGCAGGGTGCCGCCCGTCGCCGCGGCGTCGAGGTCGGCGGCGGTGTGGTCGTCGGCCCCGGGGTCGGGGGGCCGGCGGTCGGCCGGGCGGGGATCGCGTGGCTCACGGGCGGCCTGCTCGCCGTCCGTGGGGCGGCGCGGGCCGATCAGCCGGTCCGCCACTTCCCGCTGGGTGTGCCACTCGGTGAACTCCTGGCGGCCCAGCAGCTCCGCCCGCCGCTTCAGCTCCGCCCCGAGCGCCTGGGCGAACGCCCGCATCCGCACGGGATCCGCGGCCATCAGGTGCTCCGTGGCATGCGGCAGCTCCATGCAGGGCGCGAGCCCCTCGCCGCGCTCACCGCCCGCGCCGTCGACCAGCAGCAGCGCCAGCCGGTCGGGCCGGGAGGCGGCGGCCAGCGAGGCGGCGACCGCGCGCAGCAGCTCCGTACGGCCGCTGCCCGCCGGGCCCTCGATCAGCAGGTGCGGGCCCTCGGTGGTGAGGTCCACGGCGAGCGGGCCGCGCGGGCCCGTGCCCAGCACGGCCGTACCGTCGGGCGCCGACGCCCAGCGGGCCAGCAGGGACGCGGGCGTGGCCCGGGCCAGGCCCAGCTCGTCGAGGAGGCGTGCCGACGGGGGCAGCGCCATGGCGGCCGCCCGGCCCCGCGGCGCGATGCCCTCGGTGCGCAGCGGCGCCAGCGCCCGCGCGAAGCGCTCCGCCCAGGCGGGCGAGACGGCGTCGACCGTGCCGACGGTTCCGTGCCCGGCGGGCTGCCCGCCCGCCGTCCGCATCAGCCGCAGCGCGGTCGCCACATCACCGGAGAGCAGGGCGACCGCCCCGCACTCGCGGAAGGCCAGGGACGCGGCGCACGCCGCTTCGTAGGTCGCGCCGACCGGCGAGAGCGGGGAGGCCGCCGGGGTCTCGGCGAGGCAGACGAGGTGGATGCCGGCCGCCGCGCCGGCCCCGGCGAGCCGGGCGGACGTCTCGCGCAGCGCCGCGGAGCCGGGGTCGCCGTCGACGATCACGACCGTGCGCGGCCCGTCGTACCGCTCGGCCGCCTCCGCGACCGCCTTCCGCTCGGCGCTCGCCCAGCCGGGGCCGAGCGGCCCGTCGTCGAGGCGCCGCGTCAGCTCGGCGGCGCGGGCGGCCGCCTGGTCCCGGTCGTACGCCAGCAGCAGCCGGCAGTCCTGCCCGTGGGCAGGCCGCAGGTGCGGCAGCCAGCCGAGCCAGGCCCAGTCCCGCTTGCGGGCTGCGCTGCCGATCAGCACGATCTCCAGGTCGGTGGGCGCGTGCAGCGCGGCGAGCTGCGCCACGACGGAGCGGGCCAGGCCCATGAGCCGCGCCCGGGGCCCGGCCAGGGCGAGGGACCCCGCCTCGCGCAGCCCGACCGTGACGGGTACGGACGGCAGGTCGGCCCGGTCGGTCGTGCCGAGCCGCACGACGAGTTCCTCGGGGTGGCCGGGGCCGCGCTCCCAGAGCCTCGGCCCGGGGCCGAGCGCCGTGAGCAGCACGGCGGAGGGATCGGGCCACGTCTCGCCCCCGCTGCCGCGGGAGCCCCGCGTCCCGGGCGGCCCGGGTGCCGCGGCGCCCGCGGCGTCGTCACCGCGGCCGCCCGCGAGCCGCCGCGCCCAGGCGCCTATGCCCCGTCTGCGGGCACCCCTGCCGGCGGGGACCGCTTCCGCCTCGCGCCCGTCCCCCGGAAAGCCGTCCGGGCCGGCCGGCGCCTCCCCGTGGGCCTGCCCGGGGCCGGCGGGGGCGTGCGGGAACCGGGCGGCGCCCTGCCCGTGGGTGGAGGCGTCGCCCCCGCCCGCCGGGCCGGCCGTCCCGGCGGGTGCCTGCCCGGCGCGGGCGGCCGGGATCCGGGGCCCGCGCTCCGCGGTGTCCCGGTGGGCGTCGGCGCTGCGGGTGGGGCCGGCGATCGCGGCGGGAGGACCGCTCGGCGCGGGTGCGGCGGGTGCGGCGTACGGAAGGCCGTCCGGCGTGGCGGCGGGACCGGGGGAGGCGCCGGCGGCCGGGGCGGTGCGCGAGGGGACGCGGAGGTGCCCCTCGCCGTCGGGCGCGGCCGGCAGGGGCGTGGTGTCCGGGGCGCCCTGGCTCAGCCGCAGGGTGGACTCGCCGAGCCGCAGCAGCGCGCCGGGCCGCAGCGGGACCGGACGGGAGCCGACGGCCGTGCCGTCGAGGGAGGTGCCGTTCGTGGAGCCGAGGTCCGCGACCGTGACACGGCCGTCCTCGGCGACCGTCACCGCGCAGTGGAGGCGCGAGACGTCCGGGTCGTCCAGCGGGACGTCCGCGTCGGCGGAGCGGCCGATGCGGATCTGGCCGCCGTGCAGCAGGTGGACGCCGCCCGCGTCCGGTCCGGCGACCACGTGGAGCCGCACCGCGGCGCCGTCCGCGGGGGCGTGGTCCTCGGCGGGGGCCTGGAGCGAGAGCACCGCGCCGTCCACCAGGGGCGGCTCGCCCAGCACCCGGCGCTGCGCGTCCAGCCGCTCCCCGCCCGCGTACAGCACGACCGATCCGGAGACGTCGGGGCCGGCGACCGCGGCGGCCAGCCCGGAGGCCACGGCGGCCAGTGCGGTCCCCGCCGGGGCGGTGACCAGCACGTCGCAGGCGCGTCCCGCGGTCTGGCCGCCGAGCGGCGCCGCGAGGACGGTCAGCCGGATCTGCATCGCCGTCAGCGGTCCCTTCTGCGCGGCGCGCCCGGCAAGGAATGGGGAACGGCCCGGCGATCCCCCTCCACTGCGGACGCGTCGTCCGGTTCAGTGCTGGGTGCATCCTCGCACCTGCGACGGACAACACGCCCGGGAACCGGCATCAAATGATCTTGAATGCTCACCGTCGATCGGGAAAATGCCAGCTTGCGCCCACCTTGGGATCATGTATGGCAACCATGGACGCGAAGTGTGCGTCTTCGGCACCGTACGAGACCGGAAGATGACCGACCGGTGTGCCGCCCCGCGGCACTACAGTGGGTCGGACACCCGGGCGGGCCCGAGAGGGAGGCACGGGCCAGGCAAGGACCACGATCGCAGGGAGCGCATGACGTGCGGCCGGTAGGCAGCAAGTACCTGCTCGAGGAGCCGCTCGGGCGCGGCGCCACGGGCACCGTCTGGCGAGCCCGCCAGCGGGAGACGGCGGGCGCCGAGGCCGCCGTGCCGGGCCAGCCCGGCGAGACCGTCGCGATCAAGGTCCTCAAGGAGGAGCTCGCGAACGACGCGGACGTGGTGATGCGCTTCCTGCGGGAGCGCTCCGTCCTCCTCCGCCTCACCCACCCCAACATCGTCCGCACCCGCGACCTCGTCGTCGAGGGCGATCTGCTCGCCCTCGTGATGGACCTGGTCGAGGGCCCGGACCTGCACCGCTACATCCGCGAGAACGGCCCGCTCACCCCGGTCGCCGCGGCGCTGCTCACGGCGCAGATCGCCGACGCGCTCGCCGCCAGCCATGCCGACGGCATCGTGCACCGCGACCTCAAGCCGGCCAACGTGCTGGTCGCCGAGCAGGACGGCCGGATGCACCCGATGCTCACGGACTTCGGCATCGCGCGCCTCGCCGACAGCCCTGGCCTGACCCGTACGCACGAATTCGTCGGCACGCCCGCGTACGTCGCGCCCGAGTCCGCCGAGGGCCGCCCGCAGACCTCCGCCGTGGACATCTACGGCGCCGGCATCCTGCTGTACGAGCTCGTCACCGGCCGCCCGCCGTTCGCCGGCGGCACCGCCCTGGAGGTCCTGCACCGCCACCTCAGCGAGGAGCCGCGCCGGCCCTCCACGGTCCCCGGACCGCTGTGGACGGTCATAGAGCGCTGCCTGAGCAAGGACCCGGACCGGCGCCCGAGCGCCGAGAACCTCGCCCGCGGTCTGCGCGTCGTCGCCGCCGGTATCGGCGTGCACGCCACGCCCGCGCAGATCGAGGCCGCGGAGGGCGTCGGCGCGCTGCTCGCGCCCGACCCGGCGCCGGCCCCCGTCCCGGAGACCCCGGGCGCCGCCGACCCCACCCAGGTGCTGCCGAGCAACGCCGGCCAGTACGACCCCAACGCCGCCACCAGCGTGATGCCCACCAGCGGCGCGGGCGGCGCCGACCCCACCACCGTCATGCCGCCGGTCCCGCCGGGCCCCGACGGCCCGCCGCGGCCGGAGGAGCCGCACCCCTGGCAGACCCAGCTGCGCGCGGCCCGGGACCGCAACGAGCAGACGCAGGTCCAGTACCTCGACCCGAGCCAGGACCCGCTGCGCCGCCGCCCCCAGCGACGCCCGCAGCCTCCGCAGCCCCCGCAGCAGCAGTACGCGCCTCAGCCGCAGCACCAGCCCCAGCAGCGGCCGCCGCAGCGCCCTGCGCAGTACGCGCCGCCGCCCCCGCCGCAGCAGTACGCACCCCAGCCCCCGCAGCACCACCAGCCGCGTCACCCGCAGCCCCAGCAGCCCCCGCAGCAGGCCCCGCGCCCGCCGCGGGAGCCGCGCCAGCCCCGCCAGCGCAGCGCCAACCCGATGCGCATCCCCGGTCTGGGCTGCCTCAAGGGGTGCCTGTTCACGCTCGTGCTGCTCTTCGTGGCGGGCTGGCTGATCTGGGAGCTGACCCCGCTGCAGGACTGGATCGCCCAGGGCAAGAGCTACTGGCAGGCCATCGGGGACGCCGTGTCCACGGTCACCGACTGGATCTCCCAGCTCGGCGGAGACAGCGGCACGCCCACGCCGCCTTCCGGCACCGGGCAGTAACTCTGCCGATTTGTCGACTTCCGAGGGGTGATTTCCCCTCGGAAGTGAGTACCGGCGCCCGCGTCCGCGTAACTTGGTCGGGAACGCCAGCCGCTGAGGGAGCAGTCTTGGCACGGAAAATCGGCAGCCGGTACACGGCCCACCAGATCCTGGGGCGGGGCAGCGCCGGCACGGTGTGGCTCGGTGAGGGCCCGGAGGGCCCCGTAGCGATCAAGCTGCTGCGCGAGGACCTGGCCTCCGACCAGGAACTCGTCGGCCGCTTCGTCCAGGAGCGCACCGCCCTGCTCGGGCTGGACCACGCGCGCGTGGTCGGCGTCCACGACCTGGTCGTCGACGGCAACGACCTCGCGCTCGTCATGGACCTGGTGCGCGGCACCGACCTGCGCACCCGTCTGGACCGCGAGCGCCGCCTCGCCCCGGAGGCGGCCGTCTCGATCGCCGCCGATGTCGCCGAGGGCCTGGCCGCCGCGCACGCCGCCGGGATCGTGCACCGCGACGTCAAGCCCGAGAACATCCTGCTCGACATGGAGGGCCCGCTGGGCCCCGGCGGCGCCCACCCCGCCCTGCTGACCGACTTCGGCGTCGCCAAGCTGATCGACACCCCCAAACGCACCAGGACGACGCGCGTCATCGGCACGCCGGACTACGTGGCCCCCGAGATCGTCGAGGGACTGCCGCCCCGCGCGGCCGTCGACATCTACGCCCTCGCGACCGTCCTCTACGAGCTGCTCGCCGGGTTCACGCCGTTCGGCGGCGGCCACCCCGGGGCCGTCCTGCGCCGCCACGTCACCGAGACGGTGGTCCCGCTCCCCGGCATCCCGGACGAGCTGTGGCAGCTGATCGTCCAGTGCCTGGCCAAGGCCCCCGCCTCCCGCCTGCGCGCCTCCGAGCTCGCCGCCCGCCTGCACGACCTGCTGCCGCTCGTCGCCGGCATGCCCCCGCTGGACGTCGACGAGCCGGATGCCGAGCCCTCCGCGGAGCCGTACGAGGACGACCCCTACCCGACCCTCACCGATGCGCCGCGCCGGGCCGCCGTGCCCCTGGTGCCGGGCTCGTCCCCCGACTCCAACCGCGACACCCACACCTCGATGCGGGTCCCGGCACCGGACGAGCTCTCGGGAGGCCCCCTGGGCACCGCCCGCGCCCCCCGCCCGGCCGGCGGCCGGCGCCCGGGCTCCGCGCGCCACCGCTCCGAGGCCGTGCGCAAGCGCCGCATCACGCTCGGTATCGCCGCCGCCGCGCTGGTGGCCGCCGCCGGGGTGGGCGGGTACGTGATGACCAGCGGCGACGACGAAACGGCGCCTCCCCGCGACTCCCGCCAGTCGGCCCCTTCCCGGCCTTAGCGGCCGCCGGGAGGGCCGGGCTGTCGCACGCAGCCGTTACGCTGGTGTCGTGGCAGTCGTCGATGTATCCGAAGAGCTGAAGTCCCTCTCCTCGACCATGGGGTCGATCGAGGCCGTCCTGGACCTCGACAGGATGAGGGCAGACATCGCCGTGCTCGAGGAGCAGGCCGCGGCCCCGTCCCTGTGGGACGACCCGGAGGCGGCGCAGAAGATCACGAGCAAGCTTTCGCACCTCCAGGCCGAGGTGCGCAAGGCCGAGGCACTGCGTGGTCGCATCGACGACCTCGAGGTCCTCTTCGAGCTCGCGGAGGCCGAGGGCGACGCCGACGCGCGCGCCGAGGCCGAGACGGAGCTGGAGTCCGTCCGCAAGGCGCTGGACGAGATGGAGGTGCGCACCCTCCTGTCCGGCGAGTACGACGAGCGCGAGGCGCTGGTCAACATCCGCGCCGAGGCGGGGGGCGTCGACGCCGCCGACTTCGCCGAGCAGCTGCAGCGCATGTACCTGCGCTGGGCCGAGCGCCACGGGTACGGCACGGAGGTCTACGAGACGTCGTACGCGGAGGAGGCCGGCATCAAGTCGACCACCTTCGTCGTCAAGGCGCCGTACGCCTACGGCACGCTCTCCGTGGAGCAGGGCACGCACCGCCTGGTCCGCATTTCCCCGTTCGACAACCAGGGCCGGCGTCAGACGTCCTTCGCGGGTGTCGAGGTGCTCCCGGTCGTCGAGCAGTCCGACCACGTCGACATCGACGAGTCCGAGCTCCGCGTGGATGTCTACCGCGCCTCCGGCCCCGGCGGCCAGGGCGTCAACACCACCGACTCGGCCGTGCGCATCACGCACATCCCGACCGGCATCGTGGTCTCCTGCCAGAACGAGCGCTCGCAGATCCAGAACAAGGCCAGCGCCATGAACGTCCTCCAGGCGAAGCTGCTGGAGCGCCGCCGCCAGGAGGAGCAGGCCAGGATGGACGCCCTCAAGGGCGACGGCGGCAACTCGTGGGGCAACCAGATGCGGTCCTACGTGCTGCACCCGTACCAGATGGTCAAGGACCTGCGCACGGAGTTCGAGGTCGGCAACCCGCAGGCCGTGCTGGACGGCGAGATCGACGGCTTCCTGGAGGCCGGTATCCGCTGGCGCAAGCAGCAGGAGCAGACGAAGTAACGTCCCGCAGTACGACGGGCCGTTCGGCGCCGGAATCCCGCAGGGGTTCCGGCGCCGCTTGCATAGGGTCCGTCAATTCGCGGCCGCAAGCGGCGAGTAGGCCGCTTCAGCGCTTTGTCGACAAGTGAACGGCCTGTTGGCGCGCGGTTGTTCGGGGTCTACGTCACAGTTGCATCGTTGCACGCGCGGCAACTGTGATCATTTCGGGCATAGCACGCGCAACGACCTTGACGCTTGTCCGAAAACTGGGAAAGCTGACGCGCGGCATGCGCATGACTGGGGCGCGTGCGATCGGGGGCAACCAGAAGCGCGACCCCCAGTGTCCGTTGCCCCGAGCGCTGCTCCACTGACGAATCAGCTACTGGGGGTAGCAGGCAGATGACCAAGAAGACGCGGGTCCGCGTGGCGCGGATCGCAGCCGGTGCGGTGATCGCAGCCGGTGCGTCCCTGACCGCCGCGGGCGCCGCTTCCGCCGTGGGCGTGGACGTGAACGTGGCGGGCCTCGGCGTGAGCGCCGACGTCAACGACGCCGGTGTCGAGGTGAACGCGGTCGAGGGCGCCACCGAGGGCAACACGGTCGTCGGCACCACCGAGGGCACGGGCGACCAGGGCGGTACCGGTGACCAGGGCGGTACGGGCGACCAGGGCGGTTCCGGCGACAACGGTGGCTCCGGCGACCAGGGCGGCGCGGCCGCGACCGGTGGCTCCACCACCGGTGACGCCGGCGCCTGCACCGTCGACCTCGACGGCGCCGACTGCGTCGACAACACCGACACCGACTCCGCCGGCTCCAAGCCGGTCGAGCAGGGCCAGGCCAAGGAGGAGCTGGCCGCGACCGGCGCCGCCGAGACCACGTTCCTGCTGGTCGGCGCCGCGACGATGATCGCCGGCGGTATCGGCTTCCGTATGCTGCCGCGCCTCGTCGCCGGTGGCCGTACGGCCGCCTGACCCGTACCACCGGGTACCTTCACGCATCACCTCTGCGGGCCCCGCGCCGATGGCGCGGGGCCCGCAGTCGTCACGGCGCACGCGGAAGGGCTCCGGAGGCCGCTCAGCGGCCTCCGGAGCCCTTACCGGAGTGGGCTAAAGGTGGTGAGGCGTACGGCGCAGCCTCATACGGTCTGCTGGGCCGTGGCGGCCAGCAGCGCCACCATCGCCACCAGGACGACCAGCAGCATCAGCAGGGCCGCCGGGCTCAGCCCGCCGAACGGCCCCTCCTGCTGCATCCGCTCCCGGCTGGCCCGGCAGACGGGGCACCGGCCCTCGCTGACGGGCGCCGCGCAGTTGGCGCACACCAATCGGTCATAGGTCATGCGCTCTCCTCCTCCCGCGCGGCGGAGCCGCAAGCGCGGACTGTGCACAAGTTCTCTCCGCACAACGCTCAGGGAAACGCATCCGTTCCCCCTACCACTCTGCCAGGTCCGGCGCATTTAGGCGCGCCCCACCGGATGGACGCCCGGCCGGTTCCGCGGCCGATCGCCGGGCGGCGCCGGGACAAAAGGTGCAAGGGCGTACGGTGACTGCACGGGGCATCCCCAGTCGCGTATGGTCACGCACACCTACTCCCGGCCGACCGTGGTGCACCCGTGATCCGATTCGACAACGTCTCCAAGTCCTATCCGAAGCAGAACCGCCCCGCGCTGAGGGATGTCTCCCTCGAGATCGAGAAGGGCGAGTTCGTCTTCCTGGTGGGGTCCTCCGGCTCCGGAAAGTCCACCTTCCTGCGGCTGCTGCTGCGCGAGGAGCGCGCCAGCCACGGCACGGTGCACGTCCTCGGCAAGGACCTCGCCCGGCTGTCCAACTGGAAGGTGCCGCACATGCGCCGCCAGCTCGGCACCGTCTTCCAGGACTTCCGCCTCCTGCCCAACAAGACCGTCGCGCAGAACGTGGCGTTCGCCCAGGAGGTCATCGGCAAGCCGCGCGGGGAGATCCGCAAGGCCGTGCCCCAGGTCCTCGACCTCGTCGGCCTGGGCGGCAAGGAGGACCGGATGCCCGGCGAGCTGTCGGGTGGTGAGCAGCAGCGCGTGGCCATCGCCCGTGCGTTCGTCAACCGCCCGATGCTGCTGATCGCCGACGAGCCGACCGGCAACCTGGACCCGCAGACCTCCGTCGGCATCATGAAGCTGCTGGACCGGATCAACCGCACCGGTACGACGGTGGTCATGGCGACGCACGACCAGAACATCGTCGACCAGATGCGCAAGCGCGTCATCGAGCTCGAACAGGGCCGTCTCGTACGCGACCAGGCGCGCGGCGTCTACGGCTACCAGCACTGAGCGGGACCCCGGGCGTCCCCGGCTCCCGCTCCAGCAGCACCAGCATCAGCAAGAAAGGCTGAACGCACGCGATGCGCGCCCAGTTCGTACTCTCGGAGATCGGTGTCGGCCTCCGTCGCAATCTCACGATGACGTTCGCCGTCATCGTCTCCGTGGCCCTGTCGCTCGCGCTCTTCGGCGGTGCGCTGCTCATGCGCGAGCAGGTCAGCGTGATGAAGGACTTCTGGTACGACAAGGCCAACGTCTCCATCTTCCTCTGCAACAAGAACGACGCGGAGAACGGGGAGACCTGCGCCAAGGGCGCGGTCACCGCCCAGCAGAAGCAGGAGATCAAGACCGACCTCGAGAAGATGGACATCGTCGACAAGGTCCATCACGAGACGGCCGACCAGGCGTACAAGCACTACAAGGACCAGTACGGCGACACCGCGATCGCCAGCATCATCACGCCGGACCAGATGCAGGAGTCGTACCGGGTCAAGCTCAAGGACCCGGAGAAGTACCAGGTCATCGCCACCGCCTTCGCGGGGCGGGCGGGTGTGTACTCCGTCGAGGACCAGCGCGACACGCTGGAGAGCCTCTTCCAGATGATGCGCGGCATGAACGTCGCCGCTCTCTGCGTCATGGGTCTGATGCTCGTCATCGCGCTGATGCTGATCGTCAACACCGTGCGGGTGTCGGCGTTCAGCCGGCGCCGCGAGACCGGCATCATGCGGCTCGTCGGCGCGTCCAGCTTCTACATCCAGATGCCGTTCATCATGGAGGCCGCCGTCGCCGGCCTTCTGGGCGGCCTGGTCGCCTGCGTACTGCTCGTGATCGGGCGGTACTTCATGATCGACGCCGGCCTGAACCTCGCCCAGTCCATGCCCCTGGTCAACTTCATCGGCTGGGACGCGGTGATCGAGGTCCTGCCGTTCGTCGTGGTCATCGGTCTGCTGATGCCTTCGCTGGCCGCCGCCGTGGCGCTGCGCAAGTACCTGAAGGTGTGACGATTGCCCCTGGCGCCGTGCGGTCAACGACCGTACGGCGCCATTCGCTTGTCCTAGAGTGGGCGCCATGCTGGGCCCCGATTTCTGTACCCGGCCCCGCGGCGCACGCAGCCGCGGGGCGGCCCTGACATTCGTCTTCGCCACCGTCCTCGTCACGGCAGCGGCCACCAACTGCCTTCCCTGGGACGAGGAGCGGACGCGCGAGCCGCGCCCCGTGACCCGCACCGCGGCGTCGTCCTCCACCGTCGACCGGGAGGAGCTCGCCCGCGCGGCCACCGAGGCCATGGCGGACGGGAAGTCCGCCGCCAAGGCGGCCCAGGAGGTCGTCAGCCGCAGCGGCGACCGATGGGGCGCGGTCTACGACCGGCGCGCGTACGAGGAGTTCGCGCAGGCACTGGACGGCGCGTACACCGGCGTCGGGCTGTCCGCCCGGCGCGACGAGGCGGGCGGCGTCGAGGTGGCCCGCGTCCAGCGGGGCGGCCCGGCCGGCGCGGCGGGGCTGAGGCCCGGCGACCGGATCCGCACGATCGACGGCCGCGCGGTGCGGGGCCTTTCCGTCTCCGAGGTCGTCGCCCTGCTGCGCGGCGACGCGGGGACGGGCCGGCCGGCCCGGGCCGGCTCGCCCGTCGTCCTCGGGCTGGAGCGCGGCTCGCGCGCGTGGACCCGGACGCTGCACCGGGCGCGGCTGGCCACCGAGGACGTCACCGTCCACCGGCTCGACGACGGGCCCGTGCGCCTCGTGCGGATCGAGGTGTCCGCGTTCACCAAGGGCACCGGGGCGCGGGTGCGCCAGGCGGTGCACGACGCACCCGAGGGGGCGGGCCTCCTGCTGGACCTGCGCGGCAACAGCGGCGGCCTCGTCTCCGAGGCGGTGGCCGCGGCCTCCGCGTTCCTGGACGGCGGGCTGGTCGCCACCTACGACGTCCACGGCGAGGAGCGGGCGCTGTACGCCGAGCCGGGCGGGGCCACCGACCGGCCCCTGGTGGCGCTGGTGGACGGCGGCACGATGAGCGCGGCCGAGCTCCTCGCGGGCGCCCTGCAGGACCGCGGCCGGGCGGTCACGGTCGGTACCCGCACCTTCGGCAAGGGCTCCGTCCAGATGCCCAGCCGGCTCCCGGACGGCTCGGTCGCCGAGCTGACCGTCGGCCACTACCGCACCCCCGCCGGGCGCGGCGTCGACGGCCGGGGCATCACGCCCGACGTGACGGCGCGCGACCGCGCCGAGGAGCGGGCGCGCACGGTATTGAGTGGCCTCGGCCCCGCCTCGTAGTGCGAAAATGGCGGCACTATGGCAAAGGAAAAAGGGCGCAAGCTGATCGCGCAGAACAAGAAGGCGCGGCACGACTACCACATTCTGGACACCTACGAGTGCGGTCTCGTGCTGACCGGTACCGAGGTGAAGTCGCTGCGTCAGGGGCGGGCCTCGCTGGTGGACGGCTTCGTGCAGATCGACGGGCACGAGGCGTGGCTGCACAACGTGCACGTACCGGAGTACAGCCAGGGCACCTGGACGAACCACAGCGCACGGCGCAAGCGGAAGCTGCTGCTGCACCGGGCCGAGATCGACAAGCTGGAGTCCAAGTCCCAGGAGACGGGCCACACGATGGTCCCGCTGGCGCTGTACTTCAAGGACGGCCGGGCGAAGGTCGAGATCGCGCTGGCGAGGGGCAAGAAGGAGTACGACAAGCGCCAGACGCTCCGCGAGAAGCAGGACCGGCGCGAGGCCGAGCGGGCGATGTCCGCGGTGCGCCGCCGCCAGCGGGCGTGAGCGGGGGCCGGCCGCCCGGCCCGCGGCGGCCGCGGGAACAACCCGCCGCGCCGGTGCGTTGAGGGTTCCGTACGCCGTCGCCGGCGGTGGACCGGGCCGGTTCTCCGGAGGACACCATCACGGGCGCGGTAATGCGCTGGCACCGGCGCGCGTCGGTCACGTACGATGGCGCATGTCCCTCACGGCAGGGACGCCGATTGATAAATCAACATGGGGATGATCGGTTTCGACAGCGGATGTCGAAGCAGGGGAAGCGTGTCGAGGAAGCGGCAATGATCTCGTAAACCATATGTCGCAACCAATAATCGCCAACACCAAGCGCGATTCCTTCGCCCTCGCTGCCTAAGTAGCGACTCGCGAAGTGTCAGCCCGGGGCTGTTCCCGACCCGGATCCTGGCATCAGCTAGGGAACTAAACCTCTGAGCCCGGTCACGGGGCACAGAGGGAAATCGAACAGTGACTGAGCCCGTCGGAGACTTGTCCGCGTGATCTCCGGGGCCGAGAAAAGCGCAGCGGACTGCACACGGAGAAGCCCTGGTTCTGCACCGTTGGACGCGGGTTCGATTCCCGCCATCTCCACGAGCGGTACCTCCGGGGGCGTGCCCCCGGATCCCGTCATCCCATGTGGGCGAAGGCCCGGCCGTCTCAGGACGGCCGGGCCTTCGTCGTACCCGCCGCCAGGACCAGCGCCAGCGCCGCCGCGGCCACCGGTACCGCGTACGCGGTCGTGGCGCCCGCGTGCTCGACCGTCCAGCCGCCGGCCGCCGAGCCCGCCGCGATGCCGCCCAGCAGGGCGGTGACCGCGAGGGTCATGCCCTCGTTCAGCCGGTCCGCGGGCGTCAGGTGCTGCACCAGGCCCATGCCCGTCACCATGGTCGGCGCGGTCGCCATGCCGGCCAGCAGCAGGGCGCCCGCGAGCACGAGCACCGAGCCCGTGCCGGCCGCCGCCAGCAGCGGCAGCGACATCAGCGCGGTCATCCCGGCGAGGCAGCCGGGCAGGCGGCGGCCCGGGCCCCCGGCGGGTGCGGGGAGCGCCCCGTACAGCAGTCCCGCCGCGCACGACCCGGCCGCCTGGAGCGCCAGCACCGCACCGGCCGCGGGGCCGTCCACGAACGCGAGCGTGACGACCTCCATCGATCCGAAGACCGCCCCGGTCGCCAGGAACACCGCCATGAGAGCGGGTATGCCGGCCGTACGGAGGGGGCTGGGCACCCGGACCGCGGTGCGCGGCGCGACGGGCGGCTCGGTGGCGCGCTGCGCCGCGAAGAGCAGCGTGCCCGTCAGCAGCAGGACCGCGCCGGTCAGGGTCCCCGCCTCCGGGAACAGCGCGGCGCACAGGAACGCCGCGAGGACCGGGCCCAGCATGAAGCAGAGCTCGTCCACGGCCTGCTCGAAGGCGTTGGCGGTGTGCACGCGGGCCGGGTCGCCGCGGTACAGGTGGGCCCAGCGCGCGCGGGACATGCCGCCGGTGTTGGGGGTCGTCGCGGTCGCGGCGTACGCGGCGAACAGCGTCCAGGCGGGTGCGTGGAGGCGCACGCACAGCAGCAGCGCGAGCGAGCCGCACACGGCGATCGCGGTGGCGGGCACGGCGACCCGCGCCTGCCCGTACCGGTCGACCAGCCGCGCCGTGAACGGTGCGACCACCGCCGTGGCGGCCAGCCCGGTGGCGGTGACGGCGCCGGCGAGGGCGTACGAGCCGTAGGCGCCGGCGATCATGATGACGGCGCTCACGCTGAACATCCCCATGGGCAGCCGCGCGACGAGGTTGCCGAGGGTGAACGCCCGGGTGCCGGGCAGCGTGAAGAGCCGTGCGTAGCGGCCGAAGGGCCGCGCCCGCGGCCGGGGGCGTGGTGGGGCGCCGGACCGGGAGCGTGCTCCGGCTCCGGGCGGGGCGTCCGGTGTCCGGGGCAGGCCGTCGTAGCGGGGGACCGGCACGAGGGACTCGGAGGTGAGGGCGAACTGCGGGGTGCGCGTCGTTTTCGGCATGCTCCGAGCCTCGCCGCGGGGGCCCGCGGCGGTCCAACACCTGAGCGCAGCCCATTGACGCAGATGTGTTGTAAGTTCGCGGCGTGAATCACCACGTCGACCCCCGGCTCCTGCGCGCCTTCGTGGCCGTCGCCGAGGAGCTGCACTTCACGCGTGCCGCCGCGCGGCTGTACGTCGCGCAGCAGGCGCTCAGCCGGGACATCCGGCGCCTGGAGCGGGAGTTGGGGGCCGAGCTGTTCGTACGGACCACACGGCAGGTGGCGCTCACCGGTGACGGCGAGCGGCTGTTGCCCCACGCGCACGCCGTGCTCGCGGCCCACGACGAACTGGCCGCCGCGTTCACCGGCGAGACGCGGCCGCTGCTGGTCGACCTCAACACCGACGGCATGATCACCCGGCGGGTGCTCGCGCGGGCCCGGGAACGGGCACCCGAGTGCGAGCTGATGGCCCGCTACGAGAGCGGGTTGACCGGCGCGGCCGCCGAGATCCTCGCCGGGCGGCTCGACGTGTCCTTCGGGCGGTTCGCCGGCCTGGCCCCGTCCGTACGGGCCCGGCTGGAGGCCCAGCCCGTGCGGTACGAGCCGATGGCCGTGCTGCTGCCGGAGGAGCACCCGCTCGCTGATTGCCCCGAGGTGCCGCTGGACGCGCTCGCCGGGGAGTCCCTGTACGCCGGGGCCGGCAACCCGCGCACGCGCGAGTGGACCGACCTCGCAGAGCGGCTGTTCGACGGGCGCGGGATAAAGATCGCGCCACCCGCTCCGGTGGCGATCGGGCACGAGGAATTTCGCAGGGTCATGACGAAAACCCGCACGCCGGTGCTGGTCGGCGTCGACTTCCCGGTGATGCCCGGCTGCGTGCTGCGCCCCCTCGTCCGGCCCGTCCCGCTGTCGCCGGTCTCCCTGGTGTGGCGCAGGGGGCTGAAGCACCCGGGCGTCGACGCGCTGCGTGCCGCGGCCGCACAACTCGCCGACCAGGAAGGATGGCTGAGGGTGCCGCCCGGCTCCTGGCTGCCCGACGCTGATTTGTTGCAGATGTGCACCAAGAAATGAACCGTGAGCCCGGCTGTCAGCCGCGTGCGCTACATTCATGACCCGGGTGCGACGAGGGCGGGGGCGCCCGGACAGGGTGGGGGCCCGGTCCGGGAGTGACACCGGACAGCTGCGGACGCACCTTGATCAGGCTCCGTGGGGGATGTGCGTACTGCAGTGGAAAAGTGGCGAGAAAATGCCTATGGCGGGCAGATGAACGACGCGTACGACGACGCCGTCGCCCGTCCCGGTGACGCCGCGTACCGGGACCCGTTCGACGAGCCGTTCGATCAGCCCTACATATCCCCGTACAGCGAGACGTACCCGGAGACCCACGGCGAGCCCCGCGAGGACGCGTCGGGCGGCCCGGACGCCGGCTCGCCCGCCGTTCCCTCCGCCGTTTCGTCCGCCGAGGCGTACACCCAGCCGCTCCAGGCGCTCGACCTGACCGTCCAGCTCGACCGGCCGGTCCCGGCCGGCGCCGCGGCGGTCGCGGGCACCCAGGCGCTCGACCTGACCGTCCAGCTCGACCGCCCCCTCCGGCCCGGCGCCGCGCCGGGCCCCGACGCCGACGCCACGGCCCTCATACCGGCGTCCGTGCCGGGCCCCGCCGCGCACACCGCCCCCGGGCCCGCCGGCCCCGCCCCGCAGGAGCCCTCCGACGGCCCCGTCTTCGTCGACGAGAGCGGCCGCCGGAGCAAGAAGCTCCGCAGGCTCGGCTGGGTGCTGGCCGCCGCCTGCGCCGTGTACGCCGTGACGCTCGTCGTCGCCGTCATCGGTGGCAACTCCAGCGCACCCTGGCTCCTGATACCCGGCCCGGCCGGCGAGGAGAAGGCCGACACCACGCAGGTCGTCCCCGCCACCTCCGCCAGCCCCGGCGCCGACGACACCACCGGCGACACCCCCGGCGCCCCGGCGCCCACCGACTCCACGGGCGCGGTCATCCCGCGGCCCTCCGGCCCCGCCTCCTCGGACGGCATCCCGGCCGGCCCGGCGGACCCCCGCAGCTCCGCCTCGCCCGCCACCGGGCCCAGCGCGGACACCGGCCGTCCGGCCGAACCCGGCACGGGCGAGCAGCCGACGCCGGTCAGGCCGACCAGTGGCGGCCCCTCCCAGCCGCCGGTCCCGACGCCGGAACCGGGCGATCCCACGGACCCCCCGACGACCCCGACGGACGAACCGACCGAGCCGCCGGTCGGAGAGAGCGACGGCCAGCAGATGGCCGCGGAAGGCGCACAGTAAATGACGACCTCAGGCAGACGGCGCGCGACGAAGGTGCGCGCCGTCCGGCGCAGGCTGCCCATGCGCTATCTGCTGCCCTCCCTCTTCCTGGTCGCTCTCTTCGCGATGCTCATGCTGCGCGGCTACGTGCACAACGAGATCCGGCCCGACCACCGGATCCGGCTCCTGGAGGAGCGGGACCAGGTGCCTTCGGCCGTGCACAAGGGCGGCCCGGTCATCGACGCGCGGGACCCCGAGAAGCCCGCCAGCCTCAACGTCCCCGATGACAAGATCGTCCTGACCTTCGACGACGGCCCCGACCCGGTCTGGACCCCCAAGGTCCTCGACGAGCTGAAGAAGCACGACGCCCGTGCGGTCTTCTTCGTCACCGGCGCCATGACCGCCCGCCACCCCGACCTCGTCGAGCGGATGGTCAAGGAGGGCCACGAGGTCGGCCTGCACACCTTCAACCACCCGGATCTCTCGCTCCAGTCCGAGGAGCGCATCGACTGGGAGCTGTCCCAGAACCAGATGGCGCTCGCCGGGGCGACCGGTGTGCGCTCCTCCCTCTTCCGCGCCCCGTACTCCAACTTCGTCTGGCACCTGGACAACAAGAACTGGGGCCTGATCAAGTACGTCGGCAGCCGCGGCTACATCTCCGCCTTCAACGACACCGACAGCCACGACTGGCGGCGCCAGGGCGTCGACACGATCATCAAGAACGCCACGCCGAAGTCCGGCAAGGGCGCGATCGTGCTGATGCACGACTCCGGCGGCAACCGCGAGCAGACCGTCGCCGCGCTCGCCCGCTTCCTGCCGCAGCAGAAGGCCAAGGGCTACGAGTTCACCACGCTCACCCAGGCCCTCGGGGCGCCCAGCGCCCACACCGAGGTGAGCGGCGCGGAGCTGTGGAAGGGCAAGGCGTTCGTCTACGCCGTCGGCATCTCCGAGAACATCACCGGCGTGCTGGTGGGCGGCCTCGCCATCGTCGGCGTCCTCGTCATCGGGCGCTTCGGGCTGATGCTCGTCCTGGCGTTCGCGCACGCCCGCAAGGTGCGCCGGCGCGGCTTCCGCTGGGGCGACCCCGTCACGGAACCGGTCACGGTGCTGGTCCCGGCGTACAACGAGAAGGAGTGCATCGAGAACACGGTCCGCTCCCTCATGGCGAGCGACCACCCGGTCGAGGTCATCGTCATCGACGACGGCTCCTCGGACGGCACCGCGGACATCGTCGAGCGGATGTGGCTGCCGAACGTCCGGGTCGTCCGCCAGGAGAACTCCGGCAAGCCCGCCGCCCTCAACAACGGCATCGCGCACGCCAGCCACGACATCATCGTGATGATGGACGGCGACACGGTCTTCGAGCCGTCCACCGTCCGCGAGCTGGTGCAGCCGTTCGGCGACCCGCGCGTCGGCGCGGTCGCGGGCAACGCCAAGGTCGGCAACCGCGACACCCTGATCGGCGCCTGGCAGCACATCGAGTACGTGATGGGCTTCAACCTCGACCGGCGCATGTACGACGTGCTGCGCTGCATGCCCACCATCCCCGGTGCGGTCGGCGCCTTCCGCCGCACCGCGCTGGAGCGGGTCGGCGGCATGAGCGAGGACACCCTCGCCGAGGACACCGACATCACCATGGCGATCCACCGCGACGGCTGGCACGTCGTGTACGCGGAGAACGCCCGCGCCTGGACCGAGGCCCCCGAGTCCGTCCAGCAGCTGTGGTCGCAGCGCTACCGCTGGAGCTACGGCACCATGCAGGCCATCTGGAAGCACCGCGGGTCCGTGTTCGACCGCGGCCCGTCCGGCCGGTTCGGCCGCGTCGGTCTGCCGCTGGTGTCGCTCTTCATGGTCATCACTCCGCTGCTCGCGCCGCTCATCGACGTCTTCCTGCTCTACGGCCTGGTCTTCGGGCCCACCCAGAAGACGATCGTGGCGTGGCTGGGAGTCCTCCTGGTGCAGGCGGTGTGTGCGGCATACGCGTTCCGGCTCGACAAGGAGAAGATGACGCACCTCATCTCCCTCCCGCTCCAGCAGATCCTCTACCGGCAGCTGATGTACGTGGTGCTGCTCCAATCCTGGATCACCGCTCTCACCGGCGGCCGGCTGCGCTGGCAGAAGCTGCGCCGCACCGGAGCCGTGGAGGCACCGGGCTCCATCCCCACGCAGCGCGGCGCCCGCAGCGACGATCGGAGACCGGTCGCATGACGAACGGCTACACCGGCGGCTTCTTCGACGACCGCCGCGGGAGCGGCAGCGGTGACGGCACCGGCGGCTTCTTCGACGACCGCCGCGCCGGCCGCCGCACCGAGCAGCGGAACGACGATCCGTACGGCGGCGGCGGTCATGACGACCGGCCGTACGACCGGCACGCCGCGCAGCCCGAGGGCACGCGGCCGTACCCGGCGGCGGCCCCGGGTCCCGATCCCTTCGCACCGTCGGGGACGCAGTCCGCCTCCTCCTCGCCGTACGCGCCGTTCGGCCGGGAACCGGACCCCTTCGCGCCCAGCGGGGCGGAGCAGGGCGGACGGCCGTACGCGCCGTTCGGCACGGAACCGGACCCGGGCCCGGCGGCCGGGGCGCGGACCGCCCCGTCGCCGTACGCGCGGTACGGGACCGAACCGGACACCTTCGCGCCGGCCGGGCCGTCCACCGCGACCCTCGCCGCACCGGAGACCGCGGACCCCGGGCCCGCCGCCACGGACACCGCCGCCCCCGCCGCGCCCAAGGCGCCGGGCCGGGACCGGTACTTCGACCTGCTGCGGGCGCTCGCGCTCTTCCGGGTCGTGCTGTACCACCTGACCGGCTGGATGTGGCTCCCGCTGGTCTTCCCGTCCATGGGCGTCATGTTCGCCCTTGCGGGCAACCTGATGGCGCGGTCCCTCAAGCGCCCGCCCGTCCAGGTCATCAAGAGCCGGGTCCGGCGCCTGCTGCCCCCGCTGTGGGCGGCCGGTGCCATCGGCGTGACCGGCATGCTCGTCCAGGGCTGGGGCCCGGCCGAGGGCGAGGACACCCTCACCTGGTGGCTGGAGCTGCTGTTCTGGGTCCTGCCGCTGAGCGACCCGCCGAACGCCGCCGAACTGGCCGGCGTCCCCGGGATCCTGCCCGGCACGTGGGCGGAGCCGTTCGCCGGACCGCTGTGGTACATCCGCGCCTACCTGTGGTTCGTGCTGCTGTCCCCGCTGTTCCTCGTGGCGCTGCGCAAGCAGCCCTGGCTGACGATCGCGGCGCCGCTCGTCCTGATGGCCGCGCTCAACTTCGGCTACCTCGAGGCCGGTGAGTCGGTCGCGCCGATCCTGTACGGGATCGGCGAGTTCGGCGCCTGCTGGATCCTCGGCATGGCGCACCAGCTGGGCGTGCTGCAGCGGCTGCCCGCCTACGTGATCCCGTCCGTCGCGCCGTTCATCATGGGCTTCGGCATGTGGTGGGCGGTCGACCACGGGCTGAGCGCCGAGAACCAGCTGGGGAACATGCCGTTCGCCTCCGCCTTCTGGGGCCTGGGCTTCGTCCTCCTGCTGCTGCACTTCAGCCCGTCGTGGTCCGAGTGGCCCCGGCTGCTGCGGCGCTTCGACGGTGCCATCACGCTCCTCAACTCGCGTGCGGTGACCGTCTACCTCTGGCACAACGTGTGCATCGCCATCGCCGTGACGATGTGGAACCGGCTGTGGTCGCTGGAGGTGATGTGGCGCGACCTGCCGTGGCTGATGAACAGCCCGTGGCCGACCCTGCTCTTCAGCTGGTCGCTGATCGCGTACTGCATCCTGATGTTCGGCTGGCTGGAGGACGTGGCCGCCAAGCGGCGGCCCAGGCTGTGGCCGTCGGGCACGGCGTCGCGGAGCAGGAAGGGCCTCGAGAAATGATGCTGCGTGCCAGGTGGCTGCTGTTCGCCGTCGCCCCGCTCCTCGTCCTGGCGATCTTCACCCTCACCCCCACCCCGAAGCCCGAGGCGTCGGAGGCGGCCGGTGCGTCGGAGAGCCAGGGCGCGGCCAAGCGCGCCGAGGAGGAGCTGGAGTCGGCCGAGGAGCTGCTCGCCAAGATGCCGCCGGGGCTCGCGGCCCCGGACAAGAAGGAGCTGGCCCACCAGATCCTCGGCTCCGCCATGAACTCCACCAAGGACTGGCGGACGCTGTACGGCCACATCGCCGACAGCGCCGACGGCGACGGCTACTGCGGAGGCGTGATCGGCTTCTGCTCCGGCACCAGGGACATGCGGATCCTCGTCGAGTCGTACACCAAGGAGCACCCGGACAACGCGCTGGCCCCGTACGTGCCCGCACTGCGGGCGGTCGACGGCACGGACTCGCACGAGGGCCTGGGCACCGGGTTCGTCGAGGCATGGCAGGCGGAGAGCGAGAAGCCCGCCTTCCGCAAGGCGCAGGACGCGGTCCGCGACAGCATGTACTTCAAGCCCGCCGTCGACCTCGCCAAGCTGGACGGCCTGGGGACGCTCGGCCAGTTCATCTACTACGACGCCATGGTCTTCCACGGCCCCGGCATCGACAAGAACGGCTTCTACGAGATCCGCGAGCGGGTCCGGGGCATGATCAAGACCAAGGCGGAGGGCGGCAAGGAGAAGGAGTACCTGGACGCCTTCCTCGACGCCTGCCGCCAGGCGATGACGGAGTCGAAGGCCGACCAGGACACCAGCCGCATCGACACGGCCCAGCGCGCCTTCCTGCGCGACGGCAACCTCACCCTGAGGACGCCGCTGGTCTGGAAGATGTACGGGGAGACCTTCCGCGCGTCCTAGGGGGTGTCCCGGGGCAGGCCCCGAGGGGCGGAGGCGGCCACTCCTCACCGCCGCTCCCGCCCGCCCGTGAGAGCAAGGTTTCAGCCCGGTCACGTCGTATGACCGGGCTGAAACGCATCCTCCCTAGCGTCGGTCCTGACGGGATTCAGGATCTGACAGCAGTGGAGGTACGCGATGAGCGGCCGGTGGATCGAGCAGTGGGACCCTGAGGACGAGACCTTCTGGCGGGAGAAGGGTGAGCGCATCGCCAAGCGCAACCTCCTCTTCTCCGTCCTCTCCGAGCACATCGGGTTCTCCATCTGGACGCTGTGGTCCGTGATGGTCCTGTTCATGGGACCGGAGTACGGCATCGACCCGGCCGGCAAGTTCTCCCTCATCGCGGTGGCGACGCTCGTGGGGGCCCTGATCCGGGTGCCCTACACCTTCGCCGTCGCCCGCTTCGGCGGACGCAACTGGACCATCTTCAGCGCGCTGCTGCTCCTGCTGCCCACGGGCGCCGCGTACGCCGTGATGGAGCCGGGGACGTCGTACACCACCTTCCTGCTGGTCGCCGCGCTCACCGGCGTCGGCGGCGGCAACTTCGCCTCGTCGATGACGAACATCAACGCCTTCTTCCCCCTCCACAAGAAGGGCTGGGCCCTCGGGCTGAACGCGGGCGGCGGCAACATCGGCGTCCCCGTCGTCCAGCTCGTCGGCCTGCTCGTCATCGGTACGGCGGGCGCGGCCCAGCCGCGGGTCGTGCTCGGGATCTACATCCCGCTGATCGTGATCGCCGCCGTGTGCGCCGCGCTCTACATGGACAACCTGGCGCCCGTGAAGAACGACACCGGCGCCGTCAAGGAGGCGGTCAAGGACGCCCACACCTGGATCATGGCGTTCCTCTACATCGGCACCTTCGGCTCGTTCATCGGCTACAGCTTCGCCTTCGGCCTCGTCCTCCAGACCCAGTTCGGGCGTACGCCGCTCCAGGCCGCGTCCCTCACCTTCATCGGCCCGCTGCTCGGCTCCCTGATCCGCCCGCTCGGCGGCTCCCTCGCCGACAAGCACGGCGGCGCCCGCATCACGCTGTGGACCTTCGTGGCCATGGCCGCCGCGACCGGTGTGGTCGTCTACGCCTCCGTCATCGAGTCGCTCGCCGTCTTCCTCGTCGGCTTCATCTCCCTGTTCATCCTCAGCGGGCTCGGCAACGGCTCCACGTTCAAGATGATCCCCGCCATCTTCCAGGCCAAGGCGCACGCCTCGGGCCTGGCGGGAGAGGAGGCCGACGCGTACGGCCGGCGGCTCTCCGGCGCCGCGATCGGACTGATCGGCGCGATCGGCGCGATCGGCGGGCTCGCCATCAACCTCGCCTTCCGGCAGTCCTTCCAGACCGCCGGCACCGGCACCGCCGCCTTCGTCGCCTTCCTCGTCTTCTACGCGGCCTGCCTGACCGTCACCTGGGCGGTATACCTTCGCCGCCCCGTGGAGATCCCCGCCAAGCGGCAGCTCAGCTACTCCGAGGTGTGATCCGGCATGGGACGTAACGGGGGAGAAATCTCGGTGAACCAGGACCGTCACGCACCCTTGCCACCCTCTGATGTCATGCACGAGCAAGCACACGGCCCGCTCGCCGGGTTCACCGTCGGAGTCACCGCGGCACGCCGGGCGGACGAACTGGGCGCGCTGCTGGAACGTCGCGGAGCCGCGGTCCTGCACGCCCCGGCACTGCGGATCGTGCCGCTCGCCGACGACGCGGAGCTCCTGGAGGCCACCGAGAGCCTCATCCGCCACGCCCCGGACATCGTGGTCGCGACCACCGCGATCGGGTTCCGGGGCTGGCTGGAGGCCGCAGACGGGTGGGGCCACGGGGAGGAGCTGCTCGCCCGTCTGCGGGGCGCGCAGGTCCTGGCCCGCGGCCCGAAGGTCAAGGGCGCGGTGCGGGCCGCCGGGCTCACCGAGGACTGGTCGCCCGGCTCGGACTCCATGGCCGAGGTCCTGGACCGGCTCCTCGGCCAGGACGTCTCCGGGCGGCGCATCGCCCTCCAGCTGCACGGCGAGCCGCTGCCCGGGTTCGTCGAGGCGCTGCGGGACGCCGGGGCGGACGTCGTGGTCGTCCCGGTCTACCGGTGGATGCCGCCGGAGGACCTCGCGCCGCTGGACCGGCTCATCGACGCGACCGTGGCCCGCTCGCTGGACGCGGTGACGTTCACCAGCGCCCCGGCCGGAGCGTCACTGCTGAACCGTGCCGAGAACCGCGGTCTGCTGCCCGAGCTGCTCGACGCCCTCCACCACGGCGTGCTGGCGGCCTGCGTCGGACCGGTCACCGCCCTGCCGCTCCAGGCCCACGGCATCGACACGATCCAGCCCGCCCGCTTCCGGCTCGGCCCGCTGGTCCAGCTGCTGTGCCAGGAGCTGCCCGCCCGGGCCCGGACGCTGCCCGTGGCCGGGCGCCGCATCGAGATCCGGGGCCACGCGGTCCTGGTCGACGGCGACCTGCGTCCCGTACCGCCCGCGGGCATGTCCCTGCTGCACTCGCTGGCCCGCCGCCCCGGCTGGGTCGTCTCCCGTGCCGACCTGCTGCGCGCCCTGCCGGGCGCCGGCCGCGACGAGCACGCCGTCGAGACGGCGATGGCCCGACTCCGCTCCGCCCTCGGTGCCCCCAAGCTGATCCAGACGGTCGTCAAACGCGGCTACCGGCTGGCCCTGGACCCGGGCGCGGACGCCAAGTACGCCGACGCCTGAGCGTCGCTACGGTGGCCGGATGACGATCACCGTGCGCCCCGCCGAACCCGCCGACGCGCCCGCCCTCGCCGCCGCCCTGGCCCGCAACCGGGCGTACATGCGGCCCTGGGAGCCGCGGCGGCCCGCGGACTACTACACCGCCGGGACGCAGCTCGCGCGGATCACGGCCCCGGGCAGCCGGTTGTGGCTCGCCGTCGACGAGCCCGCGGCACGGGTCGTCGCGGGGGCCACGCTGTCCGGGATCGCGCTGGGCCCCTTCCGCAGCGCGTCCCTCGGGTACTGGGTGGACGCGGAGTACACCGGGCAGGGCCTGGCCACCCGGCTCGTGGGCGCGGTGTGCCGGGCCGCTCGCGAGGAACTGGGCCTGCACCGCGTCGAAGCGGGCACCGTCCTTTCCAACACCGCATCGCAGCGCGTCCTCGCCAAGAGCGGCTTCCAGCGGATCGGCACCGCGCCGCGGTACCTCCACATCGACGGCGAGTGGCGCGATCACCACCTCTTCCAGCGCATCCTGCACGACGACCCGCCCCCGGAGGGCTAGGGCCTCTCNTCCGGATCCTGCCGGGCTCGTGGTGTCCGGACACCGCACGGTACGCCGCACCCGCAACCCGGCCCGGGACAGGCGGGGTTCCGGTCGACCGCCCGAGCGGGCACCCTGAGGGGCGGTACGGCTCCGACGGTGACACGGTGACCCGAGGCGGTGACGAGCGCGTGCGGTGGTTCGACCCCGGGCGGCTGTGCCTGGACCTGATGGCCGCGCGGCCGGCCGACGCCGCGCGGCTCGCGCAGTGGCTCCTCGCCGTCGGGCTCGTCCCTCCCGGGACACCCCTCGGCGGGGACGGGGTGCCCGAGGAGTGGGTGGCGCGGTTCGGTGAACTCGGGCGGTCCGTGGACCGGTTGGTGCGCCAGGTGCTGGACGGCGGCCGCCCCGCGGGCGGGGACGACCTCGACCGCCTCAACGCCGTCGCCGCCGCCCCGCCGCCCGCGCCCCGCGCGGTGCCCGGCGAAGGCGGCGGGCTCGTCCGCGCGTGGGGCGCACCGCCCGACTGCGCCGCCCTCCTCGCGGCCGTCGCACGCGACGCCGTCGAGCTGCTCACCGACCCGTCCGCCCGCTCCCTGCTCCGTCAGTGCGAGGGCGCCGGCTGCCGCCGCGTGTACCTCGACACCTCCCGCGGACGCCGCCGCCGTTGGTGCTCCAGCGCGGTCTGCGGCAACCGCCAGCGCGTCGCCCGCCACCGGGTGAAAAAGAATCTGAACGCGCGTTGAGACGAATCGCTCCCGCCTCCGTAGTCATGAACGACAACGACTCAGAAACAGGGTCTCGACCGGGAGGTACAGGTGCGCAAGGATGCCGCCGTGGCCGATGACCGTCGGGGAGCGCATCGGGCCCGGCACCGCGCTGTGCCCCCGCGCAGCAACACCACCGTCCCGGACGAGGAGTTGATGCGGGCGCTCTACCGTGAGCACGCCGGTCCCCTGCTCGCCTATGTACTACGTCTCGTCGCTGGCGACCGCCAGCGAGCCGAGGACGTCGTACAGGAGACACTCATCCGTGCCTGGAAGAACGCCGGTCAGCTCAACCGGGCAACCGGCTCCGTCCGACCCTGGCTGGTGACGGTCGCCCGACGCATCGTCATCGACGGCCACCGCAGCCGGCAGGCCCGGCCGCAGGAGGTCGATCCGTCGCCGCTCGAGGTCATGCCCGCGGAGGACGAGATCGACAAGGCGTTGTGGCTGATGACGCTCTCTGATGCACTCGACGATTTGAGCCCGGCCCACCGGGAAGTATTGGTCGAGACCTACTTCAAGGGGCGTACGGTCAACGAGGCTGCCGAAACGCTCGGCATACCCAGCGGGACCGTCCGGTCCCGGGTGTTCTACGCACTGCGTTCCATGAAGCTCGCTCTGGAGGAGAGGGGGATCTCGGCATGACGACGTACGAGAACGAGTCGGTGCACGACGCCGTCGGCGCGTACGCGCTCGGAATTCTCGACGACGCCGAGGCCACCGCCTTCGAAGGGCATCTCGCGGGGTGCCCGGTGTGCGCCGCCCACCTGGAGGAGTTCTCCGGGATGGAGCCCATGCTGGCCATGCTCGCGGAAGGCCCGGGGCCGTCGGCCCGGCCCGTGGTCCTGCCACCGCCCGAACCCCTGCGGGGCGGGGAGCCGCGGCTGCTGAACCGGCTGGTCGACGAGGTCGCCGTCAAGCGGGCCCAGCGCCGCCGGCGTACGCGCTACCTGGTCGCCGCCGCCGCGGCGCTGATCATCGCCGGACCGGCCGCGGCGGTCGTCGCCACGTCCTCCGGCGGCGACGGGCGGAGCAACCAGGCGCTCGACCCGCACCCGACCAGCCCCGCCGAGGACGCCTTCTTCCACCACATGGAGGTGAAGAGGTCCGCGACCGACGCCACCACCAAGGTCGCCGCCACCGTCGGCCTGGAGAGCAAGGCGTGGGGCACCCACACCGTGCTGGAGCTCAAGAACGTCAAGGGCCCCCTCAAGTGCAACCTGGTCGCCGTCTCCAAGACGGGGGAGAAGGAGGTCGTGACCTCCTGGGCCGTTCCGAAGTGGGGGTACGGCATTCCGGACAGTACGGAGGAAATGGCCAAGAAGCCGCTGTACGTGCACGGCGGCGCGGCCATGGACAGCAAGGACATCGATCACTTCGAGGTGACGACGTTCGACGGACAGAGGCTGGTGGAGGTGCCCGCCTGAGACTCCGGGCACGAGCGTGCCTGACATTTCCGGCCCCCGTGGCGTACGGTTGACGGCTGCCCACAGCACGTCAGAAGGGGGCCTCGGTGGCCGCGCAGGAAGCCGTCGGTGGTGTCGACACGATCCGTGACCGCGAGATCGCAGTCGAACAGGACCACCTGGACCAGGTGTACCGCCGCCTCGAGGAGAAGATCCACGAGGCGGAGTTCCTCATGAACGACGCCGCCCAGCGCGGCCAGGTCGGCACGCCCGGCGCGCTCGCCGAGCGGGACGCGCAGGTGTTCCGCGCCGGGATCCACCTCAACCGGCTCAACAACGAGTACGAGGACTTCCTCTTCGGCCGGATCGACCTGCTGCGCGGCAAGGACGGCAAGAAGGGCCCGGACGGTGCCTACACCTCCGTCGAGCCCGCCGACGACGCCGTGCGCCCGGACAACACCGCCGAGATCGGCGAGACCCTGCACATCGGCCGCATCGGCGTCCTGGACGCCGACTACAGCCCGCTGGTGATCGACTGGCGCGCCCCGGCCGCCGCGCCCTTCTACCGCTCGACCCCGGTCGAGCCGGGCCGCGTGGTGCGCCGCCGGGTGATCCGTTCCAAGGGCCGCCGCGTCCTCGGCGTCGAGGACGACCTGATGCGCCCCGAGCTGACCGCCACGCTGGACGGCACGGAGCTGGCGGTGCTCGGCGACGGAGCGCTGATGGCCGCGCTCGGCCAGGCCCGCAGCCACACCATGCGCGACATCGTGTCGTCCATCCAGGCGGAGCAGGACCTCGTCATCCGCGCGCCCGCCGCGTCCGTGACGTACGTCGAGGGCGGTCCCGGCACCGGGAAGACGGCGGTGGCGCTGCACCGCGCCGCGTACCTGCTCTACCAGGACCGGCGCCGGTACGCGGGCGGCATCCTGATCGTCTCGCCCACCCCGCTGCTGGTCGCCTACACCGAGGGCGTGCTGCCGTCGCTGGGCGAGGAGGGCCAGGTGGCGATCCGCGCGGTCGGCAGCCTGGTCGACGGGGCCGAGGCGACGGTGTACGACGAGCCGGCCGTCGCCCGCGTCAAGGGCTCCTCGCGGATGCTCAAGGTCCTGCGCAAGGCGGCGCGCGGCGCGCTGGAGCTGGGGGACGCGCCCGAGCGGCTGCGCGTGGTCGCCTTCGGGCGGCGCCTGGAGCTGGAGGCCGACGCGCTGAACCGGATCCGGCAGGCCGCCCTCGGCGGCACCGCGCCGGTGAACCTGCTGCGCCCGCGGGCGCGCAAGCTGCTGCTGGACGCGCTGTACGCCGCGTCCGGCGCGGCCTCGCGGCACCCGGGGGACCCGGAGCTCGCGGCCGAGCTGCGGGCGTCGTTCGACGAGGACGTGAGCACCGAGGACAGCTTCCTCGCGTTCCTGGATGCGTGGTGGCCGGAGCTCACCCCGCGGGGCGTCCTCGCGGCGATGGCCGACGAGCGGCGGCTGGGCCGCTGGGCCCGCCGGGTGCTCAACCCGGGCGAGGTGCGGCGCCTGGCCCGCTCGCTGCGGCGCGACGGGCTGTCGGTGCACGACGTGGCCCTGCTGGACGAGCTCCAGGCGATCCTCGGCGCCCCCGCCCGCCCGCGCCGGAAGCGGGAGCTGGACCCGCTGGACCAGCTCACCGGGCTGGAGGAGCTGATGCCGGTGCGGGAGGAGACGCAGCGCGAGCGTGCGGAGCGGCTGGCCCAGGAGCGCACCGAGTACGCCCACGTCATCGTGGACGAGGCGCAGGACCTCACGCCCATGCAGTGGCGGATGGTCGGGCGGCGCGGCCGGCACGCCACCTGGACGGTGGTCGGCGACCCGGCCCAGTCGTCGTGGTCGGTGCCGGACGAGGCCGCCGAGGCGCGGGACGAGGCGCTGGGCACCCGTCCGCGCCGCCGCTTCGAGCTGACCGTGAACTACCGCAACCCGGCGGAGATCGCCGAGCTCGCCGCCAAGGTGCTGGCCCTGGCCATGCCGGGCATGGAGGCACCGCGCGCGGTCCGCTCCACGGGCGTGGAGCCGCGTTTCGTCGCGACGAACGACGGACGCGGCGTCGCGACGAACGACGGACGCGGTTCCGCCGCGGAGGACAGAGCCCTCGCGGAGCTCGTACGGGAGGAGGCCGAGCGGCTGCTGGACCGGGTGGACGGCACGGTGGGTGTCGTGGTCGCCATGAACCGGCGCGAGCAGGCGGCGGGCTGGCTGGCGGACCTGGGCGACCGGGTGGTGGCGCTGGGCAGCCTGGAGGCGAAGGGCCTGGAGTACGACGCGACGGTCGTGGTCTCGCCCGCCGAGATCGCCGACGAGTCCCCGGCCGGCCTGCGGGTGCTGTACGTGGCGCTGACGCGGGCCACGCAGCAGCTCACCGTGGTGTCGGGGCGGCGTGACGAACCGGACGCGCGGGGCGTGCCCGACCTGCTCAGGGACTGATACCGGGCCGGCCGGCGGACCGGCCGATGGACCGGCCGGGTGGACGGCCGGAGGTCGGTCCGCACAGGGGGAATCACTTTCCGGGGCGGTTTGTTAGCCTGGTTACGGCACCGGCTCGATCCAAGCCCCCGGGCCCAACCTTCGTCGCTGCGAGCGACCACTTGCCGCGAGGCGAGCATGGCGGGTCGGTGCCACCTTACGTCGCAGGAGCAGCAGGTCCGCGTCATCGGTCGATGGCGCGGACCTGCTGTCGTTTGCGCCCTCGGGGATCGCGGGGGCGCAGGACTTCCGCCAAGATCCTGGTTCTCGTATGGTGGAAGTTGTTTTCCGAAAACTAAATGACCGCTATTACCTGTTACTCACAGGTAGGTGCGACCATCGGAGGGCTCCGCCCGGCCCACCCGCCGGGGCGGCGCAGCAACGAAGCTAGGGAAAGAGGAACTCGGCCATGGCAACGGCGCCCAGCGTCTCGTACTCGATGACGGTCCGGCTGGAGGTGCCCGCGAGCGGAACCGCGGTCTCCCAGCTCACCACGGCCGTGGAGTCCTCCGGCGGCTCCGTCACCGGCCTCGACGTGACCGCATCCGGCCACGAGAAGCTGCGGATCGACGTGACCATCGCCGCCACGTCCACCGCGCACGCCGACGAGATCGTCGGCAAGCTGCGCGGCATCGAGGGCGTCGTGCTCGGCAAGGTCTCCGACCGTACGTTCCTGATGCACCTCGGCGGCAAGATCGAGATGGCGAGCAAGCATCCCATCCGCAACCGTGACGACCTCTCCATGGTCTACACCCCGGGTGTGGCCCGCGTGTGCATGGCCATCGCCGAGAACCCCGAGGACGCCCGCCGCCTCACCATCAAGCGCAACTCCGTCGCGGTCGTGACGGACGGTTCCGCGGTCCTCGGACTGGGCAACATCGGCCCCAAGGCCGCGCTCCCCGTCATGGAGGGCAAGGCGGCCCTCTTCAAGCGGTTCGCCGGCATCGACGCCTGGCCGATCTGCCTGGACACCCAGGACTCCGACGCGATCGTCGAGATCGTCAAGGCCATCGCCCCCGGCTTCGCCGGCATCAACCTCGAGGACATCTCGGCGCCCCGCTGCTTCGAGATCGAGGCGCGGCTGCGCGAGGCCCTGGACATCCCGGTCTTCCACGACGACCAGCACGGCACCGCCATCGTCGTACTGGCCGCCCTCACCAACGCACTTCGGGTCGTCGGCAAGGGGATCGGCGACGTGCGCGTCGTCATGTCGGGCGCCGGCGCCGCCGGTACGGCCATCCTCAAACTGCTCATCGCGGCGGGCGTCAAGCACGCCGTCGTCGCCGACATCCACGGCGTCGTGCACGCCGGCCGCGAGGACCTCGTCTCCGCGGACAAGGACTCGGCGCTGCGCTGGATCGCCGACAACACCAACCCCGAGGGTGTCACCGGCACCCTGAAGCAGGCGGTGGCCGGTGCCGACGTCTTCATCGGCGTCTCCGCCCCGAACGTGCTGAACGGGGACGACGTCGCGGCCATGGCGGACGACGCCATCGTGTTCGCGCTCGCGAACCCCGACCCGGAGGTCGACCCGGCAATCGCCCGCCAGACGGCGGCAGTTGTGGCCACCGGCCGCTCCGACTTCCCCAACCAGATCAACAACGTGCTGGTCTTCCCGGGTGTGTTCCGCGGCCTGCTCGACGCCCAGTCCCGCACGGTCGACACCGGGATGATGCTCGCGGCGGCGACCGCGCTCGCGGACGTCGTCACGGAGGACGAGCTGAACGCCAACTACATCGTCCCGTCGGTCTTCAACGACAAGGTCGCCGGTGCGGTGGCGGGCGCCGTGCGCGACGCCGCGCGGGCCGCGGGCGCGACTGTGACGGCAGCCACGTCCGCCTGACCTCCGGCGCGTCGCACGGCCCCGGGCCGGAAAGCCGCCCTTAGGGTGGCGATTCGGCTCCGGGGAGTCCCCACAGGGTCGACCGAACGTCACCACGACGGGCCCGTGGCGCTTTTCGTGTGACTCCGGAGGGTGCCGGATTGGCTTTCGCGCCGCTGGTGGGGGCAGGATGCGTATTCGGGCGCGAGGGTCTGACAGCAGACCCGGGTCCGGGGACTGTCCAAGGGCCCTGGCAGCATCGGCTTCGCTGGACCGACATGCGGCTCCGCCGCGTGGCACGCCTCACAGGCAAGAAGAACACGGGAGTAAGAACATGAACCGCAGTGAGCTGGTGGCCGCCCTGGCCGACCGCGCCGAGGTGACCCGCAAGGACGCCGACGCCGTGCTGGCCGCGCTCGCCGAGACCATCGGTGAGGTCGTCGCCAAGGGCGACGAGAAGGTCACCATCCCCGGCTTCCTGACCTTCGAGCGCACCCACCGTGCCGCTCGCACCGCTCGTAACCCGCAGACCGGTGAGCCGATCAACATCCCGGCCGGCTACAGCGTGAAGGTCTCCGCGGGCTCCAAGCTCAAGGAAGCCGCCAAGGGCAAGTAAGCCCCCCTGGGCGCCCTCGGGGCGCTCCTGGGCGCGAGGCGCGACAGAAGGGCGGCCCCCTGTCTCAGGGTGGCCGCCCTTCCGTTCGCCCGCGTACGGCCCGTACAGCGCCCGCAAACGCCTGACGGCCCCCGCACACCGTGCGGGGGCCGTCAGGCGTTTGCGGATCCTTACGAACCGTCAGACGACGGTTGCGCCGGGGAGTTCGACCTTCGCGCCCAGCTCGACCAGCTTCTGCATGAAGTTCTCGTAGCCGCGGTTGATCAGGTCGATGCCGTGGACACGGGACGTGCCCTGGGCCGCCAGGGCCGCGATCAGGTACGAGAAGCCGCCGCGCAGGTCCGGGATGACCAGGTCCGCGCCCTGGAGCTTCGTCGGGCCCGACACGACCGCCGAGTGCAGGAAGTTGCGCTGGCCGAAGCGGCAGTCCGAGCCGCCGAGGCACTCGCGGTAGAGCTGGATGTGCGCGCCCATCTGGTTCAGCGCGGAGGTGAAGCCGAGCCGCGACTCGTACACCGTCTCGTGGACGATCGACAGGCCCGCCGCCTGCGTCAGGGCCACCACCAGCGGCTGCTGCCAGTCGGTCTGGAAACCGGGGTGCACGTCCGTCTCCAGGGCGATCGCGTTGAGCGAGCCGCCCGGGTGCCAGAAGCGGATGCCCTCGTCGTCGATCTCGAAGGCGCCGCCCACCTTCCGGTACGTGTTGAGGAAGGTCATCATCGAGCGCTGCTGCGCGCCGCGCACGTAGATGTTGCCCTCCGTGGCCAGCGCCGCCGACGCCCAGGAGGCCGCCTCCAGGCGGTCCGGCAGGGCCCGGTGGGTGTAGCCGCCGAGCCGCTCGACACCGGTGATCCGGATCGTGCGGTCGGTGTCCATGGAGATGATCGCGCCCATCTTCTGCAGCACGCAGATGAGGTCCTCGATCTCCGGCTCCACGGCCGCGTTGGAGAGCTCCGTCACGCCCTCCGCGAGCACGGCCGTCAGGAGCACCTGCTCGGTCGAGCCGACCGAGGGGTACGGCAGGCGGATCTTGCACCCGCGCAGGCGCTGCGGCGCCTCCAGGTACTGGCCGTCCGCGCGCTTCTCGATGCGCGCGCCGAACTGGCGCAGCACGTCGAAGTGGAAGTCGATCGGCCGGCCGCCGATGTCGCAGCCCCCCAGCCCCGGGATGAAGGCGTGGCCGAGGCGGTGCAGCAGCGGACCGCAGAAGAGGATCGGGATGCGCGACGAACCCGCGTGGGCATCGATGTCGGCGACGTTCGCGGACTCGACGTGCGTCGGGTCCAGGACGAGTTCGCCCGGCTCGTCGCCCGGGCGGACGGTCACGCCGTGCAGCTGCAGCAGCCCGCGCACGACCCGGACGTCACGGATGTCGGGCACGTTGCGCAGCCGGCTCGGCTCGCTGCCGAGCAGGGCGGCGACCATCGCCTTGGGCACGAGGTTCTTCGCGCCGCGGACGCGGATCTCGCCCTCCAGCGGGGTTCCGCCGTGGACAAGCAGTACATCGTCTGTGCCGGTCATGAATCTCGCGTTCCGGTGGGGCTCCCCCCGATGGAGCCAGGGGAGAGGTCGGGCAGGGGCCAGGGAAAAGGGTAAGGGGCTTCAGGCCGTGTACCGGTAGGCCGAGGGGCTCAGTCAGATGTAATGAATTCGGCACAACACCCTCTGTTTTCGCCCCCTTGCGGAGGGTCACCGTCCGCTTTCGGTCAGGGTTCCCGACGGGTCCGGGATGAGCTGCGTCTTCGCCCGGCGCGTTCCGGACACCCGCTCGACCCCCCGCGACGGCCCGGGATGCGGGATCATGTCAGGCATGACCGAGGTGTCCTCGCTCACAGGACGGCTGCTCGTGGCCACCCCCGCGCTGGCGGACCCGAACTTCGACCGCGCGGTGGTGCTGCTGCTCGACCACGACGACGAGGGGTCGCTCGGCGTGGTCCTGAACCGCCCCACGCCCGTCGGCGTCGGCGACATCCTGGAGGGCTGGGCCCCGCTCGCCGGGGACCCGGGCGTCGTCTTCCAGGGCGGCCCCGTCGCGCTGGACGCGGCGCTCGGGCTCGCGGTGATCCCCGGGGACGAGGGCCCGCTGGGGTGGCGCAGGGTGTACGGCGCGATCGGGCTGGTGGACCTGGAAACCCCGCCGGAGCTGCTGGCCGCGGCGCTCGGCTCGCTGCGGATCTTCGCCGGGTACGCGGGCTGGGGCCCCGGTCAGCTGGAGGACGAGCTGGCGGGCGGGGCGTGGTTCGTGGTCGACTCGGAACCGGGCGACGTGTCCGCGCCGCGCCCCGAGAACCTGTGGCGCGACGTGCTGCGCCGGCAGCGCAGCGAGCTGGCGATGATCGCGACATACCCGGACGACCCGTCGCTCAACTGACGCCTTCGGTCGCTGTGCGCGCGGGGTACCCTTGGAGCTCATGAGCACTCTTGAGCCCGAGCGCGGGGCAGGTACGGGGACCCTCGTAGAGCCGACGCCACAGGTGTCGCACGGCGACGGCGACCACGAGCGCTTCGCCCATTACGTCCAGAAGGACAAGATCATGGCGAGCGCCCTCGACGGCACTCCCGTGGTGGCACTGTGCGGGAAGGTCTGGGTGCCGGGCCGCGACCCGAAGAAGTACCCGGTCTGCCCCATGTGCAAGGAGATCTACGAGTCCATGGGCGCGGGCGGCGACAAGGACAAGGGCGGCAAGGACAAGAAGTAACGGCTTCCGGGCCGGGCGGCCCGAGAGGCCGCCTGCCCGCCGGCCGGGACCGGGGCCCCCGGGGTGCGTGCACGTGACGTGCGCGTACTCCCGGGGGCCTTCGTCGTTCCCGCCCGCGGATCCGCCGGTTCCCGGGCCCGCTGATCGCTGAGTGGTCGAGACCTCTTGTGGGGGCCGTCGGGGCGCGCTTACCCTCCT
The DNA here is from genome assembly GCF_000716335.1 of Streptomyces sp. NRRL S-118. Taxonomy (GTDB): domain Bacteria; phylum Actinomycetota; class Actinomycetes; order Streptomycetales; family Streptomycetaceae; genus Streptomyces. Next base: position 254,275 of record NZ_KL591013.1, on the reverse strand, counting down.
GCGTGTTGTGCAGCGCGAAACGCGCGTTGCATATGGTGCAACGCGCGGGCTGTTCGTCTCGGAGGGGACCCGCCATGAAGCTTCGTGCCCGAACGTCGTCCTTACTGGTCGCCGCCGCGGCCCTGCTGCTATCGGCCGCCTGCGCCCCGCAGACCTCCGACACCTCCGCCGGCCGGGACGACACGAGCGGCACCCTGCGCGTCTGGCTCTTCCAGGAGGTCGGCAACACGCCGAAGGAGCGGGTCGTCGACGCCGCCGTGACCGCCTTCGAGCGGCGGCACCCGGGGACGGACGTCGAGGTCGAGTACATCCCCGTGGAGAGCCGCGCCCAGCGGATCAAGGCCGCCTTCAACGACCCGGCGAGCGCCCCGGACCTCATCGAGTACGGCAACACGGACACCGCCGGATACGTGAAGGACGGCGGACTCGCCGACGTCACCGCCGAGTTCACCGCCTGGGCCGACACCCGCGACACCGACCCCACCGCGCGGGCCTCCGTCACGGTGGACGGCAAGGTGTACGGGGCGCCGCTCTTCGTCGGCGTACGCGCCCTGTACTACCGCACCGACGTGTTCGGGGAACTCGGGCTCGCCGTCCCCAGGAGCCAGGACGAGCTGATCGCCACCGCGAAGAAGATCCGGAAGGCGAAGCCGCAGCTGTACGGGATCGCCGTCGGCGGTGCGTACACGTACGGGGCGATGCCCTTCGTGTGGGCGCACGGCGGTGAACTGGCGGTGGAGAAGGGCGGTGCGTACACCTCGGCCATCGACTCGGCGGCGGCGCGCAAGGGCATCGCGGCCTACACCTCGCTGTTCGGCGACGACAACTGCCCCGCCGCGAAGTGCGCCTCGATGGGCGGCAACGCGACGGTCACCGCGTTCGCCTCCGGCAAGGCGGCGATGGCGATCGGCGGCGACTTCAGCCACGCGGCGGTCGAGGCGGGGAAGGTGAAGGGCGCCTACGCGGTCGTCCCACTGCCGGGCGTACGGCCCGGCTCGGTGGCGCCGGCCTTCGCGGGCGGGAACAACCTGGGCGTGCTCAGGAGCAGTTCGCACCGCACCCTGGCGGTGGACCTGATGAAGTCCCTGGCGGGCAAGGAGACGCAGAGCAAGCTCTTCGACGCCATGGGCTCCCTGCCCACGTACACCGACGTACGGGCGCGGGCCGCGCAGCAGCAGCCGTTCGTCAGGCCCTTCATCGACACCCTCGCGGCCGGCACGAAGTTCGTCCCGGCCTCGCCCGCGTGGGGCCGCATCGACGCCTCGCTCGTCCTGCCGACGATGTTCCAGGAGATCGTGAGCGGCCGGAAGGACGTGACGGCCGCCTCCGGTGACGCGGCGGAGAAGATGAACGCGGCCTTCACGTCGGCGGGTTGATCCCCGTGACCGACCGGACGACGGACCGCGCGGTCACCGCGGTGGAGCCCGGGAAGGCGACCCGTACGGCGACGGATCCGGCCCGGCCCGCAACGGCACCGGCCCGGCCCGCCGCGCCCCGGCCGCCCCGGACCCGGCGGGCGACCGGGCGGGGGAGCGGCGGCTGGACCCCCTGGCTCTACCTCGCGCCCGCACTCGCCGTGCTCGGCGGGCTCCTCGTGTACCCCATCCACCAGCTCGGGCTCATCTCGTTCCTGGAGTACACCCAGGCCCAGGTCAGCGGCGGGGAGCCGACCTCCTTCAAGGGGTTCGGCAACTACACGGCCCTCCTGCGCGACGAGCAGTTCCGGCAGGTCCTCCTCGCCACCGTGGTGTTCGCCGCCGCCTGTGTCGCCGCCACCCTCGCCGTCGGCTGCGCCCTCGCCGTCCTGCTCACCCGGATCCGCGCCCTGCCGCGCCTCGCGCTCCTGCTCGCCGCCCTCGGCGCCTGGGCCACGCCCGCCGTCACCGGGTCCACCGTCTGGGTCTTCCTCTTCGACCCGGACTTCGGCCCCGTCAACAGGGTCCTCGGACTCGGCGACTTCTCGTGGACGTACGGCCGCTGCAGCGCCTTCGCGCTCGTCCTGTTCGAAGTCGTGTGGTGCTCGTTCCCCTTCGTGATGGTGACCGTCTACGCGGGCATCAAGGCCGTCCCCTCCGAGGTCCTGGAGGCCGCCGCCCTCGACGGCGCCTCCCAGTGGCGGATCTGGCGCTCGGTCACCGCACCCCTGCTGCGGCCCGTCCTGGCCGTGGTCACCATCCAGTCGGTGATCTGGGACTTCAAGGTCTTCACCCAGATCTACGTGATGACGGGCGGCGGCGGCATCGCCGGCCAGAACCTCGTCCTCAACGTCTACGCCTACCAGAAGGCCTTCGCGTCCTCCCAGTACAGCCTGGGCTCGGCGATCGGCGTCGTCATGCTGCTGATCCTGCTCGCGGTCGCACTGGTCCACCTCCGCCTCCTGCGACGCCAGGGAGAACACCTGTGAGCCTGTCGCGGATACGCAAGCCCGGCCGCCTCGCCGCCGAGGCCGCCGCCCTCCTGATCGCGGCCGCCGTCGCCTTCCCCCTGTACTGGATGGTCCTGTCCGCCCTGAAACCGGCGGGCGAGATCCAGTCGACGGACCCCCGCCCCTGGACGCTGTCCCCGTCCCTCGACTCCTTCCGCCGGGTCTTCGAACAGCAGGACTTCGGCCGCTACTTCCTCAACAGCCTGACCGTCGCGAGCGCCGTCGTCGTCGCGTCCGCCCTCATCGCCTTCCTCGCCGCCACGGCCGTGACCCGCTTCCGGTTCCGCTTCCGTACGACCCTGCTGGTGATGTTCCTCATCGCGCAGATGGTGCCCATCGAGGCGCTGACCATCCCGCTGTTCTTCCTGATGCGGGACCTCGGCCAGCTCAACACCCTCGGCGCGCTGATCCTGCCGCACATCGCGTTCTCCCTCCCGTTCGCCATCTGGATGCTGCGCGGCTTCGTCAAGGCCGTGCCCGAGGCGCTGGAGGAGGCCGCGTACATCGACGGCGCGAGCAGGACCCGCTTCCTGTGGCAGATCCTCTTCCCGCTCGTCCTGCCCGGCCTCGTCGCGACGAGCGTCTTCTCCTTCATCTCCACCTGGAACGACTTCCTGTTCGCGAAGTCGTTCATCATCAGCGACACCTCGCGGTCGACCCTCCCCATGGCGCTGCTCGTCTTCTTCAAGCCGGACGAGAACGACTGGGGCGGCATCATGGCCGCGTCGACCGTCATGACCATCCCGGTCCTGGTCTTCTTCGTACTCGTACAGCGCCGCCTGGTGTCCGGGCTCGGCGGCGCGGTGAAGGACTGACGGAATGGACGCGAGCGATCTCATCCCGGCGCCCCGCCGCACCAGGTGCCGGGCGGACTCCCCGGGCCGGCTCTCCCTCGGCGAGGACACCGCCCTGGACGCCCGCCCCGGGACCGAGGGCGTCGCCCGCCTGCTGCGCGCCTCGCTCGGCGCCGCCACCGGCCTCCCGCTGGCGCCCGGCGGCGGCCCGCGCGCGATCCGGCTGCGGATCAGCGCGGACGTCGAGCGGGAGTACGGCCCGGAGGGCTACCGGCTGTCCACCGACGGCTCGGTCGAGGACGTCGCCGTGGTCATCGAGGGCGGTGGCGCCGCGGGGGTCTTCTGGGGTGCCCAGACGCTCCGTCAGCTGCTCGGGCCCGACGCGTACCGCAAGGCACCCGTCGGGCCGCCCGGCCGTGACTGGGACCTGCCGTGCGTGACCGTCGAGGACGGTCCCCGGTTCCCCTGGCGCGGTCTCCTGCTCGACGTCGCGCGCCACTTCCTCCCCAAGGACGACGTCCTGCGCTACGTCGACCTCCTCGCCGCCCACAAGCTGAACGTCCTGCACCTGCACCTCACCGACGACCAGGGCTGGCGCATCGAGATCGAACGCCACCCCCGGCTCACCGGGGTCGGCGCCTGGCGGGCCCGCACCAAGCACGGGCACCGTGCCTCCCCGCTGTGGAACGACACCCCGCACGGCGGCTCCTACACGCACACCGACATCCGCGAGATCGTCGCGTACGCCGCCGAACGCCACGTCCGCGTCGTACCGGAGATCGACATCCCCGGCCACGCGCAGGCCGCCATCGCCGCGTACCCCCACCTCGGCAACACCGACGTCATCGACACGGCCGCCCTCGGCGTCTGGGACACCTGGGGCGTCAACCCGAACGTGCTCGCCCCCACCGACACCACCCTGCGCTTCTTCGAGGGCGTGCTGGAGGAGGTCCTCGACCTCTTCCCGTCGCCCTTCGTCCACCTCGGCGGCGACGAGTGCCCCAAGGACCAGTGGAAGGCGTCCCCGGCCGCGCAGGCGCGCATCGCGGAACTGGGCCTGGCGGACGAGGACGAGCTCCAGTCGTGGTTCGTCCGGCACTTCGACCGCTGGCTGGCGGAGCGCGGCCGGCGGCTGATCGGCTGGGACGAGATCCTGGAGGGCGGCCTGGCCCCGGGAGCCGCGGTGTCGTCCTGGCGCGGCTACGCCGGCGGGATCGCCGCCGCCGAGGCCGGGCACGACGTCGTCATGTGCCCCGAGCAGCACGTCTACCTCGACCACCGCCAGGCCCCGGGTGACGACGAGCCGGTGCCCATCGGGTTCGTCCGCACCCTGGAGGACGTCTACCGCTTCGAGCCCGTGCCGCCGCAGCTCTCCCCGGAGGCCGCCGCCCACGTCATCGGCACGCAGGCCAACGCCTGGACCGAGGTCATGGACAGCCGCTCCCGCGTCGACTACCAGGTCTTCCCGCGCCTCGCCGCCTTCGCCGAGGTCGCCTGGTCCCGCGGGCTGCCCTCCCCTGCCGAGCGGGACTTCGCGGACTTCGAGCGCCGGATGGCCGCCCACTACGCGCGTCTCGACGCGCTCGGCGTCGACTACCGCCCGCCCGGCGGCCCCCTGCCGTGGCAGCGGCGCCCCGGCGTCATCGGGCGCCCGGTCGAAGGGCCGCCCCCGAACGTGTGAGACCGCCCCCGGGGCGCACTCCCCACGCCCCGCCACCCGTCCGGGCCCGCACCGCGGAGGATCCGCCGGATAAGTCGTACAAGGTCGCCGGGAAGTGGCAATCAGCACCAGCCACCGCCGGTGCGGCAAACCGGTGCATCTCGCAGGTCACGGGATGTCCGGGACGGATGCGCCCTTCGTGGACCCTCGCGTCGAGCGGCCCGGAAGATGTGCCAGAGTTGCCAAGTCGGGGCTGTGAGCACGTACGGTACGGCCACACAGGCGGGACAGCCGGGACGACCGGGGACACCGGGAAGGGGCAGCTGGGTTGACCACGCACGCACCGCAGGCGGCGCAGTCCGTGACGCTGCCGGCCACGCTCGACGCGGCCGTGGCGGCGCTCACGGCCATGCCCGCCGCCGTGCCCGTCGCCGGCGGCACCGATCTGATGTCCGCCGTCAACCGGGGGCAGCTGCGTCCGGCCGGCCTCGTCGGACTCGGCCGCGTCAACGAGATCCGCGGCTGGCAGTACCAGGACGGCCACGCCCTCCTCGGCGCCGGACTGACCCACGCGCGCATGGGGCGCCCCGACTTCGCGGCGCTCATCCCGGCGCTCGCCGCGGCCGCCCGCGCCGCCGGACCGCCGCAGATCCGCAACGCCGGCACGCTCGGCGGCAACATCGTCAGCGCCGCGCCCACCGGTGACTCCCTGCCCGTGCTCGCCGCCCTGGAGGCCGAGCTGGTGGTCGCGGGACCGGGCGGCACGCGCGAGATCCCGGTCTCGTACTTGCTGGCCGGCCGTGAACTGCTCGCGCCGGGCGAGCTGGTCGGCTTCGTCCGCGTACCGCTGCTGCACGCCCCGCAGGTGTTCCTCAAGGCCACCGGCCGCACCGGGCCGGGCCGCGCCACGGCGTCCGTCGCCCTGGTCCTGGATCCCGCGCGGCGCGGTGTGCGCTGCGCGGTGGGCGCCATCGCCCCGATGCCGCTGCGGCCGCTGGAGGCCGAGCGCTGGATCGCGTCGCTGATCGACTGGGACGGCGACCGCGGGCTGGCGCCGGAGGCGCTCACCGCGTTCGGGGAGTACGTCGCGGCGGCCTGCATCCCGGACCCGCAGGGCGAGGAGCAGCTGCCGCCCGCCGTACTGCACCTGCGGCGCACGGTCGCCGCGCTGGCCCGACGAGCACTGGGGAGGGCGCTGTCGTGACCACGGACGAGAACGCGAACGGCCGCGAGCAGGAGTACGAGCAGTACGGGCAGGAGTACGGGCACGGGCAGGGCGGCTGGCAGCCGACCCCGCAGGGCGAGTACGACGGCGACGCCACCGCCTTCGTGCAGCTGCCCGCGGACTTGTCGCCGGACGGAGCCCCGCTCGCCGCACCCGGGCACGGTTACGTGCCCGCCGAGGCGTGGGCGGCGCACGACCCGAACGCGACCGCACCGTGGACCTACCCGGAGGCGGCGGCCCCGCAGCCGGAGCAGGCTCCCTCCGAGCTGACCGGCCAGTGGACCATCCCGGTGGCCCGGGGTGATCTTCCGGACGAGTCGGGCGAGTTTACGACCTCGGGGCTCGCCTCCCGGTGGACCGGTGGCAACCCGCCGGCGACGCTCCCGGGCGGCGCTCCCGCCCCCTGGGCGACGCCCGCCCCGGAGCCCGAGCCCGCCCCGCAGCCGGAGCCGGAGCCGGAGACGCAGGAACCCGCCGCCTCCCCGGAGCACCCGGCCCCCGAGCACCACGCGGCTCCCGCGCACCCGGCCCCCGAGCAGCCCGGCGAAGGCCCGGCGGACCACGCCGCGGCGGCTCCGCAGGAGGCCCGGGCGGAAGAGCCCGGCGCCGCCCACGACCCGTCGCCGGAACCGGAGCCCGCCCCGGCACACGAAGCACCCGCGCCGGACGCCGCGGCCCCCGCGCACGCCACCGGCAGCGACGAGCACCCCCACATCTCGTACGTCCTGCGCGTCAACGGCGTCGACCGCCCCGTCACCGAGGCGTGGATCGGCGAATCCCTGCTCTACGTGCTGCGGGAGCGCCTCGGCCTCGCCGGCGCCAAGGACGGCTGCTCCCAGGGCGAGTGCGGCGCCTGCAACGTGCAGGTCGACGGCCGCCTCGTGGCCTCCTGCCTCGTGCCCGCGGCCACCGCGGCCGGCAGCGAGGTCCGTACGGTCGAAGGACTCGCCGTGGACGGCGAACCCTCCGATGTCCAGCGGGCCCTGGCCGCCTGCGGAGCCGTCCAGTGCGGCTTCTGCATCCCCGGCATGGCCATGACCGTCCACGACCTCCTCGAGGGCAACCACGCCCCCACCGAGCTGGAGACCCGCCAGGCGCTCTGCGGAAACCTCTGCCGCTGCACCGGCTACCGGGGCGTCGTCGACGCCGTACGCGAAGTGGCCGCCGAGCGCGCCGCGAGCGCCGCCGCGGCGGCCGAGGCGGCCGAAGAGGCCCGCATCCCGCACCAGGTTCACCACCCGCACGACGGAGGCACGGCGTGAGCAACGACGCGGCCACCGCCATCCCGGCGGTCGACGGCCCCCAGCAGGAGCTCCCGGCCCACGGGATCGGCGCGTCGCTCCCGTCCGCCGACGCCCGCGCCAAGGCCGAGGGCACCTTCCCGTACGCGTCGGACCTGTGGGCCGAGGGCCTGCTGTGGGCGGCCGTGCTGCGCTCCCCGCACGCCCACGCGCGCGTGGTCTCGATCGACACGAGCGCCGCGGTGGAGATGCCGGGCGTGCGTGCCGTGGTGACCCACGCCGACGTGCCCGGCAACGCCACGTACGGCCGCGGCGTCGCCGACCGTCCCGTCTTCGCCGCCGACCTCGTCCGCCACCACGGGGAGGCCATCGCCGCGGTCGCCGCCGACCACCCCGACACGGCCCGGCTGGCGGCCGCGGCCATCGCCGTCGAGTACGAGGTCCTCGACCCCGTCACCGACCCGGAGAAGGCCTTCGCGGCCCCGCCCCTCCACCCCGACGGCAATCTGATCCGGCACATCCCGCTGCGCTACGGCGACCCCGAGGCGACGGGCGAGGTGATCGTCGAGGGCCTCTACCGCATCGGCCGCCAGGACCCCGCGCCGATCGGTGCCGAGGCCGGACTCGCGGTGCCGCGTCCGGACGGCGGCGTGGAGATCTACACCGCCTCCACCGACCCGCACACCGACCGGGACCTCGCCGCCGCCTGCTTCGGCCTGAGCCCCGATCAGGTGAAGGTCGTCGTCACCGGCGTGCCCGGCGCCATGGGCGACCGCGAGGACCCCGGCTTCCAGATCCCGCTGGGCCTGCTCGCCCTGCGCACCGGCTGCCCGGTCAAGCTGGCCGCCACCCGCGAGGAGTCCTTCCTCGGCCACGCCCACCGCCACCCCACCCTGTTGCGCTACCGCCACCACGCCGACGCCGAGGGGCGCCTGGTCAAGGTCGAGGCGCAGATCCTCCTCGACGCGGGCGCGTACGCCGAGGCGTCGCCGGAGTCGCTCGCCGCGGCGGTCGCCTTCGCCTGCGGCCCGTACGTCGTGCCGCACGCCTTCGTCGAGGGCTGGGCCGTCCGCACCAACAACCCGCCCTCCGGCCATGTGCGCGGCGAGGGCGCGATGCAGGTCTGCGCCGCGTACGAGGCCCAGATGGACAAGCTGGCCGCGCGCCTGGGCATGGACCCGGCGGAGCTGCGGCTGCGCAACGTGCTGGCGACCGGGGACATCCTGCCCACCGGCCAGACGGTCACCTGCCCGGCTCCGGTCGCCGAACTGCTCCGCGCGGTCCGCGAGGCCCCCCTCCCGCCGCTGCCGAAGGACTCCCCGGAGGACGACTGGCTGCTGCCCGGCGGTCCGGAGGGCGCGGGCGAGCCCGGCGCGGTGCGGCGGGGCGTCGGCTACGCGGTCGGCATGGTCCACATGCTCGGCGCCGAGGGCACGGACGAGGTCTCCACGGCCACGGTCAAGGTCCAGGACGGCGTCGCCACCGTCATCTGCGCGGCCGTCGAGACCGGCCAGGGGTTCTCCACCCTCGCCCGGCAGATCGTCCAGGAGACCCTGGGCATCGACGAGGTGCACGTCGCCTCGGTCGACACCGACCAGCCGCCCGCCGGGCCCGCCACCCACGGCCGCCACACCTGGGTCTCGGGCGGTGCGGTCGAACGCGCCGCCAAGATGGTCCGCACCCAGCTGCTCCAGCCGCTGGCCCACAAGTTCGGCATGTCCACCGAGCTGCTGCAGATCGCCGACGGCAAGATCACCTCGTACGACGGCGTGCTGTCCACCACCGTCATGGAGGCGCTGGACGGCAAGGAGCTGTGGGCCACCGCCCAGTGCCGGCCGCACCCCACCGAGCCCCTCGACGAGGCCGGCCAGGGCGACGCCTTCGTCGGCCTCGCGTTCTGCGCGATCCGCGCGGTCGTGGACGTCGACATCGAGCTCGGCTCGATCCGCGTGGTCGACATGGCGGTCGCCCAGGACGTCGGCCGGATCCTGAACCCGGCCCAGCTCACCACCCGCATCGAAGCGGGCGTCACCCAGGGCATCGGCGCGGCCCTCACCGAGAACCTCCGCACGGCCCGCGGTCTGGTCCGCCATCCCGACCTCACCGGCTATGCCCTCCCGACGTCCCTCGACGCCCCGGACATCCGCATCGTGAAGCTCGTCGAGGAGCGCGACGTCGTGGCACCCTTCGGCGCCAAGGCCGCGAGCGCGGTCCCGGTGGTCACCTCCCCGGCGGCGGTCGCCTCGGCGGTCCGCGCCGCCACCGGCCGCCCCGTCAACCGCCTCCCGATCCGCCCCCAGGCGGCGGTGGCCGTACCGACGGTCTGAGCGACGGACGCCTCGGTCCGGCCGTCGTCCTCCTCACCGGTGTGTTGGCGGCCGGCAAGTCCGCCGTCGCCCAGGCACCGGCCGAGCGGCTGCCGCGCGCCGACCCCGTACGCGGTGACGCCTTCCGCCGCATGATCGTGCCGGGGCGCGCGGAGATGCTGCCCGAGCCCGGTGACGAGGCCCTCGCCCAACTGCTTCTGCGTCATCGGCCGGCGGCGGCCGCCGACACCCATGCCGCCGACGGCTTCACCGACCTGGCCAGGATCTGAGGGGCCCTCAGTCGCCCCCGACGCAGACGGTGGCGTGAATGGAACCCGCGTCACCGCCCGCGGGCGGAGCCCGCTGTGGACACGGCGCAATCCGGGCCCCGGCCACTCGGGCACACGGTCCGGTGCGGCGCCGCGTGAACGACGGCAGGCCGCGCGGTCCGGGCCGGAAGGCCGCCGGGAAGGCCGCCGGGAAGGTCGCGACACGACTGCCATGCCGCGTCCACCGTGCGGGTCGTAGGACCAAGGGACCAGGGCCCACCCGCCCCAGGACAGGGGTCAAAGCACCGGTTGGCCCTTACTGTGAGGGGCATGACCGCCTTGGAGAGCAGTGCCCGGACACCCACCGCCGACCCCGCGAAGGCCGGCGGTGTCCTCGACCGGGACCACCGCGCGCTCAGTACCGGCATCGTCTCCGTCGTCCTGCTGATCGCCTTCGAGGCGACCGCCGTCGGGACGGCGATGCCGGTGGCCGCGCGCGAGCTGGACGGGATCCCGCTGTACGCGTTCGGGTTCTCCGCGTACTTCACCACCAGCCTCTTCGCCATGGTCCTGTCCGGCCAGTGGTCCGATCGCGCCGGCCCGCTCGCCCCGCTCGCCGCCGGCATCTCCGCCTTCGCGGCCGGGCTGCTGCTCTCCGGAACGGCCGGGGCCATGTGGCTGTTCATCGCCGGCCGCGCGGTCCAGGGCCTCGGCGGCGGCCTCGTCATCGTGGCGCTGTACGTCGTCGTCAGCCGCGCCTACGCGGAACACCTGCGACCGGCGATCATGGCCGCGTTCGCCGCGGGCTGGATCGTGCCGTCCGTGGTGGGACCGCTGGTGGCGGGCACGGTCACCGAACGGCTGGGCTGGCGCTGGGTCTTCGTCGGCATCCCCGTGCTCGTCGTGCTGCCGCTGGCGCTCGCGCTGCCCGCGATACGGCGCCGGGCGTCCGGCCCGGCGGACCCCGCGGCGCCCGCGGTGCCGTTCGACGGGCGCCGCATCCGGCTGGCGCTGGCGATATCGCTCGGGGCGGGGCTGCTGCAGTACGCGGGGCAGGCCGTGTCCGTCCAGGACGCCTGGTGGCTGTCGGTGCTCCCGGCGGTGGCGGGGGCGGCGCTCGTGGCGCCCGCCGTGCGCGGGCTGCTGCCGCGCGGCACCTACCGGGCGGCGCGGGGCCTGCCGTCGGTGGTGCTGCTGCGCGGCGTGGCGGCCGGGTCGTTCATCACGGCGGAGTCGTTCGTGCCGCTGATGCTGGTCAGCGAGCGGGGCCTGAGCCCCACCATGGCCGGTCTCTCCCTGGCGGTGGGCGGCGCGGCCTGGGCGCTGGGCTCGTTCGTCCAGGCGCGGCCGCGCGTGGAGCCCTACCGCGAGCGGCTGGTCGTCCTCGGCATGCTGCTGGTCGCGGCGGCCATCGCGACCGTGCCGAGCGTGCTGATCCCCTCCGTGCCGGTGTGGATCGTGGGCGTGGCGTGGGGCGTCGGCTGCTTCGGCATGGGCATGGTCCTCGCCTCGACGAGCGTGCTGCTGCTGAAGCTGTCGGCGCCGGAGGAGGCGGGCGCCAACTCGGCGGCCCTGCAGATCTCCGACGGCCTGGCCAACGTGCTGCTCCTCGCCGCGGGCGGGGCCGCCTTCGCAGCGCTGGGCGGCGGCTCCGTCGCCGGGCACACCGCGGCGTCCGGAGCCGCGGGCTCGCACCCCGCGGCCTTCGCCGCGGTGTTCCTGCCGGTGGCCGTGGTGGCGCTGGCGGGGGCCTGGGTGGCGACGCGGCTGGGGGCGGCGCGGGACCGCTGACCGGGGTGCCGGCCCGGGCGGTGTGAGCCGCATCGCAGTCCGCGCGGTCACGGCCGCGTACGGCCGGGAGGGGACCGGGGCCCCCGGTAGGGTGGCCCGGTTGTCGTACGTAACGCCGTAACCGAGGCCCGAAGCGGAGACCGTGACTACTACCGCCTCCCATCACCTCTCACCCGCCTTCCCCGGCCGCGCCCCCTGGGGCACCGCCAACAAGCTGCGCGCCTGGCAGCAGGCAGCGATGGAGAAGTACATCCAGGAGCAGCCGCGCGACTTCCTCGCGGTCGCGACGCCCGGCGCGGGCAAGACCACCTTCGCGCTCACGCTCGCGTCCTGGCTGCTGCACCACCACGTCGTGCAGCAGGTCACCGTGGTCGCGCCGACCGAGCACCTGAAGAAGCAGTGGGCGGCCGCGGCGGCGCGCATAGGCATCAAGCTGGACCCCGACTACAGCGCCGGGCCGCTCAGCAAGGAGTACCACGGGGTCGCGGTCACCTACGCCGGCGTCGGCGTGCGCCCGATGCTCCACCGCAACCGCAGCGAGCAGCGCAAGACGCTGGTGATCCTGGACGAGATCCACCACGCCGGCGACTCCAAGTCGTGGGGCGAGGCGTGCCTGGAGGCCTTCGAGCCGGCCACGCGGCGCCTCGCGCTCACCGGCACGCCGTTCCGGTCCGACACCAACCCCATTCCGTTCGTCACGTACGAGGAAGGCAACGACGGCATCCGCAGGTCGTCCGCCGACTACACGTACGGCTACGGCAACGCCCTCGGTGACGGCGTCGTCCGGCCCGTGATCTTCCTCAGCTACAGCGGCAACATGCGCTGGCGCACCAAGGCGGGCGACGAGGTCGCGGCGAAGCTCGGCGAGCCCATGACCAAGGACGCGATCTCACAGGCCTGGCGCACGGCGCTCGACCCGCGCGGCGACTGGATGCCGAACGTGCTGCGCGCCGCCGACCAGCGGCTCACCGAGGTGCGCAAGGGCATCCCCGACGCGGGCGGGCTGGTCATCGCCTCCGACCAGGACTCGGCGCGCGCCTACGCCAAGCTCATCCGGGAGATCACCGGGACGAAGGCGACCGTCGTCCTGTCCGACGACGCGGGCGCGTCGAAGCGGATCGACGAGTTCAGCGAGGGTGACGACCGGTGGATGGTCGCCGTCCGGATGGTGTCGGAAGGCGTCGACGTGCCGCGTCTCGCCGTCGGCGTGTACGCGACGACGATCTCGACCCCGCTGTTCTTCGCGCAGGCCGTGGGCCGTTTCGTACGTTCCCGCAGGCGCGGCGAGACCGCGTCGGTGTTCCTCCCGACGATCCCGACCCTGCTGACGTTCGCCAACGAGATGGAGGTCGAGCGCGACCACGCCCTCGACAAGCCGAAGAAGGACGGGGCCGACGAGGACCCCTACGCCGAGTCCGAGAAGGAGATGGACGAGGCCAACAAGCAGCAGGACGAGGACACCGGCGAGCAGGACATGCTGCCCTTCGAGGCGCTGGAGTCCGACGCGGTCTTCGACCGGGTGCTGTACGACGGCGCCGAGTTCGGCATGCAGGCCCACCCGGGCAGCGAGGAGGAGCAGGACTACCTCGGCATCCCCGGACTGCTTGAGCCCGACCAGGTGCAGCTGCTGCTGCGCAAGCGGCAGGCGCGGCAGATCGCGCACAGCAGGCAGAAGCCGGCCGAGGAGGCCGACCTGCTGGAGCTCCCGGCCGAGCGGCGTCCGGTCGTTTCGCACAAGGAGCTGCTGGAGCTGCGCAAGCAGCTGAACACGATGGTGAGCGCGTACGTCCACCAGAGCGGCAAGCCGCACGGCGTGATCCACACCGAGCTGCGGCGGGTGTGCGGCGGTCCGCCGAGCGCGGAGGCCACGGCGGGTCAGATCCGCGAAAGGATCAAAAAGGTGCAGGAGTGGGCCACCCGCATGCGCTGACCCCGGTCAGCGGTGCGGCATGGTCGCGCCGGCGGACACCGGCGCGAAGCCCGGGCCGGCGCGGCCGCGGGCGCCCCGGGCCATACCGGGAGGAAACCCCCGGGCGGCAACCGCTTGCGCCCGGATTCTGGACGAGGTCTTCCGCTGAGCGGAGTCGCTCGCTACTGTCCCCGGCAATCGCAATGAAACGCCCCGTGGCAGCGCCGCCGCGGAGCGCAGCCGGTGCGCCATGGCCTGCCGGCGGCCTCTGTCGTGCGTCGCCGAAGGGACCGGTGCCGCAACCGACGACGAGAGTGTCCGCCGCCACTCACTCCGAAGGAGAGGGCGTCGTGACCGCGGAGACCTCCCAGACGCTCGACCGGGGACTGCGCGTCCTCAAACTGCTCGCCGACACCGACCACGGGCTGACCGTCACCGAGTTGTCCAACAAACTCGGCGTCAACCGCACCGTCGTCTACCGTCTGCTCGCCACCCTCGAACAGCATGCGCTCGTACGCCGGGACCTCGGCGGCCGGGCCCGCGTCGGCCTCGGCGTGCTGCGGCTGGGCCGCCAGGTCCACCCGCTGGTGCGCGAGGCCGCGCTGCCCGCCCTGCGGTCGCTGGCCGAGGACATCGGCGCCACCGCCCACCTGACGCTGGTCGACGGGGCCGAGGCGCTCGCCGTCGCGGTCGTCGAACCGACCTGGACCGACTACCACGTGGCCTACCGGGCGGGGTTCCGCCACCCCCTGGACCGGGGCGCCGCCGGCCGCGCGATCCTCGCCGCCCGGCAGGGCGCCCTGGGCGACCCCGGGTACACGCTGACGCACGGCGAGCTGGAGGCGGGCGCGAGCGGTGCGGCGGCTCCGCTGGTGGGCGTCACCGGGATCGAGGGCAGCGTCGGGGTGGTGATGCTCGCGGACGCCGTCCCCGAGCGCGTCGGCCCGCGCGTGGTCGACGCTGCGCGCGAGGTCGCGGACGCCCTGCGCTGAGGCACCCCGAAGCGAGGGCCCGGCCGCGAGGGGCCGGACGCGAGGGGCCGGGCGACGCGCGGCGGGCGGGGGCGCGGCCGCTAGATTGGCACCGTGCTGCTCTCCAGTCTCCTGCGTAACCGGACCCACGCGCTGCTGCTCTCCGGGCTGCCCGTGCTCGCGCTGCTCGGGGTGGCCGCGCTCGCGCCGCTGCCGTTCACGCTGGCGCAGCCCGGCTCGACCTCCGACGTGCTGGGCAAGCACCAGGGGCAGGAGGTGATCACCATCTCCGGCGCCCCCGTCCGCAGGACGGAGGGCCAGCTGCGCATGACGACCATCGTCGCGACCGGGCCCCGCACGGACGTCGACCTCGCGGACGTCGTCGACGGCTGGTTCCGTACGGACCGGGCGGTCCTGCCGCACGACGCCGTCTACCCGCCCGGCCAGTCCGACAGGGAGATCGAGAAGCGCAACATCGCGCAGATGGAGGAGTCGCAGCAGGACGCCACCCGCGCCGCCCTCGGCTACCTCGGCAGGAGCCCGAAGGACGTCAAGGTGACCCTGCGCCTCGCCGACATCGGCGGGCCCAGCGCCGGGCTGCTCTTCGCCCTGGGCATCGTGAACAAGCTCGACGGCGACGGCGCGGGCGGCGACCTCACCGGCGGGCGGAACATCGCCGGTACGGGCACGATCAGCCCGGACGGCACGGTCGGCGCCGTCGGCGGGGTGTCCCTCAAGACGCAGGCCGCCGGGCGCGACGGCGCCACCGTCTTCCTCGTACCGAAGGACGAGTGCGCGCAGGCGGTCTCCGAACTGCCCGACGGCATGCGGCTCATCCCCGTCACCACGCTCAAGGACGCGGTGTCGTCCCTGAGGGCGCTGGAGCAGGGGACGAAGGTCCCGAGCTGCTGAGCGGCGGTGGCCGGTCCATCTGCCGCCAGGACGGGAAGAGCGCCGGGCTGAGTGTCACCAGGAAGTACAGGGCGCCGATCCCGAGGAGGGCGGCCACCAGTCCGGCGCCTTCCACGAGGTAGCCGGTGACCACCCCGCACAGCGGGGCCGCCAGCAGCACCCCGGCCGTGGTCACGCCGGAGACACGGCTGCGCAGTGCGTCGGGGACGCGCTCGTACAGCACCGTGGTGAGGATCGGGTTGAGCGTCCCGACGGCCAGCCCGCCGACCCCCGCCGCCACCGCCAGCGGCCACACGCCGTCCGCCAGCGCCGCGACGACGTACCGCGGCGCCCCACCGAGCAGGAACGCGACCGTGAACACCGGGAGCCGGCGGAAGCGGTGCCCGACCGCCGCGTACAGCAGGGCGCCGAGCAGGGCGCAGCCGCCGAAGACGGCGGTGATCAGTCCGATGGCGCCCGCGCCGCCGAGGTGCCGCTGCGCGTGCACCGGCAGCAGCACCGCGCTCCAGCCCTGGTTCAGCCCGTTGGTGAGCATCACCAGCAGCACCACCGCCAGCAGCAGCCGGGTGCGCAGCACGAAGGCGTACCCCTCGCGCAACTGGGCCCGGTAGCCGGCGAAGGACACGGCGGCGGCCGGCTTCTGCGGCTCCGCGGCCGCGACGCCGCGTACGCCCGCCAGGATCAGCAACGCCGACACCCCGAAGGTCGCGGCGTCCAGCAGCAGGACCGTCTCCGCCCCCATGACCGCGATGAGGACGCCCGCGAGCGCGGCCCCCGTCATACGGGCGCCCCGCGACACCGCGTCGAAGAGGCTCGCGGCCCGGGTCAGCGTCGTACCGGCGCGTTCGGCGAGGTCCGGCACGAGGACGTGCCGCGCCGTCTCGCCGGGCGCGTGGAACAGCCCGGTGACGGCCATCAGCAGGCACAGCACCCAGAAGTCCAGCCGCCCGGCCCGGTGCAGCAACGGGATCGCGGCCAGGGCCAGGGCGCACACCAGGTCCGACGCGATGCTGACCCGGCGGCGGCCGGCCCGGTCGATGACCGGCCCGCCGGCGAGCGCCGAGACGACGACGGGCAGCGTCGCGCAGAACGCCACCAGCCCGGCCTTGCCGGCGCTGCCCGTCGTCTGGAGCGCGAACCACGGGACGCCGATGAGGGTCAGCGCGTTGCCGCTGATCGATATCGCGTTGGCCGCCAGCACGGCGGCCAGCGGCACACGTCCGCCGCGCCGCGCGGTCATGCGGTGCGCGCGGCCGGACCCCGCGTCCGGACCAGGCGCAGTCCCAGCTCCACGAGGACCCAGCCCACGCGGACGCGTACGGCGGGGCGGCGCCGCCGGGGTGGGACGGGGCGGCGGCGCGGGCGGGCGGCGCGGTGTAACTCGGCCGCGCGCAGGGCGTGGAGCTGCCGATGGATGTCGGGGTGCATACCGGAAGGTCCTTTCGTGGTTCTGTCCGTGGTTCGTGGTTCGTGGTTCTGTGTGTCGTTGGTCCGTCGTCCGTCGTCCGTCGTCCGTCGTCCGTCGTCCGTCGTCCGACGGGCCGACGGGTCGGTCGGTGGGTCCGTCAGTCGCTCCGCTGCGGGAACGCGTGCAGGTGGAGGCGCACCTTCGTGGCGTCCTCGTCCGGTTCGACGTCGCGGTAGCCGTTGATGACGGCGTGCACCTTCTCGTCGAGCTCGCGCAGCTGCCGGGCGCTCAGGCGCAGGGTGAAGTCGCTCAGGTCGGCGCTGCTGGCCCACTCGCCGGGCCAGTCGCGCATGGTGCCGATCCAGGTGTTCAGCTCCTGGGCGTGCAGGGTCGCGATCTCGTGCAGGAACACATTGACCGCGCCGCGCGTGCCGGGGTCCTCGTCCTCGAAGAGCGAGGGGTCCCAGGACGTTCCCTGGTGGACCGCCCGCCACCAGCGCTCGCGCCCCTTGCCGCGCTCCGGGGCGTCCTCGACGAAGCCGTGGGAGGCGAGCTGGCGCAGGTGGTAGCTGGTGGCGCCGCTCGACTCGCCGAGGCGGTCGGCCAGTTGGGAGGCGGTGGCGGGGCCGTGGTGGCGCAGTGCGGCGAGCAGCCGGATCCGCAGGGGGTGGGCCAGACCGCGCAGGGAGCGGGGGTCGAGCTGCCGGATCGGGATGCGGGGCCCGCCGGGCTCGGTCTTCTCGGGCTCTGACATGGCATCAGCGTAGAGTTGCAAAGAACCAGTTGCAAGTAGTTCTTTGCAATCACTCCTTGGCATCTTCCTGCCGGAGGGTGTCCGCCCCCGGCCGGATCACTCCCCGGCGGCCTGCTCCACCAGCGGGATGATCCGCAGCGGCACGGGGTTCTCCATGACGATCGCCGTGGACGCCCGGACGATGCCCTCGAACCCGACGACCCGGTCGATCACCCGCTGCAGATCCGCGTTCGAGCGCGCCACCAGCCGGCACAGCATGTCCCCGTGCCCCGTCGTCGTGTGCAGCTCCAGCACCTCGGGCACCCCCGCGAGGTGCTCCCGCACGTCCGCGCCCTGCCCCTGCTTGATCTCCAGCGTCGCGAAGGCGGTCACCGGATATCCCAGGGCCGCCGGATCCACCTCCGGCCCGAAGCCCCGGATGACCCCGTTCGACTGGAGCCGGTCCAGCCTCGCCTGCACCGTGCCGCGCGCCACGCCCAGCCGGCGTGACGCCTCAAGAACCCCTATACGCGGCTCCCGTGCCAGCAGTGCGATGAGACGGCCGTCCAGATGATCGATCGCCACGTGAGCCTCCGGGGTGGTCATCCTGTACAGAACGCCCGGCCATAGTGCCCATCCACTGCACACATTGCCCAGCCCTGGTGCGAACTATTGCGCACCTTGCGGAACGGAGAGAGCCTGCCGCCATGACTGAGACCATCTCCCACACCCCCGACACCGCCCGGCAGGCCGACCCCTTCCCGGTGAAGGGAATGGACGCGGTCGTCTTCGCCGTCGGCAACGCCAAGCAGGCCGCGCACTACTACTCCACGGCCTTCGGCATGAAGCTCGTCGCCTACTCCGGACCGGAGAACGGCAGCCGCGAGACCGCCAGCTACGTCCTGACGAACGGCGCCGCCCGCTTCGTGCTGACGTCCGTCATCAAGCCGTCCACCGACCGGGGCCGCTTCCTCGCCGAGCACGTCGCCGAGCACGGCGACGGCGTCATCGACCTCGCCATCGAGGTGCCCGACGCGCGCAAGGCGTACGCGTACGCCGTCGAGCACGGCGCGACCGGCATCGAGGAGCCCTACGAGGTCAAGGACGAGCACGGCACGGTCGTCCTCGCCGCGATCGCCACGTACGGCAAGACGCGCCACACCCTCGTCGAGCGCTCCGGTTACGACGGCCCTTACCTGCCCGGCTTCGTCGCCGCGAACCCGATCGTCGAGCCGCCCGCCAAGCGCACCTTCCAGGCGATCGACCACTGCGTCGGCAACGTCGAGCTCGGCCGGATGAACGAGTGGGTGGCCTTCTACAACAAGGTCATGGGCTTCACCAACATGAAGGAGTTCGTGGGCGACGACATCGCCACCGAGTACTCCGCGCTCATGTCCAAGGTCGTCGCGGACGGCACGCTCAAGGTCAAGTTCCCGATCAACGAGCCGGCGATCGCGAAGAAGAAGTCGCAGATCGACGAGTACCTGGAGTTCTACGGCGGCGCGGGCGTCCAGCACATCGCGCTCGCCACGAACGACATCGTCGCCACCGTCCGCACCATGCGCGCGGCCGGTGTCCAGTTCCTCGACACGCCGGACTCGTACTACGACACGCTCGGCGAGTGGGTCGGGGACACGCGCGTCCCGATCGAGACCCTCCGCGAGCTGAAGATCCTCGCGGACCGCGACGAGGACGGCTACCTGCTGCAGATCTTCACCAAGCCGGTCCAGGACCGCCCGACGGTGTTCTTCGAACTCATCGAGCGGCACGGGTCGATGGGCTTCGGCAAGGGCAACTTCAAGGCGCTCTTCGAGGCGATCGAGCGCGAGCAGGCCAAGCGAGGCAACCTCTGACCCCTCGGGCTCCCGCGCCCCGGGGCCGTCCGGCGGCGGGCCGGCGTTCCGCGCCCGTACCCGCCGCCCGGCCCCGGGGCGCGGCCGTGCGGGGCGACCCCGACCGATCACGAGCCCGCCGCCCGGCCGCGGCCCAGCGCCCCGCAGGCCCCCGCAGGACCCCCCCACGGGGAAGGTGGACGCCCGGGACGGGGGGCCGGGCGTCCCCCTCGGGGAGACCACCACCGGTGGAGAACCGCCTCAGCGGGACGCGCGCGCCCCGGACGCGGGTGCCGAAGCACCCGGGGCGGGCCGCGCCGGCGCCGGCCCGGAACCGTGCACATCCGGGCGGGACGTGCGCACCCCGGACGCGGGTGCCGAAGCACCCGGGGCGGGCCGCGCCGGCGCCGGCGCGGAACCGTGCACATCCGCCGGCCCGCCCGCCGGCGGCTCGCCCAGCACGGCCAGCGCCCGCCGCGCCTTCGGCGCCAGCAGCGGCGAGAACGCCGGGTTCGTCCGCAGCGCCTGCGTCAGGTACCGGCGCGCCGGCCCGTACCGCCCGAGCGCCCGCTCGATCTGGCCGCGGTGGTAGGCGAACAGCGCACTGCGCACCCCCTGGTCCGTCGCCAGCTCGGCGAACTTCAGAGCCTCCTCCTCCTTGCCCGCCCGGAACAGCGCCCAGCCCAGTGCGTCCGCCACGTCCACGGACCGGTGCCCCCGCCCCCACTCCGCGGTCAGCCACTTCACCGCCGTCGCCGGATCCCCGTGGTCCGCCTCGTACCGGGCCAGCACCAGCGTCGCGTTCACCCCGTGCGCCAGCGCCTCGGCCGCCCCCTCGCGGAGCTTGCGGTACTGCGCACGCGCGTCCCCGTCCAGCCCCCGCGACTCGTACAGCTCTCCCGCCTCCAGCGCGTACTGCGGCAGCGGCCGCTCCGCCAGGACCGCCGCGTAGTCCCGCAGCGCGTCGTCCACCCGTCCCAGCGCCGCCAGCGCCCGCGCCCGGCCGGCGAGCGACGGCGGGTGGCCCGGTACCAGGCGCAGCGCCGGCGCGTAGTGGGCGAGCGCCTCCGCCGGCTCGCCGCGCTCCCACGCCAGGTCGCCGAGGTGCTGGAGGCACGCCGCCCGCTCGGCGGGGGTGGCGGCGAGCGCCACCGCGTCGGAGGCCAGCGCCGCGGCGTCCTCGCGCCAGCCCTTGTCGCGGTAGGCGTGGGAGGCCCGCGACAGCGCCGGTACACCCTTGTTCAGCGCACGCAGCCGCTCCACGGCCTTGTCGGCGGCCTCGTAGTCGCCGAGCCCGCGATAGGCGTCGACGAGCAGCGCGTGCGCCTGCCAGCGCCGCGGCTCGCGCTGCCGTACCGCCTCACCCCACCGCTTCGCCCGGGCGAAGTCGCCCCTCGCGCCGGCCAGGGCGGCCATGCCGAGCTGCGCGTCGATGTTCCCCCGGGCGGCCGCGCGCACGGCGAGGGACCGCCTCAGGGCCTTCTCCGCCCGCACGTACGAGGCGGTGTCGCCGTCGCGCGCGGCCCGCTCCACGTACGCGGTGCCGAGCACCGCCCACGAGGCGTCGTCGCGCGGGTGGTCCCGCAGCCACCGCTCGCGGTCGCCGATGAGCGCGGTCAGCTCGGGCAGCGACGCCTGGGTGCCGGTCCGCACCGCCTCCTGCGCCCGCGCCGCGGGGCCGGGCGCGGGCGGCGCCGCGGCCCCGCCGCGCAGGGCGTCCGGGACGCCGGGGACGCCCGGGACGTACACCAGCACCGCACCGGCCACCACCGCGCCCGCGCCCGCGAGCAGCACCGTGTGCGTGACCCGCTCCGCTTTCGTGCGCCTTCTGCGGCCGGTGCGGTCCGCACGGCTCTTCGTACGCCACTTCATGCGGCTCACTGTGCGCCAGTACGACCGGGCGCCCGCGCACGCCAACCGCATCGGCGGACGGGTTCACACCGATGGCCCCGGATGCCAGGCTGGGATCATGGACGACCTCCTGACACGCCTCCGGGCCGGGCTCCCGGCGGAAGCGGTGCTCACCGATCCGGACGTCACCGTCTCCTACGCCCACGACATGGCGAGCTTCTGCCGGGCGGGCACGCCCGCCGTGGTGGTCCTGCCCAGCACCGTCGAGCAGGTCCAGCACGTCATGCGCACCGCCACCGCGCTGCGCGTGCCCGTCGTCCCGCAGGGCGCCCGCACCGGCCTGTCCGGCGGGGCCAACGCCGGCGACGGCTGCATCGTGCTGTCGCTCACGCGGATGGACCGGATCCTGGAGATCAACCCGGTCGACCGGATCGCCGTCGTGGAGCCCGGCGTCGTCAACGCCGCCCTCTCCCGCCGGGTCGAGGCGCTCGGCCTGTACTACCCGCCCGACCCCTCCAGCTGGGAGACGTGCACCATCGGCGGGAACATCGGCACCGCCTCCGGCGGCCTGTGCTGCGTCAAGTACGGCGTGACCGCGGAGTACGTGCTCGGCCTGGACGTCGTCCTCGCCGACGGCCGGCTGCTGACCACCGGCCGCCGCACCGCCAAGGGCGTCGCCGGCTACGACCTGACCCGGCTCTTCGTCGGCTCCGAGGGGAGCCTCGGCGTCGTCGTGCGCGCCGTCCTGGCGCTCCGGCCGCGTCCGCCGCGGCAGCTCGCGCTCGCCGCCGAGTTCCCGTCCGCGGCCGCCGCCTGCGAAGCCGTCTGCGCCGTCATGGAGAGCGGACACACGCCGTCGCTGCTGGAGCTGATGGACCGTACGACGATCCGGGCGGTCAACCGGCTCGCGAGGATGGGCCTGCCCGACTCCACCGAGGCGCTGCTGCTCGCGGCGTTCGACACCCCCGACCCGGCCGCCGACCTGGCGGCGGTCGGCGAGCTGTGCACGGCGGCGGGCGCGACGCAGGTGGTCCCGGCCGAGGACGCCGCCGAGTCCGACCTGCTGCTCCAGGCGCGGCGGCTGTCGCTCACCGCCCTGGAAACGGTCTCCACCGCGACGATGATCGACGACGTGTGCGTGCCGCGCAGCCGGCTGGCCGAGATGCTCGACGGCACGGCCGCCATCGCCGCCGCGTACGACCTGACCATCGGAATCTGCGCCCACGCCGGCGACGGCAACACCCACCCCGTCGTCTGCTTCGACCAGGCCGACCCCGACGCATCGCGGCGCGCCCGCGCCTCGTTCGACGCCATCATGGCGCTCGGCCTGGAACTCGGCGGCACGATCACGGGCGAACACGGCGTCGGCGTACTGAAGAAGGAGTGGCTGGCCCGGGAACTGGGCCCGGTGGGCCTGGAATTGCAGCGCGGCATCAAGCGCACCTTCGACCCTCTGGGCATCCTCAACCCCGGCAAACTCTTCTGAAATCCCGCCGGACGCCTGCGACCGCGGCCCTAGGGCCGATGTCCGATGGTCCGGCGAGGGCCGGGCGGCCTAGCGTGGAGGGGCAGAGGGACAGACGAGGACAAAGGAGAAGAGCAGTGCCCGCACGCCTCGACCACACCATCGTCCGCAGCCGCGACCGCTTCGCCGGCGCCCGCTTCCTCACCGAACTGCTCGACGCCCCCGAGCCGAAGCCCTTCGGGCCGTTCGCCAGCGTCCCCCTGGAGGGCGGCGTCACCCTCGACTACCTCGACGACGACGCCCCCCGGATCGTCCCGCAGCACCTCGCCTTCCTGGTCTCCGAGCCGGAGTTCGACGAGATCTTCGCCCGGATCACCGGGCGGGGGCTGCCGTACTGGGCCGACCCCTACCACCACGAGCCCCGGCGGATCAACCACCTCCACCAGGGCCGTGGCGTGTACATCGAGGACCCCGACGGCCACTCGATCGAATTCATCACGCACACGTACGTGACGGACTGACCCGGCCCTCTCACGCCAGCAGCTCGGCCAGCTCGTCGTCCAGGCCGAGCTGCTCCGACTCCGCGCCCGGCGGCACCACCCGCAGCGTCCGCTCCAGCCAGGCCGACACCGCCATGGCCGGGGCCTCCAGCAGGGCGTCCCCGTCGGGCGACGACAGCGCCATCAGGACGACGCCCCGCCCGTCGAGGGTCGTGGGCCAGATCCGCACGTCGCCGTGGCCGCAGGGCCTGAAGACGCCCTCGACGAGCAGCTCGCGGGCGAAGGTCCAGTTCACGGGGTGCTCGGAGCCGACGTGGAAGGTGATGTGCACGGCGTACGGGTCGTCCGTGCGGTACGTCAGCCGGGCCGGCACGGGAATGCTGCGCTCCGGCGACAGCACCAGGGTGAGTTCCAGTTCGCGCTCGACGGCGGTGTGCTCCACGGGCCTGCTCCTTCTCTCCATGTCCGGTTCTCCGGGGTGGTCCGGTACGGGGTCCTGGAGCGGCCCCGCACAGGTGGAGAGGCGCTTCCCCTCCCGTCATTACGCGACGTGCGGCAAGAAGTTCTCATCACTTTCCGTACCACGTCCGTGACCGGAAGGGGGCGGTTGCGGCCGGACCGGTCCGTGGGCCCGCGGCGGTCTGATAGATGTGGTGCCTTGAATTGAGGCCTCGAGGAGATACGGGACCACGGTGATGAGCGCCCCAACCCCGGCAACCGGCGACGGCAGCCCCACGCCCGGCTACTACCCCGACCCGTCCATCCCCGGGTACATCCGGTACTGGAACGGTGCCGCCTGGGTGCCCGGCACGAGCCGCCCCGCGCCCAAGGACGGCGAGGCGGCGCCGGTGCCGCCCGCCTCGGCCGCGCCCGTACCGGTGCCCGCCCAGGCCCCGGCTCCCGCGCCGTCCGTGGAGGAGACCGGCCCGGTCTTCTTCGACGAGGAGGAGGCCGCCGCGGAAGCGGCGGCCCAGCAGGAGCCCGCCTCCGTCTGGCAGGCCGACGCCTCGCGCCAGACCGGCTTCGGCGGCGACAGCGACCGCCGGGTGTCCTGGGGTGCGGAGAGCGCCCAGGGGGCTCCGCCGCCGCCGGGCGACCCGCGGGTGCCCGCGGGGGGACCGGACCCGACGGGCGGCGCCCTCCCGGGCGTACGGCAGGTGCAGCCCCGCTCCGACGGCACGGTCACGATCCGCGCGCAGAAGCCGGCGCCGCGGAACCCCGGGTCCGGGGGCCGGGAGGCCCCGCCGGCCGAGGGCACCATGACGATCCGCGCCCCGGGCGCGGACGCGCCGCGCGCCCCGCAGGTCCCGGCCCAGCAGCAGACGCACGCCCCGGCGGCCGCCGCCGCCGCGGCGCCCGCGCCCGCGCCCGCCGCGCCGTCCCCGGCACCCGCTCCCTCCCCGGCTCCGGCACCGGCTCCCGCTCCCGCGACGCCCGTCACCCACGGGCCCGGCGGCGGGGCCGCCTCCTGGGCGCAGCAGGTGCACCAGCTCGCCCGTCCGGAGCAGCCCGACCAGCCGGTCGTCCCGTGGAAGCCCCCGGTGAACGACCCGTTCCTGCAGGCGGCCCAGGCCCAGGCCGCCGCCCGCCCGGCCGCCCTCGGCAAGCGGCTGGCGGCCCGGCTGATCGACACGGTGGTCCTCGGCGCGGCTGTCGGCGCGGTCGCCGTGCCGTCCGTCAGCAAGGCCCTCGACCACATCGACGGCAAGATCCAGCAGGCCAAGCAGTCGGGCGAGACGGTCACCGTCTGGCTGGTGGACGGCACCACGTCGACGTACTTCGGCATCGCCCTCGCCGCCCTGCTGGTGCTCGGCGTGCTGTACGACGCGGTGCCGACCGCCAAGTGGGGGCGGACCCTCGGCAAGAAGCTCTGCGGTCTGGACGTGCGGGACATCGAGTCGCACGAACCCCCGGCGTTCGGAGCCGCGCTGCGCCGCTGGCTGGTCTACAGCGTGCTGGGCGTCCTCGTGATCGGTGTCGTCAACGTGCTGTGGGCGCTGATCGACCGCCCCTGGCGCCAGTGCTGGCACGACAAGGCCGCGCACACCTTCGTGGCCGGCACCTGACCCGGAGGGGTTGCGCCAGGGCCTGTCCTCCGGATCCCTGCCGGGCTCGCGCGGCCTGGCGCGCACATCCTCCCCCGCTGCCCTTCGGGCACCGGGGGAGGCTCCCTCCTCCGCCGTGCTTCCGCCCGCACCGGACCCCGCTCCCTGCTCCGGCCTGGTCCGGAAGACAGGCCCTAGCCCGAACGGCGGGTGATCCGTTGCGGGGCCTCGGCGGGCGGGTTGCACTGCCCACATGAGCAACGAACCGCCGCCCGCCGGCCCACCCCCCGAGGACGACCCGTTCCGCAAGAGACCGGAGGAGCCACCGGCGCCCCCTCCGCCTCCACCGGGCGGTGGCGGGCCGGGGCCGGGCAACCCGTACGGCGGAGGCGCCTCGGACCCGTACCGCGGGGGCGGCGGGCCGTACGGCGGAGGCGGAGGCGGCCCCTACGGTCCGGGCGGTCCCGGCGGATCCTACGGCGGTGGTCCCGGCGGCCCCTACGGGTACGGCGGCGCGGACCCGCTCGCCGGGATGCCGCCGCTCGCCGACTCGGGCAAGCGCGTCCTGGCCCGGCTCATCGACTGGTTCATCGTCTTCGTGCCGCTCGCGCTCATCGGGCTGCCGTTCCGCATCTACGACCGGGTGGGCGACGACGGCGACGTCGCGGACGTGTGGCGGGGAGACGGCGGTCAGTGGGTCCTGCAGCTCATCTCCATCGTGGCGTACGTCGCCTACGACACCATCATGACGGCGAAGCGCAACGGGCAGACGCTCGGCAAACAGCTGATGGGTCTGCGGGTCGCGATGCTCAACGACGGCAGCGTGCCGAACGCGAACTCCGCGCTGACGCGGGCGATGGTGCTGTGGCTGCCCGCGCTGATCTGCTGCGCCTGTCTGTGGCCGCTGCTGCTGCTGGTCCTCATCCTGCTCGACAAGCCGTACAAGCAGGGTCTGCACGACAAGGCGGCCAGGACGGTCGTCGTCTCAACGACGCAGTGAGTGCTCCTCGGCGTGAGCACGCGGGCGCGGCACCCGCGGGGCCGGCCGGCCCGGGGCCCCGTCGGCGGCGGTCCCGGCGGCCGCCCGGGCCCTCCGGGGCGCCGGCACGCTCAGCGTGACCAGGACACCCAGCAGGAGCGAGACCACTCCGACGAGCGCGACGCCGAGCCCGGTGGTGGTGCGGGAGAACAGCAGCAGGGCGACGGTCGAGAAGACGACGGTGGCCGAACCGTAGGCGAGCTGTGCGGCAGTCGGACGCGGCATGACGGATCCGTCCTCAATGCATCGGTAGGAGTGACTCGCAACTCGGTCGCGCTATCCAACGACTCTACGACGGTGGATTCCCGAGAGGAACCGGTAGTAAGCGTGACCTAACCCACGGTACCGGTGCATGGGGGGCGCACAGAATCACGGCCTATGCCAGATGGCCGGATCAGGGCGCCCGTTGACGCGAACCGCCGTCGGGATGGACTTCACCCAGGGGAGGACCGCAGCAAGTGACTCACAGGACCCGCGTGTTGTGCGCAGCCGCCGTGCTGCTGACGCTGGCGGCGGCCCCGGTGCCGGAGCCCCCGCCCGCCACCGGACCGCCCCCCGCCGCGGCCCCGGCGGGCGCCCACGACGACGCCGCCCACGGCACCGCCGAGGGCGAGCACGACGGACACGTGATCGACGGCCCCTACAGCGCCCGGCAGCGGCTGCAGCGACAGGCCGCGCTGGAGCAACTCCTCGCCGGCCGCGCCAGGCTGGAGCGGCGCGGCGGCTCGCGGGTGGTCAGGCTCGGCGACCGCAAGTACGTCGAGCTGGGCCGTGAGCGCACCGACCGGATCTTCACGATCCTGGTGGAGTTCGGCGACAGGGTGGACGACTCCACGATGTACGACCCGGACGGCCCGGGCGGCCCCGAGCCGGCGGTCGTGAAGTACGGCGGTACACCGGGCCCGCTGCACAACCGGATACCGCGACCGGACCGCACGAAGGACAACTCGACCGACTGGCGCCCGGACTACGACCGTGAGCACTTCCGGAACCTGTACTTCGGCGAGGGCGACGGCGTCGAGTCGCTCAAGACGTACTACGAGCGGACCTCGTCGGGCCGCTACTCCGTCGAGGGCGAGGTCTCGGACTGGGTGAAGGTGGAGTACAACGAGGCCCGTTACGGCTCCAACTACTGCGGCAACAACAACTGCCCCAACGTGGAGGACCTGGTCCGCGACGGGGTGGCCGCCTGGGTGGCCGGCGAGAAGGCCGCGGGCCGCACCGACGCCCAGCTCGCGGAGCAGATGGCGCGGTTCGACGCGTGGGACCGGACCGACCACGACAACGACGGGGTCTTCGAGGAGCCGGACGGCTACGTCGACCACTTCCAGATCGTGCACGCCGGCGAGGACGGCTCGGCGGGCGGCGGCGCCCAGGGCTCCGACGCGCTGTGGGCGCACCGCGGCTACGCGTACAGCAGGGACGACGGCGACCGGGGCCCGGCGGGGTTCAAGGCGGGCGGGGTGCCGGTCGCCGACACCGGCGTCTGGGTCGGCGACTACACCATGCAGCCGGAGAACGGCGGCCTGGGCGTCTTCGCCCACGAGTACGCGCACGACCTGGGCCTGCCGGACCTGTACGACACGAGCAACGTGCCGGGCGTGGAGAACTCGGTCGGCTTCTGGTCGCTGATGTCGTCCGGGTCCTGGCTGGGCACCGGCAAGGAGTCGATCGGGGACCTGCCGGGGGACATGACCGCCTGGGACAAGCTCCAGCTCGGCTGGCTGAACTACGAACGTGCGGAGGCGGCGACCGCGTCCACGCACACGCTGGGCGTCTCGGCGCTCAACACGAAGCGGCCGCAGGCGCTGGTGGTGGAGCTGCCGGAGAAGACCGTCACCACGACCGTGGTGCGCCCGGCCGAGGGCGCACGCCAGTGGTGGAGCGACCACGGCGACGACCTCTCCCACACGCTCACCCTCGCCCGCCCGGTCGACCTGACCGGCCGGACCCGTGCGGCGCTGACCCTCGACGGCTGGTGGGACATCGAGAAGGACTACGACCACCTGTACGCACAGGTCTCGACGGACGGCGGCGCGAGCTGGCGGACGATCGACGGCACGGCGGACGGCCGGCCGATCCCGCGCGACGGCGGCGACAAGCCGGCGCTGACCGGTGTGTCGGGCGCGTACCGGAAGCTGGTGTACCCCCTGGACGCGTTCACCGGCCAGGAGATCGGCATCCGCTTCCGCTACCGCACGGACGGCGGCGTGTCCGGCATGGGCTTCGCGGCCGACGGCATCGCCGTCACGGCGGACGGGGTCACGCTCGTCGCGGACGGGGCCGAGAGCGCCGGCACCACATGGGTCGCGCGCGGGTTCTCGCGGGTGGGCGAGTCGGTCACCGGGGTGTTCGCGCAGTTCTACCTGGCCGAGAACCGGCAGTACGTCTCGTACGACCGGACCCTGGAGGTCGGGCCGTACAACTTCGGCTTCGGCAGGCCGAGGGAGAACTGGGTCGAGCACTACGCCTACGGGCCGGGCCTGCTGATCTGGCAGTGGGACACCTCGCAGCGCAACAACAACGTCTCCGAGCACCCGGGGCAGGGACTGCTGCTGCCGGTGGACGCCCACCCGGATCCGATGCGGTGGACGGACGGCACGCCGGTGTCCAACAAGATCACCCCGTACGACGCGGCGTTCAGCCGCCTCCCGACGCCCGGATTCACCCTGCACAAGCAGGACGTACCGCTGTACATCCCGCCGCAGAAGGGCAATCCGGTCTTCGATGACCACAAGGGCGTGTACTGGTCCGCGGAGAACCGGTACGCCGGTGTGCGCACCACCGACACGAACACCCGCATCGCGATCGTCGCGCAGCCGGGGAACGGCGCCACCCTCACCGTGGAGGTGGGTCCTTCGGTACCGTGAGACCCGCTGACCTGCGTCTGCTCCCGCCGGGCGGCCGCCACCCGAACTCCGGGTGGCGGCCGCTCGGTTCGTCCGGAATGCGGATCACGCGTGGCGCATAGTGGCTTGGTCTGTCCAAGTCAAGATCTGTCTTTTCTCCCGTTCATCCGGTCGAATGTCGTCACTTATGGCGCGACTCCGCACGCGGATAACACTTCGACCCCCCATCCGCGGATCGCGGGCGCGGGGAGGACATTAAGTGACCAGCAGACGACGCGCGTTCAGGGCGTCCGCGGTGATCGTGGCCCTGGCCGCCACCGCCGCGACCGCCTCGGCCCTCACCACGGCCCAGGCAGACAACCGGCCCACCGACGGCATCGAGCGCCACGACCCGGCGCCCGGCGCACACGAGGCCCACGGGGCCCCGGGGCACGACCACGCCGCGAAGGTCGACCACGACCTCGACGGCCCGTTCAGCAAGCAGCAGGCCCAGGCGCGCGAGGCCGCGCTGGAGCAGGTGCTGGCCGGCGACCTCAAGGTGGAGCGCAGGGGTGCCTCCAAGGTCGTCAAGCTCGACGACAAGAAGTACGTCGAGCTGGGCCGTGAGAAGACGGACAAGATCTTCACCATCCTGGTCGAGTTCGGCGACAAGGTCGACAACACGACGCTCGTCGACCGTGCGGACGACGACACCACCGAGCCGAAGCCGAAGTTCGGCGGCACGCCCGGTCCGCTGCACAACCGGATAGCCGAGCCGGACCGTTCGAAGGACAACTCGACGGCCTGGCAGAAGGACTACAACCGGCAACACTTCCAGGACCTGTACTTCGGTACGGGCAAGGACAAGAAGACCGGCCAGCAGAAGCACTCGCTGAAGACCTACTACGAGAGGACCTCGTCGGGCCGCTACTCGGTCGACGGCGCCGTCTCCGACTGGGTCAAGGTCGAGTACAACGAGGCCCGTTACGGCTCCAACTACTGCGGCAACAGCAACTGCGCCAACGTGTGGGACGCCGTCCGCGACGGTGTGACCGCGTGGACCGCGCAGCAGAAGGCGGCCGGCAGGACCGACGCCGAGATCAAGGCGCAGCTGGCCCAGTACGACCAGTGGGACCGCTACGACTTCGACGCCGACGGCAACTTCAACGAGGCCGACGGCTACATCGACCACTTCCAGATCGTCCACGCCGGTGAGGACGAGTCCGCGGGCGGCGGCGCCCAGGGCTCCGACGCGCTGTGGGCCCACCGCTGGTACGCGTACGGCACCGACGCCGGCAAGACCGGCCCGGCCAACAACAAGGCCGGCGGCACCCAGATCGGCAGCACCGGCATCTGGGTCGGCGACTACACGATGCAGCCGGAGAACGGCGGCCTCGGCGTCTTCGCCCACGAGTACGGCCACGACCTCGGCCTGCCGGACCTGTACGACACCTCCGGCAAGGCGGGCGCAGAGAACTCGACCGGCTTCTGGTCCCTGATGTCGTCCGGCTCCTGGCTCGGCCTCGGCAAGAACGAGATCGGCGACATGCCCGGCGACATGACGTCGTGGGACAAGCTGCAGCTCGGCTGGCTGAACTACGAGAAGGCCAAGGCGGCGACCAAGTCGAAGCACACCCTGGGCGTCTCGGAGTACAACACCAAGAACCCGCAGGCCCTCGTCGTCGAGCTGCCGAAGAAGAAGGTCACCACCCCGGTCGTGAAGCCCGCCGAGGGCGCCACGCAGTGGTGGAGCGACATGGGTGACGACCTCAAGAACACCCTCACCCGCTCGGTCGACCTCACCGGCAGGACCAAGGCCGAGCTGACGCTCGACGCCTGGTGGGACATCGAGAAGGACTACGACTACCTCTACACCGAGGTGTCGACCGACGGTGGCAAGCAGTGGACCGCGCTCGCCGGCACGGCGAACGGCAAGGCCATCCCGGCGGACGCGAGCGGCGCCCCGGCGCTGACGGACGTCTCCGGCTCCTGGCAGAAGCTGGCCTTCCCGCTCGACGCGTACGCGGGCAAGAAGGTCGACCTCCGCTTCCGCTACCAGACCGACGGCGGCGCGGGCGGCAAGGGCTTCACGGCCGACGCCATCACGCTCACGGCGGACGGTGCCCCGGTCTTCTCGGACAACGCCGAGAACGGTGACAACGGCTGGACCGCGAAGGGCTTCTCCCGGATCGGCGCCTCCTTCACCAACGAGTACGAGCAGTACTACATCGCCGAGAACCGGCAGTACGTCTCGTACGACGGCACCCTGAAGGTCGGCCCGTACAACTTCGGCTTCGCCGCGCCGAAGGACAGCTGGGTGGAGCACTACCCGTACCAGACCGGTCTGCTGATCTGGCAGTGGGACACCTCCCAGAAGGACAACAACACCGCCGTCCACCCCGGCGAGGGCCTGATCCTGCCGATCGACGCCCACGCCAAGCCCATGAAGTGGGCCGACGGCACGCTGCTGCGCAACCGGATCCAGGCGTTCGACTCGCCCTTCAGCCGGTACCGGACGGACAGCTTCTCGCTGCACAAGGCCGACGTGCCGCTGCGGATCAAGAGCCAGTCCGGTGTCCCGGTCTTCGACGACCGCAAGGGCGTCTACTGGTACGAGGAGACCGCGCGTGCGGGTGTCAAGGTAACTGACACCAACACCAGGATCTCGATCGTGAAGCAGCCGAAGAACGGCCGCACGATCACGGTCCAGGTCGGCCCGTCGACGAAGTAGACCCTGTCGTCGCAGGTCAGAGCATGATCGGCCGTCGCCCCCTAGCGGGCGGCGGCCGATTCTGTTTAGGTGCGTGGGGGCCCGTTCCTATTGACAGACCATCTCACGGGGGAGTGGTTCAGCATGCCCGGTGGAGGCTTCACCAAATTGCCCGGCGGCAACGTCGTGGTCGCGATCGGCCTGCCCAGCCCGGTCGGCGACGGCTCGACGGTGCGGATCCTGGTCCACGCGGCCAACCGCGCCCGCGCCCTGACCCGGCTGCGGAACCTGGGCCTGCGCGCCGTCTACCTGCGGGGCAACACCCACCCGCCGACCCCCGACGAGATCACCGCGGTCCTCCACCACCCGGACGGCCTGCTGTGGCGGGCCTCCCCGCAGGCCGGCACGGAGCTCTGGCACCCGATCCGGGCCCTCCTGCCGCAGTCCCGCGCCTGGGAAGCTCCACGGGGCGCCTAGGGGCCTCTCGTGTGGATCCTGCTGGGTTCGTGNTGCTGGGCTCGTGGTGTCCGGACACCGCACCTCGCGGCGTTGTCGTCGGTCGCCCATGCTCCGTAGTGGCTCCCTCCTCCGCCTTGCGATGCACGGCGCCGGACGCCACTCCCCGATCCAGCCCGATCCAGCCCGATCCACACGACAGACCCCGGGGCCTTCCCGGCTCCTGCCGGACCGGCGCGGCTCCCTGCGGCTCGGGCTGTCAGACGACCGGCTTGCCGGTCAGTTCGACGCCCGCCGCGCGCAGCTCGTCCAGGGCGCGCTGGGTGGTCTCCGCGGAGACGCCCGCCGTCAGGTCCAGGAGCACCTGGGTTCCGAAGCCCTCGCGGGCCGCGTCCAGCGCCGTGGCGCGCACGCAGTGGTCCGTGGCGATGCCCACCACGTCGACCTCGCTCACCTCCCGCTCGCGCAGCCACCGCGCGAGCGGGACGCCGTTCTCGTCCGCGCCCTCGAAGCCGCTGTACGCGGCCTCGTACGCGCCCTTGTCGAAGACCGCGTCGATCGCGCCCGAGGCGACCGCGGGGGCGAAGTTCGGGTGGAAGCCCACGCCCTCCGTACCGGCCACGCAGTGCCGCGGCCAGGAGCTGACGTAGTCGGGGGTCTCGGAGAAGTGGCCGCCCGGGTCGACGTGGTGGTCCCGGGTGGCCACCACGTGCCGGTACACGGCCCCGGCGGCCTCGCCGATCAGGTCCGTGATGGCGGCGGCGACGTCCGCGCCCCCCGCCACCGCGAGGCTGCCGCCCTCGCAGAAGTCGTTCTGAACGTCCACGACGATCAATGCGCGGTGCATGGCGGGTGTCCTTCGGTGGTGGGGGAGCGGTCGACGGCCGGCTTCGGTCGGGGATGCCACCGAGCCTAGAGACTTCGCCCGCCCGGCGGGAGGGGGCCCGGCGGACCGCCCCGCCGGCGGTCGCCGGTCAGAGGTACTCCGTCGGGATGACGGGCTCGCCGCGCGAGAGCTGCGTGGCCGACATCGGCAGCCCCGCGCGCGCCGCGATGTGCCGCTCGCGCGCCGCGTCCAGCGGCTCGCGGGCCACGATCTCGCCGCCCTTGACCAGTTCGGCCAGGAGCTGGCGGCCGGCGAGCTCCGGCGGGACCGGGCCCGTGCCGACGACCTCCGCCTCGGCGGTCCCGTCCGCACCGGGGCGCCGCGCGGCCCACTTGCGGCCGCCGATCGACATCTTGCCGCCCAGCGACTTCTTCGCCACCGGCTGCAGCGGGGCCCGCGGGTCCGCGGACTCGGCGCGGGCGACGAGCTTGTACACCATGGAGCAGGTGGGGTGGCCGCTGCCGGTGACCAGCTGCGTACCCACGCCGTACGCGTCCACGGGCGCGGCCGCCAGCGAGGCGATGGCGTACTCGTCCAGGTCGGAGGTGACGATGATCCGCGTGTCGCGCGCGCCCAGCTCGTCCAGCTGCTGGCGCACCCGGTGCGCGACCAGTAGCAGGTCGCCGGAGTCGATGCGCACCGCGCCCAGCTCGGGCCCGGCCACCTCCACGGCGGTGCGCACCGCCTCGGCGACGTCGTACGTGTCGACCAGCAGCGTCGTCCCGCGGCCCAGGGACTCCACCTGGGCGCGGAAGGCGTCGCGCTCGGTGTCGTGCAGCAGCGTGAAGGCGTGCGCGGACGTGCCCACGGTCGGGATGCCGTAGCGGAAGCCGGCCGCCAGGTCGGAGGTGGAGTCGAAGCCGC
The DNA here is from genome assembly GCF_000716335.1 of Streptomyces sp. NRRL S-118. GTDB lineage: Bacteria > Actinomycetota > Actinomycetes > Streptomycetales > Streptomycetaceae > Streptomyces. The sequence goes on along the minus strand of NZ_KL591013.1, from coordinate 220,155 downwards.
CGACGTACGCGGCGCGGGCCGAGGCGACCGCGGACAGCTCGTGCGTGCGGCGCGCGCCCATCTCGATCAGCCGCCGGCCGCCGGCCGCCGAGGACATCCGGGAGGCGGCGGCCGCGATGGCCGAGTCGTGGTTGAGGATCGACAGGACCACCGTCTCGAGCAGCACGCACTCGGCGAAGGAGCCCTCGACGCGCAGGATCGGCGAGCCGGGGAAGTAGACCTCGCCCTCGGGGTAGCCCCAGATGTCCCCGCTGAAGCGGTAGTCCGCCAGCCAGGCGAGGGTCGGCTCGTCGACGATGCCGTGTTCGCGCAGGAACCCGAGGACGCCCGCGTCGAAGCGGAAGTTCTCCACGGCGTCCAGGACGCGGCCGGTGCCGGCCACGACACCGTAGCGGCGGCCCTCCGGCAGGCGCCGGGTGAAGACCTCGAAGACCGAGCGCCGGTCGGCGGTCCCGCCCCGCAGCGCCGCCTGGAGCATGGTCAGCTCGTACTGGTCGGTGAAGAGCGCGGTAGACGGCACGTCCACCGGCAGCCCAAGATCCGCAGCATTCATACGACGATGCTACCCCGAATACTCGTCAGAGTGACGATTTCTCTGAACGCCGTTTGCCCGGCCGGTTTGTGCGACCCCCCACCCCCAGTGGCAGCATTGGCTGAGTGAGTGTTGCTCCTACTGAGATCGAACGCCCCGAAGCGGCCGAAGAGTCGTTCGCCGTCGCCGAACCCGACGTGCCGTGGGTGACGATCGTGCACAACGATCCGGTCAACCTCATGAGCTACGTGACGTACGTGTTCCAGGCGTACTTCGGCTACTCCAAGGACAAGGCGCACAAGCTGATGCTCGACGTGCACCACAAGGGCCGGGCCGTGGTGTCCAGCGGCACCCGCGAGGAAATGGAGCGAGACGTGCAGGCGATGCACGGGTACGGGCTGTGGGCGACGCTCTCCCAGGACCGCGGCTGATGAGCGGGCACTTCGAGGCGCTGCCGGGCGGCGGCGCGGCCGTCCCCCTCGACGAGGTCGAGGTCTCCATCCTCCGCTCCCTGGCGGTGCAGCTGCTGGAGCTGATCGGCCCCGGCGACCAGCCGGCCCAGGGTGAGGACCCGCTGGCCGCGCTGTTCCGCGACGGCCCGAGCGAGCCGCCGGCCGACCCGGCGCTGGCCCGGCTCTTCCCGAACGCGTACGCGGACGACGACGAGGAGCTGCGCGCCGCCTCCGCCGAGTTCCGCCGCTTCACCGAGAACGATCTGCGCGCCCGCAAGCGCCAGGACGCCGTCGCCGTGGTGCGGAGCCTCGACGCGCTCGGCGTGGCGGGGGAGGGCGGCGCGGTGCTGAAGCTGTCCGCCGAGGACTCCCGCCACTGGCTCGGCGCGCTGAACGATCTGCGGCTGACCATCGGCACCCGGCTGGAGGTCACCGACGAGGACGAGAACGACGACCTCTACCGGCTGCCGGACTCCGACCCGCGCAAGCCGATGGTGATGGCGTACCTCTGGCTGGGTGCACTGCAGGAGACGCTCGTCGAGACGCTGATGCCCTGACCCTCGCCGGGTCCACCGCGGCGATCATGTTCGCTCAGCGGACGCTCAGATCCGCATAACGATCAGATTACCAAGACGCCCCTCTTTGGTTGAAAGAGGGGCTTTTTGGCCTGCTTTCCTCCATCTCGATCACGAGTGCGATCGTGGTAAATCTTCACGATCGCCCGGGAACGCCACCCATGTCCCCGGGTGCGCTCGGGCCGGCGGACCGCCGGTGGCACTCCATCCATATCCGGGGGGATCAGCGTGGAGAAAGGCGCACCAGAACCATGACCTCAATGCAGGTCGACCAGCACGACAACGCGTCCGGCAAGGCCGCGGCCGCCGACGGCGAGGGCTACCAGCGAGGCCTCGGCGCCCGTCAGATCCAGATGATCGCGATCGGCGGAGCCATCGGCACCGGGCTCTTCCTCGGCGCGGGCAAGGCCATCTCCAAGGCCGGCCCCAGCCTCATCCTGGCGTACGCCATCGCCGGCCTCGTGATCTTCTTCATCATGCGGGCCCTGGGCGAGCTGCTCATGTACCGACCGGTCTCCGGCTCCTTCTCGGAGTACGCCCGCGAGTTCGTCGGCCCCTTCGCCGGCTTCGTCACCGGCTGGACCTACTGGCTCTTCTGGGTGGTCACCGGCATCACCGAGGTCACCGCGGCCGCCACGTACATGACGTACTGGTGGGACATCCCGCAGTGGGTCTCCGCCCTCGTCTTCACGATCGTCCTGTACGGCGCGAACCTGATCTCCGTGAAGCTCTTCGGCGAGCTGGAGTTCTGGTTCTCGATGGTCAAGGTGACCGCCATCATCGGCATGATCCTGATCTGCGCCGGCATCCTCACCCTCGGCTTCTCCGACGCGGGCGACACCGCCTCCGTGACCCACCTGTGGGCCGACGGCGGCTTCTTCCCCAAGGGCATCGGCGGCACCGTCATGACCCTGCAGATCGTGATGTTCGCCTTCCTCGCCGTCGAGCTCGTCGGCGTCACCGCCGGTGAGTCCAAGGACCCCGAGAAGACCCTGCCCAAGGCCATCAACACGGTGCCGTGGCGCATCGCCGTCTTCTACGTCGGCGCGCTGATCATGATCCTGTCGGTCGTGCCGTGGACGCACTTCCAGCCCGGCGTCTCGCCGTTCGTCGCCGCCTTCGAGCAGATGGGCCTCGGCGTCGGCGCCGCGATCGTGAACTTCGTGGTGCTGACCGCCGCCCTGTCCTCCTGCAACTCGGGCATGTACTCCACCGGCCGCATGCTGCGCGACCTCGCCCTCAACGGGCAGGGCCCGGCGCTCTTCACCCGGCTGACGAAGTCGGGCACGCCGCTGATCGGCACCACCTTCTCGGCCGGGCTGATGCTGGTCGGCGTGTGGATCAACTACCAGTGGCCCGGCGACGCCTTCGAGAAGGTCGTCTCGTTCGCCACCATCTCCGGCATGTGGGCCTGGATCATGATCCTGGTCTCGCAGATCCGCTACCGGGCCAGGGCCGACCGCGGTGAGCTGCCGCAGTCCTCGTTCAAGGCGCCCGGCGCCCCCTACACCAGCTGGTTCGCCCTGCTGTTCATCCTCGGCGTCATCGTGATGATGGGCGTCGACGAGGAGGCCCGGGTCTCGCTGTACTGTGCCCCGCTGTGGGCCCTGATCCTGGGCGTGTCCTACCTGGTGCTCAAGGCGCGCAACCCGGAGAACGCGTCCTTCAAGCGGTAGAACCGCGGACGCCTCCCGGCGCCGTCCAGCATATGGGCCCGCCCGTACCAACCCTCGGTACGGGCGGGCCCCTCCGCTTATCCTGATGCCCATGCTGACCATCACACGGGCCCTCTACGACCAGATCGTCGCGCACGCACGCGAGGACCACCCGGACGAGGCCTGCGGCGTGGTCGCGGGCCCGGCCGGCTCGGGCCGCCCCGAACGCTTCATCCCGATGCTCAACGCCGCCCGCTCGCCCACCTTCTACGAGTTCGACTCGGGCGACCTGCTGAAGCTCTACCGCGAGATGGACGACCGCGACGAGGAGCCGGTCGTCATCTACCACTCGCACACCGCCACCGAGGCCTACCCCTCGCGGACCGACGTCTCGTACGCCAACGAGCCCGGCGCGCACTACGTGCTCGTCTCCACGGCGGACACCGACGGGGCGGGGCCCTTCCAGTTCCGCTCGTACCGGATCGTGGACGGCGAGATCGCCGAGGAAGAGGTCGAGGTCGTCGACGCCTACTGAGGCGCCCGTCTCGCATGACGGGCGCAAAACGTCCGTCATGCGAGATCACACTCGGGAACCCGGACCGGGAATCGATACGATGACCGCATGGTTTCCATCGACGTGAGCGAACAGACGCCGGGCACCCCGCTGCTCGTGGCGCGGCTGCACGTCGACCTGTGCCGCCTCGCCAGCGCCATGTGTCCGCGCTGCGCCGCCGCTTGACCGGCCCGACCGCGCACCACCCCGCACCTCGCCGCGCCCGTCCGCGCGCACGCAGCACGCCCGCCCCACCGCCTTTCGCCCCGCCCGCCCTTCCGACAGGAGCCCACGCCATGGCCATCGAGGTCCGCATCCCGACCATCCTCCGCACCTACACCGGCGGCGCCAAGGCCGTCGAGGGCAGCGGAGCGACCCTCGCCGACCTCTTCGCCGACCTCGAGACCCGGCACGCGGGCATCCAGGAGCGCATCGTCGACGGCGGCGAGCTGCGCCGGTTCGTGAACGTGTACCTGAACGACGAGGACGTCCGCTTCCTCGACGGCATCAACACCAAGCTGTCCGACGGCGACAACGTCACGATCCTGCCGGCCGTCGCCGGCGGCATGCGCTGAGCGGCGCCGGCGCCGATGCGTTACGACAGCCCCCTCGCCGCGGTCGGCAACACCCCGCTGGTCCGGTTGCCGCGCCTGTCCCCTTCGGACGAGGTGCGCATCTGGGCCAAGCTGGAGGACCGCAACCCGACCGGCTCGATCAAGGACCGGCCGGCCCTGCACATGATCGAGCAGGCCGAGAAGGACGGCCGGCTCACCCCCGGCTGCACCATCCTCGAACCCACCAGCGGCAACACGGGCATCTCCCTCGCGATGGCGGCCAGGCTCAAGGGCTACCGCATCGTCTGCGTGATGCCCGAGAACACCTCGCAGGAACGGCGCGAACTGCTCGCGATGTGGGGCGCCGAGATCATCTCCTCGCCGGCCGCCGGCGGCTCCAACACGGCCGTGCGGGTCGCCAAGGAACTCGCCGCCGAGCACCCCGACTGGGTGATGCTCTACCAGTACGGCAACCCCGACAACGCGGGCGCGCACTACGCGACGACCGGCCCCGAGATCCTGGCCGACCTGCCGTCCCTCACCCACTTCGTGGCGGGGCTCGGGACCACCGGGACACTGATGGGCGTCGGCCGCTACCTGCGCGAGCACAAGCCGGACGTGAAGATCGTCGCCGCCGAGCCGCGCTACGACGACCTCGTCTACGGGCTGCGGAACCTCGACGAGGGCTTCGTCCCCGAGCTGTACGACGCCTCCGTCCTCACGACCCGCTTCTCCGTCGGCTCGGCCGACGCGGTCACCCGTACCCGGGAACTCCTCCAGCAGGAAGGAATCTTCGCGGGCGTCTCGACCGGCGCGGCGCTGCACGCCGCGATCGGCGTCGGGAAGAAGGCGGTCAAGGCCGGCGAGAGCGCGGACATCGTGTTCGTCGTGGCCGACGGCGGCTGGAAGTACCTCTCGACCGGCGTCTACACGGCCGCCACCACCGAAGAGGCCATCGCCACCCTCCAGGGCCAGCTCTGGGCCTGACGCCCGGCAGCGGGGCGGCGCCCGCCGCCCCCGGTCCGGCGACGGCACCGGGCCGGGCCATGCCGGGCTAGGCGGACAGGTGGCGCACCCGGTCCCATACGAGGGGGTCCACCTCGCCCACCCGGCGGCGGAACCGCGCCAGCGGGACGTCGCGGAGCTCGTCCGGCTCCAGGAAGCTCGGCCGGCCCCGCGCGTCGCCCACCGCATCCGGCCGCAGGGCGATCAGCCCCGGCCGGCCCTCCCGGTAGCGGCTGGTGATCTTGGCGACGCGCGCCGTGCCGTCCCGTACCGCCAGGACCAGGCACGGGCGGTCCTTGGAGCCCGGCCCGTCCTCGTACGGCACGTCGGCCCACCAGATCTCGCCCGCCCGCGGCCGCCGCGCCGGCACACCGCCCGGCCGCCCCGGCGGACGGCCAGGGGGGCGCGTACGGCCCCCCGGACGGCGGCTGCGCAACCGGCCGTCGGTCACGGCCGCCACCAGTGCGATCACCACGACGGCGCCGAGCGCCGGCCACCAGGACGTGTCCATGCGTCAGAACGCTACAAGCGCGTGCTCCGCCCGAACCGGTGACAGCACAGGTGAGTTCCCCCACAACGGGGCACTGCGAAGGAGCGACCCGCGCCACCGCGCCTTACGCTCGGTAAACCGCACGACCTCCCCCCGTCAGCGTCCCCCGCTCCCGTCCACGGAGGTTCTCGCTCCATGAAGCTCACCGTCGTCGGCTGCTCCGGGTCGTTCCCGTCCGCGGAATCGGCCTGCTCGAGCTACCTCGTCGAGGCCGACGGCTTCCGGCTGCTCCTCGACATGGGCAACGGCGCCCTGGGCGAGCTGCAGCGCCACATCGGTCTGTACGACCTGGACGCGATCTTCCTCAGCCACCTGCACGCCGATCACTGCATCGACATGTGCGGGTACTTCGTCGCGCGCTACTACCGCCACGAGGGCGGCCGCTGCGCCGCCCTCCCGGTGTACGCCCCCGACGGCGCCGAACAGCGGCTGACCACGGCGTACGCGGACACGCCGTCCGACACGTCGATGAGCGAGGTGTTCGACTTCCACGCGCTCAAGTCCGGCTCCTTCGACCTCGGCCCCTTCCACGTCCGTACGGAGAAGGTGTGCCACCCGGTCGAGGCGTACGGCATCCGGATCGAGCACGGCGGGAAGTCGATCACCTACTCCGGTGACACCGGTGTGTGCGACGAGCTGGACGTCCTCGCCGACGGTACGGACCTCTTCCTCTGCGAGGCGTCCTTCACCTACGGCAAGGAGGACATCCCGGGCCTCCACCTGAACGGCCGCGAGGCGGGCGCGCACGCGGCCCGGGCCGGTGCGCGGCGGCTGGTCCTCACGCACATCCCGCCGTGGACCGACGGCGAGCGCAACCTGGCGGACGCGCGCGCCGTCTACGACGGCCCGTCGGAGCTCGCGCGGGCGGGCGCGGTGTACGAGGTGTGAAAAAGGCCCCCGGGTGACCGGGGGCCTTTCTCAGGAGGTGCTTACTTGGCCTCGGCCTTCTGGAGCTCGGCCAGCTCCTCGTCGGACTCACGGCCCGGCGTCGGAAGGTTGAACTTGGTGATCGCGAAGCGGAAGACCACGTAGTAGACCGCCGCGAAGCACAGACCCACCAGGGCCAGGCCCCACGGGTTGGAGGCGATGCCCAGGTTGAGAAGGAAGTCGATGGCGCCGGCGGAGAAGCCGAAGCCGTCCTTCATGCCCAGCGCCCAGGTGAGCGCCATGGAGACACCGGTCAGCACCGCGTGGAGCGCGTACAGCACCGGGGCGATGAACATGAACGTGAACTCGATCGGCTCGGTCACACCGGTGACGAAGGACGTCAGCGCGAGCGAGAACATCATGCCGCCGACGACCTTGCGGCGCTCGGGGCGGGCGCAGTGGACGATCGCGAGGCACGCCGCCGGGAGGGCGAACATCATGATCGGGAAGAAGCCGGTCATGAACTGTCCGGCGGTCGGGTCACCGGCGAGGAAGCGGGCGATGTCGCCGCTCTTGCCGTTGTACTCGCCGGCCTGGAGCCACGGGAAGGAGTTCAGCAGGTGGTGCATGCCGACCGGGATGAGGGCGCGGTTGGCGACACCGAAGATGCCCGCGCCGACGGCGCCGGAGCCGACCAGCCACTCACCGAAGTTGTGCAGCCCCGTGCCCAGCCACGGCCAGATCAGGCCGAAGACGATGCCGATGACCAGGCCGGCGAAGGACGACAGGATCGGGACGAGACGGCGGCCGCCGAAGAAGCCCAGCCAGTCCGGCAGCTTGGTGCGGTAGAAGCGCTGGTAGATCAGGGCGACGACGAGGCCCATGACCACACCGCCGAGGACCTTGGCGTCGACCGCCTGCTCCACCATGACGATCTTGCCGTCGACGATGGCTTCCTTCTTGGGCAGGCTGCTGTCCGTGAAGGTGCCCAGGACGCTCTTGAAGACGAGGTAGCCGGCGACGGCCGCCAGACCGGTCGAGCCGTCGGACTTCTTCGCGAAGCCGATCGCGATACCGACGGCGAACAGCAGCGCCATGTTGTCGAGCAGGGCGCCACCACCTGCGGCCATGTACCCTGCGATCTTGGTGATGAAGGTCGGGAAGGACTCCCGGCCGAGCATGTCGGGCTGACCGAAGCGGACCAGGAGCGCGGCTGCCGGCAGCACGGCGACCGGCAGCATGAGGCTGCGGCCGATGCGCTGCAGGACAGCCATCGCGCCGGCGCCCTTCTTCTTCTCCGCCGCGGGGGCGGCGCTGGCCGTGGACATCAGGTTCCTCCCAGGGGCAAGGCGCCGCCCAGGACAGTGGTGTCGTACGGGGGACGGCGGCGTCTCAAGCAACGCGGCGCAACGCCGCGTGGTCTACACCATTAACTGGTGTAGACCTGTTGTAGCACGGTGAGGGTTAGATAAGGAACTTGCGATTTGATAACGCCGAAGGGGCCCCGGACCTGAGCAGGTCGGGGCCCCTTCCGCGTCTCCGCGCGGCGCTCGCGGCTACGGCCTGGTCACGTCCGTCTCCGTCTCCTCCGGCTCACGGCCGGGGGTCTGGAGGTCGAACCTGGTGATCGCGAAGCGGAAGATCGCGTAATACAGGACCGCGAAGACCAGCCCGATCGGAATGATCAGCCACGGCCTCGTCGCCAGACCCCAGTTGATGACGTAGTCGATGAGACCGGCCGAGAAGCTGAAACCGTCCTTCACCCCGAACGCCCACGTCACCGCCATCGACACCCCGGTCAGCAGCGCGTGGATCGCGTAGAGCACCGGGGCGATGAAGAGGAAGGAGTACTCGATCGGCTCGGTGATGCCGGTGACGAAGGACGTCAGCGCCACCGACAGCATCAGGCCCCCGACCTCCTTGCGGCGGTGCGGCTTGGCGCAGTGCGTGATGGCCAGGGCGGCGGCGGGCAGTGCGAACATCATGATCGGGAAGAAGCCGGTGGTGAACTGCCCGGCCTCCGGGTCGCCCGCCAGGAACATGGTGATGTCGCCGTGGACGACCGTGCCGTCCGGCTTGGTGTAGCTGCCGAACTGGAACCAGACGGGCACGTTCAGGAACTGGTGCAGGCCGATCACCAGCAGCGCGCGGTTGGCGACGCCGAAGATGCCCGAGCCCCAGGCGCCGAGCCCCACCAGCCAGTCGCTGAAGCTCTCCAGGGCGTCGCCGATCGGCGGCCAGATCCACAGGCACACCACGGCGAAGGCGATCCCGACGAACGACATCATGATCGGGACGAGCCGGCGGCCGTTGAAGAAGCCCAGCCAGTCCACCAGCTTCACCCGGTGGTAACGCTGCCAGAACCACGCCGCGAGCAGTCCCATGACGATGCCGCCGAAGACACCCGGGTTCTCGTACGTGTACGCCACGAACATGTCGTCCGGCGCCAGGCACCCGCCGTTGAGGTCCGTCGTGCCCGGCGGGCAGTCCTGAGGGAAGGCGCGCAGCACGCCCCGGTACACCAGGAAGCCGACCACCGCCGCCAGTGCGGTGGAGCCGTCCGCCTTCTTCGCCATGCCGATCGCGACACCCACGCAGAACAGCAGCGGCAGACCGAGGTCGGCGTCGAGCAGCGCGCCGCCCGCGCCCGCCATCACCCTGGCGACGTCCGTCCAGCCGGCGCCCTCCGCGCCGAAGACGTCCGGCTGGCCCAGGCGGTTGATGATGCCCGCCGCGGGCAGCACGGCGATCGGGAGCTGGAGGCTGCGGCCCATCTTCTGCAGCCCCTGGAAGACACCCGACCACCGGCTCGGCCTCGGCGGGGCCGCGCTCTGCGAACTCATCGGCGTCCTCCTCGTGCCCCCGCTGGGAGACTGGTGTAGACCAGTTGCGATATGGTAGGCGCTGGTGATCGTCATCCTTCGGTACGAGCCGGTCATGTGCCTGCGAAGATGGGCCAACCGTGCGTTACGGTGACGAAAGACCTAGGTGGGCCGAGTAGCGCTCAGTGCTCTTGAACGCAGGGAGAAAGACATGGCCAGCAAGGCTGAGAAGATCGTCGCCGGGCTCGGCGGCATCGACAACATCGAAGAGGTCGAGGGCTGCATCACCCGCCTGCGCACCGAGGTGGCCGACCCCGCCCTGGTCGACGAAGCCGCGCTGAAGGCCGCCGGCGCCCACGGCGTCGTCAAGATGGGCTCCGCGATCCAGGTCGTCATCGGCACCGACGCCGACCCGATCGCCGCGGAGATCGAAGACATGATGTGAGGCGAATCCTCACCCCTGAGGGGCCCGTTCCGGTACCGGAACGGGCCCCTCGCACATCGGGGACTACGCTCGTCCCATGTCTCGAATCGACGGCCGCACCCCCGAACAGCTCCGCCCGGTCACCATCGAACGCGGATGGAGCAAGCACGCCGAGGGCTCCGTCCTCATCTCCTTCGGCGACACCAAGGTCTTCTGCACCGCCTCCGTCACCGAAGGCGTCCCGCGCTGGCGCAAGGGAAGCGGCGAAGGCTGGGTCACCGGCGAGTACTCGATGCTCCCGCGCTCCACCAACACCCGCGGCGACCGCGAATCCGTACGCGGCAAGATCGGCGGCCGCACCCACGAGATCTCCCGCCTCATCGGCCGCTCCCTGCGCGCCGTCATCGACTACAAGGCCCTCGGCGAGAACACCATCGTCCTCGACTGCGACGTCCTCCAGGCCGACGGCGGCACCCGCACCGCCGCCATCACCGGCGCGTACGTCGCCCTCGCCGACGCCGTCGCCTGGGCGCAGCGCCACAAGCTCGTCAAGGCGGGCCGCAAGCCGCTCACCGGCACCGTCTCCGCCGTCTCCGTCGGCATCGTCGACGGCACCCCGCTCCTCGACCTCTGCTACGAGGAGGACGTGCGCGCCGAGACCGACATGAACGTCGTCTGCACCGGCGACGGCCGCTTCGTCGAGGTCCAGGGCACCGCCGAGGCCGAGCCCTTCGACCGCAAGGAGCTCAACGCCCTCCTCGACCTCGCCACCGGCGGCTGCGCCGACCTCGCCGCCCTCCAGCGCGAGGCCCTCGACCTCACGCTCTGACAACCCGGCAACCACGGGCGCCCTCCCGGGCGTCCCCTCCGGTACGGGCGTACGGGCCGAACCGTACGCCCGTCCGCAGCCCTCGGGAGGACCGTTCCATGCGCCGTCGCCGTACCGCCGCCCTCGCCGCCGCCACCGCAGTGCTCGCCCTCACCGCCGTGACCGGCTGCGGCGCCCTCGACAAGGCCATGGACTGCGTCCAGGCCGCCGACGCCATCGCCACCAGCGTCGACAAGCTGAGCCAGGCCGTCTCCTCCGCCACCGACGACCCCACCCGGCTGAACGAGTCCCTCGACGAGATCGACAGGGAACTCGACAGCCTCAGGGACAAGACGGACAACGCCGACCTGTCCAAGGCCGTCGACGACCTCGGCAAGGGCGTCGAAAGCGTCCGCACCGCCGTCAAGAACGGCGACGCCACCCCCGACATCAAGCCGGTCACCGACGCCGCCACCGAGATCGGCAAGGTCTGCACCCCCTGATCCCCGGAGATACTGGGGCCATGACCCGCCTAATCCTCGCCACCCGCAACGCCGGGAAGATCACCGAACTCCACGCCATCCTCGCCGACGCCGGGCTCGACCACGAGCTCGTCGGCGCGGACGCGTACCCCGAGGTCCCCGACGTCAAGGAGACCGGCGTCACCTTCGCCGAGAACGCCCTGCTCAAGGCCCACGCCCTCGCCCGGGCCACCGGCCTGCCCGCCGTCGCCGACGACTCGGGCCTGTGCGTCGACGTCCTCGGCGGCGCCCCCGGCATCTTCTCCGCCCGCTGGTCCGGCACCCACGGCGACGACCGGGCCAACCTGGACCTGCTCCTCGCCCAACTCGCCGACATCGCCCCTGAACACCGCGGCGCCCACTTCGCCTGCGCGGCCGCCCTCGCCCTCCCCGACGGCACCGAACGCGTCGTCGAAGGCCGCCTCCGCGGCACCCTGCGCCACGCCCCCTCCGGCACCAACGGCTTCGGCTACGACCCGATCCTCCAGCCCGACGGCGAAACCCGCACCTGCGCGGAACTCACCCCGCAGGAGAAGAACGCCATCAGCCACCGCGGCCAGGCGTTCCGCGCCCTGGTCCCGGTGGTCCGGGAACTGCTGGGCTGAGGCCGATACGGCTGCGGGCGCGGCACCTGCTCGGTGCCGCGCCCGTCATGCGTGGGCCCGGTGGGACTCGAACCCACGACACACCGGACCTAAACCGGCGCCCTCTAGGCCAGCTGGGGTACGGACCCGCGGTCGCTACTTTACTGGTCGGCTGTGGCGCCCGTACGTCGAGATCGCTTTGAGTGGGTGCCTGTCTGGCTGTGGCAGGACGGGCACAGATAACGAAGGTTCGCCAAGCGGTTGTCCAACCGGTCGCCGTTGATGTGGTCGATCTCGAGGACCAGTCGTCTCCCTTGCCAGACGTCCGCGATGCCGCATGCGGCGCAGAGGTGCGGCACGCCCAGGTCGTCGAGCGCCCGGCGCAGCTGCACCGTCCTGGTCCGCGGTGAACCCGGAGTGCTGAGCCGGAGGATGTCCTCGGCCGCTTTCCGTGTGGGCGAGGGCTGCCCGGCCCGATGGCCCTGTCCGACGAAATGGGCCGTGGAGACCCCGTATGCCTCGATGCTCCGCTTCACCCGCGCCCGTGCCGCGCCGCTGCCCGGGCGGCCAAGCCTGCGCAGCACTTCGGCGATGCTGCGCGACTGGGCGACCGCAGGGGCGAGCTGCTCGCGTGGAAGCAGATCGCCGCGAGCCGCTGTGGCGAAAGGAGAGGTGTCGACGCCGGACCGGTCGCGCTTGTCGGTGAGCACGTCACGGCGAAGCCGTGGCCTGCTCATGGCGCGGACCTCCGCTTCCGGCCGCGGTACGTGTCCGTCACCGCATGGCAGTTCGGACACAACAGCCGCAGATTCTCGGGGCGGTTGTCCGACCAATCACCGTTGAGGTGATCGACCTCCAGCCGGAGCGGCGCTCCGTTCCACTCTGGTCCCGTCCCGCACATCGCGCAGCGCTCCGCCACACCGATGCGCAGCAGTTCGCGCCGTAACCGTTCCCCCGGAACTCTGCCGCCTTCGCGAGGGCGGAGGGCCAGGAGGGGGACCGGTGCCTTCCTGGCGCGGCGCTGCCGGGACTTCGGGAAATGGGAGGTGTCGATGGCCAGGGCGCTGATCCGGCGGCTGATGTGCGCTTGGTTGCCACCCACCGGGCTGAGGCCCAGCCGACGGACCACGTCCTTGACGCTCGTGGCCCCCGCGACCGCCTCCCTGAGCCGTTGCTCGGTGTGGCGCACGCCTTGCGGGGCGAAGTGCGAGGTGTCCACCCCGGCTTCCGCCATCTTCCTCCGCAGATAGCGACGGCTGCCGGGCGTCGGCGTGCCGCCGCACCAGCGGACCGCTTCGTCCCAGCTCCTCGTCTCCCGCGCCGCTGCGGCCAACAGCTCGCGGGTGTACCTCGCCCGCATCGTCCCCTCCGTCCTCGGCCGCGCGTTCGCAGCCCCGAACGGATCAACGAACCGGTTATCGGACGGTCACGCCGCGGGGGTCAGGTCCTCCGAGGAGGAGACCGAGGGCGGCGCGCCCGCGAGGGTTCCCCGGGCCGCTGAGCCGGAAAGGCTCCCGCAAGCGGACGGCCGGCACACCCGACCGGCACCCGGCCGCGTGGGACCTCGGTCGCACGGCGGCGGGGCTTCCGGGCGTACGGCTCAGATGCCGAGGTCCTTGATGATCTTGGCGACATGGCCGGTCGCCTTCACGTTGTAGAGGGCGCGCTCGACCTTGCCCTCCTCGTCCACGACGACCGTCGAGCGGATCACGCCCGTCACGGTCTTGCCGTACAGCTTCTTCTCGCCGAAGGCGCCGTACGCCTCCAGTGTCTCCTTCGACGGGTCGCCGACCAGCGTGACCTTCAGGTTCTCCTTCTCGCGGAACTTCGCCAGCTTCTCCGGCTTGTCCGGGGAGATTCCGATGACGTCGTAGCCGGCGCCGGCCAGCACCTCCAGGTTGTCGGTGAAGTCGCACGCCTGCTTGGTGCAGCCGGGCGTCATCGCGGCGGGGTAGAAGTAGACGATCACCTTGCGGCCCTTGTGGTCCGCGAGCGAGACGTCGTTGCCGTCCGCGTCGGGCAGGGTGAAGGCGGGGGCGGTGTCGCCGGGCTGCAGTCGCTCGCTCATGGCTCTTCCTGGCTCCTCGGGTCCCTGGGGAGGGGTGGGCGTACGTCGACAGAGCCTAATGGGGGTCGGGGACGGTGAGCGGGCCGTCGAGCTGACAGACTGTCCACCACGGATTCGGACGGACCTACGGAGGCAGCGCGGTGTCGGATGCCAGGACCCCTGCGCAGATCGAGGCGGACATCGTCCGCAGGCGCGAGCAGCTCGCCGTCACTCTCGACGAGATCGGCGTACGCATGCACCCGAAGACGATCATCGGGGACGCGAAGGCCAGGATGGCGTCGACGGTCGACCAGACCGCCGGCCGCGCCTTCGTCACCGTGAACCGGGTCGTGACGGACGTGAAGGGCCGGTTCGTCGAGGAGGACGGCTCGCCGCGGCTGGAGCGGGTCGTGCCCGTGGCGCTGCTCGCCATCGGCGTGGTCGGCCTGCTCGCGATGAGCGTGCGGCGCCGGAAGGCCTGACCCGGCGCCGGAGACCTGGACCCCCCTTCGGCGCGCGCGGCGCGCCGGGCCAGGTAGTTTCGTGGGGTGAGCGAGAACACCCACGACAAGCTGCCCATCCGCATGCTGCACGACCGCGTGCTGGTACGGAACGACACGCCCGAGGGCGAGCGGCGCTCGGGCGGCGGGATCCTGATCCCGGCGACCGCCGCCGTCGGTCGCCGGCTGGCCTGGGCCGAGGTGGTCGCCGTCGGCCAGAACGTACGGACGGTGGAACCGGGTGACCGGGTGCTGTACGACCCCGAGGACCGTGCCGAGGTCGAGGTGCGGGGCGTCGCGTACGTCCTGATGCGGGAGCGCGACCTGCACGCGGTCGCGGCCGACCGGTTCGAGGGTTCGGAGGACTCGACGGGGCTCTATCTGTAGCCCTGCGGTCCCACGGCGGTTTGCTACGTTGGGAAGGCCTCTGAGGGACCCGACGAGACGCGCCGTACCGGGTTGACGCAAAGACGACGCACTGTCCGTTCGCCGTTTTTTCCGCGTCCCGGAGGTGCGCCGTCATGGCATGGGTTCTGTTGATCGTCGCCGGCCTGCTCGAGGTGGGCTGGTCCGTCGGGATGAAGTACACCGACGGGTTCACGCGGCTGTGGCCGAGCCTGCTCACGGGCGCCGGGATCGTCGCCAGCATGGCGCTGCTGTCCCAGGCCGCGAAGAGCCTGCCGATCGGTACGGCCTACGGCGTCTGGGTCGGCATCGGCGCGGCCGGCGCGGCGGTGGTCGGCATGGTCGTCCTGGGCGAGCCGGCGACCGCCGCGCGGATCTTCTTCGTCTGCCTGCTGCTGGTGGCGGTGGTGGGCCTCAAGGCCACCTCCGGACACTGAGCCGTGCCGCTGCGCCGCCGCGCCGCCGTGGCCTTCGGCGATCACGGCGACGGGCGGGCCGGCGTGCCGGAGCGGGCGTCGGGGCTCGCGGTCTCCGTCGCCGCGGGCGAGCCGGGGTGGTGCCCGTCGGTGGCCGCGGGCGGCGCGGCCGCCCTCACGGCCAGGTGCCCGGCGAGGCCGGGCGCGGCGGGTTCCGCGGGTTCCGCGGGGGCCGCGGGGACGGGGCGGCCGACCGCACCGACATCGACACCTCCGTCCGGGCCGAGTGGGTCCGCCGGGCTCCCCGAGCCGCCGGTGGCGGCCGCGTCATCGGGCCCGACCGGGGCCGCTGGGGCCGCAGGGACCGTCGGCGGGCCCGGGGCTGCCGGGGCTGCGGGGGTGCCACCGTCCGGGACGTCGTCGGAGGAGGCGTCCTCCAGGTGGCGCTCCGGCCGCCCGGACCCACCGGGCTCGTCGGGATCGCCCGGCGCGTCCGGGGAGGCCGACTCCGAAGGGTCCTCCCGCGGCTCCATGCCGTCCGCGATGCGCAGGTCGAAGTCCTGTACCGCCGTGCCCGCCAGGGCGTCGCGGGTGTACTGGCCCCAGATCTCGGCCGGCGCGCCGCCGCCGTTCATGCGGACCAGGCCCAGCGCTCCGTACAGCGGCTGCTGCGTGCCCGCCTCCGGGTCCTGGCCCATCACCGCGACCACGGTGGCCAGGTTCGGCGTGTAGCCGGCGAACCAGGCCGCCTTGTCGTCCTCCGCGGTGCCGGTCTTGCCGGCGGCCGGCCGGCCCGCCGCCTGGGCCGCGGTGCCGGTGCCGCCCTCGATGACGCTGCGCAGCATCGCCGTGGTCGTGTCGGCGGCCTCGCGGCTGATCGCCTGGGTGGCCTCGGCGGTGGGCAGCTCGATGTCCTCGCCGTTCCTCTGCACCCGTTCGACCAGCCGGTACGGGCTGTGCCGGCCGTGGTCGGCGAGTGTCGCGTACGCCTGCGCCATGTCGAGGGCCGACGCGGTGGCGGGGCCGAGGGCGATGGACGGCGAGGGGTTGAGGTCCGGGGTGTCGATGGGCAGGCCCAGGTTGATGGCGGTCTGCTCGACCTTGTCCGGGCCGACGTCGACGGCCAACTGCGCGTAGACCGCGTTGACGGACTTGTCGGTGGCGGTGCGCACGGTGATGGGGCCGTACGACACGTCGTCCTCGTTGGCCGGGTTGTACGCCGGTCCCGTCCAGCCCGTCACGGGCCGCATGTTGGTGCCGTCGTACGTGGTGTTCGGCGTGATGCGCTCGCCGTGCTGGGTCCGCGAGCCGTGGTGGACGGCCGCGGCGAAGACGAACGGCTTGAAAGTGGAGCCGACCTGGTAGTCGCGGCGGGTCGCGTTGTTGACGTACTGCCTGGTGTAGTCGACTCCGCCGTACATGGCGACGACCTTGCCGGTGGCGGGTTCGATGGACACGCCGCCGACGCGGACGAACCGGTCGGTCTCGTTGCCCGTGGGGTCGAGCCGCGCGGTGACCTGGTCCTCGACGGCCTGGGCGAAGGCGTCCTGCTTCTGCTTCTGCAGGGTGGTGGTGATGCGGTACCCGCCGCGGGCGAGGTCCTTCTCGTGCAGCACCCCGTGGTTGGTGAGGTAGTCCCGGACGGCCTGGACGACGTAGCCGCGCTGCCCGGCCAGGCCCGTGGTGGCCTTCGCCTCCAGCGGCGCGGGGAAGAGGGCTTCGGAGCGGGAGCGGGGGTTGAGCCACCGCTCCTTGACCATCGCGTCGAGGACGTACACCCAGCGGGCGACGGCCCGCGGGCGGTTCCGGGGGTGGGTCGCGACGTCGTACGCGCTGGGGGCGTTGAGCAGCGAGGCGAGGTAGGCGCCCTCGGCGAGGTCGAGGTCCTGGACGTCCTTGTCGTAGTACGCGCGGGCGGCGGCCTGGATGCCGTAGGCGTTGCGGCCGTAGTAGCTGGTGTTGAGGTAGCCCTCGAAGATCTCGTTCTTCGTCTTCTCGCGGTCGAGCTTGATCGCGATGAAGAACTCCTTCACCTTGCGGGTGATGGTGCGCTCCTGGCCGAGGTAGTAGTTCTTGACGTACTGCTGCGTGATGGTGGACCCGCCCTGCGTGCCCTTGCCGCTGAGGGTGTTCCAGGCGGCGCGGACCATGGCCTCGGGGTCGACGGCGGCCGCCTCGTAGAAGTCGCGGTCCTCGGCGGCGAGGACGGCGTGCCGGACGTGTGCGGGGATCTGGGCGAGTTCGACGTTCTCGCGGTTGACCCGGCCGTCGCGGGCGATCTGGGTGCCGTCGCTGTAGAGGTACACGTTGGACTGGGCGGTGGCGGCGGCGTTGGCGGGCGGGATGTCGACGAGGTGGTACCCGGCGAAGAAGCCGCCGGCGAGCAGCAGTGAGAGGAAGAGGAACGCGCCGAGCGTCATCCGCCAGGTGGGCAGGAGGCGCCGCCACCCGCTGCGGCGGCGCCGCTTCCGCCGGGACGCGCCGGCCGCCGCGGCCGGGCCGCCTGACGGCGCGTCACCGCCGCCGCGCCCGGGCTCTCCCGGGCCATCGGGCTCTCCGGGACGCCCTGACTCTCCCGGGTGTCCGGAAGCGGCCCGGGTGCCCGCGGTACCGGGCTCCGTGGAGTTCCCCGCGTGCGGGGTGTTCGGCGGGCCGCCCTGGCGGCCGGAGCCGCCGGGGTTCCCCGGGGGCGGGCCGGCGACGGTCGGGTCGCGGGGTCCCCACGCCTGCTGCGGTGGCTCGTCGCTCATGTTCTCCGGCCTGTCGGTGTGACGCTGCACTGTTTATGACGTTTTGTCCGATGCTCATCTTGCACCGAAAACGGGTCGCGGCGACGGATTCCGCAGGGCTAGGGTCTTTCGTTCGGACCAGGCTGGGTCAGGGGGTGGCGTCCGGTGGATGGGGTCTCCCCTGGCCCGTCAGGGCCGAGGGAACGCATCGCACGGCGCAGGAGGAAGCCGCGGCGGAGCGTCGGCGACCGACGACGACGCCGCGAGGTGCGGGGTCCAGGTGCCCCGAGCCGAGCAGGATCCGAACGAGAGGCCCTGGGCTCGTCGGCTTCGGCGGGGAGACACGGGGGAGCGGCGAGGAGGGGGTCCGGGTGGGGCTGTACGCGGCCGTGGCGGCCGGCGGGTTCCGGCGCCATGCGACGTATCGGGTGGCGACCGCGGCGGGAGTGTTCACCAACACCGTCTTCGGCTTCATCCTGGCGTACACCTACATGGCCCTGTGGGACGAGCGCCCCGGGCTCGGCGGCTACGACATGGCCGAGGCGCTGGCCTATGTGTGGATCGGGCAGGCGCTGCTCGCGACCTGCGGCCTGATGGGCGGCGGCTTCGAGGACGAGCTGATGGAGCGCATCCGAACGGGTGACATCGCCGTCGACCTCTACCGGCCCGCCGACCTCCAGCTGTGGTGGCTCTCCGTCGCCGTGGGCCGTTCCGCCTTCCTCCTCCTGGGGCGGGGCGTGGTGCCGATGGCCATCGGGGCGCTCGCCTTCGACATCGCGCTGCCCGGGAGCGCGCTGACCTGGCTCGCCTTCCTGGTGTCGGTGGCGCTCGGCGTGCTGGTGAGCTTCGCGGTGTGGTTCCTCGTGGCGCTGAGCGCGTTCTGGCTGATGGACGGGGCCGGGGTGGTGCAGGTGGCGTGGCTGTCGGGGACGTTCTTCTCGGGGATGCTGCTGCCGCTGACCGTCTTCCCGGGCGTGCTCGGCGAGGTGGCGCGGATGCTGCCCTGGGCCTCCATGCTCCAGGTGCCGGCGGACGTGTTCCTGGAGAAGCGGACCGGGTGGGGCCTGGCGGAGGCGTACGCGTTCCAGGGCGGCTGGGCGCTGGTCCTGCTGCTGGCCGGGCGGGTGCTCCAGGCCGTGGCGACGCGACGGGTGGTGGTGCAGGGTGGCTGAGGTGCGTGAGGGACTGCGCGCGTACGGGCTCATCGCCGCCATGTGGGTGCGCTCGACGATGACGTACCGCTTCTCGTTCGCGATGACGCTGTTGTCGAACTTCCTGGCGACCGCCTTCGACTTCGTCGTCATCCTGCTGATGTTCAGTCAGGTGCGCGGCCTCGGCGGCTTCTCCTTCGCCGAGGTGGCCTTCCTGTACGGCACGACCAGCACCGCCTTCGGGCTGGCGGACCTGGCGCTGGGGCAGATCCAGCGGCTGGGGAGACGGGTGCGCGACGGGACGCTGGACACGCTGCTGGTGCGGCCGGTGCCCGTGCTGGCGCAGGTGGCGGCGGACCGGTTCGCGCTGCGGCGGCTGGGCCGGGTGACGCAGGGCCTGCTGGTGCTGGTGTGGTCGCTGCTGATCCTCGACGAGGTGACGTGGACGCCCGCGAAGGTGGCGCTCGTACCGCTGATGGTGGTGACCGGCTGGCTGATCTTCTCGTCGGTGATGGTGGCGGGGGCGGCCTTCCAGTTCCTGGCCCAGGACGCGGCGGAGGTCACCAACTCGTTCACGTACGGCGGCAACACGCTGCTCCAGTACCCGCCGACGATCTTCGCGGCGGACCTGGTGCGCGGCGTGGTCTACGTGGTGCCCCTCGCCTTCGTGAACTGGGTCCCCGCCCTGTACGTGCTGGGCCGCGAAGCCCCGGCGGGGCTGCCGTGGTGGTCGGCGTTCGCCTCGCCGGCGGTGGCGGTGCTCTTCTGCGCCCTGGCGGGGCTGGCCTGGCGGGTGGGAGTTCGTTCGTACCGGAGCACGGGGAGCTGAGCGCGCACATGGACGACTTCATCGAGCTGGACGGCGTCGAGAAGGTCTTCGACGTACGGCGCAGGGTGCCCGGCACCCTGCGCCGCGAGAAGCGCCGGGTACGGGCGGTGGACGGCATCACCTTCCGCGTCCCGCGCGGCGAGATGGTGGGCTACATCGGCCCCAACGGCGCCGGCAAGTCCACCACCATCAAGATGCTCACGGGCATCCTGACCCCCAGCGGCGGCCGGCTGCGCGTCGCCGGCATCGACCCGTCGCGCGAGCGCACCCGCCTGGCGCGGCGCATCGGCGTGGTGTTCGGGCAGCGGACGACGCTGTGGTGGGACCTCCCGCTGCGCGACTCCTACCGCCTGGTCCACCGCATGTACCGGATCCCGGAGGCCCGCTTCCGGGAGAACCTCGACCGGTGTGTCGAACTGCTCGACCTGGGCGAGCTGCTGAACGTGCCGGTACGGCAGCTCTCCCTCGGCCAGCGCATGCGCGGCGACATCGCGGCGGCACTGCTGCACGACCCCGAGGTGCTGTACCTGGACGAGCCGACGATCGGGCTCGACGTCATCTCCAAGGCGAAGGTACGGGGCTTCCTGCGCGAGCTGAACGCCGAGCGCGGCACGACCGTGCTGCTCACCACGCACGACCTCACCGACATCGAGCAGCTGTGCAAGCGCGTGATGGTCATCGACCACGGGCGGCTGGTGTACGACGGCTCGCTGCACGGGCTGCACGAGGTGGGCGCCGGCGAGCGCACCCTGGTGGTGGACCTGGAGCGTGAGCTGCCGCCGATCGAGGCGCCCGACGGGGCGCGGGTGGTGAAGGTGGAAGGGCCGCGGCAGTGGCTGGCCTTCCCGGCGGCCCGCTCGGCGGCACCGCTGGTGGCGCGGATCGCGGCGGAGTACCCGCTGGTGGACCTGTCGGTGCGGGAGCCGGACATCGAGGCGGTGATCTCCAAGATGTACGCGGAGCGGTCGGCGGGCCTGTGACGGTGCTCCGGGAGCGGCTGTTCGGCGCCCCGGAGGCTCCCGACGCTCCCGACGCTCCCGAGGCTCCCGGCTCGAGGCCCGGGCCGCAGGCCCCGGGGTCGCCGAGCGCGAGTGCCGGAGCCGCCTCGGGCCGGAGGCGTCCCGGTCGCGGAGGCGGCGGGGCGGAGCCGGTTCCGGTTCCGGAGCCCAGTCTGGAGTGCCCTGGCCGCCCGGGCCGGGGGCTCTGCGGGCGCCGGCCGGCCGGTCCACGGGGCCACGGGCTCCTGGCGCCGCTCCGGTGCCGGGCTTGCTGCCCGGCCCCCCGGCGCCGCGCGGGGAGCCGGTCTCGCGGTGGGGCGGCAGCCCCCCCGGTGCCGCGCGGGGAGCCGGTCTCGCGCTGGAGCGCGCGGCTGCGCCGTCCGGCGGCCGGGACCGCCGCGAAGGCGGACGTACCCCCGTACCCCCGCCACGACCGCGGGGAGCGGGCCGTGGCCCCCGGCCCGAGCCCCGCCCTATGCGCTGCCGCCGGACATCATCCGGCAGGGACACGGGAACTCGGCGTGCGCCCCGGGAGTACCTGAGGTAGGGACCTGGGAGAGGACCTACGGACATGGTGGTGCGCATGAACCAGTCGAAGACCCCGCTCGTGGCGTTCTCGTACACGGCGGCGGACGAGGAGAAGCGCCGCGGTGTCCGCCGGATGAAACTCACGGCGACCGGCCTGCTCATCCTGGTGGCGGTGATCTACGTGCTGGCCACCTGGGCCCGCAACTCCGGCGTCGAAGGCTGGCCGGGCTACGTCGCGGCCGCGGCCGAGGCGGGCATGGTGGGCGCGCTGGCGGACTGGTTCGCCGTCACCGCGTTGTTCCGTCGCCCCCTCGGCCTGCCCATCCCGCACACGGCGATCATTCCGACGAAGAAGGACCAGCTGGGCGCCTCGCTCGGCTCGTTCGTCGGCGAGAACTTCCTCTCCGAGGGGGTCGTGCGCGCCCGGCTGCACGCCCTCGGCATCGGCGGCCGCCTCGGCGGCTGGCTCGCCGACCCGGCGCACGCCGACCGGGTGACGGCCGAGCTGTCGACGGCGCTGCGCGGCGCGCTGACCGTGCTGCGGGACGCCGACGTCCAGGCGGTGGTGGGCGAGGCGATCACCCGGCGGGCGGAGGCGGTGGAGATCGCGCCCGGGCTCGGCAAGACCCTGGAGAAGATCGTCGGCGACGGGGCGCACCACGGGGCCGTGGACCTGGTCTGCAACCGGGCCCACGACTGGCTGGTGCTGCACTCCGACTCGATCATGGACGCGGTGCAGGGCGGTGCGCCGGGCTGGACCCCGCGTTTCGTGGACCGCAAGGTGGGCGAGCGTGTCTACAAGGAACTGCTGCGCTTCGTCACGGAGATGCGCGACATGCCGGGGCACCCGGCGCGCGCGGCGCTCGACCGGTTCCTGACGGACTTCGCCGCGGACCTCCAGGGCGACACGGACACCCGGGCGCGGGTGGAACGCCTCAAGTCGGACCTGGTGGTCCGGCCGGAGGTGCAGGACGTCATCGCGTCGGCCTGGTCGTCCGTACGCGCCATGATCATCTCGGCGTCGGAGGACGAGCGGAGCGAACTGCGGCTTCGGGCCCGCGCCGCGCTGCTCTCGCTGGGGACGCGGCTGGCCGGCGACGACCGTCTGCAGGCGAAGGTGGAGGGGTGGGTCGAGGACGCGGCGGTGTACGTCGTCACGACGTACCGCGCCGAGATCACCTCGCTGATCAGCGAGACCGTGGCGAGCTGGGACGCGGACCAGACGTCGAAGAAGATCGAGGCCCACATCGGCCGCGACCTCCAGTTCATCCGTATCAACGGCACGGTGGTCGGTGCGCTGGCGGGCCTGCTGATCTACACGGTGTCGCACGTGCTGGGCGGCTGAGAGGGGCTCGGGCAACGAGGCGCGGACGGCTGCCGGGGCGCCGGCCGGGGGTAGCCGCCGGGCGGGGATCCGGGCCCTGCCGCCCGGGTCCCCGCCCAGCCGCTGTGGGGAGGTGCTGATTCATACGTACGTTGTCGGGGTGGTGTTCACACGGCTTCGGACGGGGTGGCCCGGCAGCCGGCGCAGGGGCGCGGCCCGCGCGTCCGGCGGTCAGCCGCTCCTGCGCCCGACCGCCCAGGACGCCGCGGCCATGCCGCCGGCGACGGAGAACACCGCGGGCCACGCCCCTACCTTCTTCGCCAGCGGGTGCGACCCGGCGAACGCGGCCACGTACACCGCGGTCAGTCCCGCCGCGGCCATGGCCCCGCTGCGGCGGTGCCACTCCCGTGCGGCGACCGCTCCCGCGGCCGCGAGCGCGACCCCGCCGAGGGGCCGCTTCCTGGTCCACCGCGCGACGGCGTACCCACCGACGAGTCCGCTCGCCGCCACGGCTGTTGCCGGAATCCTGGCCATCTTCCGCTGTCCTGCCTTCCGTACGCGTGTTCCTGCCTTGCCCCGAGGCTAACGCGGCGGGCGCGGACGTCTGCGCCGCGCCCGGACGAGGACGGCCACGCAGAGGGCGAGAGTGGTGCACAGGACGAGACCGCCGTACGTGTGCTCCGGCATCGTGCGCCGGACGTCGTCGGGCAGCAGCAGGGTGCCGCCGGTCACCAGGAGCGCCCCGGCGAGGGAGCACAGAACGCCGAGCAGGAGCCGGCGCAGCAGCCGGGCCGGAGGGGAGGGGAGGGGTCGTGGGGTCATGTCCTGATCCACCTGTCACGTGACGAGCGCCCGTACTGAGCGTGACGTCCATAGTGCACTGGGTGAAGCGTGGGGGCGGTGCAGGACCCTTCCTGCCATCACCCGGTAACAACCTCGCGCCGCACGGCATGGCGGCCCGTGTCGTACGGGCACGATCCGCACATGCCGACCCCCACGCCGCCCCACCGCTTCGCCGCGGACCCGCTCGTCGTCGCCCAGGACGGAGTCGCCACCGTCCACCAGCTCATGGACCTGGGCTGCGCGTCCTCCGCGATCGCGGCGCACTGCCGCCCACCGGGCCCGTGGCGCCGGCTGATGCCGCGCGTGATCCTGCTGCGGACCGCCGCCCCCACGATCCAGCAGCGCCTGCGCGGCGCCCTCCTGTACGCCGGTCCCGACGCCCTCCTGACCGGCCCGGCGGCCCTGGCGCTGTACGGGCTGGAGTCCGTACCGCGGCTCGGCTCGCACCCGGAGGTGGACGTCGTCGTCGCCCACCGGGCCGTCCCCCGCAGCCACGCCTACGTCCGCGTCCACCCCACCGTCCGCCCGGCCCTCCGCGTCCCGGTCCGGAACCTCGCCTGCACGCCCCTGCCGCGCGCGGTGGCGGACGCCCTCCCGCACCTCGCCGACCCGGCCTCCCTCGCCGCACTCCTGACGGAGGTCACCGAACGGGGGCTGTGCCGACCGGACGACGTGGCGGCCGAGGTCCGAGCCGCGGCGCCGGCCGGAGACCCGCGGGTGGCAGCGGTCCTGCGGCGGATCGTCGGACCTGAAGCGGGCTCGCTGTGAGGACCGGGCTCGGGACAAGGCTCAACGGGCCCCCGCACGTTCCTTGCCCTTACCCCGCAGCGATCGCCGAGTACGTGTACACGTCGGCCGGAATCTCATGGTGGAGCTCCCAGGTGATGGCCATCGGCTTGCTGCCCTTGTGCTCCACGTAGGTGGCGGGGCCGAGCAACATCCATGGCTGGGCGCTGCCGATGTCCGTGCTCTTGTAGCGGCGGACGAAGAGCAGGACATGGGTGCCCTCTGCGGCATGATGTTGGTAACGCAGTCCCGTCGGGGAGGTCTCGGAGGTTTGGTTCTGGGATTCCCAGTGAAAGCGAAACTCGTTGAGGGCGTAGTCGTGATAACGGGTCTGCGGGGAAAAGTCCTTCTCATCCTTCTCCAGAGTGATGAGGAGGGCATCCGTCCTGATGGACTCGCACCACCTCACGCCTTCCCGGAAGTGGCCTGGCATGAATCCGCCGATGAAGGACTGACCGAGCGCTGGGAGAATCTCCTCTCGGCTGTACGAGGCGTGCACCGTGAGGGGCAGATCCCCGTGTGCGCCCGGCAGCGGGATCGGGATGTGCTCCGTGTGGGCCAGGTTGTACGCCAGGACCTGGCGGAGCTCCTCCCGGAAGGCGCACTGGTCGCGCAAGGTAGCGAAACCCTCGTCATAGCTGGCGAAGCCCTTGCGGGTGGTGCCGCCGAGCGGCCAGAGCTGGAAGAACAGCATGCGGGCATAAGCCTGGCCTGAGGCGTCGAGGTCTTCGTACGCGGGAGCATTGTCCTCCAGCAGAAGCGTGTACGCGGCCACCCTTTGGGGATCGTCCACGTGCAGGAATGCCGGGACTCGCTTCAGCAACGCGGTCTCGTCCTCCGGCGCGTCACCCTTCAGCAGTCCGGCGCGCCGGAGGAGGCTCGTCCAGGAGTTGCCGTTGCCTCGGTAGAGCTCTTTGAGCTCACGGCCGCTCTCCGCTAGGTAGGGGTTGAGGTGCGGAATGGCGTATGCGGCTACCTCACGGGCAAGGGAGGTGACGTTGACGCCAATTTGGTCCTTGATGTTGGCGATGATCGCCTTCTTGGCCTTCTCCTCCAGGATGATCTGGCACCCCGAGGGCAACTGCGGGAAGTCGTTCTCCAGATGTGCCAGGAGTCGCTTGCGCGTGAGGTTGGTCAAGGCGCGGAACTGGTTCTCGAAGCGGAACTCCTTGCGGTGCTGGCCGATGAAGTCGAGAACGGTCAGCACCGCCTTGTTCTCACTGCGCCGCAGGCCGCGCCCCAGCTGCTGCAGGAAGACCGTGGCACTCGACGTCGGGCGCAGGAGAAGGAGGGTGTCCACGTCGGGGATGTCGAGTCCTTCGTTGAAGAGGTCCACCGAGAAGATCACTTGTAGTTGTCCGGTCCTCAGGTCCGCCAGAGCTTGCCGACGCTGATCGGGAGGGGTCTCCCCAGACAGCGCAATGGCTTTCAGCCCGGCGGCGCGAAAGAACTCCGCCATGAAGTGGGCATGGGCGACCGTGACGCAGAAGCCCAGCGCCCTCATGCTGCCCGGGTCGGCAATCTTCTCCTGCACTGACCTGACCACGAGCCGAGCTCGTGCCGCGTTCCCGGCGAGTACGTCGCCGAGCTGTGACGGGTCATAGCCACCGTGCTTCCACTGCACAGCGCTGAGGTCGGTGTTGTCGCTGATGCCGAAGTAGTGGAACGGACTCAGGAGATCATTCTCCAGCGCCTCCCACAGGCGCATCTCGGCGGCGATCCGTCCGTCGAAGAACTCATCCTGAATGTTCTTGCCGTCCATCCGCTCGGGCGTCGCTGTGAGTCCCAAGAGCTCCAAGGGCTGGAAGTGATCGATGATCTTCCGGTACGTCGGTGAGGTGCCGTGGTGGAATTCGTCGATCACGATGACGTCGAAGTGGTCCGGCGCGACCTTCTCCAGTGTCTCGCGCTTCAGCGACTGCACGCTCGCGAAGACATGCGCCCAACGCTCCGGAACGTCGCTGCTGTGGAATGGCTCACCGAAATTCGCGTCAGTCAATACGTCTTGGTACGTCCGCATCGACTGCTGCAAGATTTCCTTGCGGTGCGCCACGAAAAGCAACCGCAGAGTACGTCCGTGCCGCCGGCACAGCTGCTTGTAGTCGAGGGCGGCCATCACGGTCTTGCCGGTCCCTGTCGCGGCTACCAAGAGGTTGCGGTGACGGCCGTGAACGGCACGCTCCACCTCCAGTCGCTCCAGCATGTCGCGCTGGTACGGATACGGCCGTACCTCCAGTCCGGAGAGGGTGATGCGGGTCGAGGCCGACGATGGG
This sequence comes from Streptomyces sp. NRRL S-118, assembly GCF_000716335.1. Lineage (GTDB taxonomy): Bacteria > Actinomycetota > Actinomycetes > Streptomycetales > Streptomycetaceae > Streptomyces. Next base: position 193,424 of record NZ_KL591013.1, on the reverse strand, counting down.
GAGGGGCCCCCTGCGATGGTGAGCGCCTCGTCGAGTCGTGCGCCGTCACACTGGGGGTCGTACGTCTCGAAGGACGGATCACTCCAGTACGCGTCGAAGGTGCCCTCGAACTTGCGCAGGACGTCAGGGGTCGCGATGGAGGAGAGTCGGACGTTCCACTCCAACCCGTCCAGCAGCGCCGCCTTGGAGAGATTCGAGCTGCCGACGTACGCCGTGTCGTAGCCGGTGGTGCGGCGGAAGAGCCAGGCCTTGGCGTGCAAGCGCGTCGAGCGCGTCTCATAGTTGACCTTGACCTCGGCGTTGAACTCGTTGACGAGGCGGTCCAAGGCGCGCCGCTCGGTGGCTCCGATGTACGTCGTCGTGATGACCCGTATGCGTACCCCGCGCTGGCATGCCGAGCGTAGTGACTGCTCGATGATGCGCAGCCCGTGCCACTTCACAAAGGCGCAAAGGAGATCGACGTGGTCGGCCGTGGCGATCTCTGTCCGGAGTTCGAAGCCGAGGCTCGGGTCCTCGGGTGCGTTGGTCATCAGTGCCGTCTCGGACAGCGGGGTGGCCGGGCGGACCGCGTACACGCCGGGGGCTTCTTGGCGGGCCAGCGCGAGCAACTCACGGGGGCCGTCGGCCACGAGATCTACCCACTGCCGTGCACCGTCCAGCGTGCTGATGGATTCCAGGATGTGGTTGGCGGCGTGGACCCGCTCTTCAGGGGCGAGGCCCTGCAGGACGCGGCGCACCGTCTCGGCAACGTGCCTGGCCAATACGTGAGGCACCGACTCCGTTCCCACGGTGTCACTCACCTGATGCCAGCCGTCGTCGGCGATCTGTGCCAGTTGCCGCTCCAGGCGCATGGTGATCAGCTGCTCGTAGAGCCCCGCTGGCAAGGTGGATGATTCACTGCCGGCCTGAGGCATGAGTCGCTCCCGTTGCGTGCCTGAACCTTGCATGTGTTCTACCAAGCAGCCCGCGCGTCACTTGGTCACCGCATGGCTCGAAGTGATCGTGATCCTGTCACTGAGTGATCGACTTTGGTTAGCTTCTGTAGATGTCGCTACGTGACCTGCTCATACGCATCGGCGAGATCTACGAGCCTGACGGCAAAGCCTCCAGTGACCTCCCCGGCCACGCTCTGCTGTGGAGCGTGCAGAAGAGACAAGACCTGCCCTGGCCGCCCGGTTGCTTCGCCACGGGATACGGGGGACAAGGGAATGCCAGTCGGACGCCGTGGATTGGCGTGTTCGACCGGACCATCAACGAGAACCCCCACGAGGGCCTTTACCTCGCCTACATCTACAGCTCGGACCTCAGCGCGGTGACGCTGACGCTGCAACAGGGCGTAACGCACCTGAGCAAGCGGTACGGGAGAGGCGCAACCCTCCACCGCTACTTGATCACGCAGGGCGAGACCCTGAGAGGTGCCTTGCGTCCCACGCTGGCCGAGAAGTGGCGGGACACCCTGCACCTGCTCGTCGAGCCAAAGGACTGGCGCCCGCGTGCGTATGAGAAGGCCAACGTGGCCGCGCGGCGCTATGAGATGGCCAGCATGCCGTCGGATGACGAGCTGGCGGGCGACCTGAGGGAGGCGGTCCAGCTTCTTCAGGACGCTGCCGCGGTCGATCGCTTCTGGCTCCAACTCCCCAAGAGCGGCGACCCCGTCCTTGAGTACCCCCAACCTGAACACGGCGACCCCCTCAGCGGCTTCCAGCCCAAGAGCAGCAAGGGCTACTCCGTGGTCCTCAGGGGCGGCACCGCTGAGCGGAAGCAAGAGCATGAGGCGCTCGTCCTGAGATTCGGGCACCATGCGCACGCCCGCGGATACAGCCCCATCACCGTGGGGGTGCACCCCCGGGACCTCGTCCTGCGCCACCAAAGCCGGCCCGATCACGAGTGGCTGGTGGAAGCCAAGACGGTCATCGCGGGCAAGGAGTATCTCGCCGGTCGTGAGGCCGTGGGGCAACTCTTCGAATACCGCCATGTGCACTACGAGCGGGCGGGGAAGACCGCGCCGCATCTACTCGCCCTCTTCACCCGCGACATCGGTGACTACGCCGACTATCTGGAGACCCTCGGCATCGCGTCCGTCTGGGAGCGACCAGATGGCTGGGGCGGATCACGGCTCGCTTCCGAATGGAAGTTGACGACCACGGAAGCCGACTAGCCGTTGTCGCACCCCACCCCGTCGTTGTCGCGGTCCAGGTGGCGGCCGTAGCCGGGCTCCCCGCGGTGGACCGGGGCGGCGCCGGCGGCGCGGGCGTCGGCGCAGTTGCCGTAGGAGACTGCCGCGCCGCCGCTGTCTGAACCGCCGCCGGTCGAGGAGTCGTTGGCCGCGGCCTGCCGGGTCACCGTCGCGGTCGCCGTCACCGTGGCGGTGGTGGTGACCGTCGGTACGGGGGCGGCCGCGGGCGTCGCCGTCACCGTGGCCGTGGCCGTCACGGTGGGGGCGGGCACCGGCTTGGCGGCCGCCGGCTTCGCGGGGTCGCCCGACCCCAGGGCACCACAGCCCGTGCCGATCAGGAGGAGCAGCAGACCTCCTGCCCACACGCGCTTCATGCGGTGCAGGGGCCGAGTCGCGGGCGGCTGCTGGTACGGGTTGCTCATCGGCACACGTCTCCCTCACACAGGGACTGGAGCTGTGTGGGGGAACAGAAGCCAGTCAGACGGCGGTAGTTCACGGTGAAACTACTGCACGCACAGGGCGAAGGGGAGGCGAACGGTCCATTTGACCCCGCTCCGCCCGGCCCCGCCCCGCCCCGCCCGGTTCGGCTGGGGCGCGCGGCCCCAGCCGAACTCGCGCCCTACGGCTGCGCCGTCCCGTGGCAGTCGCCGTACGCCGCCCCCGAGCCGCACCAGCACGGGGCCGTGCGGGGCGGGGGCCACGGGACGGCGCGGCCGCGGGCGGCGAGGGTGGTGGCGTACTGGGGGAGCAGCGCCGGGTTCGACGGGGACGTGGCCTCGGAGGCGGCGAAGGCCTCGTACGAGGGGACCGTGCCCTGGACGATGCCGAGGTTCGGGGTGCCCGCGGCCGCGAGTTCGCGCAGCGAGGCCTCCAGATCGGTCAGGTGCGCCGCGTGCGTCGGGTACTCCGACTCCAGCTCCGGGTAGGCGGCCAGCAGTTCGTCCAGCTCGTCGGCCGGCCAGAGCAGGACCGCCACCGGGAACGGCCGCGAGAGAGCCGTGCGGTACGAGCCCAGCTCGCTGCGCAGCCGTGCGATCTCGGCCCGGAGCTCGGCCGGGTCGTCGGAGCCCAGGGCCCACAGCCGCTTGGGGTCGTGGAGTTCGTCCAGCGGGACGGCGCCCCTGTGGAGGCGGTCGGCCAGGACGTCCCAGTCGTCGTGCCGCAGCCCGAGCAGGCGCCGTACGCGGTGGCGGCCCATGAGCAGCGACTGCGACGGGTAGGGCACCTCGTCGTCGGGCGACGGGAGCAGAGTGGTCACGGCGGCGCTGAAGGTCGCCTCGGACGCCTCCAGCTCGTCGTGGGCCTCCAGCGTCTCCGCGACGATCTCCCACGTGGCCGCGTCCGCCGGGGTCGCGGTCCGCAGGCCGTCGATGATGATCCGGGCCTCGGCCTCGTGCCCGTACTCCCACAGGTTCGCGGCCTTGAGCGCCTTGATCAGGTGTGGGTTCTCCGGCGGCGGGGCGTCTGCGGTGAGCAGGTCGTCGTACAGCGTCGTCGCGCGGTCGCGGGCGCCGGCCAGCTCCAGATGGGCGGCCGCCCGCAGGAGCAGCGGTTCGCGGTCCTCCGGGTACTGCGCCGCGGTGCGCAGCAAACGCTCGGCTTCGGTGATGTGGTCGGCAGGCGTGTCGGGGCGCATGGTGGACACCGTACTGCTGTACGGCGGGTCTGGTGGGTTGTCGGGGGAGCGCCTATGGTGCCGGCGTGCGTCGCCAGAGGCGGTCGAGGGTGGTGGTCCTCCGCGTCCTGTGGGTGGGGGCCGAGCTCGCGGTCACGGTCGGGCTGGTGCTGCTCCTGCTCGTGGTGCACCAGCTGTGGTGGACCAACCGGCAGGCCCGCGCCGGCGCCGAGCGGCAGGTGCGAGCCCTGGAACGCGAGTGGAGTGGCGCGCGGCAGGACGGGCCGGTGCCTCCCGCGCCCACCGCACCGCCCACCGCCCCCGGGGCCGCACCGCCTTCCGCCAAAAGCCGCGCACCGGCGTCCGCACCGGCAGCGACGCCCGCACCCGCACCTGCCGCGCCGCGGGAGGCGTACGCGCTCCTCCGCATCCCCTCCCTCGGCCTCGTCGTCCCCGTCGGCCGCGGTGTCAGCAGGCGCGGCGTCCTCGACAAGGGGTACGCCGGGCACTATCCCGGCACCGCCGGTCCCGGCGGGGCGGGGAACTTCGCCCTCGCCGGGCACCGCAACGCGCACGGCGAGCCCTTCCGCCGCGTCGACCGGCTGCGGCCCGGGGACGCGATCGTGGTGGAGACGCGGGACGCCGTCTACACGTACGCGGTCGACCGCACCCTGCCGCGGACAACGCCCCGCGACACCGCCGTCATCGCCGCCGTACCGAAGGGGTACGACGAACCGGGCCACTACGTGACGCTCACCACCTGCACGCCCGAGTACAGCTCCGCGTACCGCCTCGTCGTCTGGGGGAAACTCCGTGCGATGCGGCCGCGTTAGAGTGCAGAGGACGAAGGAAGGGGGGAGGACCCATGAGCGGGATCGCCGCACGGCTGCTGCTGTGGAGCGGGCTTGCCGGTTTCCTCTTCCTCCTCCTCGCCGGGGGCCTGTACGGAGAGGGCGGGGCCCTGTCCGCCGCCGTCGCGCTCGCCGCCGTCGGTTCCGCGCTCGTCGCGTGCGCCGTCATCGCCGCGCGCTGCGTGCCCGCCGTACCGCCGACCCGGGTGCGGACCGCCATCCGCGACCGCGAGCAGCGCACGGCCTTCCTGCCGCTGCGCGATCCCGACGCACCGGGGCGCAGCCGGCCCCGGGCGCCCGGCAGCCGTCCGTCGTGACGGCTGCCGCGTAGTCCGCACAGGCCCGCGCACCTTCGCGGGGTCTTCGTTCCGCGCGGTTCCGTCCTGCCGAGATCGCTCCGTTCCGGTACGACGAGACCCCCGGAGGGCTCCCTTCCCATGTCTGTTTTCGCCTCGCTGGTCGAGCAGCTCGCCGACCTGCTCCAGCCGTTGTTCCGCGGCTCCGCCACCGCCGCCGCGATCGTCCTGTTCACCGTGCTCGTACGGCTGGCCGTCCATCCGCTGTCGCGGGCCGCCGCGCGCGGGCAGAAGGCCCGGATGCGGCTGGCCCCGCGCGTCGCCGAGCTGCGCAGGAAGTACGCCGCCAAGGACCCGGAGCGGCTGCGGCGGGCCGTGCTGGAGCTGCACGCCCGGGAGAAGGTGTCGCCGCTCGCCGGATGCCTGCCGAGCCTGCTCCAGGCGCCGGCGTTCTTCCTGATGTACCAGCTCTTCTCGGGCGGCGGCATGGCCGGGCACACGCTGTTGGGCGCCCCGCTCGGCGGGCGCTGGACCCAGGCCCTCGCGGACGGCGGGCCCTTCGGGGCGGCCGGACTCGTGTACGCGGGGCTGTACGTGATCGTCGCCGCGGTCGCCACGTACACCTACCGGCGCACCCGGCGGGAGATGGCCGGCTCGGAGCTGCCCGGAGCCCGGCTGATGCCCCTGCTCTCCTTCGGGACGCTCGTCACCGTCGCGGTGGTGCCCCTCGCCGCCGGTCTGTACGTGGTCACGAGCGCGGTGTGGACCGCGGGGGAGCGGGCGTACCTGTACCGGGACGTGTACGGGGACGGGCCCCGGGACACCGGGCGGAACGGCCGCCGCTCCGCCCGCCCGGTTACCGGCTCGTAAAGGTCCACTGGGTGAACGCGGTCTTGCCCGATGGTCCCCGGCCTTGGAGGATCAGCCAATCCTGACGATGGCCGCACTCCATCGGCCGGGGCCTACCTCGACCACCGGGAGAAGACCATGAAGCTGCTGCGCGTCGGTACGGCGGGCGCCGAGCGCCCCGCGCTGCTCGACCGGGACGGGGTCCTGCGGGACCTGTCGGCGCTCGTCCCCGACATCGACGGGAACCTGCTCTCCGACGCGTCCGCGCTCGACCGGGTGCGGGCCGCCGGCGGGGCGGGCGTGCTGCCCGCCCTCGACCCGGCCGGGCTGCGGATCGGACCGCCGGTGGCCCGTATCGGCAAGGTCGTCTGCATCGGGCTGAACTACCACGACCACGCCGCCGAGGCCGGCGCGGCGACGCCCACCGAACCGGTGGTCTTCCTCAAGGCGGCCGACACGGTCGTCGGCCCGGACGACACCGTGCTCGTGCCCCGCGCCAGCCGCAAGACGGACTGGGAGGTCGAGCTCGCGGTGGTCATCGGGCGCACGGCCCGCTACGTGGAGTCCGCGGAGGCGGCGCTGGGGCACGTGGCGGGGTACGCGGTCGCGCACGACGTCTCCGAGCGCGAGTTCCAGATCGAGCGCGGCGGCACCTGGGACAAGGGCAAGAACTGCGAGACCTTCAACCCGCTCGGACCCTGGCTCGTGACGGCCGACGAGGTGCCGGACCCGCAGGCGCTGTCGCTGAAGCTGTGGGTCAACGGCGAGCTGCGGCAGGACGGCACGACCGCCGACCAGATCTTCCCGGTCGGGGAAGTCGTGCGGTACGTCAGCCGGTTCATGACCCTGTACCCGGGCGACGTCATCAACACCGGTACGCCGGCGGGCGTGGCCATGGGCCGGCCGGAGCCGAAGCCGTACCTGCGCGCCGGTGACGTGGTGGAGCTGGAGATCGAGGGGCTCGGGCGCCAACGGCAGGAGCTCAAGGACGCGTGACCCGCGGCCGCGTGCCGCAGGGCGTGGCCGCGCAGCCCCTTCCGGCGGAACCGGCTGCAGGACGAGCGTACGAACGGGCCGCCCCTCCCGGCGGGAGGGGCGGCCCGTCGCCGTGGGGTCAGGACAGCAACCGCACCTTCTCGGCGCGGTCCTCGAGCTTGACGCACTCCGTGTACGGGTTCGGGTCGCCGTGCCGCTCCCGGCACTTCCAGCGGGCGTCGTCGGCGTGGACGACCACGACCTTGCGGTGGTCGTCGTGGGTGGCCTTCAGATAGGCCTCGGCCACGCGGTGGGCGGTGCCGCAGGCGGGGCTTCCCTTCGTGGTCAGCGCGATGACCTGCAGGCCGTTGGACGCCTGCCCGCAGTCCACCGACGTGACGGCCGGACCGGGACCGGTGGCCGTCGCCGTGGAGGGGACGGCTGCCAGGGTCAGCAGGGTGGCGCTGCCCGCGAGGGCGACGGCGGCTGCTCCGATGGAGCGCATGACTGCCTCCTTCCGGCGCGCTTCGGCGAGGTGTGATCGCACGCCTTCTCGACCGTAGGGCCGACCGGGTGATGCAGCGACCTCGCACTGCTCCGAACGGGTGAACCGTCCGGCCCGGGCGACCGGCCCGGTGTCACCCGTCCGCGAGGAAGCGCTCCAGCGCCTCCACCACCAGTGCGTGGTCCTCCACCTGCGGCAGGCCCGAGACCGTCACCGTGCCGATGACGCCGGCGCCCTCCACCGTGAGGGGGAAGGATCCGCCGTGGGCCGCGTACCGGTCGGGGTCCAGGCGGGAGTCCGTGTCGAAGTCCTTGCCCTTCGCCCGGAAGCGGGTGCCGACGAGGAGGGAGCTCTCGGCGTACCGCTCGACGACGCGGCGCTTGCGGTCGATCCAGGCGTCGTTGTCCGCGCTGGAGCCGGGCAGCGCCGCGTGGAAGAGCTGCTGCGGGCCGCGCCGGACGTCGATCGCGACCGGCGCCCGCCGCTCCCGGGCCAGCTCGACCAGGAGCGTGCCGAGCCTCCAGGCGTCGTCGTACGTGAAGCGGGGGAGCGTGAGGCGGGCCTGCTGCTCCTCCAGGGCGGCGATGTCCTGAGCCGTGGACGGGGGAGTGCTCACAGCGTCACCGCCACGCCCTCGCGCGCCGAGCGGCGCGCCGCCTCCAGGACGTCGAGCGCCGCGGCGGCCTCATGGGCCGTGACCGGCGGTGGCGTCCCCTCGCGCAGGGCACGCGCCACACCCGCGTAGTACGCCGGGTAGTCGCCGGGAAGGGTCTCCACCGGCACTCCGCCACCCGTCACGGGCGACTCGCCCGCACCGAGGCGCCCCCACGCCGCCTCCGGCTCGACGCCCCACGGCGCGTCCGCGGACGGGCGCAGGCCCTCGCGCAGCGCCGCCTCCTGCGGGTCGAGGCCGTACTTGACGTAGCCCGCCCGCGAGCCGAGCACCCGGAAGCGCGGGCCGAGCTGGGCGGCCGTGGCGCTGACGTACAGGTGGGAGCGGACGCCGCCGGCGTGCGTCAGCGCGATGAACGTGTCGTCGTCCGCCTCCGCGCCGGCCCGGCGTACGTCGGCCTCGGCGTACACGCGCACGGCCGGGCCGAACAGCACCAGCGCCTGGTCCACGACGTGGCTGCCCAGGTCGTACAGCAGCCCGCCGATCTCCTCCGGGGCGCCCGATTCGCGCCAGCCGCCCTTGAGCTGCGGCCGCCACCGCTCGAAGCGTGACTCGAAGCGCTGCACCTCGCCGAGCTCGCCGCGCTCGACCAGCGAGCGGAGGGTGAGGAAGTCGTTGTCCCAGCGGCGGTTCTGGAAGACGGACAGGAGCAGGCCCCGCTCCTCGGCGAGCGCCGCGAGCCCGCGCGCCTCCGCCGCCGTGCCGGCGACCGGCTTGTCCACCACGACCGGGAGCCCGGCCTTCAGGGCGGCGGTCGCGACGGGGACGTGCGTCTTGTTGGGGGAGGCGATGACGATCAGGTCGAGCTCGCCGGCGCGCGTCCACAGCTCGTCCGCGGACGCGGCGACGCGGACGCCCGGGAACGCGGTGCGCGCCTGTTCCCGGCGCTCCGGGTTCGCGGTGACGACCGTGTCGAGGACCAGGCCCTCGGTCGCGGCGATCAGGGGGGCGTGGAAGACGGAGCCCGCGAGGCCGTAGCCGACGAGTCCGACGCGCAGCGTTCCAGTCATGCACCCCACTTAAGCAACGCTGTTGCCAAAGTGCAAGCACACGCGACAATGGGTCCGTGAACATCGACACGGGGGCGAACCTGCCGGCGCTGCGCAGCCACAACGCGGCCCTGCTGCTCAACCTGCTGCGCCAGGCGGGCGCGGACGGGGTCAGCCGGCTGGAGCTCGCCGAGCGCACCGGCCTCACCCCGCAGGCCGTCAGCAAGATCACCGCCCGGCTGCGGGCGGAGGGCCTCGCCGCCGACGCGGGGCGCCGCGCCTCCACGGGCGGCAAGCCGCGTACCGTGCTGCGGCTGGTGGCGGGAGCCGCCCACGCCGTCGGGCTGCACCTCGACCGCGACGAGCTGACCGTCGTACGGGTCGACCTGGCGGGCACCGTCGTGGGGACGCGCGGCGTCCCGATGGACCTGGGCGCCGGCGTCGAGGCGGTGCTGGAGACGGTGACGCGGGAGGTGTCGGGCCTCCTGGACGGGTCGGTGCTCGGCGTCGGCGCCGCCATGCCCGGGCCGCTCGACCACACCGCCGGCGTGCCGCACCGCGTGACCGGATTCCCCGAGTGGGACGGCTTCCCCTTGCGCGACGCGCTCGCCGAGCGGCTGCGCCTGCCGGTCGTCCTCGACAAGGACACCAACGCGGCCGCCTTCCGGATCGCCGTGCAGGGCCGGGGCGGTGAGTCGTTCGCCTACCTCCACCTCGGTACGGGCCTGGGGGCCGGCCTCGTCCTCGGCGGCACGCTGTACCGGGGGCCGCGCACGGGCGCGGGCGAGTTCGGACACCAGACCGTGCGGCTCGACGGCGAGCCCTGCGGTTGCGGCGCCCGCGGCTGCCTGGAGGCGCTCTGCCTGGCCGCCGTCGCACGCGGCGACCTCGACGAGGCGGCCCGCGTGCTCGGCGTCGGCGCCGCGAACCTGGTGGGCCTCCTCGACATCGACCGCGTCCTGCTGGGCGGCCGGGTCGTCACGGGCGCGACGCGGCCCTTCGTCCGGGGCGTGCGCGCCGTCCTCGAGGAGCGCGCCCGGCGCGAAGGCGACGGGGCGCCCGTGCCGGTGGCGCTCGCGGAGGACGGTGACCACCCGGTCGCGGAGGGCGCCGCGCTGCTCGCCCTGGCCCCGATGTTCGGCCTCTGACCGCGGCGCGCGCCCCGGGGACCGGACCCTGGGAGCTCGCGGACCGCGGGTCCCGATCCCGGGAGCCCGTGCCCTGAGGGGGTGCGGTCGCGGGAGCTCGTGCCCTGCGGGGGCCCGGATCGCGGGAGCTCGCGCCCCAGCAGGTCACGCAGCCCGTGAGCTCTCGCGCCGCAGGAGGTCCCGGCACCGGGTAGCGCCCGCCCCGCGGGGTTTCGGCACCCGCCGGCAGCCGGGCCGGCCCCGCGGCCGGTCCCGAGGAGCAGGTACATACCGCTCGCCCGGGCGCGCGGGGGAGTCGGCCGATCGGGCGGTTCCGTGCCGCCGGACGGCGGGTGCCGGAGGCCCTCCCGGTGGGCGGGCGCCGGGACGTGGGAGGTTCTCGGGGCACGATCGTCCGCGCCCCGCCGAAGGTGCCTGCCTCATGCGACTGCGTACTGCCCTCGCCGCCGGAGCCACGCTGACCGCGCTCGCCCCGGCGGCGCTGACGGGTGCGGCCACCCCCGCGGTGGCCGTGACGGCGGATTCGGCGCGCGGCCCCGCCGGACCCGCGGCCTCCTCGGCGGCCCCGGTCGCCGGGGGCGGGGCCGACACCTCCGGCGGCACGGAGACCATCGCCGTACCGGGCCGTCAGCCGACCTGCGGGAACCCCACCGACACCGCCTTCCCGATCCGTACGCGCATCACGGGCGGGCCCACCGCCTACGTTCCCGGGGGCGGGTTCGGGACCTGGCGCGTCGAGCTGACCAACACCACCAGTCGCGCGTGCGGCAACATCCACCCGGTGATCGTCTTCACCGACCGCAGCCAGAGCCTCCAGCCCTCCCAGATCCAGCTGGAGTTCTACGACGGCGAGGACCCGACCACCGGGACGGACGGTACGGGCAGGACGGAGGGGACGGACGGTACGGAGGGGATGGAGGGGACGGAAGGTGTTGACGGGACCGGGGCGACCGCCCCGCGGACCGCGCAGCCGGGGCAGAGCGGCGGGCGCCCGCACCCCGTGACCGTCGAGCGGACCGACCGCAACGAACTCGTCGGCGTCCTCGACGACGGCTTCCCGGGCTACACCGTCCCGCCCGGTCGCACCGTGACCGTGCCCGTGCGACTCGCCTTCACCTCCGACACCCGGCCCGACGAGGTCACCGCCAACGCCGCGATCGTGCAGCGCCGCGGTGACGACGGCGACTGGGTGGGCGAGTCCGGCGACTACCGCTTCACCGTCCGGGCCGAGGAACGGCCGCCGGCCACCGACGGGTCCGCGAGCCGTCCCCCCGCCCCCGGTGTCGCCGAGGAGCTGCCCAGGACGGGCCTGGACGCGCTCATCCTCGCCGGGGCCTCGGCCGTCGCGTTCGCCCTCGGCGCCGGGGCCCAGCTGCTGGTGGGCCGCCTGCGGGCCCGCAAGGGCTGACACGCGGGGCGGAGACAGGGGGGGCTGGTACGGGGGCCTGTACAGGGGCCGCCCACGGGTGCGTGCGAGAGCTGACGCAAGGGTCGGCACAAGAGCCGATGCGAGGGTCGGCACAAGAGCCGATGCGAGGGTCGGCGCCAGAGCCGACGCGAGGGCCGGCACCCGGACCTGACCGCGAGCTTCCGTTTCCCGGCACCGGGGCAGGCAACCAGTACCGCGTGATCGACGGGGTGAAGATCACCGCATCGTGACTACCCTGGGGGCGTCGCCACAGTGCTGTCGCGGCGCCCCAGCACTCACGCACCACCTGTACGGCAGGAGTCCCGCCCCATGGCAGAGCGCAAGCCGATCGAATCCTGGCTCACCGACATGGACGGCGTCCTCATCCACGAGGGCGTGCCCATCCCCGGCGCCGATGCGTTCATCAAGAAGCTGCGGGACACGGACAGGCCCTTCCTCGTCCTGACCAACAACTCCATCTACACCGCCCGGGACCTGCACGCCCGGCTGGCCCGGATGGGCCTGGACGTCCCCGTCGAGAACATCTGGACCTCCGCCCTGGCCACCGCGCAGTTCCTGGACGACCAGCGGCCCGGCGGCACCGCGTACGTCATCGGCGAGGCGGGCCTGACCACCGCGCTGCACGACATCGGCTACATCCTGACCGACCACGACCCGGACTACGTCGTGCTCGGCGAGACCCGCACGTACAGCTTCGAGTCCCTCACCAAGGCGATCCGGCTGATCAACGCGGGCGCCCGGTTCATCTGCACCAACCCCGACGAGACCGGCCCGTCCGCCGAGGGCCCGCTGCCCGCCACCGGCTCGGTCGCCGCGCTCATCACCAAGGCCACCGGCAAGGACCCGTACTTCGCCGGCAAGCCCAACCCGCTGATGATGCGCACCGGGCTGAACGCCATCGGCGCCCACTCCGAGACCAGCGCCATGATCGGCGACCGGATGGACACCGACGTGCTGGCCGGCCTGGAGGCGGGCATGGAGACCTTCCTCGTCCTGACCGGGCTGACGACCCCGGCCGACGTGGACCGCTACCCCTTCCGCCCCTCCACCGTGGTGGACTCGATCGCCGATCTGGTCGACCGGATCTGACCCTTTCTGCGCCCATCCGCGCAGGTCAGGCGCAGTGCTCCGCCGGATGGCCGTCCCCTGGAGATGCGAAAAGCGGCGACACGAGTGAATCTTCGAGTACCAGGAGGTTCACGATGCGTTCAAGGCTCCTAGCTCTCCGTGCCGCAGGGGCGGCCGTCCTGCCGGCTGTCGTGCCGGCGGCCGTACTGGCGCCCGTACTCGTCCTCGCGCCGGCCGCCGGCCCCGCCCACGCCGGGGAGGAGGACCCGGCGTACCACCACGCCAGGGTGACGGCCATGGTGCTCCCGGCGGCCGTCCAGCCCGGCGGCGACGTCGACATCCGCGTCTCCGGCTGCAAGCACGACCACGGCAACGTCCGGTCGAAGGCCTTCGTCACCGACGCCGAGCTGTCCGCCCACGACGGTCACGGCAAGCCCCTGCACGGTGACACCACCGTCAAGTCCCACCTCGCCCCCGGTACGTACGACGTCACCGTCCACTGCGACGGCCGCGACCACCGCGACGCCGGTCTCGTCCACGTCGTCCACCGCACCCCGCCCACCCCCGTCGCACCGGTACGCGCCGGTGGCGGCGGCACCGCGGACCTGGCCGCCGACCCCGCCCCGGCGCCGAGGCTGGCCGACGCCCCCAGCGTCGCCGACGGCATCGTCGGCGCCGGGGAAGGCGGGCCCGGCACCCCGCACACCGTGATCGGCCTCGTCCTGGCCGGCGTGGCCGCCGTCGCCGTGGCGTTCCGCAGCGCGCGGCTGCGCCGCCACCGCCGTACGGACCCGGGTCACGGCGCGGACTGACCGCGATGGCCGCGAAGGAGCGCCCGGCCGGCACCGGGCGGCTGTTCACCGGCCTGGCCTGGGCGCTGCTCCTGCTCGGCCTGTGGCTGTGGGGCAAGGACATCACCGGGGCCTCCGGCGGACAGGACGCCCCCGCCACCGGCGACGCGGCAGCCGTCGGCGCGCTCGGCGTACCGCTGCCCCCGGCCCACCCGCCGCTGGAACCGGTGGCGCCCCGGCACGTGGAGGTGCCGTCCCTGGGCATCACGGCGCCGGTCGTCCCGCGCGGCCTGGACGACACCGGTGCCATAGACCCGCCGCCGTACGGGCAGCCGCACACCGTCGGCTGGTTCGGCACCGGCACCAAGCCCGGCGCGGACGGCGCCGCGCTCCTCGTCGGCCACGTCGACACGGAGACCAGACCGGCCGTCTTCTACGGGCTGAGCTCCGCCCGCCCCGGCGAACACGTCCTGGTGGCCCGGACCGACGGCTCGGTCGCCGAGTTCACCATCGACGACGTCCAGGTCTTCGCCCGGCACGAGTTCGACCCGCACAAGGTGTACGGACCACGCCACCCGGGCCGTGCCGAGCTACGCCTGATCACCTGCGGCGGCACCTTCGACCGCGCCACCGACGCCTACACGGCGAACGTCGTCGTCTCCGCGTACCTGACCGGGGCCCGCTGATCAGCGCACGGCCGGTGTGTCAGGATGGATTCGACCGGGCTTGTCCGGGGCAGGGGCGCCTGGGGGGTGGCCCCGTAGACAGTGCACCAAGGGGGAGTGGATGTACGGCAGTTGCACCGGGCGTGCGCGCGCGGGAGCGCTCGCGGTGGGAGCGGCCTGGGCCCTGCTGCTGACGGGGTGTTCCTCCTCGGACGGCACGAAGGAGTCGCAGGGATCGCCGCCGGTCAGTCAGCAGCCCAAGAACATCGACCCGTTCTGGGTCAATCCGGACACCAAGGCCGCGCAGGCGCTCGCCAGTCATCTGCGCAAGGGCGACGCGAAGAACGCCGAGCTGATCAGGAAGATCGCCTCCCAGCCGGTGGGCGCGTGGGTGGGGTCCGAGAATCCCGAGCAAGAAGCCCGCGGCTACACCGAGGCGGCCGCCAAGGCCGACCGTGACGCGGTCCTCGTCCTCTACAACATTCCCCACCGTGACTGCGGCCAGCACTCCGCGGGCGGCGCCGCCGACGGCAACGCCTACCGGGACTGGCTGGACAAGGTCGCCAAGGGCATCGGCGACCGGCCGGCCACCGTGATCCTGGAGCCGGACGCCGTGATGCACATGGTGGACAACTGCACCGACGCCCAGTACCACGAGGAGCGGTACGACCTGCTCAGGGGCGCCGTCGAGCGGCTGAAGCAGCAGCCGCGCACCAAGGTCTACCTGGACGCGGGCAACGCCGGCTGGGGCAAGCCCGACCAGATCCACGAGCCGCTGCAGCGGGCGGGCATCGCGCGCGCCGACGGCTTCGCGGTGAACGTGGCCAACTTCCAGACCACCGAGGCCAGCAAGGAGTACGGCAAGAAGGTCTCGGCGAAGGCCGGCGGCAAGCCGTTCGTCATCGACACCAGCCGCAACGGCAACGGGCCGTACACCGGCGGCGACCCCGCCGAGAACTGGTGCAACCCGCCGGGCCGCGCGCTCGGTGAGACGCCCACCACCGACACCGGCGACCCGCTGGTCGACGCGTACCTGTGGATCAAGCGCCCGGGCGAGTCGGACGGCGACTGCAAGGGCGGCCCGAAGGCGGGCGACTGGTACCCGGAGTACGCCCTGGAGCTGGCCCGCAACACCAAGTAGGACGTGCGGCACGCGCAGGACGTGCGGCACCGGGAAGGACGTACGCCGAAGGGCCCCGGCAGCAGCCGGGGCCCTTCGGCGTGTCGTTCAGCGTGCCCTTCGGGCCGTCCGCGGCGTCGGGGTCACGGGACCTCGACCCAGACCGCCTCCGACGGCGTGCCCTTGTCGTCGGTGACGAAGAGCATGTACCAGCCGGACGGCACCAGGGAACGGTTCTTCGGCACGGTCACCTCGATGCCGTCCGCCGTCTTCTCCACCTCCAGCGCGATCGACCGCTGGTCGACGTCCGTGACGTGCGTGACGGCGCTCGGCCGCATCAGCTTGGCCGTGGTGATCTTCGCGGCGTCCGGTGTCTTGAAGACCCCGCTGCCGCCGCGCTCGATGCTCTCCGGCCCGGAGGTGATCCGCGGCCGCGCGTCGCGGTACAGGTACGGCGGGGTGTAGATCTCGATGCGCTGCTCGAAGACGCCCGGCTTGGTGTTGGCGTCGTCGGCGAAGAGCGAGTCCGAGCCGAAGATCATCACGCGGCCGTCGGGCAGCAGCACGGACCCGGAGTGGTAGTTGCGGCCCACCTGCGGATCGGCGACGCGCGTGTACCGGCCGCTCTTCGGGTCGTACGTGCGGGCCTCCAGGACGTTGGAGCCGCTGCGGCCGCGGTAGTCCTCCGAACCGCCGGTCACCAGCACGCTGTCGTCGGGCAGCAGCGAGGCGCTGGGGTAGCGGGTGCCCTTGTCGAGGGAGGCGCCGTCCCGGAAGCGGGGGTTCGGGTCCTTGAGGTCGATCAGGCGGGACTTCTCGCTGGACTCCTGGGACTCGCCGACCCCGCCACCGCCGATGACCATGAACTTCTGGTCCTGCGCGGGCGGCAGCATGACGGTCGCGGACGTCTCCATCCGGTCCGCGTCGCCCAGGCCCGGGATCTTGGTGAACTTGTTCGTCTCCAGGTCCCATATACCGGGGTCGCGGCCGACGTCGGCCGGCCCGTACCCGGCGTTGGAGCCCGAGTAGAAGAGCTTGCCGTTGTCCATGAGGAAGATCGCCGGGTACGTCGGGAAGCGGCGCTCGAACCCGGTGTACTCCCAGGTCTTGGTCTTCGGGTCGTAGATCTCGTCCTTGCCGGGGACGATCTGCCCGATCTCGTCCAGACCGGAGAGGGCGAGGACCTTGCCGTCCTTGAGCGTGGTCAGCGTCGGGTACCGGCGCGCCTCGTTCATCGGGTCGACCTTGATGTACTTCTCGGCGACCGGGTCGAACTCGAAGGCGTCCTTGATGCCCTGGAAGTCCTTCTTGTCGAGGGCGAGCTTCTGCGCCATGCCGTAGACGTTGCGGGCGTCCTTGCCGGTCAGGCCGAGGACCTTGTAGTTGTCCTCGGTGCCGGTCTCGTACTCCTTGCCGGACTTCTCCGCCTCCACGTAGATGCGGCCGAGGCCCGGCTCGGTGCCCAGGAAGCGTCCGGTGGCCTTGTCGTAGAGCTTCTTCGCCTTCTCCACCAGGACCGGGTCCTTGGAGACGAACGTCTTGCCGTTGGCCTTGCCGGTGAAGCGGGTGCCCGCGGGCAGCGTGATCGGCTTGTCCGGGTCCTCGTTGTGGACGATCATCAGGCCGCCGGCCTTGGTGACGTCACCCTTGAGCTTCTCGTACCGCTTGGTGCCGCCCGCGACGAGCAGCTTGCCGTCGGGCAGCTGGGTGTGCCCCGCGCAGAACATGTCCTTGGGGGTCTCGATCATCTTGAACTTGTTCGTCTTCGGGTCCCACAGGACCGACTCGAACTTGTTCGCGTCGAAGTTCTTCTGGTTGTTGCCGGAGCCCGCGATCAGCAGGACCTTGCCGGTGTGCAGCAGGGCCGCGTGGATGGTGTTGATGCGGAACTCGGAGGGGACGTCGAGGAAGTCCCAGTGGCCGTTGGCGGCCTTGTACTCCGGCTTGTTGATCTTGTAGTCGTGGTACTTCTCGGAGCCGTACCGGTACAGGGCCGGCCCGTTGAACCCGGCGACCACAGCAACCACCGCCGTGCCGATCAGGATGCGACGGGCACGGTTCCTCCGGTGGTTCGGCCGGACGGGCAGGCTGCTCATTTCTTGGTTCCCCCAAGGGCGATCTGCATGGTGTCGTTCTGCTCGGCCCAGCTGGGCCCGGCCTGGGGCGCGTGGTCCACGGCCGGTGCGGGCGCGGGCTGCGGCGGCTGTCCGCCGCGGTGCCGGGCCGGGCGCTTCTTCTTCTCCTCGCGCAGCATGTGCCGCCAGACGAAGATCGGCGTCGCGGTGATCAGCGTGGCGAAGGAGGCCCAGATGATCATCGCGGGGTGGGAGTGCCCGAACACGAAGCCGGCGACGATGGAGGCACCGAAGATCCCGATGAAGTACCAGTGGTACCGGAAGGTCCCGAACCACCTGTCCGGGCTCGCCGAGTCGCCCTTGGGGGTGACCACGAACTTGCTCTTGCGCCGGAGGGCGGAGTCGATCAGTGCCTTGGCGTACAGCGGCGCGGACAGCGCGGACATGAGCATGCCGGCCACACCGCCGGACCCCTCGGGCTCGTGCGGGGAGACGTTGTGGCGGCGGTTCCAGACGTACAGGCCGATCTGGAGCGCGGAGGCGTTGCCGTAGAGCATCAGCCACACGGTCGGGTCGATGTTCACACCCGAGGCACCCAGACCCAGGAACAGCGCGCAGCTCAGCGCCGCGAGGATCCAGTTGAGGGCCGACATCGGGTAGAAGATGATCATCATCGTGTAGTTGAAGAGCTTGCTCGGCGGCAGCGAGTACCAGCCCTTCCAGTACTGCTTGAGGATCGTCTCGTACGTGCCGCGGGACCAGCGCATCTGCTGGGTGAAGAAGTCCGTCCAGGCGCTGGGGCCCTCGCCGACCGCAAGCACGTCCGGGGTGTAGACCGAGCGCCACTTGTTGCCCGTCGCCGGGTTCTTGTGGCGGTGGATCTCGAAGCCCGTCGCCATGTCCTCGGTGATCGAGTCGTACAGGCCGCCGATCTGCTTGAGCGCCTTGATGCGCACGGCGTTCGACGTGCCGACGAACATCGGCGCGCCGTAGCGGTTGCCGGCGCGCTGGATCAGCGCGTGGAAGAGGAACTGCTGCGACTCGGCGGCCTTGGTGACGAAGTTGTCGTAGTTGCCGTAGACCTGCGGGCCGATGACGAAGCCGATGTCCGGGTCCCGGAAGAAGCCGAGCATCCGCTCCAGGTAGTTCGGCAGCGGCACGTGGTCGGTGTCGACGGAGGCGAAGAAGTCGTAGTTGTCGCCGTGCGCGTCGAGCCAGGCGTTGTAGTTGCCGTGCTTGGTCTTGGCGCGGTGGGCGCCGGTCGCCTGGTTCCACTTCGCGATGCCCTTGCGGGAGAAGTGGTGCACGCCCAGGCGCTCGCAGACGGCCTTGACCTCCGGGTCGTCGCCCTCGTCGAGCAGCCAGACGTGCATCAGGCCGCGGTGCCGGATCTTGACGGCGGCCTCCAGTGTCTTCGTCACCATCTCCAGGGGCTCCTTGCCCGGGACGAAGGAGGTGAGGAAGGCGACCCGGGTGCCGGACTCCGGCACGACCGGGACCGGGTCGCGGGCGACCAGCGTCGCGTGTGCGTTCGACAGCACGTTCATGCAGCGGAAGAACTCGATCAGTCCGATCGAGACGAGCATCACGACGTCGAGGGCGGGCAGCCAGTCGAAGGCGGGGTAGTCGCGCTCGGTCCAGTGCGACGGCTGCAGCAGCCAGACCAGCAGCACCAGCGACAGCACCGGCGCGGCGGCGAGCATCAGCGCGACGCGGATGCGGTGGGGCTCCTGGGATATGAGCGAGCGGTACTGCACCGTGTACGGCTTGTTCGGGTCCGGCTGGGTGAGGGGCCCGGCCAGCCTGCTGTAGTGCTCGTAGTCGTAGCGCGGCAGCGGCTTGGGCGTGCGCTGCCGGGCACCACCGGTCCGGAGCTGCGGGGGAACCCGAAGCTGAGTGGTCCGGGATGGGTCGTTGTCCTGCCGGGCGCCGGTCGGCGTCGACGTCATGAGTCATCCCCCCGCACGCATACTGGCTGCGTGATTGGTCGTGTTTCGTTCCACGCCCGGACCGTGCTGTCCCCCTCGACCGGCACGTCCTGGCGTATCAATGGCGGCCACCGTTTCCACAGACATGAAACGGAGACCTTCCGGTTGCATGATGCCTGGCGCGTGATCGGCTTGTGAACGGGGCCCCCACCCCATCGATCCCGTCACCTGCGCCCCGCCCCCCTGCGCCGCGTCGGGCGTGGGAGGGGGCTTCCGCAAACCGCCCCCAACTGTGCGAGCTTCTTGCCCCATTGGGGGGCATCGGCTCCAGGATAGGCTCTACGAGCCATGTCTTGATCGCAAGGTCGAAACGCCGTGCGCACGTGCGCCCGCGCGGTGTCCGGCGGCCCCTTGTGCGTGGTGGTACGGCCGAGGCCCCCTCACCTGTGGTGAGGGGGCCTCGGCCTCGCGTGCGCCGCCAGGGACTCGAACCCCGGACCCGCTGATTAAGAGTCAGCTGCTCTAACCAACTGAGCTAGCGGCGCCTGCTGACCTGCACAACTCTACCGGACGCCCGGGGGTGGTCCTGACCAT
>NZ_KL591013.1:129629-173555 GCF_000716335.1 Streptomyces sp. NRRL S-118 | reverse complement strand
ACTGAGCTAGCGGCGCCTGCTGACCTGCACAACTCTACCGGACGCCCGGGGGTGGTCCTGACCATCGACGGCGGCATTCCGGCCTGTCAGGTGGTCGTTTTTTCCCTTTCAACCGCCAAAATGCGACATGCCGGGACGGTTGAGACACTGACGCCCGTACCGCAGTGAGGAGAAGATCGTGACGAGTGTGGAGGGGAACCGCATGGCCGCCGCCCTGGTCTTCGAGGAGTACGAGCCCGCCGCCGACTGCCCCTGCCCGGGCTGTGCCCGCCACCGGCGCGAGCTGGTCCTCGGGCTCGCCGTGCGCGCCGGCGGCCACCCCGCCGCGCACGGCGCCCGCCGCGCCCTGGTCCTGGCCACCGCCGCGGGCGTGGCTCTCGGTACGGGCACGGCCCACCAGGCCGCCGCCGTCCCCGCCGCCCACCCCGCGGGCCCGGCCGGCGCCACGGTCCGGGACGAGCCCGGGCGGGACACGCCGCAGGGGCAGGCGGGCCCCCTGCACGGCCGGCCGCTGCCCGGGCCGACGGCCAGTCAGGCCGGGCTGTCCGCCCCGTCGCTGCGCCGGACGACCCGCGCCGACATCATCAACCGGGCCGAGCGCTGGGTCGCGGCCAAGGTCCCGTACTCGTTGGAGGCGTACTGGACCGACGGCTACCGGCAGGACTGCTCGGGGTTCGTCTCGATGGCCTGGGGCCTGCCCGGCAACGAATGGACGGGCACCCTCCACCGGTACGGCACCGCCCTGAGCCGCGCGGAGCTCCAGCCCGGCGACATCCTGCTCTTCCACAACCCGGAGGACCCGAACAAGGGCTCCCACGTCACCATCTTCGGCGGCTGGACCGACGACACGCACACCTACTACACGGCTTACGAGCAGGCCCGGCCGCACGCCCGCCGGCAGGCCACGCCCATGGCGTACTGGAACAACTCCAGCCGGTACGTCGCCTACCGCTACAAGGGCCTGAGCGCCGCCCCCGTTCCCGCCGCGGGCTCCACGGGCAGCCGGGAGTCCTCGCCCTTCCCGGGGCCGGGGTCCTTCGGGCCCGGGGCCGACAACCGGTACATCACCCAGCTCGGGCGGATGCTCGTGACCCGGGGCGGCGAGCGGTTCTACCGGTCGGGGCCGGGGCCGCGGTGGAGCGACGCCGACCGCGGCGCCACCCGGGCGTTCCAGCGGGCGCAGGGCTGGACCGGTCGGGAGGCCGACGGGCTGCCGGGGCCGGACACCTGGCGGCTGCTGGTGGCGGGGCAGGGCCGGGACATCCCGGGCGGGGGCCGCGCCGCCGCGTCGGCGCCCGCGTTCCCGGGGCGCGGGCACTTCCGGCCGGGCCGGTCCAACGCCCACGTCGAGAAGCTCGGCCGCCGGCTGGTGCAGCGCGGGTTCGGCACGCACTACCGGTCGGGTCCCGACCCGCGCTGGACGGAGGCGGACCGGCGCAACGTCCAGGAGTTCCAGCGGGCGCAGGGCTGGCGTGGCGGCGAGGCCGACGGCTACCCGGGCCCCGAGACCTGGCGGCGGCTGTTCCGATGACCCATCGTGATCACGAGGAGCGAGTGGTGAGTACGGCGACGCCGGAAGGCGGGGCGGCGGGGCGGCGCGTCCCGGTGATCGGCAACGAGACGACCGGTCCCATCCCCGTCCACCTGCTGTTCCGGGACGACGGCGACGACACGGTCCCGGGGGTGGCGGGCGGCATCGGGGTGGTCGGCGGTCCTGTGGCGGCCGTGCGGGAGGGGACGCGCGAGGGGGGCAGGGAAGCGGGGCGCGAGGGGACGCTGCCCCGTCCGGCCGGGTCCGGGCCGCAGGCCCTGCCGGCGCCCGTGCGGGCGCGGCCCGTCCCCTCCGGTGGCCCGGCACTCGTCGAGCGGCCCGGTCCGGTGTTCCCCGGCTGGGCGGGGGTGGCCGTGGGGGCCGCCGCGCTCGCCGGGTGCGCGGCGGTGCTGTGGTGGGTGGGTGTGGTGCCACCCGTGGTGCAGCTGGTGCTGGGGCTGCCCGTCCTGCCGTACAACGGCATCGCGCTCGGCTGGTGGGCGCTGCTCGCGCTCGGCGTGCTCGTGGGGCTGTTCGCCTTCGGCGGGCTGGCGCGCGGGCGCGTCGGGTACGCGTGGGTGCTGACGCTCTTCGGCGACTACCGGGGCAGCGTGCGGCGCACGGGCCTGGTGTGGGTGAGCCCGCTGATGCTGCGGCGCCGTGTCGACGTACGGCTGCGGCACTGGCGCAGCGAACCGCTGGCGGCCGTCGACGCCAACGGCACCGCGCTGCGGGTCGTGGTGCTGGTGGTGTGGCGGATCCGGGACACCGTGCTGGCGGCGCTCGGGGTGGCGGACCACGAGCAGTACCTGCGGGAGCAGGTGGAGGCGGTGATGGCCCGGGTGCTCTCGCAGCTTCCGGCCGACGCGCCCCCTGCCTACGGCGGCGGGGCTCCCCTCCACGAGGACGCGCCGATGACCCTGCGGGACGCCGAGGTGGTGGGGGACGCGCTGACGCGGATGCTGTCGGCGGAGTGCGCGCCCGTGGGGATCGACGTCTTCTCGGCGCAGCCGACGCGGATCGAGTACGCGCCGGAGATCGCTGCCGCGATGCAGCGACGGCGGGTGGCGGCGATCGACGCCAAGCACCGGGACATGGTGCTGACGTCCGTGGTCGACGCGGTGGACGACATGGTCCACCGGCTGACCACGCGTGGTCTGGTCGAGCTGGACGACTACGACCGCAAGGCGCTGGTCAAGGACCTGACGGTGGCCTTCTACACGGGTCGCACCGGTCCGGTCGAAGGCGCGTGATTGGTATGGACATGTTCAACCGGCGTCCATACATTGGTACTTGGTCTAGACCGGAACCAGTACCACCGCAGCACTGAGTACCACCCGCACCACCACGCGCGCGTGCAGCACGGCTCACGGAAGATCCCCCACGTTCACCAGGAGCACCAGCATGCGAAATCGCAGGATCGGCGCGGCCGTGGTGGCCCTCGGCGTCGCCGGCGTCTCCCTCCTCGCCACCAGCAGCGCCAGCAGCCACGGCTACACCGACAGTCCCATCAGCCGCCAGAAACTCTGCGCCAACGGCACCGTCACCAACTGCGGCAACATCCAGTGGGAGCCGCAGTCGGTCGAAGGCCCCAAGGGCTTCCCGTCCGGCGGCCCCGCCGACGGGCGGATATGCGCCGGAGGCAACCCGCAGTTCGCCCAGCTCGACGACCCGCGGGGCGGCACCTGGCCGGCCACCAGGGTGACGGGCGGCCAGAGCTTCACCTTCCGCTGGCAGTTCACCGCCCGGCACCGTACGACCGACTTCAAGTACTACATCACCAGGAACGGCTGGAACAGCAGCGCTCCGCTCACCCGCGCCGCCCTGGACCCCCAGCCGTTCCTCACGGTCCCGTACAACGCCCAGCAGCCGCCGTCCACCCTCTCGCACCAGGGGACGATCCCCAGCGGCAAGACGGGCAAGCACCTCATCCTGGCGGTCTGGACGATCGCGGACACGGCGAACGCCTTCTACGCCTGCTCCGACGTCCAGTTCTGACGGGTGGTCGACGAAGGGACGGTGACCGTCCGCCCACCGCGCAGGTGGGGCTGGCCATACCGGTCGTACGCCCGCCCGGGAGATGGTGGCGCCCGGAGCCCCGCGCCTACCGTGACCCCATGGATCCCCGTACGCCCCGGACCCCCTGGCAGGCCCTGACCAGGGGCGACTACCTGCGCGGCGGCTGGCCCTGGCGGTCGGCCGGGTACCTGGCGAGCGGTGTGCTCGTCGGCGTGCCCGTGCTGGCCGCCCTCCTGGTGTCGGCCGCGTTCTCGCTCCTGCTCGTCGGCGTGCCGCCGCTGCTGTTCGCCGGGGTGGCCCTCGGCGGCCTGGAGCGCCGGCGGCTGCGGCTCGCCGACACCGAACCGGCCCCCGATCCGCACCGGGTGCCCGCCGAGCCGGGACTCGCCGCCTGGCTGCGCCTGCGGGTGCGGGAGCAGGCCACCTGGCGGGAGCTGGCGTACGCGCTGCTGCACGGGTTCGTGCTGTGGCCGCTGGAACTGCTGGCGCTGGCCGTCGTGCTCGGCGTTCCGCTGGCGATGGCGGCCGCCCCCGTGCAGCTCGCGCTGGACGGACAGGAGGTGCGGGTGCTCAAGGGACCCCTCGTCACCACCTACCCGGTGGCCTTCGCGGTGGCGCTCGGCGGGCTCCTGCTGCTGCCCGCGCTGCTGTACCCGCTCGGGGCGCTGGCCGGTGCGCGGGCCGCGCTGACGCGGGTGCTCCTCGCGCCGCGCGAGGCGGAGCTGCGCGACCGGATCGGCGAGGTCACCCGCTCCCGTGCCCGGCTGGTGGCCGCCTTCGAGGCCGAGCGCCGCCGCATCGAGCGGGACCTGCACGACGGGGCCCAGCAGCGGTTGGTCGCGCTGACCATGGCCCTGGGCCTGGCCCGGCTGGACGCGCCGCCCGGCCCCCTGGCCGATCAGCTCGACAGGGCGCACGACGAGGCGGGCCGGGCCCTGACGGAGCTGCGCGAGCTGATCCACGGCATCCACCCGCGGGTCCTCGCCGACTACGGTCTGGGCGCCGCGCTCACCGACGCCGCCGACCGGTCGGCCGTGCCCGTGGACACCGGCATCGAGCTGCCGCGCCTCCCGCCCGCCGTCGAGAGCGCCGCGTACTTCGCGGTCTGCGAGGCCCTCGCCAACGCCGGCAAGCACAGCGGCGCCACCCGTGTGCGGCTCACCGCCCGGCACGCGCACGACCGCCTGCGGGTCGAGGTGGAGGACGACGGCAGGGGCGGCGCGGCGGCTTCGGCGGGCACCGGCCTGACCGGCCTGGCCGACCGGCTCGCCGTCCTCGATGGCACACTGACGATCATCAGCCCGACGGGCGGGCCGACCGTGCTTCGAGTGGAGATCCCGTGCCGACCGCACCAGACAGCTCCCTCCGGATAGTCCTGGCCGAGGACAGCGTGCTCCTGCGCGAGGGCCTCATCGGCCTCCTCGCCCGCTTCGGCCACGAGGTCGTCGCGGCCGTCGGCGACGCGGACGCGCTGCGGGACGCCGTCGGGGAGCACGATCCGGACATCGTCGTCACCGATGTGCGGATGCCGCCCGGCTTCCAGGACGAGGGGCTGCGCGCGGCGGTCGCGCTGCGCGCCGAGCGGCCCGCGCTGCCGGTGCTGGTACTGAGCCAGTACGTGCAGCGCGCGTACGCCGCCGAGCTGCTGGACGCCGGCGACGGCACCGGTGTCGGCTATCTGCTCAAGGACCGGGTGGGCCGGGTCGGCGAGTTCCTGGACGCCCTGACCCGGGTGGCGGCGGGCGGCACGGTCGTCGATCCGGAGGTCGTACGGCAGTTGCTGCGCCGGCGCCGCGATCCGCTGGAGGCGCTCACCCCGCGCGAGCGGGAGGTCCTGGGGCTGGTCGCGGAGGGGCATTCGAACGGCGCGATCGCACGGCGGCTGGTGGTGACCGAGGCGGCGGTGGGCAAGCACATCGGCAACATCCTGGCGAAGCTGAACCTGCCGCCGGCCGAGGACACCCACCGCCGCGTCCTCGCGGTGCTCACCTACCTGCGGGCCTGACCCGCTCGGGTACGGACACGAAGAAGGCCCCCCGCTCGCGCGAGGGGCCTTCTTGTCGTCTGTGCGCCGCCAGGGACTCGAACCCCGGACCCGCTGATTAAGAGTCAGCTGCTCTAACCAACTGAGCTAGCGGCGCCTGCTGACAGAGTTAATACTACCTGGTCCGGGGGCTGCTCCCGACCACCGGCGCGTGAGCCGGGTCACATTCGGGCGGTGGAGGTTTAGAGCGCCAGCGACAGGACGACCGGAGCCGCTCTGCGGTTGAGGGCGTCGGCCGCCGAGCGCAGCCGGTGCGCGTGCTCGATCGGCAGGGAGAGCGCCAGGCAGCCCACGGCCGAGCCGGCCGTCAGCGGCACGGCCGCGCAGACCGTGCCCACGGCGTACTCCTGGAGGTCCAGCACCGGGACGGTCGGCGGCTGGCTGTCCCGCTTGGAGAACAGCACCTTCTCGCTGGTGATCGTCCGCGAGGTGAGCCGCGCGATCTTGTGACGGGAGAGGTGGTCCTTGCGGCTGTTCACGTCCAGCTGCGTCAGCAGGCACTTGCCGACCGCGCTGGCGTGCGCGGCGGAACGGAAGTCGACCCACTCGTTGACCTTGGGCGTGTGCGGACCGTCGGCCATCTGCGTGATCTTGACCTCGCCGTCGATGTAGCGGCTGATGTAGACCGCGGCGCCGACGGTGTCCCGCAGCTCGGTGAGGGTCTCCTGCAGTTTGTTCTGCAGGGCTTCGCGGCGGGTGGCGCCGGAGCCCAGCAGGACGAGGGAGTCGCCGACGACGTACGCCCCGTCCGAGACCTGCTCCACGTAACCCTCGCGGCGCAGCATGCGGAGCAAGGGGGCCAGATGGCCGGTGGGGAGCCCGGTCTCACGCGCGATCTGGACGTCGGTGACGCCACCGCCGTGCCGCGAGATCGTTTCGAGGACGCGCAGGGCGTACTGCACCGAATGGAACGGCGCGGTCGGCTCGGGCTTCAGCGCCACGGTTTCCCCCTACCAGGTTGTGACCGCATGCTTCTGTACCACGATAGCCGCCAAGAACCGTTTCAGGGGGCCCCGTTGACAGAAAAGTGTCCCGTCCCCCGGTCATACGCTGGGACGGGACACTCTGGCATATGCCAATGGCACACTTACCCGGAAGAGTGAGAGGTCAGAGCACTGCACCGAGGAAGTCGCGCGTGCGTTCGTGCTCGGGTGCGGAGAAGATTTTCTCCGGCGCGCCGGACTCGATGACCTTACCGGAATCGAACATGAAGACCTCGTCCGAGATGTCGCGCGCGAAGTTCATCTCGTGCGTGACGCACAGCATGGTGATGTCGGTACTCCGGGCGATGTCCCGGAGGAGATCCAGCACCCCGGCCACCAGCTCCGGGTCGAGCGCGGACGTCACCTCGTCCAGCAGCAGCACCTGCGGCCGCATCGCCAGTGCCCGGGCGATCGCCACCCGCTGCTGCTGACCGCCCGAGAGCTGCGCCGGCCGGGCGTCGCACTTGTCCGCGAGCCCCACCAGGTCCAGCAGCTCCCGCGCGCGCTGCTCCGCCTCGTCCTTGTCCAGGCCGAGGACCCGCACGGGAGCCTCCGTGATGTTGCGCAGCACGGACATGTTGGGGAACAGGTTGAAGTGCTGGAAGACCATCCCGATCTTCTTGCGCACCTCGCGCCGGTGCTTCTCGCCGGCCGGGAAGAGCCGGGCCCCGTTGACGCTGATGGTGCCGGCGTCCGGCTTCTCCAATGTCATCAGCATCCGCAGGATCGTGGTCTTGCCGGATCCGGACGGGCCGATGAGCGTGACGTGCTTGCCCGCCTCCACCGAGAAGCACAGGTCGTCCAGGACGGTGTTCCCACCGAAGCGCTTGGTCACGTTCTCGAAGCGGATGAGTTCAGTGGGCAAGGCGGCGCTCCAGGGCTCGGACGAGAAGGGATGCCGGATAGGCGATGAGGACGAAGGCGACACCGACGACCGTCAGCGGCTCGGTGTACTGGAAGGTCGCCGCGCTCTCCAGCCGGGACTGCTGGAGCAGCTCCAGCACGCTGATCGCGGCCAGCAGCGGCGTGTCCTTCAGCATCGCGATGACGTAGTTGCCGAGCGCCGGTGCGATCCGGCGCAGCGCCTGCGGCAGGATCACCGCGAGCCAGGTGCGGTGCCTGGGCAGGCTCAGCGCGGTGGCGGCCTCCCACTGCCCGGCCGGGACGGCGTCGATGCCGGCCCGGTACACCTGGGCGGTGTACGTCGAGTAGTGCAGCCCGATCGCGAGCGTGCCGGTGGTCAGCGCGGAGAACTGCACCCCCCACTCCGGCAGGACGAAGAAGAGGAAGAAGAGCTGCACCAGCAGCGGCGTGTTGCGGATGAACTCGGTCACCGCGTTCACCGGCCACCGCACGAACCTGCTCGGCGCGCGCAGCCCGGCCGCCCAGACCAGGCCGAGGCTGAACGAGATCAGCGAGCCGAGGACGAGGATCTGCAGCGTGACCAGCAGACCGTCCCAGAAGCGCGGCATGAAGTCCGCCACCGCGGACCAGTCCCAGGTCATGCGGCCACCACCCCTATGTTGGCCTTGGTCTTCCGTTCGAGGGCCTTCATGGAGCGGGTGATGACGAACGCGATCACGAAGTAGACCACCAGGATGACCGAGTAGATCTGCGCGCTCTCCTGCGTCGCCAGCCTCACCAGATAGGCGGCGAACGACACGTCCCCGACGCCCAGCAGCGACACCAGCGCCGTCCCCTTGAGCAGCTCCACGAGGAGGTTGCAGAAGGACGGGATCATCTCGGGCACCGCCTGCGGCAGCACGATCAGCCGCATCCGCTGCCCGGGCGTGAAGCTGAGCGCCACGCCCGCCTCGCGCTGCGCCGGGGGTACGGCGTTGACCGCGCCGCGGACGATCTCGGCCCCGTACGCCCCGTACGACAGACCGAGCGCGAGAACGGCCGCCCATATGGGCACCAACTGCCAGCCCAGCAGCGGCGGCACCACGAAGAACAGCCAGAACATCAGCACCAGTGCCGACATGCCACGGAAGATCTCCGTGTACGCGCCCGCCACGAAGCGGACGAACATCGAGCGGTGCGTACGGGCGAGGCCGACCGTGAAGGCGACGAGCGCGCCGAGCACGGCGCTGCAGACGAGCAGTACGAGGGTCGTCCAGATGCCGGGGAGCACCCAGTTCTGCCAGAGTCCCGCGGTCATCGGCACAGCTCCTCGGCGGTCAGCGTGGTCATCTCGGCCTGCGTGAAGCCGAAGCGGCGCATGATGCGGAAGAGTTCGCCGCTCTTCTTCATCCGGTGGATCTCGGCGTTGAACGCGTCTCGCAGGGCGTGGTCGGTGGCGCGGAAGGCGAAGCCACCGCCGTCGACCTTCCTCCTGCCGTCGACGACGGGTGCGAAGGGCACGGTCGCCTCGGCCCTGCCGCTCTTCTCCACCACCAGGCGGGCGGTGAGCGCGGTCGCCGCGAAGACGTCCACGCGGCCGGACTCGACGGCGTTCAGCCCGGCCACCTGGTCCTGGAGAATGACGGCGTCCTTCTCGGGGTACCCGGCCGCCACCGCGTAGTCGAGCTGCGCGTAGCCGGTGCCGGTGGCGAACCGCGCCCCGGCGCGCACCACGTCCTCGTACGACCGCAGGTTGCGGGGGTTGCCCTTGCGCACGACGAAGGAGTCGAGCATCTGGTACTCGGGGTCGGAGAAGATGACCTGCTCGCAGCGCTCCTTGTTGATGTACATCCCGGCCGAGACGACGTCGAACTGCTGCGAGTTGAGGCCGGGGATGAGCGAGGCGAAGTCGGTGGCGACCGGCTGGACCCGGTCGATGCCGAGCCGCCGGAAGACCGCCTTGGCCAGCTCCGGCGCCTCCCCGGTGAACTCGCCGTCGTCGTCGACGTATCCGTAGGGCACCTCGCCGGCGATGCCGAGGCGCACGACGCCCTGGGATCTGAGCCGGTCGAGGGCGTCGCCGGAGGCGACCCTGGCGCAGCCGGCGGCGCCCAGGGCGGCCGCGGCCGAGCCGAGCAGCAGGGTGCGCCGCCGCAGCGGTCCCGTTCTGTGTCGACGATCAGTTCGAGCCATGGGCGCGCCGCTACCCGTCTCGGGGCGGGGTATGCCTGTGCGAGGTGTATTCGACGTGAGCCCGGGCAGCCGTCACGGGCCGGTGCCGCATACAGGAGGGTGTGACATGACCACTGTCGGACTGCTCTACCCCGGGCACTCCGCCGAGGACGACTACCCCCGCGTCGAGGCGCTCCTCAACGGCCTCAACCTCCCCATCGTCCACACCGACATCGGCGAGGACGCCCACCGTGTCGACGTGCTCCAGGAGATGGGCTCCCGGGAACGGCTCGCGGCCGGCGTCGAGGAACTGCGGCTCTCCGGGGCGGAGTCCGTGGTGTGGGCCTGCACCAGCGGTTCCTTCGTGTACGGCTGGGAGGGCGCGCACGAGCAGATCCGCGCCCTCGCGGCCGCGGCCGGACTGCCCGCGTCCAGCACCGCGTTCGGCTTCGTCCACGCGGCGCGCGCGGTGGGCGCGGAGCGGGTGGCGGTCGCCGCCACCTATCCGGGTGACGTGACCGAGCTCTTCGTGCGGTTCCTGGAGGCGGCGGGGCTGGAGGTCGTCGGGAACCGGTCGAGCGAGATCGTGACCGCGGCCGAGGTCGCCGCGTGGGACCGCGAGCAGGTGGTGCAGCTGGTGCGCACGGGCGACCATCCGCAGGCCGAGGCGGTGCTGGTGCCGGACACCGCGCTGCACACGGTGGCGTACCTGCCCGAGCTGGAGGCGGCGGTGGGCAAGCCGGTGCTCACGGCGAACCAGGTGACGGTGTGGGAGGGCCTGCGCCTGGCGGAGCGGCGCGGCGCCTGGTCCACGGACCTGGGCCGGCTGTTCGCCCGCGAAGCCTGACGGCCCCTGGCCGGTCGGCCGCCCGGCCCGTGGGGTCGTGGGGCCTGACGCCTGGTCGGCGGGGCTGTGGTCCGACCGCGGCGTGCGGGTCGGCCCGTCGGGGCCTGATGTCCGGGGCAGCCCCGGGGCGGTGAGCCGGCCCGCGAGGGACCGGCCCGCGAGGAACCGGCGGCGCGGGCCGGGGCGGTCCGGTGGGTCCCGCGGTGGTCGGGGGCGGCTGCCGGGGTCTCAGGTGGGTCCCGCGGGGGTCGGGGGCGTCCGGTGGGTCCCGCAGCGGTCCGGGGCGGGTGCCGGGGCCTCCGGTGGGGGCGGCCGGACTCTCGTTCACCGCGCTTCGCGCGAGTTCGGTCGTCTTACGTCCGGCCACCCCCCCACGCTCCGGCCCCGTCCCCCTCACGTGGGCGTCGTGTCGGCGGGGGCCGGTCGGGCTTCCGGTTCCGTCGCGTGGGCGTCGTGCCGGCGCCGCGGGAATAAGCGGAGAGTGCCTCCTGTTGCTGTGTCGGCTGTACGCAAGCACATGTAGTGGAGGTTCCGACGGTGAACGACGACGCGATACGAGGCACGGCGCTCGGATCCGCACCCGTACCCCTGTCCGTGCTGGACCTGGTCACCGTCGGCAGTGGCCGTACCGCCGCCGACGCGCTGGGGACCAGCGTCGCCCTGGCCCGGCTGGCCGAGCGGCGCGGCTACCACCGGCACTGGGTCGCCGAGCACCACTCCATGCCGGGTGTCGCCTCGTCGTCGCCGGCCGTGATCCTCGCGCACCTCGCCGCCCACACCGGGCGCATCCGCCTCGGCTCGGGCGGCGTCATGCTGCCCAACCACGCGCCGCTGGTCATCGCCGAGCAGTTCGGCACCCTGGAGGCCATGGCCCCCGGTCGCATCGACCTCGGTCTCGGGCGGGCGCCCGGCACGGACGGCGCCACGGCCGCGGCCCTGCGCCGCACGGACCGCCTCCAGGAGGGCGCGGACGACTTCCCGCAGCAGCTCGCCGAGCTCGTCCGGTTCCTGGACGACGACTTCCCCGACGGGCATCCGTACGCGCGGATCCACGCCGTGCCCGGTCCGGTGCAGGGCCCGTCGGCCCGGCCGCCGATCTGGCTCCTCGGCTCCTCCGGGTTCAGCGCCCGGCTGGCGGGGGCGCTGGGCCTGCCCTTCGCCTTCGCCCACCACTTCTCGGCGCGGAACACGATTCCCGCGCTGGAGCTGTACCGGGACTCGTTCCGCCCCTCGGC
The DNA here is from genome assembly GCF_000716335.1 of Streptomyces sp. NRRL S-118. Taxonomy (GTDB): domain Bacteria; phylum Actinomycetota; class Actinomycetes; order Streptomycetales; family Streptomycetaceae; genus Streptomyces. The sequence continues at coordinate 161,881 of NZ_KL591013.1, read as the reverse complement.
CGTGCTGGACGCCCCGTACACGCTCATCGGCGTCTCCGCGCTCGCCGCGGACGAGGAGCGCGAGGCGCGCCGGCAGGTGCTGACCGGCGCGCTGTCGATGGTCCGGCTGCGGACCGGACGCCCCGGTCTCATCCCGACCCCGGAGGAGGCGGAGGCGTACGCCTTCACCTCCGTCGAGCGCGACTTCGTCGACGAGTGGCTGTCGAACGTCGTCCACGGCACGCCGGACGCGGTCCGGGACGGACTGGACGGCCTGCAGAAGCGCACGGGCGCGGACGAGCTCATGATCACGGCCAACGCCCACGGCGCGGAGGCGCGCCTGCGCTCGTACGAGCTGATCGCCGACGCGTACGACCTGCCGGGCGGCGGCGCGCGGTGACCCGCGCGGGCGCCGTGTGTGGTTCTTCCTCGGGAACGGCCGCACAAGCTCCCTAAGAGAGTCTTAAACCGCTCGTCACGCAGGTGACGGGCGGTTCTTTTCTGCCCTTGTACGCCTCTGACGAGGGCTTTCGGTGCGAAATTGGTCTAGTCCTCATTTGGTCCGGACCATTGACGCGCCGTTCACGCGGCGGCTATCACTGCTCCAACTCCCGTACCGCGCACCCCTCTCGGAGGCCGCACGTGCTCCACCGCAAACCCCTCGTCGCCGCGCTCACGAGCGCGGCGCTCGCCGCCGGCGCGCTCGTCGCGTCCGCCGGCGCCGGCACGGCCACCGCACAGGCCCCCGCCGCAGCCGCCGCCCCCTCCTCCGGCGGGGTGAAGATCGCGTACTACGACCAGTGGAGCGTCTACGGCAACGCCTTCTACCCCAAGCACCTCGACACCCGGGGCATCGCCGGCAAGCTGGACGTCCTCAACTACTCGTTCGGCAACATCCACCCGACCGACCTGACCTGCTTCATGGCGAACAAGGCGGCGGGCGACGACGCCAACCCCAACGCCGGTGACGGCGCGGGCGACTCGTACGCCGACTACCAGCGCGGCTTCAGCGCGGCGGACAGCGTCGACGGCGTCGCCGACAAGTGGGACCAGCCGATCGTGGGCGTCTTCAACCAGTTCAAGGAGCTGAAGGCGAAGCACCCCCATCTGAAGATCAACATCTCGCTGGGCGGCTGGACGTACTCCAAGTACTTCCACGACGCGGCCAGGACGGACGCGAGCCGCAAGAAGCTCGTGTCGTCGTGCATCAAGCAGTACATCGCCGGTGACCTGCCGGTCGAGGGCGGCTACGGCGGGCCGGGCACCGCCGCCGGCATCTTCGACGGCATCGACATCGACTGGGAGTACCCCGGCTCGCCCGACGGCCACCTGGGCAACCACTACGGGCCCGAGGACAAGCAGAACTTCACCCTGCTGCTCGCCGAGTTCCGCAAGCAGCTCGACGCCTGGGGCGCGGCCCACGGCGGCAAGAAGTACCTGCTGACCGCGGCTCTCCCGGCCGGCCAGGACAAGATCAAGCACATCGAGACGGACAAGATCGGCGCGTACCTGGACTACGCGAACATCATGACGTACGACATGCACGGCGCCTGGGACGGCGACGGGCCGACGTACCACCAGTCCCCGCTGTACTCGGGCGCGGACGACCCGACCGACGCGATCAAGCCGGGCACCGAGAAGTACTCGGTCGACAACGCCATCGACTCCTGGATCGACGGCAAGCCGGCGTACGGCATCGCGGGCGGCTTCCCCGCGCACAAGCTGACGCTCGGGTACGAGTTCTACTACCGCGGCTGGAAGGGCGTCCCGGCCGGGACGAAGAACGGCCTCGCGCAGCCGGCGACCGGCGCGTCGGCGGCCCGTCCGGTCAGCCAGCAGGCGGGCATCGCGCACTACAAGGAGCTCGGCGGCATCGTCGACAACGCGGCGACCACCTTCTGGGACGACGCGGCGAAGGCGTCGTACTTCTACAAGGACGGCGAGTTCTTCACCGGTCTGGACAAGCGGTCGATCCAGGCCCGGGCGGACTACGCCCGCAACCGCGGCCTGGCGGGCGCGATGATGTACTCGCTGCTGGGTCTGGACGAGGGCACCACGCTGCTGAACCACATCGTGGCGGCGGTCGGCCCGTCCCCGGTGGACCCGGACCCGACGCCCACCCCCACGCCGACCCCGACCCCCACGCCGACTCCCACCCCGACCCCGACCCCGACGCCCGGCGGCTGCGCGGCGGCGGCCTGGTCCGCGACCACGGAGTACACCGGTGGGGCGCAGGTCTCCCACAAGGGCCGTACGTACAAGGCCAAGTGGTGGACGAAGGGTGAGGAGCCCGGCACCACCGGCGAGTGGGGTGTGTGGCAGGACCTCGGCGCCTGCTGATCCCGCCTCTCGCGCCACCCCCCACGACCACCGCCCCTGCCCGGCGAACACACCCGGGCAGGGGCGGTTCTCACGATCTCGCCCCGGCCGTGGCCACGTCGATCAGCTCGGCGATGCGCTCCGGGGTCACCGCCCGCGAGTACAGCCAGCCCTGCCCGGTGTCACAGCCGATGCGCCGCAGCCGGGCCGCCTGTCCGGACGTCTCCACGCACTCGGCCGTCACGGTCAGCCCGAGCCGGTGCGCCAGTTGCACCAGCGCCTCGACGATCACCTCGTCGGCCGGATTGGGGTGCTCCTCGTCCTGGAAGCCGCGTACGAACGAACCGTCCAGCTTCAGCACGGAGACCGGCAGCCGGCTGAGGTAGGCGAGGTTCGAGTACCCGGTGCCGAAGTCGTCGATGGCGATCTGCACGCCCATGTCGCTGAGCGCCTGCAACGCCTGGAGCGGCCGTCCGGCCGAGCCCATCACCGCCGACTCGGTGAGCTCCAGCTGGAGCAGGTGCGGCGCCAGCCCCGTCTCGGCGAGGATCTCGGCGACGTCCGCCACCAGGTCCGAGTCCCACACCTGCCGTACCGCGACGTTGACGCTCACGAACAGCGGGCGCTCACCCGGGTGGTCCTTCTGCCACTGCCGGGCCTGGCGGCAGGCGGTGCGCAGCACCCACCGGCCGAGCTGGACGATCGAGCCGTCCTCTTCAGCAATTCCGATGAACCGATTCGGCGCCAGTGAGCCGAACTGCGGGTGGTTCCAGCGCACCAGCGCCTCCACCCCCCGGACCGTCCCGTCCTCCATGCACACCAACGGCTGGTACTCCAGCGCGAACTCGCCGCGTTCGACGGCCGGCCGCAGGGTGGAGGAGAGCGACTGGCGGGTCATCCGGTGGGCGTTGCGCTCGGGGTCGAAGAGCGTCCAGCGGGCCTTGCCGTCGGCCTTGGCCCAGTACAGCGTCGTGTCGGCGGCCTGCATCAGGCCGGTCACGGTGGTGCCGGCGGCGGCCCGCTCCACGACACCGATGGAGGCCGACACCGACAGGCGCTGCCCGGCGAGGTCGAACGGCCGCTGGACGGCGGCCAGCACGGAGCGGGCGAGGTCGGCGAGCTGTTCGGTGCCGGTCGAGTCCTCGACCAGGATGGCGAACTCGTCGCCGCCGAGCCGGGCGACGAGATGACCGCCGCTGCGCGTGTAACCGTCGCTGTCGGCGCACTCGGTGAGCCGGGAGGCCACGGCGGCCAGCAGCCGGTCGCCGACCCGGTGGCCGAGGGTGTCGTTGACGGCCTTGAAGCCGTCGAGGTCGAGGTAGCAGAGGCCGATACGCCCTGATCCGCCATCGCCGTACCCGTCCGTGTACGCCTCCCCGTACGGCGGCCCCCCGTACGAGTCGCCGCCCGCGTCGTACGCGGCGTTCTCCAGCGCCGAGGCGAGGCGCTCGAAGAACAGCGTGCGGTTGGGCAGCCGGGTGACCGGGTCGTGCATCTGGAGGTGGCGCAGGCGTGCCTGGAGCTCCCGCCGGTCGCTGATGTCCGCGATGGACAGCAGCACGCGGCGGCTGTGCGGCACCGGCGCGACGGTCACCTCGGCCCACAGCGAGCGCCCGTCGGGGTGCTTGAGGCGGCGGGTGCAGCGGAACCGGGAGCGGCGGCCGCGCAGGACCTCGCGGTACGCGTGCCAGGTCCGGCTGTCGGAGGCGAGGTCGACGAGGTCGGCGGCGGCCTGCTCGCGCAGGGAGGCGGCGTCGGTGCCGAGGAGGGTGGCGAGGGCGTCGTTGGCGTTGACGACGAGGCCCTCGGGGTCGATGACGGCCATGGCGAGGTGGGCGGCGTTGAACGCGGCGCGGTAGTCGCGCAGTTCGGCGTCGCTCGGGCCGCCGTCTTCGTGACTCTGCGTGATCATGGGCCGGGCGGTGTCGGTCGGTGAGACTGTCGCAGCTCCCGGTCCTTCGGGGGTTCCGCTGGAGGTTCCGCTCACCGCTCGCTCCCGCAGGGCAGTTGTGACGCACAGATGTGGTCGGAATGGTCAGCCATCGAAAGTGTGCCGATCATAGAGGCTGTCGCGGTGACCGTTCCAGCGTTGCCACTGGGCGAGACGGGCGCGGAGGGTGTGAAGCGTCCCACCCCGCGCGCCGTCCACACCCCCGGACGATCGTTTCTGCACGGGTCTGGCAGGGGTGTGGTGGGGCCCGCCCTGCCCTGATCGGTTGTGACTGTCCGTGAACTACCGGTACGGGTGCGGCGCGTCGCGTCTCTCACCCATGTGGGGCAGCGGAACAGGGCGTATCACCATAAAACGTCACAGGGTGGTGGGACGTTCCGCATCCCCGCACCCCGGAGGTCGACGTGGAGAGTCAGCAGACACCCGAGGGAGTGGACCGCGCCCGCCTGCGGTCCGCCGCCGCGGGCTTCTTCTCTCTCCTGGCGCTCGCCGCGACGGGCCTGGTGGCCGGCCCCGCGGCCGCCGCGCCGGAGGCGGGGCCGTGCGCCCTGCCCCGTACCGGCGCCCACCACTCGCTGGGCCTGGACACCTGGAACGGCGCCTACCCGCGGCCGGTGCGCGACCTCGACGCGGTCATGCTCTTCCTGTCCTTCCCGGACGCCCAGCCGCTGACCCACCCGGACGAGATCGCCGCCGACCACTTCCCGGCCACCAGCCGGTTCTTCCAGCGGGCCTCGTACGGCAAGTTCACGCTCCGCCCCCACCTGCGGCGCGAGTGGATCCCGATGCCGCGTGCCTCCACCGCTTACGCCATACGGCGCGACTGGGCGCCGCAGCGGCGCATGAACTACCTGCGCGACGCGCTCGCCGCGGCCGATCCGCTGGTGGACTTCTCGCGGTACGACATCGTCTACCTCGTCGCCGACCCGGACGCGCCGGGGGTGGACTCCGACGCGACGAAGGTCGTCAACCTCGACTCCCCGCTGCACGCAGACGGCACGGAGATCCGCAGGGTCGTCACGGTGTTCGAGCGGCATCCGCCGGACCGCAACGTGCTGGCCCATGAGACCGGGCACGTCTTCGACCTCCCCGACCTGTACCGCCGCCCGATGGACGGAAAGGGCGACTGGGACACCCATGTGGGTGACTGGGACGTCATGGGCAGCCAGTTCGCGCTGGCCCCGGAGCTCTTCGGCTGGCACAAGTGGAAGCTGGGCTGGCTCGGAGCGCACCAGGTGCGGTGCGTGCCGGAGGGCGACCCCAGCATGCTCACGCTGGAACCGCTCGCCGCCGCGCCCGCATGGGGCGTCTCGGTCGGCACCCGGCTGGCCGTCGTCCGGACGGGCGAGCACAGCGCACTGGCGATCGAGGCGCGGGGTGCCACCGGCAACGACGTGGACACCTGCACCGAAGGCGTGCTGATCTACCGCGTCCGGGGCGAGGCGTCCTCCGGTGCCGGACCGGTCGAGGTGGTGGACACCCACCCGGGCACCGGCGCCTGCGTGGGCCGCTCGGTGTACGCGCCGCTCGCCGACGCGCCGCTGGGGGTGGGGGAGACCTTCACGGTGCCGGGGGAGGGCACGCGGGTGGAGGTGCGGGACCGGACGCCCACGGGCGCGTGGACCGTCCGGATCACCCCGCGGTGAGCCGTACCGGCAGCACGAAAGAGGCCCCTCGCTTCCGCGAGGGGCCTCTTTCCGTCTGTGCGCCGCCAGGGACTCGAACCCCGGACCCGCTGATTAAGAGTCAGCTGCTCTAACCAACTGAGCTAGCGGCGCCTGCTGACGTCGTAGACCTTAGCACCCTGTTCGGCGCGAGGAGAAATCGATAACGCCGCACCGCCCACAGCAGCACCTCGGGCCCCGGCAGCCAGGGGTGCCGGGAGTCCGGCGCCACCACCCAGCGCGTCCCGTCCGCCACGGCCGCCGGGGCGGGGGGCGGCACCGTCACCGCGTCACCCGGGCCGTGGCAGAGCACCGGCGGCACGGTGCCGCCCCACTCCTCCCAGCGCAGCAGGGACGGCAGCCGCTGGGCGGTGCCGGGCGCGGTGAACAGCAGCATCCGCCCCCGGTGGACGGCGACCGGCCCGGAACCGGGCCCTTCCTCCCACAGCCGGTCCAGCAGCCGGCGCCCGAAGACGGCCTGCACGCTCACCACGTCGAAGGCGCCGCCGCACGGCAGGACGGCGGGCGCGGAGGGGCGGGTCTCCCACAGGTCGAGCGTGTCCCGGGGGTAGGGGGCGGCCGACGCCAGCCACCGGGCGCCGTCGGAAGTGACGTGGCTTACGTTGCATGCGTCCATACCCATAGACCTACGCCTTGTGACGGCCCGGTCTCCCAGAGTTGCCGAAAACCGGGACGCTCGGGCGCGTGCGGGAGTATGGTTCGCCCGCTCGGCATATGCCGCATGACTGATGCCCGGGTGTTCTCCGCAGGGAAGCGGGCCCGGGTCTCACCGCGGCGGGCAGACCGGACCGTCCACCTTCCGGCCTTCGAGGTACATCGTCCGCTCCGTGGGCGTGAAGTCCCGGTGCAGGGCCCGACAAATACGGCGGATCGCCCCGGCGGGGTCGGGGGAGCTCAAACGCCACAGCCGGATCGTGCCGTCATCGCTGCCCGAGGCGAAGTTGCGGCCGTCCGGGCTCACGGTCAGTGCGTACACGCCGTACTCGTGGCCGATGAGCATCTTGTGCGGCCGTCCCGTGGCCATGTCCCAGAGGTAGACCTGGCCCTCCTTGGTACTGCTGATGAGCGTGCGGCCGTCGCGGCTGAAGGCCGCTGCGACCACGTACCCGTCGTGTCGCGCCAGAGTTCTGCGGGGTGCCCCGGTGGCGGCGTCCCACACGCCCACCGCCGAGTCCACCACGCTCCCGGTGGCGAGGCTGCGGCCGTCCGGGGCGAAGGCCAGCGAGGTCACGCCCGGCGTGCGCACCGTGATGGTGCGCCGCACCCTGGCGGAGTCGGGGTCCCACAGGCGGACGGTCCTGTCCATGACACCGCCGGTGGCGAGGGTCCGGCCGTCGGGGCTGTAGGCCACGGAGAGGACACCGCCGCGGATGGTCAGCATTGTGCGGACGCGTCCGGTGGCGACATCCCACAGCCGCAGGGTGTCGTCGATGCCGCCCGTCACGAGGGTCCGGCCGTCGGGCGAGAACGCCACGGCCGAGAGTTGGTCGGTATGCCCCTTCAAGATCCGCACGGTCCGGCCGGTGGCCGTGTCCCACAGCCGGACGGTCCTGTCGCTGCTGCCCGTGGCGACGGTCCGGCCGTCCGGGCTGAAGGCCACCGAGCTCACCAGGGTGCTATGGCCGGTCAGCCGCCGCAGGGCCCGGCCCGTGGAAGGGTTCCACAGCCGCACGGTGCCGTCGCCGCCGCCCGTGGCGAGCGTGGTGCCGTCCGGGCTGTACGCCGCCGCCCGCACCACCCCGGAGGGTTCGGTCAGGACCCGCACGGGATCGTTGCTCCTGGTGTCCCACAGGCGGGCGGAGTGGTCCTGGCCGCCGGTGACGAGGGTCCGGCCGTCCGGGGCGAACGCCACCGTCTGGACGTAGTCCGTGTGCCCGTGCCAGGAGTCGTGGAGTCCGCCGGTGGTCGTGTCGTACAGGGTGACGGCGTTGTCGTTGCTTCCCACCGCGAGAAACCGGTCGTCCCGCCCGAAGTCCAGAGCGTTGACGAAGAGGAAGTCGGTGGTGATCGACTTCTTGACCTTCCCCGAGGCCAGGTCCCAGACGAGGATCGTGCCGCTGTCGCCCCCCGCGGCGAGGGTCCGGCCGTCCGGGCTGACGGCCGAGGCGTAGAACGGTCCGTCGGCGCGGAGTGTCCTGCGCGCCCGGCCCGTGGCCGCGTCCCACACCCGGACCGTCGCGTCGTGGGCGGCGGTGGTGACGGTATGGCCGTCCGGTGTGAAAGCCACCGAGCGCACCGCTTCCGTGTGCCCCGCCAGTACCGCCCGGATCCGCCAGGTCGCCGTGTCCCACAGACGCGCGGTACGGTCCCCGCTCCCGCTCGCCAGAGTGCGTCCGTCGGCGCTGAAGGCCACCGAGCCCACGCCTCCTCCGTGACCGGTCAGAGTCGCTCGCAGGTCACCCGTCTGCGCGTCCCGGATGCGGATCGCCCCGTCGTCGCTGGACGAGGCCAGGAGGTTCCCGTCAGGGCTGAAGGCCACCGATCCGACGATCTTGCCGTGACGCGTGAACGTCCGGCGCAGCGTCCCGTCCGAGGAATTCCACAGGCGCACCGTGCCGTCGAACCCGCCGGTGGCGACGGTCCGTCCGTCGGGGCTGAAGGCGGCCGTGTACACCGGGGCACTGTGACCGGTGAGGACGCCGCGCAGTTCGCCCGCGGCAGCGGCGTGCAGGGTGGCGACCGCTTCGGCGGTGGGACTGATGCGGTACGCCTGGACGGCGAGCAGCGCCGCGAGGTCGGGGTCGCTGTTCTTGATCGCGGCATACTGCGCCGCCATTTCCTGTGACTGGGCGACCCGCTGGGCCGTGAGAGCCCTCTGTCGTTGCCAGAAGGCGATTCCGGCGGCGACCAGTGCCAGCACCAGCAGGCAGGACAGAGCGACGTTCACCCGGCGCGTGCGGCGCAGCTCGGCTTGCTGGTGCCGCCGGCTCAGCGTGAGGAATGAGGAGACGGCACTCGGCAGGCCCCGTTCCTTCGACCAGTTGGTGCCCTCGGCCAGGTCGGTGCCGTCCAGCAGGTCGCCGGGGTCGGAACTCCTGGCGTAACGCTCGTACTGCTTGCCGGCACGGTCCAGCCAGTCCTGGAACCGGTGATCGGCGGCGATCCAGCTCCGCAGGTCGCCCCACTCGCGGATGAGGGCTTCGTGCATGAGCTCGGCTGCTGCGGGGCCGGGCGTCCCGTCGGGCCGCCGGACAGTCCTGGTCGTCACGATGCGCCGGTGGGTCAGGGCTGCGAACACCCTGTCGAACTCCTCGTCCCCGGCGCGGCCGGGGGCCAGGGCGTCTCTGGCCAGTGCGCGCAGATCGGTGAGAAACACCTGCCGGCGGGTCGCGGGGATGGCGTGCGTGGCATCGGCCGGGCGTACGAGAGCGGTGAGGAGGCGCCGGGCGACGGGTCGGCGCGGGGCGGGCAACCGGTCCATTGCCGTGTCGCACCAGGTGGTGAGGGATCCGGTGACGCCGCCGATCCTGTCGTACGCGCGGTGCGTCAGCCGGCCGTCATCACGGCGTTCCCACAACTGGCTGAGCGTCAGCTGCAGGAGGGGCAAGAGGGTGACGGGTGCCTGGCGGGTGGTGGCCGAGGAGGGATCGGCCGCCAGGACGTCGGAGACGATGCGCTCCGCGAGGCCGGCCTCCACGTGGAGCCTGGCCGCCTGGGCCGGTTCGGTGATGATGGCGTGCAGATCCGGCACGCTCAAGGTGGCCGGCACGTTGAACAGCCCGGGCGTGGCCTCCTTCAGCAGGTGCGGGGCCCGGGCGGCCAGCAAGGGGTAGAAGTCGTCACGCATGACGAGGATCACGGTCGCCGCCGTCCGGGCGCGGATCAGGTCCACCAGTTGCGCCTCGGCGGCGCCCAGACGCGTGTCCGCCTGTTCTCCTGAGTCGGTGAGGAGCTCCTCGAACTGGTCGATGACGACGACCGGACGCCGGCCGTCCGGCCCAGCCGCGGACCACCGCCGTACCGCGGGCAGGATGCCGTCGGTCGACGCCCCGGTCAGCCCCGCCTGTTCAAGCTCGGCCGCCAGGTGCCGGCCGGGCCGCGCCAGCAGTGGCTCCCACCGGTCGCTGCCGGGCAGCCCGCCGTCCGCCAGAGCCGGCAGCAGCCCCGCCCGGACGAGCGAGGACTTGCCGGACCCGGAAGGCCCCAGCAGCAACAGCACCTGCTGGTGCCGGCGGAGCTGGGCCAGCGTCTCCGCCACGGCTGCCCGCCGTCCGCGGAACCAGCCGACGTGCCGCTCCGTGAACGGTTCGAGCGCGCGGTACGGGCAGCAGTCGTGCTCCGCGAGATCCGGCCGGACGGCGCGAAGAATGTGTGCCGGTGTGGCGTAGGCGATGTTCAGGCCGCGGCTCTGCCCGTCCGGAGGGGTGATCGAGGTGACCATGCCGATCACCAGGCCGGTGACATCGTCCACGAGCGGCCCGCCGCTGAAGCCGGTCGTCAGGTCGTTGGCTTCGGTCAGCTGCAGGACGGCTTCCGGTCCGCTCGCGGCAGGCAGCAGATCGCCGGCCCGCCCGTAGCCGAAGTGCCCGCCGCGGGGCGCCTGGGCGGGGAAGCCGAAGGAACGCACCCGGTGCCCGCGGACCCCTGCCGCGGAACCCAGTCTCACCGGTTGACCGCCGGGCGGGCCGTTCCGCTCCAGACGCAGAACCGCCACGTCCTCGGCGTCCGGGGCCCGCCATCCCTCGGGCAGGACGTGCGCTCTCGTGTGCGGTATGCCAGGAAGGTGCGGGAAGACCAGCCGGAGCGTGCCGCCAGGGCCCTCCCCGGCCAGGTCCACCACGTGGGCGCAGGTGAGGACCGTGTCCGGCGCGACGAGGAACCCGGTCCCCGCGGTGCGGCCGTCCTCCGTCTCGATCCGTGCGACGGAGGCCGCGACGCCGTCCGCGCCGCCGGGGTCCGCCGGCCGGCGGACCTGCGGTGGTTCCCAGCCCGCACCGCCCCCCGGCGGGCGGCTGTCTTCCGGTACGCCGTCTTCCGGTATCCCGATCACCGGCCTGCTCTCCGGCTCGCCGTCCGGCAGGCCGCCACGGTCCGCGGCGCCGGATCCCGGCCCTCCTGCGTTGCCCATGCCGCGGCCCGGGCCTCAGACGGTGTTGCCCGCGGGCTCCTGCCGCTGCCACAGCACTCTCACCTTGAAGTGGACGGCCGACTCCCCCTTGGCGATGACGGCGCCCGCCTGAGCCGAGAGGTCCACCCCGAATTCCACCTCGACCTCGTCAGGGCCGGCCTGCCGCAGCTGGTCCAGGACCGCCGCGGACGCGTCCCGGACAGGTTGCAGCACCTGCTGCAGGGTGTGCGGCAGGTCGCGTACGGAGTCCGCGAGCCGCCCCGCCTTCACCGGCCCCTCGGAGGGCGGCTGCGGTGCCGCCTCGAAGAGGATCGTGCCGCCACCCTCGATCGGAACACGCGCAAGTACTGTCACCGGACCCCCACCCCGACCGGCTGTATCCAGCCCGTCACGCAGCGAACAAGGCGTAAGGCAGGCTATCCACAGCCATGAGCGCCCGTGGCCGGAAACCGGTATTTCGTCAGGCCCCGTCGTTCTCGACGCCCCGCAGCAGGTCCCGCCCGAACTCGACCATGCGTTTGGCGTAGTCCTCGGTCCAGTCGGCGCGCTCCGCGATGTCCGCGGCGGTGAGCCGGTCGAAGCGCCGGGGGTCGGCGAGCTGCGCGGCCGCGATCGCCTGGAACTCCACGGCCCGGTCGGTGGCCGCCCGGAACGCCAGCGCCAGCTCGGTGGAGCGGGCGAGGAGCTCGCGTGGATCGTCCATCGACTCCAGGTCGAAGAAGTGCTCGGGGTCAGCGGCGGCCTCCGCAGGCTCGAAGAGCAGGGGCGCCGGCTTCAGCCGCCGCTGCTCGCTCCGCTCGGTCTCCGCCATGTCCGTCTCCTCCGCTTCCCGGCCCCCCGCCCTCCGGTCGGCCACCGTCCATTGTCCCGCCCCGCGCAACCCCGCGGGCGCGGCCGGGTCCCGCGCCCGCCCGGAAACCGCTCACGGCTGCCAGACCACCCGGTGTTCCGCCAGGTGGGACAGCACCGCGTGGTTCGCCTCCCAGCCGTCCGGGAACTTCACCGTCACGCCGAGCCGGACCGGCTCCGTCGAGGGGTGCTCGTCCAGCAGGTCCGCGACCCCGGCGCGGCACACCACGATGCACGCGTGCCGGTGGCGGGACGCCAGCACGCACAGGCGGCCCGTCTCCAGGTGGAACGCCGTCGCGTCCGGGCGCCCCGACAACGGATGGAGCACCACGGTCACGTCGTACTCCCGCCCCTGGAGGCGGTTCGCCGTGTCCACCGTCACGCCCGCCACGCCCAGTTCCGCCAGCGCCGCCCGTACCGCCGCCGCCTGGTCGCGGTGGGCCGTGCCGACGGCGATCCGGTCGGGAGTCAGCGGCACCGGCCCGGCGGACCGCTCCGAGACCGCCGCCCCGCCGCGGTCCAGCAGGCGCCGTACCACCAGCGCCACCGCCCGTACCGCCTCCGGATCGGTACGGGGGGTGCGCCGGGCCGGCAGTTCCAGCAGCCCCCATCCGGACTCCGCCGCCTCGTCCAGCACCCGGTCCGGCCCCGACCCGTCCGACGGCACGCCGAAGGCCAGCCGCCGGTCGTCGTGCCCGGTGCCGCTGCGGAACGGCGTGTACGGGTAGAACGCGTCCGACACCAGGGGCGCGGCCGACGCGGGCAGCCGCCACGACACGGGCAGCCGGTGCTGCGGCAGGTCCGGGTTGTGCGCCAGCAGGGTCGACACCGCGCTCGCCGACGGGTCGTACGACAGCCCCGCCCACTGCTCGGCCCCCACCACCGAGAACGGGTCCAGCTGCCCGGGGTCCCCCACGAACAGCGCCCGCTCGAAGAGTCCCGCCACCGTCAGCAGCGCGTCGGAGCGCATCTGGTACGCCTCGTCCACGATGGCGTGCCCCCACGGCTCGACGCCCTTCACGTGCGCCCACTTCGCGGCCGTCGAGATCACCACGTCCAGGCCGGCCAGGTCCGCCGCCTTCGCCGACTTCCGCACGTTCTCCAGCCCGTCGAGCGCCTTGTCGTACGGGTCGGAGTCATTGCTGTGCAGCCGCCCCACCGGCAGGCCGGGCTCCTTCTCGGCGAGCCGCAGCACCAGGTCGTCGACCTGCGCGTTGGTCTGGGCGACCACCATCAGCGGCCGGCCCGCGTTCGCCAGCTCCAGCGCGGCGCGCACCACGAGCGTCGACTTCCCCGCGCCGGGCGGCGAGTCCACGACGACGCCCCGCGCGTCGCCGTGCAGCGTGTCGTCGAGGATCTCGCGGGTCGCCCGGGCGGCCTCCGCGGAAGGATCGAACGTCACAGCAGGTCCTCCGGCGTCACGGGGTCGGGGTTCTCGGCGGCGTCGGTACGCGGCGGACCGCCGTGGGTCCACGGCGTCTCCTCAGGGTCCGGCAGCTTCGGGCCCACCCGCTGGTCGTGCTCGAACAGCGTCCAGGCGATCCGGTCGCCCTTCTCCGGCACGGAGCCCTCCGCGGGCTCCTTGCCCCTCCCCATCCGGTCCAGCACCCGCAACACCAGCGTCCCGTCCTCCTCGTACCGCACGAACTGCGCCGTCTGCGGCTTGCCGTCCAGCGAGCGGTACGCCTTCGTCCCCTCGCCCAGGTGCGGCCGGTCGTCGGTGCGCACGGTCAGCAGCGGCCGCGGCGCCGGCCGTCTGGCCTCCGACCACGCCATCGTCACGTCCACCACCTCGGCGACGAACGCCTCACCCGCGAGCCGACGCCCCGCCAGCACCAGCGGGTCGTCCAGCGCCTCCTGAGCCTCCAGCTGCGCCTGCGCGCTCTCCCGCGCGGCGAGCTTCTGCGCCGCCGTCACGGCGTCGTCGCGGCGCGGCTGCGGCGGCTCCCCGGCCCGCACCCGGTCCCGGTGGCCGGTGAACGACCAGCGGTCCCGCGTCCACCGGTCCGCCACGCGGGCGCCCGGCGGCAGCGCGCGCACCAGCTCGATCGCCCGCCACACCGCCTCCCACGTGGGGCGCAGCTGGGTGAGGAGCAGCCGCCGGATCTCCCCTTCGGCGCGGTGCAGTTCACCGAGCCGCTCGTCCGCCGTCCCGCCGTCCTCCGCCGCCGCGAGCGCCTGCCGGGCCCGGTCGTACCGCTCGATCGCGGGGGCCAGCAGCCGGTTGTCGAACGCCGGGTCGGTCGCCGGGCCGGCCGGCGGGCACAGCAGCTGCCCCTCCCGGTCCCGCGCGAGCTCGGCCCGCAGCGCGGCCTCGGCGGCCGCCTGTCCCGTCCCCGCCGGGGGGTCGATCCAGGCGAGCAGCGCCCCCAAGTGCTGGTCCTCCAGGGACGACTGGCCGGTCGCCCAGTGCCGGTTCAGCAGGTCGGTGGCCGCCAGCAGCAGCGAGGAGCCCGGCACGCGGGCCCGCTCGCCGTAGTGCGTCAGCCACCGCCCCAGCAGCGGCACCCGGGGCGGTGCCGGGAAGGGCGTCTCCGGGTCCTGCTCGGCGGTGCGCCGGAACCGCATGGACCGGCCCAGCAGCCGGACGTACTCGATGCCCGCGCGGCTCGGCACGATCAGCTGCGGCGCGTCCGCGCACAGTTCGACCTCCACCTTGACCTTCTTGCCGGTCTCCGGGTCGGTCTCGCTGCGCTCGGCCGCCTCGACGTCGTCGGCGTACGCGTCGAGGTACGGGATGACCACCTCGGCCAGGTCCGCGAGGAACGCGAACCTCAGGTCCCGGTCGCGCGGCTGCGGCACGACCAGCAGCCGCGGCTCCTCCGGATCCGTCCCGACGAGCGCCCCGAGCGGCGCACCGGCCTCACCGGCGGTCGTCAGCGGTACGAGGACGAGGGGCCGCCGCGACAGGTGGCGGTGCCGCACCGTGGTGAGCGGCTGGGCCCGCCCCGACTCCATGGCCTCCAGCCGCGCCAGCGTGGCGATCAGCGACACGCGCCCGCCTCCTCCAGGGACTCCGCCCGCAGCGCCGCGGCCCGCCGCAGCGCGGCCACCGCCGGGTCGTCCGGGTCGCCGGTCTCGCCGCGCGCCGCGGACAGCACCGCGCCGACCGTCGTCAGCCCGCCCAGCTCGCCGCGCAGCGACCGCCCGAGCGCCTCCACCGCGCCCGCCGACCGCGCCCGGTCGCGGCAGTGGAACGCCAGCTCGCACGCGGCGAGGCACTCGGGCGCGTACGCGTGCGGCACCGCGTCCACCGCGGCGGACAACTGGTCCGCCGAGCAGGTCTCGACATCGAAGGTGACCCCCTCCGGCAGGGCGGCCGCGATGTCCTCGATGCGCGTCAGCCGCGCGAGCTGCCGCCGCGTCACCGACAGCTGCTTGCGCACGTCGACGACCGACCCCGTCGGCTGGTTGGAGAAGTCCCGGGGGCAGACCAGCAGCACGGAGTGCGCCACCTCGGCGCCCTGCGTGAGCGCGGCGACCCGCTCCAGCGCCAGCACGTACACGGCGGCCTGCCGGGCGGCGGCGCCCACCTTCGCGGCATCGGCGGAGCCGTCGATCATCGGGAACGACTTGATCTCGACGACCGTCCACCGCCCGTCGGGGCTCACCACGACCGCGTCCGGTTCCAGGTACGCGGGCGACCCGGCGACCTCCAGGGCCAGCATCGGGTGGTCGAGCAGCGACCAGGCGCCCTCGCCGCCCGCCTCGGTCGCCTCGCGCAGCGCCAGCGCCGTACGCGCCGCGCGGCCCTGGGGCCCGGCCGCCGCCAGGTCCGGTACGCGTACGTCCTCCCGGCCGTCCACGCCCAGCAGCCGCAGCAGCTCCGCGCCGCCGTCGGCCTTGACCTTCGCCTCGAAGGCGTTGCCGCGCATGAACGCGAACTGCGACTGGCCGAAGCCCGACGGCGCCCCGAGCGCGGACGCCAGAGCGGCCTTGTCGACCCCCGCGCCGTCGAGCAGCGCGCGGCGCCGGCAGCCGGGGTTCGCGGCCAGCGCGGCCAGCGCGCGGGCATCCAGCGGATGCGGCGCGGCGGCGGGACCCCGCAGCTCAGCGAGCCGCTGCCGGAGTGTCGTCTGCGGACGCCGATCGGGCCCGCTGCCCAGGTATTCGCTCACCCGCGGAAGTCTCGCATCCGCCACTGACAATCGGGGACGCGCCCGTGGTACCGGCCCCGGCGAAACGTCCGCCGAAATGTCCGCCGAAACGTTCCCGCGCCAGACCCCGCAACCGGTCCGCGCCCCGCGTCGCGGGCCGCGCGAGCACCAGTCCGAGGCCCATCACGGCGCACCCCGCCACGGCGTCGAGGAAGTAGTGGTTGGCCGTCCCCATGACCACGACGACCGTCAGCAGCGGGTACGCGACCCCCAGCGCCTTCAGCAGCGGCGTACGCCCGTACCGCCACACCATCACCCCGCACCACAGCGCCCAGCCGACGTGCAGGCTCGGCATCGCCGCGTACTGGTTGGTCATGCCGCCGAGCCCGCGCGGGGCGCTCGCCTCGCCGCCCCACCAGCCGTACGAGCTGAACTGCGCCATCGTGTCGACGAAACCGTGCCCGGCGTCGAGCAACCGGGGCGGGCAGGTCGGCATCAGGGTGAAACCCACGAGCCCGAGCAGCGTGGACACCATCAGCCAGGTGCGGGCGGCCCGGTAGCGCAGCGGCCGGCGGCGGAAGAGCCAGACCAGGACCGCCGGGGTGACCAGGTAGTGCAGCGTGGCGTACGCGAAGTCGGCGGGTATGCCGAGCGCGGGGGTGCCGGTGAACAGCCGGTTCAGCGGGTGCTCGGCGTCCAGGTGGAGGAGCTGCTCCAGCCGCAGGATCGCCAGCCCGTGGTCGACGGCGGTCGTGACGTCGCCGCGGGCGAGCAGCCGGCCGCCGGAGTAGGCCGCGTACACCACCGCGATGAGCAGCAGCTCGGGCCACCAGCGCGGGCGACGGGCCGTGGCGGTGTACGGCATCCGGACATCCCCCTGTGCGCTCCCGTGGCCGCTCGCCGACCCCCTGTCATGGACGCGGAGATGGTGGCCGGGGTTGCCTCCCGGCCGCCTCGTGTTCACGTACGGGATGATGAAGGGGCAACGCTTCGAACCTCAGGGAGAGCCCCCATGGCACCGCGCATCCTGCTCGCCCGGCACGGCCAGACCGAGTGGTCACTGCTGGGCAAGCACACCGGCAGGACGGACATACCCCTCCTCGAGGAGGGCCGCCGGGGCGCGAAACTGCTGGGCGAACGCCTCCACCGCGGCCCCTGGGGCGGCCTGGACGGCGTCGAGATCCGTACGAGCCCGCTGGCACGCGCGCGGGAGACCTGCGAGCTCGCCGGGTTCGGCGACCGCGCCGAGCGGTGGGACACGCTCATGGAGTGGGACTACGGCGCGTACGAGGGCATGACCCCGGCTGAGATCAAGGCGATCCGGCCGGACTGGTTCATCTGGCGCGACGGCGTGCCCGAGGGGGAGACCCTGCGGCAGCTGTCCGACCGCGCCGACGAGGTCGTGGAGTGGGCCCGCTCGGCCGACCGCGACGTCCTGGTCTTCGCGCACGGCCACATCCTGCGCTCCATCGGCGCCCGCTGGCTCGGCGAGGACGTCTCCTTCGCCGCCCGCATCCACCTCAACCCCACGAGCCTGTCGGTCCTGGGCTGGGCGTACGGGGACCCGGCGATCTCCCGCTGGAACGACACGGGGCACCTGGAGGGCTGAGGCGCGGCATCAATGCCTGGTGGACCGCATCCCCCCGCCCGGCAGCTCCCGAAGGGCCAGGGCGATACCTTCTCTGACCGGTGAAGGGAGTTCCGCCTCGTCGACAAGGTGACGACCGCCTTCTCCCCTGCCTGCACTGAGCAGAGCCAAGGATCGGCCCAGTTCGTGCCCACTGACATCGACGAGGAGTTCGTCTTCCGCAGCACGCCGCAAGGCGGTAAGGGATCGATCGTCCTGCCAGTTGGTGAGGTCGATAATGGCCTCACAACGGACTTCGAAGTCGGCAGATTCGTCGAGCAGCACCGCAGACAGGCGTTCCGCTCGCCAATCCCAAACCAATTCCCCAGGATGCATCAAGCTCTCCCGGAATGGCATGGGCAGGCGATAGTCGTGCGCATCGACATAATGAACGACCATCATGGGTGCCGCATAAGTCTGGCCATCCGGCATGTAGTACCGGTATTCGCCGTTGCCCTCGAACCAGTAATCATCCGGGCAGAACTCACAGTCGTGGGTTCCGAGCATGACGGCGCTGAGGCGGCGGGAGGCGGACTTGAATCTTTCGTAGGTCCGAAGATCCATGGGCGGATTTTGAGAGGACTGCATCCCGTGCTCTTGGCCGAGCCACCCGATGCAGCGCATAGGGATCGGGAAGTCTGTGTACTCGTAGGGGGACAGGTCGAGGTACTCCATCGTTTTCTCCCGTGGTTGCCATGGGCCTGGGCCCGGCATGTACGCCGGGCCCAGGTTCTCTGTCGTCGTGGCCGATTGTAGTTCTGTACTTTATCGGCGGGTCTTGTTGCCGCGGCAAGCGGCCCAGTGGCAGACCCCCATGTTCGGCTTCAGCAGGTCACTGAGCGGAGTCCGTTGGTCCACAACCGTGGAGCCGTTCCGGAAGAAGAACCCGGGTCCCAGCGGGGCGAGGGTGTAGTTCGGAATCTCGTCGCCGGGCTTGGCGATCTGCCATGGTGTATTGCGATGGCCGCCGGGTCCGGAGATCGACATCCCCTTCTGGCGGGTGATGGTGTACCCATGCTCCTCGTAGAGGTGCAGCCAGGTCCCTGGAGGAACGACCGTGGTGCCGTTCTCGGGACGCCACGATCCGTGTCCATGGAAGACCGTCTGGCCGTCACCACGGAACGGCATGTCCGTCCGATGCGCTCCACCCGAGGTGTTCAGGCCGTCATCGGCGAGGTTCTTTCCGCTGCTTGTACCACCCTTCAGGAGTTTCTTGGCAACCGACTTCAGTGCACCGGCAAGGCTGAACAGCCCTGCTACCTCGACGACAGCGTCACCTGCGTCCCATGCCTCGGTCTTCTTGTCGACGCCCTGTTCCGTGACGAAATCGTCGTACTGCTTCGTGGCGCCACTGCAGTCCTCGATCCAGCACCACGGGCTGAAGTTGCTCATCGCCTCGCCGGAGGCTGCCAGGTTGTGACCGAGTCCACCGAGGAAATCGCCGAAGCTACCCTGCGCCTTGGCGTTCTCGGGTTCCTTGTTGTTGCAGATCCCATAGTTGCGCTGTATCGCGGGACAGCTGTCAGCAGAAGCACTGGCGTGGTTTGCGCTTCCGGCGGCGGAGATACCGGTACGAGACCCGTTCCGTGACGCGCGCTGGCTGGACTGCTGGCGGTAGCCGGTATGGGCGGCCGCAGCCACGTACCGAATGATCGCCTTGATGAGCCTGATCAGCGCGAACAGGAACGACAGGAAGAACTTCCCGTCCGGGTCGGCGAAAGTGATGGGGTTGTTGTTGCTGTAGGCGTATCCGTTGACCTGTTGCGGGTCCTTCAGATCCGCCACCGGGTCGGCGCTGATGAAACGGCCCGTCGTCGCGTCGTACTCGCGTGCGCCGAGGTGGGTGAGGCCCGTGGGGTCCTCCGTTCCCCCCACGAAGCCCTTGTCGCCGGCCCACGTGGTGGGCTGCGTACCACGTGTCTCACCGAACGGCTGTATGTGCCGGCGGGTGACCACCTGCGTCGCCGCGTCGATCTGCACGTTGGCCGTGCCATTGTGATCGGCGCTCATCCAGGTGAGCGACTGAGGGGTGCGCACCGCGACGACCTGGCTGCCGTGCGTGTAGTACCGGGTCGCCTCGACCTTGCCGGTCGCCTTGTCATGCCGCAGCTCGGTCTCGCCGAGGTACAGCGTCGTGCCCGTGGCGTCGCGCCGGATGAGCCGGTTGCCGTCGGCGTCGTTGAGGAACGAGGTCTCGGAACTGTTCGCCTCGGTCACCTTGGCGAGATTGTTCTCCGGGCCCCATTCGAAGTTCTGGGTCTTGCCTCCGATCGTGCGCGTCGTGGTGTTGCCCGACGCGTCATACGTGTAACCCGTGGCCGGCTTCGCCGGGTCCGCGGGGCTGGTCGTGGTCGAGGACAGCAGGTGCGGACGGAGCTTGCCGCCGGTGGTCTGGTCGTACGTGTAGGTCGTGGTGGCGGCGCCGTTTGCGGCCAGATGGTCCGTGACCGTCTTCCGGTTGCCAGCGCTGTCGTACGTATACGACTTCCAGTACGGCGCGAGGCCTCCGACGCCTGCCGCGGTGGGCGCCGTCGCGCAGTCGGTCTTGGCGGTCCACGCGCTCTTCAGACGCCGGTGCCCGTCATAGGTGAAGCACTGCTTGTCACCCGCGGCGGTGGAACGGTCGTCGATCTCGACCGGATTGCCGGCCGGGTCGTAGCGGTAGTACGTGTCGGCGTCCGTGCCACTGTTGGACTCCGACACGACGGTCTGGCGTGCCAGCCGCTTCGTGCCGTCCTCGTAGGAGGTGTTGATCTCCGTCCACTTGGAGGTGGAGGAGACACCCAGCGTGAGGCGGATGCGCTCACCGGCCGGCAGGTAGTCCGTGCCTCGGACGATGCCGGTCAGGCCCTGGAGTGTGGTGGGCTGGCGCTGCGCGTTGTACCCGTAGGTGAGCACCTCCTGCGCGAGACCGCCCATGGCCGGGATGGTCCTCTTCTGCAGCGTGCCGTCCAGGTTGTAGGCGTTGGTGATGGCGTACGTGCCGGTGCCCGCCACCGCGCCCTCGGCGGTGCTGATGGTGTACTGCTCCTTCAGCACCCGGTAGAGCGGGTCGTAAGCGGCGTTGGTGGTCGCGTAGACCTTGCCGCTCTTGCCACCCTCGTAACGGATCGAGGAAGTGGGCCGGCCGACAGCGATCGTGTCGTACGACCAGCGGGCCAGGTACTTGGACTCATCGATCGTCGGAACGCCGTTGACGACCGGGATCCGGCCCGAGAGCCGTCCGGTCGGCCGCCCCAGTGCGTCGTAGGTGTGACTGAGGATGTTGCCCCGGGCGTCCTCGGTGACGCTGACCTGGTCCAGCTGGTTGTATTCCGTCCTCGACGTACCTGCGTCAGGGTCGGTGATGCTCGTCCGGCGCCCCAGGAAGTCGTGCTCGTACTCCCACGCGTTGCCGTCGTTGTCCTGCACCTTTGTCAGTTGGTCGGTCCGGCCGTAGGAGTAGGTGAAGCGGGTATAGGCCCCCGTCGCCTTGTTGCCTTCGTATTCCCTCTTCTCGGCGAGGCGGCCCCGGCCGTCGACCTCCTCGCGCACGGCGGACGCACCGGCCGGTGGTTCGACCGTCGTCGCGTTGCCCTCGTACGTCGTGGTGGTGCGGGAGTGCTCCTTCTCCAGGGCGAGGGTGATCTCGATCGTCGGCCGGCCGGCTCCGTCGTAGACCTTCCGAGTGCTGGCGGGAGAGGCGGTCAGCAATGTGGCCAGCTGGCCGGAGGGAGCGGTGGCGTCGATGTAGTCCGCCGAGGACTCCACTTCCAGGCCACGGGTGTCGTACTTGGTCTCCGTGATGACACGGCCACCACCGACCACCGCCGGCGCCTGGGACTGGCGTGGCCTGAGCAGGGCATCGTAGATGGCGTACGAGGTCTGATACGTGCTGCCGTCGTTGTTGAGCGACTTGGTGGCCACCCACGAGGCCGCACTACGCTGGATCTTGTACTCGAACTTGCGGCTCGGGGTGTCCCCGTTGGCCCGGTTGCGGTCAGCGAGCCAGACGTCCGTCAGGCGGCCGAGGGCGTCATAGGCCATCTCGGTACGCTTGTTGTTCGGGTCGGTGCTTGCCTTGTTGACGCCCCAGTCCGGGATCACTTCGGTCGTGACGGAGTGACCGAGCGCGTTGGACTCCTTGGTGGCCGTCAGAGGTCCGCCGGATGCGGGCGTGTAGTCCGTGTGCTTGACCTGTGTGCCGGCGGCGTCCCATTCGTCGGTCGCCCGGCCAAGCGCGTCGTACTGCGCCGTGCTTACCTTCTGGAGCTGCGCGATGCCGCTGTTGTATCCAGTCACACGCTCGACGGCGGTCTTGTCCCCCTTCGTGGGCGCCACACCCCACGCCTGGCCGTCGTAGGACGTGCGCACGTCGGAGACGACGTGCGTGGTGGCCGGGTCGCCGGTGCGGTTCGGCGTGACGCCGCACCCGACCGACACCTTCTCGACGCGCTTCACGGCCGTGAGCAGCCAGGCGGTGGTGTTCTTCGCGTACTCGGTCCGCGTGCAGTCCTTGACCCCACCGCCCTCGGTCTCCACCGTCAGCGGCTGGCCGCTCTGCGTGTCGTACGTCGTGGACGTCGTGGAGGTGATCGGCGTGCCGCCCGTGACGGGGGTCCGCTTGACCTCCTTGCCCGTACGCGTCATCCAGGCACGGACAGTGCCGTACGAGTGCGTCGCCGTCGCGGTGTTCTGCGACCACGGCGTGGTGATCGTGCCCGAGACCTCGCCGCCGGTCGTGCCGTTGTACGTGATGGCCTCGCGCACCTGCCCGGCGTACTGCTCCTCGTCGTTCACCGCGGTGCCCGTGGAGTCGGTGACCGTCTCCGTGCGGGTGGTGCCGTCGAGCTGCTTGTCGCCGTGCATGCCCCGGTAGAACAGGGAGGTCGACCTGGAGCGGACGCCCGCGGCCTCACCGGTATGGGTGGTGACCTTCTGGAAGCCGCGCCAGATGCCCCACGTCCGGTACTTGGCCGGGGTGATGGGCGACTGGTCGTCGTACGCCCAGGCACCGCCGCCGTGGTACGTGTAGTCCGTCTGCTTCAGCGGGGCCCCGCCCGTCGGGTCGGACTCGGTGACCTGCGTGACGACGTACTTGTGGAACCAGTCCGTGCGCGGCTGCGGGTCGGTGCCCGCCGTGGGGTTGGACGGCGGGATCCACTTGACCGGGTAGCAGCGCTTGGTGTTCTTGTCGAGCGCGGCCGGGATGTTCGTGTCGGCGACGCACTCGGGGTCGGAGTAGTTGACGTTGAGGACCGACCCGGTCTCGGAGGTCACCGTGCGGACGCGCCACTTGATGAAGGGCGGAACGTCGTCGCCGGTCTTGTCGACACGGTTGTGGAGCTGGACGCCGGAGAAGGTGATGGCCGGAAGGGCGACGGGGGTGCCCACCTTGCCGGTGTGCTGGATGGACTTCAGCCACAGGCCGGCGTTCGACCCGTCACCCGGGTCCGGGAAGGACTGGTCCAGGGCCCAGTGGTTGACGTCCCGGTAGTCGGTGTCCGCGCCGGTGCCCGTGCCTTTGTAGACCTGGGTGGTGACACCGGTGAGGCGCTTGCGGGAGAAGAAGGACGGGGCCGGCTGGTCGGTGCAGACGGTGTCCTTCTTGCAGATCTGGTCGTACGGGACGTCCGGCCAGGCGTTGCGGTTGGTCTCGGTCAGCGTGGTGCACGTCTCCCCGCCGCTCACCGGGACGCAGCGCTCGGCGACGGTGAACTTCACCCGGGCGGCCGCCGGCTGAGTGGTGGAGAAGATCGTGTCGGTGCGCTGGCCGTAGTCGATGCGCTTCAGGTGGCCGCCGCGGACGTACTCCACGCCGTTGCCGGTGGTGCCGTTCCTGGCGTAGTAGTTGAGCTCCTTGTCGTACCAGTACGTCATGACGTTGCCGTGCGGGTCCACGACGTAGTCGAGGTTCCAGCGCCAGGCCTGGTTCTTGGAGCGGGCGGAGAAGCTGGTGCCGGCGTCGTAGCCGGGTTCGCCGGAGTCGTCACCGAAGACCGGGACCGTCCACACCGAGTTGGTCTCGGCCTTGCCGGCGGCCCAGCCGGGCAGCCGGTTCTTGCCGAAGACGTACTGGGTGCCGTCGGTGGTCGTGACGGTCCAGTGCTCGCCGTCGTCGTCGCCGTTGACGGCGCCGGTGGTGCGCACGACGCGCTCGCCGTCGTCGCCCTGGAGGCGCCAGGTGCCCTTGGTCCTGTCGAGCAGGATCAGGCTGCTGGATTTGCCGTTGAGGACGATGGAGGCGTTGTCCTCCTTCCAGCACTGGTCGTACTTCTTGTCCTGGCCGTCGTCGTCGCAGGAGCCGTAGGAGCGCTCGATGTACGAGGTCGGCAGGTCGAAGCCCTCACCGATCCAGGAGGGCTGGGCGCTGGTGGAGGAGGTGCGGCCGTCGACGCTCTGCGCCGAGTAGCCGATCGCCACCGACGGCGCCGGACCGGCGGGGGCCGGTACGACGTCCATGGGGTACGACCAGGTGAAGTCGCCATTGGAGCCGCCGCCGGACCAGGTCGCCGACGGCGACAGCGGGGTGGCCTCGTACGTGCCCTGGTCCGAGGAGGTGCCGGCCGAGGCGGCGAGGACCGTGAAGGCGCTCGCGCTGCGGGCCTGCGCCGTGGTGGCCTTCGGCGTGGTCACCTGGGCGGTGAGGGTCCGGTCCGCCGTGTCGTTCGAGGACGGGACCGGCGTGGTCGTGCGGCACGCGGGCTTCTCGGGGGTGGTGAGCGCACAGGCGGGGAGCTGCACCAGCCGGAGCCGGGAAGCCCAGTTGCCGCTGTAGGCGTGGGCGAAGCCGCTGTAGTCGAGGCCGACGGAGAGCCCGGCCGGATCGGCCTTGCCGTCCGCGCGGCGCACGGTGAGCACCACGCCCTCGATACCGAGCTTCGCCGTCCTGGCCCGGTCGAGGATCCGTACCTCGGCCTTGGCCGGCGCCGGCTTCGGCAGGCGGTTCGCGGCGGCCGCGCGGGCCGCGGCGGACTTGCCCGCCTTCGCGGGCACCGGCCGGCCGAGGGAGACCGGCAGGCGGCCGGCCCTGGTTTCGGCGTCCGGCCGGGAGGGTACCGCGACGCTCGCGGTACCCGCCTCGGGCCAGGCGACCTTGCGGGCGGCCTTCTCCCGGGTCTTCGCCGCCGCCCGCCGCGTCGGGTCGGAGACCGGCTTGTGCTTGGCCCTGAAAGGCTCCGCCTTGCCGAAGTCGGGCTTCTCCAGGGCGCTGGGATCGCGCTCGTACTGCTGTGCCGGGGCCGCGCCCAACAGGGTGGTGACGATGGCCGTGGTCACGGGCAGGGCGACCGCCGCTATGCGGCGGCGGCTCGCTTTCCTCCATGACCACGACGGCACGCGTGGTGTGCCGGACAAAAGGGTTTCTCGCATTCTTGACAGCGGTGGTGGGCCGGGAGTGCCCGGCCCACCACCGCGGATGGATGAAACAGTGTGGGGAGAGGGGTGAAGGGAGTGGGGCGTCAGCCGATGTCGACCGGTGGCTCGTCCACGGTCGCCAGCTGCGTGATCTCCGCCTCCGACAGGACGCCCGCGTACACGCGCAGGTCGTCGAGCTGACCCATCAGACGGTTGCCCCAGGCCCCGGTGTCGTGGCGCCGGGCTCCGGCGACCATCAGGGGCTGGTCGGACTGGAAGATGCTCTCGACGAAGACGCCGTCCTCCGCGCCCTCCCGTACGCCCGCGAGGTAGAGCTTGGCCGACTGGTTCGCGGAGTCGAACACGCCGACCACGTGGATCCAGTTGCCGGGCGGGTTGACCTGCTCCGAGGTGATGGTGGCCGCGGGGCCGTTGAGCACGTCGGTCTGGTAGACACCGAAGTTCCAGTCACCGACCGCCTCGCCGACTTCCTGCCGGTACCACAGGCGGAAGGCGTTGCGCTGCAGGCCCGGGTGGGCGAACACGGTCGGCGAGTGGGCGCCGGTGGTGTTCTCCAGTACGTCGGGGTTCAGGTTGACCCAGCCGGCCACGGTGAAGCTGCCGGATTCGTCCAGCGTCACCGGAGCGCTGGCGGTACCCGTGGCGGTGGCCGGCAGGTTCAGCACGGTGCCGTGCGCGGGGTCGTCGGCCAGGGTGAAGCCGGCGCCGGAGGCCAGGGTGAGCAGGTTGCCGCGGCCGGACTCGTCGGGGGCCGTGGTGCCCGAGGCGTTGTCCATGTTCCAGTGCGCCAGCAGCGCGGGCTGGGGCTGACCCGTCTCGGGGCTCTCCAGGTTGGACTGGGCCCACATCTCGTCGGGGAAAACGACCCGGTTCCACGCCTGGACCTGGTCCAGGTCACCCTTGAAGTAGCTGCCGAGGGCGCCGCCGCTGGGGCTCTTCATCCGGCCGATCTCGAACGGACCGGTCGCCGCCCACGGGGTGGTGTACGCCGTGGTCGCCTCCAGACGGCCGTTGACGTACAGGCGGATCTGCTGGGCGTCACGGTCGTAGACCGCCAGCAGGTGCGTCCAGGCGCCGATGACACCGGGGCGCGTCGAGATCGCGCGCACCAGGCTCGCGCCGTCGGAGCTGTAGCGGTTGAACACCCAGCGGTCGTACGACGAGGAGTAGTACAGCTGGAAGGCACCGACCTGCGTGCCCTGCTGGCTGGCGACGGTGCTGATCTGGCTGCGGGAGCCGAGCCTGGTCCACGCCGCGACGGAGAAGCTGCCCGTGGTGTCCACCACCGGGCCGGGGGCCGCCGCGTACGCGCCGGTGCCGTTGAGGGACAGGCCCGTTCCCAGGCGTGCCGCTGAGCTCCACGCCGCGCCGCCGCCGGGCGTCAGGATGTGGGCGGTGCCGGCCGCGTTGGTGCCGGATCCGTCCAGCTTCCACTGGGCGACGGGGTTGGACGCCTTGGCGACCTTGAACAGGTAGTCCTTGGTGGCGCTCGGGTTTCCCGCGGCGTCGAAGGTCTGCACCCGGAGGGTGTTGGTCAGGCGCTTGGTCGGCGTGACCTTGCGCTCGTAGCTGGCGGTTCCGGTGGTGAACGTCTTGCTCTCCAGCAGCACGCCGTTGAGCCAGATGTCGTAGCGCCGGACGTCGGTGGCGCCCGCGCTGATCCTGAACGCGCCGGTCTGGCCGACGCTTCCCGTCTCCGGCGAGGCGTCGCACGTGGTGCCGGCGCACTCCGGGTACTCCACGGACGTCACCGTGGGCTGCGGCGGGGCGGTGGCGTCCACCTTGAAGTAACAGTACGAGGACCAGGGGCCGTACAGGTAGCTCGTGGTGCCCGACCAGGTGTACCGGTACTGGGTACGGGCGCGGAACTTGTACGTCGTACCGCTCGTCAGGGTCGGTGTCGGGTCCGACCCGGCGATCCCGCTGGCCGTCCAGGTGTCCGGGCTCAGGTTGATCGGGGTGGTGCTGGAGCCCGCGTACAGCTCGAAGTTCGGCCGGAGGCTGGCGTTCGAGCCGTCCGCCGACGTGGGCGTGGCCGTCACCCGCGGGGTGGTGTCGCGGATCAGCGCCGGAGCGGTGGACGCGGAGCAGGCCACGTTCGGCTCCGACAGCTTGACCGCGGACGGCGCGGCGGTCGGCGGAGAGACGTAGGTGATGGACAGTCGCGGCTTGCGGTCCGAGGTCGCCCGGTCGTCCGCCGGCGACATGAACTGCTTCCACGCGATGGGGTCGCTTGCGCTGGCCGTCAGACCCAGGGTCGTGGTCGTCGACTTCGCCTTGGCCGTGTACGCGACGGCAGGCGTGGCGTTGAACTCGACGTCACCGTCGGGGCAGGCCGAGGAGTGGCCCTTCGCCGCCAGCGTCTTGCTGACGTACGTCCAGCCGGTCGGGGGGTTGTTCCACGTGGTGGAGCCCGAGATCGGGTTGGTGCGGTAGAGGTTGACATCCCTCTTGTCGCAGTTGGCCGACCAGATCTCGTACGCCGTGAAAGTGGCGTTCAGGATCTTCTTGCCCGCGACCTTGCGGGTGTCGAACTGGAAGAGGGACTTCGCCTGCTTGTTGTCCACGTACGCGTCGTAACCGACGCCGAGGGCATGGGAGGTCCGCCAGAAGGAGGTGCCACCCGAGTTCGACCAGATCGTCGTCCAGCCGGTCAGCGTGGCGCTGACTGCCGGCGGGTCGATGACCACCGGATAGGCGGTGTCGGCCGCGGTCAGGAAGGCCCGGTCGGGCGTGAGCGACAGAGCGCCGCCCGCCATGGAGACGTCCGCGACGGCCGTGCGCGAGCCCGGCTCGGCCAGCACGGCCTTTTCGGCCTCGGTGGCGGCCGGCGCGGGGCCGGCGGCCGCGAGCGGAGCCCGCCGGGCGGTACGCGGGGCGGTGGACGCCGTCCCGGCGGGAGTCGCCGAGGGGGCACCGGCGGTGTCCCACATCAGCGCGGCGCTGCTGGAGAACACCGCGCGCCCGCCTGCGTCCACGAGGGACACGCTGCCGCTGTCGGAGGTCCTGACCGAGAGACCGGTCGTCCGGACGGGGAAACGTATCGCCGCCAGCGCCGGGTCGGTTGCGGCCTTGCGCGTGTGCACCACGAGGTTCTGGGTGAAGCCGTCGGGACGGACCTGCACCACCAGGTCGACGTCCGGGCGCACCGACTCGTAGACGGCCGTCGAGCCGGACACCTTCGGTGCGGGAAGCTTCCACGGCGAGCCCAGCTCGTACGTCCTGCCCTCCCGGCTGATGGTGGCCAGCGGAGCGGAGCCGCCGCCGGAGAGCACCACGTCCTGGGCCGCCCGGGGTGCCAGCGTGCCGTCCGCGCGGGTCACGAGCGTGGTGTCGATCGGTACCCAGGTCCCGTCCTTGCGGACACGCTCGGGAACGGGCGACGACTCGACCGTGAACGTCCCGTCGCTGTTGGCGAAGACCTGGTTGGTCTCGTTGGTCAGCGACGCGACCTCGACCCGCTCTCCCTTGGCCACGGCCTGCCGGGAGGCCTTCTGCTCGTCCGACGCGGCCGGCAGTACGTCGTCCTGCCAGAATGCCTTGCCCCGCGCCGCGTCGTCGGCGCGGACGCTCGACGTCTTCTCGGGGGACTCGGCGCCCCCGTCGGGCGTGGTGGCGGCCCATGCGTCGGAGAGGGCCGCGTTGAACACACCCCCGGCGGCCAACAGCGCCACCGCTGTGGCCGCTACCCCCCGCACCGCTCCACCGCGGTGCCTACGTCTCGTCACTTCGCCGCACTCACAATCTGAGAATTTCGTAAAGATCAAGTAAGCGGAGTGACCTTATGAGACCGGTAGTTACTGGTCTAGACCCAGATGTGCGTTCAAGCGGAACATTCCCTCCTCAGCCGGGCAAACAACAGCGTGATAGACACCACCTCCAAGAGTGTTGTCCTGTCGGCCCCCGGCGGTGTATTGGCTCGTCGGCCTCATGCCTCCCCGAGTGCCGCCCTCCGCTCCAGGAACGCCGCCACCGCCGGGATGCCCCGCTCCGGGGCGAGGAGGTGCACCGTGCCCGTGAGCATTGTGCGGATGCGGGAGGACTGCACCTCGCCCAGGAGGTCCAGGACCCGCTCGCCGGCCGCCGCGGCTTCCTCCAGGGCGCCGGCGCGGGCCAGGTCCGTGGAGAGCTGGGCGCGGTACAGCGCGAGGTTGCGGGCGAAGTGGGGGCTCTGGAGGACCGTCGCCCGGTGCGCGTGGCGGGCCGCCCGGGGCCAGTCGCCGAGCGCGGACCAGCACTGCGCCTCCAGAGCCTGCAGTTCCGGCTCGCCGAAGAAGGACATCCACTCGGGGTCCGCGTCGCACGGGCCGCGCCCGAAGTACGTGTGCGCGCGGCCCAGGGCCTCCTCGCACGCCGGGCGGTCGCCGAGGCCCGCCCACGCGCACGCCTCCCGCAGGGCCAGCAGCGAGAGCAGGCGCGGCGAGGCGAGCCGCCGTGCCGCGTGCTGGCCGGCCTGCGCCGCGCGCACCGCCTCCCGGTACCGGCCCGCGTCCCTGGCCAGGAAGGACGTGTTGGAGAAGGCGTGCGCCTCCAGACCCGGGTCGCCCGCCACCCGCGCGGTGGCCAGCGCCTCCGCGTAGTGCGAGCGGGCGTCCTCCAGACGGCCCGAGTCATGCGCCAGCCATCCCACCGAGAGGGCCAGCTCCCCGGCACCCGCCTGCATCCGGTCGGCGATCGTCCGGCGGGCGGGGGTTCCCGCGTCCAGCAGCGCGTAGGCGGTGCGCAGCGGTTCGGTGGCTCTGCGGTACAGCCCGTCCGCTCCGTACCGGTCGTCGAGCAGCCGGATCCGGCGCACCGCCTCCTCGACGGCCGCGACCTCGGTGTCGCCGAACGTGCCGCCCGCGCGGGGCGAGGGGATGGAGCCGGGACCCGTCAGGGCCCCGAGACCGAGCGAGGCGGCCGCCACCGTGGCGGTGCCGCTCGTCATGAATGCGCGACGCAGCACGTCGCTCTCCTCATCGTTCCGGGTGGTGATGTGTGCCGCCGGCCCGGCGGCGACGGCGGCGCGGGCCGCCCGTCCGCGCACCTGCTCGCGGGAGGCGAAGCCCAGGTCCGCCAGGGAGAGGCCGGGGAACATGTGCAGGAACACCCGCTCGTACGCGTAGTTGGGGCAGCGGATCTCGCCCGACTCCACGCGCCCGATGTAGCGGGCGTCGCACGCCACCTGTTCGCCGATCTCCCGGGCGGCGCGGCGGACAGCGGCCGCGAACTCCGCGGGGGAGCGCCGGCCGCGCAGGCGGCGGAAGGCGAGATTGGGAACTGCCCGAGACGACGCCATGGCCGAGCCCTCTCCTGCGTGCTGCCGTTGGTCCGGCGGAGGAAGAACGTACCTGCTGTGACGGGTCGTGCACGCAGGGTTTGGCTACAAAGCGGATATCTCTCCCGTGATCCGCCATGAAATGCCATCCTTTGCGGCGGCGTGCCGCCGTAGCCGTTGACGCCCGCCCGCGTTGAACCGTGCGGAGAGACGGAACGTGTCTCCACACGGGGACTCGAGCGAGGAGGGGATCCCTTGTTGGAGGTCGGCATGGCGTCACGGCAGTCGCAGCAGCATCCGGAATCGCACACCACCGCACAGCACCGGCCGACACAGGACTCGAGCGCCCCGCCCCCGGACACGGTCGGCGGGCCGTGCGACCTGGTCACCGTGCCCACCCGGCAGGGCCTGGAGGCGGTCGACATCCTGCGCCGCGGCGGCGCCCCCGTCGTCGGACCCGTCCTCCACGACGGCGACTGCGACACCCTGGGCTTCCTCGTACCGCCCGGTACCGCCGCCGCCTGGGACGTTCCGGGCAGCGCCTGCACGCAGACGGCGGGGCGCGGCCTGCGGATCGCCGGAGCCGAGGCCCCGCAGGGCGGCGCCGAGCCGCCGGTCGCCGGATCCGGCTGGCTGCTGCCCCCCGCCGACACCGGACCGGTCACCGACCCGGTGGTGCTGCGCGCGGCACTGGGCGAGGCCGCCCGCCTCATCGAGGCCGCCGACAACTGCCGGTAGGCCCTCGCGCCGGTCCGGTCGGCGGGCCCCCGTGCCGATCCGCCGATAATGGGCGGATGGCGAGGAAAGCACGGCAGAAGCAGCGCGGACGGCAGGCCCCCGGGACCGTGGCCGAGCCCGTGGACGGCGGCCTCGCCGAACTCGTACCCGACCCGGAGCGCGCCCGCGCCTGGACCCTGCTCATCGACGGCGCCCCCCAGTCGCACGTCGACCTCGACGACCCCGCCCGCCTGAGCTTCTCGTACCAGCGCCGCCTGGGGCACGTGGCCGATCTCGCCGCCCCGCCCGGGCGGCCCGTGAACGCCCTCCACCTCGGCGGCGGCGCCTTCACCCTCGCCCGCTACATCGCCGCCACCCGGCCCCGCTCCACCCAGCAGATCGTCGAGCTCGACGCGCCCCTGGTGCAGCTGGTGCGCCGCGAGCTGCCGCTCGATCCGGGCGCCCGGATACGCGTCCGGGGCGCCGACGCCCGCGCCGGGCTCGCCAGGATCCCGGACGGCTGGGCCGACCTCGTCATCGCGGACGTCTTCAGCGGCGCCCGCACGCCCGCGCACCTCACCAGTACCGAGTTCCTCGCCGAGGTGCGGCGGGTCCTCAGGCCCGGCGGGCACTACGCCGCCAACCTGGCCGACGGACCGCCGCTCGCCCATCTGCGCGGACAGATCGCCACCGCCGCCGCCCTCTTCCCCGAGCTCGCCCTCGCCGCCGATCCGGCCGTGCTGCGCGGGCGCCTCTTCGGCAACGCCGTGCTCGTCGCGTCGGACACCCCGCTGCCGGTCGCCGAGCTCACCCGCCGGGTCGCCACCGACCCGCACCCGGGCCGGGTCGAGCACGGCCGGGCGCTGACCGACTTCACGGGCGGTGCCGCGGCCGTCACCGACGCGAGCGCCCGGCCCTCGCCCGCCCCGCCCGCCTCCGCCTTCGGGTGAGGGGAACCCGTCCGCATGGTGGGCGGGTGTTGCCCGGCGCGACGAGCGGCGGACAGAATCGGGCAATTGTTCCCGATCGAGGAAAGAGGGCCGTCATGGGCAAGCATGTCCATGTCCGTGTCCACCAGGGCATGGGTGTCTCCGACGCCGGTGAGCTCGTCGAGCACTACCGCTGCCGCTGCGGCGAGACCTGGACGAAGTCGTACCGGGTCGGGGACGGCGACGCCGAGTAGCGCCGGGACCCGCGGGCCGGGTGCTCCGGGTCGATACGCCTGGGGTCTGTCGTGTGGTTCAGGCTGGATCGCGGAGTGGCGTCCGTCGCCGTGCATCGCAGGGCGGAGGAGGGAGCCGCCGCGGAGCATGGGCGACCGACGACAACGCCGCGAGGTGCGGTGTC
>NZ_KL591013.1:0-129514 GCF_000716335.1 Streptomyces sp. NRRL S-118 | reverse complement strand
GGATCCAGACGAGAGGCCTAGCGCTCGTCGATCTCGACGCGCGGTGCTGTGTCGTGCCAGACGCAGAACACCGAGACCTCGCGGCCGTCCTTCGTGAACGTCACGCGGATCCACGTCGGCTGCTTCCACACCTGCATCTGCCAGCCGGACGACGGTGTCGCGGAGACGAGTTCGGCGGAGGCCGGGCCGAGGTCGAAGGCCACCCGGCCGCCGTCGACCGTGTAGCTCCGCACCCGCCCGGTGGCCTCGCCCGCCGCCGGGGGTGTCGTGCCCGGCGCACGCGACGGCGGCGCGGGTGCGGACGGCTGCCGCGACGGTGACGCGGGCCGCCGCTCCGGGCTCTTCTCCGGGCGGGGAGCGGCGGAGGCCGCGGGCGGGTCCGGCGGACGGTGCGTGGAGGACGACTGCGGCTCGGCGCCGCCGTGCGCCGAAGGCCGGTCCGCCGTGATCGGCAGGGCGCGGGGCGGGTCGTACGCCGTGCCCGCCATGACCGTGTGCACACCCCACCACGAGAGGGTGACCGCCGCGCCGGTGGCGAGCGACCACGCCATGGCGTGAACGAGTCCTCTACGCATCCGGGCCATAGTGCACCACGCGCCCACGAGGTCAACACCGGTCCCCCTCATTCCGCCTTATGGCGTACGGTGCGGGCCATGGCAAGTGTGCTCGTGGTCGAGGACGACCAGTTCGTGCGCTCCGCCCTCATCCGGCACCTGACCGAGGCCTCCCACACCGTACGGAGCGTCGGCACGGCTCTGGAGGCGCTGCGCGAAGTGGCCCATTTCCGCTTCGACGTGGTCATCCTGGACCTCGGACTGCCCGATCTGGACGGGGCGGAGGCGCTGAAGATGCTGCGCGGCATCACCGACGTACCGGTGATCATCGCGACCGCGCGGGACGACGAGACCGAGATCGTACGGCTGTTGAACGACGGCGCGGACGACTACCTGACCAAGCCGTTCTCCGTGGAGCACCTGTCCGCGCGGATGGCGGCCGTGCTGCGCCGTTCGCGGTCCGCGGCCGGGGAGGTGGCGCCGTCGCGCCTGATCCAGGTGGGCGGGCTGTCCATCGACCCGCTGCGGCGGACCGCCGAACTCGACGGCCTCCCCCTGGACCTGACGCGACGGGAGTTCGACCTGCTGGCCTTCCTCGCCGGGCGGCCGGGCGTGGTCGTCCCGCGCAAGGAACTGCTCGCCGAGGTGTGGCAGCAGTCGTACGGGGACGACCAGACCATCGACGTCCATCTGTCGTGGCTGCGGCGGAAACTGGGCGAGACCGCCGCCAAGCCCCGCTATCTGCACACCCTTCGGGGCGTCGGGGTGAAGCTGGAGCCGCCGCTGTGAGCGCCGCGCGCGCGGCCGCCGGGCCGCTGGGGGCGCCACCCGCGCCGGACGCCGCGGTGGTGACGGTGACCTCCGTATCCCCGCCCACCCTGCCCACGGCGGGCGCCGACCCCCGCGCGGGCGGAGAAACGAGCCGGGAACCGTGAGGTGGGCGCTCGTCAAGGTCTGCCTGGCGGTGACGGTGATGGTCGTGGTGGCCTTCGCCGTGCCCCTGGGCCTCGTCATCAAGGAGATGGCCCGCGACCGGGCCTTCACCAACGCCGAACGGCAGGCCGCCGCCCTCGGCACCTCGCTGTCCATCACCACGGACCGCACCCAGCTCGACCGGGCCGTCGCCTCCACCCAGGCCGGCGCCGCCGGGCACATGGCCGTGCACATCCCGGCGCCGCAGGACGGCGGCGAGGCGGTGCGGATCGGCACGGCGCGGGTCACGGCGAAGGACCTCGCCACCGTGCAGCGCACCCCCCGCGCCTCGATCACCGAAGTGCGCGGCGGCTTCGCCTTGCTCCAGCCGACAGCCATCAGCACCGGCCAGATCGCCATCATCGAGGTGTACGTCCCCGAGGGCGAGGTCACCAACGGCCTGGCCACCGCGTGGCTGATCCTCGCCGGGGTCGGTATCGCCCTGGTCGTCGGGTCGGTCGCGGTCGCGGACCGGCTCGGCGTCCGCATGGTGCAGCCCGCACAGCGCCTCGCCAGTGCCGCCCACGACCTGGGGGAGGGCCGGCTCGGCGCCCGTGTCCCCGAGGACGGGCCCACGGAGCTGAAGTCCGCCGCGGTCGCCTTCAACTCGATGGCCGACCAGGTCGTCCAGCTCCTCGCCAACGAACGCGAGCTCGCCGCCGACCTGTCGCACCGGCTGCGCACCCCGCTGACCGTGCTGCGGCTCAACGCCGCCTCACTGGGTGACGGGCCGGCCGCCGACCAGACGCGGGCGGCGGTCGAACAGCTGGAGCGGGAGGTCGACACCATCATCCGTACGGCCAGGGAGGCCAAGCCGCAGACCCAGCCGGGCGGACCTGGCGCCGGGTGCGACGCCTCCGAAGTCGTCCGGGAACGGATGGACTTCTGGTCGGCGCTCGCCGAGGACGAGGGGCGCAAGGTGCGGGTCGCGGGCATCGACCGACCCGTGCGCATCCCGGTGGCCCGGCCCGAGCTGGTCGCCGCGCTCGACGCGCTGCTCGGCAACGTCTTCCGCCACACCCCGGAGGGCACCGCCTTCTCGGTCGACGTCCACAACGGCGACGACGCCGTCATCATCCTCG
This sequence comes from Streptomyces sp. NRRL S-118, assembly GCF_000716335.1. Lineage (GTDB taxonomy): Bacteria > Actinomycetota > Actinomycetes > Streptomycetales > Streptomycetaceae > Streptomyces. Next base: position 126,906 of record NZ_KL591013.1, on the reverse strand, counting down.
TCTCGGACGCCGGGCCCGGCATCGCCGACCCGGAGGCGGCCCTGGCGCGAGGCAACAGCGGCGGGAGGGACGGGTCGACCGGACTCGGCCTGGACATCGTGCGGCGGGTCGCGGAATCGACCGGCGGTGACGTACGGATCGGGCACTCGGTGCTGGGCGGGACGGAGGTCCGCATCTGGATCGGGCTCGGCGGCCGGGCGACCGGTGCCCCCGGGCGGCGCGGGCACCGTGTCGTACGCCGCCGCCGCGCCCAGCATTAATCCCTCCCGATGGGTTCCTTAAGCGGAACCTAAGTTCCCGAACTGCCGTCCGGTAGCGGCCGTTTGTCCCTTTCGGGCTCGCTAGCGTGCTGCCGCACCACCACCCCCACGGACGACGGAGGCAGGCACGCGATGGGCAGCACAGTCACCCACCGGCGCAGGGCGAGCGGCAGGAGCAAGGTGATCGGCGCGATCGTGGCGACCGCGGTCGCCGGCGGCGCGGCGGTCGCCTTCACCGGGACCGCGCAGGCCGCCGCCGTCGGCGCCGCGTACACCAGGACCAGCTCCTGGGACGGCGGTTACACCGGCCAGTACGTCGTCACCAACGAGACGGACCGGGCACTGAAGGACTGGACGCTCGCCTTCGACCTGCCCGCCGGCACGACCATCGGTTCGCTCTGGAACGGCGACCACACGGTGGACGGGCAGCGCGTCACGGTGAAACCGGCCGGCTGGAACAAGGAGCTGGCGCCCGGCGCTTCGGTCACCGTCGGGTTCGTGACCCGCGCCGGCGGGGCCGCGGGCGATCCGTCCGGCTGCGTGATCAACGGCGCGAAGTGCTCGGTCGACGGCGGCGCGACCCCGCAGCCCAGCGGCCGTCCGACCGAGCAGCCCACGCCGACCCCGGCCCCCACGGCGAGCACGAAGCCCACCCCGGCCCCCACGCCGACGGCCACCGGGACGAGCCCCGCGCCGACGGCCACGGGGACGACACCCGCCCCCGGCGGGGACGGCGGCACCGCGGCGGGCGCGCGCTTCGCGCCGTACGTCGACACCTCGCTGCACCCGGCGTACGACCTGCTCGACACCGCCGCCCGGACGGGCGTCAAGGAGTTCACCCTCGCCTTCATCACCTCCGGCGGCACCTGCGCCCCGCTGTGGGGCGGTGTCACCGACCTCGCGAACGACAAGGTCGCCGCCCAGATCGGCGCGCTGCGCGCCCAGGGCGGTGACGTACGGATCTCCTTCGGCGGCGCCGCCGGGCACGAGCTGGCGCTCAACTGCGCCACGGCCGGGGATCTGGCCGCCGCGTACGGCAAGGTCGTCGACCGGTACCGGCTCACCAAGGTGGACTTCGACATCGAGGGTGCGGCGCTGCCCGACACCGCCGCCAACAGCCGCCGCGCGCAGGCCATCGCGCAGCTCCAGAAGGCGCACCCCGGGCTCGACGTGTCGTTCACGCTGCCGGTGATGCCCGAGGGGCTGACCCAGGCGGGCGTGGACCTCCTCGCCGACGCGAGGAAGAACGGCGTGCGCGTCGACACGGTCAACATCATGGCGATGGACTACGGCCCCGCGTACAGCGGGGACATGGGCACCTACGCGATCCAGGCGGCGACCGCCACGCAGGCGCAGCTCAAGGGAGTGCTGGGGCTGTCGGACGCGGCCGCCTGGAAGGCCGTCGCGGTCACCCCGATGATCGGCGTCAACGACGTGACCACCGAGATCTTCACCGTCGAGGACGCCACGCAGCTGGTGGACTTCGCGCGGTCCAAGGGCATCGGCCGGCTGTCGATGTGGTCCTCGACGCGGGACAAGCAGTGCGCCGGCGGGGCGGTGAACCACGCGGACGCCACGTGCAGCTCGATCCTCCAGCAGCCGCTCGCCTTCACCAAGGCGTTCGCCGCCTACGCGTAACCACGCACCGCGGTGCTCCCCGAGAGCACCGGAAAGCCACCCTCAGGCGCTCCGGCCGGGCCCGCCCCCCATCCGGCCGGAGCGCACCCCCCCGCCGCACCCCCTGCCGCCCGGTGGACCACCGGGCGGCAGGGGGTGCGGGTACGCCGGGCAAGGGGTCAGCGCGCGTCCGGCCCGTGCAGCTCGCCCGAGCGCGCCACCTTCGCGTACCAGTGGGCGCTCGCCTTCGGCGTCCGCGTCTGCGTGGCATAGTCCACGCGCACCGCGCCGAACCGCTTGGCGTAGCCGTAGGCCCACTCGAAGTTGTCCAGCAGGGACCACAGGAAGTAGCCGCGCACGTCCGCGCCGTCGGTGATGGCCCGGTGCAGCGCCTCCAGGTGGCCGTGGACGTACGCGATGCGCTCCGGGTCGGCCACCGAGCCGTCGGCGGCCGGCTCGTCCTCGTACGCCGCGCCGTTCTCCGTGATCAGCAGCGGCAGCCCCGGGTGCTCGCCGGCCAGCCGCATCAGCAGGTCGTACAGGCCCGTCGGGTCGACCGCCCAGCCCATCGCCGTCCGTTCCCCGGGCGGCTGGAGGAAGGCGACGCCGTCCGCGCCCGGCCAGGGCGAGTGCGCGCTGGCCCCGTGCCCGTCGTCGCGCGGGGCGGTGTCGCCGTCGCGGACCGCCGCCACCACGGTGGGCGTGTAGTAGTTGACGCCCAGGACGTCGAGCGGCTGGTTGACGGCGGCGAGGTCGCCGGGCCGTACGAAGGACCAGTCGGTCAGGTGCGCGGTGTCCGCCAGCAGGTCCTGCGGGTAGGCGCCCTCCAGCATGGGGCCGAGCCAGATGCGGTTGCCGACCGCGTCGATCCTGCGGACCGCCTCGATGTGCTCGGCCGCCGAGGTCAGCGGCCGCAGCTCGTGCAGGTTGAGCGAGACCGACACCTCGGCGCCGGCGGGCAGCGAGGCCCGCAGGGCCTGGACCGCGAGGCCGTGCCCCAGGTTCAGGTGGTGGGCGGCGCTCAGCGCCGCGACCGGGTCGGTGCGGCCCGGGGCGTGGACCCCGGAGCCGTACCCGAGGAAGGCGCTGCACCACGGCTCGTTGAGCGTGGTCCACCGCCCGACCCGGTCACCGAGCGCGTCGGCCACGAGGGCGGCGTACTCGCCGAAGCGCTCGGCGGTGGCGCGGTGCGGCCAGCCGCCCGCGTCCTCCAGGTCCTGCGGCAGGTCCCAGTGGTAGAGCGTCAGGGTGGGGGAGATGCCGTGGGCGAGCAGCTCGTCGACGAGGCGCCGGTAGAAGTCCAGGCCCTTCCGGACCGCGGGGCCGCGGCCGGTGGGCTGGACCCGGGACCAGGATACGGAGAAGCGGTAGGCGTTCAGCCCGAGCTCCGCCATGAGCCGTACGTCGTCGCGGAAGCGGTGGTAGTGATCGGTGGCCACGTCGCCGGTGTGCCCCTCGAACACCTTGCCCGGGGTACGGGCGAAGGTGTCCCAGATCGACGGGGTACGGCCGTCCTCGGCCGCCGCCCCTTCGATCTGGTACGCGGCGGTGGCGGCGCCCCAGAGGAAACCGGGCGGGAAATGGCGGGTGGCGGTGAGCGGCCGGGAATCGGACGCAGTCATATGGGAGCGCTCCCAAAGCTAGGAGGAAAGAAGTGAGGAGGCGGAACGCCGAGAGGGAACAGCAGAAGGGAGAGGAGAAGGAAGAGGAGAAGGAAGAGGGAGCTGCGGCTCAGCTCTTGACCGCGCCCGCCGTGATGCCGCCCACGATGTGCTTGCCGAGCAGGGCGAAGACCAGCAGCAGCGGGACCGTCGAGATCAGCGCGCCGGTCAGCACGATCGCCTGGTTGACGGTGTGGTTGCCCGATCCGAGGCCGGCGAGCGCCACCTGGAGGGTCGGGTTGCCGTCCGGGGTGAGGGCGATGAACGGCCAGAAGAAGTCGTTCCACGCCTGGACGAAGACGAGCATGCCGAGCACGGCCATGGCCGGCCGCGCCACGGGGAAGACCACGTGCCAGATGATCCGCAGGCTGTGCGCGCCGTCCACCCTGGCCGCCTCGACCAGTTCGACGGGCAGGGCCTCGATCAGGTACTGGCGCATGAAGAACACCCCGAAGGCGGCCACCAGCGAGGGCAGCACCACGGACTGGAGCTGATCGACCCAGCCCAGGTCGGTGATGATCCGGTACAGCGGGATCACGCTGAGCTGCGGCGGGATGGTCATCGTCGCCACCACCAGCGCCAGCAGCGCGTTCCGCCCCCGGAAGGGCAGCTTGGCGAAGGCGAACCCGGCGAGCGTGGAGAAGACCACCGTGGACAGCGCCACCAGCCCCGCCACGACGGTGGTGTTGACCAGCGCCTCGCCCATGTCCACCTGGTTCCAGGCGAAGGTGAGGTTGTCCAGCAGGTGCGGGCCCGGCAGCAGCGGCGCCGGCGCCTCGACCACCCGCTCGCCGGTGTGCGAGGCGGCGACCAGGTTCCAGTACAGCGGGAAGAGCGAGAACAGGGCGGCCAGCCCCAGCAGTACGTACGTCAGCGGGCCCGCGTGGTGCTGGCGCCCCGCCGTCTGTCGGATCCTCATGACGCCTCTCTGTTCCACCGGGCCACCAGCAGCCGTACCGCTCCGATCAGCAGCAGGAGCAGCAGCATCACCCAGGCGATGGCGGACGCCTGTCCCAGCGCACCCGTGACCCAGCCCTTCTCGTACATCAGCAGGCTCAGCGTCTGGAACTGGCCGCCGCTGCCGCCGCTCACGCCCAGACTCCCGCCGAACAGCATCGGCTCACCGAACAGCTGGGTGGCGCCGATCGTCGAGACCACGATGGTGAACAGGATCGTCGGGCGGATCGACGGAATGGTCACACTGACGAACTGGCGCCAGCGCGAGGCGCCGTCGATCGCCGCGGCCTCGTACAGCGCCTGGGGGACGGCCTGCATCGCGGCGAGGTAGATCAGGGCGTTGTAGCCGGTCCACCGCCAGATGACGATGACCGAGATCGCGATCTGCGCGGGCCACTGCGACGACTCCCAGTCGACCGGGTCGAAACCGGCCCACCCGAGCACGGTGTTGATCAGCCCGTAGTCGCTGTTGAAGAGCTGCGCGAAGACGAGTGTCGCGGCGGCGATCGAGGTGGCGTACGGGGCCAGCACGGCGACCCGGAAGAAACCGCGGCCGCGCAGCTTGTAGTTGAGCAGGTGCGCCAGTCCCAGGGCCATCAGCAGCTGCGGGACGGTCGAGATGACCCCGATGGTGAAGGTGTTGGCCAGCGCCCGCCAGAAGAACTCGCTGTCCCACAGGCCGGTGTAGTTGTCGAGGCCGCGCCACTCGGCCTCGCCGCCGAGTTCCACGCGGTGCAGGGACAGCCAGCCCGTGTGGATCAGCGGGAAGAGGCCGAAGGCGGCGAAGCACAGGAAGAACGGTGAGACGAAGGCGTACGGGGTCGCCTTGAGGTCCCACCGGTACAGGCGGCTGCGCCAGGCGCCACGGGCAGCCGGACCCGCGGGCGGTGCGGGGGAGGCGGAGGGCGGTGGCGAGGGGTCGGGCGGCGACGGGCCGTCGGTCGCCGCGCGGACGGAGGTGGCCACGAGGGGCGTTCCTTCCAGACCGGTACGGGAGGGCGGCCGCCCGGCGGGGAGCGCCGGGCGGTCCTCGGCCCCGCTACTGGTCGATCTTGTCGTCGATCAGCTTCCTGACGTTCTCCCAGGCGGCGTCCGGGGAGGTGCCGCGCTGCTCGATGTCGAGGATGCCGTTGTCGGTGATGAAGGTCTTCACCTGGCCGTCGTAGCGGCTGACCGGCGCGGGCGTGATGCCGGCCGCGGCCTCGGAGTAGATCCTGCCGACGGGGGTGTCGCCGAAGTACGGGATCGTGGCGTTCTGCACCGCGGCCGACGCGAGCGTGTTTTTGGTGGAGGGGATGTTGCCGTTGACGGCGAACACCTTGGCGTGCTGCTCGGGCGCGGTCAGCCAGGCGGCGAGCTTGGCGGCCTCCTCCGCGTGCTTGCCGGCCTTCGGCACGGCGAGGAAGGAGCCGCCCCAGTTGCCCGCGACCGGCGGTGCGGCGATGTCCCACTTGCCCTGGCTGGCCGGTCCGGCCTGGTCCTTGATGATGCCGGTCATCCAGCTCGGGCAGGCGACGGTGGCGAACCGGGAGTTCTTGAAGCCGGCGTTCCAGGTGCCCTTCTCGTCGAACTGCCGCAGCTTGGCGGTGATCCCGCCCTCGGCCGCCTCGACGGCGAGGTCCCACGCCTTCTTCACACCGGGGCTGTTCTCGTAGTCCAGCTCGCCGGCGGTGTTGGCGTACTGGAGGGGCTGACTGGACAGCACGGCGTTGAACAGACCGCTGGCGGAGTCGTGGAAGGCGGTGCCCGCCGGGGCGTTCTTCTGGTACGTCTTGCCGGTGGCGACGAACTTCGCCCAGTCGCCGGCCCAGAGCTTGGCGACCTCGGTGCGGTCGGTGGGCAGCTCGGCCTTGGCGAAGAGGTCCTTGTTGTAGCAGACGGCCATCGGGCCGATGTCGGTGCCGAGGCCGATGAGCCTGCCGTCGGCGGTCGTGGCCTGCTTGACCTTCCAGTCGAGGAAGGCGGAGGTCTCGGCGCCGCCGGTCTTCGACAGGTCCACCCACTTGTTCGCCAGGGTGGGGCCGATCGCCTCGGCGATGTAGCCGACCTCGATGGCCTGGATGTCGGCGAGGCCGCTGTTGCGGGAGAGGCGCAGCTTCAGGGTGTCCCAGTACCTCTGGCCGTCCGCGACGTTCGATTCCTCGATCTTGATGTGCGGGTTGAGCTTCTCGTACTCGGCGTAGAGCTTGGCCCCGTTCTTGTTGTCGTAGCCGAAGGAGCCGAAGGTCCCGATGCGCAGGGTGATCTTCTCGTCGCCGGTGGCCCGACCGGAGCCGCCGCCGTCGCTGCAACCGGTGAGCAGGACCGCGCACGCCGCGAGCGCGGCGGTGGCGGCGAGCGCGGGGCGGCGGCCGCGCGTGCGGGGGAGCGGGCCGTCTCCCGCCGGGCGCGGTCTGCCGCTGGAGCTGCCGCGGGACGTGCCGCGGGACGTACTGGAAGCGCGCATTGCACTCTCCTCGTCGTCTGTGGGAGCGCTCCCACGATGTGGCTTGGGCGGGTGGGTGTCAAGGGATGGACGCGAATTGCCCGCGGTCCGCGGCAGGTTCGGCGGGGTGCGGGTGGCGGCCCGCCGGGGGCCGGGCGAGGCGCGGCTGGCGCCCCGGAACGCCCTTGCCGTACGGTGGGAGCGCTCCCAAGATCGTAAGGGTGAAACCGGTACTCCCGCTGCGGGCGGTACAGGAGGCACCCTCTAGGTTGACTGGGTCACTACCTCATGCGATGCGCGACGTTCGATGGGAGGCCGATGGCGGTGAGCGGACGGCAGACCGGCAGGCCCACGCTGGAGGAGGTCGCGGCCCGGGCGGGGGTGGGACGCGGCACGGTGTCCCGGGTGATCAACGGCTCGCCCCGGGTGAGCGACCGTGCGAAGGAGGCGGTCGGCCAGGCCATCGCCGAGCTGGGGTACGTCCCCAACCGCGCCGCCCGCGCCCTCGCCGGCGCCCGCACCGACGCCGTCGCCCTCGTCATCCCGGAGACCGAGGCGCGGCTGTTCGCCGAGCCGTACTTCCTCGACATCATCCGGGGCGTCAGCGCCGAGCTCCTGGACGCGGACGTGCAGTTGCTGCTCACGCTGATCCGCTCCAGCAAGGAGCGGCAGCGCTTCGAGCAGTACCTCGCCGCGCAGCGCGTGGACGGCGTCCTGCTGGTCTCCATCCACGGGGACGACCCGCTGCCCGACGTGGTGCAGGAGCTGCGGCTGCCCGCCGTCCTCAACGGCCGCCGCACGGAGGCGGAATCCGCCGCGTACGTCGACTCCGACAACGTGGGCGCGGGCCGCTCGGCCGTCGACCACCTCACCGGGCGCGGCCGCCGCCGGATCGCCACCATCACGGGCCCCCTCGACATGTACGTGGCACAGTGCCGGCTCGACGGGTACCGCCAGGGCATCGAGGCGGCCGGGCTGCCCGCCGACGAACGCCTCGTCGCCACCGGGGACTTCACCGAGGAGGGCGGCCGCCGCGCCATGCGGGAGCTGCTGGACCGCCGCCCCGACCTGGACGGCGTCTTCGCCGCGTCGGACGTCATGGCGGCGGGGGCCCGCGCGGTGCTGCGGGACGCGGGGCGCCGCGTCCCCGACGACGTGGCGCTGATCGGCGTCGACGACTCGGCGGTGGCCCGCCACATGGACCCGGCACTCACCAGCGTGCGCCAGCCGATCGAGGAGATGGGCCGCCGCATGGCCCGCGTACTGCTCCAGGAGATCACCGGCACGGGCTCGGAGCCGCGCCAGGTGGTGCTGCCGACGGAACTGGTGGTGCGGGACTCGGCCTGACGGCCGGGAGCCGGCCTGCACCTCCGAGTCGGTCTGCACCTCTGAGTCGGTCTGCACCTCTGAGTCGGTCTGCACCTTTGAGCTGGTCTGCATTGAGTCGGACTGCCCTCCGAGTCGGCCTGCGCCTGCGAGCCGGCCCACGGGCGCTGGAGCCGGGCCGGGTGGGGCTCGGCCCACCGGGAGGACGGCGCTGCTCGCACCGGGACGGCGCTGCTCGCACCGGCGCGAGGGGCACGGTGCCGGTGTGCGGCGGGGCAGCGGTGTGCGGGTCACGGCGGGTGCGCGGGTCACGGACACCGGTCGCAGCCATCCGCCGCCCGGGAAACTCCGGGGGGACCTCGTCCCTGCCAGCGGGGGCGATGCCGCGGGGCTCCAGCCCGCCGCACCAGTGGTCCCGCTGGACGCCGGCAGCCGCCCGCCGCACCACGGGCGGAGGAGATGCCGGTCAGCGCCGTACCGCCGTCGTGGACGATCGGTCCGTACCCCTGGAACCGCGCACTGAAGGCGAGGACCGCGTCCGGGCACGCCGGGGACGGGGGGCTTCACAGCGCCGGTCCGCCTGGTGCGCCGTCGCCGCACAGCCGTGCTCGCTCATCCGCGCATGGTCTCCGTCGTGAACAGCGGCAGCGGTGGAGATCGACTGCGCGGTACATTCCCGCACGCGATCGTTCGATTTTCACTTGTCCGTGGGGGGCATGGGTGCGTGCACTACAGGTGGTCAGAGGCGCCGCCGTCGTCGGAGCCGGGGGCCTGATCGGCTCCGCGGTCATGTTCATCGTGGGCGCCGTGCGGATGGGGAAGCGCGGCGGGGACTGCACGGACGGCTGCCTGCCCGGGTACGACTCGGTGGAGGGATGGGCCACCGGCCTCGGTATCGTCGGGTTCCTCGCGGCCATCGTCGCCCTGATCGTCGCCGCCGCGGGTTCGCCGCCGATCCGCGGGCGCTGGCTGTCCGCGCTGCTGGTCGCCGGCATCCTGGCGGCGCTGTGGCCCGCGCGGGCCGCCCAGCGGAGCCTGGAGGGCCCGGTGTACACCGTCGGCTGGCGCGCCGACGAGGACCGGCCCGACACCACCGAGGGGCTCGGCAACTGGCACGCGGGCGACACCGTCGTACGGGCCAGGGCCGACGGGCTCAGTGGCTTCGCCACCCGTGACGGCGACGAGCGCTGGACCTGGACGGCTCCCGCGCGCCACCAGGTCTGCGCCATGAGCGTCCGCACCGTCGGCGGCGTCGGGCTGGTGGGGATCGGCCGGCACGACAAGCCGTGCGCCAAGGTCGCCGCCGTACGCCTCGACACCGGCAAGGAGGTGTGGCAGCAGGCGATCGCGGCGGACGAGTACCCCTTCGCCCGCACCGGCCGTATCGCCCTCGCCGACACCACCGCCGTCGTCATCGAGGACACGGCGGTGCGCGGCCTGGCGGCCGACGGCGGCAAGCAGCGCTGGAAGCGGAAGCTCGCCGAGGACTGCGAGGCGCTGGCGGTCGACGCCTCCGCGGCGCGGGCCCTCTTCGTCGAGGAGTGCCGGCCGGACATCCTGGAGGACGCGGCCACGCACCGCCTCATCGCCCTCGACGCGGCGACCGGCAAGGAGCTGTGGGCGACGAAGCTCCCCACGGAGACGGACGCCGACGAGCTGAGCATCCTGTCGACCGAGCCCGCCGTCATCCGGCTGACCGAGTCGGACGTGCGCGGCACCAAGGCGGTCCTCGCCTTCGACGCGTCGGGACGCGCGGGAGCGCACATCCGCCTGGAGGGCCCGGACGGCAAACTGCCCTTCGCCGACGAGCCGGGCAGCACGGCCGTACGCCCTGCCCGCCCGCTGTTCACCACGCCCGACACCCTCGTCACCGCGCTCGGGGTGCCGGGGGAGACAGGCCCGCACTGGGTGGCGGCGTTCCGTCTCGCCGACGGCCGGCGCCTGTGGATGCGCCGCATCCCGCAGCCCGTCGACAGCGTGGCCGAGCGGCCCGACGGGCGCGTCGCGGTGCTGGCCAGCGTCTCGTACGACGACGCGAAGATCTGGCTCCTCGACCCGCGCACCGGCGCGGAGACCGGCAAGCCGCTGCCCGTGACCGGCAGGAGGATCCCGGTCGGTGCGGACATGGAGCTGCTGCCCGGACGCGCCGGCTTCGTCGTCGCCAACCGGGAGAGCGAGTACGGCAAACCGCCCTTCTTCGAAATCCGGTGAGGTGACGGCGCGGGGACGCCCGTGGTGCCGTCGCCCGGGACGCGCGGTGATTCGTCCGATCGGCGCCGGCACCGGCAAGAACAGCGCCCACTACCTGATGAGCTGGTACTACGCCTGGGGCGGCGCCACCGACGCCTCCGCGGCTGGGCCTGGCGCATCGGCTCCAGCCACGCCCACGGCGGCTACCAGAACCCCCTCGCCGCTTACGCGCTCAGCGAGTACCCCCCGCTCAGGCCCAAGTCGGCCACCGGTGCGCAGGACTGGGCGACCAGCCTCGACCGGCAGCTGGAGTTCTACCGCTGGCTCCAGTCCTCCGAGAGGCCATCGCGGGCGGCGCCTTGACCGGCCCGCCGCGTGCGCGTCCCCGGGACGTCGCCGAACTCGCCTGGTGGGCGCCCCGCATGGCCTCCGGCGGCGCCCAGGTCACGTCACGTTGCCGCGCACACCGTCGCCGAACAAGCCCTCGACGTACGTCACGTACCGCGGTGTGAAGCTGCCCTTACCGGTGATGACGCCGGTGATGTTCTCCCCCGGTGCAAGGTCCACGGTGTCCATTTGCTGGTCGTCCACGCCCAGTTCGGCCGTGTGCTTGCCTCCGACGGTGTCGGTGATGCTGAAGTACAGCGGATTGATGCCGATCGGTTTGCCGCCGTTGTTGGTGACCGTCACCGAGACGCTGGTGTACGTGCCGCCGTCGTGGAGGACGCCCGGCGTGAACGGCGTCTTCTTCGCGGTGACCCGGACCGGGGCGTCCTGCGCGACCTCCGGTTCCCCGGAGGGAGCGGCGGTCTTCTCCGGAGCCGGCGCGGTGGGCGGCGTCCTCCGCTGGGGTGCGGCTCCGTCGTCCGGGGCGCTGCCGACAAGGGCACCGGCCATCCCGATGAGGACGAGGACGCCGAAGACGCTGCCGAGAACGATGGCGACGACGGCGCCGGCGGACATCCCGTTCCGAGGAGGCCGAGGCGGCGGGTAGGGCGCGTAGGGCTGCTGCGGCGGATACGGCGGTGGGCCCGCCGGATGCTGGTGGCTCACGGGATCCCCTCGGTGCTGGCGTGTGGGTGTGGGGAGCTGGAACGTACCGCTTGGCGGGAGGCCGTGCCGGGGTTTCGGTGCCACCGGCACACATGTGCGGGCCCCGCCGGGGTGCCGTGCCCGTTCCGGCCCGTTCGCCGTCTCCCTCTGAGTGCCATGGCGGACAGATTCCGACCTAGTTGACCTCTACGGTCGGCTCATGACGACATCGACGGACGACCATGTCTCCTTTCCTTCCGGCGAGAAGGGCGAACTGCTGCGCGCGCTGGCGGAGCAGCGGGAGTTGCTGCTGATCACCGTCCCGGGATCGGCGACGCGCAGGCCGCGCGGCGCACGACGGTGAGCGAGCTGACCCTGGGCGGCATCGTCAAGCACCTCGCCCGCGGCGAGCGGGTCTGGACGCAGATCATGGTCAAGGGCGACGGCGAACTGCCGGAGGGCATGCTCGACCTGGGGCAGTACCGCATGGCCGAGGGCGAGACACTGGCCGCGCTGCTGGAGGAGTACCGGGCCGCCGCGCGGGCGACGGAGGAAGCCGTGGCGGCCCTCGCCGACCTGGACCGCAGCGTGCCGCTGCCCACGACCCCGTGGTCACCGCCGGAGCCCGTCCACTGGACGGCGCGCCGGATCCTGCTGCACCTGCTCAGGGAGACGGCACACCACGCCGGGCACGCGGACATCATTCGCGAAGCACTGGACGGGGCCAGCACGACCGCTCAGCGCTGACACCGGGGGCGTGGTCGCGCCGGCTGTGCGACCCGCGGAGGGGGGCCGGGCCGGCGGAAGGCGGGGGCGGCGAAGCCCGCCGGGGGCGTGCACAGCCGGGTACGACGAAGGGCTGACCTGTTCCCACAGGTCAGCCCTTCGTCGATCAGGGTGAGTAACGGGACTCGAACCCGCGACATCCTGGACCACAACCAGGTGCTCTACCAGCTGAGCTATACCCACCACGACCGGTCTTTTTCCCGACCGGCCGAGAAAAAGTGTACAGGGTCCGAGAGGGTGCTCGCTCCCGCCTTTCGGGTGGCGGGTCGGTGCGGGGTCGGGCGGTGGGTCGGCAGGGCCGGTGGACGGCCCCCGCACGCGGGTTACGCGGCCGGGTCGGGCGGGGTCGCGGGCAGGACGTGGCGGGCCGCGATGGTCCTGGCCCTCTCGGAGTCCGGGCCCGGCTGGGGGACGAAGATCGCCTCGCGGTAGTAGCGGAGCTCGGCGATCGACTCGCGGATGTCGGCGAGCGCGCGGTGGTTGCCGCTCTTCTCCGGACTGTTGAAGTACGCCCTCGGGTACCAGCGGCGGGCCAGTTCCTTGACCGAGGAGACATCGACGATCCGGTAGTGGAGGTACTCCTCCAGGGTCGGCATGTCGCGCAGCAGGAAGCCGCGGTCGGTGGAGACCGAGTTTCCGCAGAGGGGAGCCTTGCCGGGCTCCTTCACGTGCTCGCGGACGTACGCCATGACCTGCTCCTCGGCATCGGCGAGGGTGGTGCCGGCGGCGAGTTCGTCGAGGAGGCCGGAGGCGGTGTGCATCTGGCGCACCACCTCGGGCATGGTCTCCAGGGCGGCGTCCGGCGGGCGGATCACGATGTCCACGCCGTGACCGAGTACGTTCAGTTCCGAGTCGGTGACCAGTGCGGCCACCTCGATGAGTGCGTCGTCCGTCAGCGAGAGCCCGGTCATCTCGCAGTCGATCCACACCATGCGATCGTTCATGCGTCCTACCTTAGATGGGCCGCGCCGGAGGGGGTGTGGTCGTGCACCCCCTCCGCCGCGGCCCATCGTCACGGTGCGCTGCGCTGGCCCGGGAAGGCCGGTCTGCCGACCGGCTCCGGCGGCCCGGAGGCCGCCGTCGCCCCCGCCGGGGCGGAGGCCGCCGCCGCGTGCCGCCTGGCCGGCGGCAACACGGTCTCCACGACCGACGTCGGCGGCGGTGCCGTGTCGCCTTGCGGGCGCCGGGCCCGGTAGGCGGCCCGGTAAGCGGCCGGCGACGAGCCCAGCTGGCGCCGGAAGTGGCCACGCAGCGCCACCGGCGAGCGGAACCCGCAGCGGCCCGCGACCTCGTCCACCGAATAGTCGGAGGTCTCCAGCAGCCGCTGCGCCTGCAGCACCCGCTGGGTGATCAGCCACTGCAGCGGTGCCGAGCCCGTCAGTGAACGGAAGCGCCGGTCGAAGGTCCGCCGGCTCATGTACGCGCGGGCCGCGAGCGTCTCCACGTCGAACTGCTCGTGGAGGTGCTCCAGTGCCCACGCGACCACTTCGGCCAGCGGGTCGGCGCCGATCTCCTCGGGCAGCGAGCGGTCGAGATACCGCTCCTGCCCGCCGCTGCGCCGCGGCGGTACGACGAGCCGCCGGGCGAGTGCCCCGGCCGCCTCGGCGCCGTGGTCCGTCCGCACGATGTGCAGACAGAGATCGATTCCGGCCGCCGTCCCCGCGGACGTCAGTACGTCGCCGTCGTCCACGAAGAGCTCCCGCGGGTCCACGTGGACCGACGGATAGCGCTTGGCGAGCGTCGGCGCGTACATCCAGTGCGTGGTCGCCGGTCTGCCGTCCAGTAAACCGGCCGCCGCGAGGACGAAGGCACCGGTGCACAGCCCGACGATGCGGGCGCCTTCCTCATGCGCGCGACGCAGCGCGTCGAGCGCCTCGGGCGGTGGCGGCGAAGTGATCGACCGCCATGCCGGCACGACGACGGTACCGGCCCTGCTGATGGCCTCCAGGCCGTACGGCGCGGAGAGTTCCAGTCCCCCGGTCGTGCGCAGCGGCCCTTCTTCGCCCGCACAGACCAGCAGCCTGTAGCGGGGCACTCCTGCGTCCTGGCGGTCAATCCCGAACACGGAGAGCGGAATGGAACTCTCGAAGATGGGGCCGCCGCTGAACAGCAGCACTGCGACGACCTCGCGACGGCGCCGTCCGGACAATTTTCGCCCGTTCTCCGGCGCGGCGGAGTCCTGGCTCATGACGCTAAGCCCCCCTCGGTGTTCGCGTCTCCTCGGTCCTGTCGCTCCTGCACGTTTCCCCTCGGTTTTGCACGAGTCCCCAGTCTTCGATAGTCATGATCGAATCTACTGCGTCCCGTGGCGCCGGCGTGACAAGTTCCGCATCCGGGACTATGTCGACAAGGCAACTTGGCGCGAAGCATTCGATCACGAAGCGTTCCACTCGTGGGGCCCGCAGGGAAGTGCGCCTCGCGTGCATGGCCCATCCGCATAGGGTTCCTCGGACGGGGAAGGTGCTTTCTCGCCTGGTGACAAGGGGGTTGGCAGGCCATTTCGGCAAGGAACGGCCACATCCCGGAAGTTGGCTGAAAACATACGGGTGCGCGTGTGCGGCCGCTCAATCCAGGGGTGTACAGCGACCCCCGTGACGGCCTCCGCCTCCGCTCCCGGCGCCGCCCCCGCGGTGCGCTCCTCCCGCCGCGCGGCAGTGCCGCCCGCGGGGCGGCCCGCCCGTCGCACCCCCGGCCGCCTGCCCGGCGAGCCGCTCCGAGCGCCGCAGCAGAGCCCGGCAGGCGGCGGTCACCGCGGCCAGGCCGAGCGCGGTCGCGACGGCGCCGCCGACGGACGTCCCGTGGGCCACCAGGACGACCGGCACCAGGGCGCAGCTGAAGGCCGACCACCGCACCACGTCGGTCGCGGCCCGCGAGGCGGGGGAGGGCTCGGACGGGGCGCCGGGCGGCGGTGCGGGGAGGGGCACGAGGAGCTCCTGGGGCGTGCGGCCGCCCGGCCCGGGCGCACCCGGGCGCGACCGGCGGAGGCGGGGGACGGAGGGGCTCGCCAGGGGGCGGGGATCCGGCGGCCGTGTGGCCAACGAGGGGTCCGCGCTCCGGTCACCGCGCGATCCGCCGGCCCCGGCTGTCGTGCCCGCGAGGTCACCCGGTGGTCACGGAACGTGACCGCGGGACGCCTGTAAGACACAACCGGCATTGCCATACGGGGCGGGCTCGGGCATGCTCCCTGGAACGCCTGTGACCGCCGTGGGCAGGGCGGCGAGCACTGGGCGGGGCGGGAGTGTCGCCGTACCCTTGGGGGTATGGGGTCGGGAAGATGATTCCCGGACACGCCGCCTCCCGTTGTTCCCCCGTTCCTTCTCACGAGGACTGTCTTCGCCGAGACTCCGATGGCCGGTCACGAAATCCCTGAACCCGCGGACCGCAGGCAGGTCGCCGACTCCACGGTCGACCCCCTCGCGGCGGACCAGACACGCCACGCCTGCGATCCCGCCTTCCTGCACGGAGTGGTCGTCGGTTTCGACGGCTCGACCTCGAGCGAGCGCGCCCTCGCCTACGCGATCGGCATGGCCCGGCGGTCCGGATCCGGCCTGATCATCGTGCACGTGGCCAACCGGCTGCCCACCACCGTCTGGGCCGGCTGCGAGCCGCCCGTCTTCGTCGACGTGCCGGACCACCGCACCGAGGTGCTCGGTCTGGAGCTGGCCTGCGCGGACTACCTGGCCGAGGTGCCGTGGATCCTCGTGGAGCGCGGCGGTGACATCTGTCACGAACTGGAGGAGGTCGGCCGGGAGTACTCGGCCGACGCCATCGTCGTCGGTTCGACGCACGGCCTCGTCGGGCGGATCTTCGGCTCGGTGGCCGGACGGCTGGCACGCCGCGCGCAGCGGCCGGTTGTCGTCATCCCGTAACCCGCTCCCGGCGGCTCCCAGTCCTCCCGTGGCCGACCTGTGATGAAGGCGTTGCCCCGGCGTCATCGCTGGTGAGGCGGCGTCAACTTCCTTCTCCCCCTCGGTGATTCGGTGACCCTCCCAGGTGGATCGTGCGCTTGTGAAGGGTATATCCAGGTGGCTGGGACGCAGTGCTCAGCACAGGCAGCACACCTGCACACGAAGGGAGCCCGCCGTGGACAACGACGTCTCTGCGGGGAGCACCACCACCTCCACTCTCGGCCACCTCGCACTCGGACTGACGCTGCTGGCCTTCGGCCTCGGCAACACCGGTGTGATCGACGGCGTCGGCGCGGCCGACGCCTCGGCACTCGCCACCTGGGTCGGCGGAGTCGCCCTGTTCATGGCCGGCCTGCTCGCGCTGCGCGCGGGCGACGGCGCCGACGGCACGGCCTTCGCGGGGCTCGGTGCCTTCTGGTTCACCTGGGGCACGGCCGCCGGCGGCGGGGCCTCCGCGGAGGCCACGGGCCTGTTCCTGCTGGTGTGGTCGCTGCTCGCGCTCTCCCTCACGGCCGCGACCTCGGGCCGTGGGGTGCTCGAACAGGGCGTGTACGGACTGCTGTTCCTCTCGCTGCTGCTCTCCGGCGTCGGTGCCTTCGCGGAGGTGTCCGCGCTCGGCAGGATCGGCGGCTGGACCGCCGCGGTGGCGGGCCTGGCGGCCTGGTACGGCGCGACGGCGGCGGTCGCGAAGTGGCCGGCGTTCAGCGGGCGCGCCGCGGGCCGGGGTGTGACGGCCACCGGCTGAGGCCTCCCCTTCCGGGGCGGCCACGCGGCCGCGAGGCCGGTGCGAGGGCGGCACCGGCCGTACGAAAAGGGTGACCCCCGGCGCGTCGGTGGCACGCGCCGGGGGTCACCCGCGTCCGGGTGCGGGGACCGGAACGGGGTCCGGTGCCCAGGACTACTCGACCGTGACCGACTTCGCCAGGTTGCGCGGCTTGTCGATGTCCCGGCCCAGGGCCAGAGCCGTGTGGTACGCGAAGAGCTGGAGCGGGATGCCCATCAGGATCGGGTCCAGCTCGTCCTCGTTCTTCGGGACGATGATCGTGTGGTCGGCCTTCTCCTGCTCGGAGTGGGCGACCGCGAGGATCCTGCCGCTGCGGGCCTTGATCTCCTCCATCGCCGCCCGGTTCTTCTCCAGCAGGGAGTCGTTCGGGACGATCGCGACGGTCGGCATCGCGGGCTCGATGAGGGCCAGCGGGCCGTGCTTGAGCTCGGAGGCCGGGTACGCCTCGGCGTGGATGTAGGAGATCTCCTTGAGCTTCAGGGAGGCCTCCAGGGCGACCGGGTAGCCCCGGACGCGGCCGATGAACATCATCGACTTGGCGTTCGCGTACTCCGCGGCCAGCTTCTTGATGTCCTCCTCGCCCTGGAGGATCTCCTGGATCTGCTCCGGCAGCTTGCGCAGGCCCTCGATGATCCGCTTGCCGTCGGAGACCGACAGGTCGCGGATGCGGCCCAGGTGGAGCGCGAGGAGCGCGAAGGCGACGACCGTGTTGGTGAAGCACTTGGTGGAGACGACGCAGACCTCCGGGCCGGCGTGGACGTACACGCCGCCGTCGGCCTCGCGGGCGATGGCGGAGCCCACCACGTTGACGACGCCCAGCACGCGGGCGCCCTTCCGCTTGAGCTCCTGCACCGCGGCCAGCACGTCGTAGGTCTCACCCGACTGCGAGACGGCGATGTAGAGCGTGTCGGGGTCCACGACCGGGTTGCGGTAGCGGAACTCGGAGGCCGGCTCGGAGTCGGCCGGGATGCGGGCCAGGCCCTCGATCAGCGAGGCGCCGATGAGGCCGGCGTGGTACGAGGTGCCGCAGCCGAGGATCTTCACGCGGCGGATGCCGCGGGCCTCGCGGGCGTCCAGGTTCAGGCCGCCGAGGTGCACGGTGGAGAACTTGTCGTCGATGCGGCCGCGCAGGACGCGGTCCACCGCGTCGGCCTGCTCCGAGATCTCCTTGTGCATGTACGTGTCGTGGCCGCCCATGTCGTACGAGGCGGCCTCCCACTCCACGGTCTCGGGCGTGGCGGTGGTCAGCGTGCCCGAGGTCGTGTAGGTGCGGAACTCGTCGGCCTTGAGGGTGGCCATCTCGCCGTCGTCGAGGGTGACGATCTGGCGGGTGTGGGCGATCAGCGCGGCGATGTCGGAGGCGACGAGCATCTCCTTCTCGCCGATGCCGAGGACGACCGGGGAGCCGTTGCGGGCGACGACGATGCGGTCGTTGAAGTCGGCGTGCATGACGGCGATGCCGTACGTGCCCTCGACGACCTTGAGCGCCTCGCGGACCTTCTCCTCCAGGGTGTCGGCCTGGGAGCGGGCGATCAGGTGGGTCAGGACCTCGGTGTCGGTCTCGGAGGCGAAGACCACCCCGTCGGCCTCGAGCTTCGCGCGCAGCTCGGCGGCGTTGTCGACGATGCCGTTGTGGACGACCGCGACCTTGTTCTCGGGGTCCATGTGCGGGTGCGAGTTGATGTCGCTGGGGGCGCCGTGGGTGGCCCAGCGGGTGTGGGCGATGCCGGTGGTGCCGGTGAAGCGCTTGGGGACGCGGGCCTCCAGGTCGCGGACGCGGCCCTTGGCCTTGACCATCTTGAGGCCGGGGGACTTCGGGCTGGTGATCACCATGCCCGCGGAGTCGTACCCGCGGTACTCCAGCCGCGCCAGGCCCTCCAGCAGCAGCGGAGCCACGTCACGCTTACCGATGTAACCGACAATTCCGCACATAAAGTTTTGCCCCTCCGAGTGATTGCGGGTGTGCCCGGCCTTCTCCGGCCCTGGATCAGCCGTAGACGATGCGGCGCAGCTGCCGGAGCGAGAGCTCCGGGGGCGCCACGGCGCGGTGCGGCAGCTCGGCCGCGATGCGCTCGAAGATCGTGGAGTTCACCTCGCCGCCGGCCTGCAGCTCGCGATGGCGGCGGCGGACGAACTCCTCGGTCGTCTCGTCGAAGTACGCCAGCACGTCGAGCACCACCCGGGCGGCCTCACCGCGCGGGAGCGCGGTGCTGCGCACCAGGTGGTCGATGAGGTCGTCATGCGACGGGCGGCGTTCGAGCACCCGTAGATACTGAGGGCTATGAGGGTCGCTTCGCAAGAATTCTGCCCGATATCGGGCAGACGACTCCTGATCGTCGGCTTGGGGCGCGGCCTAGAGCTGCCGCAGCACCGCCTGCTTGGCCGTCGTGAACTCCTCGTCCGTCAGTATCCCCGCCCGGTGCAGCTCGCCCAGTTCCCGCAGCCGGCGCAGCAGTACGTCCTGGTCCGGCGCCTGTGCCGGCGCGGGGACGGGAGCCGGGGCCAGGACGCGCTCCCCGGTGGCCTTCGCCGCGTTCGGGTGGGGCATCCGGGCGACCACCGCCGCGCCCACCAGCGCCATCAGCGGGTCCTTGCGGAAGCCCCACAGCTCGACGGCGTGCGGGTCGTACTTGGGGGCCGGGGGAGCGGCCGACGTGCCGCCCCGGCCCACCCGGAAGCGCAGGTAGCCGTTCTCCAGGCCGATGGCCGGCAGCCACTCGACGGCGTCCACGTCGGCCAGCGCGATGGTCCGGGCGCCGCCGGAGGCCTTGGAGTCCTCCGTCTTCCAGTTCCACTCCAGCCGGATGCGCTCGCCGTCGAAGGTCGCCGTGCCGTCCCCCGCGCCGACGGTGAGGGGGAGGGACGGCCCGGGCAGGAGGTACGCGTCGACGGGCCCGCCGTCCACCTGCTCCAGCAGCAGCGCGTTGCGCACCTCGTCCACGAGGTACTCCGCGACCCCGGCGCGGTCGTTCGCCACGGTGAGCCGGTACGGGTCGGAGCCGTCCTCCAGATGGCCCCCGGTGATCGCCAGGAGCGGGCAGACCCCGTCCCGCAGGCGCAGCCGCAGCCGCCCCGACTTCTTCCCCGCCTCGAACGAGATCCCGGCCACCGCCCGCAGCGGCACGGTGATCTCACCGAGCGTCCTGCGCAGCAGCCCGACACCCTTGTCGGTGCCCGGCACGATTCGGATGACGTCCCCGTCGAAACTCCAGGTCCCGTCCTTCTGGATGATCTCCGCCATGGCATGGATTCTGGCATCGGCGCCGCCGGGCCGGGCGGGCTGCCCCGTACTGCGCGGGCCGCAGCCGGTGGGGATCCGCGCCGGGGGTCCGGCCCGGGCCCCGGACCCGGGCCCAGGAATGGTCTACACCTTGACCGGCCCTGAGGCGCACGGTACCCATGGTGAGCGTTCGGTTGCTCCGCACCACAGTTGCGATGCCCGTCGAAGGGACCAGCTCGTGAGACAGCACAGAACGATCCCCCGCCTCCGCCTCCTCGGTTCGCTGCTGCTCGTCCTGGCCGCCGGGGTCGCCGGAACCGGGGCCGCGCCGGACGGGGCCGCCGCCGCGCCGGCCGTCCGGCCGCTGGGCGACATCGTGCCCGCGCCCACCTCCGTACGCCCCTCCGGGAGCCCGTACACCCTCACCGCACGCACCGCGATCCGGGTGGACGCCGACTCCCGCGCGGCGCGCCGCGTCGGGGCGTACCTCGCCTCCGTGCTGCGGCCCTCCACCGGCTACCCGCTGCCCGTCGTCGACGAGGACGAGGCCCGCGGCGGCATCCGGCTGCGGCTCGACGCCCGCGGGCGGGAGCTGGGCGACGAGGGCTACCGCATGGAGTCCGGCCGCCAGGGCGTCACCCTCACCGCCCGCACGCCCGCCGGGCTCTTCCACGGCGTCCAGACGCTGCGCCAGCAGCTCCCGGCCGCGGTGGAGCACGACACCCCCCGGCCCGGGCCCTGGACGGTCGCCGGCGGCACGGTCACCGACACGCCCCGGTACGGCTACCGCGGCGCGATGCTCGACGTGTCCCGGCACTTCTTCACCGTCGGGCAGGTCAAGCGCTACATCGACCAGATCGCCCTGTACAAGATCAACACGCTGCACCTGCACCTCAGCGACGACCAGGGGTGGCGCATCGCCGTCGACTCCTGGCCGCGCCTGGCCGCGTACGGCGGCTCCACGCAGGTCGGCGGCGGGCCCGGCGGTTTCTACACCAAGGCCCAGTACCGCGAGATCGTCGCGTACGCCGCCTCCCGGCACCTGGAGGTCGTGCCCGAGATCGACATGCCCGGCCACACCAACGCCGCCCTCGCCTCGTACGCGGAGCTGAACTGCGACGGCGTCGCCCCGCCGCTCTACACGGGCACGCAGGTCGGCTTCAGCAGCCTCTGCGTGAACAAGGACGTCACGTACGACTTCGTCGACGACGTCATCCGCGAGCTGGCCGCGCTCACCCCCGGCCGGTACCTCCACATCGGCGGCGACGAGGCGCACTCCACCAGCCACGAGGACTACGTCGCCTTCATGGACCGGGTGCAGCCGGTCGTCGCGAAGTACGGCAAGACCGTCATCGGCTGGCACCAGCTCGCCGGCGCCCGCCCCGCCCCGGGCGCGCTCGTGCAGTACTGGGGCCTGGACCGCACCGGCGACGCCGAGAAGGCCAAGGTGGCGCGGGCGGCGCAGAACGGCACGGGGCTGATCCTGTCGCCCGCCGACCGGCTCTACCTCGACATGAAGTACACCAAGGACACCCCGCTCGGGCTGTCCTGGGCCGGGTACGTCGAAGTGCGGCGCGCGTACGACTGGGACCCGGGCGCCTATCTGCCGGGAGTGCCCGCGAGCGCCGTCAGGGGGGTCGAGGCGCCGCTGTGGACCGAGACCGTCTCGTCGAGCGCGCACATCGACCGGATGGCCTTCCCGCGGCTGCTCGGCGCCGCGGAGCTGGGCTGGTCCCCGGCCGCCGCGCACGACTGGGAGACGTACCGCCAGCGGCTCGCAGGACAGGGGCCGCGCCTGGAGGCGATGGGCGTCGACTTCCACCGGTCGCCGCAGGTGCCCTGGCGCACGGAGTAGCAACGAGCCGGCGCCCGGGGGGACCGTACCCCCGGGCGCCGGCCGGCCTGTGTTACGCGAACCGCGCGATCGGGTTCTCCAGCGTGCCGATCAGCTGGAGCGCGGCCGACGGGTCCGACAGGTCCACCATCTGCTTGTTGTTGCGCAGCTGGAGCCGGTTGAGGCAGGACAGCGTGAACTCCCCGGCGAACATGTCGTACTGCCGGAACTTGTCCGCCAGCTCCGGCTTCGCGTCCTGGTACGCCTTCACGCACTCGGCCACCGTCCGCCAGAAGCCGTCCTCGTCCAGCACGCCCTCGGCGGCGAGCGTCGCCCCCAGGAAGCGGAAGAAGCAGTCGAAGACGTCGGTGAAGACGGACAGCAGCTTCGTGTCCTCGGGCACGTCGGCCCGGATGCGCTCGACGGCCGGCGGCAGCACCGCGTCGGCGTCCATCACCACGATCTCCTCGGCGATGTCCTTGAAGATCGCGCGCTGGACCGTGCCGTCCTCGATCACCAGGATCACGTTCTCGCCGTGCGGCATCCACGCCAGGTCGTAGGCGTAGAAGGTGTGCAGGATCGGCAGCAGGTACGCGTCCAGGTAGCGGCGCAGCCACTCGGTGGGGGCCAGTCCCGACTCGGCGATCAGCGCGCCCGCGAAGGACGCGCCCTCGTGGTCCGTGTGCAGCAGCGACGCCATGGTGGCGAGGCGCTGGCCGTCCTCGATCGTCGGTACCGGGCTCTCGCGCCACAGCGCGGCGAGCATTTTGCGGTACGGGGAGTACCGGTCGGTCGCCGCCTCGTACTCGAGGTGGCGGTAGCCGACGGCCGCGCGCTCGCGGATGATCGAGAAGCGGGCCGCCCGCAGGACGTCGTCGCCGTCGATCAGGTGCGCCAGCCAGTCGTTGATGGCGGGCGTGGCCTCCATGTAGGCGGCGGACAGGCCCCGCATGAAGCCCATGTTGAGGACGGAGATGGCCGTCTTCACGTAGTGCTTGGCGGGGTCGGTGGTGTTGAAGAAGGTACGGATCGACTGCTGAGCCAGGTAGCGGTCGTCGCCCTCGCCCAGGAAGACCAGGCGCCGCTGGGCGATCTCGGCGGCGAAGGTGACGGACAGCTTGTTCCACCACTGCCAGGGGTGGACCGGCATGAGGAGGTAGTCCGCGAAGTCCAGGCCCAGGCCGGCCAGGGTCTTGGCGAAGCCGTCCACCGTCGTGTCGCCGAGCTCGGCGCGGATGAACGCCTCGTACTCGATGCCCTCGCCCGCCGTGAAGGTGGTGCGGTCGCGCCGGGCGGCCAGCCAGACGAGCCGGAGAGGGCTCGCGGCCTCCGGTGCGTAGGCGTGGTACTCGTCGATGCCGAAGCCGAGACGGCCGTTGTTGGCCACGAAGCACGGGTGGCCCTCGGTCATGCCGGTCTCGACGGCCTGGAAGTCGGCCTTCGCCAGTTCGGAGGCCCGGACCGGCGGCTTGGCCGACTTGTACGCCGTGCCCGACAGGGTGGAGGAGATCTCCTCCAGGTAGACCGGGAGGACCTCGTCGCTCAGGCCGAGCGAGCCGCGCAGCTCGATGACGAACCGCAGCGCGTCGAGCGGAAGCTCCTCGCCGCTCTGGTGGCGGCTGATGGACGCGGCGTCGACCTGCCAGTGGTCGAGGGCGTACCGGTCGGCGGTGAAGCGGTACTCGGTCGTGCCGTCGTCGCTGAGGACGCGGTAGCGGCCCTCCCCGAGGGGCTCGGGCGTGAGGAGGCGCTCATGGGCGAACTCGGCGAGGGCCTTGCGGATCAGGAGGCGGTTGGCGTGCGCCCAGCGGTCGGGCGTGAGGTGCGCGACCGGGTCCACGACGTCGGCCCGGTTCATCGGGCGGCCCCCACGGCGGCCAGGAACTGCTCGCGGGTGCACACGCTGAGGTACGCGTCCTTCTCCGGCTTGGCTATCCGCTCGACGATCTCGAAACCGACGGCCGCGTTCAGGGCGTGGACGGCCTCGTTGCGGACGTCGGGCTCGACGACGACCCGCTCGGTGGCCGGATCGCGGAACAGCTCGGCCATCACGGCGGTGATGACGGCGCGCGTGAAGCCGTGCAGCGGGGTGTCGGTCGGGGCGACCAGGAAGTGCATGCCGACGTCGCCGGGCCGCGCCTGGTACAGGCCGACCAGCTCGACCTTCGCGGGGTCGTAGCGCTCCATCAGGAAGGCCGGCTCGCCGTCGTGCAGCCCGATGAAGGCGTCGTGGTGCTCGTGGGCGGCGATCGCCATGTACTCGCGCTGCACGTCGGCGACGGAGTGGTCCCCCATCAGCCAGAAGGCGGCCTTGGGGTGGGTGACCCAGGAGTGGACCAGTTCGCCGTCCGCGAGCGGGTCGAGGGGCCGGAACGCGAAGGTCCCGATGGCGCGGGTCGTGGTGGTGCTCATACGGAGAACTCCTGGAACGCGATGGTCTTCTCGACGGGGTAGTACTCGGAGCCCAGCAGTTCGCCGATGATGTACGCGTTGCGGTAGGCGCCCATGCCCAGGTCGGGGCTGGTGATCGAGTGGGTGTGCACGCCGGCGTTCTGCAGGAAGATGCCGCGGCCGGTGGTGTCGATGGAGTAGTTGCGGGCGACGTCGAAGCGGCCCTGGCCGTCCCAGCGGATGCGGTCGCGCACCGGCTCCAGGAACGCGGGCGTGACGTACTTGTAGCCGGTGGCCAGGATCAGGCCCTCGGTCTCGATCTCGTAGTCCTTGCCCTGCTCCTCCTGGCGCAGGCCGAGGACGTACGTGCCGTTCTCGTACGTCGCGGTGTTCAGCGACGAGTTGGTGAGCAGGCGGGTCGGGACCGGGCCGGCGATGTTCTTCTGGTACAGCAGGTCGAAGATCGCGTCGATCAGCTCGCCGTCGATGCCCTTGAACAGGCCCTTCTGCTGCGTCTCCAGCCGGTAGCGGGTGGCCTCCGGCAGGGCGTGGAAGTAGTCGATGTACTCCGGGGAGGTCATCTCCAGGGTGAGCTTGGTGTACTCCAGCGGGAAGAACCGCGGGGAGCGGGTGACCCAGTTCAGCTTGTAGCCGTGGACGTCGATCTCGCCGAGCAGGTCGTAGTAGATCTCCGCCGCGCTCTGGCCGCTGCCGACGAGGGTGATCGACTTCTTCTTCTGCAGCGCTTCCTTGTGGGGGAGGTAGCGCGAGTTGTGGATGAAGTCGCCCTCCAGGTCCCGGCAGGCGTCCGGGATGTACGGCGGGGTGCCGGTACCCAGCACGAGGTGGCGGGCCAGGAACGATTCTCCGCCCTCGGTGGCGACCGCGTACAGACCCGCCTCCTCGTCGAACTCGACCGTCGTCACGGTCGTGCCGAAGCGGATGCTGCTCAGCTTGGCGGCGGCCCAGCGGCAGTAGTCGTTGTACTCGGTCCGCAGCGGATAGAAGTTCTCGCGGATGTAGAACGAGTACAGCCGGCCGTTCTCCTTGAGGTACTGGAGGAAGGAGTACGGCGACGTCGGGTCGGCGAGGGTGACGAGGTCCGACATGAACGGCGTCTGGAGGTGGGCGCCTTCGAGGAACATTCCCGAGTGCCACTCGAAGTCCGGCTTGGACTCCAGGAAGAGGCCGTTCAGCTCGTCGATCGGCTCCGTCAGGCAGGCGAGGCCGAGGTTGAACGGACCCAGTCCGATACCGATGAAATCAAGAGGCGTGGACAAGGTTCTCTCCAAGGTACTGCTCGGCGTGGCCGGCGATCAGGTCGAGGACGGCGGCGATGTCGTGCACGGTCGTCTCAGGGTTGAGCAGGGTGAACTTGAGGTACTGGCGGCCGTCGACCTTCGTACCGGCGACCACGGCCTCGCCCGAGGCGAACAGCGCCTTGCGGGCGTGCAGGTTGGCGCGGTCGATCTCCGTGGGGGAGGTGACGTCGGCCGGGATGTAGCGGAAGACCAGGGTGGACAGGGAGGGCTGGACGACGACGTCGTAGCGCGGGTCGCCGGCGAGCAGGTCCCAGCCGGCCGCGGCGAGGTCGCAGACCTCGTCGAAGAGCTGCCCGACGCCGTCCGCGCCCATGACGCGCAGCGTCATCCAGAGCTTGAGCGCGTCGAAGCGGCGGGTGGTCTGCAGCGACTTGTCGACCTGGTTGGGGATCCTCTCCTCCACGGTGCGCCGCGGGTTGAGGTAGTCCGCGTGGTACGTGGCGTGGCGGAGCGTCGCCCGGTCCCGGACCAGCACGGCGGAGGAACTGACCGGCTGGAAGAAGGACTTGTGGTAGTCGACCGTGACGGAGTCGGCGCGCTTGATGCCCTCGAGGAGCCCGCGGCGGGTGGGGGAGACCAGCAGACCGCAGCCGTAGGCGGCGTCGACGTGCATCCAGGCGCCGTACTGGGCGGCCAGTTCGGCGATCTCGGGCAGCGGGTCGATGGAGCCGAAGTCGGTGGTGCCGGCGGTGGCGACGATCGCCATCGGCGTCAGGCCCTGGGCGGCGCACAGCTCCAGCTCGGCGGCGAGGGCGACGGACTGCATCCGCTTGTCGCGGTCGGTGGGGACGGCGACGACCGCCTGCGGGGACAGGCCGAGGAGTTTGGCGGACTTCTGGACGCTGAAGTGGCTGCACTCGGAGGTGAAGATCCGCAGTTTCGCCAGGTCGTCCGTCTTGGCCTCCTCGCGGGCGAGGAGCAGCGCCTGGAGGTTGGACTGCGTACCGCCGCTGGTGAAGATGCCGTCGGCGGCGGGGCCCAGGCCGATGCGGCCGGCCGTCCAGTCGATCAGGCGGCGCTCGATGAGGGTGCCGCCCGCGCTCTGGTCCCAGGTGTCCAGCGAGGAGTTGACGGCGGAGAGGACCGCTTCGCCGAGCACCGCCGGGATGACGACCGGGCAGTTGAGGTGGCCGAGGTAGCGGGGGTGGTGGAAGTAGACGGCGTCGCGCAGGTAGACCTGCTCCAGCTCGTCGAGCGCGGCGGAGGCGTCGCCGAGCGGCTGGTCGAGGTCGACCGCGGCGACGAGGGGCGCCAGCTCGTCCGGGGTGACGCCGGTGAACGGCCGCTGGGTGGAGGCGAGTTTGGTCGCCACCCGCTCGACTCCTTCGGTGACACAGCGCCGGTACTGGTCCGCCGTCGCGTCATTGAGCAGGTGCGAGCGCATGCGATGTCCTTCCGGGGACAGGGGGGTTGTCGGCCCCCCGGGACATGGAGAGGGGGGCGAGGGGCGACGTTCGAACTGAGGTTAGCCTAACCTAAGTTCAACGCGCAATCTTCCCTCGCCCCCCACGGGGCACGGCAGTTACAACGTGATCTGCGTTACGCCGCGTCGCCGGACGGCTCGTCGTCGGACGGCTCCGGCGCCTCGCGCAGGGCGTCCTCGCTCAGGCCCTTGCGCCAGTAACCGACGAACGTCACGCGCCTGCGGTCCAGTCCGCGCTCGTTCACCAGGTGGCGGCGCAGCGCCTTGACCGACCCGGACTCGCCCGCGATCCAGGCGTACGGCGCGGAGCCCCACAGCTCGGTGGCGCGCACGGCCTCGACGGCACCGGGCGCGCCCTCCTCCCGGACGAGCCAGGTGACGGTCGCGTCCGCCTCCGTCGCCAGCTCCAGGCGGTCCGCCGCGTACGGCACTTCGAGCCACACCTGGGCCCGCAGGCCCGCCGGCAGCGACTCCAGGATCGACGAGGCGGCGGGCAGCGCCGTCTCGTCGCCCCAGATCAGCACCTCGTCGGCGTCCTCGGGGAGCCGGAAGCGCACACCGGTGTTGTCGGCGACGGCCGGGCCGAGGACGACCACGCGGTCGCCCGCGGTGGCGTTCTGGGCCCAGCGGCAGGCCGGTCCGCCGTCCTCGTGGACGGCGAAGTCGATGTCGACCTCGGTCGTCCCGTCCTCGGTCAGGCGCTGCTCGCGCACGGAGTACGAGCGCATGACGGCCCGTACGTCGTCGGGCATGGCGCGCCAGGCGCCGAGGACCGCGTACAGGTCGTCGGTGTCCAGCGGCGGCAGGACCGGCTCCGGCTGGCCGGGGTGCGGCAGGAACAGGGACAGCGACTGGTCGCGGCCGCCCGAGGCGAAGCCCTTCAGCTCCCCGGCGGTCACGCCCGTGAAGGTGACGCGGACGAGCGACGGGCCGAGCCGCCGCGTCCGGTCGACCTGGAGGGCGAAGAAGCGGAACGGGACGGTCTCGGCTGTCGTCATCGGGGTCAGGCCACCTTCTTGGCGTTCTCGATCGCCTTGGCGAGGTCCTCGAGGATCGGGGCGCACTTGCCGTACGAGTAGACGGGCTCGGTCACACGCGGGACGACCTGGCCGGCCTTGACGGCGGGCAGCTGTGCCCAGGTCGGCTTGGACTTGAGGGCCTCGGGCTGGAGCGCGGAGGAGCGGTTGTCCAGCAGGATGATGTCGGCCTGGTACGTGTCGACGTTCTCCCAGCTCAGGCTCTCGAACCAGCCGCCCTGGTCCAGCTTCTTGGGCGTGACCAGGTTGACGCCGAGCTCCTTGAAGTACAGCGTGTCGCTGGGCCGGGCCGGGGTGGAGACGTAGAACAGGTCGGCCGCGGCGGAGCCGATCAGGACCTTGATCCCCGGCTTGGCCTTGGCGGCCTGGCGCAGCCGCGCGGCCGCCTTCTCGAAGCGGGCCTTGTCGTCCTGGATCTTCTTCGCCTTGACGTCGGCCCCGAGCGCCGCGGCCAGGTCGACGTGACGCTGGAGCACCTTGGGCATGGTGGCGTCGGCCGCCCACAGGGCCACGCTCGGCGCGATCTTGAGGATCTTGTCCTTCTGCTCCTCCGGCACGTACCAGAGCTGGTCCTTCTCCCACATGTCCGTGATGAGCAGCTCGGGCTGGAGCTTGAGGTACTCCTCGATCTTGAACTCGCCCCAGGTGTTGCCGATGACCTCGACCTTGTCGATGTCGAGGTCGCCGGCCTGGACGTCGGGCGTGCGCTTCTTGGTCTTCGGGTCCTCGACGTACGTCGGGCCGAAGACTCCCTTGACCTCGACACCGAAGTCGTGGAGTGCGGCGGCCATGCCGGTGAAGGCCACGATGTTCTTCGGGGTGGACTTCAGCTCGACGGCCTTGCCGCGGTCGTCCTTGAAGGTGAACGGACCTGACTTGCCGGCGGCGGCGCCGGAGTCCTTGTCGCCCTTGCCGGTGTCGGTGCCGCACGCGACGAGCGCGGCGCCGAGCCCGAAGGCACCGCCTGCGGCGAGCAGACCACGACGGGTGAGATGAGTGGCTCGGGCGTTGCTGGGCATGGCGGGATCGCTTTCGTACGAGCCGATGATCGGCCTGGGCAAGTTCGAAGGTAGGTTAGCCTAACCTCAGGACTTGTCCAGAGGGTGCCCCTGACATATTCGTCCGGGGCCCGCGGTGCCCGCCGCGGCGACGGCTCCCGCGCCAACGGCGGCGGGCCCGGCACGGGGTCCTCCCCGGCCGGGCCCGCCGTGTCGGTCTGCGTCAGGCCGAAAGCCCCAACTCGCGTGCGATCAGCATGCGTTGCACCTCGCTGGTGCCCTCGCCGATCTCCAGGATCTTGGAGTCGCGCCACATGCGGGCCACCGGATACTCGTTCATGAAGCCGTAGCCGCCGTGGATCTGGGTCGCCTCGCGGGCGTTGTCCACCGCGACCGTCGACGAGTACAGCTTCGCCAGCGCCGCTTCCTTCTTGAAGGGCTCGCCGCTCACCAGCCGGGAGGCGGCGTCACGCCAGCCGATGCGGGCCATGTGCGCCCGCATCTCCATGTCGGCGATCTTGAACTGGATGGCCTGGTTGTCTCCGATGGGGCGCCCGAACGCCCGCCGCTCCTTGGCGTACTTCACCGACTCGTCCACGCACCCCTGCGCCAGCCCGGTCGCCAGGGCCGAGATGGCGATACGGCCCTCGTCCAGGATGCGCAGGAACTGCGCGTACCCGCGGCCCTCCTCGCCCAGCAGGTTGGTGACGGGCACCCGGACCTCGGAGAAGGACAGCTCGCGCGTGTCCGAGGCGTTCCAGCCCACCTTGGAGTAGGGCGCGGCCACCGTGAACCCCGGGGTGCCGGACGGCACGATGATGGACGAGATGAGCGGCTTGCCCTCCGGGGTGCGGCCGGTGACGGCGGTGACCGTGACCAGGCCGGTGATGTCCGTACCGGAGTTGGTGATGAAGCACTTCGATCCGTTGATGACCCATTCGTCACCCTCGCGGCGGGCCGTCGTCTTCGTCCCGCTCGCGTCCGAGCCGCCCTCGGGCTCCGTCAGGCCGAACGCACCCAGGATCTCGCCACTGCACATGCGCGGCAGCCACTGCTGCTTCTGCTCCTCGGTGCCGAAGCGGTACAGCGGCATCGCCCCGAGCGAGACGCCCGCCTCGAGGGTGATGGCCACGGACGAGTCGACGCGCGCGAGCTCTTCGAGGGCGATGCCGAGGGCGAGGTAGTCCCCGCCCATGCCGCCGTACTCCTCCGGGAAGGGCAGGCCGAACAGGCCCATCTGCCCCATCTCCCGGACGATCTCGTAGGGGAATTCGTGGCGCTCGTAGAAGTCGCCGATCTTCGGTGCGACGACCTCGTGGGCGAACTCCTCCACGGTGCGGCGCAGTTCCTCGTGCTCCGGTGAGAGCCGGTGGTCCAGTGACATGGGTCGGTCACTCCTTGTGGGAGGCGGCGCCGGCGAGGGCGCGGACGGTGCGGGAGGGGCTGGGACGGCCCAGCCGGCCGGCCAGCCACACGCTCGTGGCGGTGAGCAGGCCGAGGTCGACCCCGGTGTCGATACCGAGGCCGTGGAGCATCCACACGAGGTCTTCGGTGGCGAGGTTGCCCGTGGCGGACTTGGCGTACGGGCAGCCGCCGAGGCCGCCCGCCGAGGCGTCCACGGTGGTTACGCCGTGCTGGAGCGCGGCGAGGGTGTTGGCGAGGGCCTGGCCGTAGGTGTCGTGGAAGTGCACGGCGAGCGCGCTCACCGGGATCCCGGCGTCGTTCAGCGCGGTGAGGAGCTCCCGTACGTGACCGGGGGTGGCCACGCCGATGGTGTCGCCGAGGCTCAGCTCGTCGCAGCCCATCTCCCTCAGCCGGCGGGCCACGCGGGCCACCTGGGCGACGGGGACGGGCCCCTCCCACGGGTCGCCGAAGCACATGGACAGATAACCGCGCACCGTCAGGCCCGCCTCCATGGCCCGGGTCACGACGGGCTGGAACATGTCGAGCGACTCGTCCACGGTGCGGTTGAGGTTGGCCTTCGCGAACGACTCGGTGGCGCTCGCGAACACGGCGACGTGCCGGGCCCCGAGGGCCAGCGCCCGGTCCAGGCCGCGCTCGTTGGGCACGAGCACCGGCAGGCGTACGCCTTCGAGATCCCGGACGAGCGGGAACACCTGCTCGGCGTCCGCCAGCTGGGGCACCCACTTGGGGTGCACGAAGCTGGTCGCCTCCACGGTGGTCAGGCCCGCGGCGGCCAGCCGCCGGATGAACTCGGCCTTCACCTCGGTGGGGACGGTGCCCTGCTCGTTCTGCAGACCGTCGCGCGGGCCGACCTCGTGGATCCGCACACGAGCGGGGAGACCGGGCGCGGGCACGGTCATCGGGAGCCCCGCGGGTCCCGCGGGCCGGGTGGCTCCCGCGGGTTCGGTGGGTCCGGTGGCTCCGGTGGGTCCGGTGGTCATTCCTCCTCCTTCGGGACGACCACGGCCAGGACCTGGTCCATGGCGACGGTGGTGCCGGGCGTGACGTCCAGCTCGGCGACGGTGCCGTCGTGCGGGGCGGAGATGACGTGCTCCATCTTCATCGCCTCCACGACGACCAGCCCCTGACCGGCGACGACTTCGTCCCCGACGGCGACCTTGACGACGGTGACCGTCCCCGGCATGGGCGCGGTGAGCGAGTCGGCGCCACCGTGCGCGGCCCGGCTGAGCGATGCCTCGACGGGGTCGTGGTCCAGGACGTTCCAGCTGTCCCCGTCCCGGCCGAGCCACGTCCCGGCGCGGCGGAAGGTGTGGGTGACGCCGTCCAGGGTGACCGTGACCGCGTCGTCCGTGACCCGCGCCCGGCCCCGGGTCCGGTGGGCGACGGGTTCGGACCCCGCCACCCGCAACCAGTGCGTCACGGGCGAAGGTTCACCGCCGAGGCGCCACCCGCTGGGCACCGAGAAGGGGTCCACCCAGCCGCCGCTGTCCGGCCGGGGCCGCAGCGCGGCCTCCCGGACGGCCGCGGCCGCCTCGTAGACCTCCTCCGGGACGCCGTCGGGGACGAGGCCGTCCACCTCCCGCTCGACCAGGCCGGTGTCCAGCTCGCCGGAGACGACGTCCGGGTGGGCGAGGAGGCGTCGCAGGAAGCCGGCGTTGGTGGGGACGCCGAGGGTGACCGTGCCGGCGAGCGCGGCGCGCAGCGTGCGCAGGGCGGTCGGCCGGTCCTCCGCGTGGACGATGACCTTCGCGAGCATCGGGTCGTACAGGCTGGAGACCTCCGAGCCCTCGCTCAGGCCGGAGTCGGTGCGCACGCCCTCGCCCTGCGGCTCGTCGAGCGCCAGGACGGTGCCGCCGGAGGGCAGGAAGCCCCGGGAGGGGTCCTCGGCGCAGATGCGCGCCTCGACGGAGTGCCCGGTCAGCCGGATGTCGTCCTGGGCGAAGCCCAGCGGCTCCCCGGCGGCCACCCGCAGCTGCCACTCCACCAGGTCGATGCCGGTGACCAGTTCGGTGACCGGGTGCTCGACCTGGAGGCGGGTGTTCATCTCCATGAAGTAGTACGAGGAGGGGTCGCCGCCCGGGACGATGAACTCGACCGTGCCGGCGCCGCGGTAGCCGCAGGAGCGGGCCGCCTGCACGGCCGCCTCGCCCATCGCCGCGCGGGTCGCCTCGTCGAGCAGGACGCTCGGCGCCTCCTCGATGATCTTCTGGTGGCGGCGCTGGAGGGAGCACTCGCGCTCACCGAGGTGGACGACGTTGCCGTGCCCGTCCGCCAGCACCTGGATCTCGATGTGCCGGGGCCGGTCGATCCACCGCTCCACGAGCAGCGTGTCGTCGCCGAAGGAGGCGCGGGCCTCGCGCCGGGCGGCCGCGATCTCGTCCAGAAGCGCCGACTCGACGCGGGTGAGCCGCATGCCCTTGCCACCGCCGCCCGCCGACGGCTTCAGCAGCACCGGCATGCCGATCTCGCGGGCGGCCGCGGCCAGTTCGTCGTCGGTCAGTCCGCTGCCCGAGGAGCCGGGCACCACCGGGACACCGGCGGCCCGCACGGTCTCCTTGGCGCGGATCTTGTCACCCATCAGAGCGATGGCCTCGGCCGGCGGCCCGATGAAGACGAGCCCCGCGTCCGTGCACGCCCGCGCGAACGCGGCGTTCTCCGCGAGGAACCCGTACCCCGGGTGGACCGCCTGGGCGCCGGTGCGCCGCGCGGCCTCCAGGAGCCGGTCCACGCGCAGATAGCTCTCGGCGGCGGCCGGCGGGCCGATCCGTACCGCCGTGTCCGCCTCCCGTACGTGCCGGGCGTCGGCGTCCGCGTCGCTGAAGACCGCGACCGACCGGATGCCGAGGGCCCGCAGCGTACGGATGACACGGACCGCGATCTCGCCTCGGTTGGCCACCAGGACGGTGTCGAACATCGTCGTCCTCATCGTCATCGTCGTAGGTCCCCTCACATCCGGAAGACGCCGAAGCCCGGCTCGCCGAGCGGGGCGTTGGCACACGCGGTCAGGGCCAGCCCGAGCACCTGGCGGGTCTCCAGCGGGTCGATCACGCCGTCGTCCCACAGCCGCGCCGTGGCGTAGTAGGCGCTGCCCTGCCGCTCGTACTGCGCGCGGATCGGCGCCTTGAACGCCTCCTCGTCCTCGGCGGGCCAGTCGTCGCCGCGCGCCTCCAGCTGGTCGCGCTTGACGGTGGCGAGGACGGACGCCGCCTGCTCGCCGCCCATGACGGAGATCTTGGCGTTGGGCCACATCCACAGGAAGCGGGGCGAGTACGCCCGGCCGCACATGGAGTAGTTGCCCGCGCCGTACGAGCCGCCGACGACGACCGTCAGCTTCGGCACGCGCGTGCAGGCGACGGCCGTGACCATCTTCGCGCCGTGCTTGGCGATGCCGCCCGCCTCGTAGTCCCGGCCGACCATGAAGCCGGAGATGTTCTGCAGGAAGAGCAGCGGGATGCCGCGCTGGTCGCACAGCTCGATGAAGTGGGCGCCCTTCTGGGCGGATTCGGCGAACAGGATGCCGTTGTTGGCGACGATGCCCACCGGGTGGCCGTGGATCCGGGCGAAGCCGGTGACGAGCGTCTGCCCGAACTCGGACTTGAACTCCTGGAACCGCGAGCCGTCCACGATCCGCGCGATGATCTCCCGGGCGTCGTAGGGCGTGCGCGAGTCGACCGGTACCGCGCCGTACAGCCCCGCGGGGTCGACCTTCGGCTCCTCGGCGGGCTCCACGGACCAGGGCAGCGGGCCGCGGGCGGGGAGGGTGGAGACGATGTTGCGCACGATGCGCAGCGCGTGGGCGTCGTCCTCCGCGAGGTGGTCGGTGACGCCGGAAATGCGCGAGTGCACCTCGCCGCCGCCGAGCTCCTCGGCGGTGACGACCTCGCCGGTCGCCGCCTTCACCAGCGGCGGTCCGCCCAGGAAGATCGTGCCCTGGTTGCGCACGATCACGGCCTCGTCGCTCATCGCCGGGACGTACGCCCCGCCGGCCGTGCAGGAGCCGAGGACGGCGGCGATCTGCGGGATGCCCGCGCCCGACATGCGGGCCTGGTTGTAGAAGATCCGGCCGAAGTGCTCGCGGTCGGGGAAGACCTCGTCCTGCATGGGCAGGAAGGCGCCGCCGGAGTCGACGAGGTACACGCAGGGGAGCCGGTTCTCCAGGGCCACCTCCTGGGCGCGGAGGTGCTTCTTGACCGTCATCGGGTAGTACGTGCCGCCCTTGACGGTCGCGTCGTTCGCGACGACGACGACCTCCCGGCCGGCGACCCGTCCGATGCCGGCGATCACCCCGGCGGCGGGCGCCTGGTCGTCGTACATGCCGTTGGCCGCGAGCGGGGCGAGCTCCAGGAACGGGGAACCGGGGTCCAGGAGCGTGTCGACGCGGTCGCGCGGCAGCAGCTTGCCGCGCGCGGTGTGCCGGGCGCGGGCCTTCTCACCGCCCCCCAGACGGACGGCGACGAGCCGGGCCCTCAGCTCGTCCGCGAGTTCCTGGTGCGCGGCCTCGTTGGCCTGCCAGGCCGCGGAGGCCGGGTCGGCCGTGCTGCTCAGCACGGGTGCCTGCTGCATCGTGTCGAGCTCCCTTGCTCGTACGACTGAAGTTAATGAGCGTTAACGCGTTTCGTTCAGGTTAACGAGCGCTAACCGCCTTGTCTAGAATCAATCCCATGAGCACCAGAACCGACGCCCCGACGCGCCGCGAGCAGATCCTGAAGGAGGCCGCCCGCCTCTTCGCCGAGCGCGGCTTCCACGGCGTGGGCGTCGACGAGATAGGGGCCGCGGTCGGCATCAGCGGGCCCGGCCTCTACCGCCACTTCCCGGGCAAGGACGCGATGCTCGCGGAGCTCCTGGTCGGGATCAGCGAGCGGCTCCTCGACGGCGGCCGCCAGCGGGTCCGCGAGCACGAGCGCGCCGCCGCCCCGGCCCGGGAGCTGCTCGACGCGCTCATCGAGGGCCACATCGACTTCGCCCTCGACGACCGCCCGCTCATCACCTTGCACGACCGGGAGCTGGACCGCCTCCGGGAGAGCGACCGCAAGCGCGTCCGCCAGCTCCAGCGCCGGTACGTCGAGCTGTGGGTCGAGGCCGTCCGCGAGACCTACCCGGTCCTCGCCGAGTCCGACGCCCGCGCCTCCGTCCACGCCGTCTTCGGGCTGCTCAACTCCACCCCGCACCTCGGCCCCGCGAGCGCCCTGCCCGGCCGCGCGGCGACCGCGGCGCTGCTGCACCGGCTGGCGAGCGGGGCGTTCGCGGCGGCGGCCGACGGCACGGACCCGCACGATCCTGCCCCCGGCGCCTGACGCGCGTCCCCGTTCGTCCCGGCACACCTCTCCACCCCAGGTCGGAGAGGGTGTCCTGCCCAGGTGTGACGCGTTTGCGCCGACCGGCTGACATGCTCGTCACCGGAAACCGGCCCACCGGCCGCAGAACCACCGACCGGGGACGTGAAGTGACGCAGGACCACGCGGACATACCCGCTCAGCCGGTGGCGCCGCGACCGGCCGCCGGACGGCGCATCCTCGAAGTGGACGCGCTGCGCGGCTTCGCACTCGGCGGCATCCTCCTGGTGAACATCCTGGTGATGTCGGGCACGCACGGCCGCACGGCGGCCGACCCGGCCGTGGCGGGCGCCGACCTGGTCGCCCACTGGCTGGTCACCGCTCTCGTCGAGACCAAGTTCTACCTGCTGTTCTCCTTCCTCTTCGGGTACAGCTTCAGCCTGCAGGAGGAGTCGGCGCAGCGCGCCGGAGCACCGTTCGTCCCCCGGATGCTGCGCCGGCTCCTCGGCCTGTTCGTCCTCGGCGCCCTGCACATGGCGCTGCTGTACAGCGGCGACATCCTCACCATGTACGCCGTACTGGGCCTCGTCCTGCTCCTCGTCCGGAACGCGGCGGCCGAGCGCCTGCGGCGCGCCGCGCGCTGGGTGTACGCGATCCCCATCGGCCTGCTGTTCCTCCTGGGCGCCCTCGCCGCGCTCGCACCGGAACCCGGCCCGTCCGAGAGGGCGCGGACCGCGCGGGACGCCGCCCGGCTGGTCTCCGACATGCGGGGCGACGCCGCCGACGTCGTCGCCGCGAACCTCTCCGCCTGGCCCGACGCCGTGGCCGCCCTGCTGCTCGCCGGCGGATCCGTCGTCGCGGCCTTCCTGGCGGGGCTCGTGGCCGGGCGGCGGCACCTGCTCACCGGCGGCACGGCCGGCCCGGCCCGGCTGCGGCGTACGCGCACCATCGGGCTGGCCGTGGGCCTGCCGGGCGGGATCGTGATGGCCGCGGGAACCGTCGCGCCCCTCCCGGAGCGCTGGGAAGTCCTGTGCTACACCGTGGGCCTGGCCACCGCTCCGGCGCTCACCGCCGCCTACGCGAGCGCGCTGATGCTGTGGTTCGCCGGGCCGCGCGGCGCACGGGCGGCCGCCCTCCTCGCACCCGCCGGCCGCATGGCGCTCACCAACTACCTGTGCCAGTCGGTGGTGATGGCACTGCTCTTCACCGGCTACGGACTCGGGCTGTACGGCCGCGCGGGCGCGGCTGCCGCCGTGGCCGCGGCCCTCGCCCTGTACGCGGCCCAGCTGTTCGTCAGCCCCCGTGTGCTGGGGCGCTTCCGGCAGGGGCCCGTGGAGTGGCTGCTGCGCACGGTGACGCTGGGCCGGACGCCCCGGAACTCCGGCATGTGGGACGGCGGGCCTTCCGGGCCCCGCTGACGGCAGAATGGGGGGCATGCCGATACCCAGCCGCGCCGCCCTCGTCGAGCACCTCGTCCGCACCCGGATCGCCGGAGACGTCGCCACACCCCGCGACAACAACCTCTCCCACTACCGCAAGCTCGCGAACGGCGACCGCCACTACTGGCTCGGCCTGGAGCTGGGCGGCCGGTGGACCGACGAGCAGGACGTGCTCGCCGTCATGGCCGAGCGGTGCGGGGTCAACGACGATCCGGCGCACCGCGCCGGGCAGGACACCATCGACCCCGAGCTGACCGTCGACGGGCTCGACCGGATGGCCGCACGGCTGCGCAAGGCAGCCGCCGGCAAGGAGCGGGTGCTGTTCGCGACCGGCCACCCCGGCGCGCTGCTGGACGTGCACAGCCGCACCGCCGCCGCCCTGCGCGCCGCCGGGTGCGACATCGTGCGCATCCCGGGCGGGCTGACGGCCGACGAGGGGTACGTCGTGCAGTTCGCGGACGTCGCGGTCTTCGAGCGCGGCGCGAGTCTGTGGCACACCCACTCGCCGGAGCCGATGAACGCCATCCTCGACCACCTGGCGGTCCAGCCCGACCTGGTGGTCGCGGACCACGGCTGGGCGGGCCGGGCGGGCCAGCGCGGCATCGACTCCGTGGGGTACGCCGACTGCAACGACCCGGCCCTCTTCATCGGCGAGGCCGAGGGCACCATGCAGGTCACGGTGCCGCTCGACGACCACGTCGTCGACCCGCGCTTCTACGAGCCGATGACGGAGTACCTGCTGGACGCCGCGGGGCTCGGCGTCTAGGCGTCACGAGCCCGGCAGGGGCCGGACGCGGGGACCCGGGGACGCGCCGCGGGGCTCAGCCCCGGGGGACGCGGACCACGCCCTCCTGGATGACGGAGATCGCCAGCCGTCCGTCCTGGGTGTAGATGCGGGCCTGGCCCAGTCCGCGGCCGCCCGACGCGGAGGGTGACTCCTGGTCGTACAGGAGCCACTCGTCCGCGCGGAAGGGCCGGTGGAACCACATCGCGTGGTCCAGCGAGGCGCCCACCACGTCGCCGACCGCCCAGCCGCCGCGGCCGTGCGCGAGCAGCACCGAGTCGAGCAGCGTCATGTCGGAGACGTACGTGGCGAGGCAGACGTGCAGCAGGGGGTCGTCCGCGAGCTTGCCGTTGGTGCGGAACCAGACCTGGGAGCGCGGCTCGCGCGGCTCCCCGACGCTGCCCCACGGCGGCACCTCGGCGTATCGCAGGTCGACCGCCGCGCGGGCTTCCACCAGCCGCTCGGCGACCGCGGCGGGCAGGTGGCGCGGCAGCATCTCGGCGGCCGTCGGCAGGGTCTCGGGGTCCGGGGCGGGCGGCATGTCCGCCTGGTGCTCCAGGCCCTCCTCGTACGTCTGGAACGACGCAGAGAGGTGGAAGACCGGCTGTCCGTGCTGGACGGCGACGACCCGCCGCGTGGTGAAGGAGCGGCCGTCGCGGATGCGGTCCACGGTGTAGACGATCGGCGCACCCGGGTCGCCGGGGCGCAGGAAGTACGCGTGGAGCGAGTGGGCGAGCCGGTCCCCGGGGACCGTGCGGCCGGCCGCGACCAGTGCCTGGGCGGCGACCTGGCCCCCGAAGACGCGGGGGACCAGGGCCGACCGGGACTCGCCGCGGAAGATGTCCTGCTCGATCCGCTCCAGGTCGAGCAGAGCGAGCAGGTCGTCGAGCGCTTGGGTCACAGGGCCTACAGGCCCATCGACTTGGCGATGATGGACTTCATGATCTCGCTGGTGCCGCCGTAGATGCGGTTGACGCGGTTGTCCGCGTACAGGCGGGCGATCGGGTACTCGTTCATGTAGCCGTAGCCGCCGTGCAGCTGCAGGCAGCGGTCGATGACGCGGTGAGCGACCTCGGTGCAGAAGAGCTTGGCGCTGGCGGCCTCGGCCGGGGTCAGCTCGCCCGCGTCCAGGGCCTCCAGGGCGCGGTCGGCGACGGCTTCGGCGGCGTCGACCTCGGCCTGGCAGGCGGCCAGCTCGAACTTGGTGTTCTGGAAGTGGGCGACCGGCTTGCCGAAGACGGTGCGCTCGGTCACGTACTGCTGCGCGAACCGGACGGCCGCCTTGGCCTGCGCGTACGCGCCGAAGGCGATGCCCCAGCGCTCGGAGGCCAGGTTGTGGCCGAGGTAGTAGAAGCCCTTGCCCTCCTCGCCGAGCAGGTCCTCGACCGGGACCTTGACGTCGACGAAGGCGAGCTCGGCGGTGTCGGAGGTGCGCAGGCCGAGCTTGTCCAGCTTGCGGCCGATGGAGTAGCCCTCGGACTTGGTGTCCACGGCGAACAGGGAGATGCCGAAGCGGCGGTCCTGCTCGCTCGGGGCGGAGGTGCGGGCGCAGACGATGACGCGGTCGGCGTGGACACCACCGGTGATGAAGGTCTTGGCGCCGTTGAGGACGTAGTGCGTGCCGTCCTCGGAGAGCTTGGCGGTGGTCTTCATGCCCGCGACGTCGGAGCCGGTGCCCGGCTCGGTCATCGCCAGCGCCCACATCTCCTCGCCGGAGACGAACTTCGGCAGGTAGCGCTTCTTCTGCTCGTCGCTGGCGAGCATCTTGATGTACGGCAGGGCGAGCAGCACGTGCACGCCGGAGCCGCCGAACTGGACGCCCGCGCGCGAGGTCTCCTCGTACAGCACGGCTTCGAACTTGTGCGTGTCGAGGCCCGCGCCGCCGAACTCCTCGGGGACGTTGATGCCGAAGATCCCGAGCTCGCCCAGCTTGTAGTAGAAGTCGCGCGGCGCCTGGCCCGCCGCGAACCACTCGTCGTAGACGGGGACGACCTCGGCCTCGATGAAGGCGCGGATGGTCTCCCGGAACGCCTCGTGGTCCTCGTTGAATACGGTACGGCGCACCGACGCCTCCTTGGGCTGCATGTGGCTAAGCGCTTGCTCAGGGTCTCACCCTCGAAGTTACCCGGCAGTCACCGTGGCTGTCCAGGGTCGTTCATGTCACAACCACTCAGCGCAGGCGCAGCGCGAACCACAGCTCCATGCGGACCTCGGCGTCGTCCAGGTCGGCCTCCAGTAGGGCGGCGCACCGCGCGATGCGCTGGCGGACCGTGTTGCGGTGCACGCCCAGCGCCGTCGCCGTGCGGTCCCAGTTTCCGTGCAGCGACAGCCAGGTGCGCAGGGTCTCCGTCAGGGGCTCGGTGAGCGGTCCGAGCAGCGCGCGGGCGTGGGCGGCGGCCTCCTCCGGGTCGACCAGCGCCGCCAGGCCCGCCTCGCGGTGCCGGGCCA
Organism: Streptomyces sp. NRRL S-118; assembly: GCF_000716335.1. Lineage (GTDB taxonomy): Bacteria > Actinomycetota > Actinomycetes > Streptomycetales > Streptomycetaceae > Streptomyces. The sequence goes on along the minus strand of NZ_KL591013.1, from coordinate 86,366 downwards.
GCGGGGTGTGCGCGGCCCGGGCGCGGCGCAGCGCCCGGGCCGCTTGGCGGTCCGCGGCGCCGAGCCCGTCGGGGTCCGCCGGGGCGCTGACCCCGAACGTCCAGCCCCGGGGCGGCGCCGCCGGCTCGCGGCCGGCGGGCAGGAGCGCCCGGACCCTCCCCTCCCGGGCGTCCACCAGCGGGGTGCCCAGCGCCGGCGGAGGACCGTCACCGCGCGCGTGCACCACGGTCCACGGCGCGTCGCCCAGCAGCGGGGCCACCTCCGCGGGCGCCGCTCCCAGCAGCAGCCGTACCAGCGCGCTTGAGCGGGCGGCCTCCTCGGCGCCCTGGTGCGGCGCCGTCAGCAGCGACAGCAGCACCACAGCGACCCCCGCGACCGTGTGGTCCCCCGGCTCCCGCCGCGCCGCCGCGACACCGAGCGAGAGGCGCCGCTCGCCGCCGAGGGCGTACGCGGCGAGGTGCATCCCGCCGGCGGTGTCCGTGGCGGAGGAGGGGCGGGCCCCGGTGCGGAGCACCCCGGCCAGCCGCACCAGCGCCGCGGCCGCCTCCGGTGCGACCGCCTGCCCGGCCGCCGCGTACTCCGTGCCGTCCGGCGCGTGGAGCGCGGCCCGTCCGCCCAGCCGGGACGCCAGCGCCCGGAGCACCGCGGGCACCGGATCGGGCCGCGCCGCGGCGGACGCCAGCGCCTGCTGCGCCTGCGTCACGCGCCGCAGCTCGTGGTGGCGGGCCTGCTCCATCAGCCGCCACACCGCGCGCCCCACCGCCGCGAACGGGGTCCCGGGCGGTACCTCCAGCAGCGGCAGTCCGTGCCGCGCGCAGGCCGCGACCAGCCCGTCCGGCACGGTGTCGTGCACCGGCGCCACCCCGAAACCGAGCGCCGCGGCGCCCGCCGCCACCACCCGCGCGACGTACCGCTCGGGGTCGGTGAGCTGCACGCCCGCCGTCAGCAGCAGCTCGCCGCCGAGCAGGTACGGGTACGGGTCGGCCATCTCGGAGGCGTGCACCCAGTGGATGCCGGTCCCGGGCGGGCCCGCGATCAGGCGCAGCCCGAGGTCCTCACGGCCGAGCAGGTCCCGGAGCGGGACCGACGGCCCGGGCGGCGCGGGCGCCGCCTCGGCGCCGGAGGGCGCGGGGTCCGCCGGTCCGGGCGGCGTGGACGAGGACGACATGGACACTTCCTCCATCCATAACACCGGTAGTGGAGGAAACGTACACTTCAGCCCCGCTCGCGGGCCACCTACTGTCGTCCCGTCGGCAGCGACCGGGGTGGTTCCGGCCCACGGTTAGCCTTATAGGTCGAAAAGCTGAAAAGTCGCTGAAAGAAGGCATGTGGACATGAGCAGCACCGAGAACGCGACGCCGCGCGGCCCCATCGACTCGTCCCGCATCCCGCGGTACGCCGGACCCGCCACGTTCGCGCGGCTGCCGCGGCTCGACGAGGTCGGCACCGCCGACGTCGCCGTCGTCGGCGTGCCCTTCGACTCCGGTGTCTCCTACCGCCCCGGTGCCCGCTTCGGCGGCAACGCCATCCGGGAGGCCTCGCGCCTGCTGCGCCCGTACAACCCGGCCCAGGACGCCTCGCCCTTCGCGCTCGCGCAGGTGGCGGACGGCGGCGACATCGCCGTGAACCCGTTCAACATCAACGAGGCCGTGGAGACGGTGGAGGCCGCCGCCGACGACCTGCTCGGCACCGGCGCCCGCCTGATGACGCTGGGCGGTGACCACACCATCGCGCTGCCCCTGCTGCGCTCGGTGGCGAAGAAGCACGGCCCGGTCGCCCTGCTCCACTTCGACGCCCACCTCGACACCTGGGACACCTACTTCGGCGCCGAGTACACGCACGGCACGCCGTTCCGCCGGGCCGTCGAGGAGGGCATCCTCGACACCGAGGCGCTCTCGCACGTCGGTACGCGCGGCCCGCTGTACGGCAAGCAGGACCTGACGGACGACGAGAAGATGGGCTTCGGCATCGTGACGTCGGCCGACGTCTACCGCCGCGGCGCCGACGAGATCGCCGACCAGCTCCGCCAGCGCATCGGCGACCGCCCGCTGTACATCTCCATCGACATCGACTGCCTCGACCCGGCCCACGCGCCCGGCACCGGCACCCCCGAGGCGGGCGGCATGACCTCCCGCGAGCTGCTGGAGATCCTGCGCGGCCTGGCCTCGTGCAACCTGGTGTCGGCGGACGTCGTCGAGGTCGCCCCGGCGTACGACCACGCCGAGATCACCTCGGTCGCCGCCTCCCACACGGCGTACGAGCTGACGACGATCATGTCCCGCCAGATCGCGGCGAACCGCGCGGCGGCCGCGGAGTCCCCGGCGAAGTAACCCGCACCGCCGCGGGCCCGGCCCTGCGAGCCGCCCGCCTCCGGGGGCCGTGCTTCACGGGCACGGTTCCCGCGAGGACTGTGCCCCGGAGGTGCGGGTGACCGTCTCCCGGAGCTCCGGGCCCGCCCCCGTGGAACCTTCGGGCTCACCCCTGTGGAACCTTCGGGCTCACCCCCGTGGAGCCTTCGGGCACCCCAGTGGAGCCTTCGGGCTCGGCCCCGTGTGACCGAAGGGGAGTGAGGCGAAGGGGCGCGGCGGTGTCGAAAGGGAGAACGCGCGGAGATTCGCGAGGCACGAGCGAATCGAGCACGATGGACCGTCGACACCGCCGACAGGCGCCCCGGAGCTGAACCGAACCCATCAAAAAAAGGGGGCGCCCCGGAGCCGAACCGAGCCCTGAAAAAGAAGGCACACGTGACTCACGACCACGACCTGGTGCTGCGGCCCTCCACGGCGCAGACGGAGGCCGCGCTGAACCCGCCGCCCGGCCGGACCGGGGGCGACCTCGTGGTGGAGACGCTCGCGGGGCTGGGGGCCACCACGGTCTTCGGCCTGCCCGGGCAGCACGCGCTGGGCATGTTCGACGCGCTGCGCCGCTCCTCGCTGCGGTACGTGGGCCTGCGGGCCGAGAACAACGCGGGTTTCGCCGCCGACGCGTACGGCCGCATCACGGGCGAGGCGGCGCCGCTGCTGCTGTCCACGGGGCCCGGGGCCCTGATGTCGCTCCCCGCGCTCCAGGAGGCGGCCGCCGCCAGCGCCCCCGTCCTGGCCATCGGCAGCCAGATCCCGGTCGCCGGGCTCGGCGGGAGCCGCCGCGGCTACCTGCACGAGCTGCGTGACCAGCAGGCGTCCTTCCGTGACGTCGTGAAGTCCGTGCACACGGTGCGGTCCCAGTCGCAGATCCCGTCGGCGGTCGCCGCCGCCTGGCAGTCGGCGCTGACCGTGCCGCACGGTCCCGTCTGGGTGGAGATCCCGCAGGACGTGCTGCTCGCCGAGGCGGCCCTGCCGGTGGTCACGGCTGTCGACGCCACTCCGGAGGAGCTCGCCCCGCGCCCGGAGCTGACGGCCGTGGCCGCGCACCTGCTCGCCCGCGCCGAGCGGCCCGTGATCATCGCGGGCGGCGGGGTCGTGCGCTCCGACGCGTCCGGCAAGCTGCGGGCGCTGGCCGAGCGGCTGAGCGCTCCTGTCGTGACCACCTTCGGCGGCAAGGGCGCCTTCCCCTGGGAGCACCCGCTGTCGCTCCAGTCGTGGCTGGAGGACCGGCACACCACCGATTTCCTGGAGGACGCGGACGTCCTTCTGGTGGTCGGTTCCGGGCTGGGTGAGCTGTCCTCGAACTACCACACGTTCGCCCCGCGGGGCCGGATCATCCAGATCGAGGCCGATCTCGGCAAGCTGGAGTCCAACCATCCCGCCCTCGGCATCCACGCCGACGCCCGGCTCGCCCTCATGGCGCTGCTGGAGACGGTTCCTGCGCGCGAGGACCCCGCCGCCGCCGAGCGCGTCCGCGCGGTGCTGGCGAAGGTGCGCGCGCGGCTCGCCGCCCAGGACCTCGCCCTGGAGCAGGAGGTCCTGGCGGCCGTGCGCGGTGCCCTGCCGGACGACGCGCCGAGCTTCTGGGACATGACGATCCTCGCCTACTGGGCCTGGTCGGCCTTCGACACCCGCCGCCCCAACACCATGCACTCGGCGCAGGGCGCCGGCGGCCTCGGGTACGCCTTCCCGGCGGCGCTGGGCGCGGCGGTCGCCGACCCGACGGGGCCGGTCCTGGCCGTCTCCGGCGACGGCGGCGCCATGTATTCCCTCGCGGAGCTCGCCACGGCGAAGCAGTACGGCCTCGACGTCACCTGGCTCATCGTCGACGACGGCGGTTACGGCATCCTGCGCGAGTACATGACCGACGCCTTCGGCACCGCCACCGGCACGGAGCTGGACCGCCCGGACTTCGTCGCCCTGGCCGGGTCCTTCGGCGTGCCCGCGGTCCGTACGACCCCGCAGGCCCTGCGCGCGGACCTCGCGGCCTCCCTCGCCACGCGCGGACCCTCGGTGGTCGTGCTCCCGGCCCGCCTGCGGATGTTCGCGCCGACGCACGGGTGATCCGGGCCGTACGGCAGCGCCCCCGGCGGGGCGCTGCCCGGCCCGTCGCCGCCGCCCGTACAACCTTCCGCGCACCCGGGTGTCTGACAGGGTGTGACATCCATACACCGCACCCGACGCGGCGCGCTGTGCACGGCCCTCGCCCTCGGGGTCCTGCTGCCCACCGCCGCCACGGCGACGCCCGCCGCCGCCGCGACCCCGGCCGTGACGTGCACGTCCGGCCAGGCGGGGCTCGCCACCAAGCTGTCCCAGGACATCGCCGCCGCCCTCAAGGGCCGCGCTTCCACGACGGCCGTCGCCGTCTACGACCGCACCACCAAGACGCACTGCGAACTGCGCGCCACGCAGAAGTTCGACTCGGCCAGCATCGTCAAGACGACCATGGTGGCCACCCTGCTGTGGGACGCGGGCAAGCAGAAGCGCCGGCTGACCCAGCGCGAGATCGACCTGAGCACCGCCGCGATCACCAAGTCCGACAACGCCGCGACCAGCGCGCTGTGGAAGCAGCTCGGCGTGGCGAAGATCAGCGCGTTCCTGCAGACCGCCGGGATGACGCAGACCGTGCCCGGCTCGGGCGGCTACTGGGGGCTCACCCAGGTCACCGCGCGTGACCAGCGCAAGCTGCTCGGTCTGCTCACCAACCAGAACGGTGTGCTGAGCGACAGCGCGCGCTCGTTCGTGCAGAGCCTCATGCGGCGGGTGATCTCGTCGCAGCGCTGGGGCACGCCGGCCGGTACGCCGACCGGCGTCACCGTGCACGTCAAGAACGGCTGGCTGTCGCGCGCCACGCACGGCTGGCGGGTGCACAGCATCGGCGCGTTCACCAGCGACAAGGCGAACTACTCGATCACCGTCCTGACGCACGACAACGCGACGATGACCGACGGCGTCAACACCATCCAGGCCGTCGCGCGGGTGGTCCACCGGGATCTCAACCCGACCGCGTCCACGACCGGCCGGTCGTTCTTCACGCCGCCCGCCGTCCCGCACGAGGTCATGCCGCCGGTGCCCGAGACCGGTCCCGCCTCCTAGCCGGCGAGCCGCTCACCCCACGCCCCGGTCCGGCCCGTCGCGGCACGCCGCGCGCACGGCGCAGCACCATGAAATGTTGCGACGGGATGAAATTCGTACCGGGGCGTGTTGGTGCCTTCCGTCGGATTGCGTCCGGACGGACAACGGGAGGCACCAGTGGCGGCGGCTGAGGCGGCGGAACAAGGGTGGGCACGGCGGCTGGCCGGCTACGCCTGGCGGTACCGGCGCAACGTCGTCCTCGCCCTGGGCTCGTCCCTCGCCGGCATGGCCGTCATGGCCGTCGTCCCGCTGATCACCAAGGTCGTCATCGACGACGTCATCGGCGACGGCAGGAGACCGCTCGCCGTGTGGACCGGGCTCCTCGTCGCCGCCGCACTCGTCGTCTACGTCCTGACGTACGTGCGCCGCTACTACGGCGGACGCCTCGCCCTCGACGTCCAGCACGACCTGCGCACCGAGATGTACGGGACGATCACCCGGCTCGACGGGCGGCGCCAGGACGAGCTGTCCACCGGGCAGGTCATCGGCCGCGCCACCAGCGACCTCCAGCTGATCCAGGGCCTGCTCTTCATGCTCCCGATGACCATCGGGAACGTCCTGCTGTTCCTGATCTCGCTCGTCGTCATGGCGTGGCTGTCGCTGCCCCTCACCCTCGTCGCCCTCGCCGTCGCGCCGGCCCTGTGGTTCATCGCCCGCCGCAGCCGCACCCGCCTGCACCCCGCCACCTGGTACGCCCAGGCCCAGGCCGGGCACGTGGCGGGCGTCGTCGACGGCGCCGTCTCCGGCGTCCGCGTGGTCAAGGGCTTCGGGCAGGAGGAGCAGGAGACCGGCAAGCTGCGCGACGCGAGCCGCAAGCTCTTCGCCGGCCGGCTGCGCACCATCCGCATGAACGCCCGCTACACCCCGGCGCTCCAGGCCGTGCCCGCCCTCGGGCAGGTCGCCATGCTCGCCCTCGGCGGCTGGCTGGCCACCCGCGGCCAGATCACCCTCGGCACCTTCGTCGCGTTCTCCACCTACCTGGCGCAGCTCGTCGGACCGGTCCGGATGCTCGCCATGGTGCTGACCGTGGGACAGCAGGCCCGAGCGGGCGTCGAGCGCGTCCTGGAGCTGATCGACACCGAGCCGGTGATCCGGGACGGGACGAAGGAGCTGCCCGCCGACGTCCCCGTGGGCGTCGAGTTCGACGACGTGTCGTTCGCGTACGAGGACGGGCGTCCCGTCCTCGACGGCTTCTCGCTGGAGATCCGCCCCGGCGAGACCGTCGCCGTCGTCGGCGCCTCCGGCAGCGGCAAGTCCACCGTCTCGCTGCTGCTGCCGCGCTTCTACGACGTGACGCACGGCGCCGTGCTGGTGGGCGGGCACGACGTGCGCGAGCTGACCCTCGCCTCGCTGCGGGCCGCCATCGGGCTCGTGCCGGAGGACAGCTTCCTCTTCTCCGACACCGTCCGCGCGAACATCGCGTACGGCAAGCCCGGCGCGACCGACGAGGAGATCCGCGCGGCGGCGCGCGCCGCGCAGGCGGACGGCTTCATCGACGAGCTGCCGGAGGGGTACGACACCAAGGTCGGCGAGCACGGGCTGACCCTCTCCGGCGGCCAGCGCCAGCGCGTCGCCCTCGCCCGCGCGATCCTCACCGACCCGCGGCTGCTGCTCCTCGACGACGCCACCTCGGCGGTCGACGCGCGCGTGGAGCACGAGATCCACGAGGCGCTGCGCTCGGTGATGGCCGGGCGCACCACGCTGCTCATCGCCCACCGCCGCTCCACCCTGAACCTCGCCGACCGGATCGCCGTCCTCGACGACGGCCGGCTGTCCGACATCGGCACGCACGAGGAGCTCCAGGCGCGCTCCGCGCTCTACCGGCGGCTGCTGACCGACCCCGACGAGCTCGGCGGCGTCTCGCCCGGCCACGCGGTGGCGGCGTCCGCGCCGGAGGAGGACCACACCGTCCGCGAGGAGCTGGACGCCGAGTACGACGCGGAACGCGGCATCACGCCCTCCCTGTGGGAGCGCGACGTCCACGCGGCCGGCGACTCCGACACCCCCGGCGCCACACCGGAGCTGCTCGCCCAGGTCGAGGCCCTGCCGCCGGCCACCGACGCGCCGGACGTCGACGAGGCCCGGGCGGTCACGCCCGAGGAGTCGTACGGGTTGCGCCGGCTGCTGGGCGGCTTCGGGCTGCCCCTGCTGGTGAGCCTGCTGCTGGTGGCGGTCGACGCCGGGACGGGCCTGCTGCTGCCGGTGCTGATCCGGCACGGCATCGACGAGGGCGTCGAGCAGCTCGCGCTGGGCGCCGTGTGGGTGGCCTCGGCGCTGGCGCTGGGGACCGTGGTCGTGCAGTGGGTGGCGCAGACCGGTGAGATCCGGATGACCGGCCGCACCGGCGAGCGGGTGCTGTACGCGCTGCGCCTGAAGATCTTCGCGCAGCTCCAGCGCCTCGGGCTCGACTACTACGAGCGCGAGCTGACCGGTCGGATCATGACCCGGATGACCACGGACGTGGACGCCCTGTCGACGTTCCTCCAGACCGGGCTCGTCACCGCGTTCGTGTCGGTCGTGACCTTCTTCGGGATCATGGTGGCGCTCCTCGTCATCGACGTGCAGCTGGCACTGGTCGTCTTCGCTACGCTGCCGGTGCTGATCGTCGGGACGTTCTTCTTCCGACGCTCCAGCGTCAAGGCGTACGAGCTGGCGCGTGAGCGGATCAGCGTGGTCAACGCCGACCTCCAGGAGTCGGTGGCCGGGCTGCGGATCGTCCAGGCGTTCGGGCGCGAGGGCACCGGCGCGCGGCGGTTCACCGAGCTGAGCGCGGAGTACCGTGCGGCCCGGGTGCGCGGCCAGTGGCTGATCTCGGTGTACTTCCCGTTCGTGCAGCTGCTGTCGTCGGTGGCGGCCGCGGCGGTGCTGATCGTCGGCGCGGGACGCGTGGAGGCGGGCACCCTGACGACCGGCGCCCTCGTCGCGTACCTGCTCTACATCGACCTGTTCTTCGCGCCCGTGCAGCAGCTGTCGCAGGTCTTCGACGGCTACCAGCAGGCGACGGTGTCGCTGGGACGGATCCAGGAGCTGCTGCGGGAGCCCACGTCGACCGCCGCCCCCGAGCGGCCGCGCCCCGTGCCCTCCCTCCGGGGCGAGATCGCCTTCGAGAAGGTCTCCTTCTCGTACGGCGCGGACACCGGCGGCGAGGAGGAGGCGGCGCTCACCGGCGTGGACCTGCGCATCCCGGCCGGGCAGACGGTGGCGTTCGTCGGCGAGACCGGCGCGGGCAAGTCGACGCTGGTCAAGCTGGTCGCACGGTTCTACGACCCGACGTCGGGCCGCGTCACCGCCGACGGCACCGACCTGCGCGACCTCGACCTCACGGCGTACCGGCACCGCCTCGGCGTGGTGCCCCAGGAGGCGTACCTCTTCCCGGGCACGGTCCGCGACGCCATCGCGTACGGGCGACCGGACGCGACCGACGCGGAGGTGGAGGCGGCGGCGCGCGCGGTCGGCGCGCACGACATGATCGCCACGCTGGACGGCGGCTACCTCCACGAGGTCGCCGAGCGCGGCCGGAACCTGTCGGCGGGCCAGCGCCAGCTGATCGCCCTGGCCCGCGCGGAGCTGGTCGACCCGGACGTCCTGCTCCTCGACGAGGCGACCGCGGCGCTGGACCTGGCCACCGAGGCGCAGGTGAACGCCGCCACCGACCGGCTGGCCGGCCGGCGCACCACCCTGGTGGTCGCCCACCGGCTCACCACGGCGGCGCGGGCGGACCGGGTGGTCGTCATGGACCACGGCCGCGTCGCGGAGGACGGCACCCACGAGGAGCTCCTGGCCCGGGGCGGCCGGTACGCCCAGCTGTGGGCCACCTTCGTGGGCGAGGCGCCGCTGGTGGCCTGATCCCGGATGCGACGCTCCGCGCGCCCGGCGGGCCGACCGCCGGGCGCCCGCACGCAACCATCCACCGGCCGCTTGCGTCGTACGCATGTACGCTCACGAGGCGAAGAGGAGCAAGCGTGTTCGGTGGGGCGCAGGTGGCCGGAACGGCGAAACGACTGTTCGTGCACGTCCTCGCGGTGCTCGTCGCCGTGAGCGCCCTCACCCTCGCCGGGCCCGGTACCTCCCGCGCCGAGGCGGTGGCCGCCTGCTCCGGGCGGCTCGTCAAGACCCTGCCGTTCCGCACCGGAACGCTGAAGGTCTACAAGAACCGCCAGTACGCCTGCGCCGTCGCCGTGGCGAACAAGCCGGGCGCCCGCCGGGCGATGGCCGTGTCCGTGCAGCCGCGCGGCGGCCGCGCCGCCGTCGACGCGGGGCGGTTCACCCGGCAGGCCGGGCCCGTCACCGTGCACGCCCTCAACCGCTGCGTCCGCGTCTCGGGTTCCGTCGCCGGCCGGGGCGGCACCACGGGGTGGATCCTCTGCTGAATCCCGCTGGTGTCCGCAAGTCACTCTGGTCCCGGGGGCGTTGACCCCGCTAGGTTCACGGCGACCACCGTGAACCCAGTGGAGGGTGCATGCGCAAGGCGCTCAGATGGCTGCTGTCCCTCGTGGTGCTCATAGGCACCGCGAGCGCAGCCGGCACGGCCACCGCCGCCGGTCCGGCCGACAGCCGCACGACCACGGACATCAAGGACCGCATCCTGGACATCCCCGGGATGAGCCTGATCGAGGAGAAGCCCTACCCCGGCTACCGCTTCTTCGTCCTCGGATACACCCAGCCGGTCGACCACCGCGACCGTTCGCGGGGCACCTTCCAGCAGCGCCTCACCCTGCTGCACAAGGACACCGGCCGCCCCACGGTCTTCCACACCAGCGGGTACGAGGTCAGTACCCGGCCCTGGCGCGCCGAGCCGACGTCCATCGTCGACGGCAACCAGGTCTCCCTGGAGTACCGCTTCTTCACCCCGTCCCGCCCCGCCCCCGCCGACTGGTCCAAGCTGGACATCTGGCAGGCCGCCTCCGACCAGCACCGCGTCTTCACCGCGCTGAAGCCGCTCTACGACCGCAGGTGGCTCGCCACCGGCACCTCCAAGGGAGGCATGACCGCCACCTACTACGAGCGCTTCTACCCGCGAGACATGGACGCCGTCGTCGCCTACGTCGCACCCAACGACGTGGTGGAGAAGGAGGACTCGGCCTACGACCGGTTCTTCGCCACCGTCGGCACGGCGGAGTGCCGCGCCCGCCTCGGCGCCATGCAGCGCGAGGCGCTGGTCCGCCGTACGCCGCTGCAGAAGAAGTACCGCGCCTGGGCCGACGCCGAGGGCGCCACCTTCCGGACCGTCGGCAGCCTGGACAGGGCGTACGAAGCCGTCGTCCTGGACTTCGCCTGGGCCTTCTGGCAGTACCACACCGAGGCCGACTGCACCAGCCTCCCGGACGCCGCCACCGCCACCGACCAGGTCGTCTACGACACCATCGACACCTACTCGGGCTGGGCCTACTACACCGACCAGGGCCTCGAACCGGCCGTCCCGTACTACTACCAGGCCGCCACCGAACTCGGCTCGCCCGCCCTGCGGATGGACCATTTGAAGGGCCTGACCCGGTACGGCTACCAGCCCGCCCGCAACTTCGTGCCGCGCGAGATCCCGCTGCCCCGCTTCAAGCCCCGGGTGATGCGCGACGTGGACACCTGGGTGCGCACGCGGGGGCAGCGGATGCTCTTCGTGTACGGCGCGAACGACCCGTGGGGCGCGGAGCGGTTCCGCGTCGACAAGGGCGCCCGCGACAGCTACGTCCTCGCCGCCCCCGGCGCCAACCACGGGGCCGGTGTGGCGGACCTGGTCGAGGCCCAGCGCGCGAAGGCCACGGCGCGGATCCAGGCGTGGGCGGGCGTCGCCCCGGCGGACGTACGCACCGATCCGCGACTGGATCGGCGCGTCCTGGACCGGAAGCACACCCTGCGTCCCTGACGTACCGCCGGCGGGGCGCGGACGTGCCCCGCCGGCCGCCTCAGAGGCGGCGCGCGCAGCCCACCGGTCCGTCGCCGTCCAGCGCCACGTACAGGGCCGTCGACGCGGGACACTGCGCCCGGCGCTCGACGGCCGCCGTGACGCGGTACCGCGGCCGGTGCTCGCCCGGCCCCTTGCAGGCCGTCTCCCGCACCTGCCCCGCGCGGGTGCCGGAGAGGCAGTCGCCGACCAGGGTGTACGGGCCCCCTCCGCCGCCCGGGTCACCGGGGTGCGGCGGCTCCAGGTTGCGCATGCACGCGTAGCCCCGCGGCACGGCACCGTCACCGTCCTCGTCCGCGGCGGGCCGGTGCTCCGAGACGTGCAGCACGAAGTCGGTGGCCCTGGGACAGTCCGGCCTGCCGGCCGCCGGACCCGCGTACCGGGTCAGCACCCGGGCCGCCGCCCGCTCGCTGCCGCAGGACACCTCGCGGAACTCCCGGCCGCGGGTGCTGCAGTCGCCGGCACCGAGGAAGACCTCCCCGTACCCGGTGCTGGCGGCCGGCTCCGGCAGCCCGGCCGCACCCGCCCGGTCCGCGGCGGCCCGCTGGCAGGCGGTGGTGAACGCCGTCACCGCGAGCACGACGGCGCACACCACCCCGATGGTCCGTTCCCGGCGCATCCCCAACCCCCCGATCGCTCGCTCCAGCGTGGCCCGCCGTGGCGGACCCACGCCACCGGAGCGCGGAAGGTTGCGTCACCGAGTACGTCTAGTACGTCAGGCCGTACCCCACCGGATACAGCACCCGGGTCGGATCGTCCGCGCGCTGGACCGGGACGGGCAGCCGCCCCTCCGGCCGCGCCCGCCCGGCGATCACCCGCGCCGCGGCGCGCAGTTCGACGTCGGTCCAGGAGTACGTGGCGAGGGTGGCGCGCTGCCCGCCCAGCCGCGCCACGTCGTACGGGTTGCGGATCGCGACGGTCACCACCGGCACGCCGGTCGCCGCGAGCCGGGAGACCAGCGTGCGCTGCGTGCTGGTGGCGGAGACGTTGTACGTCCCCACGACGATCGCGTCCTTTCCGGCCGAGGCCGCCACCGCCTCGTCGATCCGTGCCGCGGAGGGAGCCGTACCGGTGGACAGGGCCGCCACCGTGAAGCCGAGTTCGGTCAGGGCGGTGGCGAGGGTGGCGGTCGGCGGGCCGGTGGTCCCGGAGGGGGACGCGGGATCGGCGCCCACGACGAGCAGGTTCGGCCGCTCGCGGCGGTCGAGCGGAAGCAGCCCGCCGTCGTTGAGCAGCAGCGTCGTGGTCCGCTCGGCGATCCGGTCGGCGGCGGCGAGGTGGGAGCGGGTGCCGACGGCGCGGTCGACCCCCTCGTGGGAGACGTACGGATCGCGGAACAGGCCGAGCTTCGCCTTCAGGCGCAGGATGCGGAGAATCGATTCGTCGAGGCGGGCCTCGCTGATCTCGCCGCTCCGTACGGCCCGCAGCACGGCGTTCCAGGCGAGGGCCAGGTCCGGCGGGTTGAGCAGTTGGTCGCAGCCCGCCTTCAGCGCGAGGACGGGCACGCGGTCGTCGCCGTACTTGGTGCGCACCCCCTCCATGCCGAGCGAATCCGTCACCACGACGCCGTCGTAGCCGAGGCGTTCGCGCAGGATGCCGGTGAGGATGGGGCGGGAGAGGGTGGCGGGGTCCTCGGCGGCGTCGAGGGCCGGGACGACGATGTGCGCCGTCATGATGGAGTCGATGCCAGCGGCGACGGCCGCCCGGAACGGCGGCGCGTCGAGCGCCTCCCACTGCGCGCGCGTGTGGCCGATCCGCGGCAGCCCGTAGTGGCTGTCGGTCTCGGTGTCGCCGTGCCCGGGGAAGTGCTTGGCCGTGGCCGCCACGCCCGCCGCCTGATAGCCCCTCACCTGCGCGGCCACCAGACCGGCGACGGCCTGCGGGTCGGCGCCGAAGGAGCGTACGCCGATGACGGGATTGGCGGGGTTGACGTTGACGTCGGCGACGGGCGCGTAGTTCTGGCGGATGCCCATCGCGGCGAGCTCGGAGCCCGCGATCCGCGCGGCGCGCCGCGCGTCGGAGCGGGAGCCGGCCGCGCCGAGCGCCATCGCGCCGGGCATCAGCGTGGCGGGTTCCCCTATCCGGGCCACGATGCCGTGCTCCTGGTCGATGGAGATCAGCAGCGGGACGGGCGTGGGCCGGTCCAGCCCGGCGCGCTGGATGCCGTTGGAGAGGTCGGCGATCTGGTGCGGCTCGCGGGTGTTGTGCGCCCACGAGAAGTAGATGATGCCGCCGACGTGGTACCGGGCGATGAGCTCGGCGGCGGTACGGACGCCGATCTCCTTGAGGTTGGCGTCGGCGTCGGCCTGGTCGGGGGCGGTGGCGGAGTGCCCGTACACCCGCATGACGAAGAGCTGGCCGACCTTCTCCTCCAGGCTCATGCGGGAGATGAGTCCGTGGAGGCGGCGGTCGCCGGAGGCCCCGGCGTGGGCGGACGCCGTGGCACCGGTCGCGGCGGCGGCCGCCGCGGCGGCGGTGACGGTGAGGAGAGTACGTCTGGAGGTGGTGGCCCGGTGGTGCACTGGTGCTCCTTCCGGCCGTGCGTGGAGGGAAGTGGAGGTGGTGAAGGAAACTTCCAAGGTGTCACGCATAGCCGGAAAGTAACTGCCAGGTCAAGGACCCCGGCAGCCGCGGGGGCGACGGGTCCGCCACCGGCGCAGCGGAGGGGGGCGCGCCGGTGGCGGCGTACCGCCGGCCGCGGGGCGGCCGGAGAGGGGGAGCCGGCGACCGCACGGCGGGGCCGGCACCGCGCCGCGGTGACTCCCCGGCAGTACACCCGGTTCGACGGACCCGGCGGCCGCCGGGTTCCCCGCGGCGCGGCCCGCTGCGGTGCGGTGCGGTGCGTCGGCAGGGCGTCATGAGGGCGGTGGCAAGGCGTGCCCGACGGCCCCTCAGGCCCCGTGCTCGACGGTCCTTCAGGGGTGGGGCGGCGTACCGAACGGGCTGGCGGACTGCGCGGAGACGTGCCGGGCGGACCCTCTCGGGGTGCCGGTGGATCGGCGTGCGCCCGTGGGGAACGATCGGCGGGCCACCGGGCGGTGCGCTCCCGGGCGGTGCCGGGGGGTGGGGCGGCGCTGCCCGACGGGCCGCAGGCGGCGCGGCAGCGTGCCGGACGGTCCCTCGGGCGGGTGGGGCAGCCTGTCCGACGGACCCTCAGGGGGCAAGGCAGCGCGCCCGGCGGACCCTCGGGGGGCAAGGCGGCGCGCTCGGGTGCCGGTCCTGGGCGCCGCCGGAAGGCGGGGGTCAGCGCGCCCGAACGGTCCTCACGTGGCGGCGACCGAGGGCCACAACTCCTGCAGGGTCCGGACCGTCTCGGTGATCGCCGGCCGCCGTGCGGCGCCCGCCCGCCACAGCGCCGACAACCGCCGCTTCGGCACCGGTTCGAGGCGCACGGTGGCCACCCCGTCCGGCAGCGTGCCACGGCCCAGGCGCGGGACCAGCGCCACCCCCAGGCCGGCTGCGACGAGGGCCACCTGCGTGTGGTTCTCCTCCGCCTGGTGCACGATGTGCGGCTCGCGCCCGGCCGCCCGCAGCGTGCGGACCAGCCAGTCGTGGCAGACCGTGCCGGGCGGCTGCACGATCCACCGCTCCTCGGTGAGGTCCTCCCGCCGGACGGCGTCACGCGCCGCCAGCGGATGCCCGTGCGGTACGAGGACGTCGCACAGGTCGTCCCCGATGACGGCCTGCTCGACCCCCGGCGGCGCGGGCAGCGGCGCGATGTCCCAGTCGTGCGCCACCGCCAGGTCGAGCACGCCCCGCCCGACGAGGTCGACCGACAGGTGCGGATCCACCTCCGTCAGACGGGCGTCGAGCGCGGGGTGACGCCGCGCCAGCTCGGCGAGGGCGCGCGGCATCAGCCCCCGGGCGGCGCTGGCGAAGCACCCGACGCGCAGCCGCCCGGACGGCAGGCCCCGCCGTTCCTCCAGTCGCACCTCGGCCTCCTCGACGATCGACAGCAACCGCTCCGCCGTGGCGGCCAGCCGGTGCGCCTCGTCGGTGAGGCGGACACCGCGCCCCTGCCGTTCCAGGAGCGTGGTGCGGGTCTCCCGCTCCAGCTTGGCGATCTGCTGCGAGACGGCCGACGGGGTGTAACCGAGCGCGGCCGCGGCGGCGCCGACCGTGCCGTACACCGAGACCGCGTGGAGCGCCCGCAGCCGTCCGAGGTCCAGCACGGCGGCCCCCTTTCGTAAGCGATGCTTCATCCAATCATGAAGAGATCCGCGCTGGTGCTACATGGTTCGGGCCCGGGATGCTCGGTGCATGCGCCCGTCCCACATCGCACTCGCCACGCTCGTCGCCGCCGTCTGGGGGGTCAACTTCGTCGTCATCGACATCGGCCTCGACCACTTCCCGCCCCTGCTCTTCTCCGCCCTGCGCTTCCTGGTGGCCGCCCTGCCCGCCGTCTTCTTCGTCGGTCGCCCGAAGGTGGCGTGGAGGTGGATCGTCGGGGTCGGCCTGACGCTCGGCGTCGCGAAGTTCGGCCTGCTCTTCACCGGCATGGACCGGGGCGCCCCGGCGGGTCTGTCCTCGCTGGTCCTCCAGATCCAGGCCGTCTTCACCGCGCTGTTCGCCTTCGCGGCGCTCGGTGAACGCCCGGGCCGCACCCGGCTGGCCGGCATGGCCGTCGCGCTCGGCGGGATCGCGGTCGCGGCGGTCGACGAGGGCACCTCCGGGCCCCTGCTGGGCCTCGCGCTGTGCGTCGCGGCCGCCGCGTTCTGGGGTGTGTCCAACGTCCTGACCCGCAAGGCGGCCCCGCCCGACGCGCTCAACTTCATGGTGTGGGTCAGCACCGTCCCGGTCCTGCCGCTGCTCGCGCTGTCCTTGCTGTTCGAGGGTCCGGCGCGGGACGCGGCCGCGCTGCGGTCGCTGGACTGGACGGGCGCGGGCGTCATCGTCTACGTCGCCTGGGTCACCACCGTCTTCGGCTTCGGTGCCTGGGGGTGGCTGCTGCGCCGCCACCCCGCATCCTCGGTCGCGCCCTTCTCCCTCCTGGTCCCCGTCTTCGGCATGTCCTCGGCCGCCCTGTTCCTCGGGGAGGGGATCACCGTCCTGCGCTGGTGCGCGGCCGCGCTGCTGGTGGGCGGGGTGACGCTGACGTCACTGGGGCGTGCGGGACGCCGGCCCGCGGCGGTGGCCGCCAAGGAGGCGGCCGGGGCCGCCGCGGTGCGGGGCGAGCGGCGCCCGGACCCGGCCGGGACGTCCCCGGCACGGGTGGGATAGCGGCGGTACGGGCCCGGTCCGGGACCGGTGCGGTCAGGTCCGCGGTGTGCCCGACAGGCGCTCGCGTCCCGCCGCGAGCAGGGCCGGGAGCTCGGCGGCATCCGCGTACCAGCGCTTCTCGTACTCCCAGCACACCCAGCCCTGCCCGCGCATCAGGGACAGGCACTCGTCGAGCGGCAGCACCCCGGCACCGAGGGGGAGAGGCGTGGTGTCCTCGCGGGACGCGATGTCCTTGACCTGTACATAGCCGAGGTAGGGCGCCAGGACGGCGTGCGTGTCCTCGGGCGCCTCGCCCGCGAGCCAGGTGTGCATCAGGTCCCAGACCACGCCCACGTGCTTGTGGCCCACCGTCCCCGCGACCCGGGCCACGTCCGCACCCGCGCGGTGCGAGTCGTGCGTCTCCAGGAGGATGCGTACGTCGAGCTCGGCGGCGACCTCCGCGGCGGCGCCCAGCCGCCGGGCCGCCGTCGCGTCCGCGTCGGCGGGGTCCTGGTCCCCGCCGCCCGGGAACACCCGGACGTACGGGGCGCCCAGGTCGGCCGCGAGGTACAGGAGCCGGTGCAGCTCCTCGTACACGGGCTCGTCGTCACCCGCCGCCGCGACCTGCGCGTATCCCGCCACGGCGAGGATGTCGACGCCCGCCCGGGCGAACTCCTCGGCCACGGCCCGCCGTTCGTGCGCCACCAGCCCCGGGTGCACCGGCTCCTCGGGGTGGGCGCGCAGTTCGACACCGTCGTACCCCGTTCCGGCGGCGAGCCGCACGACGTCAGCGACGGGCATTCCGGGGACACCGAGGGTGGAGAAGGCGTACTTCATGCCGGCGAACCTACCCGCTCGTCCGCCACCCATGACCGAACGTCCCGCCGCCACGCGCGGCCGGACGCCGGCCCGGTCACGCGGTGCGCGGGAAGCCGTCCGTCCTGACGGTGATCGAGCGGCCCTCCTGCGGCGTCGTGATGATCTTCCCGTCCGTGATCTCGACGCGGTACCGCGGGGCAGGCCGGCGCCTTCCGGTGCGTCCCGGGCGCCGGGCGCGTCCAAGGTGATGGTCATGCGGGCCTCCGCGTGCCGTCGTCAGCACGACAGTGCGGTGTCACGCGCCCCGCGGCCGCCCCGTCGAGGCCCGCACCATCAGTTCCGCGCCGATCTTCGCGATGCCGCCCGGGGGCGGGGTCTCCGTGCCGATCGCGAGCCGGCCGGCCCGTGCGCCCGCCTCCGACAGGGGCAGTCGCACCGTGGTCAGCGCGGGCACCGCGTCCACCGAGAAGGGCAGGTCGTCGAAGCCCGCCACCGAGACGTCCTCGGGGATGCGCAGGCCCTGGTCCCGCAGGGCGGCGCAGGCGCCCAGCGCCACCGTGTCGTTGGCGGCGACCACCGCGGTGAGCTCCGGGTCGCGCCGGAGCAGTTCGAGCGTCGCGTCGTACCCCGAGCGGCGGTCGTACGGGCCGTGCACGGTGAGCCGCCGCAACTCCTCGTCCGCCGCTCCCGCCGCCGTCATCGCCTCGCGGTGGCCCTCCAGCCGGTGCCGCGTCGTGGTGCGCTCGGCCGGCCCGGCCACGTATCCGATCCGCCGGTGGCCGAGCGCCAGCAGGTGCTCGGTGAGCCGCCGCCCGCCGCCGCGGTTGTCGAAGGCCAGCGCGGCCGTGATCGCGGCGTCCCCACCGGTCCCCGGCGCCGGCGGGCGCCCGCACAGCACCACGCGCGTGCCCGCGTCCGCCAGCTTGGCGAACCGCGCGGTCATCGCCGCCGTGTGGCCCGGGTCCTCCAGCGCGCCACCGGTGAGGACGACGGCCGCCGCCCGCTGGCGCTGGAGCAGCGTCAGATAGCGCAGCTCCCGCTCGGGGGAGCCGCCCGTGTTGCAGACCACGGCGAGCTTCTCGCCGCCCGCGCGCCCCGACGCGCCCTCGCCGATGGCGCTCTGCGCCGCACCCGCCATGATCCCGAAGAAGGGGTCGGCGATGTCGTTGACGAGGATCCCGACCAGGTCGGAGGTGGCGGCGGCGAGCGAGCTGGCCGGCCCGTTCAGCACGTAGTCGAGTTCGTCGACCGCGCGCAGCACCCGCTCGCGCGTGGACGCGGCGACCGGGTAGTTGCCGTTCAGGACACGCGACACGGTCGCCGGGGACACCCGGGCGCGCGCCGCCACATCGGCCAGGGTGACTGTCATCGCTTTCCTCCGCGGAGAGTCGGGCGTGGCTCTTGTACGGGCCGTTGCCCGCAGGCTAGCGTCACCCCTCGTAGAAAGCGCTTGCTACCGCCGCGCGGGCCGACGAGATCTGGAGGGACCTCCGTGACACGCAGGACGATGCGGATCGCCATGAACGGCGTCACGGGCCGGATGGGCCACCGCCAGCACCTGGTGCGTTCCATCCTGGCCATCCGCGAACAGGGCGGCCTCGACCTCGGGGACGGCCGGGTCCTGTGGCCCGAACCCGTCCTCGTCGGCCGCCGCGAGCACGCCCTGCGCGCGCTCGCCGAACGCCACGGCCTGACCGAATGGACCACCGACCTCGACGCGGCCCTCGCCGACGAGACCACGGAGATCTACTTCGACGCACAGGTCACCTCGGCCCGCGCCGACGCGCTGACGAAGGCCGTCGCGGCCGGCAAGCACGTCTACACCGAGAAGCCGACCGCCACCGGCACCGCCGGAGCCCTGGAACTGGCCCGCCTCGCCCGGGACGCCGGCATCAAGCACGGCGTCGTCCAGGACAAGATCTTCCTGCCGGGCCTGCTCAAGCTGAAGCGCCTCATCGACGGCGGCTTCTTCGGCGAGATCCTGTCCGTGCGCGGCGAGTTCGGCTACTGGGTCTTCGAGGGCGACTGGCAGCCGGCCCAGCGCCCCTCCTGGAACTACCGCGCCGAGGACGGCGGCGGCATCGCCGTCGACATGTTCCCGCACTGGGAGTACGTCCTGCACGAGCTCTTCGGCCGGGTGACCTCCGTCAGCGCCCACGTCACCACCCACATCCCGCAGCGCTGGGACGAGGACGGCGAGCCGTACGCCGCCACCGCCGACGACGCCGCGTACGGCATCTTCCAGCTGGAGAGCGGTGCCGTCGCGCAGATCAACTCCTCCTGGGCGGTACGCGTCCACCGCGACGAGCTCGTCGAGTTCCAGGTCGACGGCACCCACGGCTCGGCGGTCGCCGGCCTGCGCGGCTGCCGCGTCCAGCACCGCTCCGCCACGCCCAGGCCGGTGTGGAACCCCGACCTGCCGGCGACGCACGCGTTCCGCGACCAGTGGCAGGAGGTCCCGGACAACACCGGGTTCGACAACGGCTTCAAGGCGCAGTGGGAGCTCTTCCTGCGCCATGTCGCGCTCGACGAGCCGTACCACTGGGACCTGCTGGCGGGCGCGCGTGGTGTTCAGCTCGCCGAGCTGGGCCTGAAGTCCTCGGCGGACGGCCGCCGTTACGACGTACCGGAGCTGACGCCGTGACGATCCGGCTGCCGCACGGCACGTACGAACCGCGGACCGAACCCGCCGCCTTCACCGCGGGCGGCGCCCCGCTCGCCTCCCGCACGGTCTTCTCCGCCGCCCACGTCGTGGCCGACCCGTACGCGGACGTGTCCCCCGACGCGCCCGCGGCGGTCGACTGGGACGCCACGCTCGCCTTCCGCCGCCACCTGTGGTCCCACGGGCTCGGCGTCGCCGAGGCGATGGACACCGCGCAGCGCGGCATGGGCCTGGACTGGGACGGCGCCGCCGAGCTGATCCGCCGCTCGGCGGCCGAGGCGAAGGCGGTCGGCGGCCGCATCGCGGCGGGCGTGGGCACCGACCAGCTGTCCGGTCCGGTGGACCTGGCTGCCGTCCGCGCCGCGTACGAGGAGCAGCTGGCGCTGGTCGAGGAGACGGGCGCGCAGCCCATCCTGATGGCGTCCCGCGCGCTGGCCGCGGCCGCGCGCTCCCCCGACGACTACCTCACCGTCTACGGGCACCTGCTGCGCCAGGCGGGCGACCCCGTGATCCTGCACTGGCTGGGCCCGATGTTCGACCCGGCACTGGAGGGCTACTGGGGCTCGGCCGGTCCGGACGCGGCGACCGACACCTTCCTGAAGGTCATCGCCGAGCACCCGGACAAGGTCGACGGCATCAAGGTGTCCCTGCTGGACGCGGAGCGCGAGGCCGGCCTGCGCCGCCGCCTCCCGGACGGCGTGCGCTGCTACACCGGCGACGACTTCCACTACCCCGAGCTGATCGCGGGGGACGAGCACGGCTTCAGCCACGCCCTGCTGGGCATCTTCGACCCGCTGGGCCCGGTGGCGGCGGAGGCGGTCCGCGTCCTCGACACCGGGGACACGGCAGGCTTCCGCGCGCTTCTCGACCCCACCGTCGCGCTGTCCCGCCACCTCTTCCGGGCGCCGACGCGGTTCTACAAGACGGGCGTGGTCCTCCTGGCGTGGCTCGCCGGCCACCAGGACCACTTCACGATGGTCGGCGGGCTGCAGTCCGCGCGCTCCCTGCCGCACCTCGCGCGGGCCTACGAACTGGCCGACGGACTCGGCCTCTTCCCCGATCCGCAGCTCGCGGAGGCGCGCATGAAGTCCCTGCTCACGGTGTACGGAGTCGCCCAGTGACGGACCTGGCCCGCTTCAGCATCAACCAGATGACGGTCAAGCAGCTGTCCATGCCCGAACTGACCGAGGGCTGCGCACGCCTGGGCGTCCCCGGCGTCGGCCTGTGGCGCGGACCGGTCGCCGAGTACGGCCTGGAGGCCACCGCCGAGCTCGTCCGCGACGCCGGCCTGGCGGTCACCACGCTGTGCCGCGGGGGCTTCTTCACCACCGCCGCCGACCTCGACGACAACCGCGCCGCCGTCGACGAGGCCGTCACCCTCGGGACGGACACCCTCGTCCTGGTCTCCGGCGGCCTGCCGCCGGGCGGCAGGGACCTGGCGGCCGCCCGCGGGGTCATCGCCGGCGCGCTCGCCGAACTCGTCCCGTACGCGGCCGGGCGGGGCGTCCGGCTCGCGATCGAGCCCCTGCACCCGATGTACGCGGCGGACCGCTGCGCCGTCTCCACCCTCGACCAGGCGCTGGAGCTCGCGGCACCGTTCCCGGCGGGGCAGGTCGGGGTCGTCGTGGACACGTACCACGTCTGGTGGGACGACCGCGCCCCGGCGGCGGTCGCCCGGGCCGGCGAGGAGGGCCGTATCCACGCCTTCCAACTGGCCGACTGGACCGTTCCGTTGCCCGCCGGCGTCCTCAACGGGCGCGGGCAGCTCGGCGACGGCACGATCGACCTGCGCGCCTGGTGCGACCGCCTCGACGCGGCCGGCTACACCGGCCCGGTGGAGGTCGAGCTCTTCAACGACGACCTGTGGGCGCGGGACGGCCTGGAGGTCCTGGAGGAGACGGCACGGAGGTTCGCCCGGCTGGCCGGGTAGCGACCGTGATCCGGAATCGGAATTCCGGAAAAATTACCGCGCGCATCCGTGCAACCCTTCCGGTGTGACGTGTGTCGTACATGGCATCAGGGCTTCCGGGGAGGGATCCGGGGGGATTCGGGAAGCCCAGACGGAGGGGGAGCACGCAGGGGCCCGGTCGACGGACCGGGCCCCTTGTCGCAGTTCCCTTCCCGGCAGGCGTCCGCCCCGCTCTTCGCCGTGGATCCCTCCCCCGCGGCCGTCCGCCCCGCTCTTCGCCGCGGGGGCGGGCCGGGGGAGTTGTCCACAGGGCCGCCGGCATGTCCGACCCGGCGGGTAGCGTCGGAGGCATGTCCAGTCCAGCAGTGGTCGAAGGCGTCCTCGAGCGGATCACGTACGCCAACGAGGAGAACGGCTACACGGTCGCGCGGGTCGACACGGGCCGCGGCGCCGGCGAACTCCTCACGGTCGTCGGCTCGCTGCTCGGCGCGCAGCCGGGGGAGTCGCTGCGCATGGAGGGCCGCTGGGGCTCCCACCCCCAGTACGGCAGGCAGTTCACCGTGGAGAACTACACCACCGTCCTGCCGGCCACCGTCCAGGGCATCCGCCGCTACCTCGGCTCCGGCCTGATCAAGGGCATCGGCCCCCGCATCGCCGAGCGGATCGTCGACCACTTCGGCGTCGAGACGCTCGACGTCATCGAGCAGGAGCCGCAGCGGCTCATCGAGGTGCCGGGGCTCGGGCCCAAGCGGACCCGGCTGATCGGCGCCGCCTGGGAGGAGCAGAAGGCGATCAAGGAGGTCATGGTCTTCCTCCAGGGCGTCGGCGTCTCCACCTCCATCGCGGTGCGGATCTACAAGAAGTACGAGGACGCCTCGATCTCCGTCGTGAAGAACCAGCCCTACCGCCTCGCCGCCGACGTGTGGGGCATCGGGTTCCTCACCGCCGACCGGATCGCGCAGGCCGTGGGCATCCCCCACGACAGCCCCGAGCGCGTCAAGGCCGGGCTCCGGTACGCCCTTTCCCAGTCCAGCGACCAGGGCCACTGCTTCCTGCCCGAGGAGCAGCTGATCGCCGACGCGGTCAAGCTGCTCCAGGTCGACACGGGTCTGGTCATCGAGTGCCTCGCCGACCTCGCGGCCGACGAGGAGGAGGGCGGGATCGTGCGGGAGCGGGTGCCCGGCCCCGACGGGCAGCCGCTGACCGCGGTGTACCTGGTGCCGTTCCACCGAGCCGAGATCTCCCTGTCCGCCCAGCTGCTGCGGCTGCTGCGCACCGACGAGGACCGGATGCCGGCCTTCCGGGACGTCGCCTGGGACAAGGCCCTGGCATGGCTGGCGGACCGGACGGGGGCGGAGCTCGCGCCCGAGCAGGAGGAGGCCGTCCGGCTGGCGCTCACCCGGAAGGTCGCCGTCCTCACCGGTGGCCCCGGTTGCGGCAAGTCGTTCACGGTCCGGTCCATCGTGGAGCTGGCCCGCGCCAAGAAGGCCAAGGTCGTCCTCGCGGCCCCCACCGGCCGCGCCGCCAAGCGGCTGTCCGAGCTCACCGGCGCCGAGGCGTCCACCGTGCACCGCCTGCTGGAGCTGAAGCCGGGCGGGGACGCGGCGTACGACCGCGACCGGCCGCTCGACGCCGACCTCGTCGTCGTCGACGAAGCGTCCATGCTGGACCTGCTGCTGGCGAACAAGCTGGTCAAGGCGGTGGCGCCGGGCGCGCACCTGCTCCTGGTCGGTGACGTGGACCAGCTGCCGAGCGTCGGCGCCGGTGAGGTGCTCAGCGACCTGCTGGCCCCGGACAGCCCCCTCCCCTCCGTACGGCTCACCAGGATCTTCCGCCAGGCGCAGCAGTCCGGGGTCGTCACCAATGCCCACCGGATCAACTCCGGCCAGCAGCCGATCACCTCGGGGCTGCCGGACTTCTTCCTCTTCGTCACGGAGGACACCGAGGAGGCGGGCCGGCTCACGGTGGACGTCGCGGCCCGCCGCGTCCCGGCGAAGTTCGGCCTCGACCCGCGCCGCGACGTGCAGGTCCTCGCCCCCATGCACCGCGGACCGGCGGGCGCGGGCACCCTCAACGGTCTGCTCCAGCAGGCCGTCACCCCCGCCCGGCCCGACCTGCCCGAGAAGAGGTTCGGCGGACGGGTGTTCCGCGTCGGAGACAAAGTGACCCAGATTCGCAACAATTACGAGAAGGGGGCGAACGGCGTCTTCAACGGCACCGTGGGCGTGGTCACGTCGCTCAGCGTGGACGACCAGCGCCTGACGGTGCGGACGGACGAGGACGAGGAGGTGCCCTACGACTTCGACGAACTGGACGAGCTGGCGCACGCGTACGCCGTCACGATCCACCGCTCCCAGGGCAGCGAGTACCCGGCGGTGGTGATCCCCGTCACCACCGGTGCGTGGATGATGCTGCAGCGCAACCTGCTCTACACCGCCGTCACCCGCGCCAGGAAGCTCGTCGTGCTCGTCGGGTCGCGCAAGGCGATCGCCCAGGCCGTCCGCACCGTCTCCGCCGGCCGGCGCTTTACCTCACTGCGCCACCGACTGACAGGTGAGCTGCGGGTGGGAAACATCACCTAGAAGATCGCAGGACTTTCGCAAGCGGGGCGAAGGGGGCAGGATGAGCAGGTTGACGGCACTGAGTGCCGCCAATTGGCCGAATGGTCGACCCCGAGTGCACTCTGCTGAGCCAAGTGGGGGATGGTAGAGACAGTCAGGGCACCTCGAAGAAGAGGCACTACGTCGGTGAGGGATGACGTGAGCGACAACTCTGTAGTACTGCGGTACGCGGACGGTGAGTACACCTACCCGGTGGTCGAGAGCACCGTCGGTGACAAGGGCTTCGACATCGGGAAGCTCCGAGCCCAGACCGGTCTGGTGACCCTGGACAGCGGGTACGGCAACACCGCCGCCTATAAATCCGCGATCACCTACCTCGACGGCGAGCAGGGCATCCTGCGGTACCGCGGCTACCCCATCGAGCAGCTGGCCGAGCGCTCCACCTTCCTCGAGGTGGCCTACCTGCTGATCAACGGTGAACTTCCCAAGGTCGACGAGCTTGCGGCCTTCCGGAACGAGATCACGCAGCACACGCTGCTGCACGAGGACGTCAAGCGGTTCTTCGACGGCTTCCCGCGCGACGCGCACCCGATGGCGATGCTGTCCTCGGTGGTCAGCGCCCTGTCGACGTTCTACCAGGACAGCCACAACCCGTTCGACGAGAAGCAGCGCCACTTGTCCACGATCCGGCTGCTCGCCAAGCTGCCGACGATCGCGGCGTACGCGTACAAGAAGTCGATCGGCCACCCGTTCGTCTACCCGCGCAACGACCTTTCGTATGTCGAGAACTTCCTCCGGATGACCTTCTCCGTGCCGGCGCAGGAGTACGAGCTGGACCCGGTCGTGGTCGCCGCGCTCGACAAGCTGCTGATCCTGCACGCGGACCACGAGCAGAACTGCTCGACCTCGACCGTGCGCCTGGTCGGCTCGTCGCAGGCGAACATGTTCGCCTCGATCTCGGCCGGCATCTCGGCCCTGTGGGGCCCGCTGCACGGTGGCGCCAACCAGTCGGTGCTGGAGATGCTCCAGGGCATCCAGGCCAGCGGCGGCGATGTCGACTCCTTCATCCGCAAGGTGAAGAACAAGGAGGACGGCGTCCGCCTGATGGGCTTCGGCCACCGCGTCTACAAGAACTTCGACCCCCGGGCGAAGATCATCAAGGCTGCGGCGCACGACGTCCTCTCGGCCCTCGGTAAGTCCGACGAGCTGCTGGACATCGCGCTGAAGCTGGAGGAGCACGCGCTCGCCGACGACTACTTCGTCTCGCGCAACCTCTACCCGAACGTCGACTTCTACACGGGTCTGATCTACCGGGCGATGGGCTTCCCGACCGAGATGTTCACCGTGCTGTTCGCGCTGGGCCGCCTGCCGGGCTGGATCGCCCAGTGGCACGAGATGATCAAGGAGCCCGGCTCCCGCATCGGCCGTCCGCGCCAGATCTACACGGGTGAGGTCCTGCGCGACTTCGTCCCGGTCGAGAGCCGCTGACGCCTGCGCCTCCCGCGGACGCGAAAGCGCCCCGCCTCCGATCCCCCCACGGGTCGGCTGGCGGGGCGCTTCCATATCCCGGAGCGGATTCCCCCCACGGGATCCGGGCCGGGCGTCTGCCGGGTTTCAGCAGAAGCTCGCGATGCGATCTGCCGGGGTACGTACGTACGGGAGGGCCGCTCAAAGCTCCCCGGTGCACGTGCCCCGGCCTACGCTTGCCTGGGACGTCCCCCAAGACATCCCATGAACGTCCCCCAAGACGTTCTTGGCATCGCCCATTTAGACTCGCGAGCCGTCCAAATGGTTACCCCCAAATATCTGTGATCTAGGTCTCTTTGTGAAGGTCTTGTGTGTCACGTGAAGGCAAACTCACGTGAACGACCGCAGACGAAGACTGTTAGTTACGACGAAAACGGACGAAAATGCCATGGTCAGTCCGGCGATCATGGGGTTCAGCAGTCCGGCAGCCGCCAGCGGCAGCGCCGCGACGTTGTAGCCGAAGGCCCAGAACAGGTTGCCCTTGATCGTGCCGAGGGTGCGGCGCGAGAGGCGGATGGCGTCCGCCGCGACGCGCAGGTCCCCGCGGACGAGGGTGAGGTCGCCCGCCTCGATGGCGGCGTCCGTGCCGGTGCCCATCGCCAGCCCCAGGTCGGCCTGGGCCAGCGCGGCCGCGTCGTTGACGCCGTCGCCGACCATCGCGACGACCCGCCCCTCCTTCTGGAGGCGCTGGACGACGTCCGCCTTCTCCTCCGGCAGGACCTCCGCGTACACCTCCTCGATCCCCACCTCGGCGGCGACCCGCTCGGCGACCGCCCTGCCGTCGCCGGTGAGCAGGACCGGCGCCAGGCCCAGCCCGCGCAGCCGCCGGACCGCCTCGGGGCTGGTCTCCTTGACCGCGTCCGCGACGGTGAGCGTGCCGCGCAGCCGCCCGTCCCAGGCGACGTGGACCACGGTGGCCCCTTCGGAGGGGCCCGCGGTGATCCCCGCGCGTTCGAGCAGCGCCGCGCGGCCGGCCAGGACCTCGCGGCCCTCGACGATCCCGCGCACGCCGAGCCCGGGCACGTTCTCGAAGCCCTCCGGCACGGGCAGGACGCCCACACGCTCGGCGGCGCCCGCGGCGACGGCGCGCGCCACCGGGTGCTCGGAGGCGTGCTCGAGACCCCCGGCGAAACGCAGCAGCTCGCGCTCGTCCGTGCCCTCGTGGACCTGCACGTCCCGGAGGGTCATGCGGCCGGTGGTGACCGTTCCGGTCTTGTCGAGGACGACGGTGTCGACGCGGCGCGTGGACTCCAGCACCTCCGGGCCCTTGATGAGGATCCCGAGCTGGGCGCCGCGCCCGGTGCCGACCAGGAGGGCGGTCGGTGTGGCGAGGCCCAGCGCGCAGGGGCAGGCGATGATCAGGACGGCGACCGCCGCGGTGAAGGAGGCGGTGGCATCACCGGTCACGGCCAGCCGGATCAGCAGCGTACCGAGCGAGACGACCAGCACGACCGGGACGAACACGGCGGAGATCCGGTCCGCGAGGCGCTGGACCTGCGCCTTGCCGCTCTGTGCCTGCTCCACGAGCCGGGCCATCCGGGCGAGCTGGGTGTCGGCGCCGACACGGGTGGCACGGACGACGAGCCGGCCGGAGGTGTTGAGCGTGGCACCGGTGACCGGGTCGCCCGCGGTGACGTCGACGGGTACGGACTCGCCGGTCAGCATGGAGGCGTCCACGGCGGAGGCGCCCTCGGTGACGACGCCGTCCGTGGCGATCTTCTCGCCGGGGCGGACCACGAAGCGGTCGCCGGTGCGCAGCTCGCCGACGGGGACGCGCACCTCGCGGCCGTCGCGCAGGACCGTCACGTCCTTGGCGCCCAGGTGCAGGAGCGCGCGCAGTGCGGCGCCGGCGCTGCGCTTGGCGCGGGCCTCCAGGTAGCGGCCGAGGAGGATGAAGGTGGTGACGCCGGCGGCGACCTCCAGGTAGATCACCGACGCGCCGTCCGCCGGGGTCGCGGTGAGGTCGAACCCGTGGCGCATGCCGGGCATGCCGGCGTGCCCGAGGAACAGGGCCCACAACGACCAGCCGAAGGCGGCGAGCGTTCCCATGGAGACCAGCGTGTCCATGGTGGCGGCGCCGTGCCGGAGGTTGGTCCACGCCGCCCGGTGGAAGGGCAGGCCGCCCCAGACGACGACGGGGGCGGCGAGGGTGAGGGAGAGCCACTGCCAGTTGTCGAACTGGAGCGGGGGCACCATCGCGAGCAGCACGACGGGCAGGCTGAGGAGGGCGGAGACGACGAGGCGCTGCCGCATCGAGGTCTCCGGCCCGGGGGCGGCGGGCGCGTCGGCCCCGGCGTCGCCGACGTCGTGGCCGGCGGCGTCGTGGCGGGTGGCCGGGCCTGTGGTGCTTGCGCTGCCTGCGAGGCGTGTGGCCTCACGGGGGCGGGGGCGTCGGCGGTGCGCGGGGCGGCCGGGGCGTCGGCGGTCTGTGGGGCCGCAGGGGCTGAAGAGGCCGAAGGCGCAGACCGGGCCGACGAGGCCGGCGGGGGCGGCGCGGGGCGCGCCTTCGCCGTGTAGCCCGTCTTGACGACCGTCGCGATCAGGTCGGCGACCCGCACCTCCGGCGGGTGCGTGACGGTCGCCTTCTCGGTCGCGTAGTTGACGGTCGCGGTGACGCCGTCCATGCGGTTGAGCTTCTTCTCCACGCGAGCCGCGCAGGAGGCGCAGGTCATGCCACCGACGAGGAGTTCGGTGGTCGCGGTCTCCGGGGTGCTCGTGGTGCTGGTCATGTGCGCTTCCAGGGGCGGGAGCCGGGCCGGCCGTCGTCACGGTACGGCCCGGCGAGTGAGCCGTTTCTCGCGGGTGTTCCCGCTCAGGCCTGGCCGACGAGCTCGTAACCCGCCTCGTCGACGGCCGCGCGTACCGCGGCCTCGTCCAGCGCGGCCTCGGACACCACGGTAACGCGACCCGTGGCCGCCTCCGCCGTGACGGAGGTGACGCCGGGGATCTCGGAGATCTCGCTGGAGACGGCGCCCTCGCAGTGCCCGCACGTCATGCCCGTGACCTGGTAGACGGTGGTGACCGCGCCGGCCGCAGGGGTCTGTGCCGCGCTGTCGTGGCAGGAGCCGGAGGGCGAGCAGCAGGAACCCGAGCCCGCGTCGGCCTGGGGAAGCTCGGTCTTCGTCTCGGTGGTCATGGCGTACTCCTCTGGGTCGGTCATGGTGCGCCAGGGGGCCGCGGGAAGGGCGGGACTCCCTGACACTCCTCACTGTATACCCCTAGGGGGTATGAATGCCAGGGAGGCTCGCGGTTGCGTCATGTCGCGGCGTCGTGCCGCGGTCCGCGGGTACGACGTGGCCGATGACCGGCTCCAGGTAGCGGAACATCACCAGCTTCAGCTCCCGGACGTACGCCTCCCGCTCCTCGTCCTCGTGGCCGATGACCAGGTCCAGGCCGGCCTTGAAGAGCGCGAACGCCATGCTCGCCGTGCGGGTCCGGTCGGCGGCGGGCATGTCCGGCAGGTAGTGGCCGAGCAGCTCCTCGACCCGTGTCAGCAGGGAGGCGTGCAGGGCGTCGTGCTCCTCGGCGATGCGGCCGGGGACGTCCGAGCCGTGCATGAGCGCGAGGAACACCGGATTGGCGCAGTTGAACTCGATCATGGGATCGAGGATCGCGTCGAGCATCTCGGCGAGCGGCAGGTCGAAGTTGGCCGGGGTGAAGGCCTGGCCGTGCGCCTCGCGCATCCGGTGCAGCAGCCGCTCGCCGAGCTCGACCGCGATGGCCTCCTTGTTCGGGAAGTACTGGTACAGCGTGCCGGGGGAGACGTGCGCCTCGCGGGCGATGGCGTTGGTGCTCGCCGCCGTGTAGCCGGTCGTGCGGAAGACGGTGGCGGCGGCGTCCAGGAGTTGTGCGATACGTCGCTCGCCCCGGGCCTGTCGGCGTCGCGGTTTCACTTCGTCCGGCACGTGCATCCCCAGCTTCCTCGAACGCGGTTGACAAATACGAGCGGGCGCTCGCATTCTTGGAAAACGCGAGCGATCTCTCGTGTTTGCCAGTGTATGGCGATGGGCGACCCGTGCCAGGGCCGCAGCTACGGCTGCGGCTGCGGCCACGGGTCACGGTGAAGGGGACACCGCGTCATGTCCGAAGTCAACCGACCACCCCGGCAGGGTGGCTGGACCCGTTTCGTCACCGCGCGCCCGCGGCTGTCGCTGCTGGTCGCCCTCGTGATCACGGCGCTGGCCGTGTTCGCCGGCAGCGGGGTGGGCGACCGCCTCGGCAGTGGCGGCTTCGAGGATCCGGCGGCCGGCTCGACGTACGCCACCGAGGCCCTGGAGCGCGAGTTTCCCGCCTCCCAGCCCAATCTGCTGCTCCTCGTGGACGCCGGGCGGGCGGGCGTGGACGACCCGGCGGTCACCGCCGCGGCGCGGCGTCTGGCCGAGCGGCTCGCCGCGGAGCCGGGCATCGTCGGCGTCGGCTCGTACTGGCAGACCCGTTCCCCCGCGCTGCGGGCCGAGGACGGGCACGAGGCCCTGATCGCCGCCCGGATCGAGGGCGACGAGAAGACCGCTGGCGAGACGCTGGAGCGGCTCGCACCCGCCTACCGCGGGGCGCACGGCCCGGTCCGGGTCTCCGTCGGCGGACCGGTCGCGGTGCTGCACGAGATGCAGACGGTCATCCAGGAAGACCTGCTCCGCGCCGAGCTGATCGCCCTGCCGGTGACGCTCGTGCTGCTCGTGATGGTCTTCGGCAGCGCGGTCGCCGCGCTGCTGCCGCTGGGCATCGGCATCGTCGCCATCCTGGGGACGAACGCGGTGCTGAGGGGTCTGACCGAGTTCACCGACGTCTCCGTCTTCGCGCTGAACCTCACCACCGCGCTGGGACTCGGACTCGCCATCGACTACGCCCTGTTCGTGGTGCGCCGGTTCCGCGAGGAGCTGGCCGGCGGCGCCGACACCGGAGCGGCCCTCGCCACGACCCTGCGCACGGCCGGGCGCACGGTGCTGTTCTCCGCGCTGACCGTGGCGGTGTCGCTGGCCGCGATGCTGGTCTTCCCGCAGTACTTCCTGCGGTCGTTCGCGTACGCCGGTATCGCGGTCGTACTGCTCGCGGCCGCCGCCGCGCTGATCCTGCTGCCGGCCGCGCTGCTGCTCCTCGGGCACCGGGTCAACGCACTGGACCTGCGGCGGCTGTTCGCACGGTCCCGGGTCCCCGGGCGGCGGAGGGCAACGGCGGAAGACACCCGTGTGCCGGCCGGGCAGGGCTCCGCGGAGGGTGCCGGATGGGGCAGGGCGGCGGCGCTGGTGATGCGCCGGGCCCCCGTCTTCGCGGTCGCCACAACCGCCGGGCTGGTCCTGCTCGGACTGCCTTTCCTGGGCGTGAAGTTCGGTACGGCCGACGACCGGCAGCTCCCGGCCGGCGCCGAGTCCCATGTCGTCCAGCAGCACATACGCGACGGCTTCCCGGGCAACCCGAGCGGCGGCCTCGACGTTCTCGCGCAGGGCCGGGCCACCCCGGCGCAGTACGCCGCGTACCGCGACCGGATCGCGGGTCTGCCGGGTGTGGCACGGGTGGACGGACCGGTGGTCTCGGGGACGTACGCCTACTTCGCGGTACTGCCGGAGGGAGAGGCGGTGGACGAGGACACCCAGCGGCTCGTCCGGGAGCTGCGGGCGCAGGAGGCGCCGTTCGACACCTCGGTGACCGGGGCGGCCGCCGTGCTGGTCGACTCCAAGGACGCCATAGCGGACCGGCTGCCCTGGGCGGTGGGCATCATCGCCGTGGCCACGCTCCTGCTCGTCTTCCTGCTCACCGGCAGTGTGCTGATCCCGGTCCAGGCGGTGGTGCTCAACGCCCTCAGCCTGACGGCGATGTTCGGCGCGGTGGTGTGGGTCTTCCAGGACGGCCACCTGTCCGGGCTCCTGGGCTTCACCGCGACCGGGAGCATCGAAACGACCCTTCCCGTGCTGATGTTCTGCGTCGCGTTCGGGCTCTCCATGGACTACGGCGTCTTCCTGCTCTCCCGGATCAAGGAGGAGTACGACCACACCGGCGACCACGACCACGCCGTGCGGTTCGGGCTCCGGCGCACGGGTGGGCTGATCACCGCGGCCGCGGTGATCCTGGCGGTGGTGATGATCGCCATCGGCACCTCCCGCGTCACCAACACCAAGATGCTCGGGCTGGGAGTGGCGCTGGCGGTCCTGATGGACGCGATGGTGGTCCGCAGCCTGCTGGTCCCCGCCGTGATGAAGCTGACGGGGCGCGCCACCTGGTGGGCGCCGGCCCCGCTGCGGGCCTTCCACGCCCGCTTCGGGATCAGCGAGGGCGGGATACCCGCCCCCGCGCGGCAGCCCGCCGGCGTCGCGCCGCCGGCTCCCGCGCGGGACGCGGACCGCGAACCGGTGGGGCGCCAGGTGTATTGATCACGAGCTTCCGGGACTTGCCGGGCTCGCGCGGCCCGGCGCGCACATCTTCCCCCGTAGCCCTTCGGGCACCGGGGGAGGCTCCCTCCTCCGCCGTGCATCCGCACGCACCGGAACCCGCTCCCTGCTCACTGATCCGGAAGGCAGGCCCCAGGGGGTGGACAGGGAGCGGTCTGGCCGGGGTGGCCGCGGTGGACGGCCCACTCCCGGTCCAGGACCGACATGGTGAGGGAATCGATCCACTCGCCCTCGTGCAGCAGGACCTCGCGTTCGACGCCCTCGTGGACGAAGCCCACCTTCTCGTAGACGCGCAGGGCCCGCGGGTTGAACGCGTAGACGCCGAGGGAGACCCGGTGCAGGCCGATGCCTTCGAAGCCGTGGGCGAGGAACATCCGGATCGCCTCGGTGCCGAGGCCGCGGCCCCGGCCCGCGCGGCCGACGAGGGTGCGGAAGTTGCAGCTGCGGTGTGTCTCGTCCCACTCGTTGAGGACCAGCTCGCCCACCACCCCGCCGGAGGCCCGGTCGACCAGCGCCAGATCGAGCCGGTCGGTCCGGTCGTTCCGGGAGCCGTACCAGGAGCGCAGGAAGTCCTCCGACATCTCCGGGTCGGCACTGGTGCCGGTGTACTTCAGGACCTCCGGGTCGGCGAGGATCTCCGCCATCACGGGGGCGTCGTCGGCGGTGAAGGGCCGCAGTACGACCTTCTCGCCGGTGAGCGTGGGCTTGATGGTGAAGTCGGCAGGGGAGCCGGCGGGGGAGTCGGTGACCGTCGGGTCGTACGCGCGCATACGGCGATCCTGTGCGGTCGGCGCGTCGGCGTGCAACGGATTTAGGCCCGCGCGGACCGGCCCCGCGCGGACCGGCCCCGCGCGGACCGGCCCCGCACGGGGGGGGCGGTGCGGGGCCGGAACGGCGGGCGTCAGGTCTTGCGCCCGCGATTGCCGGGGCGGCTGGCGACCCAGGCACGGACGGTGTCCGCGTACCAGTAGGGCCTTCCGCCTTCCACGTGGTCGGGCTGGGGGAGAAGGCCGTGCTTGCGGTACGACCGTACGGTGTCCGGCTGGACCCGGATGTGCGCGGCAATCTCCTTGTAGGACCAGAGTCTTCTGTCCGTCATCTGTGGCACCTCCCTGCGGGCGCCGCGGCGGCAGCCCTGGAGGGCCGTCGGGGGAGCCGCGGCGGGACGCTGGCGATCACTGAGCCTGTGCCCGGACAACGACACAGAGTGATCGGCGGGGAACGCCTGTTGATCTGCTGTGACGGAAGAGGCGCGGAGTGGAGACAAACGTGACGAGGGAGGGCTTCCTGTAACGGATGGGGTCATGGCGCCGCCGCGGGGGCGGCGTGCCGACGGGACCGGCCGGCCCGATTCAGGCGCGGGTCCCGGGCATCTCCGTCAGGGATCCCAGGCGCGTGCCCCAGAGTTCCTCGGACAGGGCGAAGCCGTTGGCCGCGCGTCCGGCGAGGCGGCGGTCGCCGTCGAGCAGCCCCGGGCCCGCGATCATGATGACGATGCTGCCGGTGTCGAGCGGGTCCTGCACCAGGCAGGCGTCGCTGTGCTCGTTCTTGCGGCTCAGGCGCAGCCGGTCACCGTCGGCGGTGAGCCAGCGGGCGCGCCCCGGCGAGGTGCAGGGGGTGGCCGAGTGCAGGGCGACGGCGGCGCCGCGCTGGCCCTCGACGGCGGTGAGCAGGACGCGTTCCACCTCATGGGCGGGGATGCCGAGATCGTGACCGCCCGCGACCGCGCCCTGGAGCAGACCCCACGGCAGCCCCGGGGTGGCGGTGGACATGACGCGGTGGGCGGTGTTGCCGCGCGGCAGCAGGTCGAGCGGGACGAAGCCGTTCGCCGTCTGCACGCCGCCGATGCTGAACGCGCCCCGGAAGCCGGTCTCGCGGTGCATCAGCGCGCCCACCCGTCGTGCCAGGTCCCGCATCCGGTCGCGGACGACCGGCGCGGGGTCGAAGTAGGTGGAGCAGCCGGCGTACACCAGCCGGGACGGCTCGGGCCCCTGCAGCACCAGCTCCTCGAACGGCCGCAGTACGACCACGCCGTCGGCCAGGACGAAGCCGTTGATGCCGCACGGCGTCCCCGCCAGGAACGGCGTCACCTTGACCTGGCGGCATTCCTGCGCGACCGCCGCCGTGGCCGCCGCGAACTCCTCCTCGTTCCGCACCCAGCAGGCCTGCTCGAAGGTGACCTGCACGCCGCCGTTCATGTCGCGGTACCAGACGGTGCCCTGCCCGAGGTCGAGACGCTCGTGCGCCGCGCGCAGCGCCTTGGAGGTGGCCGGGACGACCTCGGAGGGCAGCCGGTCGACACCCAGTTCGTCCCAGATCCGCTCCAGAGTGATCTTGTCCTCCAGCGCGGCCCAGGCGGGCGGGCGGCCGTCGGCGACCTGGCGGCCGTCCATCACGTCGTGGGTCACGTTGGACTCGGCGAGCACGATCGCGGTGCGGTCGGGGTCGTACGCGTCGAGGGCCTGACGCACGTGCGCGGGCGGGTCGGCGAGCAGCCGGTCGGTGGCCCGGGCGGTGTCGGTGAAGCTGACGGTGCCCAGCTCGGCGGTGGCCCAGCCGGCGACGCCGGCGGGGATGTCGCCGTGCCCGATGCCGTTGCCCAGGATGAACGGCGCCTGGGAGCCCATCGCCTCCAACGCCTTGACGCGCAGCCGGTACTGGGGGACGTCCCGTCCCAGCAGCACCACCTTGCGCCCCCGGTAGAAGCGGGCCACCGCTTCGGTCAGCTCCGCCCATGCGGGGGTGGGGGCCGCCGGGCCGCTGTTGGCTTCCTGGCTGTTCACGCCGTTTCCTTTCCTCGGTGGGGTTGTCCGTGTGTCTGGGTGGGGTGGTGCGCGGGGGCCGGGCGGGCGCTACGGCCGTGCCGTGCTCGCGGTGTCCGGGTCGTCCGCGGTGTCGTCGTCGGGGGCCTCCGGCAGCGAGCGCAGCTTCCGCGCCGGTCCGGCGAGCGGCCACAGGGCCGAGGCGAGAAGCCCGAGCGCGGACAGGACGAGGGTGTTGCGCAGCCCGAGGAGCCCGGCGCCGAGTGCACCCGCCAGGAGGGCGCCGAAGGGTTCGACGCCCCAGCTGATGAAGCGGACGGAGCCCGTGATCCGGCCGAGCATGTGGTCCGGGACCAGGGCCTGCTTGATGGTCTCGCTGAGGATCAGGTTCACCACCACGGCGAGCACCCAGCCGAACTGCGAGAGCCCGACGAGGACGAGCGCCCACGCCTGCCCCCGCCCCTCGGCGAGCGGGACCAGCAGTCCGGCGGCGCCGGGGGCGGCGTAGGCGAGAGCGAGGGGGACGCCGTAGCCGAAGCGCCGGCTGATCCAGGCAGCGGTGGCCGAGCCGAGGAGCGCGCCGACACCACCCGCCGCGCTGAGGACGCCCAGCAGGGCGGGGCTCATCCCCAGGGTCTTGACCACGTACAGCGTGTAGAGCGCGTAGAACATCGCGGTGAAGAAGTTGAAGTGGGCCGCGGCCAGGGCGAGGGAGCGCTGGACGGGATCGCGCATCAGCAGCTTGAGACCCGACAGGGCGGCCTGCAGGTGCTTCTCGCGCGGGCCGTCGGGGGCGGCGGGCTCGGCCCGCGGCAGACCGCGCAGGGCGAGCGCACTGGCGGCGTAGCTCACGGCGTCGGCCATGATGGCCAGCGGGGCGCCGAGGAACTGCACCAGGACGCCGGCGAGGCCGGGCCCGGCGACGTCGCCGACCGCCGAGCTGCCCTCCATCCAGGAGTTGGCGGGGCCGAGCTGCTTCTTGCCGACGAGCCGCGGCAGGTAGGCCGACATGGCGCTGTCGAACAGCAGGCTCAGCGCGCCGACGGCGAAGGTGACGGCGAGCAGCGCCCAGATGGTCAGCGCGTCCAGCAGCCACAGCACGGGGATCACCGCGAGAACCAGGGCGCGCGCCAGGTTGGCGAACTGCAGCAGGCGGCGGCGCTCGAAGGAGTCCGCCCACACTCCGGCGGAGAGGCCGAAGAAGAGGGTCGCGGCCGAGCCGGCGGCGCCCAGCAGGCCCATCTCCCAGCTGCCCGCGTCGAGGACGAGGACGGCGATGAGGGGTGTCGCGAAGTAGGTGATCTGGGAGCCCGCGAGGGAGAGGGTCTCTCCGGTCCAGAGCCGGAAGAAGCCGGTCTTCCGCAGCTCGGAGGAGATGGGCATGGGTGTCCTCAGCAATCGGTGGAGCGGTCGGCGGGGCGGTCGGTGGAGCGGTCGGCGGGGTGGTCGGTGGAGCGGTCGGCGGTCGAGCCGGCGGTCCGGCGGCCGGTCGAACGGTCCGCCGGGCCGGGCGCGGCCGGGCAGCGGCACCGGTCGGGACCGGCATGGCGTGTCGTACGCCCGGTGTCGAAGGCCAGTAGGCCGCGGGCCCCGAGGGTGGGCGCGTGCCCCGAGGCCAGCCAGCGCAGGGCGTCATGGGCGAGGAGGGCGGCGACGGCGGAGTTCGACGGTCCGAAGGAGTACGGGGTGGGTGCCGTGCCGGCGTCCTCCAGCCGCAATCCGTCGGCGTCGCACCGGGCGCGCCGGTCCTCCTCGAAGCACCGCAGGCAGTGACCGCGCGCCGGATCGAGGAGCGGTCCCCAGTACCCGCTGTCCAGTCCGACGGCGGCCGAGGTCATCGCCGTACCGCGTGCGGCGGCCCAGGCCCAGCAGATCCCGGTGATGCCGGCAGGCGTGTCGGCCCCCACCACCAGCAGGTCGATGCCGTCCGGCAGGGCATCGAGGTCCTCCGGGGCGAGGACGCGCAGGGGCAGCCCGGTGATCCGCGCGTCCGGGGCGAGCGCCCGCAACCGGGCTGCGGCGGCCGTCACCTTGGGCGTGCCCACGTCGTCGAGGGCGTACAGGTGCTGCCGGTTGAGGTTGTGGGTCTCCACCTCGTCGGGATCGACCAGCCAGAGCTCGCGCACCCCGGCGGCGACGAACTCCCGGGCGGCCAGCGCCCCGATGCCGCCGACGCCCACGACGGCGACGCGCGCGCCGTCGAGGCGGCGCTGCATCCGGACGGGCTCGGGGCCGAAGAGTTCCAGATAGCCGAGCTGCCGCTGGTGCGGGAGCCCCTCGTACGCACCGGGGTCGGGGGCGGGTTCGCCGGTGATCCAGCCCTGCCGGCCGAGCTCTCCCACGAGTCGCCCGAGCGCGCTCCGGGCCGCAGGCCGCGCCGTGCCCCCGCGCAGCCGGTCCACCGCCCCGGTCAGCCACTCCTGGGGGCCGCGCACCCGGAGCGCCTGCCGGCCCCGGCTGAGCAGCACTCCGCCGGGCACGGGCACCGCGTCCACGGTCGCCGCCAGCCGCACCCGTACCTGCTCACGCTCCGGCGCCTCCCGGCGCTCCGGTGCTGCCTGATGCACCAACAGCTGCTGCCGCACCGGTGCCTGCTGCCGCATCGGAACCTGCTGCCGCACCGGTGCCAGCGGCTGTTCCGGTGCCTGCCGTTGCTCCGGTCCCTGCTGCGGTACGTGGTCGGCCGGCCGTACCCCGGCCGGGCCGGTGCGACGGGTGTCAGTCACGGCCGGCCTCCGCGAGCAGCCCGGAGCGCCGGAGGTTGCTCACCAGGACGTCCGCGACCCGTTCCCCGTGGGCGGCCGCCAGCTCGCGCGGGGTGAAGGGGCGCCCGTCGAGCAGGTGCGTGAGCCGCGCGCGGGCGGCCGGCGGCAGGGTGATGCACTCCTTGGTGCGCAGGTTCACGGCGCGCAGCCGGCCGGTGGAGCCGCTGCCCCGGCCGACCGCCCCGCCCGGTCCTGACCCGCCCGCCGGCGCGCCGCCCCCGTCGGTCCCGCCCTCCTCGTCGGGCACGTAGAGGTCGAAGTCCTCGACGGGGATGCGCAGGGCGGTGTCCGGCGCGACCCGCACCTCGCGGGGTGCCGCGTCCGCGGTGCCGTTGACCCGGTCGGCGAAGGCGGCGTAGCGGCGGTGGATGTCGGCGCGCTGCTCCGGCGTCATCGCGGGGTCGGTGTTGGGCAGGTGGTTCAGGGCGTACTGGGATTGCCAGTTGCCCTCCTGAGGTGCCGTCACGACCAGGCCGAACGCTTCGGGGTCGCGGCCCACGCGCGAGGACCGGGTCGCCTCGAAGGGGAAGACGGACACGGACTGCATGCAGTGCGCGAGCCCCTCGACGTCGGCGAGGGCCTGCAGGGCCTCCTCGTAGGTGGTGGAGGGCAGGTCCGGGATGAGGTTGACGACGAGCTTCACACCCGCCGCGTGGGCCTCGCGCAGGAAGCGCAGGTTCTCCTCGCGGTCGGCGGACTTGTGCACCAGCTTCAGCACGCGCGTGATGGTGGTCTCCATCCCGACGACGAGGAACTCGCAGCCGGAGGCGGCCATCAGCCCCAGCAGCTCCCGGTCGAAGCGGCGGTCGACCATCACGAACGACGACCAGGTGATGTCCAGCTGCCGCTCGATCAGGAGCTTGCTCATCCGGCGTGCGAAGGCCGGCGGAATGGATTCGGTGACGAAACTGAAGCGCCGGGTGCCGTGCTCCTTCACCAGGTGCTCCAGCTCGTCCACGAACGCATCGGGGTGGCGGCCCCGGAAGGGCGGCGAACCGTCGTACAGCTCGACGAAGTCGCAGTAGTCGCACTTGCCCCAGTAGCAGCCGCGGGCCTGGGTGACGCCGAGGACCGGGTCCGACAGGCGGGCCATCGCCTCGGCGGGGAACACCGGGCGGGGCAGGGAGTTGAGGTTCGGACCCGGCGCCGGGTCCTTGGTGTGCGGGGTGCCGTCCGCCAGCAGGCAGGACACGCCGGGGACCCGTTCCGGCTCCCACGTCCCGGCCTCCGCCTGGCGGGCGAGCGACAGCAGCGGGAACTCCCCGTCGAACCGGACGACGGCGTCCACCTCCGGGAAGTCGGCGAGCAGCCGCTCCAGCTCGGGCACGAGCATCAGGCTGAGCGCGGGGCCGCCGAGCACCACCCGTACCGCCGGCCGGACGGCCTTGAGGCGCAGGGCCAGCAGGAGCGACGGTACGAGCTGGGGCCCCATCGGCACCGAGATGCCGACCAGGGTGGTGCCGTCGGGCACGGGCGGGCCGTCCTGCCCGGCCGCCCATCGCTCGTAGAACCGGCCGAATATGCCGTCGCCGGCGCTTTCCACGGCGCCGCGCCGCAGCGTCACCTCGTCCGGATCGATACGGAACGGCACCGCCAGCGCCTCCACGATCCGGCCCGTGTGCCGTCCCGCGCCGAACAGGTGCCGGCCGTCGGGGCCTACCAGCAGTTCCGGTTCGCGCAGCGCCCAGCGCGCCGCCGACGCGGTGTAGGAGTCGCGGGCCGCCCCGGGCACCCGCCCCTCCGCGAGCGGCGCCAGTTCCGCCGGGGCCAACAGGAACTCGGCGAAGTCCTCGTTGAGGTCGTGCTGCCACACCTCCAGGCCGCGGTCCTGGAGGAAACCCGCCAGGACGGCCGTGGAGGGATAGAAGCTGCCGAAGTTCGACTCGACGAGCGGCGGGAAGACCAGACCGATCACTGGCCTCCCTCCCATCGGGCTTCGTGGGCCTGGCCCAGGAGGTGCTGCCCGATGCTGACGGTGTAGCGGCCGGTGCCCTCGCCGGAGAACGGTTCGACCCAGTGCCAGCACTCCTCCCTGACCGGGATCATGGAGAAGGTGTTGAACAGCGGCTCGACCAGTTCGTCGGTGCCCGCCTCGTTGCGGAAGCCGAGCCGGCCGCCGGTGCCGGGGCGGTGGGCGGCGTCGAGGTAGAAGTTGACGGCCATCACGCGGCCCGGGAAGAGGTCCTGGTGGCGCCGGATGCGGTCGCCGTCCCGGTAGGCGGCCAGCTCCACGGAGGTGCGCGGCTCCAGCGGGAACCCGACGCCCGCGGTGATGAAGTCCCGCAGCGTGTCGGTGAGCACGCTGAAGGCGAGGAACTGCTCGATGGTGCGGCGGTGCTCGTCGGTGATGCTGCCGTTCTGGAGCGCCTCGCCCAGCGGGCGGGCCACGAAGTGGCAGGCGGCGCGGTGCGGGTGGTCCGCCCACTCGGCCTCGGGGATCTCCCGGCTGTCCCGCGAGTTGGTGTAGACGGTGGCGCAGCGCGACCACACCGGCAGCGCGCGCATCGCGGCGTCCATGGCTCCGGCCCACTCGGGCCGCAGGAAGTCGCGCAGGATGAACGGGCGGCCCGGTTCGGCGGTGTACCACTCGCGCATCTCCTGCCAGACCGCGGGCGTGAGGTGGCGCTCGTCGATGAAACGGCGGGCGCGGGCGAGCGAGGACTCGGGCATGGCGGGGGCAGCGGAAACAGTCATGTCGCCTTCACAATCGGGTCGGTGCGTCGGGTGCGCCGGACGGCGGTGGGGCCCGGCGGTGCGGAACCGGGCAGTGGGGAGCCGGGCGGTACGGGGCCGAAGGGCCGTACGGGGGCGGTCAGGGGTTCGCGGCGGTGGCCCGTGCCCCCAGGCCGAGCGGCGGTACGACCCCGCTCGGCGTCAGCCCGGCGGCGCGCACCCGGGGGCTCGCGAGGTAGTGGGCGCGGACCCGCAGCAGCGGCACGCGCGGCATCACGTACAGCCAGCGCTCCTCGGCCGCCAGCCATGCGGCGGTCTCCGCCGTCCCGGTGGTGGTCCGCGCCGCGTCGAACAGCCGGTCGAAGGGGGCATCCGTGAAGCCGGTGGTCCGGCTGTACGTACCGCCCGACGCCCACGGGCCCAGGAGCGCGGCCGGGTGGGGGAAGTCGGCGGTGGTGAGCGTGTAGAGGAGGGTGTGGTCACCGGTCAGGGCGGCGCGCACATAGGCGGGGTAGGGCAGGGCCCGTGGGCGGAGGTCGAGACCGAAGACCTGCCGCAGGCGGGCGCAGACCGCCTCCACGACGGTCCCGTTGGGCACGAAGTCCGCGTACGCCACCTCCAGTGGGCCGGCGCCCGCGCAGGCGGCGCGGACCGCCCGTACCTCCCGGGCACCGGGTGCGGCCGGCCGGGGCGGGGCGTCCCGTCCGAGCAGCGCGGCAACAGGTGCGGGAGCGGCTTCCAGGAGGCCCCCGGTGCCGGCCGCCAGCGCCTCGGGGTCGAGCGCGGCGGCGACCGCGGCGCGCAGCCCGGGTGCCCGGCGCAGTGCGGGCACCCGCCGGCCGAACTCCAGGCTCGCGAACAGCGCCATGGGCGCGGTGACCAGGTCCGGGTCGTGCGCATACCGCCCGGTGTCGGGCACGTCGAAGCTGGTGGTGGGTGTGGCGTGGACGAGACCGGCGCGGAAGGCGCCGACGGCCGCGTCCAGGTCGGCCAGAACCGGGAACGCCAGCTCGTCGGGGAGCCCGTCGGCCCCGGCGTACCGGTGCAGCCTGAGCCGGGGCCCGCCGTCCGGACCGGCCGGGGCAGGCGCGTACGGGCCGAGGACCGCGTCGGAGCCCGGCCGCAGCGGGGAGAACTGGGGCAGCGTCAGCAGCGGCGGGAGGAAGCCGGCGGGTTCGCGCAGCCGTATCTCCACACGGCCGTCGGGGAGCTCGGCCGCCGCGGCGTCGCCGTCGGCGAAGAAGCGGCCCGTCTGCCGGTCCCGTGCGGCGGCGTCCCGGACGCCCGCCACCAGGTGCTCGGCACGCAGCGGGGTGCCGTCCGACCAGCGCGGCCCCTCCGCCGGCCACATCCGCCAGCGGAGTCCGTCGTCCACCGGTTCGAGGCCGTACGCGGTGTGCGGCAGCGGCACGGCCGTGCCGGGTGCCTCGCGGTACGGGGTGGCCAGCACGGCCTCGGCGACCAGGCGCGCGTTGTAGTCGACCGGCCGTCGGAGGTCGTCGCCCAGCGGCACGGCGTCCAGGGCGAGGGCGAGGGCATCGGTGGGCATGGGTCCGTCCTCCAGCAGTGCCCGCCGCCGTTTCCGCCGCCCCCTGCGAGGGGCGGCGGAAACGGCGGACGGAGACCGTCTACCTTCGAGGTCCGCTTACGAGCGGTGCTTGACGGCGAGCAGGTCGTTCAGGGTCTCGCGGTCGAACTCCAGCTCCTCCGCGAGCACCTCCTCGGTGACCTCGACGGTCTGCGCGGCCTGCGCCTCGACGGTCTCGGCGATCTGCTGCGACATGTTCATCTCCTTTCGGACACAAGGGATCAGTGATCGACGGCCGCTCAGCGGAAGAGATCTTCCGTTCCCGGCCGGCGGAGTTCACTGTGCCTCCGCCGTGCCCGTGCAACCAGGGCCTTTGCGCGGCCCTATCCGGCCATGACCCGAACCGTCCGCCTCCGGAACCGTGTGCTCCGCCCACCGGACCGGTCGTTTCCGGCCGGGAGCGGGCGGGGTCCGCATGCGCCCGGCCCTCCGCCGCGGCGCCCCGGCGGGCCGCGGCGGCGGCACGCCCCGGCCGCCATGACCCCGGCCCCCGCCCCCTCCTCCGGCCGTCCCCGCCCGTGCGCGGTCAGGTCGTGTCCGTAAACGTCCTGTCCGCCCGGCGACGCCGGGCACGCACGCTCGCCGGCCCCGCCGGGCGGGGGGACGACGCTGCTTCGCGAACGCTCCCTACGCGACGTCCGCACGCCCGCCGGGCTGCTCGTGCAGCCAGCCGCGGCTCGCGGCGAGGGCGCCCGCCTGGAAACGGCTGCGCGCGCCCAGACGCTCCATCAGCGCGCTGGCGAGCCGGCGGGCGGTGCGGGGCGAGACACCGAGCCGCTTGGCGATGGCCTCGTCGGTGTACCCCTCCGCGAGCAGCCACAGCGCCATCCGCTCCTGGCCCGTCAGCCCCTGCGCGTCCTCCCGCCGCTCCGGCGCCTCGCCCAGCGGGACCGCGCCCTGCCACACCTGCTCGAACAGTGCGCACAGTGCGGCGAGGACGCCCGTGCCGGTCAGGACGGCGGCGCCCTTGGCGGAGTTCTCCGGGTCGACGGGGACCACGGCCAGCCGGCGGTCGACGATGATCATCCGGGTGGGCAGGGAGGGCACCGTCCGGACCTGGCCGCCCCGCTCGGTGAGCCAGGAGGCGTGCGCGACGGTCGCCGGACTGTTGCGGATGCTGTCCAGGTACACCGTGCGCATCCGCACCCCCCGGTCGAGGAGCTGCTGGTTGAGGGGCTGCGCGGCGACCCGGTTCTCCTCCGTCTGCGCACCGTCGGGCGCGAACGACAGCACTTCCTCGCGCACCTCGCGCGTGATCTCCGCCAGCCGCTGCCGTACGGTCTCCACCCCCAGCAGCACCTCGGCCTCGGCCTGCTCCTCGTACGGACGCATCCGGTGGTACTCGGCCGCGAGCCGTGCGGCCAGGGCCTTGGTCTCCGCCAGCCGCTGCTCCTGCGCGGCGAGTTCGGCACGCTGCTGGGCGAGCAGCGTGTCCATCCCCACCTCGGGGTTCACCGCGCGCATCGCGTCGGCGTCCTGCGCCGTGGGACGGACCAGCGCCAGCGCGCTCAGCCGGTCCAGTGCCCGCCGTATCCGCCCCTGGTCGCGGCCCAGGCGCCGCGCCAGCTCCGCCACGCCGTCGTGCGGGTGGAGCAGCATGGCCCGGTAGACGTCCTGCGCCTCGGGGTCCAGCTCGAAGCCCGCCCACTCACCGGCCGTCGTGCCCACCGCTTCCCCGTTCACCCCGTCCCCGTTCACCGCTTCCCCGGCCGCCGTGTCCGCGGCCGTCGCTTCCCCGTTCACCGCTTCCCCGGTCGCCGTGTCCGCGGCCGGCGCGGCCCGGGTGGCCGTGTCCCGGCCCCCCGGCTCCCTCTGCGTGTCCTGCATGCCCCCCGGCGTCCGTACGGGCCGGTCTTCGCCGCCGGCCCTGGTCGCGTCCTCTGCCACGCCTTTCCTTCCTTCCCGCCCCGGGCGGCGGCACGGCTGGTCTGTCCGTGCGGCATGCCCGTGTCCGGTGACACGGACTGCCCGGGTCCCCATGAGGAAATCCGATGATGACACGTGCGGCCTCTTCCGGTCCGGGCCGGAAGAGGCCGGGCTCGCGGCCGCCCGCGCTGCGCCACCACTGGCACAGTTGGCTCGCGTGTTCCACGTTCTTGTCGGGCTGTACGGCCCCGACAGCCGCCCTCTGCCCGCCGACGCCGTCGCCCGCCTCGTCGCCGCCGGCGTCGAGCACGCCTGCGCGCACACCGGCGCCGGCCCGGTCCCGTCCCTCGGCGTCTACCTCCACGCCCCTTCCGCCGCGGCCGCCGAACGCCGGGCCGTCCAGGCGTGCCGCACGGCCCTCTTCGGCTGGCGGATCGTGCACGTCCGGGCCACCGATCCGGCCGTACTGCTTGGACA
The DNA here is from genome assembly GCF_000716335.1 of Streptomyces sp. NRRL S-118. Classification (GTDB taxonomy): domain Bacteria; phylum Actinomycetota; class Actinomycetes; order Streptomycetales; family Streptomycetaceae; genus Streptomyces. The sequence continues at coordinate 41,778 of NZ_KL591013.1, read as the reverse complement.
CCTTGGGCCATGACCCTTTGTGGCCAGGCCGTTGGTCTTTTCCCGCGCTCCCCGTCCGGCGGACACTCCTCCCCTGCACCGGTACGGCCGCTCCCGCAGCGTCGACGGCCGGCCGGTCGGCTCACGCCCGTTCGACCCGTCGCATCATTTCGGAAAGGCCCCCGCATGACCCGCACGATCAGCCGCCGTGCCCTCTGTGCCTCCGCCGTACTGTCCGCCGTGGCCACGGCCGTGCTCGCCGTCCCCGCGGCGGCGGCCCCCCACCCCGCACCCGGCGGCGCCCAGGTCAAGGCGCCGCACTCCGCCGGCCACGGTCACGGCCACAAGCCCACGCAGCACGACATGGGCTGGCAGTAGCAACAGGCAGCCGTCCACGGCACGCAGGCCCCGCCCGGTCCGCCCCGGGCGGGGCCTGCCTGCCGTGGACGGCCCTCCGTGGGGTGCCGATCAGGCCCCGCAGGACCGCAGGAAGCGGCGGGTGCGTTCGGCGATGGGGTACGGCTTGTCCGGCGGGCAGGGGTACATGTCCTGCTCCACGATGGCGAACAGCTCGACGCCCAGGGCCTGGGCCGCCGCCAGGACCGGTTCCAGCGCGGGGACCCCGCCCGGGGGTTCGCACATCACGCCCCGTGCGACGGCCGGCCCGAACGGCGTTCCCTCCGCGACGACCTCGGCGAGGATCCGGGGGTCGACCTGCTTGAGGTGGAGGTAGCCGATCCGCTCCCCGTACGTCTCGATCAGCTTGACGCTGTCCCCGCCGCAGTAGGCGTAATGCCCGGTGTCCAGGCACAGCGCCACCAGTTCCGGGTCGGTGGCGTCGAGGAAGCGGGAGACGTTCTCCTCGCTGTCGATGTGCGTGTCGGCGTGCGGGTGGACGACGACGCGCAGCCCGAAACGGTCCCGCACCTCCCGCCCCAGGCGCTCCGTCAGGCGGGTCAGGTCGCGCCACTGCTCCGGCGTCAGGGTCCGGTCCTCCAGCACCTGGCCCGTCTTGTCGTCCCGCCAGAAGGACGGGATCACGACGAGATGGCCGGCGCCCGCGGCCCGCGCCAGCGCCGCGTTGTCGGCGACGTGCGCCCAGGTCTCCTCCCAGACCGCTTCGCCGTGGTGCAGCCCGGTGAAGACGGTGCCGGCCGACACCTTGAGCCCGCGGCGCGCGGTCTCCTCGGTGAGCCGGACCGGATCCGTGGGGAGGTACCCGTACGGGCCGAGCTCGATCCACGCGTAACCGGCCGCGGCGACCTCGTCGAGGAAGCGTTCCCAGGGGACCTGCCGGGGGTCGTCGGCGAACCACACGCCCCATGAGTCGGGGGCGGAACCGATCCGGATGCGCGACAGCGGCGGAGGTGACAGCGGCGTCATGAGGGCCAGCTTGGTGGCGCCCGCCGCGGGGCGTCAAGCGATGGTCCGAATGTAAGGACAAAATGTTGACAGGCTCTCCGGCTGCGGCTAGACCTGACCACGGCGCCGACGCGAAGGGGACATGGATGGCACCCGACCCGACCGATCCCACCGACCCCGCCGACCCGTACGACCTCATCACCATGGGGCGCATCGGGGTGGACCTGTACCCGCTGCGGACCGGGGTCCCGCTCGCGCGGGTCGACGCCTTCGGCAAGTTCCTCGGCGGCTCCGCCGCCAACGTCGCGGTCGCCGCCGCGCGGCTCGGGCGCCGCAGCGCCCTGATCACCCGCACCGGCGCCGACCCGTTCGGCGAGTACCTGCACCAGGAACTGCGGGCGTTCGGTGTGGACGACCGCTGGGTGACACCGGTGGAGGGGTGTCCCACGCCCCTCACCTTCTGCGAGATCTTCCCGCCCGACGACTTCCCGCTGTACTTCTACCGCTTCCCCAAGGCCCCCGACCTGGAGATCCACGCGCACGAGCTCGACCTCGCGGCGATCGCCGCCGCGCGCGTCTTCTGGATGACCGGCACCGGCCTGTCCGCCGAGCCCAGCCGCACGGCCACGATCGCCGCGCTCGCCCACCGGGCCCGGCGCGGCATCACGGTCTTCGACCTCGACTGGCGCCCCGTCCTCTGGAAGGACACGGCCGGGGCCGACGCCGCCGCCCGCACCCACTACACCGCGGCGCTGCGGCACGCCACTGTCGCCGTCGGCAACCTCGACGAGTGCGAGATCGCCACCGGCCGGCGCGAACCGGCCGCCGCCGCCCGCGCCCTGCTCGACGCGGGCGTCCGCCTCGCCGTCGTCAAACGGGGCCCCGAGGGCGTCCTCGCCATGACGGCCGACGGCCGGACCGTCGACGTGCCGCCCGTCCCGGTCGACGTGGTCAACGGACTCGGGGCCGGAGACGCGTTCGGCGGGGCGCTGTGCCACGGGCTGCTCGCCGGCTGGGACCTGGAACGCATCCTGCGGTTCGCGAACGCGGCCGGCGCCCTGGTCGCCTCCCGCCTCGCGTGCTCCTCCGCGATGCCCCGCCCCGACGAAGTCACCGCCGCGCTGGACGGCGTACGGCCGGCGGGCCCCGGACCGGACGGCGTGGAGCCGGCGGGTTCCGGACCGGACGGCGGGCGGCCGGAAGGCGTACGGCCGTGACCGGCGTCGACCTCGGGCACCTCGTCGCGGTCCGCACCCGCCACCCCGAGGCCGTGGCCGAGGCCGCGGAGCGCCGCAGGCGCAGGCCGCTCGTCGGCGACTCCGGCCGGCTGATGATCGTCGCCGCCGACCACCCCGCGCGCGGCGCCCTGGCCGTCGGCGACCGCCCGCTCGCCATGGCCAACCGCCTCGACCTGCTCGAACGGCTCTGCCTGGCCCTGTCGCGCCCCGGCGTCGACGGCGTCCTCGCCACCGCCGACATCCTCGACGACCTGCTCCTCCTCGGCGCCCTGGAGGACAAGGTGGTGATGGGCTCCATGAACCGCGGCGGCCTCGCCGGGGCCGCCTTCGAGCTCGACGACCGGTTCACCGGCCACCGCCCGCAGGACCTCGCCCGCCTCCGCTTCGACGCCGGGAAGCTGCTGCTGCGCATAGAGCCCAACGATCCGGGCTCGCTGACCACGCTCCACTCCGCCGCCCGCGCCATCGACGCGATGGCCGCGCTCCGGCTGCCCGTGTTCGTCGAGCCGTTCCTGTGCCGCCGGGAGGCGGACGGCCGGCTCCGCAACGACCTCGGCGCAGAGGCGGTCACCACCTCCCTCGCCATCGCCTCCGGACTCGCGGGCACCTCCGCGTACACCTGGCTCAAGGTGCCCGTCACCGAGCACCCCGACGACATGGCGCACGTGATGGAGACCTCGACACTGCCCGCCGTCCTGCTCGGCGGAGAGGTCGGCGACGACCAGGACGCCGCGTACGAGAGGTGGCGCAAGGCCCTGCGGCTGCCCACCGTGCAGGGCCTGGTCGTCGGACGCTCCCTGCTCTACCCGGCCGGCGGCGACGTGGCCGCCGCCGTCGACACGGCCGTGGGCCTGCTCTGAGACACCGTGCCGAGGGGGTACGAAGGACCATGCGAGAACCGCAGTCACCACCGCCGCGGGACCGGCAGTTGTACGTACCGCGGGGCCGGGCCGCCCACGGGCCCTACGCCCTGCGCGTCGACCCCCGCTACGCCGGCTGGGACTACTCCGCCCTGCGCGTCCTCGACCTCGGCGCCGGCGGCACGCACCGGTTCGCCGCCGGCGACAGCGAGTGGATCGTGCTTCCGCTGTCCGGCGGCTGTACCGTGCGGGTGGAGGGCGACGGCGAGGACGCGGTCTTCGAACTGCTGGGCCGCACAAGCGTGTTCGGCGGCGTCACGGACTTCGCGTACGTGCCGCGTGACGCCCACGCCCAGATCGCCTCCGGCGCGGGGGGCCGGTTCGCCCTGGCAGGAGCGAGGTGCGAGCGACGACTCCCCGCTCGCTACGGACCCGCGCCGGAGGTTCCGCTGGAGGCGCGCGGCAGCGGCACCTGCGCCCGCGAGGTGCGGGGCTTCGCCGCCGCCGACGCCTTCGCCTGCGACCGGCTCATCGCGGTCGAGGTCCTCACCCCCGGCGGCAACTGGTCCTCCTACCCGCCGCACAAGCACGACGAGCACCTCCCCGGCGAGGAGACCCGGCTGGAGGAGATCTACTACTTCGAGATCGAGCACGGGGGAGCGGGCTACCAGCGGGTGTCCCCCTCCCGCCCCGGCGGCGCCGACGTCCTCGCCGAGGTCCGCACCGGCGACGCCGTCCTCGTACCGGACGGCTGGCACGGCCCGTCCATCGCCCCGCCCGGCCACGCCATGTACTACCTCAACGTCATGGCGGGCCCGGGCGACGAACGGGAGTGGCGGATCCGCTTCCATCCCGACCACCTGACGGAGGCATACCGATGAGCAGCCCCCGGCCCGGCACGCGCCGGCTCACCACCGCGCAGGCGCTCGTCGCCTTCCTGGCACGCCAGTACACCGAGCGCGACGGCCGGCGCCACCGCCTCATCGGCGCCACCTGGGCCATCTTCGGGCACGGCAACGTCGCCGGCCTCGGCCAGGCCCTGCTGGAGTACGGCGAGGAGATGCCGTTCCTCCAGGGCCGCAACGAGCAGGCGATGGTGCACGCCGCCGTGGGGTACGCCCGCCAGTCGAACCGCCTCTCCGCCCACGCCGTCACCACCTCCATCGGACCCGGCGCCACCAACCTCGTCACCGGCGCCGCCCTCGCCACGATCAACCGCCTGCCGGTCCTGCTGCTGCCCGGCGACACCTTCGCCACCCGCCCCGCCGACCCGGTCCTCCAGCAGCTGGAGGTGCCCGGCGCGGGTGACGTGTCCGTCAACGACACCCTGCGGCCCGTGTCGGCGTACTTCGACCGGATCACCCGCCCGGAGGCGCTGGTCCCGGCGGCCCTGCAGGCGATGCGCGTCCTCACCGACCCCGCCGCCACCGGTGCCGTCACCCTCGCGCTGCCGCAGGACGTGCAGGCGGAAGGCTTCGACTGGCCGGAGGAGTTCTTCGCGGAGCGGGTGTGGCGGGTGCGCCGGCCGGCACCCGACGCGGCGGAGCTCGACGCCGCGGTGCGGGCGGTCCGGGCCTCGTCCCGCCCCCTGATCGTCGCAGGCGGCGGCGTCCACCACAGCGCGGCCGAGGACGCCCTGCGCACCCTCGCCGAAACCACCGGCATCCCGGTCGCCTCCACCCAGGCGGGCAAGGGCTCACTGAGCCACGACCACCCGGCCGACGTCGGCGGCATCGGCCACACCGGCACCGCCACCGCGGACCACCTCGCCCGCACCGCCGACCTGGTCCTGGGCGTCGGCACCCGCTGGACCGACTTCACCACCGCGTCCTCGACGCTCTTCGCCCACCCCGGCGTCCGCTTCGTCAACCTCAACATCACGGGTTTCGACGCCCACAAGATGGCCGGCCTGCCGCTGGTCGCCGACGCCCGCACCGCGCTCCTGGCGCTCGCGGCGGGCCTGGGGGAGCACCGCGTCGACCCGGCGTACGCCGCCGAGTACGGGCGGCGCAAGGCCGCCTGGGAGGCGCGCGTCACCGCCGCGTACACCCCGCGCGGCGACGACGCGCGGCCCACCCAGCCCCAGGTCCTGGGCGCACTCGACACCCTGGTCACCGGGGACGACATCGTGATCAACGCCGCCGGCTCGCTCCCGGGGGACCTGCACAAGCTGTGGCGGGCCCGGTCCCACGACCAGTACCACGTCGAGTACGGGTACTCCTGCATGGGCTACGAGATCCCGGCCGCCGTGGGAGTCGCCCTCGCCGCACCGGGCCGGCCCGTCTGGGCGTTCGTCGGCGACGGTACGTACCTGATGAATCCCACCGAGATCGTCACCGCGGTGCAGGAGCGCCTGCCCATCAAGGTCGTCATCCTCCAGAACCACGGATACGCATCCATCGGCGGCCTGTCCGAGGCGGTCGGCAGCGAGCGCCACGGCACCGCCTACCGCTACCGCGCGCCCGACGCCACGTACACCGGGGACCCGCTCCCGGTGGACCTCGCGGCCAACGCCGCCTCCCTCGGCATGCGCGTCCTGCGCCCGCGCACCGTGCGTGACCTGCGGGAAGCCCTCGCGGAGGCACGCGCGTCGACCGTTCCCACATGTGTCTACGTGGAGACCGAAACGGCAGACACAGTGTCGGGCGCGCCCCCCGCCGAGGCATGGTGGGATGTGCCCGTGGCCGAGACCGCGACCCGCCCGGCCGCGGTGAAGGCCCGCGAGGAGTACGACCGGCATGTCGCAGCCCGGCGCCGCCACCTGTAGAGGTCTGAAGAGGAGCACGTACGTCATGACGAAGACCGTTCACCACTGGATCGGTGGCAAGACCGTCGAGGGCACGTCGGGCAACTGGGGTCCGGTCACCGACCCGGCGACCGGCGCGGTCACCACGCGGGTCGCCCTCGCCTCGGCCGAGGAGGTCGACGCCGCCGTCGCCGCCGCCAAGGCCGCGTACGCGACCTGGGGCACGTCCTCCCTGGCCCAGCGCACCGGCATCCTCTTCCGGTACCGCGCGCTGCTCGACGCCCGCCGCGACGAGATCGCCGGTCTGATCACCGCCGAGCACGGCAAGGTCCACTCCGACGCCCTCGGCGAGGTCGCGCGCGGCCTGGAGATCGTGGAGCTGGCCTGCGGCATCACCGTCCAGCTCAAGGGCGAGCTGTCCACACAGGTCTCCAGCCGGGTCGACGTCGCCGCCATCCGCCAGCCGCTCGGTGTGGTCGCCGGCATCACCCCGTTCAACTTCCCGGCGATGGTGCCGATGTGGATGTTCCCGCTGGCCATCGCCTGCGGCAACACCTTCGTGCTGAAGCCGAGCGAGAAGGACCCGTCCGCGGCGAACCTCCTCGCCGAGCTGGCCGCCGAGGCGGGCCTGCCCGACGGTGTCCTCAACGTCGTCCACGGCGACAAGGTCGCGGTCGACGCGCTGCTGGAGCACCCGGACGTCGCGGCCGTGTCCTTCGTGGGCTCGACCCCGATCGCCCGCCACATCCACACCACCGCGTCCGCCAACGGCAAGCGCGTCCAGGCGCTGGGCGGCGCCAAGAACCACATGCTGGTCCTCCCGGACGCCGATCTCGACGCGGCCGCGGACGCCGCGGTCTCGGCGGCGTACGGCTCCGCGGGCGAGCGCTGCATGGCCGTCTCGGCGGTCGTGGCGGTCGGCGCGATCGGCGACGAGCTCGTCGAGAAGATCCGCGAGCGTGCCGAGAAGATCAAGATCGGCCCGGGCACCGACCCGGCCTCCGAGATGGGTCCGCTGATCACCGCGGCCCACCGCGACAAGGTCGCCTCGTACGTCACCGGCGCCGCCGCCCAGGGAGCCGAGGTCGTCCTCGACGGCACGGGGTACACCGTCGACGGGTACGAGAACGGCCACTGGATCGGCCTGTCGCTCCTCGACAAGGTGTCGACCGACTCCGACGCGTACCGGGACGAGATCTTCGGTCCGGTGCTGTGCGTGCTGCGCGCCGACACCTACGAGGACGGCGTCCGTCTCATCAACGACTCGCCGTTCGGCAACGGCACCGCGATCTTCACCCGCGACGGCGGCGCCGCCCGCCGCTTCCAGATGGAGGTCCAGGCGGGCATGGTCGGCGTGAACGTGCCGATCCCGGTGCCGGTCGGTTACCACTCGTTCGGCGGCTGGAAGGACTCCCTGTTCGGGGACCACCACATCTACGGCAACGACGGCGTGCACTTCTACACCCGCGGCAAGGTCGTCACCACCCGCTGGCCGGACCCGTCCGAGGCCCCGGCGGGCGTGGACCTGGGCTTCCCCCGCAACCACTGACCCGTCCGGACCGGGAAAACGGCTGGCCCCGGACGGGGCCGGCCGTCGATCCTTGCCGGGATGAACGAGAACGAACCGAAGCACCGCATCCGCGCCCTCCACACCGAGGACACGGTCACCGTCTACCAGGCCTACGCGCCCGCGATCGGCGGGCCCGCCGCCCGCACCGGCCGGTTCCCGGCCGCCTGGAAGCGGGAGCGGATGACGTGGATCAAGCCGAGCTTCCTGTGGATGATGTACCGCTGCGGCTGGGCGACGAAGGCGGACCAGGAGACGGTCCTGGCCGTCGAGATCACCCGCGAGGGCTTCGAGTGGGCGCTGCGACACGCCTGCCTGTCGCACCACGTCCAGGGCTTCCACCCCGACCAGGCCGCCTGGAAGCGGCAGTTGCGGCAGTCGCCCGCCCGCGTCCAGTGGGACCCCGAGCGCGACTTCCACCTGGCGCCGCTGCCCCACCGCTCGCTCCAGCTGGGGCTCGCGGGCGAGGCATCGGCCCGCTACGCCGACGAGTGGACGGTCTCCATCCGGGACGTCACACCGCTCGCCCGCGAGATGCACGCCCTGGTACGCGGGGGCGACCTCGAAGGGGCGCGACGGCTGATGCCCGAGGAGCGCCCGTACCCGGCGGGTGCGGAGCTCCTCGGGCACCTCGTGCCGTCAGGGGTCCCAGGGGGCGCCGATCCGGCCCGATCGGCGGGAGGCCCTAGAACAGGGAGTACAGCAGCCGGTTCGGGGAGCCGGTGAGGGCGTTCTGGACCTTGCCCGGGGTCGCGTTGCCGACCAGCGCGTCACGGACCTGCGCCGGGGACGCCGCCGGGTGCCGCGCCAGGTACAGGGCCGCCACGCCCGCCGTGTGCGGTGCCGCCATCGACGTGCCGGAGATCGTGTTCGTCGCCGTGTCGCCGGTCCGCCAGGCGGAGGTGATCTTCACGCCGGGTGCGAAGAGGTCCACGCAGGTGCCGTAGTTGGAGAACGAGGCGCGCTTGTCGGCGTTGTCGGTGGCACCGACCGTGATGGCCTCGGGGACGCGCGCGGGGGAGGTGTTGCACGCCTTCTCCGGCAGGCCGAGGATGTTGCCGTTCCCCGCCGCGACCGTGTACGAGACGCCCGAGGCGATCGACCGCGCGACCGCGCTGTCCAGGGTCGCGCTGGCGCCGCCCCCGAGGCTCATGTTGGCGACGGCCGGCTTGACGGCGTTCGCCGTGACCCAGTCCACGCCCGCGATGACCCCGGCCGTCGTGCCCGAGCCGTTGCAGTCCAGCACGCGGACCGCGACCAGCCTGGCGGCCTTCGCCACGCCGTACGTCCTGCCGCCGACCGTACCGGCGACGTGTGTGCCGTGACCCTGGCAGTCCTGCCCGTTCTGCCCGCCGCCGACGGTGTCGGTGCCGACCACCGCGCGGCCGCCGAACTCGCTGTGCGAGGTGCGGATGCCGGTGTCGATGATGTACGCGTTCACGTTCGACGCGGTGGTGCCGTACGTGTACGTCGTCGACAGCGGCAGGCTGCGCTGGTCGATGCGGTCGAGGCCCCAGGTGGCGTCCGGCTGCGTGGCGTTGAGGCGGACGGTCCTGTTCTGTTCGACGTACGCCACCCTCGGGTCGGCCGCGAGGGCGGCGGCCCTCGCCCGGGAGAAGGTGCCGGTGAAGCCCGTGAGGGCGCTGCGGTACTCGCGCTGCGGGGTGACGCCGAGATCGGCGGCGCGCGTCGAGCCGTCCTTGAGGACGACGATCCAGCTGTCGGGGACGGCGGTGTCCGCGGGGGCGGGACGGAGGTCGCCGGCGGGCGCGCCATGCGCCGTGGGGGTCGCGGCGAACTGCAGGCCGGCCGCGAGGGCGAGGACGGGTATCAACGCACCGATGCGGCGACGGGGCCTGCGAGAGGGGGCTCTCATCTCGGGGCACCTGACCTTTCATGTCCGGAGGGCCCCACAGCGTCTCGGCTGGTCATGTACGGCACAAGAGAGCTAGTAGCTCCTCCCCACTTCGTCGCCGAATTCCCACGTCAGCATGGCGAATTCTCCATCGTCGGCGGCGCCGGCCGAGCGGTACGTCGCCAGCGCGGGGGCGTTGTCCGTGTCCACGCCGACCCACATGCCGTAGCAGCCGCGCCCGCGAGCCTCGGCGGCGAGCGCCCCGGTCAGCGCCCGGCCGATGCCGCGCCGCCGGTACGGCTCGTCGACGGACAGCTCGTACAGGCACATCTCCGTGCCCTTGTCGGGGTGGAGCATCTCGACACCCGACACCATCCCGGCCGGTGTGCCGTCCACGTACGCGATGAGCATCAGATGGCCGGGCGCGGCGAGGAACCGCGCGGCCCATTCCGGACGCGCCGGGCCGTCGTAGAGGTGCTCGGCGGCCATGAGCTCGGCGACCGTGGTGGCGCGGCGTATCTCCATCGCCGGTTCCTTTCGTCCGTGCGCGCATACCGCGGCTGGTGTACGGCGACGGTAGTCCGTACGCCCGGAGGAGGTGAGCGAGTTCCGCCCGTGGGCAGCGACCGGCCGCCCGCCGGCCCGTCTAGGGTCGGAGACATGCAGATCCGACTCCCCCGGCTTCCCCGCCCGGCCCGCGGCCGGCGGGCCGCCGCCGCGGCCACCGCCGTCGTGCTGCTGGCCGGCGCCGGCACGTGGACCGCGGTCGCCGCGGACGACGAGCCCGCCGTGCAGCGCGAGGACACGGTGCTGGACATGCCCGGGGCGAGGATCGACACGTCGTTCTTCACCGCCTCCGGTACGGGCGGCGACGGCCGGCGCCCCGCCGTCCTGCTCGGTCACGGCTTCGGCGGCAGCAAGGACGACGTGCGCGGGCAGGCCGAGAAGCTGGCCCGGGACGGGTACGCGGTGCTGACCTGGTCCGCGCGCGGCTTCGGCGCCTCCACCGGCCGGATCGGCCTGAACGATCCCGCCTTCGAGGTCAAGGACGTCTCCCGCCTCGTCGACTGGCTCGCCCGGCGCCCCGAGGTCCGGCTGGACGCCGCCGGCGACCCGCGCGTGGGCGTGACCGGAACCTCGTACGGTGGCGCGATCTCGCTGCTCGCGGCCGGCCACGACCGGCGGGTGGACGCGATCGCCCCGCAGATCACCTACTGGAACCTCGCGGACGCGCTGTTCCCCGACGGCGTCTTCAAGAAGCTCTGGGCAGGCATCTTCTTCTCCACCGGCGCCGCCCCCGGCCAGGGCACGGCCCCCGCCCCCGCGACCCGGGACCCCGCGGCCCCCGATCCTGCGGGACGCGGCGCCGCGGCCCCCGACGGCGCCGAGGCGACGAACGGCGCGGCGGGTGACGCACCGGGCGGGACGCGGCGCGCGGTCCGGGCCGCGGCCGCGCCGGCCGCGTGCGGACGGTTCCAGGACGAACTGTGCCGCATGTACGAGCGCGTGGCCGTCGCCGGGAAACCGGACGCGGCGGCGCGGGAGCTGCTGGAGCGGCGCAGCCCGTCGGCCGTCGCGGACCGCATCAAGGTGCCCGCGCTCATCGTGCAGGGGCAGTCCGACTCGCTCTTCCCGCTGTCGCACGCCGACGCGATGGCCGAGGCCGTCCGCGCCAACGGCGCACCCGTCGCCGTCGACTGGATCGCCGGCGGGCACGACGGCGGCGACCGCGAGACCGAACGCGTCGAGGCGCGCATCACGACCTGGTTCGACCGGTACCTCAAGGACGACACCGGAGCCGGCACCGGCCCCGCCTTCCGGGTCAGCCGCACCGGCGGTGTCGACTCCACCGACGGGCAGGCCCAGCTGCGCGGCGCCGTCGCCGACCGCTACCCCGGGCTGCGCAGCGGCACGCGCACCGTCGCCCTGACCGGCGGGGAGCAGAGCTTCCGCAACCCCGCGGGCGCAAGCCCGCCCGCCATCTCCGCCGTCCCCGGCGTCGGCGGCGGACTGTCCCGGCTCTCCTCCTTCGGCGTCGGCCTGTCCCTGGACTTCCCCGGGCAGTACGCCCGTTTCGACTCGCCGCCCCTCGGCGGGACGCTCCGCATCACCGGCTCGCCCACCGTCCGGGTGCGGGTCGCCTCCGACACCGGAGAGGCCGTTCTCTTCGCCAAGGTCTACGACGTCGGCCCCGACGGCCGCAGCCAGGTCCTGCCCGCGCAGCTCGTCGCCCCGGTCCGCGTCGCGAGCGCCACCCCGGACATGGCGGACAAGGGCAAGGGCAAGGAGGTCGAACTGACGCTGCCCGCCATCGACCACGAGATCGAGGCCGGGCACCGGCTGCGGCTCGTCCTCGCCGCCACCGACCTCGGCTACGCCTCCCCGGCCGCCCCCGCCACCTACACCGTCACCGCCACGAGCGGCCTGTCCGTGCCGACCGCGCCCGCCGTCCGCACCCAGGCGGCCGGACTGCCCTGGTGGGTATGGGGCCTGCCGGCCTCCGGTGCCCTGGTCGCGGCCGCTCTGCTGCTCACCGCCCGCCGCCGCACCGCCGCGCCCGCACCCGACCCGGCGCTCGCCGACGTCCCGCTCACCATCAGCGGCCTGACCAAGCGGTACGCGAAGTCCGCCGACCGGTACGCCGTCCGCGAGCTGTCCTTCCGCGTGGAGAAGGGCCAGGTCCTCGGACTCCTCGGGCCCAACGGCGCCGGCAAGACCACCACCCTGCGCATGCTCATGGGCCTGATCACCCCCGACGCCGGTGAGATCCGGGTGTTCGGGCACGCCGTGCGGCCGGGCGCCCCCGTGCTGTCCCGCGTCGGCGCGTTCGTCGAGGGAGCGGGTTTCCTGCCGCATCTGTCGGGCCGCGACAACCTGGAGCTGTACTGGCGGGCGACCGGCCGCCCCGCCGAGGACGCCCGCATGGACGAGGCCCTGGAGATCGCGGGTCTCGGCGAAGCCCTCGCCCGTGCCGTCCGCACCTACTCGCAGGGCATGCGCCAGCGGCTCGCCATCGCTCAGGCCATGCTCGGACTGCCGGACCTCCTCATCCTCGACGAACCGACCAACGGACTCGACCCGCCGCAGATCCGGGAGATGCGGGACGTGATGATCCGGTACGCGGCCGGAGGGCGGACCGTCATCGTCTCCTCCCACCTCCTCTCCGAGGTCGAGCAGTCCTGCACCCACCTGGTGGTCATGGACCGCGGCCGGCTCGTCCAGGCGGGCCCCGTCGCGGAGATCACCGGCGCGGGCGACACCCTGCTCGTCACCACGGCCGGTGAGCTCCCGGAGCCGCTGGTCGAGAAGATCGGCACGCTGCCGGGCGTCGGCTCCGCGGCCCGTACCGAAGGCGGCGTGCTGGTCCGCCTGGACGGGACGACGAGCACCGCGGCCCTGATCGCCGAACTGGTCCGGCTCGACGTGCCGCTGACCGGCATCGGACCGCACCGCCGCCTGGAGGACGCGTTCCTCACCCTGATCGGAGGAGGATCCGCGTGAGCACGCTGCTCGACTCCGCACCCGGCTACCGGCCCGGGCGCACCCTGCCGCTGCGCGTCGAGGCGGTGCGCCAGCTCAAGCGGCGCCGCACCCTGGTCATGGGCGGGATCCTGGCCGCCCTGCCCTTCGTGCTGACCATCGCCTTCGCCATCGGCGGCGGCGCGGACGGGCGCGGCAACGACCGGATCACCCTCATGGACACGGCGACCGCGTCGGGCGCCAACTTCGCCGCCACCTGCCTGTTCGTCTCGGCGGGCTTCCTGCTGGTGGTGCCGGTGGCGCTGTTCTGCGGCGACACGGTGGCGTCCGAGGCGAGCTGGTCGTCCCTGCGGTACCTGCTCGCCGCGCCCGTGCCGCGGGCCAGGCTGCTGTGGTCGAAACTGGCCGTGGCGCTGGGCTTCAGCGCGGCCGCGATCCTGCTGCTGCCCGTGGTGGCACTCGCCGTGGGCACCGCGGCCTACGGCTGGGGGCCGCTGGAGCTGCCCACGGGCGGTTCGCTGGACACGGCCGCCACCGTGCCGCGCCTCGCGCTGGCCGTGGTGTACGTCTTCGTCTCCCAACTCGTGACGGCCGGGCTCGCCTTCTGGCTGTCGACCAGGACCGATGCGCCGCTGGGCGCGGTCGGCGGCGCGGTCGGCCTGACGATCATCGGCAATGTCCTGGACGCGGTGACCGCACTCGGGTCATGGCGCGACTTCCTTCCCGCGCACTGGCAGTTCGCGTGGGCCGACGCGCTCCAGCCGCACCTGGAGTGGGGCGGCATGCTCAGGGGCGCGGCGGTCTCCGTGACGTACGCCCTGGTGCTGTTCGCGCTGGCCTTCCGCGGCTTCGCGCGCAAGGACATCGTGTCCTAGGGAGTGTTCGCGGAGTCCCGTCCGTCCGGCGGGCGAACGACGCTTCTTCGCGGACACCTCCAGGCCCGGTGCCGGCCCTGTCCTGGTCCGGGTCCCGGAGGCGCAGGCGGCCCTCGGGTCCGGCGCGCGCGTCAGACCCAGCCGCGACGAGCCGCTTCCGCTCCCGCCCGGAAGCGGCTCGTGGTGCCGAGGGCCGCGAGCAGCTCTCCCACGCGCCGGCTGTAGGTACGCCCCGATATCCCCAGCCGCGCGGCGGCCGTCTCATCGGTGAGGCCGGCCAGCAGCGCCTCCAGGACCGGCCGCAGGTGCGGCGGCAGCGATCCGGGTGGCGCGGGCGACGCCGTCACCTCGTCGCCCGCCTCCCACCAGGCGCGGTGGGCACGCACCAGCGCCTGCACGATCACCGGGTCGCGGATCAGCAGCAGCCCGTTGTAGAGCAGTTCGAGGTCGAGCGGGATCGCCGCGACCGTGCGGTCCACGATGATCATCTTGAACGGGATCGACTCCGTCAGCCGTGTCCGGCCCGTCAGCCGGCCCGCCGCCGCGACATCGGCCGCCGTGACCCGGTCGAGCGCGTGCCGCGGCACGATCTGCCGGACCGTACCCACTCGTTCCACCCGCTCGGTGGCCGTGCGGACACAGGCGCCGGCGAGTTCCAGGAAGGGCTGCGGGATCGAGTGGCCGAGGCAGGCGGCCGGGTCGTCGAAGGTCAGCAATTCCCTGCGGGCGGACTCGGCGAGCGCCGCGAGCGCCGCGCAGACCTGTCGGGTCCCGCGCACCGACTGCCCGGCAGGGCGAGGTTGCTGACGCGGTGGTGCTTTTTGACGTGTCATCTGCTGAGGTACCTGCATCAGCGCGTGCGGCAGTGCCTGCGATGGCACCGCAGCACGGGCCGGTGCCCTGTCTCTTAATGCCGTCCGGCCGAGCACGGAGCCCGGAGCGTTCGCCACGGCTGACCACCCCCGCCATCCCCTTGGAACGTACGCAACTCCATGTACTCACGTGACTGCGTACGGTGACAAGACCCAGTTCAGGGGTTGGCGAGTCCAAGCCATCACCGGGCGAACGGGGGACCGATACCCCACGGCGGTCTCTTCGAGACCCGAACGAAGGCTCCGAACGTCGCCGTCCGGTGGCCGCCGCCGTCCCGGTTACGGGTCCCCCGGGGACGCGACCGGAGGCGACCCCCGGGACGCGCCCCCGGAGGTGCCCCCGGAGCGCGGCTCAGTGCTACGGCCCGGACGCGGCTGCGTGATGCGGCCCGGACGCGGATCCGGGACATGGCGCCGGAGGAGGTCACGGGGTTCGGCCCCGCCCCCGCGGCCACGCCGTCACCGTGGCCGGAAACCTCCCCCTCCGCGACGCTCCCGCCGGCCTCGGGGAGTCGCGGGAGCCCGCCCGGGATGCGCCGTTTGCAGTATTGCGGGTGGCGCGCCGGGCGTCGTCGCCTTCGGATGGTCACCGTGGGCCCTCTCCCCGTGAGGGTCGTGCACCGCCGACGAGAAACGGACAAGACATCGTGATCCGCTCCCGCTCCCCCCGGCGAGGGGCCGCCACGGCCCTCGCCTGCCTCGCCTTCACCGGTATAGCCGTAGGTCTGGCCGCCCCCGCGGCCGCCTCCGGCGACGCGAGCGCGCTGCCCGTCGACAACGCCTTCCTGCGCGCTTCCCGCCAGGGCAACCTCGCGGAGATCGCCGCGGGTCAGGACGCGCAGAAGAACGCCACGACCTCGTGCGTCAAGAGCGCGGGCCAGGCCCTGATCCGCGACCACACCAAGCTCGACGCCTCCACCAAGGCGCTCTCCGACAAGCTCGGCGTCGACCTGCCCGTCGCGCCCACGGCGGAGCAGCAGAAGGCGCTCGAGAGCGTCATGAAGAAGGCCGGTACGAGCGCGTACGACACCGCCTGGCTCGCCGTGATGGCCGCCGCCCACGAGAAGACGCTGGCGCGCATCGACAACCAGGTCGCCCACGGCCGGAACGCCGAGGTGACCGCCGCGGCCAAGGCCGCCCGGCCGGTCGTCGCCATGCACCTGGACATGGTGCGCGGCGGCGCGTGCCACCACACCGGCGACCACACGCCGAAGGCCATCCACGCGGGCAGCGGCGGACAGGCCGCGCTGGCCGCGGAGGTCCCGGTGTTCCTCGCGATTCCGGCGGTGGCGCTCGGCGGCGTGCTCGTCGCGGGCGGCGCCTTCTGGGCCGCGAACCGCATCCGTCGCAACGACAGCCGCTGACCCGGCGGATGTCACGGCCGTGACCGGCAAGGACGGCCTCCGGCTGGGCGGCGGGTCCGGCCCGGACGGGCTGCTGGTCCGGGCCGGGTTCGCGTCGGCGGCTGTCGCGGCGCTGGCGTGCTTGTTCCTGGCACCGCCCGGCCGGCCCGCCGTACGCACGCCCGACGCGGGCGCCGTCCCCTCGTCCGCGTCGGCGGCCGGGGCCGCGCACGCGGCGTCCCCGCCCCTCGCCCTCGCCGTCCCCGGGCACGTGGAGCGGATCCCGGTCGATCCGGTCACCATCGGCACCGGAGGCGTCCTGGCCCTGCCGGCGTCGCCGTCCCGCATGGGCTGGTGGGCCCTCGGCGCCCATCCCGGCGCCGCCCGGGGCACCCTCCTGCTGGCCGGGCACCTGGACACGGCCGACGAAGGGGCAGGCCCCCTGGAGGGGCTCCACACGGTGCCGTTGGGCGCCCGCGCCCACATCACCACGGCCGACGGCGCCCGCCACACGTACCGGATCGTCGCCCGCCGCACCTACCCGAAGTCCGAGCTTCCGGCCGACCTGTTCAGCGCCGAAGGGGCTCCGCGCCTCGCGCTGGTGACCTGCGCCGGCACGTTCGACCGGAAGGCGCACGCGTACGCCGACAACCTCGTCCTCTACGGCGTGGCCGAGGGCGGTACACGGCGCTGATCCGGTGTCAGGCGGCCGTCCAGCCCCCGTCCACGGGGACCGCCGCGCCGGTGACGAAGGAGGAGCGGTCGCTGCACAGCCACACCGCCGCCTCGGCCACCTCCGAAGGAGCGGCCATCCGCTTCTGGATCGGCCGGGCGAGGAAACGTTCCTCCAGGCCGGGGGTCTCCTCCAGCACCTGGTCCATCAGTTCCGTGCGGGTGTTGCCCACGACGAGCGCGTTGACCCGCAGGCCACGCTGTCCGTACTCGGCGGCGGCCGCCCGGGTGAGGCCGATCACCGCGTGCTTGGCGGCGACGTACGGCGAGACGGCTCCGGTGGCGAGCACGCCCGCGACGCTGGAGGTGTTGACGATGGCGCCCGAGCCGGAGCGGAGCATCACCGGTATCTGGTGGCGCATGCAGTTCCAGACGCCCCGCACGTTGACGTCCATGATCTGCTGGAAGACCGCGTCGTCGGTCTCGTGCAGGTCGGTCCCCACGGTGGCCCAGCCCGCGTTGTTGAAGGCGCCGTGCAGGCCGCCGTAGGTGTCCACGGCGACCGCCACGGCCGCGGCGACCTCGTCCGTCCGGGTCACATCGGCGGGCGCCGCGACGGCACGGCCACCGCTGCCGGCGATCTCCTTCTCGAGGGCCCGCAGCCGGTCCTCCCGGCGGGCCACCAGCACGACCGCCGCGCCCTCCGCGGCGAACAGCCGGGCCGCGGCCGCGCCGATGCCGCTCGACGCGCCCGTGACCATGACGATCTTTCCGTCGAGGAGTAACTGACCAGGTCTCATGCGGCCATTGAACTCCCCGGGCCGGGGACGGCGCCGTGACGCCGGTCACGCGGGGGGCGCGATCCGGTCACGCCGCGTGGCGGAAGACCGCGGCGTGATCCCGGGCCCAGGCCGCGAAGGCCGCGGGCGGCCGTCCCAGGACCTCCGCAACCCCGTGAGCCACGTCCGCCTTGCCACCCGCCGCCTGACGGGCGCTCATCTCCAGCAGCGCCTGCACCAGGGGTTCGGGATAGCGCTCGCGCCAGGCGTCGACCGCCTCCCGAGGGGTCATACCGACGAAGCGCAGGGGTCTGCCCACCACGGCCGCCAGCTCCCGGCACTGGTCGCGCGCGGACACGGCGGCGGGTCCGGTCAGGGCGTACGCGCGTCCCGCGTGTCCGGGTTCCGTCAGGACCCGGGCCGCCACCGCCGACACGTCCCGGGGGTCGACGCAGGCGTTGCGCGAGTCGCCGTGCAGCGCCCGTACCACCGACTCCCGCGCGATCGACGGCGCCCAGTCGCGCGTCTTGGACATGAACGCCCGCGGGCGCAGCAGCGTCCACGCCATCCCCGAGGCGCGCACCCGCTCCTCGTTCTCACGCTGCCAGCGGGTGACGAGGTCGTCGGCGTCCGGGTCCGTGACGGCGAGCGCGGACACCTTGACGACGTGCCGGACACCGCCCGCCCGGGCCGCCGCGAGGACGTTGTCGTCGTGGTCGGGCCGCAGGGGGTTGCTCGTGATGACGAGGAGTGCGTCCGCGCCCTCGCAGGCGCGGGCGAGCGAGGCGCGGTCGGCGAAGTCGGCGCCCATGACCTGCCCCGCCAGTCCGCCGGCGGCCGCCCTCGCGGGGTCCCGGGTGAGCGCCCGGACGCGGTGGCAGGACGCCAGCAGGGCGGCCGCCTCGCGACCCAGCGTGCCGCTGGCGCCGGTGACCACGACGGTCAGACCCCGCGGGGCGGCCGTGGTCTCCGGGACGGCCGGCGCGGTGGTCCCCGGTGCGACCGGGGCGTCCGGAGCGGCGCGGGTGCTCATACGCTGCCCGCGCGGTCCGTGGCGAGTTCGATCCGCTCCGCGACCGCGGGGGCCGCGATCCCCGGGAGCAGGTAGCGCCACATCGCCACCGTCCGCTCGGGAAGGTCCGCGCGCCCGCTGACCAGCTGCGAGTAGAGCTGGATGCCGGTACACGCCCCGACGACGAACTCGGCCACCTCGACCGGATCCGTCGACGCCAGCAGTTCGCCCCGGTCCCGCGCGTCGAGCAGGCACTCGGTCATGATCCGCATCCACGTCCGGTACGAGGTGTCGTCCCGCATCCCGAACGCCCCCTGCTCCACGGCCAGCCGGACGGCGGCGCGCAGCAGCGCGTCCTCCTGGAGCTGGCGCGACCACACGAGCGTGATGTCCACCAGCCGTTGCAGCCCCTGCGACTGCAGGAGCGGGACGATCGTGTCCGGCTGGGCGTTCATCACGGCCTGTGCCAGGCCCTCCTTCGACTTGAAGTGGAAGTACATGGCTCCGGTCGTCGCGCCGGCGCGCTCCGCGATCTTGGTGATGCTGGCGCCGGCGAACCCGTATTCGTCGAGGACCTCCGCGGCCGCACGCAAGATCGATTCTCGCGTCCTGACCGCCCGCTCCTGTTTCGTCCGTGCCATGCACCCTCCTCAATCATAGAGAACGCTCTCTATGGTATCCGCCGCCCTGCTCAACATCACCGTCCTGACCAGCGGTTCGGGAAACTTCGGCTGATACCGCTCGACAAACAAAAAGAACACTCTCTATTTTATGAGGGTGCGTACGGCCCACAGGGGCCCGTGCGCACGGTCATCGACACATGCGATCTGGGGGGAAGACTGCGCATGCCCAACACCACCGCGCGCACGACCGGGACGCCCGCACCCGTGTTCACGCCCACCCTCACCCACGCCGTTCCGCGCGAGTTCGTCCACCGCGCGGCCATAGCCGAGGTGTTCCTCACCGGCTGGCACCCCACCGGTGAGGACTCCTTCACCGTCACCGCACAGTGGCCCCGGCAGCACTGCTTCTACACGGCGCACGAGGGGCTGCACGACCCGCTGCTGCTGAGTGAAACCGTCCGTCAGACCCTGCCCCTGCTCTCCCACGCGGCCTACGACGTCCCCTTCGACACCCGTCTCAGCTGGGACTTCTTCCGCTACACGCTGGACCCGGCGGCCCTGCCCACCGGCTTCGTGCCGGCCGAGCTGGAGCTGCGCGTCACCGCCTCGGACATCCGGCGCCGGGGCGGCCAGCTGGCCGCCGTGACCATGCACTTCGACATCCTCCGGGACGGCGCGCCGCTCGCCACGGCCGAAACCCGGTACGGCTGCTACTCCCCGGCGGTCTACCAGCGGCTGCG
The DNA here is from genome assembly GCF_000716335.1 of Streptomyces sp. NRRL S-118. Classification (GTDB taxonomy): domain Bacteria; phylum Actinomycetota; class Actinomycetes; order Streptomycetales; family Streptomycetaceae; genus Streptomyces. The sequence goes on along the minus strand of NZ_KL591013.1, from coordinate 21,775 downwards.
CGCCGGACGCGCCGACATCGACCGGGTGCTCGCGACCGCGCTCCCTCCCGCCGCGCCGGTGGATCCCACCGTCGTGGGTCGCGACCGGTGGCCGGATGTGGTGCTCGCCCCGGCCGACCGGGACGGGCGCTGGCAACTGCGTACGGACCCCGGCCACCCGGTGCTGTTCGACCACCCGGTCGACCACGCGCCCGGGATGCTCCTGCTGGAGGCCGCGCGCCAGGCCACCCAGGCCCTCCGGCCCGGCCGCCGGATCCTTCCGGTGGGCATGGACATCGCCTTCTTCCGGTACGTCGAGTTCGACTCGCCCTGCTGGGTCACGGCCGACCCGGACGGCGTGGACGCGCTGGGCCGGGACCGTACGAAGGTCACCGCATGGCAGGAGGAGCACGTGGCCTTCTCGGCGACGGTGACATCGGAGGCGTTCCCCGGCCGCTGACGGCGCGTCCGGCACCTGCCGGACGGGACCGGTGTACGGGACGGTCCGGTGACGCGGGCGGTGCGGAGGGGCTTCACGGCTCCTCCGCACCGCCCGCTCCGTCATGTCCGCCGCCCCCCCCGGCCGCCCCCCGGGGCCGCGTCACGACATGCGCCGGCCGCCGCACAGGGGGCGGTGCGGCGGCCGGCGGGTCGGGCGGTCAGGCGGAGCGCCTGTCCAGTCCGACGATCCGTGGCGGTTCGGCGGGCGCGGCCAGGCGGCTGTAGGCGTACGCCGCCGAGACGAGCGTCATGTGGTGGTGCCAGCCGGGGAAGGACCGGCCCTCGAAGTCCAGCAGGCCCAGGTGTTCGCGCAGGCTGTGGACCGTCGCGGCGGTACCGGCCCGCAGCCGGGTCAGGGCGAGCAGTTCGTTCATGCGCGTCTGCACCATGTTGGTCAGCCACACCCGCGACGGCCGCTGCTCGTCGGGGTGCCACTCGGCGAACAGGCGGTAGGTGCGGTGCGGGGTGCCGACGCCCGCCCGGACGCCGGGCACGCGGACCAGGCCGTTGAGGATGCGCAGCAGGCGCTGTTCCCCGTCGGTCGCCGTCACGGTGGCCGTGTGCGGGTGCCGTCTGCTGTTCATGGCCAGGAACGACCGGGCGCTGAGCGTCGAGGACGAGGCGGCCGTGTGCACGGCCGGCTGGGACTTGAGGTGCCCGTCGGCGATCACCTGCATGCCGTCGGGCACGGCCACGACGAAGTCGAAGCCGCGCGAGGCCAGTCCGGAGACGAGGGGAGCGATGCTGGGCAGCTCCGTCATGTCGGCCACGACCGGCACGGCGGCCGCGGAGGTGCGCGCGGCGGCCGTCGCCACCAGGTCGAGCGTGTCCGCCCACAGCGGGCGGTGGCGCACGGTGTCCGGGATGCGGGTGCGCCGGCGCAGTGTCTTGTCGTCGGTCCAGTGGTCGGGGAGGAACAGGCGCCAGTCGACCGGGACGTTGTGCCCGGGGACGGAGAGGAACAACCCCAGGCAGACCTGGCAGTTGACGGTACGTCCGGCCGAGGGGACGAAGCGGCGGTGGACGCCCACCGAGTGATCGCCCCGCTTGGGCAGGACCGTGGGGGTGATCGTCCAGGCCCGGACCGGCGCGCGCTGCTCGACCCAGCGCATCAGCTCCTCGCGGGCGGGTTCCCACTCCCAGGGGCTGGCGTTCACGAACTGCTGGAGCGACTGGGATGCGGTGGGTGAGGTGGAGACGGCGGCGGCCAGGCGCCGGATCGACTTCTTGCCGGGTGTGGTGAGCAGGCCCTGCAGATAGGCGTGCGCCCATCTTCGCTGGTCGGCGCGGGGCAGATGGCCGAAGAGTTCCTCCGCGTAGGCGGCGATCGGAGCCGGGTCGGCCGGCCCCCGCAGGTGCGTGATGCCGTGCGCAGCCACGATGGTTCCCCCCTTGTGGTTCGGACGGGCGACGGGTGTTGGAGACTCTCCTCACCCCAAAGAATAGAGAACGTTCTGTATTTTCCAAGGGGGTTGCCGGGCAGGCGGCCTACTTGCGGAAGTCGGCCCGTGCCCATGGCGGTTGACCGCCCGATCCGCCGCGTCTTGTCCAAGTCGGCGTTGCCGGGGCGCCGGAGGGCCCACAGGCTGGTCGGGACAGGATCCGGACCGCCGCAGAGGGGGCGCAGTGGTGGCAGTTGACGCACGGGACGCGAATGCGGCGACCGCGGCGGCCGGCCGGCCGGGCGGCGCGCGGCTGCCGTCCCTGACGGGGATGCGGTTCGCCGCGGCGCTGCTCGTCTTCCTCTTCCACGCCACGTACGAGCACGTCTTCAGCGATCCGGGGGCCGACGCCGCCTTCTTCCGCCTGTTCTCCAAAGCGGGCTGGGTCGGTGTGTCCTTCTTCTTCGTCCTCAGCGGCTTCCTGCTCACCTGGTCCGCACGCCCGGACGACACCCCGCGCCGCTTCTGGCGGCGGCGCCTGTGGAAGATCTACCCGAGCCATGTGCTGACCTTCGCCGTGGCCGCCGTGCTGCTCGCGTGGACCGGGCAGGCGCTGCCCGGGGCCGTGCGCAACCTGCTGCTCGTCCAGACCTGGGTGCCGGACGTGGACGTGATCCTGAGCGTCAACCCGGTCAGCTGGTCACTGGCCTGCGAGGCGGTGTTCTACCTGGCCTTCCCGTTGCTGTTGCGGCTGGTGCTGCGGATCCGGCCGGACCGGCTGTGGTGGTGGGCCGGGGGGCTGGTGGCGGGCGTCCTCTGCGTGCCGCTCCTGGCGTCGGCGGTCCTGCCGGCCGGGCCCGAGATGTGGTGGCTGGCCGTCTCGGAGGAGCACTACTGGTTCGTGTTCGCCTTCCCGCCCGCACGGGCCCTGGAGTTCGTCCTCGGCATGGTGATGGCGCGGATCCTGTGGACCGGGCGCTGGCGCGGTCCCGGGCTCCCGCTCGCCGGGCTCATGCTGGTGGCCGGGTACGCGGCCGCGCTGGTGGTGCCGTTCGCGTACGGCATGGTGGCGGCGACGGTCGTCCCGCTGGCCTGCCTGGTGACCGCCGCGGCGGCGGCCGATGTGCGAGGAAACGTTTCACCGTTCGGGGGCCGCGTCATGGTCCGGCTCGGCGAGATCTCCTTCGCCTTCTACCTGCTGCACCGGCTCGTGCAGATGTACGGGCACCGGGTGGTCGGCGCGGAACGGTCCTGGGGCCTCGTCGAAGGGACCGGGATGCTGCTGCTCTGGCTCGCCGTGACGCTCGCCCTGGCCTGGCCGCTGTACGTGTTCTTCGAGCGGCCCCTCACCCGGCGCATGGGCACCGGCCCCACGCCGGCTGCGCCCGCTCCCGCGCCGGGCGCCCCCCTGCCGCCCGCTCCCGGTACGCCCGGGATGCCCGACCACCCCCTGGCCCGAGGGGCCGGAGAGTCCGGCCCGCCCCGTGACGGAGGCTCATGATGACGCTGACGATCGATGTCTGGTTCGACTACATATGCCCCTTCTCCGTGATGACCCGCCAGGTGCTCGCCGAGGCGGTCACCGACCCGGACGTCAGGACGGTGTGGCGCGCCTACGAGCTGCACCCGGAGGGCACGCCGCCGCCCGGCGAGGGGGACTACCCCGAGCGGGTCTGGGAGAACTCCGTGCTGCCCATGGCCGAGCGGCTCGGCGTCAAGCTCGGCGCCGCCCCCTCGCTGCCGCTGCCGCGCACCGGGCGCGCGCTGCGGGGGCACCGCCACGCCGAGCGGGAGGGGGCGGGGGCGGCGTACAGCGACCGCGTCTTCGACGCCCACTTCCTGGAGCACCTGGACATCTCCGACCCGGCGCTGCTCGCGGACCTGGCCGGTGAGGTCGGCCTCGACCGCCGCGCGTTCCTCGCCCACATCACGTCCGGGACGGCCGCCGCGCAGTACCGCCACGAGCAGGAGGAGGCGCGGCGTGTCCACCGCATCCACACCGTGCCGACGCTGACCATCGGCAACTGGCGCACCGAGGGCGTTCCGACCGCCGACCGCCTGCGGGACGTGCTCGCCACGCTGCGGAGCCGCGCGACCGAGGCAGCGTGATCGAAGCAGCGTGACGGAAGCGGTGTGACGGCCGGGTCCGCCGCGGCGGGCGGTGGACGAGGGCCCCGGTGCCGGACGGCACCGGGCGCCCTCGTCGCGCGATGCACCCGCCGGCGCGGGGCCGGCCGCCGCGCCCCGCGCGGAGGTCAGGCGCCGGACTCCAGGGCGTCGACCGCCTGGGCCAGCAGGGCCGTCAGCGCGTCGACCACGCCGGGCGGCAGACCGGCCAGCAGACGGGCGTGCACGCCGTCCACGGTCTCCTGCACCCGGTCGCACACGCGCGTGCCCTCCTCGGTGAGCTGCGCCCAGGAGCTGCGCCCGTCGTACAGGTCGGCCTCCCGCACGACGTAGCCGGACTCGGTCATCCGCCGGATGACGTTGCTGGTCCCGCCGGACGACAGACGGCACAAGGAGGACAGTTCGGTCGGCTTGAGCCGGTGGTCCGGCGCGGCCCGGAGCGCGGCCAGGACGTCGAAGTCGGCACGGGTCAGACCGTGCCGGGCCGCCTCGGCGTTGACGGTGGCGTCCATCGCGGAGGTCAGCCGCGTGGCCTGCTCGGCCAGTTCCGCCGGCGCGCTGCGCGCCGTGGGGCCGGCCGCGCTGCCATGGCCCCGCCTTGCCTTCACGTCCACGTCACTTCCCCGGTTCCTCCCCGGCCTGGGGACTGATGCCCGTCACGGGCGAGGGGAAGTCTAGGCGCGCACGCCCCACCGCAGTAGCACACCCCGGAACGGCGAGCGGCTCCCGGACCGTGGGGGCCGGGAGCCGCGACCGCGCGGGGCGGGGAGGGTGCGGGGAGCGGGGGTCAGGCGGTGGAGCGGGACACCGCGTCGGCCCAGCGGGCCAGCAGGGCGTCGGCCGCGTCGGCGCTCGGGGCCTCCGCCCATACCCTGGTGACCGCGCGCGAGGCGTCCGGCAGCACCAGGGCCCACCGGCCGTCCGGTTCGATCACGCGGATGCCTTCGGTGGTGTCCACCTCCAGGCCGGCCGCGGCCTCGGCGACCTGCCGCATCACCGCGCCCTTGGCCTCCCACGGGGTGGTGAGCTCGCGCCGGCGGACGAACGTGCGCGGCACCTCCTGCACCAGCTCGCTCAGCGGCCGCGCCCGCCGGGCGAGGAGGCCGGTCAGGCGGGCCAGCGCGCCGAACCCGTCGGTGTACGGGGAGTTCTCCGGGAAGGTGAAGCCCCCGTGGCCGTCGGCGGCCAGGACGGTGCCCGCGGCGCCCGCGGCCCGGATCGCGCGGTCCGGCGCCGAGGCCGTCCGCACCACCCGCCCGCCGTGCCGGGCGGCGACGGACTCGGCGGCGCGGCTGACGGTGGGCGGCAGCACGACCGTGCCGCCCGGCCGTTCGGCCGTGACGAGCCCGGCCAGGAGCAGCAGCAGGGTCTCGTCGGGGACGATCCCGCCCCGCTCGTCGACGACCGCGATGCGCTGTCCGGTCGGGTCGACGCGGACGCCGAAGTCGGCGTCGTTGGCGGCGACGACGTCGCCGAGGTAGCGCAGGGCGGCGCGGCGCTCGATGTCGGTCTCGGTGGCGCGCTCGTCGTCCAGGCCGGTGTTGAGCGTGACCGCGCGGACGCCCAGGCCGTCCAGGAGGCCGGGCAGCACCAGGGCGCCGCTGCCGAACGCGGCGTCCACGACCACCTTGGGTGCGCGCTCCCGGATCGCCGCGGTACCGGTCAGCCTCAGCAGCCGCTCGGTGTACGCCGTGATCGCGGTCCGCGCGGACTCCTCGCCCGAGAGCAGCCCGCCGAACTCCCCGGCGGGCGCGCGGCGGAACCGGGCCTGGTGCAGCAGGCGTTCCAGCTTGCGCTGCGCGGCCGTGCCGAGGTCGACGCCGTGCTCGTCGAGGAAGGTCAGGCTCACCGAGTCGGCCGCGCCGGGGGTCGCCGTCAGCAGCACGCCGCCGTCGGTGAGGGCGGCCTCCCGCCGGGCCACCGGCACCGGGACGTGCCCCAGGTCCCGTACATGCACCCCGCTCGACTGGAGCGCGGAGACCACCGCGGCGGCCAGCACCCGGGAACCCTGGGCGTGGTCGCGGGCGACGGTGACCGTGGCGTCGTGGGGCACCGTCGTGGCGTAGGCCCCGGCGAGCCGCACCACCAGCTCGGCGGTGAGGTCGACGTTCACCACGCCGCTGACGCCACGGGGGCCGAACAGGGAGCGCGAGCCCCGGCCGTCCCAGATCAGGTCGGTGCCGATGACGGCGCCGGGCCCGATGGTCCTGGCCGGGTTGACGACGACGCCCGCCGAGACGACCGCGTCCTGCCCCACCCGCGAGTCCTCGCCGACGATCACGCCCTCCTCCAGGCGCGCGGAGCGCCCGGTGGTGGCGTTGCGCCCCACCACGCAGCCGCGCAGGGAGGTGTGCGGCCCGGCGTAGGCGTACGGATGGAGCACCGCCCGGTGCAGGTGGGCGCCGGGTTCGACGACGCCGTGGGCGCCGATCACGGAGTGCTCGTGCACCCGTGCCCCGGCGGCGACGCGGGCGTGCTCGCCGATGACGACGGGGCCCCGGACGTCCGCCTCGGGGTCGACGGAGGCGCTGTCGGCCACCCACACCCCGGGCAGGACCTCGGTGCCGGGGAGCTCGCCGTCCACCCGGCCGTCCAGCAGGTCCGTCTGGGCCTGCCGGTAGCTGTCCAGGGTGCCGACGTCCTGCCAGTACCCGTCGGCGACGTAGCCGTGGACGGCCGCGCCCTCGGCGATCAGGCGCGGGAAGACGTCCCCGGACCAGTCGACCGGCTCCCCGGCCGGGACGCGGGCGAGCACCTCCGGTTCCATCACGTAGATGCCGGTGTTGACGGTGTCGGAGAAGACCTCGCCCCACGTCGGCTTCTCCAGGAAGCGCTCGATGCGCCCGTCCGCGCCCAGCACGGTGACGCCGAACTCCAGCGGGTCGGGCACGCGGGTCAGGCAGACCGTGACCAGCGCGCCCCGCTCCCGGTGGTGGCGTATCAGCGCCGACAGGTCGATGTCGGTCAGCGCGTCGCCGGAGATCACCAGGAAGGGGGCGCCGGCCAGCTCCCGTTCGGCGTTCTTGACGCTGCCCGCCGTGCCCAGGGGCGTCTCCTCGTGGGCGTACGTGAGCGACATGCCGAGGCCGGAACCGTCGCCGAACCGCTCCTGGATCAGGTGGGCGAGGAACTGGACGGTGACGACCGTCTCCCGGATGCCGTGTCTGCGCAGCAGCCGCAGGACGTGCTCCATGATCGGGCGTTCGCCGACCGGGAGCAGCGGCTTGGGCAGGGACGTGGTCAGGGGGCGCAGGCGGGTGCCCTCGCCGCCGGCCATCACAACGGCCTTCGCGACAGTCTTCGGAACAGCCTTCACAGGGAGAGACTCCTTATCGACGGATGGCGGTGCAGGGAATGGGGGGCGGGCGCGGGCGGCGCCGCGGGAGGTGCGGGGGAGGGCGGCGCGGCCGGTACGGCGACGGCGTGCACACCGCCGAGGCGCAGCGCGGACAGCACGGCGTCCCGGGCGCCTTCGAGGACGAGGTCGGTGCCCTGGGGCAGTTCCTGCTGGGCCAGGGCGACGCAGCGCACCCCGCCGGCGGCCAGCGACGTCAGCTCCCCGAGCCGGAGGACCAGGCGGTCCACCGGCTGCTGGACGGCCTGGCCCAGCAGGGCGCGCAGTGCCGTCACCCGGGCGTCGGTGAGTTCGCCGGACAGGTGGATGACCGCCGTCCGTCCGGAGACGGCGAGGTAGGCGTCGAAGGTCATCGGCCGGTTCCTTTCCGTACGGGCGCGGGGCCGGGCCGCAGGCGGACCCGGACCGTCGGCCGGCCGGCGGTGTCCGGCAGCCGTACCGCCATGGCGTCGGCGTCGAAGTCGGGCCAGGGCTCGCCGTCGACGAGCACCCGCTCCAGGTGGACCTTCCCGGGCGGCAGCAGGTCGGGGGCGACGCGCAGGACGCGACGGCCGGGCAGGGCGGCGTCCGGCCGGGGCCTGTACCACAGCTCCAGCGGCTCCCCCTGGATCAGCAGCCGCTCGTAGGTCTCGGCGAGATAGCACAGCTCCGCCTTGTGGTACATGGACATCGCGTGGCTGCCCTTGAGCCGCTCGTTGCCGACCGCGTACGGGATGCCCTGGGCGAGCACGGTGAAGTGGACGGCGCCGGCGTCGTGGTCGAGGAAGAAGGCGTTGTAGAAGGCGGCGGCCTCGCGCGCGTGCCGCAGGTGCCCGGCGTCGCCGGTGTGGGCGGCCAGCAGCAGGTAGGCCAGGATGGCCTGTTCCTGCTGCCACCAGGTCTTGCGGTCGTGCCGGGCGAAGGCGTGCCGGCCGTCGCGCGGTTCGCGCTCGATGAGGTCGTACCACCCGCCGCGCTGGGCGTCCCGGCCGACGGCGGGCAGGCGGGCGCCGAGCTCCTCGGCGAGCGCCCGGTACTCGCGCTTGGGGCGGGTCCACTGCATGCGCAGCAGATTCCAGACGATCTTCAGGTTGTGGCCGACCACCGCGTGGTTCTGCTGCCAGCCCCAGCCGTGGTCGGGGGTCCAGTCGGCGTGGAACCGCTCGTTGACGAAGGGACCGGGACCGCCGCGCTCCGGCATGTGCTCCACGATCATGTCGAAGGCGTGCTCCAGCATGCGCAGGTGCCGTTCGTCGCCGGTGGCGAGGTAGAGGTTGATCAGGTAGGCGGGCGCGTGGTCGCCGGTGGAGTTCCAGTTCTTGCGGGAGCGGTTGGGGCCCAGGGTGTCGGCGTGCGGGCTGAAGGTCACCGGGTCGATGTGGGAGTAGTAGCCCCCGAGCCGCGGGTCGGCGTAGAAGCGCTCGAAGAGCCGTACCGTGCCGTCGATGTCCGCGCGGATCACCGGGTCGCCGGTGATCCGGTACGTCTGCGCCAGGCCGACGAGCGCGTAGATCTGTTCGTACGCGGGCAGGGAGCGGTGCTCGTCGCCGAACTCCGACGCGTACAGCTTGCGTTCGCCCAGCGGGTGCTTCTCGATGCCGTGGTACCAGTGGACCACGTCCTCCGCCGGGTCGTGGAACCGCAGGTGGTCGTGGAGGTAGGCGCAGCCGCGCTCGGCGATGTCCAGGTACTCCTCCTCGCCGGTGAGGAGGTAGGTGGTGGCCATGCCGTACACCAGGCGGGAGATGGTGTCCGTCTCCTGCACGCCGTACGCGGACTTCTCGCCTCCGCCGCGCAGTTCGGTGCGGTACTGGCCGAAGTCCGCGGGCCCCTCGCCGAACTGGGACCGGCGGTAGAAGGCGGCGAGCCGGCGCAGCTGGCCGGTCCACCACCCGGGGGCCTCACCGGGGAGCGGCGTGCCCGGGCCGCCGGCCACGACGATGTGGTCGACCTGGAACCGCGGTCCTTCCGGGCTCCCGTAGTACAGCGGGCCGTAGCTGAACACCAGGGCGCCGGGCACCAGGTGCTCCGCCATCCGCCCGGTCACGTCCTGGTACGGCTCGCCGAGGTTGCGCAGCAGTTGCGCCGAGGTGGCGGGGGTGAGCTCCAGCGTCACGGGGGCGCCGCCCAGGGTGCGGACCAGCAGCCGGTCGCCGCGGTGGTGCTCGACGTAGCCGGCGACCGTGTCGGAGAAGGACGTCACCGGCCCGGTTCCGGTCCGCGCGGCTCCCGTGGGGGCGGGACGCGACCGTGCCGTTCCCGTGGCGTCCGGCCCGGTGGTGAGGCGCGGCGGGATCCCTGTGGCGGTCACGCGGCCGCTCCGCGGGGGCGGGACAGCGCCTCGATCACCGTGCGCGCCAGCAGATGGCAGTGCTCCGCGCTGCGCGAGGTGATGAGGTCCCCGTCCTCGACCAGGTCCTGGTCGAGGTAGGAGGCGCCCATGTTGCGGACGTCGGCGACCAGGTTGTTGTGACAGGTCACCGGGCGGCCCCGGACCAGCTCCTTGGCGGCCGAGAGCAGCAGCAGCCCGTGGCAGGAGAACGCCTTCACCAGGTGCGGGATGCCGAAGGCGCGCCGCATCAGCCGCACGGCGGGGGCCTCGCGCTCGACGTCCTCGCTGTAGCGCAGCCGGTCGGCCACCATCCCGGCGGGCACGACCAGCGCCGACAGCCGGGACAGCTCGTGGTAGTCGAGGGCCTCCAGGTCGCCCGTCACGTGGACGGTGCCGCGGTGGCCGTGCCCGTGGAAGGTCAGGGAGTCGCGCCCCCACAGCCGGGTCAGCAGCTCGACCCGGGCGCCTTCCTCGGCGAACCGCCGCTCGTAGTAGGCGATCTCGTCCTCGGCGAAGTCGTTCTCCATGAGGACGCCGACGCGCTTCCCGGCCAGGCGTCCGTCCGGCAGCGGCTTGATCGTTGCCATGCTCGCATTCCCCCGTCGAGTGGAGTACGGATGGGACGTCACGCGTCGGCCAGGGCGGGGTACCCGGGCCGGGGCGTGAGGGCGTCCACGGTGTAGGTGCGGATGCGGGGCCGGCCGTCGTGCAGGACGACCGACCAGCTCTGCCGGGCGTCGAAGCAGAGCGACCGGCTCTCCGCGGCGGGCGGGCGCCACGTGCGGGTGGTCCAGGTGACGGCGACCTCGACGTCCGCGCTCAGCGGGGTCACCGGGCGGACGGTGACCGCGTCCACGTGGTGGACCTCGTCGAAGAACAGGCGGCAGACCGTGCGGTACCAGGTGCGGAAGCCGCGCAGTCCCCGGACGGTGCCCTCGGGGAAGTGCATGACCAGGCCGCGCGGGACCAGGTGGTGCAGCACCTCCTCGACGGGTGCGTGGCGGTCCAGGGCGGTGTACCAGTCGGTGACGGTCCGTTCGACGGCGGATGCGGTGAGGACGCGGGGGTCCCCGGCAGCGGGCATGAGTGTCTCCGTAACGGGCGGGGGTGCGGGCGGGTCAGGAGGTGACGAGGTCGATCAGGAACGGGCCGCGGCCGGTCAGCGCGGTCTCGACCGCCGGGCCGATCGCGTCGGGCGTCTCCACGCGCGCCGCCGGTACGCCGAGGGACTCCGCCAGCGCGGTGAAGCGGATGGCGGGCCGGGACAGGTCGAACGCCTGTGGCGGCGGTGCGTGCCGGGGCCGGCCCGGCTGCGCGCGGTAGGCGGCGAGGTTGAGGTCGAGCAGCCGGTAGCGGCCGTTGTTGCAGATGACGAAGGTGGCGTCGATGCCGTACCGGGCGGCCGTCCACAGGGCCTGGATCGTGTACATGCTGCCGCCGTCCCCGGTGAAGCCGATCACCTCCAGGTCGGGCCGTGCCAGCTTGACGCCCAGGGCCCCGGGGATCCCCACGCCGAGGGAGCCGCCCCGGGTCTGGAACCAGGTGCCCGGCACCCGCGGCGGAAGGTGCCGGGTGAGGTCGCCGGACGCGGTCAGCGCCTCGTCGAACACGGCGAGGTTCCGCGGGGCCCGAGCCGCCAACTCCGCGCAGAAACGTTCCATCAGGGAGGGGCCGGGGGAGGGCGCCGGCCCGGCGGCCCGTGGCACCCGCGCCGCGCCGGCCCGGGTCCGCGGCGCGGCGCCCCGGTGGCGCAGCTCGGCCGCCAGGGCCGCCAGCGCCGCGCGCGGATCGGCGCTCACCCCCAGGTCGACCGGGAAGTTCTTGGCGATCTCGTAGGGATCCGCGTCGACGTGGACGACCCGGGCACCCGGCCGGAAGGGGCTGACCAGCCACGGGAAGACCTCCGGGAACACATAGGTCCCCACGATCAGTACGGCGTCGGCGTCCGCCACCGCACGGGCGCTGTCGTCGCCCGACATGTGGCCGAGCACACCGGCGAACAGCGGGTGCGCGGCGTCCATGTTGACCTCCGAGGAGTTCACCCCCCAGACCGGTGCGCCGAGCAGCTCCGCGACCTCCGTCAGCTCGCGCTGCGCCCCGCTGACGGCCACCCCGTCCCCCATCAGGATCAGCGGCCGGTCCCCGGTCAGCAGCAGGTCCGCCGCCTCGCGGGTGGTCACCGGGTCCGGGACGGAACGGGTCACCGGCACCGAGGAGGGGACCGCCGGTTCACCCGTGAGCTCCTCCAGGACGTCGGCGGGCAGCACCACCAGCACGGGGCCCCGCGGCGGCGTCGACGCGATCTTCACGGCGCGGCGCAGCACCCGCAGGACGGAGTCGGGGTGGACGACGCGGGTGGCGTACTTGGTGACCGGCGCCGCCATGGCGACCAGGTCGGCGGCCATCTGCGCGTCCATCGCGTCGTACCGCAGCCCCGCCTCACCCGCCAGCGCGACCAGCGGGGAGCCGCCCCGCAGCGCCTGGTACAGCATGCCGACGGCGTTGCCGAGCCCGGCGCTGCTGTGCAGCTGCACCACCGCGGGGCGCCCGGAGGCGCGGGCGTAGCCGTCGGCCATGGCCACCGCCACCCCCTCGTGCAGGGCGAGCACGTACGCGGTGTCGCTGGTGTCGACGAGGTCGAGGAAGCCCTGCTCCACCGTGCCCGGGTTGCCGAACATGTACCGGACGCCGTCCGCGGCGAACTGTTCGAACAGCGCTGCCTTGGCCGGGCGCGGGGGCACGGCGCCGGCGGCCCCCGCCCGGGTGCGGTCACCAGCCATGGCGGCGCAGCCCGGAGTCCAGGACCTCGGCGAGCAGTTCCCCGGCCAGGGTCGAGTCCGGTGTGGACCGGGCGGTGACGAAGGGGAAGTCGACGACGACCGAGGTCTCCTTGCCGACGTTGCCGTGGAACCGGCCGTGCGGCCCGGTGGCGTCCCGCAGGATGTACTCCAGCGGATAGGGCGGCGGCCCCATGACGAAATCGGTGCCGAGGAAACCGGTTCCGTCCTTGTAGTCGTATTCCTTCGGATGCCCGGTGACGTGCTTTCCCCACAACAGGCTGGTACGGCTCTCCCTGTCGCGTGCGAATGCCAGCGCCGCCACTCCGTAGCATTCCGCGAGAATGGGCCGGTCCGCCGCCGCGAACGCCAGGATGACGTCGTGCAGCCGCTCGTTGTTGGCGAGGTCCACGAGGGGTCCGCTGCCGCCCACGATGACCAGCGCGTCGAATCCCGCGAGCAGGTCGTCGGTGACCGCGGAGAGCCGGCGGTGGTATTCCTCCAGCTCCCTCAGGTGGTTCAGGGCGCTGAGGTAGGGCCTTTCCGGGATGAGCCCCGCGAGCGACAGCGGCTGGTCGAGCCTGCTGGACTCGTCCAGCTCACGGGCGCGCCGGGCCATGTCGGGCGTGGTGACCGTGCGCCCCAGGGGCGGGTCCAGATAGCCGGGGTCGTAACTCGGCGGCAGGGCGTGCGCCCGTTTACCGGTCGGCGTGATGAACGTGGTGCGGTAGCCGCGGGCGTCGAACACGTCCAGCGGACCGACCAGTTCCTCACCCCAGTAACCGTATTCGGACAGGGCCACGAGAATGCGTTGGGACACGACAGGACTCCATGCGGTGGAAAAGCCCGGCGGCATGGCGGATTTCGGCGTCCGGTCTGCCGGGACAACGGTGGAGTTTGAGTCAAACCTCAGGTGCGTGCCACCGGCAACATCCGGCCGCCCGGCGGCTGACACTGCTGCGAGTTGCCGAAGTAGCGGTGTTCCCTGCGTACCGGAAACCGCGTGCGCCCCGCATCCGTTCTTCCCCGACATACCGAGGTGCTTTTTGTGATTCCCCGGCGGAGTGCTCCGCTCCCGGTGACGGCGCGGGACGCCGCAGCCGGGAGCACCGCGCGGCCGGCCCGGGGCGAGCCGTGAGAGGGAGCCGACATGACCGGCCGTCTGTTCATCGACGACGTGTCACCCGTCGTCAGCATGGGGCGCCTTCCCGCCAAGGCGGTGGTCGGGGACGCCCTGCCCGTCGAGGCGACCGTGTGGCGGGAGGGCCACGAAGCGCTCGCCGCCGCCGTGCTGTGGACGGGCCCGGACGGGACCTGCCAGGAGGTGCCGCTGCACCGGACCGACCCCGAGGGGGACCGGTGGCGGGCCACGGTGGTGCCCGACCGCACGGGCGAGTGCACCTTCCGCGTCAGGGCCTGGACGGACCCGTGGCAGAGCTGGCTGGACGCCGTGGAGGCCCGGCTGCGGGCCGGCCTGCCGCCCGGCCCCTCGGGCGATCCCGAGAGCGGCGCGCGGCTGCTGGAGCGCGCCGCGCGCCCGGCCGACGCCGCGACGGCGCGGCTGCTGACCGGCGCCGCCGCCGCCCTGCGGCGCGCCGAGGACGCGGCCGCCCTCACCGGGGCGCTCACCCCCGCCGTCCGCGCCGCCATGGCCCGCCATCCGCTGCGCGCCCTGTCGGCCGACAGCCCGGAGTACCGGGTGCGGGTGGACAGACGCCGTGCGCTGTACGGCAGCTGGTACGAGTTCTTCCCCCGCTCCACCGGGGGCCGCACGGCCGACGGCACCCCGGTGCACGGCACGTTCCGCACGGCCGCCCGCGAACTGCCCCGGATCGCCGCCATGGGCTTCGACGTGGTGTACCTGCCGCCCGTCCACCCCATCGGCACCACGTCCCGCAAGGGCCGGGACAACGCGCTGACCGCTGGCCCGGACGACGTGGGTTCGCCGTGGGCGATCGGGTCCGCGGCCGGCGGCCACGACGCCGTCCACCCGGACCTCGGCACCCTGGAGGACTTCGACGCGTTCGTGGCCGCCGCCCGGGAGGCCGGCCTGGAGGTGGCGATGGACCTCGCCCTCCAGTGCTCGCCCGACCACCCATGGCTGCGCGACCACCCGGAGTGGTTCACCCGCCGCCCCGACGGCACCATCGCCTGCGCGGAGAACCCGCCCAAGACGTACGAGGACATCGTCCCGCTGAACTTCGACCACGACCCCGAGGGGCTCCATGCGGAGGTGCTGCGCATCGTCCGCTTCTGGACGGCGCGGGGCGTGCGGATCTTCCGGGTGGACAACCCCCACACCAAGCCCCCCGGCTTCTGGCACCGGCTGATCGGCGACGTGCAGTCGGCCGAGCCGGACGTGCTGTTCCTGGCCGAGGCGTTCACCCGGCCCGCCGTCCAGCACGGGCTGTCGAAGCTCGGATTCAGCCAGTCGTACACCTACTTCACCTGGCACACCGGCAAGCGGGAGCTGACCGGATACCTCACCGAGCTGACCGGGGAGGCGGCCGCCTGGTTCCGGCCCAACTTCTTCGTCAACACCCCGGACATCCTGCCGGTGCACCTGCAGGGCGCGCCGCCGGCCGCGTTCGCGCTGCGGGCCGCGCTGGCGGCCACGTTGTCGCCGAGCTGGGGCGTGTACTGCGGCTTCGAACGGTGCGAGAACGAGCCGCTGGTGCCCGGCGAGGAGGAGTACCGGTCCTCGGAGAAGTACGAGCTGCGGCCCCGGGACCACGACTCCGTCCCCGCCGGGCGGTCGCTGGAACCCTGGATCACCTTCCTGAACACCCTCCGCCGCCGCCACCCCGCTCTCCAGCGACTGCGCTCGCTGCACTTCCACGACAGCGACAGCGACCGGCTGCTCGTGTACTCCAAGCACGACCCGGTCAGCGGCGACACCGTCCTGTGCGCCGTCACCCTCGACCCGGACGAGACGGAGCAGGCCACCGTACGCCTCGACATGGCCGCCCTGGGCCTGGCGCCCGGACAGTGCGTCCGGGCCGTCGACGAGGTGACCGGCCGCACCACCTGGCTCGGCCCGGTCCTCGACCTCAAGGTCGATCCCCAGCAGTCCGTCGCCCACGTCTTCTCCTGGAGTGACCAGTGACCTCTACGCCCCCGTCCCCGCCCGGTGCGGCCCCGCACGCCCCGCCCCCGCACGGCCTGCCTCCCCACACGCTCTCCCCGCACGCCCTGTCGGCCCACGCACCGGCCCGGCGCACCCCCGGCCGCCGGGCGACCCCGCTGCCGTACGAGGACCGGTGGTACAAGCGGGCGGTGTTCTACGAGGTCCTCGTCAGCGCCTTCCAGGACAGCGACGGTGACGGCGTCGGCGACCTGAAGGGACTGACCCGGCGGCTGGACTACCTCCAGTGGCTGGGCGTGGACTGCCTCTGGCTGCCGCCCTTCTACTGCTCGCCGCTGCGGGACGGCGGGTACGACATCGCCGACTACTGCCTGGTGCGGCCCGACTTCGGCACCATCGACGACTTCGTCGACCTGCTGGACGCCGCCCACGCCCGGGGGATCCGGGTCATCACCGACATGGTGATGAACCACACCAGCGACCAGCACCCCTGGTTCCAGGAGTCCCGGCGCGACCCGTCCGGCCCCTACGGCGACTTCTACGTGTGGGCCGACGACGACACCGGCTACCCGGACGCCCGGGTCATCTTCACCGACACCGAGAACTCCAACTGGGCCTTCGACCCGGTCCGCAAGCAGTACTACTGGCACCGCTTCTTCAGCCACCAGCCGGACCTCAACTACGAGAACCCCGCGGTGCGCGCGGCGATGCTCGACGCGCTCGGCTTCTGGCTCGACCTGGGGGTGGACGGCTTCCGGCTGGACGCCGTGCCCTACCTCTACGCGCAGGAGGGCACGAGCTGCGAGAACCTGCCCGCCACCCACGACTTCCTCAAGCTGGTGCGCAAGACGGTCGACGACGAGTACCCCGGCCGGGTCCTGCTGGCCGAGGCCAACCAGCGCCCCGAGGAGCTCGTCGACTACTTCGGCGACCCCACCACGGGTGGCGACGAATGCCACATGGCGTTCCACTTCCCCGTCATGCCGCGCATCTTCATGTCCGTGCGCCGCGAGTCGGCCCGGCCGCTGTCGGAGATCCTGGCCAAGACGCCGGAACTCCCCGAGGGCTGCCAGTGGGGCATCTTCCTGCGCAACCACGACGAACTCACCCTGGAGATGGTCACCGACGAGGAGCGCGCGTACATGTACGGCCAGTACGCCCGCGACCCGCGGATGCGCGTCAACGTGGGGATCCGCCGCCGGCTCGCCCCGCTGCTCGACGGCGACCGGGAACAGGTGGAGCTGTGCACCGCCCTGCTGCTGTCGCTGCCCGGCTCGCCCGTCCTCTACTACGGCGACGAGATCGGCATGGGCGACAACATCTGGCTCGACGACCGGGACGCGGTGCGCACCCCGATGCAGTGGAGCCCCGACCGCAACGCCGGCTTCTCCACCGGTGATCCGGGCCGGCTGGTGCAGCCGGTGGTGATGGACCCCGTGTACGGCTACCAGGCGGTCAACGTGGAGGCCCAGCAGCGGACCGGCGCGTCCCTGCTGCACTGGACGCGCGCCATGCTGGCCGCCCGGCGCGCCCATCCCGCCTTCGGGCCCGGCGACTTCACCGAGGTCACCACCAGCAACGAGGCGGTCTTCGCCTTCGTCCGCCGGCACACCGCCGCGGACGGCATCCCCCACACGGTGCTGTGCGTCAACAACCTCTCCCGCCACCCCCAGCCCGTGGAGCTCGACCTGGGGGAGTGGGCCGGGGCCGTGCCCGTCGAGATGCTCGGCGGGTCGGTGTTCCCCGCGGTCGGGCCGGCGCCCTACCCCCTGGCGCTCAAGGGCCGCGGGTTCTACTGGCTGTCGCTCACGGCGGACGGGCCCCGCACGTGACCGTGGACATGACCACCCTGGAGGGCCGGCTCGAGCGGGCCCTGACGGCCTGGGTGCCGTGGCAGCGCTGGTACGGCAGCAAGGGCAGGCCGCCGCACCGGACCTCGATCGTGCGGACCACCGCGTTCACCGACACCCTGCGCTCCGGCGGTGCGCGCGGCGTGCTGCTCCTGCTGCGCATCACCTTCACCGACGGCGGGCCGCCCGAGTACTACCAGGTCCCGGTGGGGATCCGGGCGGCGCTCGGCCCCGAACTGGAGCCGTACGTCATCGCCGCCGTCGACGACATCGTCGTGTACGAGGCGGTGGGCGACCCGCCGCTCGTCGGCGCGCTGCTCCGGCTCACCGGCGCCGCGGGGCGCCGGGACGCCCCGCCGGCACCGCACCCCTCCAGCCGGCCGCTGGGGGTGGAGCAGACCCACACCTCCGTCGTCGTGGACGAGCGGTACCTGCTGAAGATCTTCCGGCGGATCAGCACCGGCACCAACCCGGACGTGGAGCTGCTGCGCGCCCTCGGGTCCACCGCCAATCCGCACGTCACGGGGTTGCGCGGCGCCGTCGAGGGGGAGCTCGACGGCGAGCCCGTCACCTACGCCATGGTGCAGGACTACCTGCCGGAGGCCACGGACGGCTACACGGCGGCCCGTGCCGCGGCGCGGGCCGGCGCGCCCCGGGCCGGGGCGTTCGCGCGGGAGGCGTACGCCATGGGGGAGGCGGTGGCCCGGGTCCACGCGGACCTGGCGGAGCGGCTGGGCACCGCGCCGACCGGAGCGGCCGAACTGGCCGCGCTGGACGAGGAGCTCACCGCCGGGGCGGAGGCGGCGGCACGGCGGGTGGCCGCCCTGCGCCCCCTGCTGCCGGCGGTGCGCGCCGCCTACGGGCGGCTGCGCGGCCTGACCTCCGGCCCGCCGGTGCAGCGGGTCCACGGCGACCTGCACCTCGGCCAGCTGCTGCGTTCCGCGGGAGGCTGGATCCTGGTGGACTTCGAAGGCGCGCCGGGCCTGTCCCTGGCCGAACGCAGGGCGTCGCATTCGCCTCTGCGCGACATAGCAGGCATGCTGCGATCGTTCGACTACGCGGCCCGTTGTGCCGAGGCGCCCGTCACCGGTCACTGGGCTGACCGGTGCGCGGACGCCTTCTGCGACGGCTACGCACGGGTGTCGGGCCTCGATCCGCGGGAGCACGCGCTCCTGCTGCAGGCCTGCGTCCTTGCCAGGGCCGTACATGAAGTGGTGTACGAGCACGACCACCGGCCTGGCAGGATCAGCGTTCCTCTCGAAGCCGTCGCAGAATTGGTGCAGCACGGACACCCGGACAGCGGGAATTGAACATGGTGAAACAGGAACGGGCAGTGCGGACCAGGCATGCCCTGGTCGTGGCGGCAGCCGACGAATTCGACAAGAGCGGGTACGAGGGAACTTCTCTGTCACGCATCAGCAAAGCGGCGGGAATATCCATGGGAGCGCTGACCTTCCATTTCCCGACCAAGGACCACCTCGCGGACGCGGTCCACGCGGGCGGCCGGTCCATGACCCGCAGCGCGCTGGAGCGCTCCGGCGTACGGCGGGAGGCGGCGCTGGACGGCCTGGTCGCGCTGACGGTCGCCCTGGCCCGGCTCCTCCAGGAGCAGTGTCTCGTCCGCGCCTGCGTGCGGCTGGAGCGGGACGGCTGGCGCAGCCCGCAGGAGACCTGGGCCTCCGTCTGGAGCCCGCTCGCGCGAGAGTTGGCCAAGAGCGCCTGCGACCAGGGGGAACTGCGGGAGAGCATCGACCCCGGCACGGTCACGGCGCTGGTGGCGCACCTGGTGGCCGGCGCGGAGGTGCAGGTGCGTGAGTGGCTGCACGGCTTCCCGCAGCGGGAGGGCACGCCCTGTCCCGCCGACGCGCAGCTCGCCCGCATCTGGGAGCTGGCGCTGCGCGGACTGCGCGCCCCGGCGGACCGGGCCGGGGGCGGGCGCGTGCGGCGCCGGGCGGAGGGCTGAGCCCTCCGCCTCCGGGCGTGGAGACGGATCCCGGCCGCTGCGGGGGCGCTGCCGGGCACTCCGGCGAATTGCCCAAGTCGTTTTGAGCCAGAGGGCGTTGCTTCCCGCCACGGGGAGGCGACGCCTAGCGTTTTTCCCATGAATTCCACTCGGCGCCGCATAACCAAGGCAGTCGTCCCGGTGGCGGGACTCGGCACACGATTCCTGCCGGCCACGAAGGCCACACCGAAGGAAATGCTCCCGGTGGTGGACAAGCCCGCCATCCAGTACGTGGTCGAAGAGGCCGTGACCGCGGGGATGTCGGACATCCTGATGGTGACGGGTCGCAACAAGCGTCCCCTGGAGGACCACTTCGACCGCAACTACGAGCTCGAGGAGACCCTGGCGCGCAAGGGCGACCAGGACAAGCTCGCCCGGGTCTGCGCTCCCACCGAACTCGCCACCGCCGTCCACTACGTACGCCAGGGTGATCCCAAGGGCCTCGGCCACGCGGTGCTGTGCGCCGCGCCGCACGTCGGCAGCGAGCCCTTCGCCGTACTCCTCGGCGACGACCTCATCGACCCCCGCGACCCGCTGCTCACCCGCATGGCCGAGGTCCAGGCCCGGTACGGCGGCAGCGTGGTGGCGCTGATGGAGGTCGATCCCGGCCAGATCCACCTGTACGGCTGCGCGGCGGTCCGGCCCGCCGGGGACGGCGACACCGTGCGCGTCACCGACCTGGTGGAGAAGCCGGCACCGGGGGAGGCGCCCAGCAACTACGCGGTCATCGGGCGGTACGTGCTCGACCCGGAGATCTTCGAGGTGCTGCGCCGCACCGAGCCCGGCCGCGGCGGCGAGATCCAGCTCACCGACGCCCTGCGCGCGCTGGCCGTGCGCGCGGACGCCGGCCCGGTGCACGGGGTCGTCTTCTCGGGCCGGCGCTACGACACGGGGGACCGGCTGGGCTTCCTCCAGGCGACGGTCCGGCTCGCCTGCGAACGCGAGGACCTCGGGCCGGAGTTCCGCTCCTGGCTGGGTGAGTTCGTCAGCCGGGACGTGCTCGTTCCCGTGGGCTGAACCGGGCCGGGGGGCCGCCGGGTGTGCAACCGCGCGTCCTGCGCGGTTGCACACCGGGATCCGCACCGTTCTCGGCAAGTTGCCAAGGTTGCGCCGGGTGTTCCGCGCCAGGGAGAAAAACCGAACGGTATCTACGTAACCTCTTGTCCTGCCCGGTCCGGCCGCACCTCGCGGCCGTGTCCGCCCGCGCACAGCATCCGCACCGTGCACCGCCATGCGTACCGCGCACACAGCCATCCGCTTCCGTCCGACACACCCGAGGGGGTGCGCCCGACCATGTCCCCGATCCGGAACGACACCGCCGTGCCGCCCGCCGCGCCCGACGACGCCGAACCCCGTCCGCTCGAGGACGCCGTGGACCGGCGCGTGCACCAGGTCCCGCTCGACGACCTGCTGCCCGCCGACTCACCGCGCACCGCGGGCGAGGACACCGGGCACGCCCAGGCGCTGGCCGCCTGCGGCGACCCGCTGCCGCCCCTCCTGGTGCACCGGGCGACCATGCGGGTGATCGACGGGACGCACCGGCTGCTGGCCGCGCGGTTGCGCCGGCAACCGACCGTCGCCGTGCGGTTCTTCGACGGGAGCGCCGAGGACGCGTTCGTCCTCGCCGTCGAGTCCAACACCCTGCACGGCCTGCCCCTGACCCTCGCCGACCGGACGGCCGCGGCGGCGCGCATCCTGGTCAGCCACCCCCAGTGGTCCGACCGCGCCGTGGCGGCCCGCACCGGGCTGGCCGCCGCGACCGTGGGTGCGCTGCGCCGGCGGACGGCGCCGGCCCCCGCGGACGCCACGCACCGGGTCGGCAGGGACGGGCGCGTCCGCCCGCTCAGCACCGCCGAAGGCCGCAGGGCCGCCGCCCGCCTCATCGCCGAGGACCCCGCCGCGTCGCTGCGGACCATCGCGCGGCGCACCGGACTGTCCCCCGGCACGGTGCGCGACGTCCGGCGGCGCACCGTCGTCGGCGAGGACCCGGTGCCCCCGCGCCAGCGTGCGGCGGAGCGCCGCGCCACGGCCGGGCCCGGGCCGCGGGCCGCCCCCGGCGGGCCGCCCGGCGACCTGGACGCGCTGGTCAGGAACCTGTGCCAGGACCCGGCGCTGCGGCTGAGCGACGCCGGACGCCTGCTGCTGCGGATGTTCGACGTCCAGGTGGCGGGGTCGCGGCAGCGGCAGCAGATCCTCGCCGCGGTGCCCGCGCACCGGGCGGCCACGGTGGCGGCGGCGGCCGCCGCGTGCGCCGCCGCCTGGCAGGAGCTGGCCACCGGGATGCGCTCCCGGTCCGGGCCCGAGGGCGGTGACGCCTGATGTCCGCCGCGACGTCCCCACAAGCTTCCCCACGGAAGACCCCCCAAGACAGTGCCCAGGAGAGGAACCTCCCCATGTCCGTTGTTG
>NZ_KL591012.1:165826-166630 GCF_000716335.1 Streptomyces sp. NRRL S-118 | reverse complement strand
CCCCACCCACTGCGCACCCTGACCCGGGAACACGAACACCGGCTTGACGGCGGAACCGGCGACCTGGGCCTCGACGACGTTCGCGGCGGGCTCGGCCGAGCTGAGGTCGCTCAGGCCGGTCAGCAGGGCGCCGCGGTCGGTGGCCACGACGACGGCGCGGCGTTCGAGGTGGGCGCGCGTGGTGGCCTGGGCGAAGCCGATGTCGAGGTGGTCCAGCTCGGGTCGGGCGATCATGTGCGCCCGGAGGCGGTCGGCCTGCTCGCGCAGGGCGGCGTCGCCGCGGGCGGAGAGCGGTACGAGGACCGGCGGCCGGACGCCCGTGCCGTTCTCCCCGGCCGGCACGTGCGGCGGGGTCGCCTCCGTGCCCGGGGCCTCTTCCAGGATGACGTGGGCGTTCGTACCGCTGACGCCGAACGACGACACGCCGGCGCGGCGGATCCGCTCACCCGCGGGCCACGGGCGCGCCTCGGTCAGCAGGGCGACCTCGCCCGATGCCCAGTCCACGTGCGGGGAGGGCGCGTCGACGTGCAGGGTCGGCGGGAGCGTCGCGTGCCGCATCGCCATCACCATCTTGATGACGCCGGCCACTCCGGCCGCGGCCTGGGTGTGGCCGAAGTTCGACTTGATGGACCCGAGCCACAGGGGGCCGTTCGTACGGTTCTGGCCGTACGTGGCGAGCAGCGCCTCGGCCTCGATCGGGTCGCCCAGGGGCGTTCCCGTGCCGTGGCCCTCGACCGCGTCCACATCGGCCGGGGTCAGGCCGGCCGACGCGAGGGCCTGGCGGATCACCCGCTCCTGGGAGGG
>NZ_KL591012.1:165115-165667 GCF_000716335.1 Streptomyces sp. NRRL S-118 | reverse complement strand
TCCTGGTTGACGGCGCTGCCGCGTACGACGGCCAGGATCCTGCGTCCGTTGCGCTTGGCGTCGGACAGCCGCTCCAGGACGAGCAGGCCCATGCCTTCGGCCCAGCCCACGCCGTCCGCCGCCGCCGCGTAGGCCTTGCAGCGCCCGTCCGGCGACAGGGCGCGCTGGCGGCTGAACTCCACGAAGGCGCTGGGGCGGGCGAGTGTCGTCGCTCCGCCGACCACGGCGAGCGAGCACTCCTTGGCGCGCAGGGACTTGGCGGCGACGTCGATCGCGACGAGGGAGGAGGAGCACACCGTGTCGACGGTGACCGCGGGGCCCTCGAAGCCGAAGGTGTAGCTGATGCGTCCGGAGGCCACGCTGGGCGACGACGCGATGGAGAGGTACCCCTCGATCTCCGGGCGCCGGTCGCTGAGGCCCGCGACGAACTGGTAGTCGGAGAACATGAGTCCGCAGAAGACGCCGGTGTCGCTGCCCTTCAGCGTCAGCGGGTCGATGCCGGCGTCCTCGAACGCCTCCCACGCGCCTTCGAGGAGCAGCCGCTGCTGCGGG
>NZ_KL591012.1:164753-164948 GCF_000716335.1 Streptomyces sp. NRRL S-118 | reverse complement strand
CCGAAGAACTCGGCGTCGAACTCGGCCATGTCGTCGAGGAACCCGCCGTGGCGCGTGTAGGCCGTGCCGGTGTGGTCGGGGTCCGGGTCGTAGAGGTTGTCCAGCTCCCAGCCGCGGTCCTCGGGGAACTCCGAGATCCCCATGCGGCCTTCGGCGACCAGCGACCACAGACCCTCCGGCGAGGTCACGCCTCCC
>NZ_KL591012.1:155753-164535 GCF_000716335.1 Streptomyces sp. NRRL S-118 | reverse complement strand
GCAGCTCATGCCGACGATCGCCAGGGGCTCGCCCGCCTGGTCGAGCAGTTGCTGGTTCTGGCGCCGCAGACGCTCGGTCTCCTTCAGCGACTTGCGCAGGGCTCCGACGATGTCGGGCTTCTCGAAGGCCATGCTTGTCTCCCCCACCTTCGGACTCATGCAGGCGACCATGTGGTCGATGTGCTAGATCCGGCGGTGGGCCCCTCAGATACAGCCAATCCTCGAAACTTTTCTCGAGCCAGGTGTACTCGGCGCCGGGTCCGGGTACTTCACCGGTTTGTCATGCAACTGCCGTCTTGTGGGCGCCGGGAGGACGGTCGGCGGACTCCGGTGCATGCCGCCCGCGAGCGGGCATGGCGGAGGCCCGTGCGCGGCGCGACCCCCGCGAGACGGGGCGCGCGTCGGGCGCGTGGAACGGCCGAGGTCCCGCACGACGGGCAGGCCGGTCGTGCGGGACCTCGACGGTTGGGCGTGCGCGCGGTACGCCCGTGCGGCCGGACGGTTGCGCGTGCGCGCGGTACGCCCGTGCGGTCAGACGGTTGCGCGGGCGCGCGGTACCCCCGGGCGGTTACGGATCCGGCTCACGCCTTCGCCGCCAGGGCGTCCTCCACCGACCTGCTGACGGCTTCCGTCAGGCGGTCGCCGTTCTCGGTGAAGAAGAAGTGACCGCCCTCATGCGTCTCCAGGGTGAACTCCCCGGTGGTGCTCAGGCTCCACTGGGCCGCCTCGGGCTCGTTCACCTTGGGGTCGGTCTTTCCGAGGTGCACGTGGACCGGCACGGAGACCTGCGTCCCCGGCGCCGCGCAGTAGGTCTCCGCCATCCGGTAGTCCGCGCGCATGGGGGGCAGGACGAGGTCGAGGATCTCCTCGTCCTGGAGCAGCTCGTGGCCCATGCCGCCGAGCAGGGCCATCTCCCTGAGGAAGGCGTCCTTGCCTTTGAGGTGGGTCTGCTCGTCCTTGCGCAGCGTCGGCGCCACGCGGCCGCAGGCGAAGAGGGACAGGGGCGGATTGCCCATGGCTTCCATGCGGCGGGCGACCTCGAACGCCACCAGGGCCCCCATGCTGTTGCCCAGCAGGACGACGGGCAGGTCCTTCCACTCGCCCATGAGCTCGCCGATCTCGTCGGCCAGTTCCTCGATCGAGTCCCGGAACGGCTCGTGCCGGCGGTCCTGGCGGCCGGGGTACTGGACGCCGTGGACCTCCAGCCCGCTGAAACCGCGCGCGAACTGGAAGTAGAAGTTCGCCGAGCCGCCGGCGTGCGGAAAGCAGATCAGCCGCGCCCTGGGATTCTCGGCGGAAGCCAGCTGACGGATCCAGAGTGCGAAGTTTCCTGTGGTGGCCATACGGCACCATCCCCCTTACCTGCCGACAGCCGCGCCGGGACGCTGTCGGGCCGACTGTGTGCGTCCCGGTACGGTTCGAACTGACTGTGCCTGCGCGAGACGGCGGCGCAGGGGGCGCGACGGCGGCCGGCAGGCCGGGCGGCGCGCGCCATTACGCGGAACTCAGGCGGTTCCCTCGGTCTTCTGCAGGGCCACGCCCTCGGCCTCGTCCTGTGCCTCCTGCGTCCCCTGCGTCTCCTGCGTCTGCGGCGGGAAGCGGAGGAACAGGGCGCAGGCGATCGCACCCAGCAGCAGGAAGGCGACGGGCAGGAGGCCCGTCTCGCTCAGGGCCGTGCTGTAGGGCTCGTGGACGACGGCCGGGATCGCGCTGGGGCTGCCCTCGAACTGGCCGCCGGTACCGCCGATGTTCGGCAGGTGCTCCTCGATCCGGTTGACGAACAGCGCGCCGACCGCGGCGCTGCCGAGCACGGCGCCCATCTGCCGGTTGGTGTTGTAGATGCCCGAGCCCGCACCCGCCTGGTGCACCGGGAGGTTGCGCGTGGCGATGGCGCCCAGCGGGCCCCAGGCCATGCCGTTGGCGATACCAGTGAGGGCGGCGGTGGCCGAGAACATCCACAGCTGCGAGCCCGGCTCCATCAACTGGCTGTACGCGACGATCGTGACGGCGAAGAGCACGAAGCCGATGGTGGTGAAGGTGCGCGGGTGCGCCTTGTCGGACAGCTTGCCGACGATCGGGGAGAAGACACCGGTCAGGATCGCCAGCGGCGCGAAGATCAGGGCCGACTCCATCGAGGAGAGCCCTCGTACGCCCTGGAGGTAGAAGTACGACGGCACGGTCATCGCGGTGACGGCGGCGCCCATGGCGGCGATGCCGATGTTCGCCAGCGCGAAGTTGCGGTCGCGGAACAGGCTGAGCAGCAGCAGCGGCTCGCTCTTGTTGCGCGCCTGGGTCACGACGAAGAGCACCAGGACCACGAGTCCCGCGCCGATGGTGAGCCAGATGGCCGCCGACCAGTCCTTGTTGTTGCCCTCCTGGAGGCCGTAGACCAGCAGGAACATGCCGGAGCAGGACAGCAGGATGCCGAGCAGGTCGAACTTGTGGTGCTTGGCCTCCAGTGCCGGCACCAGCTTCCACGCCAGCACGAAGGCGACGACACCGATCGGCACGTTGATCAGGAAGATCCACTCCCAGCCGACCGAGTCCACCAGCAGACCGCCGATGACGGGGCCGAGCAGCAGGGAGACGCCGGCGGATCCGCCCCACGCGCCCATGGCGGCGCCGCGCTTGTCCGAGGGGAAGATCTTGGTGATCACCGACATGGTCTGCGGCGTCATCAGCGCGGCACCGAAGCCCTGTACGGCGCGGGCCGCGATCAGGGTGTCGATGCTGTCGGCCACGCCGCACCACAGCGAGGCGAGCGTGAACACGACGAGGCCGACCAGGTAGACGTTCTTCGGCCCGAAGCGGTCACCCAGGCGCCCGGTGAACAGCAGCGGCGCCGCGTAGGTGAGCAGGTAGGCGCTCGTCACCCAGATCACTTCGGAGACGCTGGCCTCCAGCGCCTCCATGATCGCGGGGTTGGCGACCGCCACCACACTCATGTCCAGCACGATCAGGGAGAACCCGACGATCAGCGCGCCTAGAGCCGGCCATGGGTTACGTTCAACGGTCACGGTTGCCTTCCCAACGATTGCGAACCCGCGGGACCACCGGTTGTCTTCCCCACGAGCGGACGGTGCCCCTCTGCCGTGGACCCAGATCCGGCGGCAGCCGGTCCGGATACATCCGGGACGGAGTCCACCACCCGATGTGACCGAGGTCACACACGGCGAGGCGGCCGCCGACCGGGCACCGCGGAGCGCCGTATACAACCCGACGCCGCCCCGACGTTGTCAACGAACAACGGGTGGATGGGCGGACCGGGAGCGTTCCTGCCACCGGTCGGTGTCGGCGCCGGAGCGGACTTCCGCCGTCGCGGCCCACCCGTGCTCCGCACAACACAGCAGGCCGGCGGGCGTTCGGCCACCGCGCCGCGGTGCGGAGGTCCGGCCGCGCACCGCTCGTCCGCCCGTACCCCCCGCCGGGGACGGCGTCATCCCGCCCCGCTACGGGAGGAACTGCACGCTCCCGGATGGACTGGACCAAGCCATCAACTGGGCGCTCCCCAGCGTAAATTCAAGCGCCCGGTTACAAGGTTGTCGATTGACACGCCGCTCCGGCGGCCCCGTATAGTAAACGGGCAGGGGGGAGGGACAGTCACATTCCAGTCGACTTACATTGGCCTCACGAGTCTCTGTAACAGTCACTGATGAGACGGTGTAGCACGCTATACGTCTAAGTTCTTTCGAAAGCCAACCCAGGGGGCCTTCCGAGTAACGGGAGGGAAAACACTCCGGGGTAGCATGGCTCATTACTGCGGCTCATCACTATTGTCGGCCTGCGGTAATTGGGGAAGCAGACAAAACCGGGGGATATATGCGCACGCCTACCCTGAACGAGCTAGTAGACGATTGCATAGCAGGAAACCAGGAGGGCTGGAACCGCATCGTGGAGCGGTACACGCCCCTGATCTGGGCGATCGCCCGGGGGCACCGGCTGAGCACGGCCGACTGCGAGGACGTCAGCCAGACGACGTGGATGCGCGTCATCCAGCACCTGAACAAGCTGCGCGATCCCGAGAAGCTCTCCCAGTGGATCGCGGTGTCCGCCCGCCGGGAGAGCCTGAAGCACATCGAGAAGTCCGGCCGCAGCGTCCCGGTCGGGGACTCGCCGGTCTTCGACCGCTCGGAGCCCTCGGAGAACCACCCCGAGGAAGCGGCGCTGGCGAAGGAACGCGACAACGAGGTGCTGCTCGCGTACTGCGCCCTCTCACCGAAGTGCCAGGCACTGCTGGGCCTTCTGGTCACCGACCCGCCGATGTCCTACGACGAGATCAGCGCGACCCTGGGCATGCCGCGGGGTTCACTCGGGCCCGTGCGGTCGCGCTGCCTGGCCCATCTGGCGAAGCTCCTGCAGCGTGAGACGGAGCGTTCGGAGCAGGCCGTGGAGCTGCTCAACGCGATCACGCGCTCCGGTCTGCGGACCTTCGCCCTGGAACAGCACCGCTGACTCCTGCGCGGCGCCATGAAAGTGCCTTCCGGCCGGAACGACGGGCTTGTACAGCTCGGCCGTCCCGGCGGGAAGGCACTTTCCGTATATGCGGAACCGGAGCGCGGCCGCGGCGCGTCCTCTCGGCGTACGGGCGGAAGAGCGGCCCGCCGGCGGCACGCAGCCAGAAGCGGAAGGGGGGCGTTTCTCATGCTTGGCGACGCCACGAGAAGACCGCCCGCTCACCACGCCCGGACGCTACGCCCGGGTAATATCCCGGCGCCACCGGGAAATAAAGCTGCCGCTCTCAGCTGCGCACCCGATCGGCCTGCGGGACGGATACCGGATCGGCATTTTCGTCGCCATTCCCGGAGGAAGCGAACGGAAACAAAGCCTTCGCATTTTCCAGCATGCTCAGTGGCGGCCGCCCGAGAGCACCGGTAAGCCTGGCCAGCGTTTCGTCACCCAATTCTGCCGCCTTGACTTCGCCCGCGTCGTTCATGCCACCCACCTTTCGCCGAATTTAGTTTATTCATTAACCAGTGGCCCAGGCTATACGCGTGGTTCAAAAGAATCAATAGCGATCCCGCGGCGCCACTGGAGGCGCCGGGCGCCCGGGGGGTACGGGTTCCGAGCGCGACCGCGAAGGGCACGGCCGGCGCGGAAGCCGTCAACCACCACGTCAGCGTACTGCGGTGCACCGGACGGCCGGGGCGCGCATGACGCATGTGTCAGGTTGATGCAAGGCGCGGAACCCCTTGTTACTCGGGGTACGTTCCCCCTGATCGCACCGGCCGAACCATCGTGCGACAGCCTGTTCGTGGACGTCCCGTGAATGCCTGGTGCGGGTCGGACAATTACAGTCGGCACCGGACCATGGCCGGGACGCCCAATCCTCAGGCCGCGCGGCGTCGTTGGCGGACTCCGGAACTGCGGAAATCCCGTGCATCTGCACGAGCACGAACAACCATCCACGTCCGGGACCAACTCGACCAGCCTCCGCAGCCATCCCGAAGAGCCCGGAGAGAGACGAACAAGCCGTGGAAAAGGCCGAATCCGTACGGCCCCGCCCTCGCCCCGAGCGGGCACACCGCCCCGCACCCCGTCGCCCGGCTGATCGGGCCAGTGCATCCGGATGAGCCAGGTCCAGGCGGCGACCACGCCGGGGGCCCTGGTGAAGGGGAAAGCAACCGAACCGGCGTTGCAACCGCAACGCGAGGGCCGGCAGGCGCTGAGCCGGATCCGCCAGCACCGCGCCCTGAACTGGCGCGATGTGTTCGCCCCTCCGTCCGACCGGTGGGCAGACCCGGGCGTCCGGCTGCTGGAGGGCCGCGGTGGGAGGCGATGTGCCCGGACGTGCTCGCGGGCGTCTCGGAGCCGGGCGAGGGCGGCGTCTCGGAGAGGGGTGAGGGCAGCGTCTCGGAGACGGGCGGGATGTGGCCGCGCGCGATCGCCGACGTCAGCGTCCGATCCATGGGCGATGTCAGCCACCGCCCACTGAACAACCGCTGAGGCACGGACCCGCTGCAAGCAGTGCGGGCCCGCGCCTGTTTCCTCGGTCAGACGGACAAGGGGGTGCCGAGCATGGCGGAAGCGTGCTGGAGCGGGCTGAGGACGCGCGCCGCGGGTGCGGCCGCCGGCACGGTGCGGCAGGTGAAGCCGAGCTGAGTCAGGGCCCGGACGACTTCGGCGGCGCTGAAGTCACGGCGGTCCTGGCGGGTGATGACCTGGCCGACCTGCTTGACGGGGTAATGGCGGCGGCCGATGGCCACTGATGCGCCGGTGACCGGTTCGGGCTTGATGCCCTTCATCGATTCCAGCACGCCGTTCTTGGTGAGCTCGAAGGGGAAGCGGGCGATGACACAGCGCATGGGGGCCTCACAGGAAGAAGGGGCGAACGGTCCGACCGGAGGTGAGACGGTTCAGAGGGAGAGGACGAGGCCGGCGCCGCCCTGCTCGTCGGCGACCGGCAGGACGCCGGGCCGACGGAAGCGCGTCGCGGGTTCGGCTCCGGCCGTCGTGGTCACGGGGGAGGTGAACGATCCGTGATCGTCGCGGATGTCACGCAGGCGGACGCGGTCCGTGTACGCCGAGCTGTCGCGGACGGCTGCGAGTTCGGTCCGGGTGACCAGGCCGGTGCGCTGGCCGTCCTGGTCGCAGACGACCAGTCGGCCTGTGCGGGCCGCGACCATGACGGCCAGCGCCACCTCGACGCTCATGTCGTCACTGACCTGCGGTCCGGCCGTGTCCACGGCCTCGACCACCGTCCTGTGCAAGGGATCGGCGCTTGCCGGGTGGGGTTGCATCTGAACCAGCGTCACAAGGTGCCTCCTGCAGAGATGGGTCGGCTTCCTGATCGGCGAGACACCCTCAGGCCGCCGCGTCGAAGGCGGGTCGGCGCGCGGGGGCACGCCGGGTCGCCGACGTGGGGCGGCGCCGACCTCGGGAGGAGGCGCCGCGCTGGGGGCGTTCGACCACCGGTGCGGTGATGACCACCGGGATACCGGACGGGGCCTGGGCGCCTGTGATCCGGCTCAGGGCCTCGTCGCCCGAGCGGATCTGGGTGGTCTGGGGCCGGATTCCGGCGTCCGACATGACGCGGGCCATGCCGCGGCGCTGGTGCGGCGTGACGAGAGTGACGACCCTGCCGGACTCGCCGGCGCGGGCGGTACGGCCGCCGCGGTGGAGGTAGTCCTTGTGGTCGGTCGGCGGATCGACGTTGACGACGAGGTCGAGGTTGTCGACGTGAATGCCGCGCGCCGCGACATTGGTCGCCACCAGCACGCTGACGTGCCCCGTCTTGAACTGCGCCAGTGTGCGGGTGCGCTGCGGCTGCGACTTGCCTCCGTGCAGCGCGGCGGCCCGTACTCCGCTGTCGAGCAGGTTCTGGGTCAGCCGGTCGACGGCGTGCTTGGTGTCCAGGAACATGATCACGCGGCCGTCGCGGGCGGCGATCTCGGTCGTGGCGGCGTGCTTGTCGGCGCCGTGGACGTGCAGGACGTGGTGCTCCATCGTCGTGACCGCACCGGCCGACGGGTCGACCGAATGCACGACGGGGTCGGTCAGGTAGCGGCGCACCAGCAGGTCGACGTTACGGTCCAGGGTGGCCGAGAACAGCATCCGCTGCCCTTCCGGACGCACCTGGTCGAGCAGCGCGGTGACCTGCGGCATGAACCCCATGTCAGCCATCTGGTCGGCCTCGTCGAGCACCGTGATGCTGACCTGGTTCAGCCGGCAGGCACCGCGGTCGATGAGGTCCTTGAGCCGGCCCGGGGTCGCGACGACGACCTCGGCGCCGCCGCGCAGCGCGCCGGCCTGCTTGCCGATCGACATCCCGCCCACCACCGTGGCCAGCCGCAGCCTGACGGAGCGAGCGTACGGAGTGAGCGCGTCGGTCACCTGCTGCGCCAGCTCACGCGTCGGTACGAGGATGAGCCCCAGCGGCTGGCGGGGCTCGGCACGCTGTCCGGCGGTGCGGGCCAGCAGGGCGAGGCCGAAGGCGAGGGTCTTGCCGGAACCGGTGCGCCCGCGGCCCAGGACGTCACGGCCCGCCAGGGAGTTTGGCAGCGTCGCGCCCTGGATGGGGAACGGTGCCGTCACACCCTGCTTGCCGAGTTCGGCCAGGAGCTGCTCGGGCATGTCGAGACCGGCGAAGTCCTCGACGGCGGGCAGCGCGGGGGTGATGGTCCTGGGGAGTGCGAACTCACCCTGCACGGCGGCGGGCCGGCGGCCGTGACCGCCGGGGCGTGACGGCCCGCCGGAACGGCGCGGCGCCGGCGAGCCGAAGCGGCTGCCGCCCTTTCCCGCGTCGGCGCTGCCATTACGGGTGCGGGGGGAGCGGTCGTTGGTGCGTGTGCGGTTCATGCGGAACCTTCCTCGATGCGGCACATATCAAGGAATTTTCCGCGGCAATGAGCCGCATGGAGAATTACAAGTATGGACCGATGGTAAAAGCGAGCAGATCTGGCCGGCGGAAAACGACGCGGGCGCAGGTGCTGAAACGGGGGACGCGGTGGGACCGCGGATCCGGGCGTCGACTGCGGTGCGGTTCCTCGGGATGCGCTTGCATCCTGGAGGCGGAGCCGCCTGTGGTGGGACCGCGGATTACTCCGCTTCGTCCTGCAGGCGGACCCTCTGCGGGAAATGCATGCAGCTGGGGCCCGCACCCCGAAGGATGCGGGCCCCAGCTACGAAGTGCGCGTCAGCGTCAGGCCGGAACGATGTTCTCGGCCGTCGGGCCCTTCTGGCCCTGCGCGATGTCGAAGCTGACCTTCTGGCCTTCGAGCAGCTCGCGGAAGCCCTGAGCGGCGATGTTCGAGTAGTGGGCGAACACGTCGGCGCCGCCGCCGTC
>NZ_KL591012.1:139188-155633 GCF_000716335.1 Streptomyces sp. NRRL S-118 | reverse complement strand
TTCCGCGTTGAACCACTTGACGGTACCAGTAGCCATGTCATATCTCCTTTGGGGCAGTACATCGGAACCCGCACTGCGCGGACGCCGTGTCGCCGCGATGATCACCCCGCCCGGAAAAAGACCGGAAATACAAAAGCGCTCCCACCGGCGGAGGCCGAGAGGGGGCACTTGAAGTTTCGGGAACCACAACTGCAACTGAGAACGACAGTAGCACGCCGGAACGGCCGGTGCACGTTACAGAATTCCACTCCGCTCGCCGCGACAAAAACCCTTGCTGCACGGTTCGCCAAATTCTCGTCCGGCGGGTACAGATACTGATTCACCCCGAGTGCAACGTTGCAGGAGATCTTGTCGCCGACTGCGCCCAGGGCTGCGGCGCGCGACGACGCACGCGGCGGTCCGCAAGGTCGCCCCTGAGGAGACGCCCAGCAGCTCGTCACGGCGTCCGCGGGCAGAGGATCCCGCCGTAGAGCTGCTCCCCCGCGGCACCCTTGAGGGTCTGCGTCAGCGGTGCTTGCCGCGCCGGGCCGGCGAGCGGGCTGTCGCGGCCGTGGCCGCCCGCGCGACGTGGCGTCCTGCTGCGTGCGGACGACGAGATGCAGCCCCACAGCTCGGACCACGTCACATCGGCCGCGGTGCTCGTCGAAGCGATTCACCCCGATCGACGGCATGTCCTGGCGCTCTCCGGGAGCCACCCCGCAGCGCCCGCCACCTCCCCCGGTCCCGGTCGCTTGGGTGATCACCCCCCCGGACGCATCGAACACACCAGAGGCGGATATCGAACAGCTACACACGTTGGAGTGAGGCGAGCAATGCCTCTCCGATGGAAATATTCAGAGGCCATTGGATGGATCGCCCGACAAGCGCACCAAACGAAATTCGAACTGATGATGGGCAAGGCGGTGCAGCGAGGAAGTGACTGTCAGTGCTGCTTGGTACACAGTTCGTCCCTCGGGGAGCAGGTCCCCGACGTGACGAGTGGAGGTACCTCGGTGCAACTGACCTCGAATCAGCTGACAGCGATCGACACCGTGGACCGGCACCTCGGAATCATCGCGTGCGCTGGATCCGGGAAGACCGAAGTCATCGCCCGGCGGGTGGTGAAGTTGCTCCGACTGCCCGGCGTGGAGCCGCGGCACATTGTCGCCTTCACATTCACCGACCGGGCGGCCGGAGAGCTGAAGCAGCGCATCGTCTCTCGCGTCCGAGAGGAACTGGGAGATGTCCGGGGATTGGCCGAACTTTTCGTCGGCACCATGCACGGCTACGCCTTGAACATGCTGCAGTCCCAGGTGCCGGAAACGTTCAAATGCACCGTCCTCAGCGATGTGCAGGCTCGTGTTCTGATCGACCGCAACAGCCGCGCCAGCGGCCTGACGACCACACAGATCCGTACCAAGGGCAAACCGACCCGCCCGATGAAGCGGTACGTGAACTCCCGCCTCTACCAACGGGTATTGGGCATGCTCCGGGAGGACGAGGTCGACCAGGACGCGTTGCCCCCGGACGTGCTCGACGGCTTGAGCAGTTACCGGGCGTTGCTCCAGCGCCTTCACTACCTCGACTACAGCGAGATCCTCCGCCTCGCCGCGGACCTGCTGCTCCCGCCCCCAAGTACGGGAGGGCCGGCCACCGAACCCGTGGTCAATCTGCGCGCCCACGTGCAGGACACGGTCCGCTACGTCGTGGTGGACGAATACCAGGACATCAACCCCGTCC
Source organism: Streptomyces sp. NRRL S-118 (assembly GCF_000716335.1). Classification (GTDB taxonomy): domain Bacteria; phylum Actinomycetota; class Actinomycetes; order Streptomycetales; family Streptomycetaceae; genus Streptomyces. Next base: position 153,914 of record NZ_KL591012.1, on the reverse strand, counting down.
AGGACCAGTTGATCGCCGGCCTCATCCAGTTCGGCGCGAACCTGTGCGTCGTGGGCGACGATGACCAGACGATCTATCAGTGGCGCGGAAGCGCGGTGAACAACATCCTGACGTTCACCACCCGCCACAGCAGCGCCAAGACCGTGACGCTCAACGAGAACTTCCGCTCGTCCGAGGCGGTGGTGGACCTTGCACGCCGGGTGGCGGAAGGCATCGATCCATCGCGCCGCCTGAGCAAGTCGATGATCGCCAGCGGCCACCAGAGCTATGACCGCGGCGACCTGCTGGCCCTCTCCTTCGGTACGCCGCAGGAGGAGGCCGCGTGGATCTGCGACCGCATCGAGTGGATGATCGGCCTGCCCTTCACCGACCGCGCCGACGCGCCGCCACGGGGCCTGGCGTACTCGGACTTCGCCGTCCTCTTCCGCAGCGTGTCGGGCGACGCCGACCCACTGGTCGCGGAGATGCGCGCCCGGGGCATCCGCTACATCATCAAGGGCCTGAGCCGCCTGTTCCAGACGCCCGAGGTCCAGGCCGCCAAGACGTGCTTCGACTACATCGCCGGAACCGTCGACGGCGACGCCGTGGTCACGGCTTGGACGGACGCCCGGCTCGGGCTCCGCGAGGAGGCCCTGAAGCGTGGGGTGAAGATCCTCGACGAGGCGCGCGGCTGGGCGGAGGGCATGCCCTGGGACACCTACACGATCCAGGGCACCTACCAGCGTTTCCTGGGCGAGGTCGGCGTCCGCGAGGAACATCTCACGGCCGAGGTCGGCCGCGAGCGCAGCGAGCTCGCCTTCTACAACCTGGGACGGTTCAGCACCGCCATCGGCGACTACGAGCGCATCCACTTCCTCAGCAGCCCGCCCGACCGGTTCGCCACCTTTGCCAAGTGGCTGGAGCACCAGGCCGGCGACTACTACGAGGAGAGTGACGCCGACGCCGGATACGCCCGGCCCGACGCCGTCACGATCGCCACCGTCCACCAGGCCAAGGGCATGCAGTGGCCGGCGGTGTTCGTGCCCTGTATGCGCCGCAACCGCTTCCCCAGCAAACGGCAGGGCGGACTCGGCGTGTTCCACATCGTCCCGGAGGACGCCGTCAACGACGCCGACCGCTACCGCGGGAGCGAGGACGACGAGCGCCGGCTCTTCTACGTGGCCGCGACCCGCGCCCAGAAATACCTCGCCCTCTCCTTCTCTCCCGGGCCGGGCAAGCTCTACCAGCGGGAGTCGAAGTTCTTCGCCGAGGCGACCCGCAACACCTACGTCCTGACCCGCGAGGCCGCCAGGCCCGACGAGTCCACGCTGAACCGGCTGCCCTCAGCCCCCCTGGCCGACACCCCCGACATCGTCTTCAGCTTCAGCGAGCTGAAGTACCTGTTCGAATGTCCGTACCAGTTCAAGCTGCGGTTCCTGTACGGCTTCGACTCGCCGTTGCAGAAGGAACTCGGGTACGGCAAGTCACTCCATGACGTGATGGCAGAGGTGCACAAGCGTGCCGTGAAGGGCGACATCGTCGACACGACGGAGGTGGAGGCACTCGTCGACCGGCACCTGCACGCTCCGTTCGCACCCGAGCCGCTCAAGGAACAGCTGCGCAACGCGGCCATCCGCTCCGTCCACCGCTACCTCCGCGAGAACGGCTCGCGACTGGCCCTCACCGAGCACTCCGAGCAGCCGGTGGAGGTGCACCTCACGCCGGGGGTGACGGTCAGCGGACGCATCGACCTGATCCGCCGGATCGACACCGGCGAGCAGTCCATCGTGGACTTCAAGTCCAAGGAACGCGCCCAGGCTGACGCTGTCACCCGCGATCAGCTGCATATCTACGTCGCCGGGTACGAGGAGCTGAGCGGCAGGCGGGCCGACCTCGTCGAGGTCCTGAACCTCGACGAGGGCAGCCGCAGCAGCCGCGAGGAGGTCAACGACACCCTGCTGAAGGAGATCTCCGGCAAGGTCGCCAAGGCCGGGGATCAGCTCCGCCACAACGACATGCCCCGCAAGGCCTCGTGGTGCGGCACCTGCGCCACCTGCGACTTCGCCGCGATCTGCCGGGACCGGCCCAGCACTCCGTAACACTGCTCGACCACGTCGGCCCGTTGGGCCGCGGTGTTGTGCGATACCGGCACCGCGGCCCAACCCACACCTGCGACGCGACCGGCGAGGGCGTCTGGAACCCGGACAGTCAGGCGCCTTTTTCGCTCGTTGCCCCGTGTGCGGGCGCCCGGAGCGTCGAACGAGCGTCACGGCCAACGGTGCCCGCGGATCCTCCGGAGAGGACAGCGGTTCCTCGCCCCGCGCGGAGGCTTCGGTCAGAAGATCCGGTCCGGTGTTTTTTGCGCCTGGTGGACGGATGTAGCGCTGCGGCGGCCGGCACCGCCGCCTGCGTGCCGAGGCGGCGGCCGAAGAATCTCTGCCGGTCATGTCACGAAGCGAATTTCCTCAGGTCGGCGGCAAGTGAGGCGATGGCCGCGGGATTGCGCGGGCTTTCCACCAGCTCCGCGTAGTCGAGGACGACGATCCGGTCGTTCTTGACGGCCGAGACGCCCGCGAGTGGGGGGTAGGACTTCAGAAACTCCCGCTTCTGGTCCGCGGTGGTGTCTCCGTAATCGTTGATCACGATCACCTCGGGGTCACGCTCCACCACGGTCTCCCAGCCGACCGTCGCCCAGCTGTCCTTGAGGTCCTTCATGACGTGATCGCCGCCCGCTCTGGTGATGATGTCGTGCGGCCCGGCGTACAGACCCGAGGTCAGCGGCTTGTCCTGCCCGTCGTCGTAGAGGAAGACGCGGGGGCGGTCAGCGCCCTTCAGGGCCTTCGCCTGCGCTTCGGCCACCTGCTTCTGGAAGTCCGCGATGAGGGCTTCGGCACGGTCCTCGACATCGAAGATCTTCCCCAGGTTCCGCAGATCGGTGTACAGCGCTTCGAGCGGCGGCATCACCCCGCGTGCCTTTCCCTGCCCGTTGCGGCACGATTCGCTCAGCAGATACGAGTCGATGCCCACCTTCTCCAGCTCGGCGGGACTGAAGCCCTCCCCCTCGTTGAAGCCGTAGTTCCAGCCCGCGAAGACCAGATCGGCGCGGGCGTCGAGAACCAGCTCCTTGTTGATCGTCTTCTTCGAGAGCCACGTCGTCTTCTGGTAGCCGTCCTTCCACGGAACGGACGTGAGATCGCCCCTGTCGTCGGGCATGACGTAGCCCGCCATATGGTCCTCGAGTCCGAGCGCGAACATGATCTCGGTGATGCCGACGTCATTGGTGACCACGCGCTGTGGCGCCTTGTCGTAGCTCTTCTTCTGGCCGCAGTTCTCGATGGTCACCGGATAGCGGCCGCCACGTGCCGTGGCACCACCACCCTCCCCGCCCTGAGAGGTGACCTCCGCGCCGCATCCGGTGAGCACCAAGGCGGCGGCGAATGCGAGTGCGGCGGGGCGTACCAGGTTCGGCATGATGGCCATGACTCCTCAGGAAGCGGGCTGAGTGGGCAGGAGACGGTCGAAGAGCAGCTGTACCGCGCCGGACTCCGGATGCGGTACACGGTGCGCCCGTACGCCGAAAACCTCGGCCAGCAATTCGGGCGTGAGCACGTCGTGCGGGGCGCCGGAGGCGACGATCCGGCCGCTGTCGATGACGTGGAGCAGGTCGCAGTGGAGCGCGGCGAGGTTGAGGTCGTGCAGCGCGGTGAGCACGGTCAGCCCACTGCCTCGCACCAGAGCCAGCACGTCCAGCTGCTGGGCGATGTCGAGGTGGTTGGTGGGCTCGTCGAGCACCAGTACGTGCGGCTGCTGCGCGAGCGCGCGGGCGATCAGGACCCGCTGCTTCTCGCCGCCGGAAAGGGTGAGGAAGCCGCGGTCGGCGAGGTGACCGGCGCCGACCCTCACCAATGCGGCCTCGCACGCCTTCCGGTCTTCGTCGGTGGTCCGGGCCACCGACCCCTGGTGCGGCAGCCGCCCCATCGCCACGACCTCGGCGACGGTGAAGTCGAACTCGGTGACCGCCTCCTGGGGCAGGGCGGCCAGCCGGCGGGCGCCTTCGCGCGCACTCAGGGAGTGCAGGTCTTCACCGCCGAGCCGGACCGTACCTGCCGAGGGGCGCAGGGCCCGGTAGACGCAGCGCAACAGGGTGGACTTGCCGCTGCCGTTGGGCCCGACGAGGCCGACGACCTGCCCGCTGCCCACTCGAAGCGTGGCCTCCTTCACCAGCCGCGTGCCGGCGATCTCGACCGTCAGTGCATCTGTCTCGACCCGCATCACGCGCCTCCGAAGGTGTAGGACCGGCGGCGCATCAGCAGGACGAAGCACGGCACTCCGATGACGGCGGTCAGTACGCCCACCGGCAACTCGACGGGCGCGAGCACCACGCGCGACAGGATGTCCACCCAGATCAGCAGGACGGCGCCCGCGAGTGGGGCGACGGCCAGCAGCCGGCGATGGTCCGCGCCGACCAGCATCCGTGCGGCGTGCGGAACCATCAGGCCGACGAAACCGATCGCACCGCTCACCGCGACCACGGCCCCCGTGACGGCGGCACAGACCAGGAACAGCTCCTTGCGCAGCCTCCCCGCGTCCACCCCCAGGGCGGCCGCGGTCTCGTCACCCATCGCCAGGGCGTTCAGGCGACGCGCCGACACAGCGAGGTGGGCGAGGCCGACGAGCACGGCTCCCGCGGCGATCGGCACGGAGGCCCAGCTGGCTCCGCCGAGGCTGCCGAGCAGCCACATCATGGCGGAGCGGGCCGCCTCGCCGCGTTCGGCCGCGAACACCATGAACGTGGTGACGGCCGAGAAGCCGTAGTACATCGCGGTACCCGTCAGGACGAGCCGCAGCGGGGTCAGGCCATCGGCGGTGCGGGCGATCACGTACACCAGCGTCATGGCGAGGAGTGCTGAGAGGAACGCCGCCGTGGACAGGGCCCACAGACCGAGAGCGCCGAAGGCTCCGAAGAGGAGGACGGCATTGGCTCCGACGGCCGCGCCCGAGGAGATTCCGAGGACGAACGGGTCGGCGAGGGCGTTGCGGACCATGGCCTGCACGGCGACACCGATGGCCGACAGGCCGGCCCCGACGAGGGCGGCCAGCACGGCTCGTGGAAAGCGCAGTTCCCACACGATGGTGTACGCCGGGACTTCGCCCTGGGATATGGATCCGCCTGTCAGCCCGGCCCACATATGACGCAGCACCTCGCCCCAGGACAGCCCTGACGCCCCGATCCCCGCCCCACAGACGATGGAGAGCACGAGCGCGGCGCTCAGGGTGGAGAGGAGAAGGGGCAGTGATACGCGCTGGGACGGCGGCGCGGGGCGGACGCCTGTGCGCGCCCGGTGAGGTGGCGGGGCCGGTTCGAGTTCGAGGGGGGTGCCCACGGGTGGATCGCCTTCGCCTCGGGCCGTACACCTACGTGAGCATAGGAGCGGCCCTGGACGCGGGGCGCCCTGTGCAGCACCCTCTCGCAGTCCACGGCGATTGTCAGGAGCGTTCACCACCGCGGGTAATCGGGCTCACGGAGCCGTGTTGGCTCCGCCTACCGTTGCGGGTCAGCGCCGGAATTCGACCGGACTTCCCCCGCGGGGCGGCTTGCAGCATAGCGCGTACGGAAGGGTGCTCCTTCCGCATCGGCAGGCACGGGCAGCGTGCCACAGGGCTTGACCTGACGTCAGCAGAACAGCTCACCAATGTCGCGAGCGGGAAAGCGCCAGCTCCAGGTGATGGACTTCGGGAAACAGGTCGAGCACTCGCGTCCGCATCTGAAGAACACAGGAATACTGCGGGTCAGAGCCCCTTCGAGACAGGCTCCAAGATCGCCACGCACTCAACGTGATGCGTCATCGGAAACAGGTCGAACGCCCGCAGCGTCCGCACCCGGTACCCCGCGTCGCGGAAGTAGGCGATGTCGCGGGCCAGGGCCGCCGGGTCGCAGGCGACGTAGGCGATGCGGCGCGCGCCCAGGCCCGCCAGGTGCTTGACCGTCTGCTTGCCGGCGCCCGCGCGGGGCGGGTCCAGGACGATCAGGTCCACGTCCGTGATGCCGGTGCGCGGCAGGATCTGGTCGACCTTGCCCTGCTCGATGCGGACGCGCTCGAAGTGCTCGAGGTTGTGGCGGGCGTCCTCCACCGCGCGCTTGCCCGACTCGATGCCGAGCACCGCGCCCTTGTCGCCCACCCGGTCGGCGAGGGCGCCCGCGAAGAGCCCCGCACCGCAGTAGAGGTCCAGGGCCGTGTCGCCCTTGCGGGGCAGCAGGCCCTGCATCACCGCGCGCACCAGGGTGTCGGCGGCCTTCGGGTGGACCTGCCAGAAGCCGCCGTTGCCGACCCGGTACGTGCGGTCGTCGGCGCGCTCGCGCACGAACGGGCGGCCGTGGACCCGGTGCACTCCCCCGTCCTCGGCGACCCGCAGGACGGAGACCGGCCTGTCGAGCTCGACGATCGGGAGGCGGGCCCCCGGTCGCGGGGTGAGGACCACCTGTCGGTCCTGCGAACCCGTCGCGGCGATCGCGTCGACCGAGGCCATGCCCTCCCACGAGCGCTTCTCGATGCCGAGCTCCGAGACGCCCGGCGCCGCGATCAGGCAGCGGTCGATCGGCTGGACCTCGTGCGAGCGGTGCTTGCGCAGCCCCGCGCGGCCCTCGGCGTCGACCGCGTACTGGACGCGGGTCCGCCAGGCGGGCACCTCTCCGGCCGGGACCTTGTCGCCCTCGGCCGGCATGACGGTGCCGTCCCAGCCGGCCTCCTCCGGCGTCAGCCCCGCCAGCCGCTGGAGCTGCTCCGCGACGACCTCGCCCTTGAGGCGGCGCTGCGCGCCCGGCTTGGCGTGCTGCCAGTCGCAGCCGCCGCACTTGCCGGGTCCGGCGTACGGGCAGGGCGCTTCGACCCGGTCCTTCGACGCCTCCAGCACGCGGACGGCGTCGGCGCGCAGGAAGCGCGAGTCCTCCGCTCCCTCGGTGACACGGACGACGACCTTCTCGCCGGGGAGCGCGTGCCGGACGAAGAGCACGCGGCCCTCGTCGGTGCGGGCGATGCAGTGGCCGCCGTGCGCCACCGGGCCGACCTCGACCTCGTACTCCTCCCCGATGAGCGAAGAGTCAGGTGCGTTCTGCATGGCGAGGGGGCTCCAGAAGTGAGACGGGGGCTGCCGCGGTTTTGGCGACAGCCCACCAGTCTACGTGGCCGGTGCCCGACGTCTTACGCCCCGGCTCTCCGCGCTCAGCTCTTCGCGCTCGGCTCCTTGGGGCGCTCCGTGGCGGGTCCGCGGCGCACCGAGCCCGGCGCGTTCCAGTCCTGGCGCTTCTTGGCCCGCTTCTTCGCCACCTCGGAGGACTGCAGCTGGTACGGGACGGACGTCACCATCACGCCCGGCGTGAACAGCAGCCGGCCCTTCAGGCGCAGGGCGCTCTGGTTGTGCAGCAGGTGCTCGTACCAGTGGCCGACGACGTACTCGGGGATGATCACACTGACCGCGTCGCGCGGGCTCTCGCGCCGGATGCGCTTGACGTAGTCGATGACCGGCCGGGTGACCTCGCGGTACGGGGAGTCGAGGATCTTCAGCGGGACGTTGATGCCGCGCCGCTCCCACTCCTCCTTCAGCGCCTTGGTCTCGGCCGGGTCGACGTTGATGGAGAGCGCCTCCAGTTTGTCGGAGCGCATCAGCTGGGCGTACGCGACGGCGCGCAGCGTCGGGCGGTGCACCTTGGAGACCAGGACGATGGAGTGCACCCGGGACGGGCGGGCGGTGTCGTCCGTCGGCTCGTCGGGGGCTGCGATCTCCTCGGCGACCCGGTCGTAGTGCTTACGGATCGCGGTCATCGTCCCGTAGAAGATCACCATGCCCAGGAGGGCGACCCAGGCGCCGTGGGTGAACTTCGTCGCGAGGACGACGACCAGCACGAGGCCGGTGAAGAAGGCACCGAAGGTGTTGATCGCGCGGGACCGGATCATGCGGCGGCGTGCGGCGGGGTCCGACTCGGTCCGCAGGTGGCGGTTCCAGTGCCGGACCATGCCGGTCTGGCTGAGCGTGAAGGAGACGAAGACGCCCACGATGTAGAGCTGGATCAGCCGGGTGGAATCCGCCCCGTACAGCCAGACCAGCAGCATCGCGGCGCCCGCGAGGAGGACGATGCCGTTGGAGAAGGCGAGCCGGTCACCGCGGGTGTGGAGCTGGCGGGGCAGGTAGCGGTCCTGGGCGAGGATCGAGCCGAGGAGCGGGAAGCCGTTGTACGCGGTGTTCGCGGCGAGGAACAGCACGAGCGCCGTGGCTGCGGCGAGCAGGATGAAGAAGAAGGTGCCGTCGCCGAACACGGCGGCCGCGACCTGCGAGATCACCGGGTTCTGGACGTAGTCGGCACCGACCGGGACACCGTCGCGGATCAGGTCGTGGGCGGGCTGTTCGGCCATCTTGACGTCGGTGGCCATGGCCAGGCCGATGATGCCGCAGAACATGGTGACGGCCAGACCGCCCATGAGGGCCAGCGTGGTGGCGGCGTTCCGGCTCTTGGGCTTGCGGAAGGCCGGGACGCCGTTGCTGATCGCCTCGACGCCGGTGAGCGCGGCGCAGCCGGAGGAGAAGGCGCGCAGCAGCAGGAAGACCAGTGCGAAGCCGGCCAGCCCCTCGTGCTCCGGCCGGATCTCGAAGTCGGCGGTCGGGGCCTTCATGGGCTCGTCGAGGACGATGCCCTTGAACGCGCCCCAGGCGATCATGAGGAAGACGCCGGCGACGAAGACGTACGTGGGGATGGCGAAGAGCTTGCCGGATTCCTTCACGCCCCGCAGGTTCATCAGCGTGAGGAGCAGGATTATCGCGACGGCGGAGAGGACCTTGTGCTCGACGACGAACGGAACGGCGGAGCCGAGGTTCTCCACGCCGGAGGAGATCGACACGGCGACGGTCAGGACGTAGTCGACGAGCAGAGCGCTGGCGACGGTGAGACCGGCCTTGGGTCCGAGGTTGGTGTTGGCGACCTCGTAGTCGCCGCCGCCGCTGGGATAGGCGTGGACGTTCTGCCGGTACGAGGCGACGACCGTGAACATCAGGACCACGACGGCGACCGCGATCCAGGGGCTGAAGTGGTACGCCGACACACCCGCGATGGAGAGGACCAGCAGCACTTCGCCCGGCGCGTACGCCACCGAGGAGAGGGGGTCGGAAGCGAAGACGGGCAGTGCGATGCGTTTGGGGAGGAGTGTCTCTCCCAGCCTGTCGCTGCGCAGGGCCCGGCCGATCAGGATCCGTTTGGGCACGTCGGTCAGTTTGGACACGCAGAGGATCGTAAGCGTTCGAAATGGGACGTGCCCACCCACCACCCCTTACCCCTACGGAATCTTGGCGGGGCCTCCTCTTGCGCCGATGACGGCGGGGCTGCCTGCGCGGCATAAGCTCGTCCTCGGGCATCACCGCACAGCAGGCTGAGAGAGAGAAGTGAGCAGGGTGTTGAGGCAGGTCGCCGTCGTCGGCAGAGTCACCAGGAGTGCGGGGTAACCGGTCGTGCACATCGTCATCATGGGCTGCGGCCGTGTGGGAGCCGCACTCGCGCAGACCCTGGAGCAACAGGGGCACACGGTCGCCGTCGTCGACCAGGACCCCACGGCCTTCCGGCGCCTGGGCTCGGGCTTCGGCGGGCGGCGCGTCACGGGTGTCGGCTTCGACCAGGACACGCTGCGCGAGGCGGGCATCGAGGAGGCCGGGGCGTTCGCCGCGGTGAGCAGCGGTGACAATTCCAACATCATCGCCGCGCGGGTCGCGCGCGAGATGTTCGGCATCGAGAACGTCGCGGCGCGGATCTACGACCCGCGGCGTGCCGAGGTGTACCAGCGCCTCGGCATCCCGACGGTCGCCACGGTGCGCTGGACCGCCGACCAGATGCTGCGGCGGCTGCTGCCGTCCGGTGCCGAGCCGCTGTGGCGGGACCCCAGTGGCGGGGTGCAGCTCGCGGAGGTGCACACGGCGGCGGCGTGGATCGGGCACAAGATCAGCAGGCTGCAGGAGGAGACGGGCGTCCGCGTGGCGTTTCTCACCCGGCTGGGCGAGGCGGTCCTGCCGACGTCGCAGACCGTCCTGCAGGAGGGCGACCTCGTCCACGTGATGATGCGCACGGACGAGATCGAGAAGGTCGAGGCGGCGTTCGCCGAGGGCCCTGAGGAGGGCGGTCACTGATGCGGGTCGCTATTGCGGGCGCCGGCGCGGTGGGCCGTTCCATCGCCGGCGAGCTGCTGGAGAACGGGCACGAGGTGCTGCTCATCGACAAGGCGCCGACCGCGATCTCGGTGGAGCGCGTGCCGCAGGCGGAGTGGCTGCTGGCCGACGCCTGCGAGATCACCTCGCTGGACGAGGCGGCGCTGCAGCGGTGCAACGTGGTCATCGCGGCGACCGGCGACGACAAGGTGAACCTGGTCGTCTCGCTGCTCGCCAAGACCGAGTACGGGGTGCCGCGGGTGGTCGCCCGGGTGAACAACCCGAAGAACGAGTGGCTGTTCAACGAGGCGTGGGGCGTGGACGTCGCGGTCTCCACGCCGCGTCTGATGTCGGCACTGGTGGAGGAGGCGGTGAGCGTCGGCGATCTGGTCCGGCTGCTGCGCTTCAGCCACGGCGACGCGAACCTGGTCGAGCTGACGCTGCCCCCGGAGTCGGCGATCGCCGGTACGCAGGTGGGTGACGTGGCGTGGCCGCAGGACACCTCGCTGGTGACGATCATCCGCGGGTCGCGGGTGCTGACGCCGAGCCCGGAGGAGACGCTGGAGGCGGGTGACGAGCTGCTGTTCGTCGCGGCCCAGGCGCGGGAGGAGCAGCTGGAGGACCTGCTGTCGGTCCGCCGGGAGTCGGCGGGCTGACGCGCCGCGTCACCGCGCTCGGTGCCGGGCACAGACGCGGTCCGTGCACGACGCGGTCCGGGACGCAGGCGGCAGGGCGGAGCACGTCGGGGCCCGGTGACCGTGAGGTCACCGGGCCCCGCTGCTCGCCGGTGGTGTGCGGCGTCAGGCTTCGGTGTGGGTGGCGTTGGACGCGGCCGCGGCCTTGCGGGCCTTCTCCGCGGCTTCCTCCGCCTCCATCTCCGCGAACACGTCGATCGGCGGCGGCGCCTTCGCCAGGAAGACCCACGTCAGGTAGACCGCCAGCAGGAACGGCGGGATCTTCAGGGTGACCAGGACCCAGCCGAGCTGCGTCGTGTCGGCCCACCAGTACAGGGGGAAGAGGATCGCGCACTTGGCGAGCAGGATCAGGCCCCATGCCCAGCTGGCCTTGGCGTAGGCCTTCTTGCGGCCGGGGTTACGGGTGCGCCAGGAGAGGTTCTCCTTGAACACCGGGCCGAGGACCAGGCCGATGAGCGGCACGCCCGCCAGCGTGGTGACGATGTACGCGATGCCCAGGCCCAGCGTGTAGAGCATGCCCGGCAGGTAGAAGTCCTTGGCGTTGCCGGTCATCAGCGCGAAGACCACGCCGAAGGCGACGCCGAAGACGCCGCTGAAGGCGTGCTTGACGGTGTCGCGCCGGATCAGCCGTACGGCCACCAGCGCCAGGGAAACCCCGAGGGCCGCGATCGCGGAGAGGTGCAGATCCTTGTTGATCGTGTAGATCGTGACGAACAGCAGGCCGGGCAGGACGGTCTCCACCATGCCCCGTACGCCGCCGAAGGCTTCGAACAGGGCGGCTTCGGTCGCGGCTTTCGTGTCGTCGGGGGATGGCTTGTCGGGGGACGTCACCGGCTACTCCTGTCCGAGCGGTCGGAGCTCGTATTTGGGATTGAAGAGGACCCGGCGGCCGTGGCTCATGGAGATCCGGCCGGAGGCGATGAGCCTGCGGCCGGGCTCGATGCCCACGATGGAACGCCGGCCCAGCCACACCACGTCCAGGGGGTCCGTGCCGTCGAACAGCTCGGCCTCCAGCGCGGGCACGCCGGCCCTCGGACGCAGGGTGACCGTCCGCAAGGTACCAGTCACCGTGACGATCTGCCGGTCGCCGCATGCGGATATGGGAGTGCATCCAGAGGCCTGTGCGTCCTCCTGCAGCTCCTCGGACTCCAGGTCGCCCTGGGAGCTGGACAGCCGGTCGAGCATCCGCCGGAACCGGCCGGCCGGCTTGTCTGTACGCGGTGCAGCACTCATACAGAAAGCCTACCTAGCGCTCGAAGCGATAACCCATGCCCGGTTCGGTGATGAAGTGCCGCGGATGGGAGGGGTCCGCTTCGAGTTTGCGGCGGAGCTGGGCCATGTAGACGCGCAGGTAGTTGGTCTCGGTGCCGTACGAGGGTCCCCAGACCTCCTGGAGGAGCTGCTTCTGGCCGACGAGCCGGCCTCCGTTGCGTACGAGCACCTCCAGCAGGTGCCACTCGGTGGGGGTCAGCCGGACGTCGCGGCCTTCGCGGTGGACCTTCTTCGCCGCCAGGTCCACGGTGAACGACTCGGTACGGACGACGGCCACGTCCCCGTCGCCGCCGACGGGCTCGGCCCGGCGCACGGCGGCGCGCAGCCGCGCCAGCAACTCGTCCATGCCGAACGGCTTGGTGACGTAGTCGTCGGCCCCGGCGTCCAGCGCCTCGACCTTCTCGTCGGAGGTGTGGCGGGCGGAGAGGACGAGGATCGGTATGCGGGTCCAGCCGCGCAGGCCCCTGATGACGTCGACGCCGTCCATGTCGGGCAGGCCCAGGTCGAGGACGACCACGTCGGGGTGGCGCGCGGCGGCCAGCTCCAGCGCGGTCGCCCCGTCGGGCGCGGCGTCGACCTCGTACGCGCGTGCCTTCAGGTTGATCACCAGCGCGCGTACGATCTGCGGCTCGTCGTCGACCACGAGCACCCGCGTCATGAGGGGCCTGCTTTCTCTCGTACCGGTGGGGGGAGGGTGAGGGCCTGCGGGACGAGGCCCTGAGGGGTGACTGCCCGGAGGGTGAGGACCATGGTCAGGCCGCCGCCGGGGGTGTCCTCGGCGGTGAGGGTGCCGTCCATGGCCTCGGCGAACCCCCGCGCGACCGCCAGTCCGAGGCCGACCCCGGCGCCGCGCGGCGCGTCCCCGAGGCGCTGGAACGGTTCGAAGATCCGTTCCTTGGCGTCGTCGGGCACGCCGGGGCCGCGGTCCGCGACGCGGAGTTCGACGCGCGCGCCGAGGGCGCTGGCGGCGACCGTGACGGGGGTGCCGGCGGGGCTGTGCTTGACGGCGTTCTCGACGATGTTGGCCACGGCCCGTTCCAGCAGGCCCTTGTCGACCACGACCATCGGCAGGCTCTCGGGGATGTCCAGTCCGACGCTGCCGCCCGGCACGCCGCCGAGCGCCATCGGGACGACCTCGTCGAGGTCGACGGGGCGCAGGAGCGGGGTGACGGTGCCGGTCTGGAGCCGGGACATGTCCAGGAGGTTGCCGACCAGGTGGTGCAGCCGGTCGGCGCCGTCCTCGATGCCGGCGAGGAGCTCGGCCCGGTCCTCCTCGGACCACTCGACGTCGTCGGCGCGCAGCGAGCTGACAGCCGCCTTGATGCCGGCGAGCGGCGTCCGCAGGTCGTGGCTGACGGCTGCCAGCAGCGCCGTACGGATCTTGTTGCGCTCGGCGAGCCTGCGGGCCTCCTCGGCCTCGTCGACGAGCCGCTGCCGGTCGAGCACGACGGCGGCCTGGGCGGCGAACGCCCCGAGCACCCGGCGGTCCTCGGCGGGCAGGACGCGGCCGGTCAGAGCGAGCGCCAGGTGCTCCCCGACGGGCATGTCGACGTCCGCGTCCTCGGGTCGGGCGACGGGCCAGGGGCCGACGCTGGCCGCGCGGGTCCACGGCTCGACGTCGCTCGCGCGCTCCAGCAGCGCCACGGACTCCATGGAGAACGTCTCGCGCAGGCGCTCCAGCAGGGCGTCCAGGGCGGTCTCCCCGCGCAGCACGCTGCCGGCCAGGAAGGACAGCACCTCGGATTCGGCGCGCAGCCGGGCGGCCTGCTGGGTGCGGCGCGCGGCGAGGTCCACGACGGAGGCGACGGAGACGGCGACCCCGAAGAAGACGGCGATCGCGACCATGTTCTTCGGGTCCGCGACGGTCATGCGGTGCAGGGGCGGCGCGAAGAACCAGTTGAGGAGGAAGGAGCCGAGGGCCGCGGAGGCGAGGGCCGGGTACAGGCCGCCGAGCAGCGCGGACGCGACGGTGAGCGACAGGAACAGCAGCATGTCGTTGGCGAGGCCCAGGTGGGCTTCGCCATGGGTGAGCAGCAGTGTGAGGAGCGCGGGCCCGAGGACGCCGACGAGCCAGCCCGCGGTGATGCGGGAGTGGCCGAGGCGGGCGGCGCGGGCCATGGGCAGGCCGCGTCCCTTGGCGACCTCCTCGTGGGTGACGATGTGGACGTCGAGGTCCGGCCCGGAGTCGCGGGCGACGGTGGTGCCGACTCCGGGCCCGAACACGTACTGCCAGGTCTTGCGGCGGCTGGAGCCGAGCACGATCTGGGTGGCGTTGACGCCGCGCGCGAACTCCAGGAGGGCCGCGGGGATGTCGTCGCCGATGACGTGGTGGAAGGAGCCACCGAGGTCCTCGATGAGGGTGCGCTGGACGGCGAGCTCCTTGGGGGAGGCCGCGGTCAGGCCGTCGCTGCGGGCGATGTAGACGGCCAGGACTTCGCCGCCGGCGCCCTTCTCGGCGAGACGGACGGCCCGGCGGATGAGGGTGCGGCCCTCGGGGCCGCCGGTGAGGCCGACGACGATGCGTTCGCGGGCCTGCCAGGTGGAGCGGATGTTGTGCTCGCCGCGGTACTGCCGGAGGTACTCGTCGGCCCGGTCGGC
>NZ_KL591012.1:6406-139052 GCF_000716335.1 Streptomyces sp. NRRL S-118 | reverse complement strand
GGAAGTAGTTGGAGAGGGCCGCGTCGACCCTGTCGGGCGGGTGCACGTTGCCGTGCGCCAGGCGCCGGCGCAGCGCCTGGGGCGACATGTCGACCAGCTCTATCTGGTCGGCGCGGCGGACGACCTCGTCCGGGACGGTCTCCCGCTGGCGTACGCCCGTGATCGACTCCACGACGTCGCCCAGGGATTCCAGGTGCTGGATGTTGACGGTGGATATGACGTGGATGCCCGCGGCGAGGAGTTCCTGGACGTCCTGCCAGCGCTTGGGGTTGCGGGAGCCGGGGACGTTGGTGTGGGCGAGCTCGTCCACGAGGGCGACCGCGGGGCGGCGCTCCAGGACGGCGTCGACGTCCATCTCGGTGCGGACGCCGTCGCGGTGCGCGAGGGTCCTGGGCGGAATCTGCTCCAGCCCGTGCAGGAGCGCTTCGGTGCGGGGCCGGCCGTGGTGCTCGACGACCGCGACGGCGCAGTCGGTGCCGCGCTCCGTACGGCGGTGGGCCTCGGCGAGCATCGCGTACGTCTTGCCGACGCCCGGTGCCGCGCCGAGGTAGATCCGTAGCGTGCCGCGTCCCATGGCCTAGACCTTACGACCGGCCACCACGGCCGGTGGAGCCGGAGTCCCCTCGCGGCCGCGTCTTGACGGGATCCTGACGAGCCGCGAGGCAGGATCCTCGGGGCGTCGCGCCAGGTCGGGTGCGTGGCCCCGTGCGGAGGGGTCGCCCGTGGGGTGGCCCGGCCCGCACGCCGCGGGCCGCGCGGCGGCTCCCGGGCGCGGCACGGCAGCGCGCGGCGCCGCGTCCGCGCCCCGGGGCTCCGGACCGCGGCACCGCGACGGGCGCGGCACCGCGTCCACGGGTCAGCGGACCTCGGTGATCTCCGGCCCGCGCTGGAGCTGGCCCATGCCGCCGGAGAACCGCGAGGACTCCTGGTCCTCCTGCTGGACGCCCTCGGGCACCATCTGCGCGTCGTTCGGCAGCTTCAGGACGATCGGGTCGCGCGGGGCCATCGGGCCCTCGCCGCGGACGACCACGGTGTCGCGGAAGATCTGCTCCAGCAGTCCCGCGGCCTGCGGCTGCACCGCGCCCTGCCCGGAGATCACACCGCGCAGGAACCAGCGCGGCCCGTCCACACCCACGAAGCGCACCAGCTGCACACCGCCGGTGCCGTCGGGCAGCTGCACCGGGACCTGGGCGCGCAGCTCCCAGCCCAGCGGGCCCTCGACCTCGTCGATGACTCCGCCCTGCTGGGTGATGCCGGAGGCGATCTCCTCGCGGACCTCGCCCCAGATGCCCTCGTTCTTTGGGGCGGCGAAAGCCTGCAGCTGGATGGCGCTGTCGCGCAGCACCACGGTCGCGGCGACGATCGCGTCCCCGGCGACCTCGACCCGCAGTTCCATGCCCTCGACTCCGGGCACGAACAGGCCTCCCAGGTCCACCCGGCCCTCGTCGGGCTTGGAGACCTCGGAGACGTCCCAGGGCCCGTCGGGCCGGGGCGCCGGCGGAAGGTTCACGCGGCGCGGCTCGCCCTCGGCCGCGTCGTCGGTGTCGACCTCGTCGACGACCTGCTCGGCCTCGCGCGCCACGTCCGCTGCGTCCTCAGCGGCCCTGCTCTTCTTGCGACGTCCGAACACGTCACTGTCCTTCCCGGTCGGATACGACCGAAGCGTATCGATTCCCACCCGTCCAGCCCTCCACGGCGGCATGACCGCCGGTGGACCCGAAGCCCCCCTCGGCCCGCGCGGAGCCGGGAAGCTCCGCCACCTCGTGGAAGCGGACCTTCTCGACTTGCTGAACGACCAGTTGGGCGATCCGGTCGAACCGTTCGAACCGCACGCTCTCGCGCGGGTCGAGGTTGACCACGATCACCTTGATCTCCCCACGGTACCCGGCATCCACGGTCCCCGGGGCATTCACGAGGGCCACTCCGCACCGAGCTGCGAGCCCGGAGCGAGGGTGCACGAAGGCGGCGTACCCGTCGGGGAGGGCGATGGAGATGCCCGTGGGCAGGACGGCCCGCTCGCCGGGGGCGAGTTCGGCGGCCTCGGTGGTGACGAGGTCGGCTCCGGCGTCGCCCGGATGTTCGTACGCCGGGAGCGGTACCTCGGGGTCCACGCGGCGGATCAGCACGTCGACAGGGTGGGGCATCAGGGGTTCACCTCGAAGGCGCGGGCGCGCCGGACCTGGTCGGGGTCGGCCATCGCCGCCCGGATCTCCTCCGGACGGCCGTTGTCGATGAAGTGATCGACCTTGACCTCGATGAAAAGGGCGTCGGCCCGGACGGCGAGGGCGCCCTCGGGCCCGCCGATCCGTCCGGTCGCCCGGCAGTAGATCTTGCGGCCGTGCACGGCGGTGACCTCCGCCTCCAGGTGCAGCACGGTGCCGACGGGCACGGGCCGCAGGAAGTCGGTCTCCAGCCGTCCGGTCACGGCGATGACCCGCAGCAGCCAGTTCAGCGAGCCGAGGGTCTCGTCGAGGGCGGTGGCCAGCACGCCTCCGTGCGCCAGTCCGGGGGCGCCCTGGTGGTCCGTGGTCACCGTGAACTCGGCGGTGACGGTGACGCCCTCGCCGGCCCGCGCCGCGAGGTGCAGCCCGTGGGGCTGTCCGCCGCCGCAGCCGAAGCAGTGCTCGTAATGGGCGCCCAGGAGCTCGCCCGGGGCGGGCGCGTCGGGGTGCCGTACCGGCGGTATGGCCTCGGCGGGGGGCCTCAGTGCAGTGCTCACAGGCGCAGACCTTACCCGCGCGGGGGACCCTGGGTCGCGCCGTGCCAAGCTTGGTCGTATGCAGCCTTCCGCATCGGCTCCTGCCCCGGCTTCCGCGCCGCAGTTCGACGAACGTCTCACCGCCCCGCGCTCCTGGTGGGTGATCGCCGCCCTGGTCGGCGTCTCCGGCGCGCTGATCATGCTTCCGCTCGGCACGCTGCCGATGCTGGGCGGCCTCATCCTGGCCGGGGCGCTGGCGGCGGTCGGGGTCAGCTCGTACGGCTCCGTCCGGATCCGCGTGGTGGCCGACTCGCTGGTGGCGGGGGACGCGCGGATCCCGCTGTCGGCGCTGGGCGAACCGCGGGTGCTGGACGCCGAGGATGCGCGGGCCTGGCGTACGTACAAGGCGGACCCGCGCGCTTTCATGGTGATGCGGGGGTACGTGCCGGAGGCGGTGCGCGTCGAGGTGACGGACCCGGCGGACCCGACGCCGTACGTCTACCTGTCGAGCCGTGACCCGAAGGCCCTCGCGGCGGCGCTGGAGAAGGCCCGCAGCGCCTAGAAGCCGAGCTCCTTGACGTTCTCGGGCTGCTCCAGCGGGGGCAGCTCGGGCAGGGCGTCCCAGGGCACCTGGCGGGTGCGCAGGTCCTTGCGGATGTGCTCGGCGAGCTTCTTGGTGTCGCGCCGGTTCATCACGGCGCCGACGGCCGCACCCACCATGAAGGGCATCAGGTTCGGCAGGTTGCGCACCATGCGCTTCATGATCTGCTGGCGCAGTTCGCGTTTCATCCGGCCGCCGAGGGCGGCGTTGACGGTGGCCGGCTTGGTGACGTCGATACCGCGCTCCTCCGTCCAGGACGTGAGGTACGCAGACGCGCGCTCCCTGATGTTGCCCGGGGGCCGCTGGCCGTAGACCTCGTGGAGCTCGGCGATGAGCTTCAGCTCGATCGCCGCGACGCTCGTGATCTCCGCGGCCAGCTCGGCGGGCATCGCGGGTGGTACGGGGAGCATGGCGGCGGCGCCGACGCCCGCGCCGACCGTGGAGGTGGCGTTGGCGGCGCCCGCGATCAGCTTGTCGGCGATCTCCTCGGGGCCGAGCCCCGGGAACTGCTTGCGCAGTGTGGCGAGGTCGCGGACGGGAACGCGCGGTGCGTTCTCGATGAGCCGGTCGGCGAGGTGGGCGAGGCCCGCTCGCGCTCCCTCGCGCCCCTTGGTGACGCCGTTGCGCACGCCGTTGCGCACGGCTTCCAGGCGCCCCACCCTCTCAGGCGGTGCCGGGTGCCGGCCTGCCGCCCCGCGGGTCGCTTCGAGCGAGGCCGAGGGGCCTCGCTCGTCGTCACGCGCGCCGGGGGAGGGCAGGAGGGCGGAGTGCTCGGCGGGCACGACGGGCGTGCCCGGTGCCGGGTCCGTGCCGCCCTGGTACGCCTCCGGCTTCCGGTGGAGGGGGAGCCGGAAGCGTCGCTTCCGAGACGGGTTGTCGCCTGCCACGGCCTGCCGGACCTCAGTCGCAGTCTCGGCAGATCGGCTGACCGTTCTTCTCGCGCGCGAGCTGGCTGCGGTGGTGCACCAGGAAGCAGCTCATGCAGGTGAACTCGTCCGCCTGCTTGGGCAGCACCCGGACGGCCAGCTCTTCGTTCGACAGGTCCGCGCCGGGCAGCTCGAGGCCCTCGGCGGCCTCGAACTCGTCGACGTCGACCGTCGAGGTGGACTTGTCATTGCGGCGAGCCTTCAGTTCTTCAAGGCTGTCCGAGTCGACGTCGTCGTCGGTCTTGCGTGGGGTGTCGTAGTCCGTTGCCATGTCGCTCTCCCCCTCTGGGTGTTTGCAGTGTCTCCAGCGCACGTAACGCGTGAGAGGCCGGTCTTGTGCCCGACCTGAGGCGGAGATTTTGCCTCACATCAAGGTCTGTTACTCAATCGACACCCAACCGGACCCCTCCGGGGCGATCAGGTTCAGGTGGCGAAGGGGACCGTACACGGTCCTGGGGTGGCACCCGACGGGCGCCACCCCGTGTACTTCCCGTGATCCAGGGCCCCGGAAACCCGGACTTTTCCTGGTTTTCCGGAGGAATTCTTGATCACGGAGAGTAGATGGCCGGAAACGGTCCTTTGTGATCGATCACACACGGTCAACACGGGAACGGGTCCCGAAAATTCCGCGCAAAGCGAACACGATGACGACCGTCGCCCCGCGTGTCAGACCGGAAGGGTGACACGCATCACGAGGCCGCCGCCCTCGCGGGGCTCCGCGATGATACGGCCTCCGTGGGCCCGCGCGACGGACCGGGCGATCGAGAGCCCCAGCCCCACGCCCTTGTCGCTGCCGGTGCGCTCCTGTCGCAGCCTCCGGAACGGCTCGAAGAGATTGTCGATCTCGTAGGCGGGTACCACCGGCCCGGTGTTCGACACCACCAGCACCGCCTGGCCGTGCTGCGCCTCGGTGGTCACCTCCACCCAGCCGTCCTCGGGCACGTTGTAGCGCACCGCGTTCTGCACGAGGTTCAGGGCGATCCGCTCCAGCAGGACGCCGTTGCCCTGGACGACGGCCGGAGCCCGCTCGCCGCGGATCTCCACGCCCTTCGCCTCCGCCTCGACCCGTACCTGCTCGATGGCGCGGGAGGCGACCTCCGACAGGTCGACGGCCTTGCGCTCCACGATCTGGTTGTCGCTGCGCGCGAGCAGCAGCAGGCCCTCCACGAGCTGTTCGCTGCGCTCGTTCGTGGCCAGCAGCGTCCGGCCCAGCTGGTGCAGCTCGACGGGGGCGTCGGGGTCCGAGAGCTGGACCTCCAGCAGGGTGCGGTTGATCGCCAGCGGCGTGCGCAGCTCGTGCGAGGCGTTGGCGACGAACCGCCGCTGGGCGGTGAAGGCGCGCTCCAGCCGGTCCAGCATGTCGTCGAAGGTGTCGGCGAGCTCCTTCAGCTCGTCGTCCGGACCGTCCAGCTCGATGCGGCGGCTCAGATCCGTGCCGGCCACGTTCCGGGCCGTGCGCGTGATCTTGCCCAGCGGGGACAGGACCCGGCCCGCCATCGCGTAACCGAACGCGAAGGCGATGATCGACAGGCCCAGCAGCGCGAACAGGGAGCGGCGCAGCAGGTCGTCCAGTGCGTGCTGGCGCTGCTGGTTCACACAGGCGTTCATCGCCCGGTTGGCCTCCTCGGCGCTGGGAGGCCCGGGCGGGAAGTTGCAGATGTCACTGCTCAGCGTGCCCTCGACCATCCGGAAGGGCAGCTCGCTGCCGATGTGCAGCGCCTGCGCCGCCAGCAGGTAGATGATCGACAGCAACAGGATGCCGGCGATCAGGAACATGCCGCCGTACAGCAGCGTCAGCCGTATCCGGATGGTGGGCCGGAGCCACGGGCGGACCGGTTCCCGGGGGTCCCACGTCGGCTTGGGGGGTGCCTGGGGAGGCACGGGAGTCGTCGCCACGGCTCAGATCCGGTAACCGGAGCCCGGCACGGTGACGATCACCGGCGGCTCGCCCAGCTTGCGGCGCAGGGTCATGACCGTGACCCGGACGACGTTCGTGAACGGGTCCGTGTTCTCGTCCCAGGCCTTCTCCAGCAGTTGCTCGGCCGAGACGACCGCACCCTCGCTGCGCATCAGCACCTCCAGCACCGCGAACTCCTTCGGCGCCAGCTGGATCTCCTTGCCGTCGCGGAAGACCTCGCGGCGGTTGGGGTCGAGCTTGATGCCCGCCCGCTCCAGGACCGGCGGCAGCGGCACCGTCGTACGCCGCCCCAGGGCCCGCACGCGCGCGATGAGCTCGCTGAACGCGAAGGGCTTGGGGAGGTAGTCGTCGGCGCCGATCTCCAGGCCCTCCACGCGGTCGCTGACGTCACCGGAGGCGGTGAGCATCAGGACGCGGGTGGCCATGCCCAGGTCGACGATCTTGCGGCAGACGTCGTCGCCGTGGACGAGCGGCAGGTCGCGGTCGAGGACGACGACGTCGTAGTCGTTGACCCCGATGCGTTCCAGGGCCGCCGCCCCGTCGTACACGACGTCGACGGCCATGGCCTCCCGGCGCAGTCCGGTGGCCACCGCATCGGCGAGCAGCTGCTCGTCCTCGACGACGAGTACGCGCACGGCGCTGATCCTTCCTCCGAGCCCGGGTCCGGGCGGTTGACTGTGTGCATCCATCCTGCCCCTTACGCGCGTAAACCGGCGGTAAGGCACTTGGCCGCAAGAGCGCTGGTCACGGCTCCGGCACCGGGAATTCACCGGATTCACGAACGACTTGAGGTTTCTGTGAGACAGCACTGGGGGAGGACGTCTGCACACCCGAGATCACGCCGTGTATGTGGCGCGCCACGAACCGCTCTGTCCCCCAGAGGTGCCGTGCGTGATCACCTACCGATCGACCGACCCTCGGCACACCCCCGTGCCACTGACCCATGACGAGGGGGCGCACGATGGACGCTTTCACGACAGGACTGCTGCAGCGCATAAAGGCCGCGGAGTCCCACCTCACGCAGGCACGTGAGACGGGCGACGACTTCCTGGCCGACGTGGAGCAGGAGGAGCTCGAAGACCTGCGCCGCCTCGCCGCCGAACACGGCGTGGAGATCGGCGCCGCGACGGCCTGAGGCCCGTCCGAACCCGCAGGAACGAGCGGCCCCGATGTCCGGGTATGACATCGGGGCCGCTCGCTGTGTCCGGTCGCGCTCCCGCGTACGGGGCGGGCACCGGCGCACCGGTGCTCAGTCGTGCCAGGCGCCGAACTCCTCCAGCAGCTCCTGGAGCGGCTCGAGGACGCCGGGGGACGCCGCCACCGTCAGTTCGCGCGACGGGGGCGAGCCGGGGCGCCCGCCGGTCAGGGCGCCGGCCTCGCGGGCGAGCAGGGCGCCGGCCGCCAGGTCCCAGGGGTGGAGCCCGCGCTCGTAGTAGCCGTCCAGACGGCCGGCCGCCACGTCGGCGAGGTCGACCGCCGCCGAGCCGCCGCGGCGGATGTCACGCACCCGCGGGATGAGCCGCTGCGCCACGTCCGCCTGGTGGGCTCGGACCTCGGCGACGTAGTTGAAGCCGGTGGACACCAGGGCCTGGTCCAGCGGGGGTGCGGGACGGCAGCGGAGGGGCCGGCCGTTCAGGAACGCGCCGCCGCCGAGCACGGCGTGGAACGTCTCGTCGCGCATGGGGACCACCACGACCCCCACGAGGGTCTCGCCGTCCCGTTCGGCGGCGATGGACACCGCCCACGTCGGCAGGCCGTAGAGGTAGTTCACGGTGCCGTCGAGCGGGTCGACCACCCAGCGGACGCCGCTGACGCCCTCCGTCACGCCGCCCTCCTCGCCGAGGAGGCCGTCGTCCGGCCGGTGCTCGGCGAGGAAGCCGGCGATCAGCTTCTCGGCGGCGATGTCCATCTCGGTGACGACGTCGATGGGGCTGGACTTGGTGGCCCGGACGCCGAGGTCGGCGGGGCGGCCGTCGCGCAGCAGCGCACCGGCCCGCCGCGCGGCTTCCAGGGCCGGCTCGAGCAGCTCGTCGGGGAGCGGGTGGCTCGTCACGGGGTCTCCTTACGCGTACGGGCTGTCGGCGCCCGCCGCCGCGGGCCGCGGGGCCCGGGCCGGGCAGCAGCCGATGGGGCACAGGTCGTGCGAAGGGCCCAGTGCGCCGAGCGCGCAGCGCTCCACCACTGTGCCCCGCTCCGCCGCCGCCCGCTCCAGGACGAGGTCGCGGACGGCCGCGGCGAAGCGCGGGTCGGCGCCCACGGTGGCCGACCTGCGCACCGGCAGGCCCAGCTCCGCGGCCTTCGCGGTGGCTTCGGTGTCCAGGTCGTACAGGACCTCCATGTGGTCCGAGACGAACCCGATCGGCACCATCACGACCGCGGGCGCCCCGGCGCCGTGCAGTGCCTCCAGGTGGTCGCAGATGTCCGGCTCCAGCCACGGGATGTGCGGGGCGCCGCTGCGCGACTGGTAGACGAGTTCCCACGGGTGCTCGATGCCCGTCTCGTCCCGTACGGCGTCGGCGATGAGCCGCGCCACGTCCAGGTGCTCCTTCACGTAGGCACCGCCCTCCCCGTGCTCCTCGACGGGCCCGGAGGTGTCGGCGGCGGAGACCGGGATGGAGTGGGTGGTGAAGGCGAGGTGGGCGCCCGCGCGGACGGACTCGTCCAGCTCCGCGAGCGACGCCAGGACGCCGTCGATCATGGGCCGGACGAACCCGGGGTGGTTGAAGTAGTGGCGCAGCTTGTCGACGCGCGGCCGCGGCAGGCCCTCCGCCTCCATGGTCGCGAGGGCGTCCGCGAGGTTCTCCCGGTACTGGCGGCAGCCGGAGTACGACGCGTACGCGCTGGTGGCGAGGACCGCGATGCGGCGGTGGCCGGCCCGGACCATCTCGCGGAGGGTGTCGGTCAGGTACGGCGCCCAGTTCCGGTTGCCCCAGTGCACGGGCAGGTCGAGACCCGCGTCCGCGAAGTCCTTGCGCAGCGCGGCCAGCAGGGCGCGGTTCTGCTCGTTGATCGGGCTGACGCCGCCGAAGAGGAAGTAGTGCTGCCCCACCTCCTTCAGCCGCTCCTTGGGGATGCCGCGGCCGCGGGTGACGTTCTCCAGGAACGGGACCACGTCGTCGGGGCCCTCGGGGCCGCCGAAGGAGAGCAGCAGCAGGGCGTCGTAGGGGGCTGGATCGCGCTGATCGGACATGGGATCGATCCTGCCACCCGGGTCCGGCGGCGGAGAAACCGCCGTGCGGGCTCACCCGTTCGGGCGTAACCTGTGAAGACTGCCCATGCGCCTTACGCACTGCTACGCGCCGTTGCGTGCCGCTACGCCCCTCTGCCTGACCGCCCGACCGGCCGGAGTACCCCTTGCCCAGTCCCTACCGCGCGATCTTCGCCGCCCCCGGCACCGTGGGGTTCTCCCTCGCCGGATTCCTCGGCCGGATGCCGCTGGCCATGATGGGCATCGGCATCGTCACGATGGTCTCGCAGCTCACCGGGCGCTACGGGCTGGCGGGGGCGCTCTCGGCGACCCTCGCCGTCTCCGCCGCGGTGCTCGGCCCGCAGGTCTCCCGGCTCGTGGACCGGTACGGCCAGCGCCGGGTGCTGCGCCCGGCGACGCTCATCACGGTGGCGGCGGTGGCGGGTCTGCTGCTCTGCGCGCAGCAGGGCCTGCCGGACTGGACGATGTTCGCCTTCACGGCCGCCGCCGGCTGCGTGCCCAGCATCGGGGCGATGACCCGGGCCCGCTGGGCGTCGATCTACGAGGGCTCCGCGCGGGAGCTGCACACGGCGTACTCCTTCGAGTCGATCATCGACGAGGTGTGCTTCATCTTCGGCCCCATCGTCTCCATCGGGCTGTCGACGATCTGGTTCCCGGAGGCGGGACCGCTGCTGGCGGCCGTGTTCCTGGCGGTGGGCGTGTGGTGGCTGACCGCGCAGCGCGCCACCGAGCCGGTGCCGCACCCCGTGGAGCAGCACACCGGCGGCAGCGCGCTGCGCTCCCCCGGTCTGCAGGTGCTGGTGGCCGCCTTCGTCGCCACGGGCGCGATCTTCGGGGCGGTGGACGTGGTGACGGTGGCCTTCGCCGAGGAGGAGGGGCACAAGGCCGCCGCGAGCCTGGTGCTGGCGGTCTACGCGCTGGGCTCCTGTCTCGCGGGTGCGGTCTTCGGCCTGCTGCACCTGAAGGGTGAGCCGTCGCGCCGCTGGGTCCTGGGTGTCTGCGCGATGGCCGTGAGTATGATCCCCCTCCAACTGGCCGGGAGCCTGCCTGTCCTGGCCGTGGCGCTCTTTGTCGCGGGCCTTGCCATCGCACCGACGATGGTGACGACCATGGCCCTCGTCGAGGCGCACGTACCGCGCACCAAACTGACCGAGGGCATGTCCTGGACGGGTACCGGGCTCGCGGTCGGCGTGGCGCTCGGCTCCTCGGCCGCCGGCTGGGTGGTCGACGCACACGGAGCGGCGGCGGGGTACGCGGTGCCCGGCATTGCGGGGGTGCTGGCGGCCGTGGTGGCGTTCCTGGGGTACCGCCGGCTGCGCGAGCCGGTACCGACGCGGGAGGGGCGGCGTGAGCAGGACTCTGCACAGTCTGAACAGTCGGAGCGGCAGGGACACGTGGCGTAACTGGGCGGGCAACGTCGCCGTCCGGCCCGTACGGGAAGCGCGCCCCGCCTCCGTGGCGGAGCTGGTCGACGCGGTGCGCGGGGCCGCCGAGCAGGGGCTGCGGGTCAAGACCGTGGGTACGGGGCACTCCTTCACCTCCATAGCCGCGACCGACGGGCTGCTGATCCGGCCGGACCTCCTCACCGGGATCCGCCGCATCGACCGCCGCGCGATGACCGTGACGGTGGAGTCCGGCACTCCGCTGAAGCGGCTGAACGTGGCCCTGGCCCGGGAGGGCCTGTCGCTCACGAACATGGGCGACATCATGGAGCAGACGGTGGCGGGGGCGACCAGCACCGGGACGCACGGCACGGGCCGGGACTCGGCCTCGATCGCCGCGCAGATCAGGGAGCTGGAACTGGTCACGGCGGACGGCCGGGTGATGACCTGTTCCGAGAAGGAGAACCCGGACGTCTTCGCGGCCGCCCGGATCGGGCTCGGCGCCCTGGGGGTGGTCTCGGCCATCACCTTCGCCGTCGAGCCGGTCTTCCTGCTCACCGCGCGCGAGGAGCCGATGACCTTCGACAAGGTCACCTCGGAGTTCGACGCGCTGCACGCGGAGAACGAGCACTTCGAGTTCTACTGGTTCCCGCACACCGGCAACTGCACCACCAAGCGCAACAACCGCAGCGCCGGTCCCGCCGCGCCGCCCGGCCGGATCAGCGGCTGGATCGAGGACGAGTTCCTCTCCAACGGGCTCTTCCAGGTGGTGAACTCGGTCGGCCGGGCCGCCCCGGCCGCCGTCCCGGCGATCGCCAGGATCTCCAGCCGGGCCCTGTCCGCCCGTACGTACACGGACATCCCGTACAAGGTGTTCACCAGTCCGCGCCGGGTGCGGTTCGTGGAGATGGAGTACGCGCTCCCGCGCGAGGCGGCCATCGGCGCGCTGCGCGAGCTGAAGGCCATGGTCGACCGGTCGCCGCTGCGGGTCAGCTTCCCGGTGGAGGTGCGCACGGCCCCCGCGGACGACATCACCCTCTCGACGGCGTCGGGCCGGGAGACGGCGTACATCGCGGTGCACATGTACAAGGGCACGCCGTACCACGCCTACTTCACGTCCGCGGAACGGATCATGACGGCGCACGGGGGCCGGCCGCACTGGGGCAAGGTGCACACGCGGGACGCGGCGTACTTCGCCGGGGTCTATCCGCGGTTCGGCGAGTTCACCGCTCTGCGGGACCGGCTGGACCCGGACCGGCTGTTCGGCAACGACTATCTGCGGCGGGTGCTGGGCGACTGACGCTCCGTCGAGCCCTTGGGGGTGCCGCGCCCCATGACCGAAATCGAATAGTTCCGTTTGCGTTGATTGCGTGAAGGATGGCGTGCACGGGGAATAGCCGGCGGAGTCCAACTGGCGCGCCGCGCGACAACTTCGACGGCGCGCCGGTCCACCCTGGTGGCCCGAATGGAGTACTGTGGCGAACCCTGGGCTCCGGTCCTTGACGGGTGTCCGGGACCAACGGGAGGGGGCCTCACATGGCACTCGATCCGGCGGCGCCGCGGCACCGTACGGACACCTGCTGCACAGAGTGATCGTCATGGTCACCCTGCGTTGCAAATAGGTAACCGTGCCATAACGGCGTTCCAGGGCCCATGCCCGACACGCCGGGCAACTCGGCAAGGTTGTGGCAGGCTGCACCCGGGCAGGCCACACTCGACTAGCGGAAGCAGCGACGCAGGTGACGTCGGCAGGCACCACCCGGGAGGTCCCCATGCCCGAACTGCGTGTCGTGGCCGTCTCCAACGACGGCACACGACTGGTGCTGAAGGCTGCTGACAACACGGAGTACACGCTTCCGATCGACGAACGCCTGCGCGCCGCCGTACGCAACGACCGCGCCCGGCTGGGTCAGATCGAGATCGAGGTGGAGAGCCACCTCCGCCCGCGTGACATCCAGGCGCGGATACGGGCCGGTGCCTCCGCGGAGGAGGTCGCCCAGCTCGCCGGCATCCCGGTCGAGCGGGTGCGCCGTTTCGAGGGCCCCGTGCTCGCGGAGCGCGCCTTCATGGCCGAACGGGCCCGCAAGACCCCCGTGCGCCGTCCCGGTGAGAACACCGGTCCGCAGCTCGGCGAGGCGGTGCAGGAGCGGCTGCTGCTGCGCGGCGCCGACAAGGACACCGTGGTGTGGGACTCCTGGCGCCGGGACGACGGCACCTGGGAGGTCCTGCTGGTCTACCGGGTCGCGGGCGAGGTGCACTCGGCGAGCTGGACGTACGACCCGCCCAGGCGGCTCGTCCAGGCCGTGGACGACGAGGCACGGGCGCTGATCGGCGAGACCGACGACGCCGTGGCGGTGCAGGAGCCGAGCTTCCCCTTCGTACCCCGGATCGCGCGGCTGCCGCGCGACCGGCCGCTGGACCGCACCCCGGTTCCGCCGCCGGCTCCGGAGACCGACGACGAGCCCGAGCGGGACTCGCTGACCAGCCTGCTGGAGGCCGTGCCGAGCTTCCGGGGCGACATGGTCGTACCGGAGCGCCCGGCCGCCGACTCCTCCCCCACGGACCCCGACGAGGAACCGGACGCGGTGGAGCCTCCGGCCCCCGCCGCTTCGGCGGGCGCCGGCTCGGCGTACGCGGACGTGCTCATGCCGCGGGCGGTGAGCGGTCACCGCGACCGGCTCACCGGCACCACCGACCGGCAGGCGGAGGCGGACGGCGTCCGCCCGGGCCGCCGGGCGGCGGTCCCGAGCTGGGACGAGATCGTCTTCGGCACGCGCCGCAAGAAGCAGGAGTGAGCGCGGCAGCAGGAGCGACCACCGGAGCAACTCCCGCTGCCCGGTGCCCGCGGTGTGCACCTCCGGGCGCCGGGCGGTCCTGTACGGGCCACCCGGCACGACCGTGGGCCGGTCAGCCGCGGTCCGGACCCTTGGCGACGGGGCGGGTGGAGTCGCTGACCCAGTCGGACCAGGAGCCGGCGTAGAGGGCCGCCCGGATGCCGGCGATCTCCAGGGCCACGATCTGCTGCGCGGCCGACACACCGGAACCGCAGTAGACACCGACCTGGGGGGCGTCCGCCGCACCCAGCGTCTTGAAACGGGCGGCCAGCGCCTCGGCCGGCAGGAAGCGGCCCTCCCCGTCGACGTTCTCCATGGTCGGGGCCGACACCGCGCCCGGGATGTGGCCGGCCACCGGGTCGATCGGCTCCACATCGCCCCGGTAGCGCTCCGCCGCCCGCGCGTCCAGCAGGAGGCCCGTCCGGGCCAGTTCCGCTGCCCCGTCCGCGTCCAGCAGCGGCAGGGCGCCCGGCCGTGGCGTGAAGTCGCCGACGGGCGGTGTGGGCGTCGCCGTCGACAGCTCGCCCCGCCACGCCTCCAGACCGCCGTCGAGCACCTGTACGTCCTGGTGTCCCGCCCAGCGCAGCAGCCACCACGCGCGGGCCGCAGCCCATCCCTGACCGCCGTCGTACGCGACCACCCGTGACGACGCCGAGACACCGGCCCGGCGCATCACCGCGCCGAACTCCGCCACGTCGGGCAGGGGATGCCGGCCCCCGCGGCCCCCGGCGCCGGGCGTGCCGGCCAGTTCCGAGTCCAGGTCCACGTACACCGCGCCGGGGATGTGCCCCGCCTCGTACGCCGGGCGTCCGGGCGGGGCTCCGAGCTGGTAGCGGACGTCAAGAAGGACCGGCGGACGGGGCCCGGCGAGCTCGGCCGCCAGTTCGGATGCGGAAATGATGGGGTTCATATGTGCCATCCTCCCGCAGACACGGCCCCCGCGGTGCGTGCCGCAGGGCGGATGGGCAACGAAAAATCGGGCATCCTCCTGCGGGATCGCGCCACATCCCGGCGCGGCCGGGACGCACTGCGCGGCCGGTGGTGCAAGCATCTGACGAGGCGTGAGGCCGGCACCCGAACGGTCCGCACGTCCGGTCCCCCCTGCACGGCCACGACCGATGGTCCGAGGAGAGAGTGACGATGACCGAGGCGGCTCGGCACAAGCCCGGTACACCCTGCTGGGTGAGTTTGATGGTGCGCGACCTTGACACGACGCAGGAGTTCTACGGGGGGCTGTTCGGCTGGAGCTTCCGGCCCGGTCCCCAGCAGCTCGGCCCGTACGTGCGCGGACTGCTCGACGGCGAGGAAGTCGCCGGCATCGGGCGGCTCCCGGCCGACCGCGGCCTGCCGGTCGCCTGGACCCCGTACCTGGCGTCGGCCGACGCCGGCGAGACCGCCGAAGCGATCCGGTGCAGCGGCGGCACGGTCGCCGTGGGGCCGCTGGACGCCGCCGACGCCGGCCGCATGGTGATCTGCTCCGACCCGACGGGGGCCGTCTTCGGGGTCTGGGAGCCGGCCGCCCACCTCGGGACGGCGGTGGGCGGCAGACACGGCACGCCCGCCTGGAACGAGCTGCTGACGCAGGAGACGGAGTCGGTCAGCAAGTTCTACAAGACGGTGTTCGGCTACGAGCTCGAACCGCTGGTCTCGGCCGATCTCGACCTGGTGACGCTGAGGACCGGCGACCGCCCGGTGGCCTCGCTGCACGGTGTCGGCGCCGCGCTGCCCCGCGACCGGGGCGCGCACTGGATGACCTGGTTCGAGGTGACGGACACGGACGACGCGGCGCGCCGGGTGACCGAGCTGGGCGGCCAGGTCCTGCAGCCGCCGCGCGACGATGCCGCCGGTCGCCACGCGACGGTCGCGGACCCGGAGGGCGCGGTGTTCACGATCGTGCGGTCGGCCCCGCGCTGATCTCGTCCGCGACCGGCAGGACGTCCGGGGACAGGGCCGCCGCGCGGGCGGTCGCGGCCGTCATCCGGCGCCGGTGGTGGCGCCGGCACAGCACCTCGTACCCGATCTCGTTCCCGGCGTCGACGTCGACGTCACCGACGACGACCTGGGCGCCCTCGACGACCATCTCGCCACCGACGGTGCGCGCGTTGTGCGTGGCGCGCGCACCGCACCAGCACAACGCCTCGACCTGTAGACGCTCGACGCGGTCGGCCAGTTCCAGCAGCCGCTGGGAGCCGGGGAAGAGCTTGGAGCGGAAGTCGGTGGTGATGCCGAAGGCGAAGACGTCGAGCTCGAGGTCGTCGACGACCCGGGCGAGCTGGTCGATCTGCTCCGGCGCGAGGAACTGCGCCTCGTCGGCGATGACGTAGTCGCACCGGCCGCCCTTGCTGAGGTGGCGGACGAGGTACGCGTAGAAGTCGAAGCCCTCGGCGGCCTCGACGGCGTCCGTGACCAGGCCGAGCCGCGAGGAGAGCTTGCCCTCGCCCGCGCGGTCGTCGCGGGTGAAGATCATGCCCTGCAGGCCCCGGGCGGAGCGGTTGTGCTCGATCTGAAGAGCGAGGGTGCTCTTTCCGCAGTCCATCGTTCCGGAGAAGAACACCAACTCGGGCATGGGGAAGTGACGACCTTTCGGGTCAGGTGGGCCGGGGGCGCCGGATTGCCGGGGTTTTTCTGGCTCTGTCTGGGTCTGTCCGCGGTTCAGGAGCGTACTTCGAGGAGCGGGACGAGCTGCTCGGCGGGGGTCATCGAGCCGTGCATGCCGGCCATGGCCGACTCGTGCGGCTCGTTGACGGACGCGGTGATCACGACGTCGTCGTGCGCGGCGGCGACGACGTCACCGATCCGGCCGTGCACCCGCTCGTCGATCCGGGGCCCGAACCAGCCCGCCGCGATCGCCTCCTCGCGGCTCGCCACCCAGAACTGCTCGCCGAGCACCTCGCGCCAGCAGGCCAGTACGTCGGCCTGGGCGCCCGGGACGGCGTAGACGTGGCGGGCCCTGCCCTCGCCGCCCAGCAGGGCGACTCCGGCACGCAGCTCCCAGTCCTCGTCGAAGTCGATCCGGGACTGCTCGTCGAACGGGATGTCCACCATGCCGTGGTCGGCGGTCACGTACAGCGCGGCGCGCGACGGGAGTTGCTCGGCCAGTCGCTGGACGAGCCGGTCGACGCACATGAGCTGACCGCGCCAGGAGTCGGAGTCGATGCCGTGGCGGTGGCCGCTGCCGTCGAGCTCGCTGTAGTACGTGTACACCAGCGACCGGTCGCCGGCGGCGAGCTGCTCGGCGGCGAAGTCCATGCGCTCGTCGCCCGAGAGGCGGCCGTGAAACGTTCCGCCGCTCAGCGCGATCTTCGTCAGCGGAGTGTCCTGGAAGGCCGGGGACGAGACCTGGGCGGTGTGGACGCCCGCCGCGTCGGCGAGCTGGAAGACCGTCGGGTACGGCTGCCAGGCGTGCGGCGAGGTCCAGGGCCGCCAGCGCAGCTGGTTCATCAGCTCGCCCGTGGCGGGGTCGCGCACGGTGTAGCCGGCCAGTCCGTGCTCGCCGGGCGGCAGGCCCGTACCGACGGAGGCCAGCGAGGTCGCGGTGGTGGCGGGGAACCCCGCGGTCAGGGGCCGGCCGGTACCGCCGCGCGAGCCGGCGAGCAGCGAGGTGAGGAAGGGCGCCTCGTCCGGGTGGGCCTTGATCTGCTCCCAGCCCAGCCCGTCGATCAGGAACACGCAGTTCCGGTCGGCGGGGGCCAGCTCGGCAATGCGGTGCTCGCAGCCCGGTACGCCCTGGGCGGCGGCGAGGGTCGGCAGCAGGTCGGCGAGGGAGCCGGAGCCGTACTCGGGCACGGGCGCGCTGTCGACGGCGAGCGCGGTGGAGTATCCCCATGCCGCGGAGCCCGGGCGCGGTACCGGATCGTCGGGCCAGGCGGAGGCCGTGGTCGTGGTCTGCCCCATCAGCGCGTGGCCGCGGTGGCTTCGGACAGGGCCTGCGCGAACGCGAGGGCCTGGCGGACCGTCTCGGGACCGTCACCGGCCTCGCTGACCCGCAGGCTCAGGTCGTCGGCCGTGGAGTTGCCGGTGTAGCCGTGGTCGGCCTCGCAGTTCGGGTCGCCGCAGGCGGCGGGCTCCAGGTCGATGCGGGAGACGGCGCCCCAGCCGATGTTCAGCACGACCTCGCGGGGCAGGGTGCCCGGGGTGTAGGACTCGGGATTGGCGACGACCCGGCTGAGGACGACGGACGAGATCCGGCCGAGCTTGACGGACTCGGTGGAGGTGGTCGCGTACGGCGTCGGGGAGCTGGTGTCGGCGTTCTGCTCGTCGGTGTGGCTGACGATGAAGCGGGTGGAGGTCAGCACCAGGACGGTGACGTGGCGGCGCACCTCGTTGTTGTCGAAGGTGGTCTCCTGGTGGACCAGGTACGACGCGATCGACTCGCCGCCGACGGCGGCCTCCACCGCCTCGGCCACGAGGGCCGGGTAGTAGCCGCTGCGCTCGATCGCCGCGCGCAGCCCCTGGGTCGTCGTACCGGTCTTCGCCATGGGCTCCATCCTACGGGGCCGGTCGGCCAGGCCCGTCCCCCTCAGTAGCTGGGGAGACGTCGTGGCCCGAGGTCGGTGCGGGCGGGGGGCGGGGCGAGGCGGACGGTGGCGCCGAGGACGGACAGGCCGCGCGGCGCGACGACCACCGGCTCCAGGCCGATGGCGACGATCTCCGGGTGGTCGTCGACCAGCCGGGACACGCGCAGGAGCAGCTCCTCCAGGGCGGAGGTGTCGACGGGGTCGGCGCCGCGCCAGCCGAACAGCAGCGGCGCGGCGCGGATGGAGCGGATCTGTTCGGCGACGTCCCGCTCGGTGGCCGGGACGAGCCGGTGCGCGGTGTCGCCGAGCAGCTCGGAGGGGGCGCCGGCGAGGCCGAACGACAGGACGGCTCCGACGGCGGGGTCGAGGGCGGCGCGCACGACGGTGTCCACGCCGCGCGGCGCCATGGGCTGGACGACGGGCTGGAGCTCCTCGGGCTTGCCGAGGGTCTGGGTCAGCTCGGCGTACGCGGTGCGGAGCTGCTCCTCGGTGGCCAGGTCGAGGCGTACGCCGCCGAGGTCGGGGCGGTGGCGCAGGTGGGGCGCGGTGGTCTTGAGGGCGACGGGGTAGCCGAGGTGCCCGGCGGCGCGGACGGCGGCGTCCGGCGTCGGGGCGGCGAGGGCGGGGCGTACGTCGATGCCGTACCGGCCGAGCAGCTCGCGGGTGGCCGCGGGGTCCAGGGTGACGCCCCGCTCCCCCACGCCGTCGCCCTCACCGAGCGCCCGCTCGATCTGGGCGGCGGCACCCGCCTCGTCGATGCCCTCGTAATGCGGCACCCGGCCCGGCTCGGCCGCCTGCCGCCGCCACTGTGCGTACCGCACGGCCTCGGCGAGCGCCCGTGCGGCCCGCTCGGCGGCGGGGTACGCGGGGATGCGGCTCTCCCGGGGGCCCGGGGTACCGCCGGCTTCCGGGGCGGGGCCGGCGGGTCCCGCTGGTTCGGCTGGTTCCGTGCGCGCGGGGTGCGGGGTGTCGGCGGGTGCGGGATGCGGGGTTCCGGCGGGTGCCGGGGGCTCCGGAGCCGGGTGGACGGCGGGGCCGGGGGGCGGGGGCGCCGTGCTGGTGGCGGCCGCCAGGGCGTCGGCGAGGGCGCCCATCTCGACGTGGACCACCAGGACCGGCTTCGCCGGAGCGGTGGCGGAGGCGGCCCGCAGGGCGGCCGCCAGAACCTCGCCGTCGCCCGACTCGGTCACCCCGTTATCGCCGACCCAGGGGATGGCGGTCACCACGACGGCGTCGCACGCGTCGTCCCGCAGGGCCTCGGAGAGCGCGGCGCGGAAGTCCTGCGGCGTGGCGGCGGTCGTCAGGTCGCGCGGCCGGAGCGGCCGCAGGCCCTCGGTGAGGCACGCGTCGTACGTGAGCAGGCCGAGCGACTCGGAATTGCCGAGGATCGCCACGCGCGGCCCGGCGGGGAGCGGCTGCCCGGCGAGCAGCAGGCCCGCGTCGACGAGCTCGGTGACGGTGTCGACGCGGATGACGCCCGCCTGCCGCAGCAGGGCGGAGACCGTGGCGTACGGGATGCGGGTGACCGGCACCGCGTGGCCCGGCGGGGCGCTGCCCCCGTGGCGGGCACCCTGCACCACGACCACGGGTTTGACGGCCGCCGTGCGGCGGGCGAGGCGCGTGAACTTGCGCGGGTTGCCGATCGATTCGAGGTACATCAGGGCGACGTCCGTGTCGGGGTCGTCGTACCAGTACTGCAGGATGTCGTTGCCCGACACATCGGCGCGGTTGCCCGCGGAGACGAAGGTCGACAGGCCCGCGCCGCGCCGGTGCAGTCCGGAGAGCAGCGCGATGCCGATCGCGCCGGACTGGGTGAACAGGCCGATGCGGCCCTGTGCCGGGGAATGCGGCGCGAGGGACGCGTTCAGCCGCACGCCGGGCGCGGTGTTGATGACACCGAAGGCGTTGGGGCCGATGACGCGCATGCCGTACGTGCGGGCCTGGCGGACCAGTTCCCGCTGGCGCTCCCGTCCGGCGGCGCCCTGTTCGGCGTATCCGGCGGAGAGGACGACCAGCCCCTGGACGCCGTGCTCGCCGCAGTCGGCGAGGACCTCCGGGACCCGCTCGGCCGGTACGGCGACGATGGCGAGATCGACGGGCTCGCCGATGTCGCCGACGGAACGGAAGGCCGGGACGCCCTCCATCTCGCTGCGCCCCTCCGGCAGGGCGCGGTTCACGGCGTAGGTGCGGCCGGTGTACCCGGCGTCGAGGAGGTTGCGCAGGACCGTGCGACCGACCCCGCCGTGGGTGCGGCCGGCACCGATGACGGCGACCGATCCGGGGGCCAGGAGCCGTTGCACGGACCGGGCCTCGGCGCGCTGCTCCCGGGCGCGCTGCACGGCGAGGGAGCGGTCGGTGGGCTCCAGGTCGAGGTGGAGGCGTACGGCGCCGTCCTCGAAACTGCGCTTCTGGGTGTACCCGGCGTCCGTGAAGACCTTGATCATCTTGGAGTTGGCGGGCAGCACCTCGGCCGCGAAGCGCCGGATGTCCCGCTCGCGCGCGACCGCCGCGATGTGCTCCAGGAGCGCGGAGGCGACGCCGCGCCCCTGGTGGGCGTCCTGGACGAGGAAGGCGACCTCGGCCTCGTCGGCGGGCGCGCTCGCGGGGTGCCCCCGGTCGTCGATCCGGTCGTAGCGGACGGTGGCGATGAAGTCGTCGCCGACCGTGGCCGCCAGGCCCACCCGGTCCACGTAGTCGTGGTGGGTGAAGCGGTGCACGTCCTTGGCGGAGAGGCGGGGGTAGGGTGCGAAAAACCGGTAGTACTTCGATTCGTCGGAGACCTGCTCGTAGAAGCTGACCAGGCGTTCCGCGTCATCGGGAGTGATCGGCCTGATGCGCGCGGTGCCGCCGTCGCGCAGTACGACGTCGGCCTCCCAGTGGTCGGGGTACGCATGGTCCGGCTGATCCGACGGGGTCCGCATGGGGCCAGCGTACGGGGCGGGGCACCGGTCGCGGAGGTGCTGTGGACAGGGCCGGATGATCAGGTTCGCGCGCACCCCGGACAACATGAGAGAGTGGTCTAGACAACCCCCTGAACTCGAAGGGCAACACCATGGCTGAGCGCCGCGTCAACGTCGGCTGGGCCGAGGGCCTGCACGCCCGCCCCGCCTCCATCTTCGTCCGTGCCGCCACGGCCTCCGGCGTTCCCGTCACGATCGCCAAGGCCGGCGGAAACCCGGTGAACGCCGCCTCGATGCTCGCGGTGCTCGGCCTGGGCGCGCAGGGCGGCGAGGAGATCGTGCTCGCTTCGGACGCGGAGGGTGCCGACGCCGCCCTGGACCGTCTGGCGAAGCTGGTCGCCGAGGGTCTCGAAGAGCTCCCCGAGACCGTCTGAGTCTTCCGGACTTCCGGGACGGGGCTTTACCCGGCCGTTCCCGGTTTCCGGACACGAGCGGCGGAGCCGTATCGCCACGGAATTCGATTCCGGGCCGGTACGGCTCCACCGTTTTCGTGGTGCGGACGTGAATGACAGGGCTGGACAGGAATATCCACGCCGCGGAATTGCTCTTCTTTGTATACGGCCCCGCTGTTAATTGCGGACGCTCGCTGTGTTGACGTCAGGTTGCGAAGTCCTCACACGCAGCCGGTGGGCCCCGCGGGACCGCTCCGCGTGCAGGGCGGTGAGCGCCCTGGCCCGCTCCGCGTCACCGCGCGCCACGGCGTCGACGATGGCGCCGTGCTCGGCCCACTCCTCCACCGGTTGCGCGGACTCCTCGACCACGTACATCCATGCGATCTTGTGCCGCAGCTGGGTCAGCAGGGCGGTCAGTCCGGGGCTTCCGGAGGCCTGGGCGAGGGTCTCGTGGAACCAGCCGCCGAGCGAGCGCAGGTCCTCGCCCCGGCCCCGGCGCGCCCGCTCCTGACCGAGTCTGACCAGGCCCCGCAGCACCTTGAGGTGCGCCTCGGTGCGCCGCTGGGCGGCGCGTGCCGCGCCGAGCGGTTCGAGCAGGGCGCGGATCTCCAGCAGGTCGGCGGCCTCCTGCTCGGTCGGCTCGGCGACGCACGCCCCGATGTGCCGGCGCGTGGTGACGAAGCCCTCCGACTCCAGGGTGCGCAGGGCCTCGCGAACGGGGACGCGGGAGACCCCGTAGCGGCGCGCCAGCTGCTCCTCGGTGAGCCGGCCGCCGCGCTCGAAGACCCCGGAGACGATGTCGTCGCGGATAGCCGTGCATACCGAGTGCGCGGGAATGCGCATACCGAACCTCCGACTGGATCCGCGCGGAACAATGAGCGCCGACGATTTGACGAGTGTTCAGTGACTCTATTGCAGCACGGCTGAATTTCCGATGGCCGACCGAAAACCATGGATATCTTTTGGCCAGGATCGGCCGGAACGGGCCGGGACCGAGCGGGATCGAGCGGGATAGAGCGGGACCGGCCGGCATCGAGCGGGGGGGGTGGGCCGGCACGGAGCCGTGCCCGACGGGCCCGGGCATGCCGAAAGGCCCCTGCTCGCGTGGAGCGAGCCGGGGCCGGCGGACGCCGGGTGGGTCCCGGGCGTCGGGGTCAGACGTTGACGCCGTGGGAGCGCAGGTACGCGACCGGGTCGATGTCGGAGCCGTACTCGGCGCTCGTGCGGGCCTCGAAGTGGAGGTGCGGACCTGACGAGTTGCCGGTCGAGCCGGAGATGCCTATCTGCTGGCCCGGCATGACGCGCTCGCCCACGGCGACGCTGACGGAGGAGAGGTGGCCGTACTGGGTGTACGTGCCGTCCGCCATCCGGATCACGACGTTGTTGCCGTACGCGCCGCCCCAGCCGGCCTCGACGACGGTGCCCAGGCCCACGGAGACGACCTCGCTGCCGTAGGGGGCGTGGAAGTCGATGCCGGTGTGGCTGCCCGAGGACCACATGGCCCCGCCGGCCCCGTAGGAGGTGCTGACGTACGAGCCGGCGACCGGGAGCGTGAAGGAGTTGAGCCGCTTGCGCTCGGCCTCGCGGGCGGCGCGCTCCTCGGCCTCACGGGCCGCCTTGGCGCGGGCCTCCGCCTTGCGCTTGGCCTCGGCCTCCGCCTTGGCCTGGGCCTCGGCGAGGGCGGCGGCCTCCTCGGCCTCCCGCTCCTGGGCCTCGGCCTGGGCGTCGATGCGGTCGGCGATCGTGTCGGTGATGACCGCCTGGTTCAGGCCGGTGTCCTCGAGAGCGCGGGTGTCCGTGTCGGCGGCGAGCGCCGGGGAAGCGAGGGTTCCGATCACGCCGGTGGTGGCGAGAGCCGCGACGCCTGCGGCGTGTGCGCTCTTGCGGCTCAGACGGCTCGGGGCACGGTGCTTCCCGGTGGCACGGGTGAACGCCATGAAGTGGCTGGTCCTTTCCTTCCTTCTCGCCTACCGGGTTAGCTGACGGGTTCGGAGCAGGAAGGTCTCCTACGGGCCCCTCCGCACGGATGCGAAGGCGTCCGATTCACCCCAGGGACTGCATGGGTCCCCGGCTCCCCGGGCTCGCGCCCGATGGGGATTCGGCGATGGCTGTCCGGTGCCGCGGGTGCGGCGGGTGCAGCGGGCGGACAGCGCATCAGACGCTAAGCGGCCGATCTTTCAATCACCAAACGAACACGCTTTTTTGTAGCGCACGCCACAGGGCAGACACGTAACCTCCCCAATAAAACGGACATACGGCGAGGAGACAGGGGAACCCCGGCATCCGATCGGATGCCGGGGTTCCGCGAACCGGGCGGACGGCGGGCGCCCGACCCGTCGTCAATCAGCCGGAGACGACGGTCACTTCGCCGATGCCGAGCGCCTCGACGGGCTCCTTGATCTGCGCGGCGTCACCGACGAGCACGGTGACGAGACGGTCCACCGGGAAGGCGCTGACGACGGCGGCGGTGGCCTCCACGGTCCCGGTCTCGGCCAGGCGGGCGTACAACTGCGCCTGGAAGTCGTCCGGGAGGTGCTGCTCGACCTGGTCGGCGAGGGTGCCCGCGACCGAGGCCGCCGTCTCGTACTTCAGCGGGGCGACGCCCACCAGGTTCTGCACGGCAGTCTCGCGCTCGGCGTCGGTCAGGCCCTCGGCTGCCAGGGTGCGCAGCACCTTCCACAGGTCGCCGAGCGCCGGACCCGTGTTGGGCGTGTCGACGGATCCGCTGATGGCCAGCATCGCGGCGCCGTTGCCCTCGGGACCGGAGCGCAGCACCTGTCCGAAGGCGCGCACGCCGTAGGTGTAGCCCTTCTCCTCACGCAGGACGCGGTCCAGCCGGGAGGTGAGGGTGCCGCCCAGGCAGTACGTACCGAGGACCTGCGCGGGCCACACGCGGTCGTGCCGGTCGGGGCCGATGCGGCCGATCAGCAGCTGCGTCTGCACGGCGCCGGGCCGGTCGACGATGACGACGCGACCCGTGTCGTCGGCGGTGACCGGCGGGACGGGGCGGGGCGCGGCGGTGTCGCCCGTCCAGGCGCCGAGGGTGTCGGCGAGCACCGCGTCGAGGTCGACGCCCGTCAGGTCGCCCACGACGACCGCGGTGGCCGTGGCGGGCCGGACGTGTGCCTCGTAGAAGGCCCGCACGGCCGCGGCGTCGATCCGCGCCACCGTCTCCTCGGTGCCCTGGCGGGGGCGGGACATGCGCGAGGCGGCCGGGAAGAGCTCCTTGGAGAGCTGCATGGCGGCGCGGCGGGCCGGGTTGGCGAGCTCGTGCGGGATCTCGTCGAGCCGGTTGCGCACCAGGCGCTCGACCTCGCTGTCGGCGAAGGCAGGGGCGCGCAGCGCCTCGGCGACCAGCCCGAGGGCCTTGGCCAGCCGGGACACCGGCACCTCGAGGGAGACCCGGACGCCGGGGTGGTCGGCGTGCGCGTCGAGCGTGGCGCCGCAGCGCTCCAGCTCGGCGGCGAACTCCTCCGCCGAGTACTTGTCGGTGCCCTCGGACAGGGCCCGGGACATGATCGTGGCGACTCCGTCGAGGCCCTCCGGCTCGGCCTCCAGCGGGGCGGCGAGGGAGATGTCGACGGCCACGACCTGCTGGCCGGGGCGGTGGCAGCGCAGCACTGTCAGGCCGTTGTCGAGGGTGCCGCGCTCGGGGGCCGGGAAGGCCCAGGGCTTGGGCGTGCCCGCCCGGGGCTGCGGGTGGAACTCCATGGACGTCAGGGACACAGCGGCGTCGCTCACTGGTCGGCTCCCTCTTCCTGCTCGCTGCGGTCTGCGGTGACGGGCTCATAGACCAGTACGGCCCTGTTGTCCGGGCGCAGCCGGGCCTTGGCGACCGCCTGCACCTCCTCTGCGGTGACGTCCAGGACGCGCTGGACGGCGGTGAGGGCGAGCTGCGGGTCACCGAACAGGACGGCGAAGCGGCACAGTTCGTCCGCGCGGCCCGCGACCGTG
Organism: Streptomyces sp. NRRL S-118; assembly: GCF_000716335.1. Classification (GTDB taxonomy): domain Bacteria; phylum Actinomycetota; class Actinomycetes; order Streptomycetales; family Streptomycetaceae; genus Streptomyces. Next base: position 113,662 of record NZ_KL591012.1, on the reverse strand, counting down.
GCGAGCCGGTCGAGCCACTCCCGCTCCAGCTGGGCCTGGGCCCGCTCCATCTCCTCCGGGGTGGGGCCCTCGGCGGCGAACCGGGCCAGCTCGTCGTCGACGGCGGCCTCGATGTCGGGCACGTCCACGCCGGCGGAGGTCTTCACGTCCAGCCAGCCGAGCGACGGAGCGCCGGACAGCCGCAGCAGGCCGAAGCCGGCCGACACGGCCGTACGGTCGCGGCGCACCAGGCGGTTGTGCAGCCGGGAGGACTCGCCGCCGCCGAGGACGGTCAGGGCCAGGTCGGCGGCGTCGCACTCGCGCGTGCCGTCGTGCGGCAGGCGGTAGGCGGCCATCAGCGCGCGGGCCGGGACCTCCTCCTCGACGACGTGGCGCAGCTGCTCGCCGATGGTGTCGGGCAGGGTCCCGTCGCGCGGCGGCTGCTTGCCGTCGTGGGCCGGGATGGAGCCGAAGTACTTCTCGATCCAGGCGAGCGTCTGGGCGGGGTCGATGTCGCCGACGACCGACAGGACGGCGTTGTTGGGCGCGTAGTACGTGCGGAAGAAGTTCCGCGCGTCCTCGAGGGTGGCGGCGTCGAGGTCGGCCATGGAGCCGATCGGCGTGTGGTGGTAGGGGTGGCCTTCCGGGTACGCGAGGGCGGTCAGCCGCTCGAAGGCCGTGCCGTACGGGACGTTGTCGTACCGCTGGCGGCGCTCGTTCTTGACGACGTCCCGCTGGTTCTCCATGGACTCCTCGTCGAGCGCGGCGAGCAGGGAGCCCATCCGGTCGGCCTCGAGCCACAGGGCCAGCTCCAGCTGGTGGGCGGGCATGGTCTCGAAGTAGTTGGTCCGCTCGAAGCTCGTGGTGCCGTTGAGCGAGCCGCCGGCACCCTGCACCAGCTCGAAGTGGCCGTTGCCCTTCACCTGGGCCGAGCCCTGGAACATCAGGTGCTCGAAGAGGTGGGCGAGGCCGGTGCGGCCCTCGACCTCGTGACGGGAGCCGACGTCGTACCAGAGGCACACCGCGGCGACCGGGGTCAGGTGGTCCTCGGAGAGCACCACGCGCAGGCCGTTGGCCAGGCGGTGCTCGGTCGCTGTCAGGCCGCCGGAGCCGGCCTGGGCTGTGGCCGTGTGACCCATGGGCATGTACGTCCCTTCGATCGCGGAGTGGAAAGTGCTGCCACTGTATGCAAGCGGACCGACACCTGGCGAAGTTCCCGTACCGCCGGATCGTCCCTCTTCCGGGTCGCGGTCGGCGTTGTCGGTGGGACGGTCCACAATGGTCGGCGTCAGATCAGCCCTTGCCTGGTGAAGGAGCGCAGCCGCGATGGCCCGCCGCAGCACGAAGACCGCGCAGCCCGACGACTTCGAGGAGCGGATCCTCGACATCGACGTCGTCGACGAAATGCAGGGCTCCTTCCTCGAGTACGCGTACTCGGTGATCTACTCCCGGGCACTGCCCGACGCCCGCGACGGCATGAAGCCGGTGCACCGCCGCATCGTGTACCAGATGAACGAGATGGGCCTGCGGCCCGAACGCGGCTTCGTCAAGTGCGCCCGGGTCGTCGGCGAGGTGATGGGCAAGCTGCACCCCCACGGCGACGCCTCGATCTACGACGCGCTGGTGCGCATGGCGCAGCCCTTCTCCATGCGCCTGCCGCTGGTGGACGGCCACGGCAACTTCGGCTCCCTCGGCAACGACGACCCGCCGGCGGCGATGCGGTACACCGAGTGCCGGATGGCGGACGCCACCTCCCTCATGACGGAGTCGATCGACGAGGACACCGTCGACTTCACACCGAACTACGACGGGCAGGAGCGCGAGCCGGTCGCGCTGCCCGCCGCCTTCCCCAACCTTTTGGTCAACGGCGCGTCCGGGATCGCGGTCGGCATGGCGACCAACATGCCGCCGCACAACCTGGGCGAGGTCATCGCCGCGGCCCGGCACCTGATCAGGCACCCGGGCGCGGACCTGGAGACCCTGATGCGGTACGTGCCGGGGCCGGACCTGCCGACCGGCGGCCGGATCGTGGGGCTGTCCGGGATCAAGGACGCGTACGAGACGGGCCGCGGCACCTTCAAGATCCGCGCCACCGTGGCCGTGGAGAACGTGACGCCCCGGCGCAAGGGACTGGTCGTCACCGAACTGCCCTTCACGGTCGGCCCCGAGAAGGTCATCGCCAAGATCAAGGATCTGGTCGCGGCCAAGAAGCTCCAGGGCATCGCCGACGTCAAGGACCTGACCGACCGCGAGCACGGCCTGCGGCTGGTCATCGAGGTCAAGAACGGCTTCATCCCCGAGGCCGTGCTGGAGCAGCTGTACAAGCTGACGCCGATGGAGGAGTCCTTCGGCATCAACAACGTGGCGCTGGTCGACGGGCAGCCCCTGACGCTGGGCCTGAAGGAACTGCTGGAGGTCTACCTCGACCACCGCTTCGAGGTCGTGCGGCGCCGCAGCGAGTTCCGGCGCGGCAAGAAGCGGGACCGGCTGCACCTGGTCGAGGGCCTGCTCGTCGCGCTCCTCGACATCGACGAGGTCATCCGGCTGATCCGGTCGAGCGAGAACTCGGCGCAGGCCAAGGAGCGGCTGATCGAGCGGTTCTCGCTGAGCGAGGTCCAGACGCAGTACATCCTGGACACCCCGCTGCGCCGGCTCACCAAGTTCGACCGGCTGGAGCTGGAGAGCGAGCGGGACCGGCTGAACGCCGAGATCGCGGAGCTGACCCGGATCCTGGACTCGGACGCCGAGCTGCGCAAGCTGGTCTCGTCGGAACTCGCCGCGGTGGCCAAGAAGTTCGGCACCGAGCGGCGCACGGTGCTGCTGGAGTCGGCGGGCACGCCGGTCCAGGCGGCGTCGCTGCAGGTCGCGGACGACCCGTGCCGGGTGATGCTGTCGTCGACGGGTCTGCTGGCGCGCACGGCGAGCGGCGAGCCGCTCCCGGACAGCGGCGGCCGGCGCACCAAGCACGACGTGATCGTCTCGGCGGTGCCCGCGACGCAGCGCGGCGAGGTGGGCGCGGTGACGTCCGCCGGGCGGCTGCTGCGGCTGTCGGTGATCGACCTGCCGCAGCTGCCGGACACGGCGTCCGCGCCGAACCTGTCGGGCGGGGCGCAGATCTCCGAGTTCCTGACGCTGGAGAAGGACGAGACGGTGGTCTGCCTGACCACGCTGGACGAGTCGTCCCCGGGTCTGGCGATCGGCACGCTCCAGGGCGTCGTCAAGCGCGTCGTGCCGGACTACCCGGCGAACAAGGAGGAGCTGGAGGTGATCACCCTCAAGGAGGGTGACCGGATCGTGGGCGCGGCCGAGCTGCGCACCGGCGAGGAGGACCTGGTCTTCATCACCTCCGACGCGCAGCTGCTGCGCTACCCGGCCTCCCAGGTGCGGCCGCAGGGCCGCCCGGCGGGCGGTATGACGGGGATCAAGCTGTCGGCCGGCGCCGAGGTGATCTCGTTCACCGCGGTCGACCCGGCGGCGGACGCGGTGGTCTTCACGGTCGCCGGCTCGTCCGGCGCGCTGGACCCGGAGGCGGGCACGTCGGCGAAGCTGACCCCGTTCGACCAGTACCCGCGCAAGGGCCGGGCGACGGGCGGCGTGCGCTGCCAGCGCTTCCTGAAGGGCGAGGACATGCTGATCCTGGCCTGGGCGGGGGCCGCCCCGGCCCGGGCGGCCCAGAAGAACGGCTCCCCGGTCGACCTGCCGGAGCCCGACCCGCGCCGCGACGGCTCGGGCACGCCGCTCCCGAAGCCGGTCGCGGTGGTGGCGGGCCCGGCGTCGTAACCCGGCGCGAGGACCTCCTGCGGTCGGCGGTTCACGCCGTGCCGCGGGAGGTCTTCGTGTCTCACGGCGATGTCCTGCCGATTCCCGCATGCCGGCCCGGTACGCCGGATAGCCTCGACATGATCGGCAGCCCTCCCCCGACGCTCGCGGAGGCTGCCGGTGTGTCCGGCACCCCTGGGGAAGGATGGCCAGCGTTGACGGAAGAGGCATTCAGCATCGACAAGCGCCCGTTGCGCGATCTGCTGCGCCAGGTCGAGGACGGCCGGGCGCAGCTGCCCGAGTTCCAGCGCGGCTGGGTCTGGCCTCATCCGAACATCGCGAGTCTGCTCGCGTCGATATCTCTGAGCTATCCCGTCGGTACGGTGATGCTGCTGCAGGCAGGTGGTGATGTCCGGTTCAAGTACCGGCCCATCGAAGGCGCCACGCCACCGGCCACCGCGACGCCGGACACCCTGGTTCTCGACGGACAGCAACGGCTCACGTCCCTGTTCCAGTCCCTGAAACAGGGAAGCCCCGTCGTCACGCAGGACCTGCGCAAGCAACGCGTCTCGGGGTGGTTCTACGTCGACATGCGGGCGGCCGTCGACGGCAACACCGACCGGGAGGACGCCATCCGCTTCCTCCCCGCCGACCGGGTCGTGCGCAACTTCCGCGGGGAGCCGGTCGAGGACTACTCGACCAGTGAGCGGGAGTACGAAGCGCACCTCTTCCCGTTGAGCTCCGTCTTCGACCCCGATGACTGGGAATCCGGCTTCGAGGACCACTGGGAGTACGACAAGGAGAAGCGGAAGTTCTGGAAGACGTTCTACAACGAATTCATCAAGCCCTTCGACCGGTACCAGATCCCGGTCATCTCCCTGGGCAGGGCGACACCGCGACAGGCCGTCTGCCAGGTGTTCGAGAAGGTCAATACGGGCGGCGTGACCCTGACCGTCTTCGAGTTGCTGACCGCCACCTTCGCCGCCGACGAATTCGACCTCAGGCAGCACTGGGAAAAGCACTGCAAAGCGGCGTGGCGAGCGCCCGAGTACCGCATCCTGAGGGACGTCTCGAACACCGACTTCCTCCAGGCGGTGACTCTGCTGGCAACCGCCGACCGCCACGCGGCGGCCGCGCGGGCGGGCATTCCCGAGGAGCGCCGGCCGCGCATCGGCTGCAAGCGCAAGGACATGCTGGCGCTCGCACTGGACGAATACGAGCGCTTCGCACCCGTCGTGGTCCAGGGCTTCAAGGCAGCCGCCAAGTTCCTGCGGCAGCAGTACATCTTCGACACCAAGTTCCTGCCGTACGGCACCCAGCTCATCCCTCTCGCCGCCATCCTGGCACTGGCGGGGGAGTCCGCGCAGAGCGCCGGAGCCCAGCAGAAACTGGCACGCTGGTATTGGTGCGGCGTGTTCGGCGAGCTGTACGGCGGTTCGACGGAAACGCGCTTCAGCCAGGACCTTCCCGATGTGGTCGACTGGATCGGCGGCTCGGCAACGGAGCCCCGGACCGTCGAAGCGGCGGAATTCGCTCCCGGCCGGCTTCTCACCCTGCGTACCCGCAACAGCGCCGCCTACAAGGGAATCTACGCATTGCTCCTCAAGGCCGGCGCCGTGGACTGGCGCACGGGAGAGAAGGCTGAGGTGACGGGGTACTTCGACGAGTCGATCGATATTCACCACGTCTTCCCGAAGACGTGGTGCGAGAAGGCCGGGCACCCGTCGGAGGTCTACAACTCGATCGTGAACAAGACCCCGCTCACGGCGCGCACGAACCGGATCATAGGGGGCGCCGCCCCCTCCGAATACCTCGTACGGCTCGCCAAGAGTGCGGAATCGACGCCGGATGTCGTGGCCGAGCACATCCGGTCCCACCTCATCTCCCCGGACCGTATGTCCGGCGACGACTTCACAGGATTCTTCGAGGACCGCAAGGCCGCCCTCCTCGGCAGGATCTCCGCCGAGATGGGCAAGGCCATGGGCGAGGAACCGGCCACTGCCGAGACGGCGGTCAGCCTGGACGACCCCGACGACACGGACGATCTCTAGGGAACCTCGTCGGGCTCGCCCTTGTCGGGGACGAAGCGCAGGACGCCCCACATGCTGTGCTCCTCCGGGGCGTCGTGCGGGCCGGTCACCCGGCAGCCGTCCAGGGAGGTGCGCAGGGCGTCGGGCTCGATGCCCGAGCCGATGAGCACCAGCTGGGTGAGGCGCTGCTCGTCGGCCGGCCAGGGCTCGGGGTGGAAGCGCAGGAAGCGGCCGACCGCGTGGACCGCGTACCGGTTGGCGGGGTCGGCGTCGCCGAAGTCAACGAAGCCCTTGATCCGGTACAGGCCCTCCGCGCGCGAGTCGAGGAAGTCCAGCAGGCGGCGCGGGTGCAAGGGGTCCCCGGCGGTGAAGGAGAGCGTCTCGTACTCCGCGTGCGGGTGGGCGTGGTGCTCGTCCTCCCGCAGGTCGTCGAAGGAGAGCTGTCCCTCGATCCCGTCGTCGTCCCGTCGCGCGGCCCGGTCGAAGAGCAGCTCCGGATCGACCCGGCCGTACGCGGCGTCGATCACGGCGGCCCGGTCCGCCAGGCCGGCGACGACGGTGTGCACGCGGCGCAGCTCCTCCGGATCCACCCGGTCGGCCTTGTTGACGACGACGAGGTCGGCGATGGCGAGGTGGCGGTCGGTCTCGGGGTGCCGGGCGCGCGTGGCGTCGAACTCGGCCGCGTCGACGACCTGGACCAGTCCGCCGTACACGATCCGCTCGTTGTCGCTGGCGAGGACCATCCGCACCAGCTCCTGCGGCTCGGCGAGGCCGCTCGCCTCGATGACGATGACGTCGAGGTGGGCGGAGGGCCGGGTGAGGGCCTCCAGGTAGGTGTCGAGCTCACTGGCGTCGACCGCGCAGCACAGGCAGCCGTTGCCGAGGGAGACGGTGGAGCCGACCTGGCCGGCGACCGTCATGGCGTCGATCTCGATCGAGCCGAAGTCGTTGACCATGACGCCGATGCGGGTGCCCCGGGCGCTGCGCAGCAGATGGTTCAGCAGGGTCGTCTTCCCCGACCCGAGGAAGCCCGAGAGGACCACGACGGGGATCTGCTGCACGCTGCTCAAGGGACACCTTTCCGCTGGGGCTTCCGGTCGACGGCTCCGGATCACGGCTACCCAGGATAGGCGTGGTGATCAGCGCGGGGAGCCGGCGTGATGTCCGGCATTTCCCCGAGGGGGCTCGGCCGTTTACGGTTCCTGGGATGAGCCCCGCACCGGTCCCCGCCCCCTCCCCCGCCGTGCGCGCACCGGCGCGGCGGAGGCGGTTCGGCTGGCCGCAGCGGGTGTTCTCGCAGGTCCTGCTGATGCAGCTGGCCATCGCGACCGGGGTCACCGTCCTCGCCACGGGACTGTTCCTGGCACCGCTGAGCGAGCAGCTCGACGACCAGGCCATGCGGCGGGCCCTGGCCATCGCCGAGGCCACGGCCTCCCCCGAGGTCGCCGGCGAGCTGCTGGCCACGCCGCCCAGCGCCGACGGGCCCGTCCAGGCGGAGGCCGAGCGGATCAGGACGGCCACCGGCGCCGAGTACGTGGTGATCATGGACACCCGTGGAGTGCGCTGGTCGCACACCGATCCGCGCAAGATCGGCCAGGTAGTGTCCACCGATCCCAGCGACGCCCTCGCGGGCCGGGACGTCATGGAGATCGACAGCGGCACGCTCGGCCGCTCCGCCCGCGGCAAGGTGCCGCTGCGCGCGGCGGCCGGCGACATCGTCGGCGCGGTGTCGGTCGGCATCGAGTACGACAGCGTCCGGGCCCGGCTGCTGGCGGCCATCCCGGGGCTGCTGGCGTACGCGGGCGGGGCGCTGGCCGCGGGAGCACTGGCCGCGTACCTGATCTCGCGCCGGCTCCAGCGCCGTACGCACGACCTCGCCTTCTCCGACATCTCGGCGCTCCTCGCGGAGCGCGAGGCGATGCTGCACGGCATCCGCGAAGGGGTCGTCGCCCTGGACGGGGCCGGGCGGATCCGGCTGCTGAACGACGAGGCGCAGCGGCTGCTGGGCGTGGGGCCCGAGACGGCCGGGCGGCCGCTGGACGAGGTGCTCGGGGAGGGGCGGACGGCGGACGTGCTGGCCGGCCGGGTCACGGGCGAGGACCTGGTGACCGTACGCGGACAGCGCGTACTGATCGCCAACCGGATGCCCACGGACGACGGAGGCGCCGTCGCGACGCTGCGTGACCGGACCGAGCTGGAGCGGCTGGGGCGCGAGCTGGACTCGACGCGCGGGCTGATCGACGCGCTGCGCGCCCAGGACCACGAGCACGCCAACCGGATGCACACGCTCCTCGGGCTGCTGGAGCTGGAGATGCACGAGGAGGCGGTGGAGTTCGTCACCGAGGTGGTGGGCGTGCACCGGGCGACCGCCGAGCAGGTCACCGAGCGGGTGCACGATCCGCTGCTGGCGGCGCTGCTGGTGGGCAAGGCCACGGTGGCGGCGGAGCGCGGCGTCTCGCTGCGCGTCGCGCCGGGCACACTGCTGCCGGACCGGCTGGTGGAGCCGCGCGAGGTGGTCACGGTCGTCGGCAACCTGGTCGACAACGCGCTGGACGCGGCAGCCGGCTCCGAGGAGCCCGTCGTGGTGGTCGAGCTGGGCGCCGAGGGGCGTACCGCGGTGCTGCGGGTCACGGACACCGGGCCGGGCGTGCCGGCCGAGCGACGCGAGGTGATCTTCACGGAGGGCTGGTCCACCAAGGACCTGCCCGCGCACGGCGGACAGCGGGGCCTGGGACTGGCCATGGTGCGCCGGCTGGCGGAGCGGCAGGGCGGCAGCGTGCGGGTGGGGGAGGGCGCGGGTGGAGGCGCCGAGTTCACCGTCGTGCTGCCGGAGGCCCTGACGGAGCCCGCACCGGCGCCGCGCGACCCGGCGGGAGACCCTCCGGCGGCGGAGGTCGTCCCCGGAGCGGAGGTCGTCCCGTGATCCGCGTGCTCGTCGTGGACGACGACGTCCGGGTCGCGGAGATCAACGCCGCGTACGTGGCCAAGGTGCCGGGATTCGAGGTCGCCGCCCGCGCGCACACCGCGGCGGAGGCCCTGGCACGCGTGCAGGAGCTGCCCGGCCTCGACCTGGTCCTCCTCGACCACTACCTGCCGGACCGGAACGGGCTCGCGGTCGTGCGGGAGCTGCGGCGGCGCGGCCACGAGACCGACGTGATCATGGTCACGGCGGCCCGGGACGTCGCCACCGTCCAGGCCGCCCAGCGTCACGGGGCGTTGCAGTACCTGGTGAAGCCGTTCAACTTCGCGGGTCTGCGCCCCAAGCTGGAGGCGTACGCCGCGCTGCGCCGCACCCTGGACGGCGGCGGCGAGGCCGAACAGGCCGAGGTGGACCGGATCTTCGGTGCGCTGTCGGTCGGCTCCGGCGCGCCGGACCTGCCCAAGGGGCACTCCCCGACCACGGCGGAGCTCGTACGGCAGGTGCTGCTGGCCGCCGGCGGTCCGCTGTCGGCACAGGAGATCGCCGAACGGGCGGGGGTGAGCCGGCAGACCGCGCAGCGCTACCTGAAGCTGCTGGAGCGGGCGGGGCGGGTGCGGCTGTCGCTGAGGTACGGCGAGACCGGCCGCCCGGAGCACCGCTACGCGTGGGCCACCTCCTGAGGGGCGCTCTTCGAGGCCCGGATCTCCTGAGGGGCGGCCCGGAAAGCCTCAGACCGCGCCCGCGCCCGTCAGCGCCCGTACCTCCGTCTCCGCGTGCCCGGCCTCGTCGGGCGGCTCGGGCGAGGTGACCGTACCGAGCCAGCCGGCCAGGAAGCCCAGCGGGATGGAAACCGCTCCGGGGTTCTGGAGCGGGAAGAGCTGGAAGTCCACACCGGGGAAGAGCGAGTCGGGACTGCCGGAGACGACCGGGGAGAGCACCACCAGCAGGACGGCCGGCACGAGCCCTCCGTACACCGACCAGACCGCGCCGCGCGTGGTGAAGTTCCGCCAGAAGAGCGAGTAGATCAGGACCGGCAGGTTGGCGGAGGCGGCGACCGCGAAGGCGAGGCCCACCAGGAACGCCACGTTCAGGTCCCGGGCGAGGAGGCCCAGGCCGATCGCCACCGCGCCGATCCCGGCCGCGGCCACGCGTGCCACCGCGACCTCGCTGTACGCCGTGGAGCGCCGGCGCCGCCGCAGCGAGGCGTACAGGTCGTGTGCGACCGAGGCGGAAGAGGCGAGCGTGATGCCGGCGACGACGGCCAGGATCGTCGCGAAGGCAACCGCCGCGACCACGGCGAACAGCACCGCCCCGCCCGTCGTGCCCGCTCCGCCGCCCAGGTCGAGGGCGAGGAGCGGCACGGCGGTGTTGCCGGCGGCGCTGGACGCCCGCACGTCGTCGCTGCCGACGATCGCGGCCGCGCCGAAGCCGAGCACGATCGTCATGAGGTAGAAGCTGCCGATGAGTCCGATGGACCAGACGACCGAGCGCCGTGCCGCGCGGGCGGTCGGCACGGTGTAGAAGCGGGACAGGATGTGGGGCAGGCCGGCGGTGCCGAGGACGAGCGCGAGACCGAGGCTGATGAAGTCCAGGCGCGCGGTCCAGTCCGCGCCGTACTTCAGGCCGGGGGCGAGGAAGTCGGAGCCGTGGCCGCTGCGTTCTGCCGCGGTGGTGAGCAGCTGGTCGACGTCGCCGTGGAAGCGCAGCAGGACGAGGACCGTGAGGGCGAGTGTCCCCGCCATCAGCAGCACGGCCTTGACGATCTGAATCCAGGTGGTGGCGCGCATACCGCCCAGGGATACGTAGACGACCATCAGCGCCCCGACCCCGATGACGGTCCAGGAGCGCGCGGCCTCGCTCGTACCGCCCAGCAGCAGGGCGACCAGACTGCCCGCGCCGACCATCTGGGCCACGAGGTAGAGCACCGACACGGTGACGGAGGACGTGCCCGCCGCGATCCGCACCGGCCGCTCCCTCATCCGCGCGGCGATGACGTCGGCGAGCGTGAACCGGCCACAGTTGCGGACGAGTTCGGCCACGAACAGCAGGACGACGAGCCAGGCCACCAGGAAGCCCACGGAATAGAGCATTCCGTCGTATCCGTAGAGCGCGATGAGCCCGGAGATACCGAGGAAGGAGGCGGCGGACATGTAGTCGCCGGCGATGGCGAAACCGTTCTCCATGGGGGAGAACAGCCGTCCTCCGGCGTAGAACTCCTCGGCGGAGCCGCGCCGGTTGCGGCCGGCCCAGGTCGTGATGGCCAGGGTCACCGCGACGAACGTGCTGAACAGCAGCAGCGCCAGGGTCTGGTGGTCTCCGCTCACCGCCCGGCCTCCTCCCGGGTCGACTCCGGGCCCCTCTCCCGGCTGCTCCGCCGGTCCCTGTCCCGGCCTCGCTCCTGGTCGAACACGGCCCAGCGCAGGTCCAGCGCCGCCCGGTCCCGGTGCAGCCGGGCATGACGTACGTACGCCCAGGTCAGCACGAAGGTGGTGAGGAACTGGCCGAGTCCCGCGATCATCGCCACATTGACCGCGCCGGCCACCGGCCGGGACATCAGCCCGGGCGCGGCGGTCGCGGCGACGACGTACGCCAGGTACCAGGCGAGGAAGGCGAGCGCGGCCGGCACCACGAACCGCCGGTAGCGGCTGCGTACCTCCTGGAAGGCGGCGCTGCGCTGCACTTCGCGGTAGATGTCGGTCGCGGCCGGGGGCCGCTGCGGCGGCTGTGCCCGCCGCGGCCCCGCAGCGGCGGGCTCGTCCGCTCCGGCCGGCTCTCCCCAGCCGGAGGCCGCCGCGTCATACCACGGGTCATGGATCACGGAATCGACCCTCCTTGTCAGCGAACCGTTTCGGCCGCGTGCCCAAGGATGGGCATTCCGGAAGGATCCCGACCTCCCGTCCCCGACCTCTTCACCCCATCAGGTGAAGTCGGCGGGGAGCTCCGGTGAATCAGGCGTCGATGCGGGAACGGTCCAGCGTCGCGGCGGAGCTGGTGATGAACTCCTTGCGCGGCGCCACCTCGTTGCCCATCAGCAGGTCGAAGACCTGCTCCGAGGCCTCCAGGTCACCGATGTTGATCCTGCGCAGGGTGCGGTGCCGGGGGTCCATCGTGGTCTCCGCGAGCTGGTCGGCGTCCATCTCGCCGAGACCCTTGTACCGCTGGATCGAGTCCTTGTACCGGACGCCCTTGCGCTGGAACTCCAGCAGCGTCTGCCGCAGCTCGTTGTCCGAGTACGTGTAGACGTACTTGTCCTGGCCCTTCTTCGGCTGGATCAGCTCGATGCGGTGCAGCGGCGGTACGGCGGCGAAGACCCGGCCCGCCTCGACCATCGGCCGCATGTAGCGCTGGAAGAGCGTCAGCAGCAGGCAGCGGATGTGGGCGCCGTCGACGTCGGCGTCGACGAGGAGCACGATCTTCCCGTAGCGCGCCGCGTCGATGTCGAAGGTCCGGCCGGATCCCGCCCCTATGACCTGGATGATCGCGCCGCACTCGGCGTTCTTCAGCATGTCCGAGACGGATGACTTCTGGACATTGAGGATCTTGCCGCGGATCGGCAGCAGCGCCTGGAACTCGCTGTTCCGCGCGAGCTTCGCCGTACCGAGCGCGGAGTCCCCCTCGACGATGAAGAGCTCGCTGCGCTCCACGTCGTCACTGCGGCAGTCGGCCAGCTTGGCGGGGAGGGAGGAGGACTCCAGCGCGGTCTTGCGACGCTGCGCCTCCTTGTGCTGGCGGGCGGCGATGCGTGTCCGGGCCGCGGCGACGGCCTTCTCCAGGACGGCGCGGGCCTGCGCCTTGGCGTCGCGCTTGGTGGAGGTCAGGAAGGCCTTGAGCTCCTTGGCGACCACCGTGGCCACGATGCGGTTCGCCGCGGACGTGCCGAGGACCTCCTTGGTCTGGCCCTCGAACTGCGGCTCGGCCAGCCGTACGGTCACGACGGCGGTGAGGCCCTCCAGGGCGTCGTCCTTGACGATGTCGTCCTCGGCGACGCGCAGCAGCTTGGTGGAGCGCAGCACCTCGTTCACCGTCTTGGTGACGGCACGCTCGAAGCCGGTGACGTGGGTGCCGCCCTTGGGGGTGGCGATGATGTTCACGAAGGACTTGACCGTGGAGTCGTACCCGGTGCCCCAGCGCAGGGCAACGTCGACGCCGAGCTCGCGGGTGACCTCGGTGGGCGTCATGTGGCCGCGCTCGTCGAGGACCGGCACCGTCTCCTTGAAGGTGCCCTGGCCGGTGAGCCGGAGCACGTCGCAGACGGCCTTGTCCTGGGCCAGGTACTCGCAGAACTCGCTGATGCCGCCGTCGAACCGGAACGTCTCCTCGCTCTTGCCCTCGCCCTCGAGGTCGCGCTCGTCCCGCACGACGATGGTCAGGCCGGGGACCAGGAAGGCGGTCTGGCGGGCGCGCTGGTGCAGCGTCTCCAGGGAGAGCTTGGCGTCCTTCAGGAAGATCTGGCGGTCCGCCCAGTACCGCACGCGGGTGCCGGTGCGGGTCTTCGGCACACGCTTGGTCTTGCGCAGGCCGTTCGCCGGGTCGAAGGGGGCGTCCGGGCCGGACTCGGTGAAGATGCCCGGGACTCCGCGGCGGAAGCTGATGGCGTGGGTGGAGCTGCTGCGGTCGACCTCGACGTCGAGGCGGGCCGACAGGGCGTTCACCACCGAGGCGCCCACGCCGTGCAGACCGCCGGAGGCGGCGTACGACCCGCCGCCGAACTTGCCGCCGGCGTGCAGCTTGGTCATGACCACTTCGACGCCGGAGAGACCGGTCTTCGGCTCGACGTCCACCGGGATGCCGCGGCCGTTGTCCCGGACCTCGACCGAGCCGTCGTCGTGCAGGATCACCTCGATGTGATCGCAGTACCCGCCGAGGGCTTCGTCGACCGAGTTGTCGATGATCTCCCAGAGGCAGTGCATCAGGCCGCGGCTGTCCGTGGACCCGATGTACATGCCGGGGCGCTTGCGAACCGCCTCGAGGCCCTCCAGGACGAGCAGGTGCCGAGCGGTGTAATTGGAACCGTCACGGTCTGCGGTCAGCAGCGCACTGGACGGCACGGACGTCTCGGCGGTCACGCGGTTCGCTCCTCGCTGAATTTGGGATCTGGCCCATGGGGGTAAGGCCCGGCGTCTGTCACCGGGTCAGAGGGTACCGATGCCTGGTAGAGCCGTTGTAACGCCACCCTCGTGGAACACTCATGCTAGTCCAGCGTCGTATAGGTGTTCGATCCCTCGATGGGGTGACGTGCACATCACGTTCCCTTCCAGGCATGAACCATTTAGGCTCCGGGCACGTCCTCATGCACAACCGGCAACCAGCCGGGAGGACGAACGAGACATACACCGCAAACAACGCGAAACCCGTAGAGCACAGCAATACGGCTCATTCGCCGCCAACCGGCAGCAGACAGCCACCTTGGAAAAAGTTTCGAGGAAAAGCCACGAGCGGGAACGTTTTCGGCCTGGTTGGATGTTGACCCTGGTACGACAGCTCGTCGAGCTAGAGAAGAGGCGACGTGACTACTGTTCTGACCCCCGCGAGCCCGCTGACGGCCGCCGACCGCTGCGACCGCTGCGGCGCCCAGGCATATCTGCGCGTCGTGCTGACCAGCGGTGGCGAACTGCTCTTCTGCGCCCACCACGGGCGCAAGTTCGAGCCGGAACTCAAGAAGATCGCCGCGGAAATACAGGATGAGACGGACCGGCTCACCACCGTGCCGGCCAGCACCGAAGAGGATCGCTGACGCTCACATCCCGACGAGCTACGGGCCGGTCCAGGACCGGCCGACGGGCGGCCGCCCCCCGCACCACGGGGGTCGGCCGCCCGTTCTCGTACACCCCGGCGCAGCGGAGAACCGGGCGCCCGGGTGCGTGCGCGCCCATGCGGCGAGGTCGTCAGAGCGCCGGCATCACTGCCGAGACGCGGGTGTACACCCCCGGACTTCCCGGCTGCCCGCAACCGCTGCCCCAGGAGACCAGGCCGATCAGCCGGCCCTGCGCCACCAGCGGCCCTCCACTGTCGCCCTGGCAGGCGTCCCGCCCCCCGTCGGGCACCCCCGCGCACAGCATCGTCGCCGGCACGTACGCCCCGCCCGCTCCCGTCGCGTAGGCGCGACGGCAGACGTCGTCGGGCAGGACCTGCACCCGCGCCGAGTGCAGACCGTGCGCATAGGCGCCACCACCCGTCGTATCCCCCCAGCCGTACACGTCCGCGCTCGTGCCGGGCCGGTATGCCGGATCGTCCCGTCCCGCGACCTTGATCACATACGAGGCGGGCAGGGCGCTCCCCAGCGTCAGCACGGCGAGGTCGCCCGACTGCGTCTCGGGGTCGTACGCCGGGCTGATCCACGCCCGCGTCACGGACACCTCACGCCCGCCCGTGCCACTCAGGTTCGTCCGCCCCGCGATGACCGCCAGATCGGCCACGGAGCCGGGTTCGCTGCCGAGCACCGCGGGTCCCAGGCAGTGGGCGGCGGTCACCACCTTGGTGGGCGCGACGACCACACCACCGCAGAACTGGCCGGAGCGCATGGCCCCGAACCGTTCACGGCTCGCCAGGGCCACGGCCCAGGGGCTGTCGGCGGCGCGGACCGGCTGTCCGCCGACCACCACGCTGTCGGCGGACACGGGCGCCGGCACGGCGAGGGGCAGCGCCACGGCCGCCAGTGCGCCCATGGCCACGGCCACGGCCCCCGTCCGGATCCGGCTGATGGGTCGACGCAGACGACGCATGCGGTCTCCTGACTCTCCGGTGAACCCCGTTCACCCAGCGTCGGCCATTTGGCCCGCGGCCGCACCCGCTCGGACGCCGGAGGGCCCGGCTCCCTTCCGGGAACCGGGCCCTCCGCCCAGCTGCGTTTGCGCTGCCGACTCAGTCGAGGTAGTCGCGCAGGACCTGCGAGCGCGACGGGTGACGGAGCTTCGACATGGTCTTGGACTCGATCTGGCGGATCCGCTCACGGGTCACGCCGTAGACCTTGCCGATCTCGTCCAGGGTCTTCGGCTGACCGTCCGTGAGGCCGAAGCGCATGGAGACCACGCCCGCCTCGCGCTCGGAGAGCGTGTCGAGCACGGAGTGCAGCTGCTCCTGGAGGAGGGTGAAGCTGACCGCGTCGGCCGGCACGACCGCCTCGGAGTCCTCGATCAGGTCACCGAACTCGCTGTCGCCGTCCTCACCGAGGGGGGTGTGCAGCGAGATCGGCTCGCGGCCGTACTTCTGGACCTCGATGACCTTCTCGGGGGTCATGTCGAGCTCCTTGGCCAGCTCCTCCGGGGTGGGCTCGCGGCCCAGGTCCTGGAGCATCTGGCGCTGGACGCGCGCCAGCTTGTTGATGACCTCGACCATGTGCACCGGGATACGGATGGTGCGGGCCTGGTCGGCCATGGCACGGGTGATCGCCTGCCGGATCCACCAGGTGGCGTACGTGGAGAACTTGTAGCCCTTGGTGTAGTCGAACTTCTCGACCGCGCGGATCAGACCGAGGTTGCCTTCCTGGATCAGGTCCAGGAAGAGCATGCCGCGGCCGGTGTAGCGCTTGGCGAGCGAGACCACGAGGCGGAGGTTGGCCTCCAGCAGGTGGTTCTTGGCGCGGCGGCCGTCCTCGGCGATGATCTCGAGCTCGCGCTTGAGCTTCGGGGCCAGCTTGTCGGAGTTCGCCAGCTTGTCCTCGGCGAACAGACCGGCCTCGATGCGCTTGGCGAGCTCGACCTCCTGCTCGGCGTTGAGGAGCGGGACCTTACCGATCTGCTTGAGGTAGTCCTTGACCGGGTCGGCGGTGGCACCGGCGACGGCGACCTGCTGCGCGGGCGCGTCGTCCTCGTCCTCGTCGGACAGGACGAAGCCCTTGGTCTCGCCGTCGGCCTCTTCCTCCTCGCCCTTGCCGGGGGCGACGTCGTCGAGCAGCTCTTCGCCCTCGATGAGCTCGTCGGGGTCCTTCTTGGCCGTGGTCTTCTTGGCCGTCGTCTTCTTCGCGGCGGCGGTCTTCTTCACCGCCGTCTTCTTCGCGGCGGTCTTCTTCGCGGCCGCCTTCTTGGCGGGGGTACCGGCCTCGTCGGCCGGGGCGTCCGCGCTCGGGGCCGCCGGGGCCGTGGCGGCCGCGACGGGCTTCGTCACGGTCGTCTTGGCGGTGACGGTCTTGGTGGCGGTGCGCTTTGCCGGGCTCTTCGCTGCGACGCTCTTACGGGCGCGCTTCGGCGACTCCGCTGCACTGACCATCAGCGTCACACCCTCTTCCTCGAGGATCTGATTGAGGCTGCGCAGAACATTCTTCCACTGGGTTGGCGGAATCTGGTCAGCCTCGAAGGCCCGACGCACGTCATCGCCGGCGATCTGCCCATCAGCCTTTCCCCGCTCGATGAGCGCCATCACAGACTCGGACTCGGCGATCTCCGGCGGGAGCGTACGGGATGTGCTGGCCGACACGAACAACCTCTCGGAACGATGGAAACGGCTTCCGGCCCCGCTCATGATCGAGCCGGAGCCGACGACCGCCGGCGGGGAATGTGCCGACGACGCGGGTGGACCTCGGAGCTGGACAGCGCCCTGAACGGCGGCTGTATTCCTTCCTCGGCCATCACCTCTTAGGTCATCGCAGGGCTTCGTGGAGCGTTACGCCCGTTTCACGTGGCCCGAGTCACACCCCAAATATGTTCAAAACGGCCAGATGGGGAGATCACCCCTGTAAATGCACGTCGGCGGACCGCCGGGGTACGTCCGGATCCGGTACGTCCGGACGGGCGCGGCGTGCGCGACTACGCCGCGTACGCCACTTGTACCGCTTGCGTCGCGCGCGCAGCATGCTGCACGTACGCCGCAGGCGCCATGTTGAACGTGATCGACGCGCGGGATCGACCGGGGCCCGGCGGCACACAGCACCCGCGCCCGTGATCCGTGCGCGTGCGCGGTTGCCGCCGGCGGCTCAGTGCTCGCGAGGAGCGGGCACGACCCGCTCCACCTCCGGGTGGGTCGTCAGCAGCTGCCGCATGGCCGACTCCGCCGCATGCCCGTCACCCGTGGCCAGGGCGTCGACGATGCGCGCGTGGTGCGCGAGGCAGGGCTCGCTCGGACGGTCGCAGCTGATGGCCGGGGATCCCGAGACCTGGAGGGCGGCGGAGACGATGCCGGAGAGGTGCTCGAGCATCCGGTTGCCCGCGACCTGGATCAGCAGGGAGTGGAACTCGGCGTCCGCGCGGGAGAAGGTGATCGCGTCACCCTGCGCGAAGGCGTGGCCCATGATCTCGACCATGTCCCCGAGCCGCTGCTGCATGTCCTCGCGGCCATGCCCTGCGGCGAGGCGCGCGGCCAGCGGTTCGATCGTCCACCGCAGCTCGCTCAGCTCGCGGCGCTGATCCTCGCGCTGCGGCCCGAAGGCCCGCCACTCGATGATGTCCGGATCGAGCAGGTTCCAGTCACTGACCGGCCGGACCCGGGTGCCGACGTTGGGGCGCGCGCTGACCAGGCCCTTGGCTTCGAGGACGCGCAGGGACTCCCGGACGACGGTGCGGGAGACCTCGAAGCGCTGGCCGATCTCCTCGGGTACGAGCGGCCGGTCCGCGCCCAGATCGCCGGAAACGATCATCTGGCCGAGCTGTTGGACGAGTTGGCCGTGCAGTCCGCGGCCGCGACTGCCCGCCGCCCGCCGGCCCACCCGGCCAAGGTCCGTGTCGGCGCCTTCCCACGCGGGCGGGCCGACGCGGTCGGCACCAGGGCCTTCCGCGTAGGGGTATCGGTCCAGTCCGCCCGGGGCCGCGAGGCCGGTCTCCACGGGGCGGGCGGCGGTCATCATGGTGTGCGCAAGGGTACTCACGCATCCTTTGTCGGCGTCGTTTCCACGGCCCTTGAGGTCTTTGGTGAAAAGCACACGAAAGGGTGATCGGCGCTCGCTTCTCAATTGACGCCTTATCGGAAGGAAGCGGGCAATTTCCAAGGGAGTTATGACCGTTCGAAGCGCTTTGGTCACCGCTTGGTCACCAACGGGCGCGGCGCCGCAGCCCTGTGAGCAGATAGGCGCAGATGAGGGCGGTCAGCGACAACACCAGTGCCGCGCCGACGGGTTGCGCCACCACGTGCACCGCTCCCATCAGCCAGCGATCGACCTCGTACGGCCAGCGCGTCCAGGACAGTTCGCGCAGTCGGCCGGGCAGTCCCGTGATCGAACGCACGGACGGCCCCACGAGTACCTTCTGCACGAGCGGGGTGATGAGGACCGGCACGGCGAGGACGGCGGTCACACCGGCCGCGGTCGCCCGGAAGATCCCCGCCGCCAGGAGGCCCGCCCAGGCGCATCCGACCGCCAGTCCGGCCCAGCTGGCGCACAGGGTGGGCCAGTTGTCCGGCACGGGAATCAAGTCTCCGCCGTAGACGAGGCGGAGTGCTTCGAGGTCGATCACGGCGGCGACCAGGGCCAGCATCAGCGCGGTGATGGCGGTGAGGGCCAGTTTCGCGAGCAGGAGGCCGGGGCGGCGCGGGACGGCGCCGCGACCGGAGGAGAGGACGGGGTAACGGTATTCGTCGCCGAACGAGAAGGCGCCGAGCAGGCCGGCCCCGAGGGCCGCGGGGGGCAGCGGCAGCAGGCCGGGCCAGGCGGCGATCACGCTCGGGAGCGGCGTGCGGCCGGTCCGGGCCAGCAGCACGGCGATGGCTGCGGAGGCGACGAGCACAGCGACGGTGACCGCGTACGTGGCGGGCGCACCGAGCAGTCGGCGCATCTCGTACCGCACGGGGTGCAGCGGGCTGCGTACGGGCTTGGGGCGGAGCGGCGGCGGCAAGGGGCCGGGGTGCGCGTCCTCGGCGGAGGTGGCGGCACGTGGTCCGGGGAGCGCGCCTCCGGGGGCAGCGGCACGCGAACCTGCTTCGCCGGGGCGGCTCGGGACCACGGAGCCGGCGAGCACGGGACGCACGTGCGTCCCGGCCGCGTCGGAGCCCCGGCGTGGCGCGGGGGCCGGCCCGGACGGTGCGCCGGCACCGGGAGCCGCGAGGGCTTCTTCCGGGGCCCCGGGAGCCGGTCCTGCGCCGGACGAAGGCGCGCTGGATGAAGGCCCACTGGAGGGGGGTGCGCCGGAGGGGGACGCTCCGGAGGAACGGGGCCCGGCATGCGGCCCGGCTTCCGCCCCGAAGCCGGATGCGGGTGCCGATCGGGGTCCGGGAGCGGCCTCGGGGGCGAGAGCGGGACCGGTGTCGCCGGTCTCGTCGGCGAGTTGGTGGAGCAGGACCCCGTGCCGGAAGGCCGTCTCGCCGATCTCGGCACACGTGCTGCCGTACACGCACAGACGGTTTCCGTTCTCGGTGACCACCTCGACCGAGCGCCGGGCGGCGCGGGCCTCGCGGTTGACGACGGCGGCCAGGCGGGCGGCGTGGGGCGTACGGACGGCGACGCGGGGGCGCAGCCGGGTGCGGGCGAAGTCGGCGGCGTCCTGGTCCGCGACGAGCCGGCCTTCGTCGATGGTGACGACGTGGTCGGCGATGCGGGCGGCCTCCTTGGGGTCGTCGGTGGTGCACAGGACGGTGCCGCCGTCGGTGGCGTGAGCACGCAGGAGTTCGTGCAGCCAGCCGGCCTCGCGCGGCGACAGGCTCACTGCGGGCTGGTCGAGCAGGAGGGTGTGCGGGTCGCCCAACAGGGCGGCGGCGAGCCCGAGTCGGCGCTCCATACCGGTCGAGAGGGCACCGAGGCGCTGGTCCTGCAGGCCGTGGAGCCCGACGGCCTCGAGCACCGAGTCGGCGCGCGCGACGGGGACACCGGCGGCCGCGCAGAGCATCCGGAGCTGCCCACGGACGGTACGGGAGGGACGGCCCGGGACATCGGCGAGAAGGACGCCGACCTCACGGGCGGGATGGGCGATGCGGTGCAGGGGGCGGCCGCGGAAGTACGTGATGCCACGGCCCGGTTCGAGTTCGAGCATCAGCCGCAGTGCGGTGGTCTTGCCTGCGCCCGGCGCCCCGAGGAGCACGGTGACCGCGCCGGGCCGGGCCTCGAACGTGAGGTCGCGCACGGCGAAGTCGCATCCCCGCCGAGGGGTGCTGGTCAGTCCGATTGCCTGGAGCATCGCTTCTCCCGCGGTAGATGAGACCGCTCGGCGGCAGGTCGGGTACCGCAGCAAGATAACGCGACATTTCGGACTTTTTGCGCAGGGTTGAGGGCGCGCGGCCCCTGGTGTCAGACCTCGGGGCGCAGCATCGGCGGATTGAGCAGGGTGGCGCCGCCGGCCCGGAAGAGCTGGGCGGGCCGGCCGCCCTGCCGCGTGGTGGTGCCGCCGGACGGCACGAGGAAGCCCGGCGTACCGGTCACCTTGCGATGGAAGTTCCGGGGGTCGAGGGCAACACCCCAGACGGCTTCGTAGACCCGTCTCAGCTCGCCGACCGTGAACTCGGGCGGGCAGAAGGCGGTGGCCAGCGACGAGTACTCGATCTTCGACCGGGCGCGCTCCACCCCGTCGGCCAGGATCTGGGCGTGGTCGAAGGCGAGCGGCGCCGGCTGCTCGCCCTCGCGCCCGAAGCCCGCCTCCTGGAGCAGGTCCTCGACGGGCGCCCAGCGGGCGCTGTGGGCGTCGCCCCCAGCGCGTGGTGCCGGCAGGTCGGGGGCGAGCGCGAGGTGGGCCACGCTCACGACCCTCATCCGCGGGTCCCGCTTGGGGTCCCCGTAGGTGGCGAGCTGTTCCAGATGCGCACCGTTCCCTTCGGCCGGCAGAGGCGTGCCGGGTTCGTGGGCACGGAGACCGGTCTCCTCGGAGAGCTCCCGTGCCGCGGCCGTGCCGAGGTCCTCGTCCGGCCGCACGAACCCTCCGGGCAGGGCCCAGCGCCCCTGGAACGGTGGCTCGCCGCGGCGTACGACCAAGGCGCACAGCGCATGACGGCGCACGGTGAGCACGACCAGATCGACGGTGACGGCGAAGGGTGGAAAGGCCGACGGGTCGTAGGGCGACATGCCGTTGATCATAGTCGTCTCACTGACGATAAGCACGCCCCCGACGTCCGTGATGGCCACTTTCCCTCCTCGGTCAGACACCCAACTGAAGTCCCGGGGCCGCCTCCTCCACCATGCCGAGTCCCATCCTGCTGATCCGCACCGCGAACGGTTCCCCCGCGATGCACAGCCCGGACAGCCTGATGGCCCCCAGCGGGACGCAGCGCAGCGGCTGCAGGGTGACCGTCCGGCCCGGTGCGTCGGGGCGGACACCGGCCAGCGTGGTCAGCACCTGGACGGCGGCGGCCGAGGCCACCGCTGCCGGGCGGCAGGCGGCCGGATGCGCGACCGGGGCGCTGTCCGCGGTGCGCTGAAGCCCGGCGTACATCTCGGGCAGGCGGTATCCGAAGACCTCAGCGGCGTCGAGCAGTCCGCGCAGCAGGGACGTGGCCTCCTTGTCGTACCCCGCGCCGGCGAGTCCCGCGACGGCGACGGCCGTCTCGTGCACCCGTACCGCCCCGGAGCGGTGGCCGAAGGGGTTGTGGCCCGGCTCGCGGGAACCGAGGCTGCGCAGGCCCCATCCGCAGTCCACGGCGGGGCCTCCGAGCAGCCTGGCGAGCTGCTCGGTCTGCACCTTGTCCAGCAGGCCGTCGGCGAGCCGTCCACCGCCCAGCAGACCGGTGTCGAGGAGGTGGGCCGCGCCCGCCCCGAGGTGGGGCAGCGGCCGGCCGTCCGGGGCGAGGGCGGCGGCCGGGCGTCCGCCGGCCCGATCGTCGATCCAGAACTCCTCGCGGAAGCGCCGGCGCAGGTCGGCCGCCCAGTCCCGCCAGCCCTCCGCACCTGCACGGCCGCAGGCATCCAGCAGATCGGCCCCCAGCAGCGCCGCCCGGTGCGCGTGCGCCTGGGTCTCCGCGCGCCGCAGGCCGGCGGGGCTCGGCTCCGGAACCAGGGCGCTGTCACCCGCGGCGGAGCGCAGCCAGTGCAGGCAGCGCTCGGCAGCCGGCAGCAGCTCGGCGAGTTCCTGCTCCGGCAGGCCCCAGCGATGGGCTTCGGCGAGTACGGCGGGAAAGGCGAGGGTCGCTTCGACGCCCGTGCAGCCGGGCGGGAGGTGGGGGCCCGCGTCCCGGAGCGGACCGGGGATGCGGCCGGTACCGGGCCCCGGGCCGGTGAGCTGGGTGCGGGCGATGGTGCGCAGGGTGGCGGCGGCGAGCCGGGTGCCGAGGGGCAGCGCCATCCTGACCGTCCAGAGGGCTTCGGCCGCGGCGAGGCCGCAGCGCCAGGGCACGCCTCCGGCCGGGTGGAGATCCGCGGGGTGGGCAGGGTCGCGCAGGAGCATCGCGCGCAGATCGTCGAGCGCGGTGCGCAGCAGTTTCCCGGCCCGGGGATCGTCGCTCTCGGCGCGAGCCTCGGGGAGGACCGGGCCGTTCGTCGTCCTGCTCGCCGGACGGATCGGCTGCCCGGAGCGGACCCGCAGCTCGATGGTGCTCGCCCCGCCGGGCTGGAGCACGAGCTCCCAGCGCAGGAGCCCGGCGGACGCCAGGGCGTCCTTGGGAGGCGGGTCGGCGGTGACGATGGCGTGGTGGCCGTCGGAGGCGGTCCAGCGCATGCCCGCGTCGTGGACGGTGGCGCGGAGCTCGGCCGCGGGCCGACCTGCCGCGACCGCGCCCAGGTGCGCCAGGTCGGTGCCCAGGGACAGCTCGACGGGGAGCCGGACGGTGTGCCCGAGTGAGCTGCGGAAGGTGATGCGCTCGGTCCCTTCGGCATGCCGGGAGCGCTCCACGCGGATGCCGGGGTCGGGGCCGGGGTCCGCGGGTGTGCGGACGACGCCGACGAAGTGGGCACGGTCGGCGGTGAGGAGCCTGCCCTGTACGGGAACGGGTTCACGGCCGCCCACCCGCAGCCGGCAGTGGGACAGGAGCCGGCGGCCGGACTGGTAGAAGCCTTCCAGACCGTGCCCGGTGAGCTGGCCGTGGTCCTGCGACACCGCGAGGTGGGGCAGGGCGACGCAGATGAGGGCGTCGTGCACGGGTGGCAGGTCGTCGGCGCGTGCGGGGCCCGGCCACAGGGCGCCCGGTGGCCCGGCTCCGACGAGCCCGCGGGCACCCGGTGCACGGGAGGGATCGATGACCGGATGAACGGCAGCCGCGGGCGCACCGGCGGCACCCCGGGAAGCCGGAGCTCCCGGCGCGCTCGCCGGTGGGAGGCCGGCGGTGGACGGTTGCCGGAACTGCGGGACGGGGGTTCGGTTCGGGACGGGACGGTCCATGAGTGGTTCGCTGAGCCTTCTGTGCGCTCCGGACAGCCGCTGGAGGTACGGCGGCACGGGTCATACGACTCCGCCGAAGACGTGAACGGCGGCACCGGGTCACGGGTCACGGCCATCACTGTCCGCTCCTGCTGCCGCGGCGGCCGCTGCCCTTGGCCGTCCGGTTCCGCGTCCGGGCGGGAGCCGGCCGGAGGGGCGGCCCCGCGGCGGGGCCGGCGCTGCCGGGGCCGGGGCCGGTCGTACCGGGCCCGGGAGCGGTCGTGCCGGGGGCGGTCGTATCGGCCCCGGCAGCGGTCGTGTCCGGGCCGGTGTCGGCACCTGCCATGGCAGCGCTCGGCGTGCCAGTACCTGTCGTGTGGTGACCGGTCCGGGTGGGGCCCGCCCGGTCGGGGGCGGTCCTGTCCGGTGCGGTCCGCTCCGGCGCGTGCTTCCCGGGTGCGGGCCGGCATACCGCCCGGACCCGGGTCCGCCGCACCGCCGCGCCCGCGCGCCTGGTGACGCCCCTGCGGGCGGGGCCACCCGTACCCGGCACGCCGCACCCGCCCGCGGCGGCACGCGCACCGCGCTCCTGGCGCAGGCAGGCGCGCAGCGACTCCGGGTCGAGCCCTTCGTTGCAGGCCTGGTGCAGCAGCCGGGCGAAGACGTACTCCGGGTCGGCGGTCAGCGCGAGCCCCAGGGCGACCCGCGCGCTCGGCTCGTCGCCGGTCGACCAGGCGACCCAGCCGGCGAGGGTCAGGGGCGCCGCGGCGTGCTCGGCGTAGGCGCCGACGCACCGGCGGGACAGTGCGCGCCAGAGCCGCAGCGCCGGGGGTGCCTCCGCACCTTCCATCCACTCCGCCGCCCGGTCCCTGGTTTCCCGGTCCTGAAGGCCGACGATCAGCGCGGCGGCCTCATCGTGGGCGATCAAGGAGTCGTCGGCGGCATCGGCCACCGCCGGCTCGGGCGCCGGCACCTTCTCCGTCAGCCGGCGCATGACCTGCCGCGCCAGCCGGATCGTCTCCGTGCGTACATCCTCGCGGTGATCCACGTCCAGGATCCTGGGGACCAGCGCAGCGCACGCCGCGTCCAGCGCACGGCTCTGCTCCTCCGCCTGCCCCGACCGCCACGGTGCCAGCCGTTCCTCCAGCTCCCTCAGCGAGCCGCGGACCTGGATGCCGGCGTACGCCGCGGCGGCGGCCATCACGGTCGTACCGGGCAGGGCGAGGACGTTGCCCTCCGGCGGGCAGCAGCGCGAGTCGGGGCAGCAGTACGACCAGAAGCGGCCGCCGGAGATGCAGAGTGCTTCGTACACCGGCACGTCGAGGGCACCGCAGGCGGTACGCAGCCGCTGGGCGAGGGGGCGCAGGCGCTCCATCACGCGCACGCCCGTCTCGCCGTCGGCCGGGTCCTGGCAGAGGAAGACGACGATGCCCTCGGGGCGGGAGCCACGGCGTTCACACCCTTCGACCAGGCACTCGGCGAGCTGTTCGGCGACGGGTGGCCACTCCCTCGGCGAGCGCGGAATGCCGAGGCGTACGCGGCCGCCGAAGCGACCCCGGTCGCCGTGGAGTGCGACGAGGACGATCGAGTCGGTCGGGTGGTAACCCATCATGTAGGGCAGGGCGTCGGCGAGTTCGGCGGGGCCGCGCAGGGTGATCTGCTGCTGGTCGCCGACGGGTCCGGTCGAGTCGTGGTGCCTGTTCATGGTCACGACGGTCCCGCGAACCCCGCGGGCCGTCGACCCCTGTGGATAACCGCGGATCGTCGCCGGTCGTGCGTCGTCCACAGGCCGGGCCGTCCGCTGGCGCGTGCGGTGATCCCCTGTTATGCGCGGACGCGCGCCCGCGCGACTCCCGCGTATCGCCGCATCGGCCGCTGCGTGCCGCCGCCGGCCGGTGCGCCGCCGCTCGGGCATGGCTCCCCGTATCGCCGCGTCGGCCGCCGCGTGGGCCCGCCCCCGGCCGGTGCGCCGTACCGCACGGCTCGCCGTGCCCGGCCTGGTCCCGGTTCTTCCGGGCGCGGGCCGCCTCGTGGTGGAAGGAATCCGGGGGGCTCCGCCGGCCGTCGGTTCGCCTGTTGTCAGACCCGTGCTGTTGCATGGGGGCATGGAGCACACGAGCGACGCAGGACCCAGCACACTCCGCGCATCCGCCGATGCCGTGCTCGCCCGTCTCGTCGGGGACGGCAGCGGTACCGCCCGGCTGCGCGAGGACCAGTGGCGGGCCATCGAAGCACTGGTCGCGCACAAGCGGCGTGCGCTGGTCGTGCAGCGCACCGGCTGGGGCAAGTCGGCGGTGTACTTCGTCGCGACCTCGTTGCTGCGGGCGCAGGGCAGCGGGCCGACCGTGATCGTCTCGCCGCTGCTCGCGCTGATGCGCAACCAGGTGGAGGCCGCGGCAAGGGCTGGGATCCGCGCCCGGACGATCAACTCCTCGAACACGGAGGAGTGGGACAATATCCAGGAGGAAGTGGCCGCGGGCTCGGTCGACGTGCTGCTGGTCAGCCCCGAGCGGCTCAACAATCCGGACTTCCGCGACCAGGTCCTCCCGCGGCTCGCCGCCGCCACCGGCCTGCTCGTCGTCGATGAAGCGCACTGCATCTCCGACTGGGGCCACGACTTCCGCCCGGACTACCGCCGGCTGCGCACCATGCTCGCGGAGCTGCCGCCGGGGGTGCCCGTCCTGGCCACCACGGCCACGGCCAACGCGCGCGTGACGGCGGACGTCGCCGAACAGCTGGGGACCGGCGCGGGCACCGACGCACTGGTCCTGCGCGGCCCGCTCGACCGGGAGAGCCTCAGCCTCGGGGTACTGCGGCTGCCCGACGCGGCCCACCGCCTGGCCTGGCTGGCGGATCACCTCGGGGAGCTGCCCGGCTCCGGGATCATCTACACCTTGACCGTGGCGGCCGCCGAGGAGGTCACCGCGTACCTGCGGCAGTGCGGCCACACCGTGGCCTCGTACACCGGCCGCACGGAGAACGCGGACCGGCAGCAGGCGGAGGAGGACCTGCTCGCGAACCGGGTGAAGGCGCTCGTCGCGACCTCCGCGCTGGGTATGGGCTTCGACAAGCCGGATCTGGGCTTCGTCGTGCACCTCGGCTCGCCGTCCTCCCCCATCGCCTACTACCAGCAGGTGGGCCGGGCCGGCCGCGGGGTGGAGCACGCCGAGGTGCTGCTGCTGCCGGGCAAGGAGGACGAGGCCATCTGGCAGTACTTCGCCTCCGTCGCCTTCCCGCCCGAGGAGCAGGTGCGCCGCACCCTCGACGTACTGGCGCAGGCCGACCGGCCCCTGTCCCTGCCCGCCCTGGAACCACTGGTCGAACTGCGCCGTACCCGACTGGAGACGATGCTCAAGGTCCTCGACGTGGACGGCGCGGTACGCCGCGTGAAGGGCGGCTGGACGGCCACCGGGCAGCCCTGGTCGTACGACTCCGAGCGGTACACGTGGGTGGCGCGGCAGCGCCGGTCCGAGCAGCAGGCGATGCGCGAGTACGCGTCCGCCACGACGTGCCGGATGGAGTTCCTGCGGCGGCAGTTGGACGACGAGGAGGCCGCTCCCTGCGGGCGGTGCGACAACTGCGCGGGCCCGCGGTACGACGCCAAGGTGTCGGCCGCCGCGCTGGACGCGGCGCGGGGCGAGCTGGGCCGGCCCGGCGTGGAGGTCGAGCCGCGCAAGATGTGGCCCACCGGGCTCACCGCGGTGGGCGTCGATCTCAAGGGCCGTATCCCGGCGGGCGAGCAGTCCTTCCCGGGCCGTGCGCTGGGGCGGCTCTCCGACATCGGCTGGGGGAACCGGCTGCGCCCCATGCTGGCGGAGAGCGCCCCGGACGGCCCGGTGCCGGACGATGTGGTGAACGCCGTGGTGACCGTGCTCGCCGACTGGGCAAAGGGTCCCGGCGGCTGGGCATCCGGCGAGGCGGAAGCACCGCCCCGGCCGGTCGGCGTGGTCACCGTCGCGTCGCGCAGCAGGCCGCAGCTGGTCGGCTCGCTCGGCCGGCGTATCGCCGAGGTCGGCCGGATGCCGCTGCTGGGCTCCGTCGAGTACGTACCGGAAGCGGTGGAGGCGCGGATCTCGCGTACGAACAGCGCGCAGCGAGTGGTCGGCCTGCACCGGGCGCTGACGGTCCCCCAGCCGCTCGCCCAGCAGTTGGCCGCGGCAGCCGGACCGGTCCTCCTCGTCGACGACCTCGCGGACAGCGGCTGGACCCTTGCGGTGGCGGCGCGGCTGCTGCGGAAGGCCGGAGCCGAGGGGGTGTTTCCGCTGGTCCTGGCCGTCCAGGGATGACACGACGCGTCAGCAGGGGCTCCACGGGGCAGGATATGAGTGTCATACCAGCCCATACCAGGCAGTGGCGTCAATTGCTCGTTGCCGCCTGCCCGTTGCGCCCGACAGAATTGGAGACCGCCCCCCGCACGGTCCGTTCGCGGTCCGAAGGGCTGTGCCGCGGTGCGCCCCCACTCGACCCTGCCCGCTCTGTGGGCGCGTATGCGAAGGGAGGACCGTGACCTTCGGATTCGCTCCGTCCGCAGCCACCTCGCTCACCGGCCCGGCCGACTCTCCCAGCCGACTTGCCCGAATGCTCGAACCCGCCGAGTGGGCAGCGGCGGGGATTCCGCTGCTGCGCAACCCCCGCGAGGTTGTCAGCGGCCTGCACGCCCGCCACCGGCCGACGCCGGCGACCGCGGTCGTCGCCGTCCTCGACCACGAGGAACGGCTCACTGCCAGCGCCTCGTTCACGCGGCGGCCCGTTGCCGCGGACGGGTGGGAGTTCCGCAACGCGCTGCTCGCGCACCTGCGCAGGGTCGTCCCGCACGACCTGCGGCGCCGCACCCCGGTGCGCACCGCGGTCCTGCTCTACTGCCGCGAGGGCGACGAGCGCTGGACGGAGGAGGACGGGGCCTGGATGTGGGGCCTGCGCGACGCATGCACCCTGCACGGGCTGCGCTGCGGGGCGTACATCACGCTGACCGAGAGCGGCTGGCAGGTGCTGGGCGAAGGCCGCGGCGGCCGACGCCCCCACTCCCGGTCCAAGCCGGGAGACCTCGCGGACTCCTCGGCCGACGTAGGACTCCCCGCCCCACGGACCGCCGGCGGCGCGGCCGAACCCCTGCGCCGTACAGCGGCACGCTGAGGACGACCTCCTCACCGCACAGCACCGCGGTGAGGACGGCCCCCTCACCGCACAGCGGCACGCTGGGGACAACTCCCACCGCATGGCGGCCACCGGAGGCAAGGACCCGAAGAGTCCGCGCCGGACCGTGGCCGGCCACCGGGCGTCGTCCACCGGTGGGCCGCTGTGCCGCGCCCCCGCGCAGTGCGGGGTGCGCCGAGCGGGCCACCGGGCCCCACGACCCAGGCCCTGGCGTCAGACGCCCGCGCCCAGCACGGAGTTGATCAGCTGCGGGTCGCCGCAGACGATCAGCAGCGCACCTGCCCGCGTCAGCGCGGCGGGCAGCGCCCGGGCAGCCACCTCGGCGTCGCCACCGTTGACCGCCACGACCACCACGGGCCGCAGCGCGGCACGCTCCACGGCGGAAGCGTCGGCGAAGAAGACGTCGTCGCGGGCGTCGTGCTGAGCCCAGTAGGCGGCGTCGCCGAAGGACAGCTCGTGCGTCGCCCACGGGTGCTGCTCACCGGTGGTGAGGACCAGGATGTCGCCCGGAGCACGACCGGTCTCGAGCAGCAGGTCCACGGCCTCCTCGGCCGCGTCCAGCGCACCGGCCGGCGGGGCGGGGATCAGCTGGATCTGCGGCCGGGTCCGGGACGCGGAACGATTCTCCGGCCTGGGCGGGGACGACGGGGAGGCAGCGGGCGAAGGGGCCGGCCCGGCACCGCTGTGCGGGCGCGGCGCCGGAGGCGTGGGCCTGGCGGGAGCGGGGCCCGGACGGCCGGGACGCGGCGAGGCCGCAGTACGCGGACCGGGTACGGGACGGGGGGTCGGCGCGGGACGGCCGGGGGCCGGAGTGGCGCGGGGACCCTGGGCACTCTCGTGAATCTGAGGCTCCTCGGGGATGAGAGGCATGAATGGATGTCTATCAAACGCCGGTGCGAACGGCATCGGCGGGTGGCGCATGTACGCGGCACGGCTGTTCAGCCGGGGACTGCCGGAGGGTTCAGAAGTCGAAGCCCAGCTGGCCCCCGCTTTCCAGTGCGGCCGCCTCCGCGGAGATACGGACCTTCTTGAGGTGCCGCCACTGGGGCAGCGCGTCCAGGTACGCCCACGTCAGGCGGTGGTACGGCGTCGGCCCCCACTCCCGCAGCGCCGCCTTGTGCACCGGGGAGGGATAACCGGCGTTGGCCGCGAAACCGAACGCCGCGTATTGCGCGGACTCCGCTTCCAGTTCGGCCATCATCGCGTCCCGCCGCACCTTGGCGATCACCGAGGCCGCCGCGACCGCGACGCAGGACTGGTCGCCCTTGATCACCGTACGGACCTGCCAGGGGTTGCCGAGGTAGTCGTGCTTGCCGTCGAGGATCACCGCGTCGGGCCGCACCGGGAGACCGTCCAGAGCACGGACCGCCGCGAGCCGGAGCGCCGCGGTCATGCCGAGCTCGTCGATCTCCTCGGGCGAGGAGTGGCCGAGCGCGTACGACGTCACCCACTTCTCCAGCTCCTCGGCGAGTTCGCCGCGGCGCTTCGGGGTGATGAGCTTGGAGTCGGTGAGGCCGATGGGGGGCCGGCGCAGTCCGGTGATCGCAGCGCAGACCGTGACCGGCCCGGCCCACGCCCCGCGTCCGACTTCGTCGACTCCGGCGATGATCTTGGCGCCGGTGGTCGCCCGGATCGAGCGCTCGACGGTGTGGGTGGGTGGTTCGTACGGCATGGCGCCAGATAGGTTACGCCGCCCGGCCCCGCCTGCAACACCGGGATTGCGATCTCGCCGACCACCGCGTCCGCCCGGCCCTCCACGGGCAGCCGCCATCAGGCCGAAGCCGGGCCGGGGCCGAGGCCGGAGCAGACCAGGGCCAGGGCCGGCACAGGCCGGAGCCGGACCACGACCGGACCACCGGACCACGCCGGAGCCCGGGACCCGGGCCAGGCCGGTACCAGGCCACTCCCGGGCACTGGACCAGGCCGGTGCCAGGCCACCACGAGGCACCGGACCACGCCGGAGCCGGAACCAGGGAGCCGCGGAGCCCCGGCGCCCCGTCCGTACCGCCCCGGCAGCCACCGGTCCTGCCGGGCCGCCCGCCGCCGAGCACCGCGACCGGGCCGCCCCGGACCCGGCGTACCCGAGCGAGCCCGGCCGACGGGCGGGCGGACGGACGGCCGACCGGCCGGGCCGCTCGAGTCGGCACACCGGCCCAGCCGCCGGTCGCGGGGGTGTCAACCAGCCGCCGGCCGCAGCAGCGGCACCATCACCCGGTCGATCATCTCCGCGATATCGACGTCCGTCCATTCGCTCCCGCACACCTTCGCCCGGTACATGAGAATGGCCGGGATCACGTCCCTGACCATGTCGTCCATTGCGTCCGCCCGGGCTTCTCCGCGCTCGATTCCACGGCGTACGACCTGACGGAAGAGCTGCGCGGAGGGCTCGATCACGCCACTGACGATCACCTCGTGGAACCTCTCCGCCGTCACGCTGTCGCATTCGTGAAGCACTGACCGCAGCGCACAGCCCGGCCTGGAGAACATCACGTCGCGCATGCGCAGACAGAGCTCGTACAGGTCGTCGCGCACGCTCCCGCGGTCAGGAGCCTGCTCGAACGACGGGAGTCCGGAGCGCAGCGCCTCCACGACGAGGTCCTCCTTGGAGGGCCAGCGCCGATAGACGGCGGCCTTGCCGGTCCGGGCACCGGCGGCGACCCCCTCCATGGTCAGACCGTTCCAGCCGACGGTGCTCAACTGCTCCAGAGCGGCTTCGAGAATGGCCTGTTCCAGTACGGGACCCCGGCGCCGCGAGGGCACCGGCTGCGACCGAGCGGTGGCCGGCGAACGCATGGCAACCATCAACAACTCTCCATCAGAGCGGTTCCTTTGGACGGAAGCGGAGGACAGTGAACGCTTGCGTTCACTGACGGGGACTCACTACCGTTGCGACAACAGTGAACGGATACGTTCACTGACTCATGTGTGGGGGACCCATAGTGCCAACCTCTCCGTTGAAAACACAGGTCACGCCCGGCCAGGCCCGCCGGGAAGGCCGCCCCGGAATCGCCCTGACCGTCATCGCGGCCTGCCAGTTGATGGTGGTGCTCGACGCCACGATCGTGAACATCGCGCTGCCGCACATCCAGGAAGCCCTCTCCTTCTCGACCACCGACCTCTCCTGGGTGCTGAGCGCCTACACGCTCACCTTCGGCGGTCTGCTGCTGCTCGGCGGCCGGGCGGGCGACATCCTGGGGCGCCGCCGGGTCTTCATGACCGGCATCCTGCTGTTCACCTTCGCCTCCCTGCTGGGCGGATTCGCGCAGGAGCCCTGGCAGTTGCTCGCGGCACGCGCACTCCAGGGCGTGGGCGGCGCGATAGCCTCGCCCACCTCGCTCGCTCTCATCACCACGACGTTCCCTGAAGGACCGGAACGGAACCGGGCGTTCGGTGTCTTCGCCGCCGTCTCGGCCGGTGGTGGCGCGATCGGGCTTCTGGCCGGCGGCATGCTCACCGAGTGGCTGGACTGGCGCTGGGTGCTCTTCGTCAACGTACCGATCGGCGCGCTGATCGCCTTCCTCACACCGCTCTACATCACCGAGTCCGAGCGCCACCCCGGCCGCTTCGACATCGCCGGTGCGCTGACCAGCACGCTGGGCATGGCCTCGCTCGTCTACGGCTTCATCCGCGCCTCCGAGGAGGGCTGGCGGGACTCGCTCACCGTCGCGTCCTTCGTCGCCGCCGTCGTCCTGCTGGCTGCCTTCGCGGTCGTCGAGTCACGGGCACGTGAGCCCATCACGCCGCTCAGGATGTTCGCCGACCGGAACCGATCGGGTACGTACGTCATCATGCTGAGCCTGGCCGCGGCGATGTTCGGCATGTTCTTCTTCATCGTCCTGTTCGTACAGAACGTCCTCGGCTACAGCCCGATCGAGGCCGGTCTGGCGTTCCTGCCCGTGACGGTGGCGATCATCACGGGCGCCGGGCTCTCGCAGCGGCTGCTCCCCGTCCTCGGCCCCAAGCCCTTCATGGTGACGGGTTCCGCTCTCACCGGCGTGGGCCTCCTCTGGCAGACCTTCATCTCCCCCGACAGCTCCTACGTGACCGGCGTACTCGGCCCCATGGTGCTCTTCGGCTTCGGCATGGGCCTGAACTTCGTGACGCTGACGCTCACCGCCGTGTCGGGGGTCGCCCAGCACGAGGCGGGCGCGGCCTCCGGACTGCTGAACGCGACCCAGCAGGTGGGCGGCTCGCTGGGTCTTTCCATCCTGGTGACGGTCTTCGGCACGGCGAGCCGCGAGGAAGGGGACAAGCAGGCGCGGGACTTCCTGGCCCACGCGACGCCCGAGCAGCAGGCCGAGTTCGCCCGGACGCACCAGCTGCCGGCCCCGTGGTCGCACGAGGTGCTGACCCACGGGATCTCGACGGCATTCACGGCGGCGGTCGCCATGGTGGGCCTGGCGCTGCTCACCGCGCTGATCGTCATCCGCGTCCGCAAGAGCGACCTGGCGGCGCTCAGCGGCACGGCGGAGGCGGCGGGGCCACCGGCTGCCTAGCGCCTCCACCGCCTTCAACCGCTTCACCGCTCCCGGCGGGCCCGGCCGCCGCGGGCCCTGGTCTCAGGGCCCGCTGTACGGGCCCTGCGGGCCGTGCGGGACGAGCGGGCCGACGTGCGGGACGTAGCCGCCGGGGTCACCGGAGCCGCCGAAGTCACCCGACTCGCCGGACTCGCCGCCGTGGCCGAACTCGTCCTCGATGCCGTTGCGCTCCGGCGTGCAGGAGTATCCGTTCGTCTTGACCGCGCGCTCGGCGAGGATGCCCCGGGCTCGGCGCTCGCCCCAACTGGCCGCGTACCAGGGCTCGTCCTCGCCCTCCAGATCCGCCTCGATGGTACGGAGGGCACAGGAGCGCAGCGGCTCGGGCAGCCGGTCGAGAGCCGGTGCGGCGTCGGCCGACAGCCCGTCCAGGTAACCGATGTCGATCTTGCCCGTCGTCTCGTACCGCTGCACGTTCCGCTCCGCCACCAGCGCGTCCGGCGACATGAGGCCGAAGGCGAGGACCCCCGCGGCGGCGCTCACGGCGACGGCACGCGGCAGCGGCAGCCGGCGCGCACCGACGGCACCGGCCAGCATGATGAGCACGATGACGACACCGAGCCACAGCTCCATCGCGGCCACGGATATCCGCAGCCGCGTCAGCCCGTACGCGTCGACGTAGAGGTCCATGCGACGCAGCGCCGACGCGACCACGACCAGCGTCAGCAGACACAGCGAGCCGAGGACGGAGCGGACCAGGGTGCGGTCGCGCCCGCCCTCGCGCGGCGCCCAGCGCAGAGCGAAGGCGATGACCACGAGGGTGAGCAGGGTGGCCCACAGCAGTTGCCAGAAGCCCTGGCGTGCGTACTCGGCGTAGGTCAGGCCCGTCTCGCTGAGGACCTTCTCGTACCCGCCGAAGAGCACGGCGAGCTGAACGGCGTTGAAGACGGCGAACAGCAGGTTGAGCACGATCAGCGGAAGCGCCCACTCCAGCCGGCCGCGGGGTCGTCCGGGACGCGCTTCCAGGCGGTCCCAGCGCAGCGGGGCGGCGGCGGTGCGCGCGGCGGCGAGCGCACCGACGAGACCGAGCGCGAAGAGGAAGAGGCGCAGGGGTGTGTCGGCCACCGAGTCGATGTCCGGCGTCAGGGAGCCGAGGAGATCGGCGAAGGCGGCGTCGGCCCCCGCGAACAGCGCACCGAACACCACGAGGAGCCCCACGGCCACCGCGGTCGTACGCAGGACCGGGCCCCAGCGGCCCTGCGAGCCGCCGGCACGGTCGCGCAGCCCGCGCCAGCCCCAGCCGATGCCCGAGGCCACGGACTCGGCGAGGCCGACCGGCCCGAGGACGATGCCCCGCCAGGTGCGGCTGCCGTGCAGTGCGAGCGAGCCCAGCCCGACAGCGGTGACGACGGCGAGGAACGTCGGCCAGCCGGCGTCGCGGAGCGCGGGCACCACCAGAAGGGCGAGGCCGCCGGTGCCCCAGACCGCGGTCCACGGGCGGAGCCGGCGTCCGGCGGCAGCCGCGGCGAAGTACGCGGCGAGCGCCGCGGGGATCGCGACCAGGAACAGGTTGAGGCCGAGACCTTCCCCGAGCAGTACGGCGCTCAGCACTGCCGTGGCCAGGACGGACCAGAGAGTGGCCGTCGGCACGGAGCCGGGCGCCTCGGGGCGGATGCGCGCGAGCCACGACACCGGCGGGGGCGGGGAAGGGCTGCGCCAGGGGTTGGGCGGCGCCGGGACCGTGGCCGTGGCCGGAACGGCGGACGCGGCCGTGGCCCGGGCGGCGGACGTGGCCGTGGCCCGGGCGGCAGCCGGGGCCGAGCCCTCGGACTGCGCTCCGGAGGGCGACGGCGGGGGCGTGTCCCGAGGCGGCGGATCCGACGGTGAAGGCGATGCGGACGGTGTATCTGGCATGGAACCCCCCTCCTGACCGGTCCCGGACAGGTCGGCTCGCCGCGGCGCTGGGGCGACTGGGGCAATTGAGGCGACGTACGGGGCACGGTGGTCTTCGGCGCGCTTGTCATGATCAACGCGACGGCGTGGCGGAAAGGCTAGCCCTGAACGCGCTGTCCACCGCGGGGCGGCCCGGTGCTGTGGCAGGACCGTGACACTGGGCCGGTACGCGGTACGCGGTACACCGGCAGGCCGGCAGGCCGGCAGGCATCCGCCCGCCGGCCGTCAGGCTTCGACCGTCGGCCCGGCGGCCGGGTGTCGAGCGCGGCCTCAGCCCGTCGGGCCGGAGGGCAGCCAGTCGGGAAGCTCCTCCGTCCGCGCCAGCCACTGCGCGGGCGGCGCCCCACCCTCCGTAGCGGCCACCACTCCCCCGGCGATGGCGCAGGTCGTGTCGACGTCGCCGCCCACCTGGGCGGTCGTCCAGAAGGCATGCTCGAAGTCGCCCAGGGCACGCGCCGCCGACCACAGGGCGAACGGCACCGTGTCGTGCGCGCTGGTACGCCGGCCGCAGCCGAGCACCGCGGCCACGGTCCCGGCGTCGCCGTAGTCCAGCATGTCGCGGGCCCGGCGCAGGCCCGCGCCCACCGCGCTGCGCGGCACCAGCGCGATGACGCCGTCGAGGAGCTCCTCGGGCTTGGGAGGCCCGTCCGGAGCGGCCGCGAGCGCGGCGGCGGCGGCCACCGCCATGCAGCCCACCACGGCCTCGCGGTGCTGGTGGGTGGTGTACGAGGAGATCTCCGCCTGGTGCGTGGCCTGCTCGGGGTCGTCGGCGTACCAGGCCCCGAGCGGGGCGATCCGCATGGCTGCGCCGTTGCCCCAGGAACCCTGGCCCTTGAAGAGACCGGCGGCCAGCTCGCGCCAGTCGCCCCCTTCCCGGATCAGCCGGAGCATCCGGTTGACGGCGGGGCCGTAGCCACGGTCGAAGTCATGGTGCACGGCGAAGGAACGAGCGAGCGCGTCCTGGTCGATCCGGCCGTGCTCGGCGAGCACGGCGAGCACCGAACAGGCCATCTCGGTGTCGTCGGTCCACTGCCAGAGGCCGGGCGGGAGCTCACGCCGCTTCAGCAGGGGGTAGTGGACGGGGACGAAGAACTGGGAGCCCAGGGCGTCTCCCACAGCCAGGCCGCGCAGGCTGGCCAGGGCGCGTCGGAAGCGCCCGTCGAGCGAGTCGAGAGAGGAGTCAGCGGTCATCGCACTGCCACTCTATCCGGTGATGCCCGGCGGTTCCGGGGTCCGTCGATGCTCGCACGGGTGGTGCGGCGTGCCCCGCAGGCCCGGAGCCGTCTCCCTCGCGAGGCGGGAATCCCGGACGTACCGGAGCGTCGCGGGCCTGGTTTCCTGGAAGCGCCCGGGCCCGGAAGTGCCCGGGTCGCGGAAGTGCCCGGGCCCGGAAGTGTCCGGGTCGCGGATGTGTCCGGGTCGCGGAAGTGACGGGGCCCGCAGCCCCGATAGGCGCGACGCCTCGGAAGCCCGGGGGCGGACGCCCGACGGGCCGCTGGGCTGTCCGCCCGTCGGCCGGGGCGACGGCCCTCACACCGTCCAGGCCGGCTCCAGGTCCACGACGTCCCCCGTCAGCGCCGCCACGTCCGCCTCGATCTGCGCGCGCAACGCCAGGCGCTCCACCCGCTCTGTGCGGTACTTGCCGTGCTCGGCCGCCGACTTCCACATCGACAGCACCAGGAACTCGTTGCCCGGCGCCTCGCCGAACAGCCCGCGCAGCATCCCGGGCGATCCGGCCATGGCCGGGTTCCAGACCTTCTCCTGCATCAGGGCGAAGTGCTCGACCCGCTCCTCGTGGACCCTGCTGTGCGCGACCCGGACCACATCGGCGTCGGTGAACCGCGGCTCGAAGCCGAGCTTCACGTCGAAGCGGTGGTCGAACAGCTTGGCCTGCAGGTTCTTGTACGTACCCGACTGGGAGGCCGCCAGCCGGTCGTGCGATCGCGCCATGAACGAGTCGTAGAAGGCACGGCTCTCCCAGAAGGAGAAGACGTGGGCCACTCCGGGGCGGGAGCGGCTCCAGCCGCCGCCCTGTCCCCGGAACCCCGGCTCACCGAGCAGCCCCGCCCACTTCCGCTGCCCCCGCTCGAACCCACGGCGGTCCACCACGGTGCAGCGAATCCACTTGACCAGCACCGCGCCATCGTACGGCCGGGGAACGTGGCGCGGGTCACGCTCCGGCAGGCCGGACTCCCGCGGGAAGCGGACGGCACCGCATCGGCACCCGCCGCACCCGTATCGGCACGCCCATCCACCACCGGACCCGCGCGCTCATCCACAACCACATGATCCGCGCCGGAGCCCGTGACACCATGTCGAAGGAGCCGGGGCCACGGGGAGTTGGCCTTGTCCGACGAGAGAGGGGAATCCGGTGAGCAATGTCAACAAGGGGGTCGACAAGGTCGAGGTGACGCTCAAGTGGGACCCGAGCCCCGCCGGCGCACCGGACCACGATCTCGACATCATCGCCGCGGTCTACGGCGAGGACGACCCCCATGGGGAGCCGGCCTATCTGGTGCACTTCGGCAGCCGTTCCCCGGACGGCACGATCACGCTCAACAGGGACAGCAGGACGGGGCAGGGCTTCGGGGCCGACGAGCTGATGACGCTCGAGCTGTTCCGGCTCGCCCCGGTGTACACGCGCGTGGTCGTGGGTGTGGCCATACAGCAGGGCGGTGGCCGCGTCACCTTCGCCGACGTGTCCGGAGCGCACGTGCTCGTCCGGCAGGGTTACCGGGACCTGGAGGGACACGATTTCCACGATGTCCAGGAGGCGACCGCCGCGACCGTCGTCGAGTTCGTACGGGACGGAGCGGGCGGCTGGGAGTACCGCCGCACGGTCCGCGGCTTCGACGCCGACCCGCAGGCCTTCACGAGCCTGATGGGTGCCCGCCAGGACTGATCCGTACCGCACACGCATGCAGACGGCCCGCGGGGCGTGGACCCGGCATTCCACCGGCACCACGCCCCGCGGGCATTCAGAGCTCAGCGACCAAGGGGCTCAGGGTCCCAGGGAGCTCAAGCCCGCGGGGGCAGACCCAGGGGCAGCCCAGGGGCTCAGTCCCCAAGTCCCCCAGGCCCTGGGATTCGGCGTGTTCCTCGCCTCGCTCGCGTTTCATGCGTGTCGTCGGGGGCCTGGCCAGGGGTAGCCGAGCCGATCAGCAGAGTCCTTCGAACCGCCGCAAACCTCCGCGACCTCGCGGGGATCCTCGGCCGTGAGACGCGCCTCAAGGTGCTCTGCCTGGTCACCCGGGTCATCTCCGGAGACCGGGAGGGTCATTCTGAACTGAAGCCAGGGACGGTCTTCCCTGATCGCGGAACGGCCGGGGTGGAACAGGAAGACGCTGATCCGGTCAGGTTCCCAGTGCCAAGCTGAGACGGCTCCCAGTTCGCATTCCCAGGTCGTCAGCCAGTCGACTCGCTCCCGGAGCCTTTCCTCCAGAAGCCTGGCGACTGTTCGGGCCGGCCACTCCCAGCTGTGGTCCGTCGAGGCCCGGCGGACCTCCACCTCGTACTGATCGACGTCGAATCGAAGCTCTGGGAGATCGACATCGTCATCATCCGGGTTGCGCCAGCCGCTCCACATCACGTGTTGCCCCTCGCGCTTGATGGTCACGTAGAGAGCGCCGCAGCATCCTTCCGTGCATTCGGCCTCGGCAAGCCGAACCTCGCGGGGGGTATCTGTCGCGTGAAGCGGCGCATCCGACCCCAACAGATACCGAGGGTCACCTGCCGGCCCCTCATCGAACACGTCGGCCAGGATGTCTCGTCCGTTGATGATCGGTCGGCATTCCACGGCGCCGTGTCGGCTTCCCAGCGGTGGCACGACGACGCGGAGGGACAGCAGATGCGGTTCTGTGGTCATTGGTTGATGGTCCCGGAGTCAGTGGCAGTTGTCCTGCGTGTTTCTGCTCGAAAGGAGACGGGCGACTCCGTCCTGGACCACCTTGCCCGGATGCCTCCGCACGCCGTGGGCTCGGGCGGCGTGGTAGCAGGCCCAGGAGGTCCTGGCGAACCTGACCGGCGGACGGCGGTGTTGAGACGGAGGCCGAGGACGCTGGCAAGGACCGGTGCGGGAAGGTCACCGGCGAGCGCGACCAGGCCGCGTTCCGGGCAGGCCGGGTGTCGATGCCTTGGGACAGGAGTCTCGAGCTGAGGCCGGTCTGCGAGATGGGGCGGCCGGGGAAGAGCCAGGGCTCGCCGCGGTCGGTGCCGGTGAGGGCGGCTCGGGTGTGGGGTGCTTCGGCCAGTTGGTGATGGGTCGGCCGGGTCCATGCCGGGCTGACGACACTGGAAGGCCGACCAGCCGGGCCGGCTCAGACGGTCGTCGCCCTGGCCCGTGGGGGAGTTGATGCGATCCCCCACGGGAACGCTGGCTGTGGCTTTCAGTAGCCGATGGTGAAGCGGCGCTGCACGAAGCGCGGCAGCTCCGCCTCATCGATCAAGGCGATGGCCGCATCCTCCACCCAGATGCGGCTGCGGCCGTCAGCGAGGCCCCGGCGAGCGCACCGGCCGCTTCCGGATCGGCGGCGACCAGCCGGTCCTGGAGGACCGCCGGCTCAGGGTCGAGATGCACGACCCCGTCCGCCAGGAGGCTTGCGCCCCGGAACGACCTCTTCTCGCGCCTTCGGCGCGACACGCGCTCCCCGAACGCAGTCGTGGTGTACAGACCGCGGTGAGGGAGGGGCGTCAGCACAGGACTGACGCCCCTCCCTCACGGAGATCACGCTTCGGGTTCAGCTACGCCGGATGTCGCATCCGACGCAATTCCGCCCGGTATCAGCTGCAGCCGCTGGTGGAGCCGCAGCCCTCGCAGATGTAGCAGGAGCCGGCCCGCTGCATCTTCGTACCGCAGGAGAAGCACAGCGGGGCGTCCGCGCTGATGCCGAGCTGCATCTCGACGAGCTCCGCCGAGGTGTGGGCCTGCTTCGGGGCGGGGACCTCGGCCTTCGCCGGCGTGGCCGCGACCGCCTTGGGCGTCTCCTGCTGGCGGGGCGCCGACTGGGCGAGACCCTCGACGTCCACCTCGACATCGTCGACGGACTGCTCGTACGAACCGGTCTCCAGGTGGCGCTGCCGCTCCTCGGCCGAGTGGATGCCGAGCGCCGAGCGCGTCTCGAAGGGCAGGAAGTCCAGCGCCAGGCGGCGGAAGATGTAGTCGACGATCGACTGCGCCATCCGCACGTCCGGATCGTCCGTCATGCCGGCCGGCTCGAAGCGCATGTTGGTGAACTTCGAGACGTACGTCTCCAGGGGCACGCCGTACTGCAGACCGACCGAGACGGCGATGGAGAAGGCGTCCATCATGCCGGCGAGCGTCGAACCCTGCTTGGACATCTTCAGGAAGACCTCGCCGAGACCGTCGTCCGGGTAGGAGTTGGCGGTCATGTAGCCCTCGGCGCCGCCCACCGTGAAGGAGGTGGTGATGCCGGGACGGCCCTTGGGGAGGCGCTTGCGGACGGGACGGTACTCGACGACCTTCTCGACCGCCGCGCGGATCGTCTCCTCGGCCTTCTCGGTGACCTCCGCCTTCTCCTGCTCCTTCTTCTTCGCGGAGAGGGGCTGGCCGACCTTGCAGTTGTCGCGGTAGATGGCGAGCGCCTTGACGCCCATCTTCCACGCCTCGAAGTAGACCTCCTCCACGTCCTCGACGGTGGCCGTCTCGGGGAGGTTGACCGTCTTGGAGAGCGCGCCGGAGATCCAGGGCTGGATGGCGGCCATCATCCGGACGTGGCCCATCGCGGAGATGGAACGCTCGCCCATGGCGCAGTCGAAGACCTCGTAGTGCTCCTGCTTGAGGCCGGGGGCGTCGATCACGTTGCCGTGCTCGGCGATGTGCGCGACGATCGCCTCGATCTGCTCCTCCTGGTAACCCAGGCGGCGCAGGGCCTGCGGGACCGTGCCGTTGACGATCTGCATGGAGCCGCCGCCGACCAGCTTCTTGAACTTGACCAGGGCGAGGTCGGGCTCCAGGCCGGTGGTGTCGCAGGACATCGCCAGACCGATGGTGCCGGTCGGGGCGATGACGGACGCCTGGCTGTTGCGGAAACCGTTCTTCTCGCCGAGGCGGACCACGTCCTGCCAGGCCTCCGTCGCGGCGGCCCAGATCGGGGTGTCCAGGTCGTCCATGCGGACGGCCTTGGCGTTGGCGTCGGCGTGCTGCTTCATGACGCGCTTGTGCGGCTCCGCGTTGAGGGCGTAGCCGTCGTACGGGCCGACGACCGCGGCCAGCTCGGCGGAGCGGCGGTAGGAGGTGGCCGTCATCAGCGAGGTGATGGCACCGGCCAGCGCGCGGCCGCCGTCGGAGTCGTACGCGTGGCCCGTGGCCATCAGCAGGGCGCCGAGGTTGGCGTAGCCGATGCCCAGCTGGCGGAAGGCGCGGGTGTTCTCGCCGATCTTCTGGGTCGGGAAGTCCGCGAAGCAGATGGAGATGTCCATCGCGGTGATGACCAGCTCGACGACCTTGGCGAAGCGCTCGGACTCGAACGACTGGCGGCCCTTGCCGTCGTCCTTGAGGAACTTCATCAGGTTCAGCGAGGCCAGGTTGCACGAGGTGTTGTCCAGGTGCATGTACTCGCTGCACGGGTTCGAGCCGTTGATGCGGCCCGACTCCGGGCACGTGTGCCAGTGGTTGATCGTGTCGTCGTACTGGATGCCGGGGTCGGCGCAGGCCCAGGCGGCCTCGGCCATCTTGCGGAAGAGCGCCTTGGCGTCGACCTCCTCGATGACCTCACCGGTCATGCGGGCGCGCAGGCCGAACTTGCCGCCGGACTCCACGGCCTTCATGAACTCGTCGTTCACGCGGACGGAGTTGTTGGCGTTCTGGTACTGGACGGACGTGATGTCGTCGCCGCCCAGGTCCATGTCGAAGCCCGCGTCGCGGAGGGCGCGGATCTTCTCCTCCTCCTTGACCTTGGTCTCGATGAAGTCCTCGATGTCGGGGTGGTCGACGTCGAGGATGACCATCTTGGCCGCGCGGCGGGTGGCACCGCCGGACTTGATCGTTCCGGCGGAGGCGTCGGCACCACGCATGAAGGAGACCGGGCCGGAGGCGTTGCCGCCGGAGGAGAGCAGCTCCTTGGAGGAGCGGATGCGGGAGAGGTTCAGGCCGGCGCCCGAGCCGCCCTTGAAGATCATGCCCTCTTCCTTGTACCAGTCGAGGATCGACTCCATGGAGTCGTCGACGGACAGGATGAAGCAGGCGGAGACCTGCTGGGGCTGCGGCGTGCCGACGTTGAACCACACCGGGGAGTTGAAGCTGAAGATCTGGTGCAGGAGGGCGTAGGCCAGTTCGTGCTCGAAGATCTCGGCGTCGGCGGGCGAGGCGAAGTAGTTGTAGTCCTCCCCGGCCTTGCGGTACGTCTTCACGATCCGGTCGATCAGCTGCTTGAGACCGGTCTCGCGCTGCGGGGTGCCGACGGCCCCGCGGAAGTACTTGCTGGTGACGATGTTGACCGCGTTCACCGACCAGAAGTCGGGGAACTCGACGCCACGCTGCTCGAAGTTGACCGAGCCGTCGCGCCAGTTGGTCATGACGACGTCACGGCGCTCCCAGGTGACCTCGTCGTACGGGTGCACGCCGGGGGTCGTGTGGATGCGCTCGATACGCAGGCCCTTGTTCACCTTGGCTCCCTTGGCGCGGGCGCCTCGTGCCGGGCCGCTCGTCGTCTCTGTCATGCCGCCTCCCATATGTGGGCAAAAACGCCCTGAA
This sequence comes from Streptomyces sp. NRRL S-118, assembly GCF_000716335.1. Classification (GTDB taxonomy): domain Bacteria; phylum Actinomycetota; class Actinomycetes; order Streptomycetales; family Streptomycetaceae; genus Streptomyces. Next base: position 70,547 of record NZ_KL591012.1, on the reverse strand, counting down.
GTGCCCAGATCTTCCCAAGGCACAGTCTTTGTCTGTTGTCACAGGAGCCACGCACAGCTCCTGCGACAGGTCGTTTGCCGATCTACCGATCGATGCGTATCGCCACCGCTCGCCGGACGGGGCGATCAGTCGACGGCGCTCGCGGGCACCGGGACCTCCGGGGTCGCACCGGGCCCGCGCTCGTCCGCGGGTGGCCGCTGTTCGCGGAGCTCCGCGATGGCGGCCTCGAAGTCTTCGAGCGAGTCGAACGCGCGGTACACGGACGCGAAGCGCAGGTACGCGACGAGGTCGAGCTCCTGCAGCGGGCCCAGTATGGCCAGTCCGACGTCGTGGGTGGTCAGCTCCGCGCTGCCGGTGGCACGCACCGCCTCCTCGACCCGCTGGCCGAGCTGGGCCAGGGCGTCCTCGGTGACGGGTCGCCCCTGGCATGCCTTGCGGACACCGTTGATGACCTTGGTGCGGCTGAAGGGCTCGGTCACCCCGCTGCGCTTGATCACCATCAGTGAGCACGTCTCCACCGTGGTGAAACGGCGGGAGCAGTCGGGACACTGGCGGCGGCGCCGGATGGACGTCCCGTCGTCGGTGGTGCGACTGTCGACGACGCGGCTGTCGGGGTGCCTGCAGAAGGGGCAGTGCATGGCTCCCCTCCCTCCTTCACAGCACGACTGAATAGCCTCGCCAAGGCCCGTCGGGCCCCTCGAAGCAGCCATAAGCATAGGCGATCGCCGCGCCCCCGAAGGACCCGGGGACCACAACTTCTGGGTGGCCGAGGCAATACAACCACTAGATCTGGGGTCCGGTCGGTCAATCCACGCCTACCGCGTGTCGCGGGCCGGGCACGTACCGAACCGACATGGAACCAGAATCGACGCATGCCCGCGCACAACGATTCGAACCGCAGCGCACGGAAAACCGGCGCGCCTCCCGCACGACCGGGCGGGTGCCGCCCGGCCGGGCGGCACCGTGCACCCCGAGGAGCGCACGGGTGGCCCGTAGTACGGGCCGGGAGACCGGAAAGCCCGGACGGCGGGGTCGCGGGCGCCGGACGAGGGACGCCGGACACGCTGCGTGACCGGACAGGTCACCAGCGGCGGCGGCAACGAGCCTACGGGACGGGCGCGGCGCCCAGGATCCGGGGTCACCGGATGACAGACTGGGTGCCCTCGCCCCCGCCTCACCGGGCGCCGGCGGCGAGGGTTACCTTGATGGCCCGAAATGCCACCGCACCGAGGGTCCACGAGGGCACGAAGGGTCGTACATACACCTCGTCACACGCACAGGTAAGCCATTCCGCGATTTTTCACTCGAACGTGTGTTTGGCGCAACCTTTCGAAAGCTACTACCGTTGTCCGGCTAGGGAGACCATTCGAGAGGGGCCGACGTGACCACCACCGCAGACAGTGCCACCATCACTGCCCAGGACCGCTCCCAGAGCCGACTCGAGCCGGTACATGCCATGAATGACGCGATCACGAACGCCGAGGGGCCCAAGCCCTCGCGCTCACTGCCCGGCCGACCTCCCGGCATCCGGGCGGACAGCTCCGGACTCACGGACCGGCAGAGGCGCGTCATCGAGGTCATCCGCGACTCGGTGCAGCGGCGCGGGTACCCGCCGTCGATGCGGGAGATCGGCCAGGCGGTCGGGCTCTCCAGCACGTCGTCCGTCGCCCACCAGCTGATGGCTCTGGAGCGCAAGGGCTTCCTTCGCCGCGACCCGCACCGCCCGAGGGCGTACGAGGTCCGGGGTTCGGACCAGCCCAGTACCCAGCCGACGGACACGACCGGCAAGCCCGCCGCGTCGTACGTCCCCCTGGTCGGACGGATCGCCGCCGGTGGGCCGATCCTGGCGGAGGAGTCCGTGGAGGACGTCTTCCCCCTGCCCCGCCAGCTCGTCGGTGACGGTGAGCTCTTCGTCCTGAAGGTCGTCGGTGACTCGATGATCGAAGCCGCCATCTGCGACGGCGACTGGGTGACCGTACGTCGTCAGCCGGTCGCGGAGAACGGCGACATCGTGGCCGCCATGCTGGACGGCGAGGCCACGGTCAAGCGCTTCAAGCGGGAGGACGGCCACGTATGGCTGCTCCCGCACAACGCGGCGTACCAGCCGATCCCCGGTGACGAGGCCACGATCCTCGGCAAGGTCGTGGCGGTACTGCGGCGGGTCTGACTTCTCCCCGCCGCCCCCTGACGGCCCCGGGACCCACTGCGCCGGTCCCGGGGTCCAGCTATGTCCGCGCGCCCTGCCCCTGTCCGGCGGAGGCGCGCCGCCCGCACGCGCCAGCCACCCTGTGCGGCCTTCTCGCCCCCGCGGCGCCTCCGGCAGGGGCTGACAGCCCCACGAGGTCCAGCGCCACGGCATCCGGGCCGGCACACGCCCCACTGCACAAGCCACGCCTCCGGTCCGGCACACGCCGCGCTGCACGAGTCACGCCCCCGCGCGGTGGCACGGCCCCGGACAGACCGGCCCGATCAGGCGCCGTCCGCCTTCGCCTTCGCGGCGGCGTCGATCGCGGCGAGCGAGCGCCGCACCTGGTTGCGGTCCGTGGTGTACCAGAAGTCCGGCAGCGAGGCCCGCAAGTAGCTGCCGTACCGGGCGGTGGCCAGGCGCGGGTCCAGCACGGCCACCACGCCCCGGTCCCCCGACGCCCGCACCAGGCGGCCGGCCCCCTGCGCCATGAGAAGAGCGGCATGGGTGGCGGCCACGGCCATGAAGCCGTTGCCCCCGGCCTCCTCCACCGCCTTCTGGCGCGCACTCATCAGCGGGTCGTCCGGACGCGGGAACGGGATGCGGTCCATGACCACGAGCTGGCAGTTCGGACCCGGCACATCCACGCCCTGCCACAGGGACAGGGTGCCGAACAGACAGGTCTCCGGGTCGCCGGCGAAGGTCTTGATCAATTCGCCGAGGGTGTCCTCGCCCTGCAGCAGGATCGGCTTGTCGAGCCGGCCGCGCAGTTCCTCGGCGGCCGCCTGGGCCGCCCTCATGGAGGAGAACAGTCCGAGGGTGCGGCCGCCGGCGGCCTCCACCAGCTCGGCGAGCTCGTCCATCATGTCGGTACGGCTGCCCTCGCGCCCCGGAGTGGCCAGGTGTCGCGCGACGTACAGGATGCCCTGCTTCGGATAGTCGAAGGGTGAGCCGACGTCGATGCCCTTCCAGACCGGTACGTCCTCGCCCTCCGTGCCCTCCGGAGCCAGCCCGAGGGACGCACCCACCCCGTTGAAGTCACCGCCCAGCTTGAGCGTCGCCGATGTGAGGACGACCGACCGGTCCGAGAACAGCTTCTCCCGCAGCAGCCCCGACACGGACAGCGGCGCGACACGCAGGGAGGCCCCGAAACGGTCATGGCGCTCGTACCAGACGACGTCGTACTCGGAACCGTTGGTGATGCGCTCGGCCACGTCGTGGATGGTCTCGACGGAGGCCAGGGCCTGCTTGCGGACCGCGTCCTCGTCCTGCACGGACCGGTCACGCGTCGAGCCGAGTGCCGAGATGACGGCACGGGCCGCGTCACGCAGCGCCATCAGGGCATACGCGAGGTCCTCCGGGATCTCCTCGAGGCGTCCCGGGAGTGCCAGCTCCATCAGCCGCTCGAAGCCCTCGGCGGCCGTCTGCAACTGGTCCGCGACCTTCTCGTCGACGAGCTTGACGGCTCGGCGCACGGCACGGTTGACCTGGCCGGGGGTGAGTTCGCCGGTGGCGACGCCGGTGACCCGGGACACCAGCTCATGGGCCTCGTCGACGATCAGCACCTCGTGCTGCGGCAGCACCGGGGCGCCCTCGATCGCGTCGATCGCGAGCAGGGCGTGGTTGGTCACCACGACCTCGGCGAGCTTGGCGCGCTCGCGGGCGGCCTCGGCGAAGCACTCCGCGCCGTACGCGCACTTCGACGCGCCCAGGCACTCCCGCGAGGAGACCGACACCTGGGCCCAGGCCCGGTCGGAGACGCCCGGTGTCAGATCGTCCCGGTCACCGGTCTCGGTCTCGTCCGACCAGTCCCGCAGCCGGAGGAGGTCCTTGCCCAGCTTGCTGGTGGGCGCCGCGGCCTCGAAGGCGTCGAAGAGACCGTCCTCGTCGTCCTGCGGGACGCCCTCGTGCAGGCGGTGCAGGCACAGGTAGTTCGACCGCCCCTTGAGCATGGCGAACTCCGGGCGCCGCCGAAGCTGCGGGTGCAGCGCCTCGACCGTGCGCGGCAGGTCCCGCTCGACCAGCTGCCGCTGGAGGGCCAGGGTCGCGGTGGCCACCACGACCCGGTCCCCGTGCGCCAGAGCGGGCACCAGGTAGCCCAGGGACTTTCCGGTGCCGGTGCCGGCCTGGACGAGCAGGTGGGAGCCGTCGTCGATGGCCTGGGCGACGGCCTCGGCCATGGTGACCTGGCCTGGCCGCTCCACGCCGCCGACGGCGGTGACGGCGGCGTGGAGGAGATCGGGGAGGGATGGCTTCGTCATAGCCCGTCCACCCTACGGTGCGGCACTGACATTCCGGTCCCGCCGATCACCAGGAGGACCGGGATCACGCCAGCGGATTGGGGACCGTGCCGTGGACGGCCGCGTGCGGGCGCTCCGGGCGGTCCCGGTAGCCGTCGAGGTGCAGCCGGTTGCGGTTGAGGCACAGCCGCTCGATGCGGGGCGTGAGCAGGTCGAAGAGCTCGAAACGGTCCTTCAGCTCGGGGAAGCGGGTCTGGTACCTGAGGATCTCCGCCCGTACGAGTGACCAGAAGTCACGCTCCGGGACGCCCAGTTGCTCCTCGCACAGGGGGGCGAGGTAGCGGAAGACGCCGATGAAGAGACCGGAGTGGATGAACTGGGTGAGGAAGCCGGGGTCCTCGGTGAGCAGGATGGTCCGTACCTCGTCGGGCATCGTCGCGTGCTCCGGCAGCGGGTGCGCGCTGACGTTGATGTCGTCGACGAAGTCCTTGATCGCCAGCCGTACGGGCACGTCCCGGTCGTCGAAGACGACGATGGCGTTCTCGCCGTGCGGGGAGAACACGGTGCCGTAGCGGTGGAGGAAGTGGATCAGCGGCGGCAGCAGAGCCGCGAAGAGGTGCTGGAGCCAGACCGCGGGGGCGAGCCCCGACCTGGCCACGAGCTCGGCGGTGAAGGCGCGGCCGTGCGGATCGGTGTGGAGCAGGGAGGCGAGGGTGCGGGCGCGCTCCCCGGGCGGGAGCCGGAGAGGCTCGCGCCAGATCGCCCCGAGGAGCTCCTTGTACTGGTACGGGACCTCGGGCAGGTGGTCGTACAGGGGGTGCTCGACGGTGACGGAGGCGACTTCGCCGAGCAGGATCACCCCGCACTCGTCCCGCAGGAACGGATCGTGGTCGCGCAGTGCGTGCACCCAGGCGGTGACGGCCGGGGCCGCGAGGGTGCGGGTGGTGGGCAGACCGCGCCAGACGAGGGTGTTGAGGACGGACAGCGGCAGCTTGACCGTGTGGCGGTCCGGGTGGCTGGTGTTGAGGAAGGTGCGGACGGACTGCTGGGGAAGCCGCAGGTCGTTGTCGGTGCCGAGGGGCACGATCCGGTTGCGTGCGATCGCCGGTGCGTAAAGGGGCAGGAGCACCTCGTCCCACTGCCATGGGTGGACGGGGAGGAGGAGGTACGCGGCGGGGTCGAGGCCACGGTCACGCAGCACGGTGGTGAACGACTCGTGCACGGCGGGGTCGAGTTCGCGGGCGTAGAGCTGCTCGGGGCCTTCGAGACCGGCGACTCCCCGGTAGGCGGCGAGGTCGGTGCTGACGGCGATCCACGGCAGGGTGCTCGGTCTGCGTGCTTCGGGTGCCCAGCGGGCGGCGTCGCCGGCGGAGAAACCGATGCGGCCTTTGTTGAGGACGATCCACGGGTGCCCGGTCTGGTGGCCCTCCAGTTCCGCGTAGCCGAGATCGGCGAGCCGGTCGGCGGTGAGTGCCGTGTGGTCGAGGCGGGTGTCGGCGGCGAGCGTGGTGGTCAGCTCCCGCAGCAGGTGGCCGAGGGTGGCGCCGTCGAGGGAGAGCAGGCTCCGGGCGCGCACGAGGAAGCCGAGGGCGTCCGTGAAGGGGTGCCCGTCGCAGGCGAGGGAATCGGGGGCCACCCGCCAGCTTCCGTACGCGGTGCGGCGCGCGGTGAAGGTGAGGGTGCTGCCGTCGTCGAGCCGGAGCGCGTACGGGTCACCGGCCGGGGCCGGCGCGGCAGGGGCCGTCCCGGGGGAAGCGGCGGGGGCGGTCGCGGGCGGGGCAGCGGACGGGGCGGGGGGCCGGGCCGGGGCCGGCGCGGCGGCGGCTTGCCGGACGGGCCGGATGATCTCCTCGTACGCGAACTCGCCGATCATCTTGGCGAGCAGGCGGCGCGATGCCCGCTCCCACGCTGCGGCGGTCAGCTCGGGCGGGGTGGCCGGCGGCAGGTCGGCCGGGAACGAGGCGTACGGGGACGGGGCGGACGGATCCGCGGAGTCGGGAACGGCAGGGGAGTTCGGCACGTGGACTCCTCGGGGTGGAACCGATGTGGATCGGGCGGTGTGCATAAGGCGAACGGGCGGAGGCAGGGGCTGTTCACAGCAGGTGTCGCAGGGCGCGGTCGCGAATCATGAGGGCGGCTCTTTTGTCCGGAAGGTCGAGTTCCGCGCAGAAGCGGAAACCGGCGGTCATGAAGGCTGAGATGGAGGGGGTGTTGCGCAGGTCGGGTTCGGCGATGACGCGGGAACAGCTGGGGCGGTGGTCGAGTACGAGATCGGCCACGGCTCTCAGCAGGGTGGTGCCGAGGCCCCGGCCGCGGTCGGCGACGCCCCCGATGAGGAGATGGACGCCGGTGTCGTGAAGGCGGGCCGGGTAGTGCCGGGCCAGGGGGTCGAGGTCGGCCCGGTACAGCTCGAAGTAGCTCATGGGCAGGCCGTCGAGGACGCCGAGGCAGGGCACGCTGCGGCCGTCGCCGTCGAGTTGGGCCCGCAGATGGGCGGCGGTGACGGTTCTGGGGCCGGCGAGCTCCCAGAATGCGGCGACAGCAGGGTCGTTCATCCAGCGGCTGATCAGTGGGAGGTCGCGCTCGATGCGTACGGGTACGAGGCGGAAGACGCCTGCGGAGGTGATGGCGGCGTCCCAGCCGGCGACCCCGTCGAGGAGATCGCCGTCGGTGGTGATGTCCTGCGGTGGGTCGACGAGGCGGGGCTCCTCCCCCGCCAGGAGGGCGATGAGCTCGTCGGGCAGCCGCATGTCCAGTGTGTCTTCCGTACCCGCGCCGTCGGGTACCGGCCGGGGCTGGGGGCTGAGGCCGGTACCGGTGCCGGTGCTCGCATCGGTGGGAGGCATGGGCGCTCCTCTCGGCGGTTCGGTGGACCGGGATCGGTTCAGATGTGAAGGGGGTTGGCGATGGTGACGTAGACGGACTGGGTGTCGACGGGGCCCACGAGTTCGTCCAGGCCGTGCAGCCGGGTGAGGAGGTTGGCCTTGCAGCGCAGGGTGGGGCTCTCCAGCAGACGGCTCGGCAGGGGGGAGCCGAGGGCGCGGGCGGAGCCGAGGAACTGGCGGAAGGCGGCGAGGAGGAGGCGTTCGTCGGCGAGGCGTTGTGCTCCGAACGCCCCGATCAGTCCCAGGACGTTGTTGATGCCGAGGTAGTAGGCGAAGCGCTCGTCGGTGACGGCGTCCGTCACGAAGGTGTCGCTGTCGGCGCCGATGCCGGGGAGCCGCTTCTCCAGGGCGACGCGGTGGGACTCACGGAAGTAGTAGCCCTGGTTGTCGCGGTAGCGACCGCCGATGGGCCAGCCGGCCGGGTCGAGGATGACCAGGGTGTTCTGCTGGTGGGCTTCCAGGGCGACGCCGGCGGTGCCGTCCAGCCAGAGCACCGGGCGCACGACGTGGTCGAGGTAGCGCAGGAACCACTCGGCGGCGACCGCTCCGGTGGGCCGGCCGGTGCGGGCGGCGAGCCGGGAGACGGTGGCGGCGAGGCGGGACTGCATGCGGGCGCTGCCGGGCCAGGGGCGCGGTGCGGTGAGGCTCGCGATGCACACGGCGTCGTCGCCGGGGCCGAACGGGTTGTGACGGAGCATGACGTCGAGCCCGGGGACGGGCTCGCCGGAGAGGGTGTCGACGGCGAGCCAGGCCGGGTCCCGGACGATGTCGAAGCCGGGGTGGGTGGCCCGCCACTGCTTGGCGAGACCGGTGCGCATCAGGCGGTGCACCTCGACGCCCCGGTGGAGCTCCTTGCGCAGGTTCTCGCGGCGCGAGTTCGTGATGCGGACGCCGAGGGACAGCTTGAGCATGGCCGGGGATCCCGGCTGGTGCACGGTGCGGACGGAGGAGGTGGGGTACCAGGGGGCGCCGTGCGGGCCCAGGTCGCGGAGGAGGCCCGCGGTCATGAGCTCGTCGACCTGGGGGCGGTGGCGTACGTCGCGGGCCTGCCAGGGGTGGAGGGGCAGGGCGACGGTGTTCTCGGGGAGGCGCAGGTCCCGGGCGAGCCGGGCGGTGAGCCGTTCCGCGGGCAGGGGTCGGCCCTGTTCGGTCCAGGCGGAGTCGGTGGCGAGGACGGAGCGGTCCACGGCCATCCAGTGCAGCGGGAAGGAGCCGCACGACTCGGGCGAGTACAGGCGGGCTTCGCTGTCGGAGAGTCCCTCGCGGCTCTTGGGCGTGGGATGGAGGGGATGGCCGAGCAGGAGGGACTGCTCACCCGCGAGGAACGGATCGGCCTCGGGAGCGGGGGCGGGCCGGCCGCGGCGGTGGGTGAGGAACGCGGCGGTGCGCCGTGCGGAGTCGGCGACGCGGCCGACGAGGTCGGCACCGTCGTGGTGTCCGGTTCCGCCGGTGTGGGGCGTGTGGTCCGGTTCCGGATCGGATTCCTCGCCCGTGTGCGCGGCCGGCTCACCGGGGTGTGCCGTGTCGGGCCCGTGGCCCGCCTCGCGGGTCGCCGTGTGGTGGGCTTCCCGGCTGATGAGGGCTGCCACGGTCACCGCGTCGGCCGGTGGGGCGCTGCGCGGTACGCCTTCGAGGGCGGGCGGCCCGAAGCGGTGCCAGCCGGTCGGGGACCAGTAGTGGACGGGGACGAGCAGGGCGGTGCCGCTGGCGTCGAGCGGAATGCGCAGCGTGGCACCGGCCGGTTCCGCCAGGTTCTTCTCCCGTACCCAGCAGCGCAGCAGGTTCTCGATGGTCGCCGCGTCCGCCGCGCGCCGGGGGTCCGGGTCGTCCAGGGGGTCCTCACCCGGCGCGGCGGCGGGGGTGCACCGCTCGGCGTACGCGCCCGGCTGCTGGCGCGGCACGGTCGTCGATTCGCCCGCGCGGGGGCCTCGGCTCTGGGGCGCGTGCCCTGCGGGGGTCGGGGTGGGCGGGCCGTCGGCGTCGGCTGCTTCGGGTGCGGGGGTGGGGTTCACGGAGGGGACTTTCTGGTGAGGGTGTTCGGGGTCAGTGGGACGGTCCTGTGGGGTCGGGGTGGTGCTGCCGGCTGCGTTCGGCGGCGGCCAGTGCGTCGGCGAAGCGGTCGAGGACCGCCGTGGCCTGCTCGTCGGTGAGGGTGAGGGGCGGGAGGAGGCGTACGACGGCGGAGTGGCGGCCGCCGAGTTCGACGATGAGACCGCGGTCGAGGCAGGCCCGCTGGACGGCGGCCGCGAGGGAAGGGGCCGGGGGCGGGGCGCCGTCGCGGGTGCCGTCGTCGGCGTCCGGGTCGACGAGTTCGACGCCGATCATCAGGCCCCGGCCGCGTACGTCGCCGATGCAGGGGTGGCTGGCGGCGAGCCCCTGGAGCCGGCCCAGCATGCGGGCGCCGAGGGTCGCCGCGCGCTCGGCGAGCCGGTTCTCGCGCACGAAGGCGAGGGTGGCGGTCCCGGCCGCCATGGCGAGCTGGTTGCCACGGAAGGTGCCCGCGTGGGCGCCGGGCTGCCAGGCGTCGAGTGCGGACCGGTAGACGATGACGGCCAGGGGGAGGGAGCCGCCGATGGCCTTGGACATCACCATCACGTCGGGGACGACACCGCTGTGGTCGACCGCCCAGAAGGCTCCGGTGCGGCCGACGCCCGTCTGCACCTCGTCGGCGATGAGGGGGATGGAGCGGTCGTCGGTGATCCGGCGCATGCGCCGCAGCCAGTCGTCGGGTGCGGGGATCACGCCGCCTTCGCCCTGTACGGGTTCGAGGATCATCGCGGCGGGGGCGGGCACCCCGCCCTTGGGATCGTCGAGGAGGTGCTCCGTCCAGCGGGCGGCGAGTTCGGCGCCGCGTTCGCCGCCGGTGCCGAAGGGACAGCGGTAGTCGTGGGGGTAGGGAAGGCGGGTGACCCGCACGTCGGTGGCGCCGCCGGAGGCGTCGAGGGCTCCGGCCGTCATGCCGTGGTAGGCGCCGGTGAAGGCGAGCAGTCCGGTGCGTCCGGTCGCGGTACGGACCAGCTTCAGCGCGGCCTCGACCGCGTCGGTGCCGGCCGGCCCGCAGAACTGGATCCGTGCGTCGTCGGCGAGTTCACGGGGAAGCGTCGCGAACAGCTCGGTGGTGAAGGCGTCCTTGACCGGGGTGGCGAGGTCCAGGACGTGGAGCGGGGCTCCCGAGTCGAGGACCTTCTTGATGGCCTCCAGGACCACCGGATGGTTGTGCCCGAGGGCCAGGGTCCCGGCTCCGGAGAGGCAGTCGAGGTAGCGCCGTCCGTCGGCGCCCTCGATGGTCAGGCCCCGGGCCCGTACGGGCACGATGGGCAGGGAGCGTGCGTAGGTGCGGGCCGCCGATTCGCGGAGCGACTGGCGGCGCAGGATGCCTTCGTGCGCGGCGGGCGGCGCCACCGTGGTTGGTTCGGTCGCGGCCACGTCTTCGGGTCCTCCCGGCTGGTGCGGTTGCCTGTCCCCCGTCCGTACCAACGACGGTGCCTGCCCGGGATCACGGCCATCGACGGAGATCCTTGTGCGGCGGAACCGCCGACCTGCCGTACGCCGTCCCCATCGGCACCGGCATAGTGGGGGCCGCACTCCGGTGCCGTTGTTGAAGACGTGCTTGGTTTTACGAAGTCCCAGGGGGATCACGACATGCGACCGATTCGTCCGCTGCTCGCCGCAGCATCCGTCGCCGCCGCGCTGGCGCTGACGGCCACTGCGTGCGGCCCGACCGAGGACAACGCGGGCGGCGACCCCGCCGCTTCGGCCAGCCAGTCCGCCGACGGGAAGATCACGATCCCCGAGGATCTGAAGGACCGGCTCAAGGAGCACGGGATCGACCTGGACAAGTGGAAGAACGGCGAGTGGAAGAACTGGGACAAGGACACGTGGCTGCGTGAGGCCAAGGACTTCGTCAACCCGATCATCGAGGATCTGTGGGACCCGGACCGGATGCGCGAGGCGGAGGAGCCCGAGCGGCCGGTCGAGGACGGGGACATCTCCGGCGACGACGGCGTGACGGACCCGACGCCGGAGCCGGTCGAGGCGCAGCCGGTGGCGGCGCCGTACCACTCCGGTGTCCCGGAGGCCGGCAAGGTCCTCTTCGACGGGCCGCAGGGGCCGATGGTGTGCTCGGCGACCGTGGTGAAGGACCCGGCGAACCCCGGCAAGTCCAACCTGGTGTGGACCGCGGGCCACTGCGTCCACGCCGGCAAGAGCGGCGGCTGGTACCGGAACATCGCCTTCGTGCCGTCGTACAACGACAGCGGCAAGTCGACCGCCGAGCTGGAGAAGGCGCCGCGTGAGGAGGTCGCTCCCTACGGCGTGTGGTGGGGTGACTGGGCGCAGACGTCGGAGCAGTGGATCAACGAGGGTGCCACGACCGGCGGTCAGGGCGCGCCGTACGACTTCGCGGTCATCCACGTGACCCCGGAGAAGGGCGGCAACGGCAAGTCGCTGGAGGAGACGGTCGGTTCGGCGCTGCCGGTGGAGTTCGCCGCTCCGGCCACGCAGAAGATCGCGAGCATGACGGCGACCGGCTACCCGGCGGCGCCGCCGTTCGACGGTCAGAAGATGTTCCAGTGCAAGGACAAGCCGGGCCGGCTGTCGATCAAGGCGGGCCAGCCGACGATGCACCGGATCGGCTGCACCATGACCGGCGGTTCGTCCGGCGGCGGCTGGGTCGCGCAGGGCAAGGACGGCAAGCCCGCTCTGGTGTCCAACACCTCGATCGGCCCGGTCACGGCCGGCTGGCTGGCGGGTCCCCGCCTGGGTGCCGAGGCCAAGGGCGTGTACGAAGAGGTCAGCAAGAAGTTCGCGGGGCAGTAGTCGCCGGCAGCGGCCGGTGGTCGCTCCGCGTGGAGAGTCCGTGCAGGTGGTGCCGGGTGGCAACTCGCCCCGGCGCCACCGGCATAGAGTGAGGCGCATCCTCACGCGGCGGTCCCGGAAGACCGCCGTTTTGTGTGACAAGTTCATGGCAATACGCAGGTCTTCCTGCGCCTTCATGGGGGAGTCGTTTTTCATGCGATCCATACGTCCACTGCTGGCCGTCACCGGTCTGGCCTCGGCGCTCGCGCTGACGGCCACGGCCTGTGGCCCCACCGAGGACGCCGCCTCCGGCAAGCCGGCCGCCGCGAGTTCCGCGGCCGGGGACGGTCAGGGCGGTGCCGAGCTTCCGAAGGACCTGGCCGACAAGCTCAAGGAGCACGGTGTCGACCCGGAGAAGTGGAAGAACGGCGAGTGGAAGAACTGGGACAAGGACACGTGGCTGCGTGAGGCCAAGGACTTCGTCAACCCGGTGATCGAGGGGCTGTGGAAGCCCGAGCGGATGCAGTCCGCCAAGTCGCCGCAGAAGACCATGGCCGCCGGGGGCATCTCCGGTGACCAGGGCGTCACGGACCCGGAGCCGCGCCCGGTCCGGGCCGAGCCCGAGAAGAAGCCGTACCACGAGAACGCAGCCCCGGTCGGGAAGGTGTTCTTCGACGCCCCCGAGGGCTCGATGGTCTGCTCGGCCACCGTCATCAAGGACCCGAAGAACCCGGGCAAGTCCAACCTGGTGTGGACCGCCGGCCACTGTGTGCACGCCGGGCAGGCCGGCGGCTGGTACCGCAACATCGCCTTCGTCCCCGCGTACAACGACCTGGGCAAGTCCCCGGCGCAGCTGCAGAGCGCGCCGCCGCAGGAGGTCGCACCGTACGGCGTGTACTGGGCGGACTGGGTGGCGACGTCCAACGAGTGGATCTCCGACGGCGGCCCGACCGGCGGCGAGGGCGCTCCGTACGACTACGCCGTGATGCACGTGAAGCCGGAGAACGGTGGCAAGTCGCTGGAGGAGACCGTCGGGGTCGCGCTCGAGGTCGACTTCCAGGCCCCCGAGGCGCAGAGCGTCCCGGCGATGGGCGCCTGGGGCTACCCGGCCGCCGCCCCCTACGACGGTGCGCTGATGCACAAGTGCGTCGACCGCCCGGGCCGCCTGTCGCTCAGCCCCGGTACGCCGACGATGTGGCGGATCGGCTGCACCATGACCGGTGGTTCCTCCGGCGGCGGCTGGTTCCGTGAGCTCCCCAGCGGCAAGCTGGCGCTGGTGTCGAACACCTCGATCGGCCCGGTCACGGCCGGCTGGCTGGCGGGCCCGCGCCTGGGTGCGGGAGCGCAGCAGATCTACACGATGATGAGCAACAAGTTCGCCGGCCAGTGACGAAGCCGAAGGCCCGCCCCCTCGGGAAGAGGGGGCGGGCCTTCGGACTGCCCGGAGCGGCTCGGGGAGCCGTCAGTGCGCCGCGGGGACGAACGGGGCCAGCGAGGCCGCCAGCTCCTCGTGCACCCGGGCCTTGAGCAGGGTGCCCTCCGCGGTGTGCTCCTCGGAGATCACGTCGCCCTCGGCGTGCACCCGCGAGACCAGCCCGCCCTGCGTGTACGGCAGGAGCACCTCGACCTGGGTGCGCGGCCGCGGGAGTTCGGCGTCGATCAGCGCGAGCAGCTCGTCGATGCCCTTTCCGGTCCGCGCGGACACCGCGATCGAGTGCTTCTCGATGCGCAGCAGCCGCTGCAGCACCAGCGGGTCCGCCGCGTCCGCCTTGTTGATCACGACGATCTCGGGGATGTCGGTCGCGCCGACGTCGCGGATCACCTCGCGCACGGCGGCCAGCTGCTCCTCCGGCGCCGGGTGCGATCCGTCCACCACGTGCAGGATCAGGTCGGAGTCGCCGACCTCCTCCATGGTGGAGCGGAACGCCTCGACGAGGTGGTGCGGCAGATGCCGTACGAACCCGACGGTGTCGGCCAGCGTGTACAGGCGGCCGCTCGGCGTCTCGGCCCGGCGCACGGTCGGGTCGAGGGTGGCGAACAGTGCGTTCTCCACCAGGACGCCCGCGCCCGTCAGCCGGTTCAGCAGGGACGACTTGCCGGCGTTGGTGTATCCGGCGATCGCGACCGACGGCACCTTGTTGCGCCGCCGCTCCTGCCGCTTGATCTCGCGGCCCGTCTTCATCTCCGCGATCTCCCGGCGCATCTTCGCCATCTTCTCGCGGATCCGCCGCCGGTCCGTCTCGATCTTGGTCTCACCGGGACCACGGGTGGCCATACCGCCGCCGGAGGAACCGGAGCCGCCGCCACCCATCTGACGGGACAGCGACTGACCCCAGCCGCGCAGCCGGGGCAGCATGTACTGCATCTGCGCGAGCGACACCTGCGCCTTGCCCTCACGGGACTTGGCGTGCTGGGCGAAGATGTCGAGGATCAGGGCGGTGCGGTCGACCACCTTGACCTTGACGACGTCCTCGAGGTGGATCAGCTGGCCCGGGCTGAGCTCACCGTCGCAGACGACGGTGTCGGCCCCGGTTTCGAGCACGATGTCGCGCAGCTCGTTGGCCTTGCCCGAGCCGATGTACGTGGCCGGGTCCGGCTTGTCGCGGCGCTGGATCACCCCGTCGAGCACCAGCGCGCCCGCCGTCTCGGCGAGGGCGGCCAGCTCCGCGAGGGAGTTCTCCGCGTCCTGCACGGTCCCCGAGGTCCACACGCCGACCAGCACCACACGCTCCAGGCGCAGCTGCCGGTACTCGACCTCGGTGACGTCCTCGAGCTCGGTGGAGAGGCCCGCCACACGCCGCAGCGCCGCGCGCTCGTGGCGGTCGAACTGGTCGCCGTCGCGCTCCCCGTCGATCTCGTAGCTCCAGGCGACGTCCTCTTCCATCAGGGCATCGGCCCGAAGGCTCTCGGTGCGGGTGGTGTCCGCGAAGCTCTGTGCGTCCTGGGAAGGGGATGAAGAGGAGGTCATTGGATCCTTACGTCGAAGAAATACTCGGTGGAACACTCGGTTCGCCAGTCACAACGCGTGACTCACCCGGATCATTCCCGGGGGCGGGCCCCGGCATGCCCGGGCCCGGCAGCGCCGCCGACCCCTCGATGGTCGCACGGCGCGCCGGGCCCGTCACGCGGGTTTTCAGCGCTTCGCCCCCGGCTGCGCCCCCCTGGCCGGGTCCTTGCTGCGCCAGTCCGGGTGGCCGGGCATCCTCGGGGTCTTCGCGTCGTACAGCCAGCCCTTCAGGAAGGCCGTCAGGTCGCGTCCGGCGACCTCGGAGGCGAGGCGTACGAAGTCCGCGGTGCTCGCCGTGGAGTGCGCGTACTGCGTGACCCAGCGCCGTTCGAGCCGCTCGAAGGCGTCCTTGCCGATCTCCTGGCGCAGGGCGTAGAGGATCAGGGCCGAGCCGTCGTAGACCACCGGCCGGAAGAGGCTGGTCTTCTCGCCCGGCGCCGGGGCCTTCGGTGCGGCCGGGGGCCCGCCGGCCGCGCGCCAGCCGTCGGACGCCAGGTACGCGTTGCGCATCCGCTGCTCCAGCGACAGCTGGGCGGTCTCCTCCGCGTACAGGGCCTCGTACCAGGTGGCGTGGCCCTCGTTGAGCCACAGGTCGGACCAGGTGCGGGGGGAGACGCTGTTGCCGAACCACTGGTGGGCCAGCTCGTGGACCATGATGGAGTCGACGAACCACTTCGGGTAGTCACCGTCGGCGAACAGGGAGCGCTCGAAGAGGGAGAGGGTCTGGGTCTCCAGCTGGAAGCCGGTGTCGGCATCCGCGACGAGGACCCCGTACGTCTCGAACGGGTAGCGCCCGACCAGCCGCTCCATCCACTCCAGGTGGCCCGGCGTCTTGGCCAGCCAGGGCTCCAGGCGCTGGGCGTCGGCGGCCGGCACGACGTCGCGTACCGGCAGGCCGCGCGGGCCGGTGCGCTCGACGACGGCGGAGCGGCCGATGGTGACCTGGGCGAGCTCGGTGGCCATGGGGTGGGCGGTCCGGTAGAGCCAGGTCTGCCGGTCGCCCGCGACGGCCCGGGCGATCCGGCGCCCGTTGGCGACGGCCGTCAGCTCCTTGGGAGCGGTGATGCGGAAGGTGAAGTACGCCTTGTCGGCCGGGTGGTCGTTGCCGGGGAAGACACGGTGGGCCGCGTCGGCCTGGTTGGCCATCGCCAGCCCGTCGGAGGTGCGGACCCAGCCGCCCGCGTCGCGGGGGCCGCTCGGGTCGCTGGTGTGGGAGACGGCGATGCTCAGCGGGGTGCCCTGTTCGACCGGCTGGACCGGCAGGACGACCAGGTCCTCGCCGCTGCTCGCGAACTCGGCGCGCAGGCCGTTGACGTGCACCGAGCGGACGGTGCCGTGGGTGAAGTCGAGGTTGATGCGGTCCAGGCGTGCGGTGGCCCGCGCGTCGATCCTGGTGAAGGCGTCCAGCGGTTTGGTGTTGTCGCCCTGGTAGGTGAAGGCGATGTCGTACGTGAGGACGTCGTAGCCGGGGTTGCCGAGGTGGGGGAAGAGCGGGTCGCCGATGCCGAGCGGCTGGGGCTGGGGCACACCGGCGGCGATCAGGCCGGCCGAGGCGGCGATCAGCAGGGCCGCGCGGAGGCGTCGGGACGGTCGAGCGGGAGACCGGGATGTGAGGGACATGGGCAACCGCTATCAGCGCACCGGGCGCGGGCCGCGACGGCGCGCGCCCCGCGCACCTCCCGCGCACCCGAACGGCGTCGCACGCCCTCCCCCGGCCGGGCGCGCATCCGGACGCACCCGGCGTGTCGCCGACCGAGGGGCGCGCTCGCGAAGGGGAGGCGGGGATGCGCCGGTCCGGCTGGCCTGCGCCGGTCAGGGCCCTCCGGCGTTCCGCCGCCGCGCGCATGAGGGGCTCGTGCCTGCGGGTCAGCGGGGCTTGTGCCCTCCTCAGTGGGCGCGGGTGGCGTGCTGGTGCTGGGCCCGGCTGACGTCGTAGACGCCCGCCACGTCGCGCATCGCACGCATGAGGACGGGCAGCAGGGCCGCGTCGGGGAGCTGGAGCGTGTACGTGTGCCGGACCCGCTGCTCGCTGGGCGGTTCCACGGTGGCGGACACGATCGCGGCTCCGGCCGTGGCGATGGCTTCCGTGAGGT
The DNA here is from genome assembly GCF_000716335.1 of Streptomyces sp. NRRL S-118. Classification (GTDB taxonomy): domain Bacteria; phylum Actinomycetota; class Actinomycetes; order Streptomycetales; family Streptomycetaceae; genus Streptomyces. The sequence continues at coordinate 53,340 of NZ_KL591012.1, read as the reverse complement.
CGGCGAGCAGCCGCGGGCGGCCGAACGATTCGGCGACCAGGGTGACCCGGCACTCCGAGGTGTCACCCCAGCGCACGGCGACGGGCGCCCGCCCCAGCGCCTCCATGCGCCGTACGGCGGGGCACTCGGCGCGGTGCACGGTGACGTTGCCGCCGCGCACCGCGAAGCCCGTGACCGTGTCGGGCGGTACCGGGGTGCAGCAGCGGGCCAGGCGCACGGCCGCGTCGGGGAGGTCGGCGACCACGGCGTCCGCCACGGCGGGGGACGGAGTGCGGGAGCCGGCCGGGGTGCACTCGCCCGGCTCCGCCGCAGCGCCTTCGGACGACAACGGCCCCGTGGTGAGGGGCCCCGTGGTGAGGGGCCGCGGGCCGGTCGCCGGGGGCTTCGCCTCTTCGGGGTGCGCCGCGAGCCAGCCCGTGATGGCGATCCGCGCGGCGGGCGTGCTGGCGTGGTCCAGCCAGTCGGGCGACGGCCCCGAGGCGGCGTCCTGCGACGCGTCGGGCTCGGCGAGCAGCAGTTGCACGGTGTCGCCGTCGCTCAGCACGGTACCGAGCGAGGTCAGGCGTCCGTTGACGCGGGCGCCGACGCATGCGTGGGCGGCCTCGCCGTACTGCGCGTAGGCGGCGTCGACGCAGGTCGCACCGCCCGGCAGGGCCAGGGTGCCGCCGTCGGAGCGGAAGACGGTGATCTCGCCGTCCTGGGCCAGGTCGGCGCGGAGCGACGTCCAGAAGGTGTCGGGATCGGGGGTGGCCTGCTGCCACTCCAGCAGCCGGGACAGCCAGCCGGGGCGGGTCGGGTCGGCGCGCACCCCGTCCTCGCCGTCCTCGGCGCCTTCGACCGGGGCGTACGGGTTGCCGAGGGCGACGACACCCGCCTCGGCGACCTTGTGCATCTGGTGCGTACGGATGAGGACCTCGGCGACCGCACCGTCCGGCGACGCGACGGCGGTGTGCAGCGACTGGTACAGGTTGAACTTGGGCGCCGCGATGAAGTCCTTGAACTCGGAGATCACGGGTGTGAAGCAGGTGTGCAGCTCGCCGAGCACGCCGTAGCAGTCGGCGTCCTCACCGACCAGGACCAGGAGCCGACCGAAGTCGGTGCCGCGCAGCTCGCCTCGTTTGAGCCTGACCCGGTGCACCGAGACGAAGTGACGGGGGCGGACGAGGACTTCGGCGGTGATGCCAGCCTCCCGCAGCACGCTGCGGACATCGTCGGCGATGGCGGCCAGGGCGTCGCCTGCGGTGGCGTTGTCGGCGATGAGGGCGCGGGTCTGTTCGTACTCGGCGGGGTGGAGGATGGCGAAGACCAGGTCCTCCAGCTCGGTCTTGAGCGCCTGCACGCCGAGCCGCTCCGCGAGCGGGATGAGGACGTCGCGGGTGACCTTCGCGATCCGCGCCTGCTTCTCGGGGCGCATGACGCCGAGGGTGCGCATGTTGTGCAGCCGGTCGGCGAGTTTGATGGACATGACGCGGACGTCGTTGCCGGTGGCGACGAGCATCTTGCGGAACGTCTCGGGCTCTGCGGCGGCGCCGTAGTCGACCTTCTCCAGCTTGGTCACCCCGTCGACCAGGTAGCAGACCTCGTCGCCGAACTGCTCCCGCACCTGGTCGAGGGTCAGGTCCGTGTCCTCGACGGTGTCATGGAGCAGTGAGGCGGTCAACGTCGTGGTCTCCGCGCCGAGTTCGGCGAGGATCAGCGTGACGGCGAGCGGGTGGGTGATGTACGGCTCGCCGCTCTTGCGGAACTGGCCGCGGTGCGAGGACTCGGCGAGTACGTACGCCCGGTGCAGCACGGCCAGGTCGGCGTCCGGGTGGTGCGCCCGGTGGGCGTCGGCGACGTGGCTGATGGCGTCGGGCAGCCGGTCCCGCCCGCCGGGACCGAGCAGTGCGGCGCGGCCGAGCCTCCGGAGGTCGATCCTCGGGCGGCCGCGCCGGCGGCTGGGCGCGGGGTTGGTGGCCTCTGCGCTCATGGGGGCACCTCCGGCGGGGTCGACCGGCGGTGGACGGGCAAGGCATGCCCGCCGGGCCGGTGCTTGATGCTACCGAGCCCACCACGCAGCGCAGACCCGCTCTCGCTCAGCGTGAACGGGACCACCCATTCGAGCGAAGCTTCAGTCGTTTGCGTTTTCCGGGTGCTGCGCGGCCGGCGCGGGCGCGGACGCCGCGAACCAGGCCGGGTCGATGTGCCCCTCGGCGACGATGACGGCGGGGCCGGTCATGTCGATCTCGCCGTCGGGGTGCTCGGTGATCACCAGGGTGCCGCCGAGGACGTCCACGGTGTACGTGACGGGCGTGCCGGTGACGGACGGGTCGGCGCCGTCCCGGCGGGCCGTGGCGACGGCCACGGCGCACGCGCCCGTGCCGCACGAGCGGGTCTCGGCGGAGCCGCGCTCGTGGACGCGCATGGCGACGTGGCGGGGGCCGCGGTCGGCGACGAACTCGATGTTGACCCCGTCCGGGTAGGCCGCCGCGGGCGTGTAGTGCGGCTCGGACCGCAGATCGCCCGCCTGGGCGAGGTCCTCGACGAAGGCCACGGCGTGCGGGTTGCCCATGTTCACGTTCCGCGCGGGCCAGCTGTGGTCGCCGACGGTGACGGTGACGCCGTCCTCGGGCAGCCGGGCGCGGCCCATGGCGACGGTGACGTCGCCGTTCTTCGCCAGGTGGACCTGCTTGACGCCGGCGCGGGTGGCGACGGCGACGTCGCCGGCGGTGACGTGCCCGGCGGCCTGGAGGTAGCGGGCGAAGACCCGGACGCCGTTGCCGCACATCTCGGCGATCGAGCCGTCGGCGTTGCGGTAGTCCATGAACCACTCGGCCTCACCGGCCATGTCCCGCGCCTCGGGGTGGGCGGCGGAGCGGACGACGTGCAGGAGCCCGTCGCCCCCGATGCCGGCCCGGCGGTCGCAGATGCGGGCGACCGCGGCGGGGGGCAGGTCGATGGCGTTGTCCGGGTCGGGCACGATCACGAAGTCGTTCTCGGTGCCGTGGCCCTTGAGGAAGGCGATGGGCGCGGTGGTCATGCGCTCCATCGTACGAGTGGCCTACGAAACGGCCCTCGCCCAGGCCTTGCGAGCGGCCGCGCCGCCCGGCCGCGTGGGGCTGCGGGTCACGGCGGGCCCGGGGCCGCGGGCGGTCGGCAGCGGCCGGCTCCCGGTGGCGGAGAGGCTGTGCGTCGCGCACGCCCGGGCCGCAGGCGGATCAGCGTAGGTGGGATCCCGACTCGCAGCAGATCAGCCGAGCCGGAATCCCCGGCGCAATGAGTGCTGTGCGTCGCACCCGGCCCGAGGCCGGGATCAGCTCGGGCGGGCCACCTGGCGGCCGTAACGGATCGGCGGGACGATCCCCTGACGCAGCCGGATCAGCCGCGGTCGGCCACCGGCGACTGCCGCGGGCCGGCGGAGTCGAGCCACGCGCCGTAGCCCGACGGCCGTCGAGGCTCAGCGGAGGCGGGCCACGCGCCAGACCGCCAGGATCACCAGGACCGCGACGCCGACGGCGTACAGCGCGAACACGCGCCAGTCGGGGCGCTCGCCGGAGCCCCGGGCGGGCAGGCCCGGCCAGGTGTAGCCGACGCGGCGGGCGGCCATCATGCCCCAGCCGGCGGCGCAGCCGCACAGCAGCAGCCCCAGCATGGCGAGGACCGCGCCGCCGTCGCCCGAGCCGAAGGCGAGGGGGAAGGCGAACATCAGGGAGCCGATCGCGGCGAGCCCCACGATGGGGGCGAGCTGCCAGATGCGCAGTTTGCGCTGCGGGCGCAGCTCGACCTCGACCTCGTCCGGGGTGATCTCCTGGGCCCCGTCCTCGTCGAGGTCGGGACCGTCCGGGCTCAGGCCCGGCGCTTCCGGCACCCGTGCCTCAGCCGTGCCTTCTCCGCCCCGCCGTGTCATGTCGTCCGGTGCTTCGTACTGTTCTCTGTCGCGAGGGCCGGCCTCCATCGCCACGCGCCCTCCCAACTCGGACTCCACTGGTCGATCGATGCTCGATGATGGCACGCTCCTGGCCGCCGGAATGACGGGCAGTGCGTCCCGATGCCATCACGTGATCAGGCTGTAACCGCTCGTTCGACCAACGACAGCGCTCGGTGCGGGAGTTCCGCGCGGTCCGACACGGCTCCGCTGAGCCAGTGCACGCGCGGATCCCGGCGGAACCACGAGTCCTGGCGGCGCGCGAAGCGCTTGGTGGCGCGTACGGTGTCGGCACGCGCCTCCTCCTCGGTGCACTCCCCCGCGAGGGCGGCGAGCACCTGCTGGTAGCCGAGCGCGCGGGAGGCGGTGCGGCCCTCCCGCAGTCCCTGCGCCTCCAGGGCGCGCACCTCGTCGACGAGCCCGGCCTCCCACATGCGGTCCACGCGGGCGGCGATCCGCTCGTCCAGCTCGGGGCGCCCGACGTCCACGCCGATCTGCACGGTGTCGTACACCGAGTCGTGACCGGGAAGATTGGCCGTGAAGGGCTTCCCGGTGATCTCGATGACCTCGAGCGCCCGGACGATGCGGCGGCCGTTGCCGGGCAGGATCGCGCGGGCGGCGTCCGGGTCGGCGGCGGCGAGGCGGGCGTGCAGGACGCCGGAGCCGCGCTCCTCCAATTCGGCTTCGAGGCGGGCGCGCACGGCGGGGTCGGTGCCCGGGAACTCGAGGGCGTCGATGGCGCCGCGCACGTACAGTCCGGAGCCACCGACGAGGACGGGAGTGCGCCCCTCGGCGAGCAGTCGGTCGATCTCGGCGCGGGCGAGCCGTTGGTACTCGGCGACGCTGGCCGTCTCGGTGACGTCCCAGATGTCGAGGAGGTGGTGCGGGATGCCACCGCGCTCCCCGAGGGTCAGCTTGGCGGTTCCGATGTCCATCCCCCGGTAGAGCTGCATGGAATCGGCGTTGACGACTTCGCCGCCAAGCTGCTGGGCGAGGAAGACACCCAGATCGGACTTTCCAGCCGCGGTGGGACCGACGACGGCGATGACCCGCGGGGCGGGAGCTGCACTTCTCACCGACCCAGTCTCGCAAACCTCGGGAGCCCTTCCCGAACGAGTTACGTGACGCCCCGGGTTCGGGGTCGTTGCCTGTTGCGAGGTTCCGACCGCCGGTTTTCAGGACCGGCTCCACCGGGCGACGCAATGGGACGCTCCGGACGGCGCGGAATTTCGCCCACACGAGTACGCTATGGAGTAGACATGGGCGCTTTTGCATGGTTTCGCCGGAAGGGTAAGGAGTCTGCCGCGGCATCGACCGAGGAGACGGCGACCACCCCGGTGACAGCGGCCGGCGAGGCCGGAGCGGAGGCGGAGGCGGAGGCGCCCGGGACGGCGCCGGAGCCAAGTGGGACGGCGGAGGCGGACGATACGGCGGCGACATCGGAGACGGCCGCGGAGGGAGTGGACATCCCCAAGCAGCAGTCGGCCGAGGAAGCGGCGGACAACGAAGCCGGCGAAGGCGCGCGCAAGTGACACTCGCGTCGCCGACCCCTGACGAAGGCGACTCCGAGGGATGGTGACCATGGGCTTCCTGCATCAGATGAAGGCCAAGCTCGCTCCTGCGAAGGACAAGGTCCAGGATTTCGCGCACCAGCACGAGGGCAGGGTCGACCAGGGGCTCGACAAGGCCGCGCGAATGGTCGACCGGGGGACCAAGGGCAAGTACAGCGACAGGATCCAGTCCGGTACGGGAAAGGCCAAGGACGCCTTCGGCCGGTTCGCCCACAGGGAGGAGGGCGGCACACCGCCGCCGCCTCCGGGTTCGACGTCCTGACCTCTCGCACACGACAACGGCGGACGGCCACGGAGCACGGTTGCTCCGGGGCCGTCCGCCGTTGTGCCGCCGTCTCCGGCGCGCGGGGGGGGGCGGACCGTGTCCGCGCCGACGTCCGCGTCCGCCCGGCCCGGCCCGGCCCGAGCGTCCGGGCTACGACCAGACCGCGACGACGTACCCGACGCCGTACGGAGCGTCCTCGTACAGCAGGCGGCCCTCCAGGGCGGTGTCCCCGGCGGCGCCCGCCAGTACCTGCCAGGGGGCGCGGCCGGCGGCCTGCAGCTCGGACGCGAGGCGGGGATCCAGCGCCGCGAGGGCCTCGGTGTCCGCCGTACCGAGGGCGCGGGCGGCGCGCTCGTCGAAACCGGCGGCGCGCTCGTCGAGATAACCAGGGGCCTTGAGGGAGCGGCGCGCACTGCCGTCGCCCAGCACCAGCAGGGCGACGCGCCCGGCGCCTGCGGCCAGTTCGCGGCCGGTCGCGGCGCAGCGGGCGGCGTCCAGGTGCTCCCCCACGGCCAGGCCCTCGACGGGGGCGCCGGCCTGGCCGGTCCGTGCGAGGAGCCAGGCTCCGACGGCGAGCGACGCGGGCAGCCGCGGCCCGTCCGCGGTGCCGTCGCCGGGCGCGCCCAGCGCGACGTCGAGGTCCACGCCGAAGCCGCGGAAATCCCCCTGCGTGCCCGCCGCGTACCGCGTCACCGCGTCCCCTGCCGTCGGCCCGACCACGACGAGCCGGTCGGGCCGCGCGGCGGCGAGGACGGCGAGGGCGTCGGAGCACGCCGTGCGGGCGGCGTCGAGTTCGGGCGCGGCCCCGGCGGCGACGTCGGGGACGAGGAGCGGGGGGCAGGGGCAGACAGCCGCGGCGACAAGCATGATCCGCAGCGTAGTCGCTGCGTTCCGCCGTCGGCCCGCAGGTCAGCGCACGCGGACCGCCCCGGTCGCGCCGGGACGGAAAAGGGGCCTGGCCCGTCCCGGCGACCGTACGCACGCCCCGCCCCGGTCCCCGCACGCCCCGCCCCGGTCCACGCACGGCCCCGCCCCGGGCCGGGCCGCCACGGTGGCACGCCCCTGCCCAGACGCGGCCTTCCGCCTCAGCGACCTCGCATGCGTCCCGCAGCGCGGCCTTCGCCCCAGCCGGCCCCGCACGCCGACACCTCGGACCCAGCCCTCCGGCTCGACCGACCCCGCACGCGCCCCGCAGCAGCCTTCGCCTCTGCCGGTTCCGTACCCGCCCCGCAGCGCAGCTTTCGCCTCAGCCGACCGCGCAGCCTCCGGTGACCGGCGGGAGGGGTGCCGGGACGCCGATGCCGGGGAGGCCCAGCATGACGCCGGCTGCCGGCTCGGCCGGCGGTGCGGCGATGCGCTTCTCCCAGGCGTCGCCCGCGCGGGTGCGGCGCACCCGGGTCGTCGGGCCCTCCGCGAGCAGGTGGTGCGGGGCGGCATAGGTGATCTCGACGGTCACCACGTCACCCGGGCGGACCGCCTCTTCCGGCTTGGTGAAGTGCACCAGCCGGTTGTCGGGGGCACGGCCGGACAGGCGGTGCGTGGTGTCGTCCTTGCGGCCCTCGCCCTCGGCGACCATGACCTCCAGGGTGCGGCCGACCTGCTTCTTGTTCTCCTCCCAGGAGATCTCCTCCTGGAGGGCGACCAGGCGCTCGTAACGCGCCTGCACGACCGCCTTGGGGATCTGGTTCTCCATCTCGGCCGCCGGGGTCCCGGGACGCTTGGAGTACTGGAAGGTGAAGGCCTGCGCGAACCGGGCCTCGCGCACCACGTGCAGCGTCTGCTCGAAGTCCTCCTCGGTCTCCCCGGGGAAGCCCACGATGATGTCGGTGGAGATCGCGGCGTGCGGGATGGCCTCCCGCACCTTGTGGATGATCCCCAGGAAGCGGTCCTGGCGGTACGAGCGGCGCATCGCCTTGAGAACCGTGTCCGAGCCGGACTGCAGCGGCATGTGGAGCTGCGGCATCACGTTCGGCGTCTCCGCCATCGCGGCGATCACGTCGTCGGTGAAGTCACGGGGATGGGGGGAGGTGAAGCGCACGCGCTCCAGGCCCTCGATGGTCCCGCAGGCGCGCAGCAGCTTGGAGAACGCCTCGCGGTCACCGATGTCGGACCCGTACGCGTTCACGTTCTGGCCGAGCAGGGTGATCTCGGAGACGCCCTCGGCGACCAGGGCCTCGATCTCGGCGAGGATGTCACCGGGGCGGCGGTCCTTCTCCTTGCCGCGCAGCGCGGGGACGATGCAGAAGGTGCAGGTGTTGTTGCAGCCGACCGAGATGGAGACCCAGGCGGCGTACGCGGACTCGCGCCGGGTCGGCAGCGTGGAGGGGAACGCCTCCAGCGACTCGGCGATCTCGATCTGCGCCTCTTCCTGGACGCGGGCGCGCTCCAGGAGGACCGGCAGCTTGCCGATGTTGTGCGTACCGAAGACGACGTCGACCCACGGCGCCTTCTTGACGATCGTGTCCCGGTCCTTCTGGGCCAGGCAGCCGCCGACGGCGATCTGCATGCCGGGCCGCTGCGACTTCTTGGGGGCGAGCCGCCCGAGGTTGCCGTACAGCTTGTTGTCGGCGTTCTCCCGTACCGCGCAGGTGTTGAAGACCACCACGTCGGCGTCGCCGTCGGAGCCTTCCGGCGCGCGGACGTAGCCGGCGTCCTCCAACAGGCCGGAGAGGCGCTCGGAGTCGTGGACGTTCATCTGGCACCCGTAGGTGCGTACCTCGTACGTTTTCAAACCGTCCACTGCTCCGCCAGACACGTCGTTACCGCTCACCCGTCCAGGGTAAGGGCTCCCGCGGGGCCGCTCGGCGCCATACCGCACAGCTCAGAGGTCACGGTGGCGGCCGGACCGTCGAGGAGCGGACCGAGCGCCGGCTCGAAGCCGCGGCCGTCCGGTCCGGCCGGGCCGGACCCGGCGCCGTCGGCGTGCTGCCTGGGACGTCAGCGCCGCGAGGGTGCTCACCGGGCGACCGCCGGATCGGCGATGTGGAAGCTGCCGTACGTGTGGACGCGGTCCTGCGCAATCCAGCGCGTGGCAGCCGCCGCTGATGATGACCAGCACGTGGTCGCCGGGCCCCACTCCAGCGCGGCCCGGTCCAGCGCCGGGTCCTCCCGGCACGCGGTGTTCACGAGGTTGCGGTCGTGCGGCGCGCCGAACACCCGTCCGGTCAGTGCGGCGCCCGCGCGCGGGCCGGGCAGTGCGCGGGGTCCCCAGGAACCGGCGTGACGACAGCGGAGGAGGAGTCCATTGCCTCACCATGGGGCCCCGCGACCGGGGGCTGTCCTCCGTCACCGCGGAGCCACGCGGATTCGCCCGACCGGCGGACCGCCGGCGGTGACTCGCTAGGCCGACCGGGGGGCATGTCTTACCCGTCGGGCCGGTACGGCTGACGCGCGGGCCGGCCTGCGGGACCATCGAGGCCCGCCGCGGCGTGGACCGGTCCGGCGGCCGGTCGGCCGACCCGGATCACCCGTGCCGGACGATCGACAGACCGAACGACTGACCGAACGCCCGACCGGAACGCCCGCTGGGAGCCGACGGCGCCGGACCGGAACACCCGGACGGGCGCCACCGGGCGACCGGCCGGCTCCCGCCGCGTCCGACTGCGGCACCCGCACCGGACAACCGACCCAGACGACCGACCTCGGACTCCGACCCGACGACCGACCTCGGCCCCCGGACCTGCACCCGGCCCCACCCCCGGACCGGACACCCGGCAGGTACCGGAATCCCGGGCGCCACCCGCCCCACCGGCTCCGGTGCACCACCCCACCGGCTCGGCGACGAGCCCGACGACCCCTTCGATGAGAGGACACCGCCATGGCCCAGCAGGCACGTCCCCGTGTGACACCGGCGATGGTCCGGGTCGCCGCCGTCGCCCCGGCGGTCGCCACCGCCGTGGCGTCCGCCCCGCGCACGCCCCGACCCGGCCGAACGCGCCGCCGGCCGCACCCGCTGCTGCTCATCCCGGCGGCGTAGGGCCATGGCCATGCCCGGTTCCCGCACCGCGCAGCACTACCGCCGGTCCGTCCTGCCCTACTACAGGCGCATCGGCTCCCGGTGGGGCTACGCGATGCTCCTGGGGCGGACGCGGCATTTCGGGTGGTACGAGCCCGGCCAGTCGCCGTGGGACTTCGCGGCGTCCATGCGCCGGATGGAGGCCATGACGGCCCGGAAGCTGGCGCTGCCCGCCGGTTCGCGCGTCCTCGACGCCGGATGCGGTGTGGGCGACGTGGCCCGCACCGTCGCCACGGAGGGCGGCCTGCACGTCACGGGCCTCGACGGCATCGCCTCCGACGTCGCCATCGCCCGCCGGCGCACGGCCCGGGCGTCCGGGCACGCGGCCCGGGCGACCCGGTTCGTCGTGGGGGACTACCACGCGCTGCCGTTCGCGGACGGCTCCTTCGACGGGCTGTACACCATGGAGTCCTTCGTCCACGCCGCGGACCCGCGGCAGGCGCTGTCGGAGTTCTTCCGCGTCGTACGGCCCGGGGGGCGGCTCGTCATGTTCGAGTACTCGCGCACGCCGCGCGCCGAGCTCGCCCCGCGCGCGGACAGCGTGCTCTCCGACATCTGCGAGCTGGCCGCGATGCCCGCGATGCTGCCGCACGGGCATCTCGAGCGGCTCGTGTCCGAGGCGGGCTTCGAGGTGGAGTCCGTCACCGACATCACCGCCCGTGTCCTGCCCATGCTGCGCGCCTTCTCCCTCCTCGGGCGCGTGCCGTACGCGGTGGCCCGGAGCGTGGGGCGCGGCGACCTGCTGGTCAATGCCATGAGCGGCGTGGAGCTGTACCGGCACCAGGAGACGTGGCGGTACAACATCTGCACCGCCGCGAGACCGTGAGGCCCGCCAGGGGAGGGCAGCGGCGCCGCTCGGGATGACGTCCGCCGGCACCGCCCGGATGACGTCCGCCCGCACCGCCCGGATGAGGTCCGCCCGCACCGCCCGGATGACGTCCGTGTGACGTCCGGTGCACCCCGAGCGACGGACGGCCCGGCTTCCGGGAGGGGCCTGGCCAGGGCGGCGCGTGAGCTGGCAGGATCGCGCCCATGCTCCCGGACCTGCCCCGCATCAGCCGCCGCCACGCCCTCGAGGGGTCGGCCGCGGTGCTCGTGGTGCTGGGGCTGCTGCTGTGGTGGCTGCTCCCGGCCGGGGAGCCGTCCCCGCAGGGCAGGGTCACCTTCAGCACCGGCGTGCCGACCGGGGTCTACCAGCGGTACGGCGCCCTGCTGGAGGACGCCCTGGACCGCGAGGTCCCGGACGTCTCGATAAGCCTGCGCACCAGCGAGGGCTCCCAGCAGAACCTGGCCCGGCTCGCCTCGGGTGAGGCCGACTTCACCATCGCCACGGCCGACGCGGTCGCCACCTACCTCCGCGACGGCAGGCCCGGAGCGTCCCGGCTGCGCGGCTGCGCGCGGCTGTACGACGACTACGCGCAGCTGGTCGTGCCCAGGTCCTCGAAGGTCCGGTCGGCCCAGGACCTGCGCGGTCTGCGGGTCGGCGTCGGCCAGGAGGGCTCGGGCGTGCGGCTGATCGCGAACCGGCTGCTGACGGCCGCGGGGCTGGACCCGGCGCAGGACGTCCGACCGGTCTCCGCCGGTATCGACACCATGCCGAAGCTGCTGGAGGACGACCGGCTGGACGCCTTCTTCTGGTCGGGCGGGCTGCCCACCAGCGCCGTGCAGAAGCTCTCGGAGCGCTTCCCCGTCCGGCTCGTGCCGCTGCCGGAGGAGCTGGTGGACCGCGTCCACGCGCAGGGCGGCAGCAGCCGGTACTACCGGTCCGCGGTGATGCCCGCCGACGCCTATGCCCGCGCCCAGGAGGGCCGGCCGGTCGAGACGGTCGCGGTCGCCAACCTGCTCGTGACCACCGACCGGACCGATCCGGCGATGGCGGAGGCGTTCACCCGTACGGTGATCAGGAGCCGGGACCGGATCGGGCGCGAGGTGCACCCGGCGCAGCTCGTGGATCTCCGTACGGCGATCTACACCGACCCGCTGCCGCTGCACGAGGGCGCGCGGCGCTACTACCTCTCGGTCAAGCCCTGACCCAGGTCAGTGGGGACCGGTGCGCGGGACGGTGACCGTGACGCGCAGGCCGTGCGGCTCGTGGTGGGCGTACGAGATCGAGCCGCCGCCCGCGGCGAGCAGCGCGCGGGAGATGGACAGGCCGAGACCCGAGCCCTTGACGTTCTGATGGCGGTTGCTGCGCCAGAAGCGGTCGCCGATGCGCGCCAGCTCGTCGTCGGTCAGGCCGGGGCCGCGGTCCGTGACCACGATGGTGGAGGTCGCGCCGTCGGCGGCGGAGGTCACGGTGACCTCCTCCCCCGCCGGGGTGAACTTCAGCGCGTTGTCGACCACGGCGTCGAGGGCGCTGGACAGCGCGACGGGGTCGGCCCAGCCGGTGACGGCCGACGTGGCGTCCGTCAGGCGGACGCCCTTCTCCTCGGCGAGCGGCCGCCAGGCGGCGACCCGCTCGGCCGCCAGCTCGCCGATGTCGGTGAGCCGCAGGTCCGCGGAGGCGTGTTCGGCCAGGGCCAGGCCCAGCAGGTCGTCCAGCACCTGGGCGAGGCGCTTGCCCTCCGTGCGGACCGAGGCGATCTCCTCGTTGCCCGGGGTGCCCGGGGGCAGTTCGAGGGCGAGGAGCTCGATGCGCAGCAGCAGCGCGGAGAGCGGGTTGCGCAGCTGGTGGGAGGCGTCGGCGACGAAGGCGCGCTGCTGTTCGAGCACGGTCTCGACGTTGTCGGCCATCTCGTTGAACGAGCGCGCCAGGCGGCGCAGCTCCGGCGGCCCGCCCGCCGCCACGACCCGCGAGTTCATCCGGCCGGTCGCTATGTCGTGCGTGGCCGCGTCCAGGATCCGCACCGGCTTGAGCACCCATCCGGTGAGCCGGAAGGCGGCGCCGACCGCCAGCAGCATCGCCGCCGACACCCCGGCCCCGATCAGGAGCCAGCCGTGCAGGATGCGCGACCGCAGCTGGCCGGTCGGTGAGTACGTGACCACGACGGCGACCACGTCCCCGTCCCGTACGACGGGCGAGGCGACCGCCAGCCGGGCGTGCGGCTGCCAGGGCCACACCTGCGGCGGGTTGTGGCTGCGGCGGCCGAGCAGGGCTTCCTGGAAGGCACGGCGGGGCTCGCCCTTCTCCGGGATCCGCCAGCCCGGGGTGGCGAGGGCCATGGCCGTGCCGTCGCGGTAGAAGACGCCGGCCTCGATCCCGTACACCTCGTGGTAGCGGGCGAGCTCCCCTTCGAGGGTGGCCTTCCGCTCATCGACGCCGGGGCCGCGCTCGGTGACGAACTGCGCGAGCGCAGCGAAGCGTGCCGTGTCGTCGATGCGGTCGACGACGACGGTCTGCTGCCGCGCGGCGGCCAGGCTGCCCGCGAGCGGGAAGCCCAGCGCGAGCAGGACGCCCGCCATGAGGACGATGAGCAGGGGGAGGAGACGGGTGCGCACAGGGCCTGCGGGTTACGTCGCCCGGGCGGCGGAACCGGTGGGGCCGGCGGGCGCCACCAGGCGGTAGCCGACGCCGCGCACGGTCTCGATGAGGGCGGGCATGCGCAGCTTGGAGCGCAGGGAGGCCACGTGCACCTCCAGCGTGCGTCCGGTCCCCTCCCAGCTGGTGCGCCAGACCTCGCTGATGATCTGTTCGCGGCGGAAGACGACCCCGGGGCGCTGGGCGAGCAGGGCCAGCAGGTCGAACTCCTTGCGAGTGAGCTGGACGGCCGTGCCGTCCACGCTGACCCGCCGGGTGGGCAGCTCGATGACCACCTGGCCGAGGCGCAGGGGGGCCTCCGCGGTGGTGGCCGCCCCGGCGGCACCCTCGCCGTCGGCGCCCGTCCCCGTGGCGGTGCCCGTGCCTGCACCGCCGCTCGCGGTGCGCCGGCTGACGGCGTGGATGCGGGCGAGCAGCTCGCCGGGATCGTACGGCTTGACGACGTAGTCGTCGGCGCCCAGGTTCAGCCCGTGGATGCGGGAGCGCACGTCGGCCCGCGCGGTGACCATGATCACCGGCGTGGTGGTGAGCTTCCGGATCCGGCCGCAGACCTGGTAGCCGTCCTGGTCCGGCAGACCGAGGTCGAGCAGCACGACGTCGAAGGGGCCGCGGCCGGTGCGGGAGCCCGCTCCCGGACCCGTGGCGCCGGTGCCGACGGCGGTACCCGCCCCCTGGCCCGTCCCGGCGCCCGCCGCGGGGACCGTACCGGTGCCGGCTCCCGTACCAAGGGCGGGGGACACCGTGCCGGAACCGGCGGGGCGCGTGGCGGCGGGCAGGACGGCCTGGAGGGCCTCCTCGCCGTTGCGGGCGTGCGTGACGTCGAAGCCGTGCTTCTTGAGGATGGCGGACAGGGCCGCGGCGACGTGGTCGTCGTCCTCGACAAGCAGCAGTCTCATGGCCCCCCTCCGAAGGTGCGGTCGCGTGGGTGACCGTAGGGCCACCTGGGCATGAACGCCGATGTATGCCATGCCAGTCAAGAGCGTTCCTGCGACACCCGGGTTTCCGTTATCCACCCGTACTCAGGATGGCCGCCCCGTTCACGCATAGTGTCCGGTTGCAGCCGGATCGTTATGCTCAATTTCAGCTCAGATGTAATGACGCTGGTCGCAATGCGTGCTTAGTGTCCTCTCCAACCGAGCAGGACGGAGCAAGAGGCCGATGAGCGGAGTGTCAGTGACCAAGGGCGCGGAGGACGCCGTACCGACGGCGAGCGACCTGGTCGTGCTGAGCAACGTCAACAAGCACTTCGGCGCGCTGCATGTGCTCCAGGACATCGACCTGACCATCGCCCGCGGCGAGGTCGTGGTCGTCATCGGACCGTCCGGGTCCGGCAAGTCCACGCTGTGCCGCACCATCAACCGCCTGGAGACGATCGACTCGGGCACGATCACCATCGACGGCAAGCCGCTGCCGCAGGAGGGCAAGGAGCTCGCCCGGCTGCGCGCCGACGTCGGCATGGTCTTCCAGTCGTTCAACCTCTTCGCGCACAAGACCGTGCTGGAGAACGTCATGCTGGGCCAGGTGAAGGTCCGCAAGGCGGAGAAGAAGGCCGCGGAGGAGAAGGCCCGGGCCCTGCTGGACCGGGTCGGCGTCGGCGCGCAGGCGGACAAGTACCCCGCGCAACTCTCCGGCGGGCAGCAGCAACGCGTGGCGATCGCCCGGGCGTTGGCGATGGACCCGAAGGTCATGCTCTTCGACGAGCCGACCTCGGCGCTCGACCCCGAGATGATCAACGAGGTCCTCGAGGTCATGCAGCAGCTGGCGCGCGACGGGATGACCATGGTGGTCGTCACGCACGAGATGGGCTTCGCCCGCTCCGCCGCCAACCGTGTCGTCTTCATGGCCGACGGGAAGATCGTCGAAGAGGCGGCGCCCGAGCAGTTCTTCAGCAGTCCGCGCAGCGACCGGGCCAAGGACTTCCTGTCGAAGATCCTGCACCACTGAGGACCGCGGTCCTCGTCACGACCGGGCCCCGGTGTGCCCGGGGCCCCTCGTACGACAACGGTCCCCGTACCACCGGGATCTTCGACCACTGACGACCAACGAACCACGACTCAAGGGATATTCACCATGAAGCTCCGCAAGACGGCGGCCGTGGCCGTCGCTGTGCTCGCCCTGACCGCGACCGCCTGCGGCGGCAAGGAGGGCTCCGCCGGCGACAAGCCCGCCGGTGTGCAGCCGGGCGCGAGCGGTGCGCCGGAACTGCCGAAGTACACCGTCGCCACCGGTGTGAACCTGGACTCGCCGACCTTCAAGGCGGCCAAGGAGCGCGGCAAGCTCGTCATCGGCTCGAAGGCCGACCAGCCGTACCTCGGCTTCGAGGACCAGGCCACCAAGGAGCGCTCCGGCTTCGACGTCGAGATCGCCAAGCTGATCGCCGCCGACCTGGGCTTCTCCGAGAAGCAGATCGAGTGGAAGACCGTCGACTCCAGCACCCGCGAGACCGCGATCTCCAAGGGCCAGGTCGACTACTACGTCGGTACCTACACGATCAACGACAAGCGCAAGGCGCAGGTCGGCTTCGCGGGTCCGTACTACAAGGCCGGCGCCGACCTCCTGGTGCGCAAGGACGAGACCGCGATCACCGGTCCGGAGACCGTCAAGGGCAAGAAGGTCTGCTCCATCAAGGGCTCCACCCCGCTGCAGGAGATCAAGAAGCCCGAGTACGGCGCCCAGACCACCGAGCTCGCCAAGTACTCGGACTGCGTCCAGCAGCTCCTCACCAAGCAGGTCGACGCCGTCACCACGGACGACGCGATCCTCAAGGGCTACGCCGCGCAGAACCCGACCAAGCTCAAGGTCGTCGGCAAGCCGTTCACCGAGGAGCCGTACGGCGTGGGCATGAACAAGGACGACAAGGTCCTGCGTGACGCGATCAACGACTCGCTCGAGAAGCACATCACGGACGGCACGTACAAGAAGATCTACGAGGCGACCCTCGGCCTCTCCGGCTCGGCCTACACCGAGCCCCCGGCGATCGTCCGCTACTGATCGCCCCTGACGTGCCTGCTGCAGCGCCCCGTACGCGCCGTGCGGGGCGCTGCAGCCCCTTGTCCGGACCGGCACCCACGCGCCGGGTCCGCCCGGCCGGGCCCGGCGGCCCGTGCCCGGCCCGCCCCTCCCCCACCCCTAAGCCGCTGACCGCCGACGCGGAGACCTCATGAACGTACTGCTGGACCATTTCTCGGATTTCCGTGACGGCTTCATAGGAACCGTGTCGATCACCGCCGTCAGCTCGGCCATCGCGCTGGTCCTCGGTGTCCTCATCGCCGGGTTCCGGGTCTCCCCGGTCCCGCCGCTGCGCTTCTTCGGCACCCTGTGGGTCAACCTGCTGCGCAACACGCCGCTGACGCTGCTCTTCCTGGTCGCCTTCTTCGTCGTCCCGGAGATCCTCTTCCCGGGCATGAGCCCGTTCGTCCTGGGTGCGCTCGCGCTCGGCTTCTACACGTCCGCCTTCATCTGCGAGGCGGTGCGGTCCGGCATCAACACGGTGCCCGTCGGCCAGGCCGAGGCCGCCCGCTCGATCGGCATGACATTCAGCCAGACGCTCCGGATCGTCGTCCTGCCGCAGGCCACCCGCACGGTGCTGCCTCCGCTGAGCTCCATCTTCATCGCCCTCACGAAGAACTCGGCCATCGCCGGTGCCTTCAGCGTCGCCGACCTCTTCGGCTGGCAGAAGCTCATGAGCGAGCAGGGCTACGACATCGTGCCCATCTTCCTCTGGGTCGCCCTCGGTTACCTGGTCATCACGTTCACCATCAGCGGCATCTTCCGCCTGCTGGAGAGCCGTCTGGAGGTCGCCCGATGAGCGCCAGCGTTCTCTACGACGCGCCCGGTCCCAAGGCCGTCGTACGCAACCGCATCTACGCCGTCGTCGGCAGCCTCGCCATCATCGCGCTGGTCGCGGTCAGCGTCGTGCGGCTGAGCGAGAAGGGGCACCTCGCCCCGGAGATGTGGGACATCTTCAACTACGCGGGCATCCGGCAGAACATCGCCGACGGTGTCATCGCCACCCTGAAGGCGTTCGGCATCGCGGCGATCGGCTCGCTCGTGCTCGGCGTGCTCCTCGCCGTCGGCCGCCTCTCCGACCACAAGCCGGTCCGGTGGCTGGCCACGGGCTTCATCGAGCTGTTCCGCTCCATCCCGCTGCTGATCACGATCTACGCCGTGTGGGTCGGTTTCCTCACCGACTACTCGATGTGGGCGCTGGCCATCGGCCTGTCGATCTACAACGGCTGCGTCCAGGCCGAGGTGCTGCGCGCCGGCGTCAACGCCGTGCCGAAGGGGCAGCGCGAGGCCGCGTACGCGCTCGGCATGAGCAAGACACAGGTCATGACCACGGTGCTGATGCCGCAGGCCGTCCGGTCGATGCTGCCGACGATCATCAGCCAGCTGGTGGTGACCCTGAAGGACACCTCGCTCGGCTTCATCATCCTCTACCCCGAGCTGCTCAACTCGGCTCGGCTGATCGCCTCGAACACGCAGGTCAACGGCCAGTACCCGTACGTGTCGACGATCGTGGTCGTCGGCGCCATCTACGTGGCCATGTGCCTGGCGCTGTCCGCCCTCGCCACGTGGATCGAGAAGCGCGGCCGGCGCGCCAAGACGGGTATCGGGGTGGCCGCGGCCGCCGAGCCCGCCGCGTCCGCGGCCGTTCTGGGCGGCGATGCCGGCCAGGCCGCCGCCGGTACGGTCACCATGGGGACGCCGGGCGGGATCGACGGGGCGGGCGGTGTCGGTGGGGCCGGCGGCTCTGGCGCATCGGGCAACTGACGGTATGTGACATCATCCGGGGATCGACCCGGACGGTCGGGGGCAGTGGCGTTCGCGTCGCTGCCCCCGTCACTTGACGCAAGCACTCGCAGTGGGTTGCATACGTTCTGTGATCACCTCGCGCCCGGCTCCAGCCCTTCGTCCTGCCGTTTCCGGTGCTTCCCCTGTGTCTCCTACTTCTGCCGTTTCTGCTGTTTCTGCTGTTTCTGCTGTTTCAACTGCTTGTGATGTTTCTGCTGGTTGTGACGTTTCTTCCGTTACTGCTGGTTCTGAGGTTTCTGCTACTGCCGCCGTGCCGGGAGTCGTGCTGTGGACCCGGTGATCGTGGCGGGCGCGGGCCCGGTCGGGCTCGCGCTGTCCCTCGCGCTGGCGGCGCAGGGCGTCCCGTCCGTCGTCCTCGACGAAGGCCCCGGCAAGGAGGAGCCGCGCCCCGCACGGACCGCCGTGCTGCGCCCTGACATGGCCGCGTTCGTGGAGCGGCTGGGATGCACGACCGTACGGGACGAAGGAACCCGCTGGCGCGGGTGGCGGTCGATGCGGCGCAAGCAGGAGACGCGGCACGTCCTCTTCGCCGGGCCCGCGGCGGACGCCGCCGCGGAGGTTCCCGCGGACGAGGACGGCGATGTCGCGTCGCCCCTGCACATCCCGCAGCACGCCCTGGCGCACGGCCTGCGCGAGGCCATCGCGCTGCTGCCGCGGAGAAGCCCGGTCCAGGTCGTCACGCACAGCCGCCTCGACGCGATCGAGCAGGACGGTGACGGCATCACCGTGCACACGCGCGGGCCCGGATCGACCTGGTGGCGCGGCAGCTACCTGGTCGGCTGCGACGGCGCCCGCTCCACGGTGCGCAAACTGCTGGGCGTCCGCTTCCCGGGGCGCACGGCGGTCGAGCGGCACGCCGTCGCCACACTCCACGCCGAACTCCCCTGGGACGGCGAGGGGTTGCTGCACCGCCAGCCGCCGTGGCGCGGCGTCGGCGAGGAGGTCACGGCGCGTCCGCTCCCGGACGACGGCTGGCGGCTCGACTGGCTGCTGCCGCCGCGCGGCGACCTGGTGACACCGGACGCGCTGGTGGCGCGGATCCGCGAGACGCTGGTCGGCTGGTGCGGCGAGGCCCCCGCGTACGACCTGATCGACACCGGCGTCTACACGCTGCACCACCGGCTCGCCAAGCGGTGGCGGGTGGAGCGGGCGTTCCTCGCCGGCGACGCGGCCCATCTGCTCGGGGCGCTCGGTACGCAGGGGCTCGACGAGGGGCTGCGGGACGCCGACAACCTGGCCTGGAAGCTGGCCCTGGCCTGGCACCACGGTGCCTCCGACGCGCTGCTGGACAGCTACGAGGCGGAGCGGCGCACGGCGGTCGCGGCGCGGCTGCGCGCCGCCGACCAGTCGCTGCCGGTGCTGCGGGGCACGGGTGGCCTGCGGACGTACCTGCGGGGCGGAGGGCACGACGCGCTCCTGACGGACGGCCACGTGGGGCGCGGGCCGCTCGGCGCGCCGCCCGCGTACCCGCACTCCCCCCTCGCGCCCCCGTACAGCGAAGCGCATGCGAGTGTCGGCACGCTCCCGGGTGCGCCGGTGGCGGACGTTCCGGTCACGGCACCGGAGGACGGCACGACCGGCCCGCTGCGCGACCGGCTGGGGCGAGGGAGGCTGCTGGTGGTGCTGGTGGCGCCGGGGACGGGTGTGTGGGACCGGCGGCACTGGATGACCGCCGGTGTGATGCCCCGGCTGGCGGCGGCCGTGGAGGCGCTGCCGGTCCCCGGGGAGCTCCTGGTCACCGAGGCGTATCCGGGGGCCGCCGCACACACCGTGCTGCTGGTGCGGCCCGACGGGCACCTCGTGGCGGCCTTCGGTGGGGTGCAGCCGGAGGAACTGCACGCGGCGGCCGACGCGGTGCGGGGCGGAGCGCCGGAGTCCGGCCACCGGGACCGGACGGCGGACGCCGCGTGCACCCGTGGTTGATCACCTCTCCCCTTGCGGTGATCACCACTCCCCCCGGGGTGATCACCATTCCCCGCGGGTGATCACTTCCCCTCGCAGCCGAGCGCCTCTCCCCCCGGCCCCTCACCGACCTCGACCGACCACCTTTTGAGCGTCGATTGACCGCCCTGGGCGTTCATGGTGTACTCCGGATCATGAACGGCACTGTCGTGCGCCTGTGGCGGAGGGTCCATATGGACCTGCTCCGTTACGCGGGCTGCGTGTGTCGACCGTCCTGCTGAACTCGCTTTCTTCCTCCGCGTATGTGCGGTGTCGTGGCCATGGGATCCGTCGTGGCCCGCAGGTGCCCTCGTGTGGCCCGCATGTGCGCGTTCTCGCGACTTCCAGGCTCCAGGACCACAGGACGGTTTCTCGTGTCCCAGCATGTTTCCGTACGGGTCGGCGCGGCTGCGCCGACCGCCGCTCAGCTGCTCGACTTCGCCCGCCGCACCGCTGCCGACACCGAGCTGGTCGCCTCCCTGCCCCTCGACCCGGAGGGCCGCACGTGGGTGCGGCTGGACGGGCCGGGCGGCAGCGAGGCGTGGCTCATCGGGTGGCCTCCGGGCACCGGCACGGGGTGGCACGACCACGCCGAGTCGATCGGCGCGTTCGCCACGGCGCGCGGCACCCTGAGGGAGAAGTCCCTTGCCGTGCGGCTGCCTTCGGGCGGCTGGCGCACTCTCGAACTGACCGATGGCGTCGATCGCAGCCGGGTGCTCGGGGCGGGCAGGGGGCGGGCGTTCGGACAGCACCACGTGCACGAGGTGCTGAACGAGTCGACCGCCGAGCACGCCGTCTCCGTCCATGCGTACTACCCGCCGCTGCCGCTGATCCGACGGTTCAGCCGCACGGGCCCGGTGCTGCGGCTGGAGCAGGTCGAGCGCCCGGAGGACTGGCAGTGAGCACGGAGCGCGTCGGCATCGACGAGCTGCTGGAGCGCGTCCGGAAGGGCCTGGAGCGGGTGACGCCCCGGGTGGCGTTCGCGGCGGCGGAGGCGGGTGACGCGCTGCTCGTGGACATCCGGTACGCGGCGCTGCGCGAGCGCGACGGGCTGATTCCGGGTGCGCTGGTCGTCGAGCGCAACGAGCTGGAGTGGCGCCTGGACCCGTGGGGCAGCCACCGCGCTCCGGAGGCGGTGAGCCACGATCTGCGGATCGTGGTGGTGTGCAACGAGGGGTACGCCTCCTCCCTCGCGGCCGCGTCACTCCAGCAGTTGGGTCTGCATCGCGCTACCGATCTCATCGGCGGCTTCCAGGCCTGGCGGTCGGAGGGCCTGCCCACGACGCACTGACGCATACGACTGCTGCGACGGCGGCGCCCCGTCGGGCGCCTGCCCGGTCCGCCTGGCCCTCCCGGTGTCCAGGCTGCCCTGGTGGGCTGGGCCCTCCGGGGTCGGGTGTCTGGCCCGCCCTGAACTCGGCTCTCCGGTGCGCCTGGCCCTCCCGGCGTGCTCGCCTGCCCGGGTTGGTCGGCCCTCCGGGTGTCCAGCCCCTTGGTGCGCCTGGCCACCCCCGGTGTCCAGGCTGCCCTGGTGGGCCGGCTCACACGAGTGCATCCGGCCTCCCGGCCGACTTGGCTCTCCCGGCGGGCCTGGCTCTCCCGGCGGGTCGCGACTGCCCGGGGTGGCCGGCCTCGGGTGTCCTCCCGGGTGTCTCCGACCCGCACGCCCGGGCTGTGGTCAGAAGGAGTCCAGCGGCAGGTCTTCGGTGTCCTCGCCCTCCGCCTCCAGCGCCTGACGGACCACGCGCAGGGCCATGCCCTCGGGATAGCCCTTGCGGGCGAGCATGCCCGCGAGGCGGCGCAGGCGGCGGTCGCGGTCGAGGCCGCGGGTGGCGCGGAGCTTGCGCGCCACGAGCTCCTGGGCCGTCGCCTCCTCCTGCTCGGAGTCGAGTCGGCCGACCGCCTCGTCGATCAGATCGGCGTCCACGCCCTTGGTGCGCAGTTCCCGGGCGAGGGCGCGTCGGGCCAGGCCCCGGCCGTGGTGCCGGGACTCCACCCACGCACCGGCGAACGCCGCGTCGTCGATCAGCCCGACGTCCTCGAAACGGGAAAGGACCTCGTCGGCGACCTCGTCCGGGATCTCGCGTTTGCGCAGCGCGTCCGCGAGCTGTTTGCGGGTGCGCGGGGTCCCGGTGAGCAGGCGCAGGCAGATCGCCCGCGCCCGCTCAGCCGGATCCTGGGGCGACAGCTCCTGCTCGGCCCTCGACGAGTCGGTGCTGTCGCCCGGCCATTCGGTGCGCCGGACCACGGGTTAGGCCTTGGCCGCCGTGGCCTTGGTGGCCTTGGTGGCCTTCGCCGCCGGAGCAGGGACCGACTTCGCCGCGTCGTCCGGAGCGGCCGCGGCCGCCGCGTCCGTGCCCGGCTCGGCCGCCGGGGTCTCCGGCCGGACGCCGACGCCCAGCTTCTCCTTGATCTTCCTCTCGATCTCGTTGGCGAGGTCGGGGTTGTCCTTCAGGAAGTTGCGGGCGTTCTCCTTGCCCTGACCCAGCTGGTCGCCCTCGTACGTGTACCAGGCGCCGGCCTTGCGCACGAACCCGTGCTCGACGCCCATGTCGATCAGGCCGCCCTCGCGGCTGATGCCCTGGCCGTAGAGGATGTCGAACTCGGCCTGCTTGAAGGGCGGCGCGACCTTGTTCTTCACGACCTTGCAGCGGGTGCGGTTGCCGACCGCCTCCGTGCCGTCCTTCAGGGTCTCGATGCGGCGGATGTCGATGCGCACCGAGGCGTAGAACTTGAGCGCGCGGCCACCGGTCGTGGTCTCCGGCGAGCCGAACATCACACCGATCTTCTCGCGGAGCTGGTTGATGAAGATCGCGGTGGTCTTGGACTGGTTGAGCGCACTGGTGATCTTGCGGAGCGCCTGGCTCATCAGACGGGCCTGGAGACCCACGTGCGAGTCACCCATCTCGCCCTCGATCTCGGCGCGCGGCACGAGCGCGGCGACGGAGTCGATGACGATCAGGTCGAGTGCACCGGAGCGGACGAGCATGTCCACGATCTCCAGGGCCTGCTCGCCGTTGTCGGGCTGGGACAGGATCAGGTTGTCGATGTCGACGCCGAGCTTCTGCGCGTACTCGGGGTCGAGGGCGTGCTCCGCGTCGACGAACGCCACCTGGCCGCCGGCCTTCTGCGCGTTGGCCACGGCGTGCAGGGTCAGGGTCGTCTTACCGGAGGACTCCGGGCCGTAGATCTCCACCACACGGCCGCGCGGCAGGCCGCCGACGCCAAGGGCGACGTCGAGCGCGGTCGAGCCGGTCGGGATGACCTCGATGGGCTCCTTCGACCGCTCGCCCATGCGCATCACTGCGCCCTTGCCGAATTGCCGTTCAATCTGTGCGAGCGCGGCGTCGAGCGCCTTCTCGCGGTCGGTACCTGCCATGGGTTCCACCCGGTTTGCTTGTGTCGATCGCTTCACGTCAAAGACGCTAACCCCTGCCACTGACAATGGGCCCCGCCGTCCCTCCGACCTGTGGATAACTCCGTGGACAACTCCGCGAACACCCCGGAATCCCGGGCCGGAACCCCATGAGAATGGATGTTCGATTTTAGTGTCAAGCGCGGCACGCCGCGCACACACCGCCACCCGCGGCGGCCACCCGAAGGCCCTCGGCCAGCCGCCGACGGCAGTCACCGGCAGTCGCCGGCCGCCGGGATCAGGCGCTGTCGGACGGCGGGGTCCGGCCGGGGATACGGTCCGCGGCCGGCTCCGGCCCGGGCTCCGTGGCCCGGTCCGCGTCCGGCTCCGTGACCGGGTCCGACTCCGTGACCGGGACCGGGACCGGGTCAGGGTCCGGCTCCGTGCCCGGATCGGGGGCCGGGGCCGGCTCGGGAGCCGTGCCCGGATCGGGAGCCGTGCCCGGCTCGGGGGCCGGGGACGGGGCCGGGATCCGCTCCGCCGCCCGGGCCGGGCTGTCGTCGGAGTCACGCTCCGCGCCCTGCTCCTTCTTCGCACGCAGCGCCCGCTGCACCCGGGCCAGCACCAGCTCGCCGTGGCGCCGGTGCCCGTGCACCCGCGGGTCCTCCGTCACGTCGTACCGCTTCACGTACGCGCCGAGGAACGCCTGGAGCGTGGCGACCGCCGGGATCGCGATCAGTGCGCCGACGGCACCCAGCAGCGCGGTGCCCGCGATGACCGAGCCGAAGGCGACGGCCGGGTGGATGTCGACGGACTTGGCGGTGAGCTTGGGCTGCAGCAGGTAGTTCTCGAACTGCTGGTACACGACGACGAAGATCAGGACCCACAGCGCGTACCAGGGGTTCTCGGTGAAGGCGATCAGCATCGGCAGGGCGCCCGCCAGGTACGTGCCGATCGTCGGGATGAACTGGGACACCAGGCCGACCCACACCGCGAGGGCGGGCGCGTACGGCACGGTCAGGAACTCCAGCAGGACGTAGTGCGCGAGGCCGGAGATCAGCGCCATCAGACCGCGCGAGTAGAGGTAGCCGCCCGTCTTGTCCACGGCGATCTCCCAGGCCCGCAGGACCTCCGCCTGCCTGGCCGGCGGCAGCACGGAGCACAGGGCCCGGCGGAGCCGGGGGCCGTCGGCCGCGAAGTAGAACGAGAACAGGAAGATCGTCAGCAGCTTGAACAGGCCGCCGAGCACCGTCGCGGAGACATCGAGCACCCCACTGGCACTGTTCTGGACGTACTTCCGCAGCCAGTCCGAGCGCAGGAGGCTGTCCTGGACCTCCACGCGGGACAGCTCGGTGTCGAACGTGTGATTGATCCAGTTGATCAGGGAGTCGAGGTACCGGGGGAAGTCCTCGACCATCTCGATGATCTGGCCCGCCAGCATCGAGCCGAGCAGCACGACGAAGCCGACGCCCGTGATCAGGATCGCGAAGAAGACCAGGAAGGTGGCGAGCCCGCGGCGCATGCCACGCGCCGCCATCCGGCCCACCGCCGGCTCGATGGCCAGGGCCAGGAAGAAGGCGATCAGGATGTTGATCAGCAGACCGATGAGCTGGTGGAACGCCCAGCTGCCGAGCTGGAAGCAGGCGTAGAGGGCGAGGGCGAGCACCATCGCGCGCGGCAGCCAGCGCGGCATACGGGCAGCGGGGGACGCGGGGCGCGCTGCCCCGGTCCCGGGAGCGGCGGTCGTCTTCTCAGTCTCGTCAGTCGGGGGCACGCGCCAAGTCTCGCCTACAGCGGCGACATCCGGCCGCCCGCCCTGGGATCAGCGCTTGTCCGCGGGGACGTCCACCGCCGCGCACACCGCCCGCCACACGTCCTTCGCCTCCCAGCCGGCGTCCAGCGCCTCGCGCACCGTACGGCCACCGAGCTCGGACATCACGTGGTCCCGTGCGAAGGACTCGGCGTACGTGTCGCCGAAGTGCGCCGCCATCCGCTCCCAGAAAATCGTCAACCGCATGACACCAGTATCCCGCTCCTGAGAGTGCAGCCCGGCCCGGGCCGGTTGCCGAAAGCCCTTTCCGCCCTACCGTCGGAACATGGCCGGAACTCTCCTCACGCGCGCCGAGCACTTCGTCTGGCTCACGGCCCGCGTGCTCGAACAGCGGCGGTTCGCATACCACTTCCTGGGCGGTGCCGCCGACTCCGTCGAGGCCGCCCTGACCGCGTACCTCAACGACGACGGCGGCTACGGGCACGCCCTGGAGCCGGATCTGCGCGGCCCCGTCAGCCAGCCTCTGCACGCCGCGCACGCCCTGCGGGTGCTGGACTCCATCGGCCGCTGCGGCGGGCTGCGGGTGGAGCGCGTGTGCCGGTACCTCACGGAGGTGTCCACGCACGAAGGGGCGCTGCCCGCACTGCACCCCTCCGTGCGCGGCTACCCGGTCGCGCCGTTCCTGCCGGTCGTGGACGACCCTCCGAGCGACCTGCTGGCCACCGGCCCGGTGGTGGGCCTGCTCCACCGCAACCAGGTGTGGCACGCGTGGCTGTTCCGTGCCACCGACTTCTGCTGGGCCGCGGTCGAGGGGCTGGAGAAGTCGCACCCGTACGAGATCCAGGCCGCCGTCGCGTTCCTGGACGGTGTCCCCGACCGGGCCCGCGCGGAGGCGGCCGCGGACCGGTTGGGCAGGCTCGTACGGGATCAGAAACTGGCCGTACTGGATCCGGCGCGCAAGGACGCCTTCCCGGTCCCGCCCGGCTACGCCCCCGGTGAGCACCACTTCCCGCACGACTACGCGCGCGTGCCGGACTCGCTGGCGCGGCGCTGGTTCACGGACGAGGAGATGGAGCGCTCCCTGGACCACCTCGCCGCCGAGCAGCAGGAGGACGGGGGCTGGCCGGTCCACTGGCGCCAGTGGGCGCCGGGCACGGCCCTGGAGTGGCGGCCGATCCTGACGATCGAGGCGCTGCGCACGCTCCGGGCGCACGGCCGCAGCATCCGCTGAGCACTGCCCTCAGAGCCTCGCCGCTCCGCCGCTCCCATCCCCGCTCCTCTCCCGCCCCCTCCGCGGCCCCGCTCCGCGGCAGCGTGCCTCCACGGCCGGCCGGGGCCACGGAGCCCGGTGGAAACCCCGCCGCTGGGCGGGGCCGCGCGGGCCGCGGGAGCCCGCGGTCACTGCGCGCGCCAGGGGTCCCCCGGTCAGCCGCCCAGGGCCCGTACCGCCGCCGTGACGGCCACCGCGGCGGCGACCACCACCAGGAACGGTGCGCGCAGGACCAGGGCGAGCGCCGCGGCCGCGAGGCCCGCGCCGCGCGCGTCGACGACCAGCGCGTCGCCGGCGCTGAAGGTCTGCTGAGCGGTCAGCGCGGCGAGCAGGGCGACGGGCAGCAGCGCCGACAGCCGCTGGACGAGCGGTTTCTCGAGGGCCGCTGCCGGTACGAGCAGGCCGGCCAGCTTCAGCAGGTAGCAGCCGACGGCGGTCAGGGCGATGGCGATCCAGAAGTTCACCGCCGGGCTCCCTTCCGCCCGGCACCGGTCCGGCGTCCCTGGAGCCACAGCACCGCCGGCGCGGCGAGCGCCGCGACCAGCACCGGCACGCCTGCGGGCAGTACGGGCAGGAAACCCAGCCCGAGGACGACGGCAATCCCGGCGACGGCCCGCTCGGTGGTCGTACGGAGCATGGGAGCGAGCAGCGCGAGGAACACGGCCGGTCCGGCGGCGTCCAGGCCCCACGCGTCGGTGTCGCCGATGGCTTCCGCGCCCAGCGCTCCGAGGAGCGTGGTCAGGTTCCAGAGCATGTAGAGGGTGAGCCCGGTGACGGTGAAGCCGATCCGGGCGGCGCGCCGTGACGACTGGGCCAGGGAGACGGCCGCCGTCTCGTCGATGACCCAGTGCGCGGCGAACGGGCGGACGAACCGGGGCAGGGCGAGCAGCTGCGAGAGGCGCAGCCCGTAGAAGGCGTTCCGGGTGCCGAGGAAGAAGGCCCCCGCGGCGGCGGTGAACGGGTTCCCGCCGCCCGCGAGCGCCCCGACGAGGGCGAACTGCGAGGCGCCGGTGAAGACGAGGAGGCTGAGCGCACAGGTCTGGAGGGCGCTCAGGCCCGCACCGGCCGACGTCACGCCGAAGGCGAAACCGGAGAGGCCGACGGCCACCCCGACGCCGAGCGCGTCGCGCACGACGGCGCGGTCGGGCGCGGCCCCGGATCCCGGCTCGACGACCGCCCCTGCCTCGGCCATGCCCTCGGTCCCGGTCTCGGCCATGCCCTCGGACTCGGTCTCGGTCTCGGTCTCTGTCTCGGCGGTACGCAGGGGCCCGGCCGCGCCCGTCGGCCCGTCCCTGCGTGCCGGCGCCCCTCCCCGCACCGGCTCACCCCTGTGCGCCCGCGCTGGCGGGACCGTACGGGGTTCGGCTGCTCCGTCTCTCGGTGATGTCTGTTCTGCCACGCCCAGGACGCTACGGCGGGGGTTCGTCCCCGGTCTTGTACGTTCTTGCGCGCTCCCGCTGGTACGCGCCCGGCGGCACGCCCACGATGCGGGTGAAGTGCCGGTTCAGGTGGGGCTGATCGGTGAAGCCGACCGCGGCGGCCGCTGCCGCGGGCGTGGTGCCGGCCTCCAGGAGGCGGCGGGCCGCCCGCACGCGCGCGTTGGTCAGCCAGGTGTGCGGCGGCATGCCGTGGGCGGCCTTGAAGGCCCGCAGCAGGGCGAAGGGGCTGGTACCGAGCTCCTGTGCGAGCTGCTCGAGGGACGGCGGCTCGGTCATCCGCTCCTGGAGGAGCTCCCTGGCCAGCAGCGCGGTGCGCGTCCCTGCGGCGAGCGGCGGCCGGGCGGGCAGCGACCGGCCGTGGCGGCGAAGCAGCCGGGCGACCGCGATGCGCAGGAGGGTGTCGGCGGCGAGCGCGTTGCCCTCCTCGGCCGCCCGGTGGACCGCCCGTATCAGCTGGGCGGTGTCCTCGTCCTCGACGATGGTCTCGGCGAAGCCGGGCGTGCCGCGCAGTCCCGTCTCCTCCTGCGCGATGCCGGCCACCAGGCCGGAGGAGGGGTAGAGGGTCGCGTACGACCATCCTTCGGGCACCCCGGCGTGCGCGGAGTGCGGCACCTCGGGATTGATCATGACGACGGTGCCGGGGCGGGCCCGGATCGTGCCCTCGGGCATGACGACGTCCTCGATGCCGCGGCGGACCGCTCCGAGGACGAAGCCCTCGTGGCTGTGGCGGGCGAAGGAGTGGCGCACGTACCGGGCCCGGAGGAGGTCGAGTCCGGGCACGCCGGGGTACTGCCAGTGCCTGGCCCATTCTCCGTCCCGCGCGCTCGCCATGGGTCCATTCTGCGCCGGTCCCCACCGCTGCGACCTGCGTGTCCATGGCGTGGACGGCCCCGTGGCCCGCCGGCCGGTTCCGCCGCCGTGTCGTGCCGGGCCGGATTGTCAGTGGCGGGGTGCACGATGGGGGACATGGCCAGGACTGCGCTCGACTCGTTCTCCCCCCCGACCCGGGGCTGGTTCACGGGGGCCTTCAGCGCGCCCACCGCGGCGCAGGAAGGCGCCTGGCGTGCGATCGGCGCGGGCTCGGACGTGCTCGTCGTGGCACCGACCGGTTCCGGCAAGACGCTGGCCGCGTTCCTCGCCGCGCTCGACCGGCTCACCTCCACCCCGGTGCCCGCGGACGCGAAGAAGCGCTGCCGTGTGCTGTACGTGTCGCCGCTCAAGGCGCTCGCGGTCGATGTCGAGCGCAATCTGCGCAGCCCGCTGACCGGCATCCGGCAGGAGGCGGTGCGCCTGGGGCTGCCCGAGCCGGAGGTGCGGGTCGGCATCCGCTCGGGCGACACCCCGGCCGCCGAGCGGCGCTCGCTGGCCACGCGGCCGCCGGACATCCTGATCACGACGCCCGAGTCGCTGTTCCTGATGCTCACCTCGGCCACCCGCGACGCGCTGTCCGGTGTCGAGACCGTGATCCTGGACGAGGTGCACGCGGTCGCGGGCACGAAGCGGGGCGCTCACCTGGCCGTGTCCCTGGAGCGGCTGGACGAGCTGCTCCCGCGCCCGGCCCGCCGGATCGGGCTGTCGGCGACCGTGCGTCCGGTCGACGAGGTCGCGCGCTATCTGTCGCCGCAGCGGAAGGTGGAGATCGTCCAGCCGCGGTCCGGCAAGGAGTTCGACCTGTCCGTGGTCGTGCCGGTCGAGGACCTGGGCGAGCTGGGGGGCTCCCCGGCGACGGAGACCGACCAGGCCGAGCGGCCGTCGATCTGGCCGCACGTGGAGGAGCGTATCGCCGACCTCGTCCAGGCCCACCGCTCGACGATCGTCTTCGCCAACTCGCGGCGGCTGGCGGAGCGGCTGTGCAACCGGCTCAACGAGATCGCCTACGAGCGGGCCACCGGTGAGCCCCTGCCCGAGGACCAGTCCCCCGCCGAGGTGATGGCCCAGTCGGGCGCGGCGAAGGGGGCCCCGCCCCTGCTGGCCCGTGCGCACCACGGCTCGGTCTCCAAGGAGCAGCGGGCACTGGTGGAGGAGGACCTCAAGGCGGGCCGGCTGCCCGCCGTGGTCGCGACCTCCAGCCTGGAGCTGGGTATCGACATGGGCGCGGTGGATCTGGTCGTGCAGGTGGAGTCGCCGCCGTCCGTGGCGTCCGGCCTGCAGCGCGTCGGCCGGGCCGGTCACCAGGTGGGCGCGGTGTCCACGGGTGTCGTCTTCCCCAAGTACCGGGGCGACCTGGTACAGGCGGCCGTGGTGACCGAGCGGATGCGCAGCGGCTCCATCGAGTCCATGCGGATCCCGTCGAACCCCTTGGACGTACTCGCCCAGCAGCTGGTCGCCATGGTGGCCCTGGACACCTGGCAGTTCGACGACCTGCTGGCGGTGGTGCGGCGCGCGGCGCCGTTCGCGTCGCTGCCCGAATCGGCGTTCACGGCCGTCCTGGACATGCTCGCGGGCCGCTATCCGTCGGACGCGTTCGCCGAGTTGCGCCCGCGGGTGGTGTGGGACCGCGTCGCGGGCACGGTCACGGGCCGTCCGGGCGCGCAGCGCCTCGCCGTCACCTCGGGCGGCACGATTCCCGACCGCGGTCTCTTCGGGGTGTTCCTGGCCGGCGCCGACCCCAAGAAGGGCGGCGGCCGGGTCGGCGAGCTCGACGAGGAGATGGTCTACGAGTCGCGCGTGGGCGATGTGTTCACGCTGGGCACCTCCTCGTGGCGGATCGAGGACATCACCCGGGACCGGGTACTGGTCTCCCCCGCTCCCGGTGTCCCGGGCCGGCTGCCCTTCTGGAAGGGCGACCAGTTGGGCCGGCCGCTGGAACTGGGCCGCGCGGTGGGCGCGTTCCTGCGCGAGGTGGGCTCGCTGGAGCCGGACGACGCGCGGCTGCGGCTGCTGGCGGCGGGCCTCGACGCGTGGGCCGCGGACAACGTCATCGCGTACCTGGACGAGCAGCGCCGCGCCTGCGGGCACATCCCCGACGACCGCACGGTGCTCGTGGAGCGGTTCCGTGACGAGCTGGGCGACTGGCGGGTCGTGGTCCACTCGCCGTTCGGCGCGCAGGTCCACGCCCCGTGGGCGCTGGCGCTCGGCGCCCGGCTCTCCGAGCGGTACGGCATGGACGCCCAGGTCATGCACGCGGACGACGGCATCGTGCTGCGCCTGCCCGACGCGGACCTGATGGGGCTGGACCTGCTCGACCAGGATCCGGGCGCACCCGGGGCAGAGTACGACAGCGAGCAGGCCCCGGTCGGTGCCGCCGACGTCGTCTTCGACAAGGGCGACGTCGACCAGATCGTCACCGACCAGGTGGGCGGTTCCGCCCTGTTCGCGTCCCGGTTCCGCGAGTGCGCGGCCCGCGCCCTGCTGCTGCCCCGCCGCAACCCGGGCAGGCGCACCCCGCTGTGGCAGCAGCGGCAGCGGGCGGCCCAGCTGCTGCAGGTGGCGAGCGAGTTCGGTTCGTTCCCGATCGTCCTGGAGGCCGTCCGCGAGTGCCTGCAGGACGTCTTCGACGTGCCCGGACTGCAGGAGCTGATGGGCGACATCGAGTCGCGCCGCGTCCGCCTGGTCGAGGTCACCACCCCCGAGCCCTCCCCCTTCGCCCGCTCGCTGCTCTTCGGTTACGTCGCCCAGTTCCTCTACGAGGGCGACTCCCCGCTCGCGGAGCGGCGGGCGGCCGCCCTGTCCCTGGACTCGCGGCTGCTGGCCGAGCTGCTGGGCCAGGCCGAGCTGCGCGAGCTGCTGGACGCCGACGTCCTGACCGAGCTGGAGCGCGAGTTGCAGTGGCTCGCCGAGGACCGCCGCGTGAAGGACGTGGAGGGCGTCGCCGACATCCTGCGGGTCCTCGGCCCGCTCACCGGCGCGGAGCTGGCCGAGCGCGGCGCCGACCCGGCCTGGGCGGAGGAGCTCGCCACGACGCGCCGGGCGATCCGCGTCCGTATCGCCGGAGCCGACCACTGGGCGGCCGTCGAGGACGCGGGCCGACTGCGCGATGCCCTGGGCACCGCCCTCCCGGTCGGCGTTCCGGAGGCGTTCACCGAGCCGGTGAAGGACCCGCTGGGCGACCTCCTCGCGCGGTACGCGCGCACGCACGGGCCGTTCACCTCCTCCGCGGCCGCCGCCCGCTTCGGTCTGGGCACCGCCGTCACCGACGGCGCCCTGCACCGCCTGGCCGCGGCCGGCCGTGTGGTCCAGGGGGAGTTCCACCCCTCGGGCATCGGCCAGGAGTGGTGCGACGCGGCCGTCCTGCGCAGGCTGCGCCGCCGCTCCCTGGCCGCCCTGCGCCACGAGCTGGAGCCGGTGCCGCCCGCCGCGCTGGCCACCTTCCTCCCGCAGTGGCAGCACCTGGGCAGCAACAGCCTGCGCGGCATCGACGGACTGGCCCGCGCCGTCGAGCAGTTGCAGGGCGCCCCCGTCCCCGCCTCCGCCCTCGAGAAGCTGATCCTGCCCTCCCGTGTCTTCGGCTACAGCCCCACGCTCCTCGACGAGCTCACCACCACCGGAGAGGTCCTGTGGGCGGGCGCGGGTGCCCTGCCCGGCAAGGACGGCTGGGTCTCGCTCTACCTCGCCGACGCGGCGCCCCTGCTGCTCCCGGCGCCCCACCCCCTGGAGCTCACGGCCCTCCACGAATCGGTCCTGGCGACCCTCTCCGGTGGCTACGGCTTGTTCTTCCGCCAGATCGCCGACCAGGTGCGCGCCACCACGCACCCGGAAGCGACCGACCCGCAGCTCGCCGACGCCCTGTGGGACCTGGCCTGGTCGGGCCGGCTGACGAACGACACCCTCGCGCCTCTCCGCGCCCTGCTCGGCTCGGGCCGTACGGCGGGCTCCACCGCGCACCGTGCCAGGCGGACCGTCCCGCGCGGCCGGTACGGCACGCTCAGCGCGGCCGCCCACGCCGCTTCCCGCTCTGGTCCGCCGACCGTCAGCGGCCGTTGGTCGCTGCTTCCGCCCGCCGAGCCGGACCCGACGCACCGCGCCCACGCCCTGGCCCGCACCCTGCTCGACCGGCACGGCGTGGTCACCCGCGGCGCGGTCACCGCCGAAGGCGTGGAGGGCGGGTTCTCGGCGACATACCGGGTCCTGTCCGCTTTCGAGGACAGCGGACAGGCGCGCCGCGGCTACGTCGTCGAAGGACTGGGCGCCGCGCAGTTCGCGATGGACGGCGCGGTGGACCGGCTGCGCGCGGCGGCGAACGCCCGGGAACGCGCCGAGCAATCGGCCGCCCCGCGCGCGGTGGTCCTGGCCGCCGCCGACCCGGCCAACGCGTACGGCGCGGCTCTGCCGTGGCCGGAGCCGCCGACCGGCGCCGGGCACAAGCCGGGCCGCAAGGCGGGCTCCCTCGTCGTCCTCGCCGACGGCGAGCTCGCGCTCTACATGGAACGCGGCGGCAAGACCCTGCTGTCCTGGTCCACCGAGCCGGACGATCCGGTCCTCCTGGCCGCCGCCGAGGCGCTCGCGGGGGCTGCCCGCGCCGGATCCCTGGGCACCGTCACCGTGGAACGGATCAACGGCGGGGCGGCCCTGACGTCGCCGCTGTCCCGTGCCCTGGAGGCGGCGGGCTTCCACGCCACTCCCCGGGGCCTGCGCCTGCGGGCGTAGGCGGTGTCCGCCGCCCGGTCCCCCATCATGGAGGCATGCCCGAAGGAGACACCGTCTGGCTGACCGCCCGCCGCCTGCACGCCGCCCTGGCGGGCCGGCTCCTGACGCGCTCCGACCTGCGTGTCCCGCGCCTGGCCACCGCCGACCTGAGCGGCCGGGAGGTGCTCGACGTCACTCCCCGCGGCAAACACCTGCTCACCCGCGTCGAGGGCGGCCTCACCCTCCACTCCCACCTGCGGATGGACGGCTCCTGGAACGTCTACGCGCCCGGTGAGCGCTGGCGCGGCGGCCCCGCCCACCAGATCCGGGCCATCCTCGCCACCAGCGACCACACGGCCGTCGGCTACCGGCTGCCCGTGCTGGACCTCCTCCGCACGAGCGACGAGCACACCGTCGTCGGCCATCTCGGTCCCGACCTCCTGGGCCCGGACTGGGATGCCGACGAGGCCGTGCGGCGCGTGTGCGCGGACCCCGCCCGTCCCCTCGGGGAAGCGCTGCTGGACCAGCGGAACCTCGCCGGCATCGGCAATGTCTTCAAGTGCGAGCTCGCCTTCCTGGCCCGCGTCACCCCCTGGCTGCCCGTCGGCGAGCTCCCGCCCGGCGTCCCCGAGCGGCTGGTGGCCACCGCGCACCGCCTGCTGGACATCAACAAGGAGCGCTTCGACCGGCGCACCACCGGCAGTTCCCGCCCGGACCGGAAGCTGTACGTCTACGGCCGCAGGCACCAGCCCTGCTACCGCTGCGGCACCCCGATCCGCTGGGACGACAGCCACGAGCGGGTCTCCTACTGGTGCCCCGGCTGCCAGCAGGGCCCAGGGCCCGAAGCGGACCCAACAAGCTGATTGACGGCCCGTCAGTCCCCTCTGGGGCGCGTCGGGGAACCGGAGGACACCGGCCACGCCGTGCCGATGGGGCCTCCGGCGCCTCGGCCTTACGACACGTCAGGTCCTCCGCGCGCACGGCGGCGGTGCCATGCCCTGGTGACCCTGCGCACGACCGCGCGTGCGACCCGGGACCGGGCCGGAGGAGGTGAAGCGACATGGACCGGCAGCAGGCTCAAACCCCAGCCGCCCGCCGCCACGGCCCCTTCGAGCAGCCCGGCCCTACCGGGCGTCAGCGCCAGCCGCAGCATCGCCCAGAACCACACCGCGCCGAGAACCAACCCCAGTACGCACCGCACCAGCTTCATCGCCCGCCCGGCCCCGGCCGCGGCTGGTGGGCCGGCGGGCGCGGGCACCGCTCGTCGGGCCGTGGGCGCCGGCCGGGGCAGCATTCGCGCGAGTCCTCCGGCAGCCACGGAGAAGGGCGGCCCGGGCGCCGACCGCGGGGCGGCCGACCGCTCGAACGGCACGCGTGCCGCATGCGTCGCACCCACCGCGCGGGGCGCACCGGCCCTGCGTATCACCCGAGTGAGCACCGGCCTCGTGAGCCGTCGCCGTACCATGGCCGCCTCCTCCGGTCGACGCTAGACCGGCGCGATCATCCGGCGGGAGGGCGTACCGGTGCACGCCTCCAGCGCACGCCCGGCCGCCCCCGCGCGCTCCCCGGCCGTCGGCACCCGAGCGCCCGCCGCCGTCGACGACCTGTCGAAGCGGCCCGGCCGCGCGCCCGGGGAAACCGCCCCGTGAGAAGGCGGTTGCCCGGGCCGCCTCCGACGGACTCGCCCAGCGCGGCCCCGTCCATCGCCGCCACGGGCTCGCGCATCGAGAGCTCCTCCACCGCGAGCCCGCACCGCGAGCCCGTCCACGCGGTGCCGGCCGCCTACGCGCTCTCCGCCTGGCGGCTCTCCGCCTGGAACATCCAGGCGTGCTTCTCGAGGTCCGCGGTCAGGTCGATCAGCAGATCCTGGGTCACCGGGTCGGGCTTGTCCGTCGCCTCGATCCGCTCGCGCATCCGCCGGACCACGGCGCCGAGCCCGTCCACCAGGATCCGGACCGCGTCGTCGTCCTTGATCCACCCCGTCGGCACGGCGCCGACGGCGCTGTCGGACGCCACCGTCGCGGCTCGCCCGTCCGGGGTGATGCCCAGCGCCGAAGCGCGCTCCGCCACCACGTCGGCGTGCTGGCGGGCCGTGGCCACCACCTCGTCGAGCTGAAGGTGGATGGAGCGGAAGCGCGGCCCGACCACGTTCCAGTGCACCTGCTTGGCCACCAGGGACAGGTCGACCACGTCCACCAGCGCGCCCTGCAGGGCTTCGCCGACCACCTTCAGGTCGTCATCGGGCAGAGAGCTCTTCACGACAGTCATTCCGAATCCTCCGTTCCGGCGTGCGACGGTGCGCACACCCGTCCACCATTACACATACGACCCAAAACGGGCATTCGGGGTAAACGAAAGCCCCGGTCGGCCACTCGGGTACCCGACCGGGGCTCAGCTCAAAACGCGAGCCGAAAAGTGCTGAGCGCGCGCTCAGGCGGCGACGACGTCCACCGCCTCCGCGGGCGCCTTGATGGTCACCCGCTCGGTCGGCACGCCCGCCACCGACGTCACGGACACTGAATTGAGCATCGGACGCACTGGTGCCGGCACCGGCTCACTCGCCGCTGCCGATTCGGCCAGCTCCGCCAGCGAGAGCTCGTCGCTCACTTCTCGCATGAGCTCGGACATCCGTACGTCAAGCGCGTCGCAGATCGCGGAGAGCAGCTCGGAGGAAGCCTCCTTCTGCCCCCGCTCCACCTCGGAGAGATAGCCGAGCGAGACTCGGGCGGACGAGGAGACTTCGCGCAGAGTACGGCCCTGGCGCTGGCGCTGCCGACGCAGCACGTCACCCAGCAGGCGACGGAGCAGAATCATCGGTGGCTCCCTCCTCGGACCGCGTAGCCGCATCCTTCACGCCCCACCGTACCGCCTCGCGCTGCGGCCGTGCGGGGAGCGATGTCGTGTTCACTCAGGGCTGCAAACATCAATTCCCCCCGTTCTGTTCCGTATCCTGTGCCCGCGCATTCTCCGAGAGTTCGTCCGCGAGCAGTTCCAGCACGCTCCGTACACTCTCTCTACGGATTTCCGCGCGGTCGCCGTTCAATCGCAGGGCGACGACTTTCCCATCCCCGAGCGGCCCGCCGGAGGGCCCGCAGACGGCCACGAACACCGTTCCGACCGGCTGTCCGTCCTGCGGCTCGGGCCCCGCGACGCCCGTGGTCGCGACCCCCCAGCCGGCCCGCAGCCGGGTGCGCACACCCGCCGCCATCTGCAGCGCCACGTCCGGATCGACCGCCCCCCGGTCCTCCAGAAGGGCCCGGTCGACGCCCAGCAGGTCCCGCTTCAGCTCCGTGGCGTACGCCGTGACCGACCCGCGGAAGGACCGTGAGGCGCCCGGTACCGACGTCAGCTCGGCGGCGACCAGTCCACCCGTGAGGGACTCCGCCACCGCCACCGTCTGGTCACGCTCCGCAAGCAGCATGAGCGCGCGCTCGGCAGGGTTCATCGCCCCGCCTCCGATCCACGCTCCGCCCCGGTTCCCGTCTCGGACCGCGCAGCGGCCTCCGACGCCGATCCGGACTGCGGCGCTCCGGCCTGCGCCGGCCCGGCCGCAGCTCCACCGGCACCGCCCGCGCCGGCTCCGGCGACCTCGGCGGCGGCCTGCCCGGCGTGGTCCGCGACGAGCCGTGCCCGCTCGGCCGCAAGGCCGCGGCGGCGCAGCACCACCGCTTGCCGCACGTAGTCGAGACCCGTGACGACCGTCAACACGACGGCCAGCGCCATCACCCAGAAGCGGAGGGTCGCCAGCGGCCCCGTCAGCATGAGCACGTACATACCGACCGCGGTGCCCTGCGCCAGCGTCTTCATCTTGCCGCCGCGGCTGGCGGGGATGACCCCGTGCCGGATGACCCAGAACCGCATCAGCGTGATGCCCAGCTCGCGGAAGAGGATCACACCCGTGACCCACCAGGGCAGGTCCCCCAGCGCCGACAGGCACACCAGTCCGGCAGCCATGATCGCCTTGTCGGCGATCGGATCGGCGATCTTGCCGAAGTCGGTGACCAGGTTGTACGCCCGGGCCAGATGGCCGTCGAACACGTCCGTGATCATGGCGACGGCGAAGGCCGCCCACGCCCAGGCACGCCAGGCGGGGTCGTACCCGCCGTCCTGGAGCATCAGCACCACGAAGGCCGGCACGAGCACCAGCCGCACCATGGTCAGGATATTGGCGATGTTCCAGAGGCTGGCCTGGTTGACGGCCGCAGCGCCCAGCTTGCCGCCGGGCGGCGTCGGCCTGCCCGCACCGCCCGCGGCGGATGCCGGGACTCCGGTCATCTGCCCGCCTCCTCGAAAAGACACTCGGCGATCAGGTCGACGCCCTCGGTCCCGACGACCTTCGCCGTGACCATACGGCCCGGCTTGAGGCCCTCGGTCGTCGTGAAGACGACCTGACCGTCGGTCTCGGGCGCCTGGTTCGGGCCCCGGCCGACGGCACCGTCACCGTCCGGCGACGCGTCGACCGACTCGACCAGTACCTCCATCGTCTCGCCGATCCGCTCCTCCGCGCGCTGCGCGGTGAGCTCGTCGGCGAGCCGGGTGAGATGGGCGAGCCGGGCGTCGACGACGTCCTGGTCGAGCTTGTCCTCGTACGTGGCGGCCTCCGTGCCGTCCTCGTCCGAGTAGCCGAACACGCCGATGGCGTCGAGGCGGGCGTGCGTGAGGAAGCGTTCCAGCTCGGCGAAGTCCTCCTCGGTCTCACCGGGGAAGCCCACGATGAAGTTGGAGCGCACACCGGCCTGCGGCGCCTTGCCGCGGATGGTGTCCAGCAGCTCCAGGAACCGGTCGGTGTCGCCGAAGCGGCGCATGGCGCGCAGCACACCCGGCGCCGAGTGCTGGAAGGACAGGTCGAAGTAGGGCGCGACCTTCTCGGTGGACGTCAGGACGTCGATGAGTCCGGGGCGCATCTCGGCGGGCTGCAGGTAGCTGACGCGTACGCGCTCGATGCCGTCGACCGCCGCCAGCTCCGGCAGCAGGGTCTCCAGCAACCGGATGTCGCCCAGGTCCTTGCCGTACGAGGTGTTGTTCTCGGAGACCAGCATGATCTCCTTGACGCCCTGCTCGGCGAGCCAGCGGGTCTCGCCGAGGACGTCGGAGGGTCGGCGCGAGACGAAGGAGCCGCGGAAGGACGGGATGGCGCAGAAGGAGCAGCGCCGGTCGCAGCCGGAGGCGAGCTTCACCGAGGCGACCGGGCTGCGGTCCAGCCGGCGGCGCAGCGGGGCGCGCGGGCCGGAGGCCGGTGCGAGGCCCTCGGGCAGGTCCTCCGGGGCGGGGGCGGGCTCCTGCGCGTGACCGGGCAGGGCGATCCCGGCGGCCGCCTCCTGGCGCTGTACGGGGCTCAGCGGCAGCAGCTTGCGCCGGTCGCGCGGGGTGTGCGCCTCGACGCTGCCACCGCTCAGGATGGTCTGGAGGCGGCCGGAGATGTCGGCGTAGTCGTCGAAGCCGAGCACACCGTCGGCCTCGGGCAGCGCCTCGGCGAGCTCCTTGCCGTACCGCTCGGCCATGCAGCCGACCGCGACGACGGCCTGGGTCCTGCCGTGGTCCTTCAGATCATTGGCTTCCAGCAGGGCGTCGACGGAGTCCTTCTTGGCGGCCTCGACGAACCCACAGGTGTTGACGACCGCGACATCCGCGTCGGCGGCGTCCTGGACGAGCTCCCAGCCGTCCGCTGCCAAGCGGCCTGCGAGCTCCTCCGAGTCCACCTCGTTACGGGCGCAGCCAAGAGTGACAAGGGCGACGGTACGGCGTTCGGGCATGGACTCAAGACTACTTCGTCCCGGCCATGCCCCCGGCGCCACCCTTTTGCGGGGCTCCGCCGCCCTGTCCCCGATGCCCGGCAGGCGGCCCGCAGCGCCCTACGGGCCCGCCCGGCGGTCCTGCCGGCGTCACCCGACCTGGGGATCGCCCTTCGTGTACGACAGGCGCTCGACCTGCCCGGCCTCGAACTTCTCGTCGACCTTCTTGCCGTTCACGAAGAGCTCGATCGCCCCGGCGTTGCCCAGGATGAGATCGATCTTCTCGTCGTCCTGGAAGGTCTTGGAGTCGCCTTCCAGGAGAAGCCCGTCGAAGAGCAGCTTGCCGTCGCTGGCCTTGGCGGAGATCCAGCTCTTGTCGTCGGTCGCGGTGAGCCTGACGGTGACCTTGTCCTTCGGGACGGCCGCGATCGCGCTCTCGGACGG
The DNA here is from genome assembly GCF_000716335.1 of Streptomyces sp. NRRL S-118. Taxonomy (GTDB): domain Bacteria; phylum Actinomycetota; class Actinomycetes; order Streptomycetales; family Streptomycetaceae; genus Streptomyces. The sequence continues at coordinate 13,775 of NZ_KL591012.1, read as the reverse complement.
CGCGGGCGGCGGGACGACCGGCTTGGGCGGCTTCGGCTTCGGGACCGGCTTCTGGGCGGGGGCCGGGCCTTCCGCGACGTGCGTGGTGGTGGAGGCGCTGTCGTCGCCGTTGAACATCGTGAAGCCGACGAAGCCGATCACGGCGACGATGGCGGCGACCATGGCGGCGGTCCAGTTGGGGCGCCGCCGGTCGGGGCGGATGCGTTCGGCCTCGAAGAGCGGCGCGGCGGGCGTCGGCGAGGGCCGGCCGCCGTGCTCGGCGTCGTACTGCTCGACCAGGCGGACCGGATCGAGGCCGACGGCACGCGCGAGCATACGGATGTGCCCCCGGGCGTAGACGTCGCCGCCGCACCGTGAGTAGTCGTCCTCCTCGATGGCGTGCACGATCGGGATGCGCACGCGCGTGGAGGTGCTGACCTCCTCGACGGTCAGCCCCCTGTCGACACGGGCCTGCTGGAGGACGCGGCCGATCGAGGGGCGGTCCGCCTCCGGTCCCGCGGGGCCGGAAGCGTCCGAAGGGGTCGGCGTCCCGGTGCCCTCGGGCGTATCCGAGGGTCCGGACGGAACGGACGAAGGGGGCGAAGGCCGGTCGTCTTCGGGGGATTTGCCGATGGACACGAGGGCGCCTTTCGAGCGTGTAACCACCTGCTGGAGGTTCAGTCTATGGGTGGTACGAAAGGGTTAAGCAACCGGGCGGACGCAGTTTGTACGCCATAGGAATGGCCGTGCGCCCGAAGGACGGGACGGGCAGGAGATCCATTGTCCGTCTCTCTTCCCAACTTGACGTACGACGCGGGGAAACGGTTGCTCACGATCCCCTTACGAGTGAGACTCCATCAGGACTCGGACGGCGGATACCTACCCCTCCGACTCCCCCCGGATCAGTGCGAGTACTCCATCCAGCTCATCCGGTTTGACAAGGACGTCCCGTGCCTTGGACCCCTCGCTCGGCCCGACGATGTTGCGCGACTCCATCAGGTCCATCAGCCGGCCGGCCTTGGCGAAGCCCACGCGCAGCTTGCGCTGGAGCATCGAGGTGGAACCGAACTGCGTGGTGACGACCAGTTCGGCGGCCTGGCACAGCAGGTCGAGGTCGTCGCCGATGTCCTCGTCGATCTCCTTCTTCTTCTGGGATCCCACCGTGACGTCGTCGCGGAAGACCGGCGCCATCTGGTCCTTGCAGTGCTGGACGACCGCCTGGACCTCCTCCTCGGTGACGAAGGCGCCCTGCATGCGGACGGGTTTGTTCGCCCCCATCGGCAGGAAGAGGCCGTCGCCCTTGCCGATGAGCTTCTCCGCGCCCGGCTGGTCCAGGATGACCCGGCTGTCGGCGAGCGACGAGGTGGCGAAGGCGAGCCGCGAGGGCACGTTCGCCTTGATGAGTCCGGTGACGACGTCCACGGACGGCCGCTGGGTGGCCAGCACCAGGTGGATGCCGGCCGCGCGGGCCAGCTGCGTGATGCGGACGATGGCGTCCTCGACGTCCCGCGGCGCGACCATCATCAGGTCCGCGAGCTCGTCGACGATGACCAGCAGGTACGGGTACGGCTGGAGCTCGCGCTCGCTGCCCTCGGGCTGCTTGACCTTTCCGGCCCGTACGGCGGCGTTGAAGTCGTCGATGTGCCGGAAGCCGTACGCCGCCAGGTCGTCGTAGCGCAGGTCCATCTCGCGCACGACCCACTGGAGCGCTTCGGCCGCCCGCTTGGGGTTGGTGATGATGGGCGTGATGAGGTGCGGAATGCCTTCGTAGGCGGTGAGTTCGACGCGCTTGGGGTCGACCAGCACCATCCGTACGTCCTCGGGGGTCGCCCTTATCATCACCGAGGTGATCAGGCAGTTGATGCACGACGACTTGCCGGACCCGGTGGCACCGGCGACGAGCACGTGCGGCATCTTCGCCAGGTTGGCCATCACGTAGCCGCCCTCGACGTCCTTGCCGAGCGCGACCAGCATCGGGTGGTCGTCCTCGGCGGCGTCGGCGAGGCGCAGGACGTCACCGACCTTGACCATCTCGCGGTCGGTGTTCGGGATCTCGATGCCGACGGCCGACTTGCCGGGGATCGGCGAGATGATCCGGACGTCGGGGCTGGCGACGGCGTAGGCGATGTTCTTGGTCAGCGCCGTGATCCGCTCGACCTTCACGGCCGGGCCGAGCTCCACCTCGTACCGCGTGACCGTCGGCCCGCGGGTGAAGCCGGTGACGGCCGCGTCCACCTTGAACTCGGAGAAGACGTTGGTCAGCGCGGCGACGATCGCGTCGTTGGCGGCGCTGCGGGTCTTGCCCGGGCCGCCGCGCTCCAGCAGGTCGAGCGAGGGCAGGACGTAGGTGATGTCCCCGGCGAGCTGGAGCTGCTCGGCACGCGGCGGCAGGGACTGCCCCTCGTCCCGCACGGGCGCGGCCTTGGTGAGGTCCGGGACCTGGCCGGAGGAGGCTCCCGCCCGGCGGCCGGGCTGCACGGCGTCCCGCGCGGGCGGGACGGGCGCGGCGCTCTCCCCGGTGTCCCGTGCGTCGCGGGCGTCCCGTGCGTCGCGCTTCCGGTCGGCCGTGACCTCCCGGGTCAGGTCGGCGACCACCGGCGAGGGCGGCATGCCGTTCAGTACGGCGCCGTCGAGCGCGGCCGCGGCCGCCGCCGCGATGTCGACCGCGTCCCTGGGCCGGTCGAAGTCCGGCTCGGGGACGGCCGCCGTCCTCCGCGGCCGCCTGCGGCGGGTGAGCGCCTCCTCCTCGGCCTGCTCCGGGCCGTGGGCGTCGTACGCACCGGCGGGCGGCACCGCCCCGCGCCTCCGGGCGGGCAGCGCCTCCCGCCACTGCTCGTCGTAGCGCTCGTCGTCCTCCCCGGGGCCGACGGCCCCGGGTTCGAGCAGCCCGAGACGGGTCCCGAGCGCACGCAGCCGCTGCGGGATGGCGTAGACGGGCGTCGCCGTGACCACGAGCAGCCCGAAGACGGTGAGCAGCACCAGCAGGGGGACGGCGAGGACCTCCCCCATCATGAAGACCAGCGGCTTGGAGGCGCTCCAGCCGATCAGGCCGCCCGCGTCCCGCACCGCCTCGCTGCCCTGGTCGCGGCCGGGCGAGCCGCACGCGATGTGCACCTGCCCCAGCACGCCGATGACGAGGGCGGACAAGCCGATGACGATCCGCCCGTTGGCCTCAGGTTTCTCGGGGTGGAGGATGAGGCGGACCGCGACGGCGCCGACCAGCAGCGGTACGAGGAGGTCGAGCCGCCCGAACGCGCCGGTCACCAGCATCTCGACGAGGTCGCCGACCGGGCCGCGGAGGTTGGCCCAGGTGCCGGCGGCGACGATCAGGGCGATGCCGAGGAGGAGCAGCGCCAGCCCGTCCTTGCGGTGCGCGGGGTCGAGCCCCTTGGCGCCGCGCCCTATGCCGCGGAACATCGCGCCGACCGCGTGGGCGAGGCCGAGCCACAGGGCGCGGACGAGCCGGTACAGCCCCCCGGTGGGGGACGGTGCCGCCTTCGACGCGCCCTTGGCGCCGGCCGCCGCCTTCCTGGCGGCGGCCTTCTTGGCGGGGACCTTCTTCGCCGCGGCCTTCCTGGCGGCAGGCGCGGCCCTCTTGACGGGTGGCTTGGCGGGTGCCGCCTTCTTCGCGGCGCCGGCGGCGCCTGTCGTACGGCCGGCGGCGCGCGGCTTCGCGGTGCCCGCCGTGCCGTGGGGACCCTTGCCGGACGTACGTGAGGCCATGGGGGTGAGATTACCGGTGTGGGACGCGGTGGACACGTGTGCCTACCGCTTCACCCGTTCGTGTCGTCCGCGCGGTCACCGCAAACTGACGACGGCTCAACGAGGGCCGTGAGCCGGGTGGCCGCCCCCACGGTGACCGAGGAGGCACCGACGGTACGTCGTACCGGCGGCGGAGTCACTGACGGCCCGTCAGGCGGACAGCGCGTCAGCCCTGTACGGGAAGGCCGGGCGAGCCCCCTCCGCTGCCGGGCTCCAGGGCGTCCAGCGCCCGGCGCAGTCCGGTGAGTTTGCGCTCCAGGTGCGCGGCGGTGGCGACGGCCGCGGCGTCCGCCGACTCGTCGTCGAGCTGCTTGGAGAGGGCCTCGGCCTGCTCCTCGACCGCGGCGAGGCGGGCGGAGAGCTCGGCGAGCAGACCAGCGGACTCACGGGCCGCGCCGTCCTGGCCGCCCTGGCCGCCTTCGAGCTGGAGCCGCAGCAGCGCCGCCTGCTCGCGCAGCTGACAGTTCTTCATGTACAGCTCGACGAAGACCGAGACCTTGGCGCGCAGCACCCAGGGGTCGAACGGCTTGGAGATGTAGTCGACGGCCCCGGCCGCGTACCCGCGGAAGGTGTGGTGCGGGCCGTGGTTGATCGCGGTGAGGAAGATGATCGGGATGTCCCGCGTCCGTTCCCGACGCTTGATGTGCGCGGCGGTCTCGAAACCGTCCATTCCCGGCATCTGGACATCCAGCAGAATGACCGCGAAGTCGTCCGTCAGCAGCGCCTTGAGCGCTTCCTCCCCTGACGATGCCCGGACCAGCGTCTGATCGAGCGCAGAGAGGATGGCCTCCAGCGCCAGCAGATTCTCCGGTCGGTCATCGACCAGGAGGATCTTGGCCTTCTGCACCATGGCCCGTCCTCCTCGCCCCGGCAGTTGGCCGGGCGCCGCCCCAGGGGACGACTCCCTTGCGCCGTCCGTCCTTGTGCCGGTCATGGTAGCCGCACCCCGCCTGTCGCCACACCCTGTCACCGCGATGTCACTGTGCACATAGCAGAAACGCGGTGGGAGACCAGAAGGTTCCCCGTACGCCGCCCTCTCACACGCCTTCGACCACAGTCAGTCAACAACTCGCCGTCATCCGTGCAGCACCCGATCACTCTCCGCGCATCCACTGCTCCATCACGGAGAGCAGATGATCCGGATCCACCGGCTTCGTAACGTAATCGGACGCCCCGGACTCGATGGCCTTCTCCCGGTCGCCCTTCATCGCCTTCGCCGTCAGCGCGATGATCGGCAGGCCGGCGAACTGCGGCATCCGCCGGATCGCCGTCGTCGTCGCGTATCCGTCCATCTCCGGCATCATGATGTCCATCAGGACGACCGCCGCGTCGTCGTGCTGCTCCAGCACCTCGATGCCCTCACGGCCGTTCTCGGCGTACAGCACCGCCAGCCCGTGCTGCTCCAGGACGCTGGTGAGCGCGAAGACGTTGCGGATGTCGTCGTCGACGATGAGCACCTTCTCACCGTTGAACGCGAAGCGGTGTCCCGGCGCGTGCGCGTCCTCCTGACCGGCGCCCGGCCACTCCTGCGCCCCGGACGCCGCACCGGCCGCCGGGCCCGCGGCCACCCCCGAAGCCTGCTGCCCCCCGGCCGCCGGGGAAGGCGCCTCCTGCGGCTGCGCCGTCCGGCCCGGCAGCGCCGCCCGCGGCTCCGCCCGGCCCACCGCCCTGCGGCGATGCCGGAACAGCGCCCCTCCGCCCGAGCGCCCGTCCTGCGCCGCCTCGCCGAATCCCTCCGGCCCCTGGCCGTCGGAGCCACCGGGCTCCGCACCCGAGCCCTGATGCCCGTACCCGTGCGGCGGCAGCTCGCTGGGGTGCAGCGGCAGGTACAGCGTGAAGGTCGAGCCACGGCCCGGCTCGCTCGCCGCGTGGATCTCGCCGCCCAGCAGCCGCGCGATCTCCCGGCTGATCGACAGCCCCAGACCCGTACCGCCGTACTTGCGGCTCGTCGTACCGTCCGCCTGCTTGAACGCCTCGAAGATCACCCGCATCTTGCTGGCGGCGATGCCGATCCCCGTGTCGGTCACCGAGAACGCGATCAGGTCGCCGTCCGGCTCGCTCAGCGAACCCGCCTCCAGCAACTGCTCGCGGATCGACTGCGGCACGTCCGCCCTGGCGGGCCGGATCACCAGCTCCACCGCCCCGCTGTCGGTGAACTTCACCGCGTTCGACAGCAGGTTGCGCAGCACCTGCAGCAGCCGCTGCTCGTCGGTGTGGAGCGTGGCCGGCAGTTCCGGCGACACCCGTACGGAGAAGTCCAGGCCCTTCTCGGCGGTCAGCGGCCGGAACGTCGCCTCCACGTAGTCGACGAGCTGGACCAGCGCGATCCGGGTCGGGCTGACGTCCATCTTGCCCGCCTCGACCTTCGACAGGTCGAGGATGTCGTTGATCAGCTGGAGCAGGTCCGAACCGGCACCGTGGATGGTCTCGGCGAACTCGACCTGCTTCGGCGACAGGTTGCCCTCCGCGTTGTCCGCGAGCAGCTTCGCCAGGATGAGCAGCGAGTTCAGCGGCGTACGCAGCTCGTGCGACATGTTCGCCAGGAACTCCGACTTGTAGCGCATGGAGACGGCGAGCTGCTCGGCCCGCTCCTCCAGCACCTGCCGCGCCTCCTCGATCTCGGTGTTCTTCACCTCGATGTCGCGGTTCTGCTGCGCCAGCAGCTCGGCCTTCTCCTCCAGCTCGGCGTTGGAGTCCTGCAGCGCCTTCTGCCGGCTCTCCAGTTCCGCCGAACGCTCCCGCAGCTGCTCCGTCAGCTCCTGCGACTGCTCGAGCAGCACCTCGGTCTTGGTGTTGACGCTGATGGTGTTGACGCTCGTCGCGATCATCTCGGCGATCTGGTTCAGGAAGTCGCGCTGGATCTGCGTGAAGGGCTGGAACGACGCCAGCTCGATCACGCCGAGGACCTTCCCCTCGAAGAGCACTGGCAGCACGATCACATGCGCCGGGGCGGCCTCCCCGAGCCCGGACGAGATCTTGAGGTAACCGGGCGGCACATTGACCTGGATGGTCCGCTTCTCCTCGGCGGCCGTACCGATCAGCGTCTCGCCCGGCCGGAAGGACGTGGGCATCGACCCGGCCGAGTAGCCGTAGCTGCCGCGCATGACCAGCACGTACGAGCCGTCCTCGTCCGCCCCGATCTCGTTGCCGCCGCCCGTGGGCATCGCCAGGAAGAACGCGCCGTGCTGCGCCGAGACCACCGGGGTCAGCTCGCTCATGATCAGCGACGCCACGTCGTCGAGGTCGCGCCGGCCCTGCATCAGACCGGAGATCCGGGCCAGGTTGCCCTTGAGCCAGTCCTGCTCCTCGTTGGCGAGGGTGGTGTCGCGCAGGTTGGCGATCATCGTGTTGATGTTGTCCTGGAGGACCTGGATCTCGCCCGCCGCATCGACGTCGATCTTCAGGTTCAGGTCACCGCGGGTCACCGCCGTGGCGACGGCCGCGATCGCGCGCACCTGCCGCGTCAGGTTCCCGGCCATCTCGTTCACCGACTCGGTCAGGTCGCGCCAGGTGCCGTCCACGTCCCGGACCCGGGCCTGGCCGCCGAGGATGCCCTCGGTACCCACCTCGCGGGCCACCCGCGTGACCTCCTCGGCGAACGACGAGAGCTGGTCGACCATCGTGTTGA
>NZ_KL591012.1:5220-6344 GCF_000716335.1 Streptomyces sp. NRRL S-118 | reverse complement strand
CGAGAGCTGGTCGACCATCGTGTTGATGGTGTTCTTCAGCTCCAGGATCTCGCCCTGCGCATCGATGTCGATCTTCTTGGTGAGATCGCCCTTGGCGATGGCCGTGGTGACCGCGGCGATCTGGCGCACCTGCCCCGTCAGGTTGGACGCCATCGAGTTCACCGACTCAGTCAGGTCCTTCCACGTACCGGACACACCCGGCACCCGGGCCTGACCGCCCAGCTCACCTTCCGTGCCCACCTCGCGCGCCACCCGCGTGACCTCGTCGGCGAACGACGACAGCGTGGTCACCATGGTGTTGACGGTGTCGGCGAGCTCCGCGACCTCGCCGCGCGCCTCGACCGTCACCTTCTTCGTCAGATCACCGTTGGCGACGGCCGACGACACCCGCGAGATGTTCCGCACCTGCGAGGTCAGGTTGTTCGCCATCACGTTGACGTTGTCGCTCAGGTCCTTCCAGATGCCGGTGACACCCCGCACCCGCGCCTGACCGCCCAGAATGCCCTCGGTACCCACCTCACGGGCGACCCGCGTCACCTCGTCGGCGAAGTTGGACAGCTGGTCCACCATCGTGTTGACGGTGGTGACCAGGTCGAGGATCTCGCCCCGCGCGTCCACGGTGATCTTCTTCGACAGATCGCCCTTGGCGACCGCGGTCGTCACCTCGGCGATGTTCCGCACCTGCGACGTCAGGTTGTTCGCCATCGAGTTGACGGACTGGGTCAGGTCCTTCCAGGTACCGGAGACGCCCTGCACCTCCGCCTGGCCGCCCAGGATGCCCTCGGTGCCCACCTCGCGGGCCACCCGGGTCACCTGCTCCGCGAAGTTGGACAGCTGGTCCACCATCGTGTTGAGGGTGTTCTTCAGCTCCAGGATCTCGCCCCGCGCGTCCACGTCGATCTTCTGCGACAGGTCACCGCGCGCCACGGCCGTCGCGACCTGAGCGATGTTGCGGACCTGGGCGGTCAGGTTCCCCGCCATGCCGTTCACCGAATCCGTCAGGTCCCGCCACACACCCGCGACACCCGGCACCTGCGCCTGGCCGCCCAGCCGGCCGTCGGTGCCCACCTCACGGGCCACCCGGGTCACCTGCTCCGCGAACGCCGAGAGCTGGTCGACCATCG
>NZ_KL591012.1:0-5198 GCF_000716335.1 Streptomyces sp. NRRL S-118 | reverse complement strand
TGTTCTTCAGCTCCAGGATCTCGCCCCGCGCGTCCACGTCGATCTTCTGCGACAGGTCACCGCGCGCCACGGCCGTCGTCACCTGCGCGATCTGCCGCACCTGGGACGTCAGGTTCCCGGCCATGAAGTTGACGGAGTCCGTGAGCTCCTTCCACGTGCCCGAGACGCCGTCGACGCGCGCCTGACCACCCAGCCGGCCCTCCGTGCCCACGTCCCGCGCCATCCGCGTCACCTGGTCGGCGAACGACGACAGCTGCGCGACCATCGTGTTGACCGTGTTCTTCAGCTCCAGCATCTCGCCCGCGACGTCGACGGTGACCTTCTGCGTCAGATCACCGTTCGCCACCGCCGTCGTCACCTGCGCGATGTCCCGCACCTGACCGGTGAGGTTGCGGAACGCCGTGTTGACCGAGTCGGTCAGGTCCTTCCACGTCCCCGCGGCGCCCGGCACATGCGCCTGGCCGCCCAGCCGGCCCTCGACACCCACCTCGCGGGCCACCCGCGTCACTTCGGAACCGAACGCCGACAGCTGGTCCACCATCGTGTTGACGGTGTTCTTCAACTCCAGCATTTCCCCGGCCACGTCGACCGTGACCTTCTGCGACAGGTCACCGTTCGCCACCGCCGTCGTCACCTGCGCGATGTCCCTCACCTGAGTGGTCAGGTTCCGGAACACGGTGTTGACCGAGTCCGTCAGGTCCTTCCACGTGCCGGCCGCGCCCGGCACCTGCGCCTGCCCGCCGAGGAGGCCCTCGGCACCGACCTCGCTCGCCACGCGCGTCACCTCGTCGGCGAACGTCCGCAGCGTCTCGGTCATCTGATTGATCGTGTCGGCGAGCTGCGCCACCTCGCCCCGCGCACTGACGGTCACCTTCTGCGACAGGTCGCCGTTGGCGACCGCCGTCGTCACCTCGGCGATGCCCCGCACCTGGGACGTCAGGTTGCCCGCCATCGTGTTGACGGAGTCGGTGAGGTCCTTCCACACCCCCGCCACGCCCGGCACCTCGGCCTGACCGCCCAGCTCGCCCTCCGTACCCACCTCGCGGGCCACCCGCGTGACCTCGGAGGAGAAGGACGACAGCTGGTCCACCATCGTGTTCACGGTGTTCTTCAGCTGGAGCATCTCACCGGCCACGTGCACGGTGACCTTCCGCGACAGATCGCCCTTGGCGACCGCCGTCGTCACGAGAGCGATGTCCCGCACCTGAGCCGTCAGCCGGTACGCCATGGTGTTCACCGAATCCTGGAGATCCTTCCAGGAACCGGACATGCCGCGCACCTGCGCCTGCCCGCCGAGCTTGCCCTCGGTGCCGACCTCCAGCGCCACCCGGGTCACCTCGTCGGTGAACGCCGAGAGCTGGTCGACCAGGTTGTTGACGGTACGGGCGACCTTGAGGAACTCCCCGCGCAACGGCCGCACCGTCCCGTCGAGGCTCTCCGAGCGCAGCTCCATCCGCTGCTCCAGGTCACCCTCCGCGACCGCGGACAGCACCCGCCCGACCTCCGACACGGGCCGCGTCAGATCGTCGACCAGGGCGTTCGCCGCCTCGATGGCCTGCGCCCAGGCGCCCTCGCTGGCCCCGACCTCCAGCCGCTCCGACAGCTTGCCCTCGCGCCCGACCATCCGCCGGACCCGCTGCAGCTCACCGGTCAGGTGCAGCTTGCGGTCGGCGACCTCGTTGAAGACGGCGGCGATCTCCGCCATCACACCGTCACCGGTCACGGTCAGGCGTTTGCGGAAGTTGCCGTCCCGCATCGACGCCAGGGCGGTCAGCAGCCGCTCCAGGGCAGCGGCATCCACCTCGACCGTCCCACCGCTCCGGGACCGCCCGCCCTTCGCGCGCGTGCTTCCGCTCCGCGCCGTCACGCCAGACTCCACCGTGTCCCTCCCGCAGGGGTTGACCGTACTGCTCGGGCATCGCTCGTGGCTGCTCGGGCAGGGAATGCCCGGACCGCAGCCGGAAGCCCTCCCAGTGTTTCACCACGAGCGATCGAGGCCATAACAGTTCGGCAGCTTCGCATAACGTCCCCACCCTCGGGGGACGGAAACGGTGGTGACCACCACCCGCCCGGACAGCGAAGGTAAGTAACCTGGCATCCGGCTGTCCAACCGCCCCGGTCCGCCCGGCTGGGGGCGGTGCGGCGGAGCGCGACCACCGGGCACCGGGGAGGGGCAGGGCCGACCATGGCAGAGCCGGGCGTCGAAACGCGTACGAGGAGTTCTGTGATCACCGCTCGGGCGGCCGCCACCTTCGAGCCCGTGGGGCGGTCCGTGGCGACCGCCCGGGCCTTCGTCCGGGACACCCTCCAGGGCTGGGGTTACGGCGATGTCGTCGACGACGCCGTCGTCCTCACCAGCGAACTGGTCACCAATGCGGTGATCCACGCCGGCACCGCCGCCGACGTCCTGTGCCTGCGCACCGAGCACGGCGTACGCGTCGAGGTCGCCGACCGCTACCCGGAGCGCGAGGTGCCCCTCCAGGGCTCCGGCCGCACCGAGGTGCACCCGGAGCGCGAGAACGGCCGCGGACTGCTGCTGTGCGCCGCCCTGGCCTCCCGCTGGGGCGTGGAGTACTCCCCCACCCGCAAACAGGTCTGGTTCCAGCTCGACCTCCCCGAACGCCCCGTCGGCACCCGCTCCGCCGGCCCCGCGCTCCCCGACGACCTCCTCCCCGTGGCCGACGAACGCGTCCGCGTCGCCGTCGCCCAGATCGACCGCAACGGCACCATCACCGCCTGGAACGAGGACGCCGAGCGCCTCTTCGGGTACGCCGCCGACCAGGTCGTCGGCAAACCGCTCGGTGACTTCGCCGCCTGGCCCCACACCCCCGGCATCGGCACCGGCCTCGCCGAGGCCCTGCGGCTCTCCCGCTGGGAGGGCAGTTACGGCATCCGCTGCGCCGACGGCCGCGTCATCCCCGTCTACGCCTCCCACCTGCGCGTCCGCGACACCCACGGCGAACCGTCCACCGTCTGCCTCCTCGTCCGCGACTACGAGCGCGCCGTCCTCCAGTCCCCGCCCCGCACCCCCGTGACCGACTCGGGCTCCGAGGGCCGCAGCTCCGACCCCTTCGAGGTCTTCATCGGCTCCCCCGCCCCTGACGACCTCGACGGCCTGCTGCAGCGGACCGTCGAGCGCGCCCGCGACATGCTCGACGGCGACGCCGCCTTCCTCCTGCTGGCCACGGACGACGAGACCGAGCTGGAGGTCCGCGCCACGACCGGGCTCCCCTCGGCCCGCCAGCGCTTCGCCCGCGTGCCCGTCGAGTCCGGCACCAGCCGCTACTCCTCCGCCCGCATGCCCGCCGTCCACGAGGACCTCGCGGCCGTCCCCGGCGCCGTACCGCTCCTCAACGGCACCGGCATGCGCTCGGTCGTCACCGTCCCCCTCAAGGTCGAGGGACGCCTCACGGGCTCGCTGGGCGTCGCCGCGGAGGCCTCCGGGCGGTACTCGAACGAGGAAGCCCTGCGCCTCCAGTTCGCCGCGGACCGCATCGCCCTCGCCGTGGAGTCGGCGCGTCTGGGCGAACTCGAGCGTCTCCGCCGCGGCTCCCTCAGCTTCCTCGTCGAGGCCTCCGACCTGCTGGCCGGCACCCTGGACCGGGACCAGACCCTGGCCCTCATGGCCCAGATGACGGTGCCGACGCTGGCCACCTGGTGCGCCGTCTACACGATCGCCGACCAGTCCTCCGACCCGTACCTCTCCTACGTCCTCCACGAGGACGAGGACCGCATCGACGGCCTCAAGGCCCTCCTGTCCAAGATCCCGCCGCCGGAGCCGGTCCCCTCCCCCGGGGCCCGCGTCTGGACCGCCCCTTCCGACGCCGCCCACCAGGCCGCCCTGCGCACCTCCATGCGCGAGCTGGGGTACGGCTCCAGCCCGCTGTCGTCCGGCATCGGTACGACCCTGGCGACGGCCAGCGCGGTCGGCGGCGAGACGGTCGTCCTGCCGCTGGTCGCCCGTAACCGCGTCATCGGCATGCTGACGCTGGGCAAGCCGTCCGACGACCACTTCCGCCAGGAGATCCTGGAGCTCGCCGAGGACCTCTCCCGCCGGGCCGCCCTCGCCCTCGACAACGCACGCCTGTACTCCGAGCGCACGGCCATCAGCCAGTCGCTCCAGCGCAGCCTGCTGCCTCCGGGCCTCCCGCAGGTGCCGGGCGTCGAGGTCGACGTCATCTACCGCGCGGCCGGCGAAGGCAACGAGGTCGGCGGCGACTTCTACGACCTCTTCCCGATCCGCGACAACGCGTACGGCTTCGCCATCGGCGACGTCTGCGGTACGGGTCCGGAAGCCGCGGCCGTCACCGGCCTCGCCCGCCACGCCCTGCGCCTGCTGGCCCGTGAGGGCTTCGGCGGCCCCGCGGTCCTGGAGCGCCTGAACGCCGCGATCCTCGACGAGGGCGCCCGCTCCCGCTTCCTCACCCTGCTCTACGGCGAGTTGTGGCCCCAGGAGGACGGCAGCGCCCTCCTCAAGGTCGTCTGCGCCGGCCACCCGCTCCCGCTGCGCCTGCGGCAGGACGGCACGGTCGAGCCGGCCGCCGAACCGCAGCCGCTCCTCGGCGTCATGGACGACCTGGAACTGTACGAGGAGACCGTCACCCTGGATCCGGGCGACGTCCTGCTGTGCGTCACCGACGGCGTCACCGAACGCCGCGAGGGCTCCCGCATGCTCGGCGACGACGGCCTGATGGACGTCCTCACCACGTGTACGGGCCTGACGGCCGGCGCGGTCACCGCCCGCGTGATGCGCGCGGTCGAACGTTTCGCAGCCGAGCCGCCGTCCGACGACATGGCGATCCTGGCGATGCGTGTCCCGGAGCCGCACACCGACTGACGGACAGGGCCGTCGCCCCTGCCGCCAACGCGAAGAGGACCCCCGCCACTTGGGCGGGGGTCCTCTTTCGTTCCAGAGCCCCCAAACGGAATCGAACCGTTGACCTTCTCCTTACCATGGAGACGCTCTGCCGACTGAGCTATAGGGGCCGGCTTGTCGCTTCGAGGTTTCCCTCGCGGCAACGGGATAGAGCATACCCCGAACGAACGGATTCGCCTAACCGGCTCCCACTCCGGCAACACCGCACGGGTTCCCGCATCCTGACGCCCTCTCACCTGCCCAGAGCCGAAAAGAGTCTCCGCCCGAGACCTGGGCCTAAAACGCGGAAAAGCCCCGCACCATACGGTGCGGGGCTTTCCCA
>NZ_KL591011.1:53513-231723 GCF_000716335.1 Streptomyces sp. NRRL S-118 | reverse complement strand
AGTAGGACGCCGCCGAACAATCTTTCAAGGACCCTTGGTCCCAGCGTTCATGCTGGGACCAAGGGTCCTTTTTTGTTTGTACTTGAAATTCCTCGAAGCGCGTCGGACCGCCGACTGCGCGAGAATGACTGCGGTACCCGAAGACAGGAGCCATGCCGATGTCCACCAACTCCTCCGACGATCGTCCGGAGCGCGAGCCGCGTCGTAGGGACGGTGACCGAGGCGGCTTCCGGCGTGACGACCGTGGGCCGCGGCGGGATGACAACCGTGGCGGCGGGTTCCGCCGTGACGACCGGCCGGCGTTCCGGCGTGACGACCGCGACCGTGACCGCGGACCGCGTCGAAGCGACGACCGCGGCGGGTTCGGCACCCGTGACGACCGTGGTGGGCGCCCCGCTGGTGGCGGCTTCCGACGCGATGACCGCGACGACCGCGGCGGTTTCCGCCGTGACGATCGGCCCGGTTTCCGCCGGGACGACCGCCGGGACGACCGCCGTGATGACCGCCGGGACGACAATCGTGGCGGCGGCGGGGGCTTCCGGCGCGATGACCGGCGTGACGATCGGCGGGACGATCGGCGGGACGACCGACCCGGGTTCCGCCGTGACGACCGGCGTGACGATCGGCGGGACGACCGGCCGGGGTTCCGGCGCGATGACCGACCCGGCTTCCGTCGTGACGACCGGCGTGACGACCGGCCCGGGTTCCGTCGTGACGACCGGCGTGACGACCGACCCGGCTTCCGTCGTGACGACCGGCGCGACGACCGACCCGGCTTCCGCCGTGACGACCGGGATCGTGACCGTGACCGGGACCGCGGTGGCTTCCGGCGGGCCGGGGACCGGCCCACGTTCCCGAGGGACGACCGTGCGCCGCGGCGGGACGACCGGGATCGTGACCGTGACCGGGCGCCGCGTCGCGACGACCGGGATCGCGGTGGGTTCCCGCGCGACGACCGCATGCAGCGCAGGGACGACCGCCGTGACGACCGCGATCGCGGTGGGTACCGGGGCGGGCGCGACGACCGGGCCAGGGGGCCGCGTCGCGACGACCGCGACCGCGACCGGCGTGGTTTCCGCGGGCGGGACGACCGTGGCGGGTTCCGGCGTGACGAGCGTGAGCGTGAGCCGATCAAGCGGCTTCCGATCCCGGAGGACGTCACCGGCGACGAGATCGACAAGGATGTGCGGCAGGAGCTGATGAGCCTGCCCAAGACCCTGGCCGAGGACGTCGCGAGGAACCTCGTGATGGTCGCCAAGCTCATCGACGAGGACCCGGAGCAGGCGTACGCGTACTCGCGTATCGCGCTGCGGCTCGCCTCGCGTGTGGCCGCCGTGCGGGAGGCCGCCGGCTTCGCCGCGTACGCGACGCAGAAGTACGCCGAGGCGCTCGCCGAGTTCCGGGCTGCGCGGCGGATGACCGGCAGCGTGGAGCTGTGGCCCGTGATGGCGGACTGCGAGCGCGGGCTCGGCCGGCCCGAGCGGGCGCTGGCGATGGCCGGTGAGCCCGAGGTGCAGAAGCTCGACAAGGCGGGCCAGGTCGAGATGCGGCTCGTCGTCGCCGGGGCCCGGCGGGACATGGGGCAGCTGGATGCCGCCATCGTGACCCTGCAGAGCCCGGAGCTGGCGTCCAACTCCGTCCAGCCGTGGACCGCGCGGCTGCGGTACGCGTACGCCGACGCGCTGCTGGAGGCGGGCCGCGAGGACGAGGCGCGGGAGTGGTTCGCCAAGGCGCTGGAGGCCGACAAGGACGGCGCGACCGACGCGTCGGACCGTCTTGCCGAAATGGACGGTGTCGAGTTCCTCGACGCTGCTGTGGAGGACGAGGACCAGGACGCCGAGCAGGACGCGGTCGAGGGCGACGAGCGCTGATCGTCCGTTGCGCTGATCGGCACCGATGACGAGAGGAGGGCGGCACCCCGCGGGGTGCCGCCCTCCTCGTGTTCCGGCTGCTGTGTCAGTCCAGGGTGAGGCTGCGGAGTACCAGGCCGGTCGCCGGCTTCGGGCCGAAGGACGTCGACTTCCGGGGCATCGTGACGCCTTGACGGGCGAGGTCACGGACGACGTCCTCGCGCACCGGATGCATCAGTACCGCCGTGCCGCCGCGGCGTGCGGCCTGGGTGACGGTGGCCTCCGTGTCGTGGATGTACGCGATGTGCTCGGGGGTGTCCGGGATGTTCCAGATGTGGTCGAGCAGCGTGGCGTGCAGGACCGTCGCGTCCAGGGTGCGCCAGGATTCCGGCCGGTCGGCCGGAACCGTACGGGCCACGAGGGCGGGGTCGAGCCGGTCGATCAGGTGGAAGCGGCCGTCGCCGCCGGTGAGGAGGAAGGCGTTGCCCTCGGCGGCCGCCGAGGCGAGGGCCTCCATGGCCGTGGGCAGCGGTGTGCCGTCCTCCAGAGTGCGTATCCGGCAGTGGTGGTCGAGCGCGGTGAGCGCGTCCGTGACGGGGAGGCGGTTCAGCAGCCGGTGGATGGCACGGACCTGCAGGGGGTAGCGGGCCGTGTCCACGAGGAGGACCAGCCCGTAGTTCCAGGGGCCGGGCTCGGGGTGTTCCTCGCGCAGCCGCAGGTACGTCGCCCAGCGGTGGTGGCCGTCGGCGATCAGGGCCTGGTGGTGGGCGAGGTCGTCGGCGATCTCGGCGATGTCCGACGGGTCGGTGACCGCCCACAGGCGGTGGCTGAAGCCGTCCTCGGTGGTGGTCGCGAGGAGAGGGGCCCGTAGCGCGGTGCGTTCCATGACGGCGGTCGCGCCGGTGGCGGTGCCGTTGCCGCGGTAGGTGAGGAGCAGCGGCTCCAGGTTGGCGGTCGTCGTGCGCATCAGCGCGGCACGGTCCTCGACGACGTGCGGCATGACGTCCTCGTGGGGCAGCACGACCCCCTCGGCCGGGGCGGAGAGCTCCAGTGCGCCGATGAGACCGCGCTGGAGCAGGTCGCCCTTGCGCTGCTCGTACACGTACAGGGCGGGCTCGGGGTCGGGGGCGAGAATGCCTTCGGCGAGCCAGCTGTCGAGCGTCTGGGCCGCCTGGCGATGGCGGGCGCCGTTGGTGGCGGCCTGCGGAAGGATCAGCCGGACGATGTTGTGGGGGTCGGCCGATTCGAGGTGGTGCAGGCCGTCGGGCCGTACGACCACGTCGTACGGCGGGGAGGTCACCGCGGCGAGACTCCCGACCCGGTGGGCGTCGTAACGCAGCCCGCGGAAGGGGAGCAGGTGCAGACCGTCGTTGGCCGCAGGACCCGTGCTGTTCATCCCAGCATCGTATGTGGGGTGGGACATGAGCGATGATCGGGGGAGCGGCTTTGAGGCAGATCGGCGTGCGGCTCCGGCAGGGCGGGGTCAGGCCGGAATCGGGCGTACGACGTCTCGGGGTTCGTGTTCGTGGGTCAGTGGCTTCCAGGGAGGACGGCGGGACATGGGGCAGCAGCAGGGTGACGGCGGCAGGACCCGGCCGGGCGGCAGTGCGATCGCCTTGAGCGAGGCGTACGACACCGCGCTGCTGGATCTGGACGGTGTCGTGTACGCGGGCGGGGAGGCGATCGCGCACGCCGTGGAGGCGCTGGAGGCGGCGCGTGCCGGGGGGATGCACCTCGCGTACGTCACGAACAACGCGCTGCGCACGCCCGAGGCGGTGGCCGCGCACCTGACGGAGCTCGGTGTACCCGCCGACGCCACGGACGTGATCACCTCGGCGCAGGCGGTGGCGCGGCTGATCGCGGAACAGGTGCCCCGGGGGTCCCGGGTGCTGGTGATCGGGGGCGAGGGGCTGCGGGTCGCGCTGCGCGAGCGCGGGCTCGAGCCGGTCGAGTCCGCGGACGACGAGCCGGTGGCCGTGGTGCAGGGGTACGGGGGGCCGGAACTGCCGTGGGGGCGGTTCGCGGAGGCGTCGTACGCGATCGCGCGCGGGGTGCCGTGGTACGCGTCCAACACCGATCTGACCATCCCGGGCGCGCGGGGGATCGCGCCGGGGAACGGCGCGGCGGTGGAGGTCGTACGGATCGCGACGGGCGCGCAGCCGCAGGTGGCGGGCAAGCCGCTGCCGCCGATGCACCGCGAGACGATCCTGCGGACGGGTGCGCGGCGGCCGCTGGTGGTGGGGGACCGGCTGGACACCGACATCGAGGGGGCGTTCAACGGTGGCGTGGATTCGATCCTCGTGCTGACGGGTGTGACGGACCCGGCGCAGTTGCTGGCTGCGGTGCCCGAGCACCGGCCGACGTACGTGGACGCGGACCTGCGGGGGCTGTTGACGGGCCAGCCGGAGGTGACGGCGGCGTCCGGCGAAGCGGCCGGCGGGTTCGTGTGCGGCGGCTGGACCGCGTCGGTGAGCGGGGGAGCGCTGGTGCTGGAGGGCGAGGGCGGTCAACCGCTGGACGGGCTGCGGGCGTTGTGCGCGGCCGCGTGGACGCAGGCAGGGTCCGGAGCGTGCGGCCTGGACGCGGGGAAGGCGCTGGCGCGGCTCGGGTGGTGAGGGCGGTCCCTGCTCCTGGACCGGCGGGACGAGGCGGCCGGTCAGCGGCCCGCCGGCCCCGAGGGGATCTTGGATGGGGCTCCGGTGCAGGGTAGGCTAACCTAACCGGGTGTTGGTCCAGAGTCCTTCCGAAGTGAGCGCGGAGCCGGTATCCGCCACGCAGCAGCCGCGCAGGCGTCATTCCGTGCGCGCGGTGGGGCTGCTGGTGTCCGTCGGGGTCCTGCTGCTGGTGTGTGTCGCGAGCATCGTGGTCGGCGCCAAGCCGGTCCCGGTGGGGGACGTGTGGCACGGGCTGTTCCACAACTCCGGCACCGGTACCGACGTCGTCATCGCCGAACTGCGCGTGCCGCGCACCGTGATGGGGCTGATCGTCGGCGTCGCGCTCGGGCTGTCGGGGGCCGTGATGCAGGCGCTCACCCGCAACCCGCTCGCCGAGCCCGGCCTCATGGGGGTCAACGCGGGCGCGGCCGCCGCCGTGGTCACCGCCATCAGCTTCTTCGGCGTCACGTCGCTCACCGGCTACGTGTGGTTCGCGTTCGCCGGAGCCGCTCTCGTCTCCGTCCTCGTGTACCTGCTCGGCGGCAGCCGCAGCGCCAACCCCGTGCGGCTCGCGCTCGCCGGGACGGCCGCCACCTTCGCCCTGTACGGGTACGTCAACGCCGTACAGCTGCTGGATGCCGCCGCACTGGACCGGCTGCGGTTCTGGACCGTCGGGTCGCTCGCCACCGCCGACATGGACACCGTCCGCAGGGTCGCCCCCTTCGTCGCCGCCGGGGTCGTCCTCGCGCTGCTGATCGCCCGGCCGCTGAACGCCATGGAGATGGGCGACGACACGGCCAGGGCCCTGGGCGCCCACCTGAACCGCACGCGCGTGCTCGCGATGGTCGCGGTCACGCTGCTGTGCGGCGCCGCGACCGCCGCCTGCGGGCCCATCACGTTCGTGGGACTGGCGGTGCCCTATCTCGTACGGGCCCTCACCGGTCCCGACATGCGGTGGATCCTGCCGTACGCGGCCGTGCTCTCGCCCGTCCTGCTCCTGGGCGCCGACGTCATCGGCAGGGTCGTGGCCCGGCCGTCGGAGCTCCAGGTGGGCATCGTCACCGCGGTCATCGGCGGCCCCGTCTTCATCCACCTCGTACGCCGCAAGAGGATGGCCCAGCTGTGAAAGCCATACGCATGCCCGGTGGGCTGTCCGTACGGGTCGAGCCGCGCGGCGCCGCCGCCGTCGCCGGCCTGGTCCTGGTCACCCTCGCGGCCGGGATCGTCCTCATCGGCAGCGGGGACTTCCCGATCGCCCCCGCCGACGTCGTCGCCACGCTCCTCGGCGACGGCACCGTGGCGCAGGAGTTCGTGGTCCAGGACCTGCGGCTGCCGCGGGTCCTCGTCGCGGTGCTCGTCGGCGCGGCGCTGGGCCTGGGGGGCGCGGTCTTCCAGTCCCTCACCCGCAACCCGCTCGGCAGCCCCGACATGCTCGGCTTCGGGCAGGGCGCGACCGTGGGCGCGCTCACCGTGATCGTGGTGTTCCAGGGGGACGCCACCGCGGTCGCCGCCGGAGCCGTCGTCGGCGGGCTGGTGACCGGTGCCGCCGTCTACCTGCTGGCCTGGAAGCGCGGGGTGCACGGCTTCCGGCTGGTGCTCGTCGGCATCGGCGTGGCGGCCATGCTGACCGCCGTCATCCACTACCTGCTCACCAAGGCGAACCTGGTCGACGCCACCCGCGCCACCGTGTGGATGACCGGCTCGCTCGAGGGCCGGGACTGGACCCAGTTCCGGCCGCTGCTGGCGGTGTGCTGTGTCCTCGTGCCGGTGGTGCTGGCGTACGGCCGTCCGCTGCGCATGCTGGAGATGGGTGACGACGCGGCGTACGCGCTCGGGGTGAAGGTCGAGCGCACGCGCATGGTGCTGATGGGCTCCGCGGTGCTGCTGGTGGCCGCCGCCGCGGCCGCGGCCGGCCCGATCAGCTTCGTCGCACTGAGTGCCCCGCAGGTCGCCCGCCGCCTCACGCGCACGCCCGGACCCAACCTGGCCGCCTCCCTGCTGACGGGCGCCGCCCTGCTGCTGATCGCGGACTGGGCGGCCACCGGCGCCTTCGGCGACCGACAGCTCCCGGTGGGCGTCGTGACCGGTGTCGTCGGCGGCGTGTACCTGCTGTGGCTGCTGGTGACCGAGCGCCGGGCAGGCCGGATATGAGCCCCATGAACGACCAGAGCGACAGGAGTACCCCGTCCATGCAGCGCCAGCGGCTCAGCGCCGAATCGGTGACCCTCGCCTACGAGCAGCGGATCATCGCCCGCGACCTGTCCGTCGAGATCCCCGACAACTCCTTCACGGTGATCGTCGGCCCCAACGCCTGCGGCAAGTCGACCCTGCTGCGCGCCTTGTCCCGGATGCTGAAGCCCACCGAGGGCCGCGTACTCCTCGACGGGCAGGCCATCCACACCATGCCCGCCAAGAAGGTCGCCAGGACGCTGGGCCTGCTGCCCCAGTCGTCCATCGCGCCCGACGGCATCACCGTCGCCGACCTGGTCGCCCGCGGCCGCTACCCCCACCAGGGCCTGCTGCGCCAGTGGTCCCCCGAGGACGAGCGGATCGTCCAGGAGTCGATGGACGCGACCGGCGTCGGCGAGCTGGGGGACCGGTACGTCGACGAGCTGTCCGGCGGCCAGCGGCAGCGGGTCTGGATCGCGATGGCCCTCGCCCAGCAGACGCCGCTGCTGCTCCTCGACGAGCCGACGACCTTCCTCGACATCCAGCACCAGATCGACGTCCTCGACCTGTGCGCCGAACTGCACGAGACGCAGGGCCGCACCCTCGTCGCCGTGCTGCACGACCTGAACCACGCGGCGCGGTACGCCACGCACCTCATCGCCGTACGCGGCGGCGAGATCATCGCCGAGGGGCCGCCGTCCGAGATCGTCACCGCCGAGCTGGTCGAGCGCGTCTTCGGGCTGCGCTGCCAGGTCATCGACGACCCGGAGACGGGAACGCCGCTCGTGGTGCCGGCCGCCAGGAAGGCACGGTCCGCCGAGCCGGCGGCGGCACTGCGGCCGTGAACGCGCGGTACGGGCGGGGCCTGGCGCACGCCCGGACGTGACGGCGCGGTACGGGCGGGGCCGTGCGCACGCCCGGACGTGACGGCGACGCTCCCGGCCATGCCCGCTCTCAATGGAGCAGTGACCGCAGCCGCAGCAGGTCGCGGAAGCCCGCCTCCAGCCTGATCCGGCCGGAGGCCCAGGCCCTCGCGAAGTTCAGCTCGCCGTCCACCAGCGCCACGAGGTCGTCGCCGGCCATCGCCAGCCGGATCTCGGCGCGCTCGGGCGGCGGCCCGTCCACCCGGTCCATGACCTGGATCCGGCCGCCCGCGAGGCGGCCGGTGAAGGTGACGTCGAGGTCCGTGACGTGGCAGCTCAGCGTGCGGTCGAGCGCGGCGGCGCTGCGCACCTCGCCGTTCGCGTGCGTGAGGTTGTCCGCAAGCCGGTCCAGTGCGCCGCGGCAGTCGTCGATCGTGGCCATCGGGACCGACCGTACCGGACGGCTTCGCGGTAGCGTCTGGGCATGAGCGACGTGATGCCCGGTGCCGCCGCGGACGAGGCGGCCGAGACGCACGACCCGGCCGCGCCCGCGCCCCTCGGCGTGGAGCGCGTTCCCACCGGGCACCCCCGGGTCGACGCCGGACTGGAGCGCTTGGCCGACGCCGACCACCTCCCGGCGGACGGGCACCTGGAGGTGTACGAGGATGTACACCGGGGGCTGCGGGACACGCTGACCGAGCTCGACGCGCGCACGCCGACGCCCCCGCCGATGTCCTCGTCGTACGAACACAGGAGCTGAACCGAACGTGGCAGGAGTCGCACGCCGCCGTCTCGACGCCGAGCTGGTACGCCGCAAGCTCGCGCGCTCGCGCGAGCACGCGAGCCAGCTGATCGCGGCGGGGCGGGTGACCGTCGGCGGCACCACCGCCACCAAGGCCGCCACCCAGGTCGAGACCGCCGCCGCCATCGTGGTGGCGCAGGACGACTCCGACCCCGACTACGTCTCGCGCGGCGGGCACAAGCTGGCCGGGGCGCTCGCCGCCTTCGTACCGCTCGGCCTGAAGGTCGAGGGACGGCGGGCGCTGGACGCCGGGGCCTCCACCGGGGGCTTCACCGACGTGCTGCTGCGCGCCGGGGCCGCGCACGTCGTCGCCGTCGACGTCGGGTACGGGCAGCTGGCCTGGTCGCTGCAGAGCGATGAACGCGTCACCGTCAAGGACCGTACGAACGTACGTGAGGTGACGCTGGACGTGATCGACGGAGAACCGGTGGACCTGGTCGTGGGTGACCTGTCCTTCATCCCGCTGGGGCTTGTGCTGCCCGCCCTGGTGGGCGTGTGCGCGCCCGATGCGGACCTGGTGCTGATGGTGAAGCCGCAGTTCGAGGTGGGCAAGGAGCGGCTGGGCAGCGGCGGTGTCGTACGCAGCCCCGAGCTGCGCGCCGAGGCCGTGCGGGGAGTGGCGGCGCAGGCAGCCCGGCTGGGGCTGGGCGTGCTCGGCGTCACCGCGAGCCCGCTGCCCGGGCCGTCCGGGAACGTCGAGTACTTTCTGTGGCTGCGGGCCGGGGCGCCCGCGCTGGATCCGGCGGATGTGGACCGCGCCGTGGCGGAGGGACCTCGTTGACATCGACGACAGCAGCACCGCGCACCGTCTTCCTGTTGGCGCACACCGGCCGGCCGGCCGCGGTGCGCAGCGCCGAACTCGTCGTCCTCGGGCTGCTGCGCAGCGGCATCGGCGTACGCGTCCTGGCGGCCGAGGCGGCCGACCTGCCGCTGCCCTCGTCGGTCGAGACGGTGCCCGAGGCGACACCCGACGTGCTCGACGGCTGCGAGCTGCTCATCGTGCTGGGCGGTGACGGGACGCTGCTGCGCGGCGCCGAGTTCGCCCGCGCCTCCGGGGTGCCGATGCTCGGCGTCAACCTGGGCCGGGTCGGCTTCCTCGCCGAGGCGGAGCGGGACGACCTGGACAAGGTCGTGGACCGGGTCGTGACGCGGGCGTACGAGGTCGAGGAGCGCATGACGCTCGACGTCGCCGTGTACCAGAACGGCGACGTGCTCCACAGCGACTGGGCGCTCAACGAGGCCGCCGTCCAGAAGGTGTCCGCCGAGCGGATGCTGGAGGTCGTCCTCGCGATCGACGGCCGTCCGGTCACCGGGTTCGGCTGCGACGGCGTCATCTGCGCGACACCGACCGGCTCGACGGCGTACGCCTTCTCGGCGGGCGGCCCGGTGATCTGGCCCGAGGTCGAGGCACTGCTGATGGTGCCGATCGGGGCGCACGCGCTGTTCGCGAAGCCGCTGGTGACCACGCCCGACTCGGTCCTGGCGGTGGAGGTCGAGCCGCACACCCCGCACGGGGTGCTGTGGTGCGACGGCCGCCGCACCGTCGAACTGCCCGCGGGCGCGCGTGTGGAGGTGCGGCGCGGGGCGGTGCCGGTACGGCTCGCGCGACTGCACCACGCGTCCTTCACGGACCGCCTGGTGGCGAAGTTCGCGCTGCCGGTGTCGGGGTGGCGGGGCGCGCCGCACTGAGCCCGGCAGGGACCGGCGGCGCGTCCGGCACCGAGCCCGGCGCGGCGTCCCGCTTCGAGTCCGGCGCGGCGTCCCGCTTCGAGTCCGGCGCGGCCGCCGCACGGTGCGCCGGGCCCACTCCGGGAGTGACATCCTCCGCCGGCGCTGCCCTCACGACCTGCGGGTTCCGCGACGCGAGGCGGGGGCCGTCGCACACCGGGGTCCGGACCTCGTAAGGTCTTCTCCGTGCTGGAGGAGATGCGGATACGGTCGCTCGGAGTCATCGACGACGCGGTGGTCGAGCTGTCACCCGGTTTCACCGCGGTGACCGGTGAGACCGGCGCGGGCAAGACCATGGTGGTGACGAGCCTCGGGCTGTTGCTCGGCGGGCGCGCCGACCCCGCCCTGGTGCGGATCGGTTCGCCGTCGGCCGTCGTCGAGGGCCGGATCGGTGTGGCGCCGGGCGACGCCGTGGCGAAACGCGCCGAAGAGGCGGGTGCCGAGCTCGACGAGGGCGCGCTCATCATCAGCCGCACCATCTCGGCGGAGGGCCGTTCGCGGGCGCACCTGGGCGGGCGCTCCGTGCCGGTCGGCATGCTCGCCGAACTCGCCGACGACCTCGTCGCCGTCCACGGCCAGACCGACCAGCAGGGCCTGCTCAAGCCGGCCCGGCAGCGCGGCGCGCTCGACCGGTACGCGGGCGGCGCGGTCGCCCGGCCGCTCGCCGAGTACAGCGAGGCGTACCGGCGGCTGCGGGCCGTCTCCGCGGAGCTGGAGGAACTGACCACGCGCGCGCGGGAGCGGGCGCAGGAGGCCGACCTGCTGCGCTTCGGGCTGGCCGAGATCGAGGCCGTCGAACCGCGTGCGGGTGAGGACGCGGAGCTCGCTGCCGAGGCCGAGCGGCTCGGCCATGCCGAGGCGCTCGCGTCCGCCGCCGCGCTCGCCCACGGCGCGCTCGCGGGCAACCCCGAGGACCCGGAGGTTCTCGACGCCACGACCCTCGTCGCGGGCGCGGGGCGGGCCCTGGAGGCCGTACGGTCGCACGACCCGGCCCTCGCGGCCCTCGCGGACCGGATCGGCGAGATCTCGATCCTCCTGGCGGACGTGGCGGGTGAGCTCGCCGGGTACGCCGACAACCTGGACGCCGACCCGCGGCGGCTGGCCGCCGTCGAGGAGCGGCGTGCCGCGCTGACCTCGCTCACCCGCAAGTACGGCGCGGACATCGACGCGGTACTGGCGTGGGCCGAGGAGGGGGCGGCCCGGCTCACCGAGCTGGACGGCGACGACGACCGGATCGGCGAGCTGACGGCCGAGCGGGACGCGCTGCGCGCCGAACTGTCTGTGCTCGCGCAGGCGCTGACGGACGCGCGGACCGAGGCGGCGGCGCGGTTCGCCGACGCGGTCACCGCGGAGCTGGCGTCGCTCGCCATGCCGCACGCACGCGTGTCGTTCGCCATCCGGCAGACCGAGGACCCCGAGGGCGTCGAGGTCGGCGGCCGCACGGTGGCGTACGGGCCGCACGGCGCCGACGAGGTCGAACTGCTGCTCGCCCCGCACCCGGGCGCGCCGCCGCGGCCGATCGCCAAGGGCGCCTCGGGCGGTGAGCTCTCCCGCGTGATGCTCGCCGTCGAGGTGGTCTTCGCCGGTACGGACCCGGTGCCGACGTACCTCTTCGACGAGGTGGACGCCGGGGTCGGCGGCAAGGCGGCCGTCGAGATCGGGCGCCGACTGGCCAAGCTCGCCAAGTCCGCGCAGGTCGTGGTCGTCACGCACCTGCCGCAGGTGGCGGCGTTCGCCGACCGGCAGCTGCTGGTCGAGAAGACGAACGACGGGTCCGTGACCCGCTCCGGGGTCACGGTCCTGGAGGGCGAGGACCGGGTGCGCGAGCTGTCCCGCATGCTGGCGGGCCAGGAGGACTCGGAGACGGCACGGGCGCACGCGGAGGAACTCCTGGCGACGGCGCGAGCGGACGCCTGAGGTCCGGGCGCCTGAGGCGCGGGCACCACGGCGGCCCGCGCCGGCCGTTGCCTGCGCGCGGCTGCCCCGGCGCGGGGCCGTGCAGGTCCGGTTGCCGACGTCCGTCCTGCGCCCGGTCGCGGGGCATCACGTGGTGGCGCTCGGTGCCGTGCCGCCGCGCCGGCAAGGGACATGGGGGCGGCAGGGCGCCCGGACGGAGGGGGAGGCACTGCCGGGTCGTTGTCCGCCTGCGGTCGGCGACGCCCTGGGCGGGCTCCGGGCCCGAGCCACGGTGCAGCGGTCGACGAACGCGATCCGGCCGGCTCGCGAAGTCGCCCTTCGGCAGGCTGCCGGGCGGCTGCACCAGCCCCTGCCCGCGTGCGGCCGCGCCCGGCAGTCCGTGCCGAGGTCTCGCCCGTGTCGGCTCGCGACACCCTGCGGGGGCCGCGGGCCGGGCTCCTGAGGGGTTCGTACGGGGCCCTGGGACCCGCCGCAGGGTGCAGACGCCGTCCGGGCCGCGCGCCCCGGACTCCGGGCGGTGGCCCGACGGCGCAGACCGGGCGGGTCGGACGCCATGCGTGACCGTGGTGCGCGGCCGTACGCCCCGCCGCTTCGTGCCTCGTGCGCGCGGTCCTGTTCCGCCCCCTGAGGGGCGGTCGGGCAGGCCCTCGTAGGGTGAGGAGCATGATCGAGAAGTGCAGCAGGGTCATCGGCGGGCGCCTCGCCGTCCTCGGGATCGCCGCCGGAGTGACACGGGTCGTGTACACCGGGATGCGGCGGCGACGGGGCAGCGATCAGCGGTGGCAGCGGCAGAACCACGCGGGGCGGACCGTCGATATGTACGCCGGGCCCGCCGTCACCGTCGGCGCCCTCCTCGGGGCGATGCCGGCCGAGCGGCGGGGCGCCGCCGCGCTGGCCGTCCTCACCGCGGGTGCCTGCGGCGCGTACGACGACCGGTACGGCGACGACCGCCGCGGCTTCCGGGCGCACCTCGGCGCCCTGCGCGGCGGTGAGATCACCAGCGGCGCCGTGAAGCTGCTCGGCATCGGGGCCGCCGGGCTCGCCGCCGGCGCGCTGCTCAAGGAGCGGCCCCTGGACCAGGTGCTGGCCGGTGTGGTGATCGCCGGGACCGCGCACGCCGTCAACCTCGTCGACGTACGACCGGGGCGCGCTGTCCTCGCCGTCCTCGGGCTCGCCGCGCCCGGCCTGCTGCGCGGGCCGCTCGCCGCCGCACCGATGGGTGCCGCCGCGGCCGTCGTCGCCGACGACCTCGGCGAGCGGACCATGCTCGGCGACGCGGGCGCCCACGCGCTGGGTGCCGCGCTCGGCACCGCCATGGCCGCCGGCAGTGGTCGCATCGGCCTCGCGGTTCACGCGGCCGCGGTCGTCATGGCGGCGGTGTACGGCGACGAAGTCAGCCGATGCGCGGCTGATTCACCCATGTGAGTGATACGCGGTGCGGGGATACGCCACCGAACACGGCAACGTGGCCTCGCCGGTGCCGGAACGCGCGTGCGGACTGGCATCCTTGGGCGCGTGACACAGCTGCGTACGGTCCAAGTGCTGGGCGGCGGCAGCGCGGGCAGCAGCGCTCATGTCAGATCACTGGCCGCCGGGCTCGTGGCGAGGGGCGTGCGGGTGACCGTGTGCGCTCCGGCCGAACTGGACCACGACTACGACTATCTCGGCACCGGCGCCCACTTCGTGCCCGTGCCGCGACGCAGCGACCCCGTCGCGATCGGCGCGCTGCGCGCGGCGTGCGCCGGCGCGGACGTCGTGCACGCGCACGGGATGCACGCCGCCGTCCGGGCGGCACTGGCGCTCGGCGCACAGGCGCATCAGGGCCGTGTGCCGCTCGTCGTCACCTGGCACACGCGGACGTACGCGGAGGGCGCCCGGGCGCATTTGCTCCGGCTGATGGAGCGAAAGGCCGTGCGGACGGCGGCCGTTGTGCTCGGCACCTCGTCCGAACTCGTGGACCGGGCGCGGCGGCGCGGTGCGCGTGACGCGCGGCTCGGTCCCGTCTCCGTCCCCGCGCCGCGCCGGGGCGCCGAAGCACCCGATGGTGCCAAGGCCCGTGCGGAACTCGGCGTCATGGACCGGCCGTTGCTGATGGCGGTGGGCGCGCTGGAGCCGTACCGGGGGTACGGGACGCTGCTCGACGCCTCACGGCTGTGGCTCGGCCTGGACCCGGTGCCGCTGGTCGCCGTGGCGGGGGAGGGGCGGCAGCGGGGCGCGCTGCAGCGGCGCATCGACGCCGAGGGCCTGCCGGTGCGGCTGCTCGGCCGCCGCGACGACGTCACGTCCCTGCTGGCGTCCGCGGACGTGGCGCTCCTCCCGAGCCGCTGGGAGGCCCGCGCCCCGCTGGCCCAGGAGGCGCTGCGGCTCGGTGTCCCACTGGTCGCGACGGCGGTGGGCGGCGTTCCGGAGCTCGTCGGTGACGCGGCGGTGCTCGTGCCGCACGGCGACGCGGGGGCGCTGGCCGCGGCGGTGACGGAACTGCTCGCCGACCCGGTGCGGCGGGCGGATCTCGCAGCGGCGGGACGCGCGCAGGCGGCGACATGGCCCACGGAGGACGAGACGATCGCGCAGGTGCTGAGCGTCTACGACGAACTGTGCGGGGCGGGCTGAGGGCCTTCGGCCCCACCGGGAGTACCGCCCGTCCACGCGGCTGATCCGCCGTGGCATCCCGGCGCGAGGGGTGCCCACCGGTGAGCCGTGCCGCCGGTCCCGTGCCGTGGCGGCGGGCGCCGCCTGTCCCGTCCGCCGGGTCGCGTGACCGTCGGCCGGGTCGCGTGCCCGTCCGCCGGGTCGCGTGCTCCCGTGGCGCGCCGCGGGAGCCGCCCGTGCCCGCGCCCGGCCTGCCGTCCGCGGACACGCGCCGGGCGCGCCCCTCCGCCCCCGGTCAGGGCTCCGAGCCCTCGCCCCGGGCCGGGCGGGCCGGGCCGGCAACGTCCGCGCGGCCTCTCCTGTCGCGCGGGCCCGCCGCCCCGCCCCCGGGGACCTTCTTCGGCCTCAGGGCGTGTGGCGGCGGGCGCGGAGCGCCAGGGAGAGGGCCAGGACCGTCTGGGGGTCGTCGAGGTCCGTGCCGAGGAGGTCGCCTATGCGGGCCAGGCGGTTGTAGAGCGTCTGGCGGTTGAGGTGCAGCTCCCGCGCCGTCTCCGCCTTGCGGCCCGCGTGCGCCAGGTACGTCTCCAGCGTGGGCAGCAGCGGCGGGCGCGAGGTGCGGTCGTGGTCGCGGAGCGGGCCGATCGCGCGGTCCACGAAGGCCGCCAGGTCCGGATGGTCCCGCAGCCGCCACAGCAGCAGGTCGATGTCGAGGCGCCGCGCGTCGTACCAGGGCCGGTCCGGGAGGCCCTGCGCGGCCGTCGCCGTCTCCGCTGCGTGGCGCAGGCCCGCCGAGGCCGCGGCCCAGCCGCCCGCGACGCCCACCACCACGACCGGCGGGTGCGCCCCCGCGCGCTCGAGGCCCGCGCGCGCCACTCCCGCCCGCAGCGCCGCCGCGACCCGGTCGGCGACCGCCGTGCGCTCGGACTCGCCGCGCAGGCCCAGCAGCAGCGGCACCCTGCCCTCCACCGGCCGTACGCCCAGCAGGACGGGGACGCCCACCGAGGACAGCTCCTCCAGCACCGCGCGGGCGAGGAGGGACCAGTTGCCGGAGGGGGAGAGTTCCGAGGCGAGGCGCATCACGACCGGCAGCAGCGGGCCGTCGCCCGGCCTGAAGCCGAGCACCCGGGCCTGCGCGGGCGCGTCCTCGGCCGAGATGCGGCCCTCCGCGAGGTCCGTCAGGAAATCGCCCCGGCCCCGCGCCGCCAGCTCCTCCTCCTGCCGCGCCTGCATCAGCACCACGGCGAGGATGCCCGCAGCCCGCTCGGCGGCCATGCGGTGGACGGGCAGCAGACCCGCGGACAAGGCCGGCAGGACGAGGCGGGCGCGCACCGAGGCCGCCCCCGGGCCGCCGCCCGGCACGTCCACCAGCACCGCCCCCGCCGGCGGGCCCGCCTCCCGCGTCGCCCGCTGGCCGCGCAGCCCGTCCCACACCTGCAGCGGGTCGGCGCACGACGGTCCCGTCCCGGTGCCCGCGGCGTAGAGCAGCTGCCCGTCCGCGGTCTCCAGGAACACCGGGTTCGCGGCGAAGTCGGCGAGGATGCCCAGCACCTGCGGCACCCCGCCCCCGCCGAGTACCGCCTCCGTGCACCGCCGGTGCACCTCCTCGGCCTGCCGCAGCATCGCGTAGTGCCCGTTGACGATCTCGGTGTGGACCTCCTCCGTGACGGACACGAAGGGAACCTCCCGGTGCAGCTGCACCAGCGGCAGGCCGGCCGCCCGGGCCGTCTCCACGATCGTCGCCGGGAGGCGGGAGAACCGCGGTCCCAGCTCCACCACCAGCGCCGCGATCCCGCGCTCCGCCAGCCGCCGCACGAACGCCCGCTGCTCGGCCGGCCGCGTCCCCAGCCCCAGCCCGGTCGTCAGCAGCAGCTCGCCGCCCTTCAGCAGCGAAGCGATGTTGGGCACCTCGCCGGCGTGCACCCAGCGCACCGTGCGGTGCAGCCGGTCCGCGCCGGTCACCACCTCCGGAAGCCCTCCGCGCAGTCCGGGCAGCTCCAGCGCCCGCTGCACGGTGATTCCGCCCTGCTCGTTCATACGGCCGGACGCTACCCGCCCGCGAGTTCCGGCGACATCACACCGCGGTGACGAGCCGTCGCGCCCTGGACAACTCGTCGCTCCCGCCCGCCTATTCCGCGACCGACTGTCGATTGTGGCGTACGTCACCCCGGAGGAAGGTGTCCCGGCATGGCAGAGAACCTCTCCCGGAACCGCACCCCCGAGGTGCAGCGGCTCAAGGCAGGCTCCGTCGGGCTCGTCGGCGTCGTCTTCATGGCGGTCGCCACCGCCGCGCCGATCACCGCGATGACCGGCAACCTCCCCATCGCGGTCGGCTTCGGCAACGGCACCGGCGCTCCCGCCGGATACCTCTTCGCGACGATCGTCCTGACCGTCTTCTCCGTCGGCTACGTCGCCATGGCGAGACGGATCACCGCGGCCGGCGCCTTCTACGGCTACATCTCGCACGGCCTCGGCCGGATCGCCGGCATGGCCTCCGGCATGCTCGCGGTCCTCGCGTACATCGTCTTCGAGGCCTCCATCGTCGGCGTCTTCGCCTACTTCGCCAAGACCACCGTCGCGTCCCAGCTGGGCGTGGACCTGCCGTGGATCCTGTACGCGGCCGCCATGCTCACCGTCACCGCCGTCCTGGCGTACTTCGACATCAACCTCACCGCCAAGGCGCTCGGCGTGATGCTCGTCGCCGAGGTCGCGGTCCTGTTCGCCGTCGCCACGGCCGTGCTGCTGAAGGGCGGCGGCCCGGACGGCATCCCCCTGGAGCCCGTCGACCCCGCCAACGCCTTCACCGGCACCTCGGCCGGCCTCGGCCTCTTCTTCGCCTTCTGGTCGTGGGTCGGCTTCGAGTCGACGGCGATGTACGGAGAGGAGTCCCGCGACCCCAAGCGCGTCATCCCGCGCGCCACGCTCTTCTCCGTCATCGGCGTCGGCCTCTTCTACATCTACGTCTCCTGGATGACGATCGCCGGCAACGGCCTCGACCGCGCGGTCGAGGTGTCCGCGTCCGCGAGCCCCCTCGACCTCTTCTTCGACCCCACCCGGTCCTTCATCGGCGCCTGGGCCGTCGACGCCTTCCAGTGGCTGCTGCTCACCGGCTCCTTCGCCTGCGGCATGGCCTTCCACCAGTGCGCCTCGCGCTACCTCTACGCCATCGGCCGCGAAGGCTTCCTCCACCCCGCCCTCGGCCGTACGCACCCCGGACACGGCTCGCCCTACATCGCCTCGTACGTCCAGAGCGCCATCGCCGTCGTGCTCGTCGGAGCGTTCTGGCTCACCGGGCAGGACCCGTACATCCACCTGTACACCCTGCTCGCCATCCTCGGCACCATGGCGATCCTCATCGTCCAGACCCTGTGCTCGTTCGCCGTCATCGGCTATTTCCGCAGGAATCACCCCGAGGACCGGCACTGGTTCAGGACCCTCACCGCCCCGCTGCTCGGCGGCATCGGCATGACGGCGGTCGTCGTCCTGCTCGTGCTGAACATGGAGACCGCCGCGGGACTCGCCGCCGACTCCCTCTTCTTCGCGCTGATCCCGTGGATCGTCGGCGCGGTCTTCCTCGGCGGCCTGGGCCTCGGCCTCTACCTGCGGGCCAGGCAGCCCGAGCGCTACGAGATCATCGGCCGCATCGTCCTGGAGGACGCGGCCGAGCGCGACGACCCCACTCCGCAGCCCGCCACCCTCTGAGGAGCCGCCCCATGTCCCGTACGCCCCTGATGCGCGCCCTGCGCGACATCGCCGCCCACCGCGCCGCCGCCGACCGGCTCGGTATGCCCGTCGCCGCCGTCCGCGGCGCCACCCGCCGCGAACTCCTGCAGCGCGCCGCCGCCCTCGGCCTCGCCGCCGGCGTCGGCACCGCCGTGGCCGCCGCACCGGCCCCGGCGCGCGCGGCGACCGCGAGCGCACCCCGCATCGCCGTCGTCGGCGCCGGCATCGCCGGCCTCACCGCCGCGCTCACCCTCCGCGACGCCGGACTGGACTGCACGCTGTACGAGGCCGACCCGTCCCGGGTGGGCGGCCGCATGTGGACGCAGCGCGGCCACTGGGCGTACGGCCAGACCTCCGAGATCGGCGGCGAGCTGATCGACACCAGCCACAAGAAGATCCTCGAACTGTGCCGCCGCTTCGGCCTCCCCGTCGAGGACTTCCTCGGCGGCGGGCCCACCGGCGCCGAGGAGGTGCTGTGGTTCAACGGCGCCTACTACCCGCGCCACCAGGCCGACGAGGACTTCAAGGCCGTCCACCAGCTGCTCCACCGGGACCTGCAGGAAGCCGGCGAGGTGAGGTGGAACCAAAGCACGCCCCACGGCACCGCCCTGGACACCATGTCGATATACGACTGGATCGAGAGCCGTGTCCCCGGCGGCCACTCCTCGCCCCTCGGCCGGTTCATCGACGTGGCCTACAACGTCGAGTACGGCGCCGACACCACCGAGCAGTCGTCCCTCGCCCTCGTCCTGCTGATGGGCTATCAGACCAACCCGGGCCACTTCAACGTCTGGGGCCTGTCCAACGAGCGCTACCACATCGCCGGCGGCAACGACCGGCTCCCGCACGCCATCGCCGCCTCACTGCCCACCGGCACCCTGCGCATGGGCTGGTCCCTGACCGCCGTACGCGCGAACGCCGACGGCTCGCAGACCCTCACCTTCACCGAGAACGGCACCACCCGCACGGTCACCGCGGACCACACCGTCCTGTGCGTCCCGCTGCCCGTCCTCCAGCGGCTCGACCTCGGCCGGGCGGGCTTCGACCCCCTCATGAGGAACCTGCTGCGCGACGCGCGCATGGGCCACTGCACCAAGCTCAACATGCAGTGCGGCACCCGCCCCTGGCGCGGCACCGGCCCGTGGCCGGGCGTCTCCGCCGGGGACTGCTTCACCGACACCGACGTCCAGCAGACCTGGGACACCACCAAGATCCAGCCCGGTACGGGCGGCATCCTCATCCAGTACGCCGGCGGCACCCTCGCCCGGGGCCTCAGCCCCGCCGGGCCGTTCTCCACCGAGTCCGACCCGTACGTCCGCGACCTCGCCGCCCGCCGCCTGCGCGGCATCGACGCCTTCTTCCCCGGCACCTCCCGGGCGTGGACCGGCCGCGCCCAGCTCTCCGCCTGGCACCACAACCCGTACACGCTCGGCGCCTACTCGTACTGGCCCGTCGGCTACCTGCACCGGTACGCCGGGTACGAGGGCACCGCGCAGGGCAACGTGCACATCGGCGGCGAGCACTGCAGCTACGACTTCCAGGGCTTCATGGAAGGCGGCGCGACCGAGGGCGAGCGCGCCGCCCGGGAGGTGATCGCCGCCTGTTAGCCGCCGGACCGGAGCGTGTGGCTTCCGGTGAGCCGGGTCCAAGGGGCGTGTGGGAGACCCGCGTTTTCACGGACCTGCTCGGGGCCGCGGGCGGAGACGGCACCCAGTCGCGCGATCAGGCGCCCCGTGGCGAGCCGCCAGGGGGGCGTGGCGGCTGGGTGCTGCTCAGCCTGGCAGCGGCCTCTGCACGTGCTCTTGTGCGTGCTTCGACCAATTCGTCCGTGGACATCCATCCGGCGGTGGCCTTCGGCTCCGTGATCGCGGGCACCGCCCTGCTCGGTGTGGCCGGCAACTGATCGCCATTCCGGCGGTGGCCACGTTGCAGACGTTCCTCGGTACGTATGTGAAGCGGTACGACGTGGCGGATGATCCGGGGCAACAGGGCGACCGGCGTTACCCGCGCCGGGACGGTCCGTCGCTGCGGGCGGGACTGCGTGGACTGCTGCGCCGCCGTGGTCGGTCCTGAGCGGGCTTGCGACGGTCTCGCCAGGTGCAACAGGCCCGGTGGGGTGACGATGGAGGTGTACGCCTCACCGTGCTGTTCCAGGAGGAGGCAGCGGCATGACGTATCCCTCTGATTCCTGGGGCACCGGCCCTCCGCGCGGCACCGAGCCACAAGCCGCACCCATGGCCGAGCGCCTGGGCGCCTTGGCGAACATGGGCTGGCAGATCCTGCTCACCACCGGGCTGGCCACGATCGCCCTGGGTGTCGTGGTTTTGGCCTGGCCCGAGGAGACGCTGCGGGTCGTCGGCGTGCTCTTCGGCATCTACCTGCTGGCCACCGGTGTCTTCCAGCTGGCCGCCGCCTTCGGCACCCACGTCCCCCGGCATCTTCGCGTGCTGCACTTCCTCACGGGTGCGATCTTCGTCCTGCTGGGGCTGATCTGCTTCCGGGGCACCCTGCAGTCGATCTTTCTGCTCGCTTTGTGGATCGGCTTCGGCTGGCTGCTGCGCGGCATCATGGTGACGGCAGCGGCCGCTTCCGCCGAGGACACGCCAGCACGCGGCTGGCAGCTGTTCCACGGGATCGTCAGCACTCTGGCGGGCATCGTGCTGATCGTCTCGCCGTTCACCTCGATCGGCGCACTCACCCTGGTGGTGGCCGTCATGGCCGTGGTCCTGGGGGTGGTCGAGGTGGTCCAGGCCATCAGGATGCGCGTCGAAGTCGGTCGCCTCGCTTCGGGCGGCACTGCCGCCGAGCGGCGGCCCCTGTTCCACCGCCCGCACCCCCAGCACTGACCGCGGCGCAGAATCCAAGCCTCCGCTTGGTGGCGCCCCTGGACCTGGCCGTGTGTACGGCGCGCGGTGCCCGCCCCGCTGCCGCAGCGCACGGATGTGCCGCCAACCGCCCTGACCGATGGGCCGTCGCGCCGCCGGGAGGCACCGATGTCCTACGTCAACGGGGCCGCTGAAGGCCGGCTTGAACGTGGAGAGGGGGTGCGGTAATGGCCAGCGCTCGAACGCGTGCCCGGGTGGTGATCGTGACGAATCCACGCTCGGGCGGCGGCAAGACAGCTCGTTACGGCCTGGTACCGCGGGCCGAGGACATGGGAGCCCGGGTCCGGACGACCAGTGCGGAAGGGGACGCGACGTCGCTCGCGAGGAACGCCGTCGAGGAGGGTGCCCAGGTGCTGGGGGCCGCGGGCGGCGACGGCACCGTGTCGGCGGTCGCCGCGGTGGCCGCCGAAACGGACCGGTCGCTGGTCGTGGTCCCGGCGGGCACCCGCAACCACTTCGCCCGGGACCTGGGCCTCGATCTGCGCGACCCGGCGCGGGCGCTGGACGCTCTGGTCGACGGTGAGCCCGCGCAGGTCGACCTGGGGGTGGTGGGCCCGCGTGTCTTCGTCAACAACGTCTCCTTCGGTGTGTACGCCGACGCCCTGCTGGAGCCCGGGTACCGGGAGGACAAGCCACGCGCCTTCGCCGCGGTGGCGCCCGACTACGTCAAGGGCAAGCAGTGGGTCGAGGCCCGCGTGGACACACCATGGGGGACCGTCGACTTCCCGCAAGTCGTGCTGATCTCCAACAACCCCTACCACCTGGCGACACCGCGCTGGCTGGGGCGTCGCTTCTCACTCGCCACCGGACAACTGGGCGCCATCGTCCTCAAACGCCCGGCTCAGCCGCCCCCGGACCTCCTGCGGCATCTGCGCGGCGAACTGCGACAGCACAAGCGCGGTGCCGGCCCGTTGGGCGAAGGGGGTGTCGTCTGGTCGGCTCCCTGCATCACGATGCACGGTGACGTCGGGCACCTGGACGCGGGCATCGACGGCGAAGCCGTGCGGCTTCCTCTCCCCGTCGTGTGCGGAATTCGGCAGGGTGCCCTGCGTGTGCTGCTGCCGAAGGACCGGCCGGGGCTCCCGCCCGAGCGCGCGGTGCGCCACTGAAGGCCCGCTTCCAGCAGGCATCCCCGAGGCTCAGCCCCGCCCGTGCGCGTACGAACCCGGGCGAAGCCGACGGACATGCGGGTCCTCGAGCCGCGCCGTGGGTCTCGGACCACTCTTAGATGGAAAGAGCAGGTAGTCGCGCTCGGATCGTGTCACGAGCTTGTGGTGAAGGCCTTGTGGATCTGAAAGGCGCGTCCTTCGGGGCGGCTTGACTCACCGTCGACGCGGCTCGGCATGCCCCGGTCGTACGCATTGATGACGACCTGGGCGATCCGCTACCGCCGTCAGCCCCCGTACGCGCCCGAGGCCGTCAGCCGCAGGGCCGTGTCGATCAGCGGCACGTGGCTGAACGCCTGCGGGAAGTTCCCGACCTGGCGCTGCAGGCGAGGATCCCACTCCTCCGCCAGCAGCCCCAGGTCGTTCCGCAGCGCCAGCAGCTTCTCGAAGAGCTTGCGCGCCTCGTCGACCCGGCCGATCATCGCCAGGTCGTCGGCCATCCAGAACGAACACGCCAGGAAGGCGCCCTCGTCACCCGGCAGCCCGTCCACGCCCTCCTCGGAGCCCTCGGTCGGGTAGCGCAGGATGAAGCCGTCCTCCGTGGACAGCTCCCGCTGGATCGCCTCGATCGTGCCGATGACGCGCTTGTCGTCCGGCGGCAGGAAACCGACCTGCGGGATCAGCAGCAGGGAGGCGTCCAGCTCCTTCGAGCCGTACGACTGCGTGAAGGTGTTGCGCTCCGGGTCGTAGCCCTTCTCGCACACGTCCCGGTGGATCTCGTCGCGCAGGTCGCGCCACTGCTCCAGCGGGCCGTCCGCGTCCCCCGACTCGATCAGCTTGATCGTCCGGTCGACGGCGACCCACGCCATCACCTTCGAGTGCACGAAGTGGCGGCGTGG
The DNA here is from genome assembly GCF_000716335.1 of Streptomyces sp. NRRL S-118. Classification (GTDB taxonomy): domain Bacteria; phylum Actinomycetota; class Actinomycetes; order Streptomycetales; family Streptomycetaceae; genus Streptomyces. The sequence goes on along the minus strand of NZ_KL591011.1, from coordinate 208,541 downwards.
ACCGCGGACCTCCCAGATGCCCTCGTCGGGCTGGTTCCAGTGGCCCTCGAGGTACTTGATCAGCTTCAGCTGGAGCAGCGAGGCGTAGTCGTTGCGCGCCAGGCCCGTCATGTGGGCCAGGTGCAGCGCCTCGGTGACCTCGCCGTAGACGTCGAGCTGGAGCTGCGCCGCGGCGCCGTTGCCGACCCGGACCGGGGCGGAGTTCTCGTAGCCCGGCAGCCAGTCCAGCTCGGCCTCGCCCAGCTCGCGCTCGCCCGCGATGCCGTACATGATCTGGAGGTTCTCCGGGTCGCCGGCGACCGCGCGCAGCAGCCACTCGCGCCAGGCGCGGGCCTCCTCGCGGTAGCCGGTGCGCAGCAGCGAGGAGAGGGTGATCGCGGCGTCACGCAGCCAGGTGTAGCGGTAGTCCCAGTTCCGGACGCCGCCGATGTCCTCGGGCAGCGAGGTGGTCGGCGCGGCGACGATGCCGCCCGTGGGGGCGTACGTCAGCGCCTTCAGCGTGATCAGGGAGCGGACGACGGCCTCGCGGTACGGCCCGCGGTAGGTGCAGTGGTCGACCCACTCGCGCCAGAACTCGGCCGTCGCCTTCAGCGCGGCCTGCGGGTCCGGCAGCGGCGGCTGCTGGTGGTGCGAGGGCTGCCAGCTGATGGTGAACGCGACCTTCTCGCCCGCCGAGACGGTGAAATCGGAGTAGGTGGTCAGGTGCTCGCCGTGCGTCTCGGCGTCCGTGTCGAGCCACACCGAGTCGGGGCCCGCGACGGCGACCGTGCGCCCGTCGACCTTGTGGACCCACGGCACGACCCGCCCGTAGCTGAACCGCATCCGCAGCGCGGAACGCATCCGCACCCGGCCGCTGACGCCCTCCACGATCCGCACCAGCTGCGGGGCGCCGTCACGCGGCGGCATGAAGTCGGTGACGCGCACGGTGCCGCGGCCCGGGGTGTCCCACTCGGATTCCAGGATGAGCGAGTCGCCGACGTAACGCCGCCGGTCGGCGACCGCCGGTTCGGCGTCGGCGGCGTGCGCCGGCCCGATCCGCCAGAAACCGTGCTCCTCGGTCCCGAGGATTCCTGCGAAGACGGCGTGCGAATCGAAGCGGGGCAGGCACAGCCAGTCGGCCGTGCCGTCCCGGCAGACCAGCGCGGCGGTCTGCATGTCTCCGATGAGTGCGTAGTCTTCGATGCGCCCGGCCACGTGCATCTCCAGTCGAACGGCCACGTTCGCCCCGTGGGGCGCTTACGGTCTGGGGTGAGGGAGAGTGTCAGAGCAGAATACGACGCTGCCAGCTCCACCGGGTGAGCGTCCAGTGGGAGGACCCACGGCCGGCTGAGCCGAACGAGTGAGCCCGTAGCAGCCTGTACGAATCCGTGTGCCGAGCGTGGTCGGAAGCGGTCTCTCCACGGCGCTGATACCCTGGTAGCCCGTGGACCGGTGGGCGCCGCACAACGAATCGGCGGCCCCCGAACCGCAGCGACGGCACCCCCGGAACTCCCCGGAGTTTTCCGGACCGGACGCCGGTACGCACCTCCAGACCGCGACCACGGGAGCCCCCTCTTGGCCATGCCGCCCAAATCCACGACGACCAAGCACATCTTCGTCACCGGGGGTGTCGCGTCCTCCCTCGGCAAGGGGCTGACCGCCTCCAGCCTGGGTGCGCTCCTCAAGGCGCGGGGTCTGCGGGTCACCATGCAGAAGCTCGACCCGTACCTGAACGTCGACCCGGGCACGATGAACCCGTTCCAGCACGGTGAGGTGTTCGTCACCAACGACGGCGCCGAGACCGACCTGGACATCGGCCACTACGAGCGCTTCCTCGACGTCGACCTCGACGGCTCGGCCAACGTCACCACCGGCCAGGTCTACTCCACGGTCATCGCCAAGGAGCGGCGCGGCGAGTACCTCGGCGACACCGTCCAGGTCATCCCGCACATCACCAACGAGATCAAGCACCGCATCCGCCGCATGGCGGCGGACGACGTCGACGTCGTGATCACGGAGGTCGGCGGCACGGTCGGCGACATCGAGTCGCTGCCGTTCCTGGAGACCGTCCGCCAGGTCCGCCACGAGGTCGGCCGGGACAACGTCTTCGTCGTACACATCTCGCTGCTGCCCTACATCGGCCCCTCCGGCGAGCTGAAGACCAAGCCGACCCAGCACAGCGTCGCGGCACTGCGGAACATCGGCATCCAGCCCGACGCGATCGTGCTGCGCGCCGACCGCGACGTGCCGACCGCGATCAAGCGCAAGATCTCGCTGATGTGCGACGTCGACGAGGCGGCCGTGGTCGCGGCCATCGACGCCAAGTCGATCTACGACATCCCGAAGGTGCTGCACACCGAGGGCCTCGACGCGTACGTCGTGCGCAAGCTGGACCTGCCGTTCCGGGACGTCGACTGGACGACGTGGGACGACCTGCTCGACCGCGTCCACAACCCCGACCACGAGGTCACCGTCGCGCTCGTCGGCAAGTACATCGACCTGCCCGACGCCTACCTGTCGGTGACGGAGGCCATGCGCGCCGGCGGCTTCGCCAACAAGGCCCGCGTCAAGGTCAAGTGGGTCACCTCCGACGACTGCAAGACGCAGGCGGGCGCGGCCAAGCAGCTCGGCGACGTCGACGCGATCGTCATCCCGGGCGGCTTCGGCGAGCGCGGCGTCAACGGCAAGGTCGGCGCCATCCAGTACGCCCGCGAGAACAGGATCCCGCTGCTGGGCCTGTGCCTGGGCCTGCAGTGCATCGTGGTCGAGGCCGCGCGCAACCTCGCCGGCATCGCCGACGCCAACTCCACCGAGTTCGACCCGGCCACCTCGCACCCCGTCATCTCGACGATGGAGGAGCAGCTGGCGTACGTCGAGGGCGCGGGCGACCTGGGCGGCACCATGCGCCTGGGCATGTACCCGGCCAAGCTCGCCGAGGGCTCCATCGTGCGCGAGGTCTACGGCGACCAGCCGTACGTCGAGGAGCGCCACCGCCACCGCTACGAGGTCAACAACGCCTACCGCGCGGAGCTGGAGAAGAAGGCCGGCATCCTCTTCTCCGGCACGTCCCCGGACAACAAGCTCGTCGAGTACGTCGAGTACCCGCGCGAGGTGCACCCCTACCTGGTGGCCACCCAGGCCCATCCGGAGCTGCGCTCCCGCCCCACCCGCCCGCACCCGCTCTTCGCGGGTCTGGTGAAGGCGGCCGTCGAACGGCAGCAGGCCGCGCGCACGACGGACAAGTGATCCGCTAGCGATACGGTTGACCGGGGTACGTGCCTGATCAGGGCGCGTGCCCCGGTTTTCTGCGAGGGAGGACGTCTTTCATGACCATCAAGGACACGCCCGAGGAGTGGCGGGTCACCGCGACCGCCGTGCCGTTCCAGGGCAACAAGACCAGTGTCCGCACCGACGACGTGGTCATGCCGGACGGGACCGTCGTACGCCGCGACTACCAGGTCCACCCCGGCTCGGTCGCGGTCCTCGCCCTCGACGACGACGACCAGGTCCTCGTGCTGCGCCAGTACCGCCACCCGGTGCGGCAGAAGCTGTGGGAGATCCCGGCCGGCCTGCTCGACGTACCCGGCGAGAACCCGCTGAACGCGGCGGTGCGCGAGCTGTACGAGGAGGCGCACGTCAAGGCCGAGCGGTGGCACGTCCTCTCCGACGTCTACACCACGCCCGGCGGCTGCGACGAAGCCGTGCGGATCTTCCTGGCCCGCGGCCTGTCCACGGCGGAGGGCGAGCGCTTCGAGGTCGCCGAGGAGGAGGCGGACATGGAGGTCGCCCGCGTACCGCTCGACGAGCTGGCGCGGGGCGTGCTGGCGGGCGAGCTGCACAACAACTGCCTGGTCGTCGGCGTCCTCTCGGTCCTGGCCGCGCGGGCGGGCGACGGCCTGGACGCCCTCCGCCCCGCCGACGCCCCCTGGCCCGCCCGGCCGTTCTCCTAGGCTCCCGGTTCGCCTCCGGCGAAGCCAGGGGGAGAACCGAGCCCCCGGAAAGCACCCCCGGCCGAAAACCCGACGATCCGGTGATCCGAACGGGGGACCTGTCCGCCGTGCTCGGCAAGGGTGCACCACCCGGCTGAACTACGCTCGGATCACCCGCTCGAAGATCCGGCGGGACAGCACGTGGCGCAGGTGGACGGGAGCGTGACCCGTGGCGGAGCAGGCGGTGGACTTCGACGAAGGCGCTGAGGCGGGGCGCGGCCGGTTCTTCGGCCGTCAGCGCGAGTTGAAGGCCCTGCGTGCCGACATCGAGGACGCCGGGCTCGACACCATCGCCGGGCGCAAGTCGGCGCGTCCCCGGGTCCTGCTGATCGCCGGACGGCCGGGCAGCGGCCGCAGCACCCTCGCCGCCGAGCTGGTGCGCGGACTCGTCGCGGAAGGGCGGTACGAGGACGGGGTGCTGCGGGCCCGGCTGACCGAGCCCGGCGGCGAGCCCGTCCCCACCGAGCGCACCGCGCGGGAGCTGCTCGCCGAGCTCGGGATCCCCGCGCCCGCGGGGGCGGACGGGGACGACCTGGCGCAGCGGCTGCGCGACATCCTCGCGGGCCGCCGCATGGTGCTCCTCCTGGACGACGCCACCGACGCCGGGCAGGTCGAACCGCTGCTGCCCGACCATGCGGACTGCCTCGTGGTGGCCGTCGCCGCCGGGCCGCTCACCGGCATCCCCGACGTACGGCCCTGCACCCTCGGCGGGCTCGACGCCAAGTCGGCGATCGAGCTCCTGGACTCCTTCACCGGCTCGGTGCGCATCACCGTCGACCCCCAGGCCGCCGAGATGCTCACCGAGCTGTGCGGCGGTCAGCCCGCCGCGCTCGTCCTGGCCGGCGGCTGGCTCGCCGCCCGCCCCATGTCGTCCGTGGCCGACCTCGCCAAGCGGCTGCGCGCCCTGCCGGACGACCCCGACCGCCCGGAAGCCGGCCGCCCGCTCGCCCGCGCCTTCCGCCTCGCGTACGAGGCCCTGCCGCCGTCCGCCGCGCGGATGCTGCGGCTGCTCGCCCTCGCGCCGCTGGGCCTCGCCGACGCGCACACCGCCTCGGCGCTGGCCGGCTGCTCGGTCTCCGCCGCCCGCTCCATGCTGGAGGGCTTCGTCGCCTTCGGGCTGGTCCGGGACGGTGAGCGCAGCGGCCAGTACGAGGTGCCCGGCTGCCTCGTACCGCTGCTGCGGGAGTTGCTGGAGAGCGAGGACCGGCCCGCCGAGGTGCAGCTCGCCCGGGCGCGGATGCTGGAGCGGGCCGTACGCCTCCTCCAGTCGTGCCGGGCCGTCACCGAGCCGGAGGGCTCCGCCGCGCGCCGCAGGCTCGCCGGGCTGCCGCGTGCCCTGCGCTTCCCCAGTGTCGGCACCGCCAGTCAGTGGCTGCGCACCCGGCAGCCCGCCCTGCTGGCCTCGGCCCGCCTCGCGGTCGCCGACGGGGAGCTGGACACCCTGGCCCGGCGCCTGATCGCCGCGCTGGTGCGGGCGCTCACCGCGCACCGGGGCGCCGAGGAGGCCGCACCCGAGCTGTACGGGCTGCACCGGCTCGTGCTGGACGTCGCCGAGCGGCGCGGGCTGCACCGGGAGCGTGCCGCCGCCCTGCTGAACCTCGCCGACCTGGACGCCACGACGGGCCGCACCGAGGACGCTCTGCTGCGATATCGGTCGGCATTGGACGCCGGACGCGACGCAAACGACCCGTATGCCATCGGTCGGGCGATGGAATCCGTAGGTGGCGCCTACCAGGAGCTGGGGGACTGGCAGCGCGCCGCCGACTGGTACGGACGGGCGCTCTCGCAGCGGCTGGCGCGCGACGAGCGGCCCGAGCAGGCACGGCTCTACGGCAGGCTCGGCGCGGTGCAGACCTACGCCGGGCGGTACGGCGAGGCGCTGCGCAGCTGGCGGGCAGCCGCGGCCGGGCATCGTCGCCTCGGCGATCTGCCGGGCCACGCGCGGGCCTTGAGCGAGGCGGCCCGGGTGCAGGAGTACGCGGGGCGGCCGCAGGAGGCGCTGCGGACCTGCGAGGAGGCCATCGAGCTGGCGCGGCAGGCCCAGGACATGCGGCTGCTCGCGGCGCTGCAGCTGCGGCTGGCGGACACCCTCGACCGGCTCGGCGATCCGGCCGCGGCCCGGCTGCATCGGGCGGCCGCCGAACGTCTTCTGGGAACCGAGGGATCTACCTACGAAATCCGCAGTGCTTCCGGCAAAGATTAGGCCTTTGCAAGGCTAGACAACGGGAAGTCCTTCAATAGACTGGGTGAGCCGCGATTGACCGCGGTCTATCCCGATGCGTCCGCTGCATCCGGGTATGTATTGCATTGCCCCAGTACCCCCCGAGCCAAGGACCGTGATCGACGTGAAGGTCGGCATCCCCCGCGAGGTCAAGAACAACGAGTTCCGGGTGGCCATCACCCCCGCCGGCGTGCACGAGCTCGTCCGCAACGGCCACCAGGTCTTCATCGAGCAGAACGCCGGTGTCGGCTCCTCGATCACGGACGACGAGTACGTGGCTGCCGGTGCGCAGATCCTGCCCACCGCCGACGAGGTCTGGGCCATCGCCGACCTGCTGCTCAAGGTCAAGGAGCCCATCGCCGAGGAGTACCACCGCCTCCGCAAGGACCAGACGCTCTTCACCTACCTGCACCTCGCCGCCTCGCGCGAGTGCACGGACGCCCTGCTGGAGTCCGGCACCACCGCCATCGCGTACGAGACGGTCGAGACCGCCAACCGCGCGCTGCCGCTGCTCGCCCCGATGTCCGAGGTCGCGGGCCGGCTGGCTCCGCAGGTCGGCGCCTACCACCTGATGCGCGCGGCCGGCGGCCGTGGCGTGCTCCCGGGCGGCGTCCCCGGCGTCATCCCCGCCAAGGCCGTCGTCATCGGCGGTGGCGTCTCCGGCTGGAACGCCACGCAGATCGCCGTGGGCATGGGCTTCGAGGTGACGCTGCTCGACCGCGACATCAACAAGCTGCGCGAGGCCGACAGGATCTTCGGTACGAAGGTCAAGGCCGTCATGTCCAACTCCTTCGAGCTGGAGAAGGCCGTCCTCGACGCCGACCTCGTCATCGGTGCCGTCCTCATCCCGGGCGCCAAGGCGCCGAAGCTGGTCACCAACGAGCTCGTCTCCCGGATGAAGCCCGGAAGTGTCCTTGTCGACATCGCGATCGACCAGGGCGGCTGCTTCGAGGACTCCCGTCCGACCACGCACGCCGAGCCGACCTTCACCGTCCACGAGTCGGTCTTCTACTGCGTCGCCAACATGCCCGGCGCGGTCCCGAACACCTCGACGTACGCGCTGACCAACGCCACGCTGCCGTACATCGTGTCGCTGGCCAACAACGGCTGGGTCGAGGCGCTGCGCCGCGACGCCGCCCTCGCCAAGGGTCTCAACACCCACGACGGCAAGGTCGTCTACAGGGAGGTCGCCGAGGCCCACGGCCTCGACTACGTGGACCCCGCCACCTTCATCGGCTGAGTCGCCGACGAGGCGCCGGCCGGCCGTCAACGGTTGCCGTCAACCTCACACATCCGGCCGGACCTTGCTCGACGAGGTCCGGCCGGACGTATGTCCGGCGTGCACCTGACCCTCGTTCAAGTCGTCTCGAACGTAACCCTTTAACCGTTTCGCACACCCGTGAAACGTGTCGATGGATGCCCGTGCGCCCTTGACAGGGCAGTGTTTCTTTGCCGACACATCGGCCCGCGTCCGGGCGATTGTGTTGCTGCGGAGCGGTGACACGCCATAGAGTCGCCAACCGTCGGCATAGTGCCACGCTGACCTATCGATAAGTTTCCTGGCCACTTCCAAGGAGGTAAGACGACTTGTGAATGAGTCGACATTTACTCCCGGGGGTGGTCAGCCAGGAACGGTCGGCGATGCCGGCTCGGTCGCTGTCCGAACCTTCGCAGCCGGCCAGCAGCACATGACGACAGCCCACACGATGAAGATGATGGACGGCCAACACGTGAACGCCATGGCCGGCAACGAGAGTGGCCGAGAGTCCACCCACTTCGCCGCCTACGACGAGGTGCCCGAGGGGCACTTCTACGATCCCGACGCCGAGTACGAGCCCGATCCGGAGTACGCGGCCACCCTCGCCCCGGACGCTGCCCGCCAGCGCCGCGAGCGCATCGGCCCCACCGGCCGCCCCCTGCCCTACTTCCCGATCCCCGGGCCGCTGACCGACCACGGCCCCGCGAAGATCATCGCGATGTGCAACCAGAAGGGCGGCGTGGGCAAGACCACGTCGACGATCAACCTGGGTGCCGCGCTCGCGGAGTACGGCCGCCGGGTGCTGCTCGTCGACTTCGACCCGCAGGGAGCCCTGTCGGTCGGCCTCGGTGTGAACCCGATGGAGCTCGACCTCACCGTCTACAACCTGCTCATGGAGCGGGGCATGTCGGCGGACGAGGTCCTGCTGAAGACCGCCGTGCCCAACATGGACCTGCTGCCCAGCAATATCGATTTGTCAGCGGCGGAAGTGCAGCTGGTGAGCGAGGTCGCGCGCGAGTCGACGCTGCAGCGCGCGCTGAAGCCGCTGCTCAACGACTACGACTACATCGTGATCGACTGCCAGCCGTCGCTCGGTCTGCTGACCGTCAACGCCCTGACGGCGGCGCACAAGGTGATAGTGCCGCTGGAGTGCGAGTTCTTCGCGCTGCGCGGCGTGGCGCTGCTGACCGAGACCATCGAGAAGGTCCAGGAGAGGCTCAACCCGGACCTGGAGCTCGACGGCATCCTCGCCACGATGTACGACTCGCGGACCGTGCACAGCCGGGAGGTGCTGGCGCGCGTGGTCGAGGCGTTCGACGACCACGTCTACCACACCGTGATCGGCCGGACCGTACGCTTCCCGGAGACCACGGTCGCCGGTGAGCCGATCACCACGTACGCCTCGAACTCGGTCGGCGCGGCCGCCTACCGCCAGCTCGCCAGGGAGGTGCTCGCCCGGTGTCACGCCGAGTGAGTCTGCCCGGTGCCGACGAGCTGTTCCGTACGACCGGGGGCATGGCGCTGCAGGCGTCGACCCCCCGCCGCCAGGCGAGCACCGCGAACGGTGAGCCCCGTGTGCCGGCTCCCGCGGGCGAGAGCGACCCTGCCGCCGCGGCGCCCGCCCCGGCCCCGGAGGAGCACGCGGCCGCCGAGGAGATCGCGGCCGAGCCGCGCGCCCGTGAGGCCGAGGCCCCCGCGAAGGCCGCCCCGGCGCGGCGCCGCGGGCGCTCGGCGAACCGCCGGCCCAGCGGGCGTGAGCGCCACGACGAGAAGATCACGGTGTACGTCTCCGCCGAGGAGCTCATGGACCTGGAGCACGCCCGCCTGGTCCTGCGCGGTGAGCACGGGCTGGCCGTGGACCGCGGGCGGATCGTCCGCGAGGCCGTCGCCGTGGTCCTGGCGGACCTGGAGTCGCGGGGCGACGCGAGCATCCTCGTCCGGCGCCTGCGCGGGCGCTGACGGTAGCCTGCGCGGGGCCGCGCCGCCTGGCGTCCGGCGCGGGGAGACCCCCGCCAGCTCACTCGCCCCGCTCCTGGACCACGATGCCCCCGACCGACGACCCCGCCCGCCGGCGCCGCCCCCTGGGCCGCGGCCCGGGAACCTCGCCCGCCCGCGGGGAGGCTTCCCCCCGCCCGGAACCCCCGGCACCGGCGGACGAACCTCAGGAACCAGGACCGCAGGCGGCGGACGACCCCTCGGCCCCCGAGCCGCAGGTCCCCGAGCCGCAGGTCCCCGAGCCGCAGGTCCCCGGACCGGAGGGCGAGGCCGGACCGAGGGCCCCCGGCGCCCAGCCCGAGCCAGCGCCTGCGCCCGAGCCAGCGCCTGCGCCCGAGCCAGCGCCTGCGCCTGCGCCCGAGCGCGAGCCCGAGGTCGTTGCGCCCGAGCCGGGGACGGCGCCAGCGCCTGACGCCGAGCCCCGGCCCGGCGGGCCGGGCCCCGAGGCGGGGGAGCGTGCGGGCGACGGGCGCTTCACCGTGCGGCTGGCGAACTTCGAGGGGCCCTTCGACCTGCTGCTGCAGCTGATCGCCAAGCACAAGCTCGACGTCACCGAGGTCGCCCTGTCCAAGGTCACCGACGAGTTCATGGCGCACATCCGCGCCATGGGGCCGGACTGGGACCTGGACCAGACCACCGAGTTCCTCGTCGTCGCGGCGACGCTGCTCGACCTCAAGGCCGCCCGCCTGCTTCCGGCGGCCGAGGTGGAGGACGAGGCCGACCTGGCGCTGCTGGAGGCGCGGGACCTGCTCTTCGCGCGGCTGCTCCAGTACCGCGCGTACAAGCAGGTCGCCGACATCTTCAGCGAACGGCTGGAGAGCGAGGGCCGGCGCTACCCGCGTACCGTCGGACTGGAGCCGCACCACGCCGAGCTGCTGCCCGACGTGGTGATCAGTATCGGTGCGGAGGGATTCGCCCGGCTCGCCGTCAAGGCCATGCAGCCGAAGGCCAAGCCGCAGGTGTACGTGGACCACATCCACGCGCCGCTGGTCAGCGTCCGGGAACAGGCCGGGATCGTGGTCGCGCTGCTGCGCGAGCGGGGCGAGGCGAGCTTCCGGGACCTGGCCGGGGACGCGCCGGACACCCTCACCGTCGTCGCGCGGTTCCTCGCGCTGCTGGAGCTGTACCGCGAGAAGGCCGTCGCGCTGGAGCAGGACGACCCGCTCGGGGAGCTCACGGTGCGGTGGACGGGCGCCGGGGACGTCGCCGTGACCGACGAGTTCGACCGCGAGAGCGGCCCGGAGGAGGAGTGATGGAGCTGAAGCCGGCCCTGGAGGCCGTCCTCATGGTCGTCGACGAGCCCGCGACCGAGGAACACCTCGCCAAGGTCCTGGACCGCCCGCGCCGCGAGGTCGCCGACGCGCTGCGCGAACTGGCCGAGGAGTACGACGTGCAGCGGCGCGGCTTCGAGCTGCGGCTGGTCGCGGGCGGCTGGCGTTTCTACACGCGGCCCGAGTACGCGCCGGCGGTGGAGAGCTTCGTGCTCGACGGCCAGCAGGCCCGGCTCACCCAGGCCGCTCTGGAGACCCTCGCGGTCGTCGCGTACCGGCAGCCGGTCAGCCGTTCCCGCGTCTCTGCGGTGCGCGGGGTGAACTGCGACGGGGTCATGCGCACCCTCCTGCAGCGGGGTCTGGTCGAGGAGGCGGGCACGGAACCCGAAACAGGTGCGATCCTGTACAGGACGACGAACTACTTCCTGGAGCGGATGGGCCTGCGCGGCCTGGACGAGCTCCCGGAGCTCGCGCCCTTCCTCCCCGAGGCGGAGGCGATCGAGGCGGAGAGCCAGGAGGGAGTCCCGTCGTTCGATCCGGACGCTCCGGATTCCGAGGACGCAGACGACAAGACGGACATGTGATGCGAAGCAGCAGCGGCAGGAACAGCAGCGGAAACAACGGCGGGAGCCGTGGTGGCAACAGCGGCGGCCGCGGCAGCAGCGGCGGCCGCGGCAATTACCGGGGTGCCGGTAACAGCCGCGACGACCGCCAGAACCCCCAGCGCGGGAGCAACCCCCGCCGCCCCCGCCCCGAGGAGCGCAGCTACGACGTGGGCGCCCCTGGTGAGGGCGCTCCCAAGCGCGGACGCGGCGCGGCGGCCCGCGGTGGCGCCAAGGGCGGCCCCCGGCAGTCCGCCCAGCGGGGCGGCGGCCGTACCACCCCGGCGCGGCCGCGCGAACTGGACGCCCGGATCGAGGAGCGCAACCGGGAGCGGTACGCGAACAAGCCGCAGATCAAGACGCCGAAGACGTTCGGCGAGCAGGAGGGCGAGCGGCTCCAGAAGGTGCTGGCCAGGGCCGGCATGGGCTCGCGCCGCGCCTGCGAGGAGCTGATCGACGCCGGCCGCGTCGAGGTCAACGGCAAGATCGTGGTCGAGCAGGGCACGCGAGTCGACCCGGAGAAGGACGAGATCAAGGTCGACGGCCTGACCGTCGCCACCCAGTCGTACCTCTTCTTCGCGCTGAACAAGCCCGCGGGCGTCGTCTCCACGATGGAGGACCCCGACGGCCGCCAGTGCCTCGGTGACTACGTCACCAACCGCGAGACCCGCCTCTTCCACGTCGGCCGGCTCGACACCGAGACCGAGGGCATCATCCTGCTCACCAACCACGGCGAGCTGGCCCACCGTCTCACCCACCCGAAGTACGGCGTGCAGAAGACCTACCTGGCGGCCATCCAGGGCCCGCTGCCGCGCGAGGTCGGCAAGCGCCTCAAGGAAGGCATCCAGCTGGAGGACGGCTACGCCCGCGCCGACCACTTCCGGGTCGTGGAGCAGACCGGCAAGAACTACCTGGTCGAGGTGACCCTCCACGAGGGCCGCAAGCACATCGTGCGCCGCATGCTCGCCGAGGCGGGCTTCCCGGTCGAGAAGCTGGTGCGCACCGCCTTCGGGCCGATCCAGCTGGGCGACCAGAAGTCCGGCTGGCTGCGGCGGCTGACCAACACCGAGGTCGGCATGCTGATGAAGGAAGTCGGTCTGTAACGGCCGGATCCCGTACGAAGAGCCCGCGTTCCCCTCAGGGAGCGCGGGCTCTTCCCTTGCCCGGACGGCCCGTCAGCCTTTATAGTCATAGTGACTCTTAAGGAGGCGGTGGTGCGACTCCCCATCACCCGTGCCGCACACGGCCGGTGCACCTGGACCCACGGGGGTGGACCAGGCCCCGACGGCCGCGCGGTGGGGGTGATGGGGGCATGAGCACCGGACCCGGCGCCCGGCGCGAACCGCGTCCCGAGGGGTACGACCCGTACGCCTTCGAGCCCTTCGCCGTCACCGTCGACCTCGCCGTCTTCACCCTCCGCGAGGAACGGCTGCACGTCCTGCTCGTACGGCGGGGACAGGAGCCCTACCAGGGCCACTGGGCGCTGCCCGGCGGTTTCGTCCTGCCCCGCGAGTCCGCCGGGCAGGCAGCGCGGCGCGAACTGGCCGAGGAGACCGGTCTGTCCGGCACGAGCGTCGCCGGACTCCACCTGGAGCAGTTGCGCACCTACAGCGACCCCGACCGCGACCCGCGGATGCGGGTCGTCTCCGTCGCGTACACCGCGCTCGTACCGGACCCGCCCGAACCGCGGGGCGGCGGCGACGCGGAGCACGCGCAGTGGCTGCCGTACGGCTCGTACGGGCCTCTCGCCTTCGACCACGACACGATCCTCGCCGACGCGCACGAACGCGTCGGCGCCAAGCTGGAGTACACCTGCCTCGCCACCGCCTTCTGCCCGCCCGAGTTCACCCTCGGCGAGCTGCGCCAGGTGTACGAGACGGTGTGGGGCGTCGAACTCGACCGCCCCAACTTCCGGCGCAAGGTCCTCGCCACGCCCGGCTTCGTCGAGGCCGTGGAGGGGCCGCCGCGCCTCACCGGCGGACGGGGGAAACCGGCCGCCCTCTACCGGGCGGGCCGGGCCACCAGCCTGCACCCGCCGCTGCTGCGACCGGAAGGACGACAGGGATGATCACGGCGAGGACCACCACCAGGCAGGCGGCGACCGGATCGCTCATCGGGCTCGCGCTCGGCGACGCACTGGGCTTCCCGACCGAGTTCAAGGACGTACCGGCGATCCTCGCCACGTTCGGGCCCTGGCGGGAGATGGATCTGCCCAGGCCCGCCGTCGTCACGGACGACACCCAGATGACCCTGGCGCTGGCGCGCGGCATCCGCACCGCCATGGACCGCGGGCCGCTGGCGCCGCAGCGGCTCACCGGGCCGGTGCGCGAGGAGTTCGTCGGCTGGTACCACTCGCCGGAGAACAACCGCGCGCCCGGCCGCACCTGCCTGGTCGCCTGCGAGAAGCTCGACGGCGACCGGCCCTGGCAGGAGGCGAGCCGGATCGGCTCCAAGGGGTGCGGCGCCAACATGCGGGTCGCCCCCCTCGGACTCGTACCGCGGCTGGACGCGGAGCAGCGCGCGGGCGCCGCGCAGCTCCAGGCCGCGCTCACCCACGGGCACCCCACCGCGCTGGCCGCCTCCGACCTGACCGCCCGGGCGGTGTACGCGCTGGCGCGGGGCGGGGACCCGGCCGGCCTGGTCGAGCACCTGCTCGCGTACGCGCACGAGAACCGCTCCCGCTACCACGCCAAGTGGCTCGGCGACCTGTGGACCTACTCCCAGGACCCCACGCCGCAGCACTTCATCGAGCGCGGCTGGGACGAGTGCATCGGCGCGCTCACCACCCTGCGGTCCGCGCTGCGCACGGCCGGCCCGGAGACCGACCCGTGCCTGGCCACGGGCGCGGGCTGGATCGCCGAGGAGGCGCTCGCCACCGGCCTGCTGTGCTTCCTGCTCTTCCCCGGGGAGCCGCTCACCGCCCTGCGCCGGGCCGCCTGCACGAGCGGCGACTCCGACTCGATCGCCTGCCTGACCGGCGCATTCGCGGGGGCCCACCTGGGCGCCGAGGCGTGGCCCAAGGAGTGGGCGGAGCGGATCGAGTACCGGAGTGAGCTGCTGACGCTGGGGGCGCTCTGGGATGCTTGACCGGTGACCGATCTCGTGGACCCCACCGCCGCGCCGGGCGTGCCCGGCCTCCTCGACGTGCCGGGACTGCCCGCCCTCTCCGGCCTCCGGACCGTCGTCGCCGAGCAGCCCGGCCGGGTGCTGTTCGCGACCGTCTCCGGCGCCCATCTGTACGGCTTCCCCTCCCGCGACTCGGACGTGGACCTGCGGGGCGTCCACGTCCTGCCGCTCCCGGACCTGATCGGGCTGCGCGAACCGGAGGAGACCCGGTCGAGCACGGAGGACCGGGACGGCGTCGAGATGGACCTCGTCACCCACGACGTCCGCAAGTTCGTACGGCTGATGCTGCGGCGCAACGGCTACGTACTGGAGCAGCTGCTGTCGCCGCTGGTGGTCGCCACCACGGACGCGCACGCTGAGCTGGTCTCCCACGCGCCGGGCGTGCTGACCACCCACCACGCCCACCACTACCGGGGGTTCGCGGGCACGCAGTGGCGGCTGTACGAGCGCAGCGGCGAGCTGAAGCCCCTGCTGTACACCTTCCGGGCGCTGCTCACCGGGATCCACCTCATGCGCGCCGGCGAGGTGCAGGCGCACCTGCCGACGCTGCTCGCCGCGGTGGACGCGCCCGCCTACCTCCCCGAGCTGATCGAGGCGAAGGCGGCGGCGGAACACGGCCCGGCCGGGGGAGCCGTCGACACCGCGCGGGTACGCGCCGACGTCGAGGCGCTCCACACGGCACTCGACGAGGCGCAGGCGGGTTCGTCGCTGCCGGACGCGCCCGTCGCGTACGACGCCCTCCACGACTTCGTCGTCCGCGTCCGGGGCGTCGAGGTGTGACGCACTGACCCGCCCGGGCCCCGGGCCGTCCCGGGCCCGGGCGCGGGTCGGACGGCGGCGCGGGTCGGACGGCGGCGGCGGGTCAGAGGGCGGCGCGGGCCGCGGAGGCGCGGCGCGTGCGGAAGAGGAAGTCCTCGACGGCCCGGCGGTCCGGCCCGGCGGGCAGTGGCGAGACCGCGTCCGCCGCGTCCGCCTCCGTGGCGAGGCGGTCCATCCACGCCTCGACGCGCGGCCACGGCACCTCACCGCGCTTGACCGCCAGCAGCCGCTCGCGCTCCTCCCCGACGTCGACGACCAGCTCACCGGTACGGAGCAGGTCGCGGCAGCTCACCAGCAGCCGGACGAGGTGCATGGCGTGCTTCCAGCGCGGCGCTCCGTGCCGGCGGACGTCCGCGTCCAGCTTCTTGCGCTGGGCGGCCGCGTACCGGACGAAGGTCCCGTGGGCCTGCCGGGAGAGGAACGCGCCCCGCAGGGCGAGCAGCTCGCGGCCGGTGTCGTCGGCGTGCTCGACGAGCGGGGAGTGCAGGCACTCCAGGACGCTCGGGTTCGCCCGCAGGGCGAGCTCGCAGAAGCGCTCCAGCTCCCAGCTGAACTGCTCCTCCGCCGGGCCCTCTATGTGCGTGGGCGGTTTGTCGAAGTGCCACTGGAGCGGAGTGGGCGCGAGGAACACACCGCGGCGGTCAGTGTCGCTGTCGTCCGTGGCCAGACCGAACGCGCGGGACCCCATGACGCAGGAGTAGACGGTGTGGTCGCGCACCAGTTCTTCGGGGGTCAGGGGAGTCATGGCCCCCGATCATGCCAGGGAGATCGTGTCCCCCGAGACGGTGATGTCCTCGGCGGGGAGCGGCCGGGTGGCGGGTCCGCGGACGACCGAGCCGTCCGTGATGCGGAACCGGCTGCCGTGACAGGCGCAGTTGATGGTGCCGTCCTCCACCGCGGCCACGACGCAGCGCTGGTGGGTGCAGATGGCCGAGAAGGCCCTGAACTCACCGGCCTGCGGCTGCGTGACGACGACCTGCTGATCCTTGAAGACGGTGCCGCCCCCGGACGGGATGTCCGCCGTGGAGGCCAGCCGCTGCCCGACGGTGTGCGCCGGTGCGGAGCCGGTGGGCGACTGCGCCGGGGCGGTGGGGGCGGGGGTGGCGGCGTCATCGCCGTCGCCGTCGCCGCAGCCGGTGACCAGCGGGGCGGCAGCGGCGGCAGCGGCGGCAGCCAGGACGGTACGGCGGGGGGCGGGGGCTGCGCTCATGCCGGCATCCTGGCGCTCGGACCCCTCCGGGTGAAGCAGCCGCGCGGGAGCGCCGTCCGCGCTCACTCCCGGGGGAGCAGTCCCACGGCGCGGCCGTCCGCGTCCCGGCGCACCCGGAGGACCCCGACGACGGCGGAGCGGTCGACCGGCCCGTACAGGTGCGGATACGGCCCTTCCCAGCGGACCTCGACGCCGCCCAGCCGCTCCTCGTCGATGCGGAGCACCAGCAGCGGCTCGGAGACGTCCCGGTAGTGGGCGTCGGCGACGGCGAGCGCGGTCGCCTCGTCGGGCGAGCAGTGCACGAAGCCCTCCGTCGCGAGTGACGCCGGCGCATAGGGCGCCTCCGGCCCGGCGGACCACCGGGAGAGAGGAACGAGGTGAAAGAGCATGCGGACCTTTCTAGCGGACCGGGCCTGACTAGGCTGAACATCGGCAGCACACCAGGCCGACGAGGGAGCGGGACGTGGCGGTACGAGCGGTCCGAGGGGCCGTCCAGCTGGAGCGGGACGACGCCGGGCACATGCGGGACCAGGTCGGCGAGCTGCTCACGGCCGTACTGGAGCGCAACGGCCTGACCCCCGACGACCTGATCAGCGTCTGGTTCACCGCCACGCCCGACCTGCGCAGCGAATTCCCCGCCGTGGCGGCCCGCGCCCTCGGCATCGTCGACGTGCCGCTCATCTGCGCGCAGGAGCTGGACATCGAGGGCGCCATGCCGCGCGTCGTCCGCGTCCTCGCGCACGTCGAGACCGATCTGCCCAAATCCGCCGTCGCGCACGTCTACCTCGGTGCCGCGGCCGCCCTGCGCAAGGACATCGCCCAGTGAGAACCGCTCTCGTCATCGGAACCGGACTGATCGGCACCTCGGCCGCCCTCGCGCTGACCGGGCGCGGCGTCACCGTCCACCTGCTGGACCACGACCCGGCCCGGGCACGCACCGCCGCGGCGCGCGGCGCCGGCACGGACGAGGCCCCCGCGGGCCCCGTCGACCTCGCGATCGTCGCCGTACCGCCCGCGCACGTCGCGGCCACGCTGGCCGACGCGATGCGCTGCGGACTGGCCCGCGGCTACCTGGACGTGGCCAGCGTCAAGGGCGGACCCAAGCGGGAGCTGGAGGCGCTGGGCCTGGACCTCTCCGGATACATCGGCACCCACCCGATGTCCGGCAAGGAGCAGTCGGGGCCGATGGCCGCGACGGCCGACCTCTTCGAAGGACGGCCCTGGGTCCTGACGCCCACCCGGGACACCGACACCGAGGTGCTGAACCTGGCGCTGGAGCTGGTCGCGCTGTGCCGGGCGGTGCCGGTCGTCATGGACGCGGACGCCCACGACCGGGCGGTCGCCCTCGTCTCGCACACCCCGCAGCTGGTCTCCTCCATGGTCGCCGCGCGCCTCGCGGACGCCGACGAGACGGCCGTACGGCTCTGCGGGCAGGGCATCCGGGACGTGACGCGGATCGCGGCGTCCGACCCGCGCATGTGGGTCGAGATCCTCGCGGCGAACCCCGGCCCGGTCGCCGACGTGCTGGCCGGCGTCGCCGCCGACCTGGAGGAGACGGTCCAGGCGCTGCGGTCGCTGCAGTCCTCCGACGACGACGAGCGGCGCGACGGTGCGACCGGTGTCGAGGGCGTGCTGCGCCGCGGCAACGCGGGCCGCGCCCGGGTGCCCGGCAAGCACGGCGGCGGCCCCGTGGCCTACGAGACGGTGGCGGTCCTGCTCAGCGACCAGCCCGGCGAGCTGGCCCGCATCTTCGCCGACGCGGGCCGGGCCGGTGTGAACATCGAGGACGTCCGCATCGAGCACGCCACCGGCCAGCAGGCCGGTCTGATCCAGCTGCTGGTGGAGCCCGCGGCGGCGACGGCCCTCGCGTCGGCCCTGCGCGAGCGGGGCTGGGCCCTGCGCCCGTGAGCCGCGCCCCCGCACGCCGGGGGCTCCGGGCCGCGCCCCCGGTGATACCGGGGGTGTAGCCCGAACGGGTGCAAGGGGTGGGGGCAGCAGTCGGTAACCTTGTGCAGGGCCCCTTGCCATCCGGCCGGCCCCTCTCCCACGTACCAGGAAGGTGTCCGACACAGTGGAATCCGTGATCGTCGCCATCGACGGGCCCTCCGGCACGGGCAAGTCGAGCACCTCCAAGGCGGTCGCCGCCAAGCTGGGGCTCAGCTACCTGGACACCGGCGCCCAGTACCGGGCGATCACCTGGTGGATGCTCAGCAACGGTGTGGACGTCGACGACGCCGATGCCGTCGCGTCGGCCGCCGGCAAGCCCGTCATCGTCTCCGGGACCGACCCGTCGCACCCGACGATCACCGTCGACGGCGTGGACGCCTCCGGGCCCATCCGCACCCAGGAGGTCACCTCCAAGGTCAGCGCCGTCAGCGCGGTGCCCGAGGTGCGCGCCCTGATCACCGACCTCCAGCGGTCCATCGCCGCCGGGGCCGAGCACGGCATCGTCGTCGAGGGCCGGGACATCGGTACGACGGTCCTCCCGGACGCCGACCTCAAGATCTTCCTCACCGCGTCCCCCGAGGCCCGTGCCGCCCGCCGCTCCGGCGAGCTGAAGGGCGCCGACGTCCACGCCACCCGCGAGGCCCTGATCAAGCGCGACGCGGCCGACTCCAGCCGCAAGACGTCGCCGCTCGCCAAGGCGGACGACGCCGTCGAGGTCGACACCACCGACCTCACGCTCCAGCAGGTCATCGAGTGCGTCGTCACCCTGGTCGAGGAGAAGCGAGCCGCCCCGTGACCCCTCCCTCGGAGAAGGGCGCCGCGATCGGGCGGGGGATCGGCATCGGCCTGATGTACGGGCTGTGGAAGCCGCGCGTCCTCGGCGCCTGGCGCGTACCGTCCTCCGGGCCGGTGATCCTCGCCGTCAACCACGCGCACAACCTCGACGGCCCCATGCTCATGGGCACCGCGCCCCGGCCCGTGCACTTCCTGATCAAGAAGGAGGCCTTCGTCGGCCCCCTCGGCCCCTTCCTGGAGGGCATCGGGCAGCTGAAGGTGGACCGCACGGCGCCCGACCGCACCGCCATCACCGGCGCCCTGGACGTGCTGGCCTCCGGTGGTGTGCTCGGCATCTTCCCCGAGGGCACCCGCGGCCAGGGCGACTTCGCCTCGCTGCGCAGCGGCCTCGCGTACTTCGCCGTGCGCAGCGGCGCTCCCATCGTGCCGGTCGCCGTGCTGGGAAGCACCGAACGCCGCGGACGGTTGATAAGGGCGCTGCCCCCGCTGCGCAGCGGCGTGGACGTCGTCTTCGGCGACGCCTTCCAGGCGCAGGAGGGGGACGATTCCGGCCGCCGCACCCGCAAGGCCCTGGACGACGCCACCGTGCGCATCCAGGAGCGGCTCACCGCCCACCTGGAAAACGCCAAGCGCCTCACCGGGCGCTGAGCGAGACTTGAGTAGCGGATCACTCGATCCGCCGATGATGAACGAGGAACGGACTTCATGAACGACCAGCACGACCACGGGGCACTCGGCGACACCGAGTACGCGGAGTTCATGGAGCTCGCCGCCGAAGAGGGCTTCGACATCGAGGACGTCGAAGGCGCGATCGAGGAGGCCGGGCACGGCCCGCTCCCCGTCCTCGCCGTCGTCGGCCGGCCGAACGTCGGCAAGTCGACCCTGGTGAACCGCATCATCGGCCGCCGCGAGGCCGTCGTCGAGGACAAGCCCGGCGTCACCCGGGACCGCGTCACCTACGAGGCCGAGTGGGCCGGCCGCCGCTTCAAGGTCGTCGACACCGGCGGCTGGGAGCAGGACGTCCTCGGCATCGACGCCTCCGTCGCCGCCCAGGCGGAGTACGCGATCGAGGCCGCGGACGCCGTCGTCTTCGTCGTGGACGCCACGGTCGGCGCCACCGACACCGACGAGGCCGTCGTCAAGCTGCTGCGCCGGGCCGGCAAGCCCGTCGTCCTGGCCGCCAACAAGGTCGACGGCCCCTCCGGCGAGGCCGACGCCGCCATGCTCTGGTCGCTGGGCCTGGGCGAGCCGTTCCCGGTCTCCGCACTGCACGGCCGCGGCACCGGCGACCTG
Organism: Streptomyces sp. NRRL S-118; assembly: GCF_000716335.1. Classification (GTDB taxonomy): domain Bacteria; phylum Actinomycetota; class Actinomycetes; order Streptomycetales; family Streptomycetaceae; genus Streptomyces. Next base: position 188,036 of record NZ_KL591011.1, on the reverse strand, counting down.
CTGGACGAGGTCCTCAAGGCCCTCCCCGAGGCACCCGAGCAGACCTTCGGCGCCGCCGTCGGCGGCCCGCGCCGCATCGCGCTGATCGGCCGCCCGAACGTCGGCAAGTCGTCCCTGCTCAACAAGCTCGCGGGCGAGGAGCGGGTCGTCGTCAACGAGCTGGCCGGCACCACCCGCGACCCGGTCGACGAGCTGATCGAGCTCGGCGGCACCACGTGGAAGTTCGTGGACACCGCCGGCATCCGCAAGAAGGTCCACCTCCAGGAGGGCGCGGACTACTACGCCTCCCTGCGCACCGCGGCCGCCGTCGAGAAGGCCGAGGTGGCCGTCGTCCTCATCGACACCACCGAGTCGATCTCCGTCCAGGACCAGCGGATCATCACCATGGCCGTGGAGGCAGGCCGCGCGCTGGTCATCGCGTACAACAAGTGGGACGAGCTCGACGAGGAGCGCCGGTACTACCTGGAGCGCGAGATCGAGACCGAGATGCAGCAGGTCGCCTGGGCGCCGCGCGTCAACGTCTCCGCCCGCACCGGCCGTCACATGGACCGGCTCGTCCCGGCCATCGAGACCGCCCTGGAGGGCTGGGAGACCCGCGTCCCGACGGGCAGGCTGAACGCCTTCCTCGGCGAGCTGGTCGCCGCCCACCCGCACCCGATCCGCGGCGGCAAGCAGCCCCGCATCCTCTTCGGTACGCAGGCGGGCACCAAGCCGCCCCGGTTCGTGCTCTTCGCCTCGGGCTTCCTGGAGCACGGCTACCGGCGGTTCGTGGAGCGGCGCCTGCGCGAGGAGTTCGGCTTCGAGGGCACCCCGATCCACATCTCGGTCCGCGTGCGCGAGAAGCGCGGCCGGAAGAAGTAGCGCAGGAGCACGACGGCGGCGGGGCCGGGCGAGATGATCTCTCGCCCGGCCCCGCCGCCGTTCGCCGCCGCCGTTCCCGGTGCGGCGCTCCGTGTCCGCCCCTCACAGTCCCCGGCGGGCCGGTGGCAGGGCCGCCGGGACGTGGTGGTGCTGCCGCTGCCACGATCCCGTGTGGACCGGAGCCGCACCCGGGCCCTGGGCCGGGTAGGCACTCGCCGGCCGGTGCCCCCCGACCGCCGCGAAGGACTTGAAGCCCAGGTCCTCCTCGCCGCTGCGGTCGCCCGGCAGCGTCCGGAACGACCGCAGGTACTCGGAGTACAGCGCGTCGTAGATCGGCGTGGCCGAGACGCCTGACAGGCCGTCCTGCGCAGGGCGCATCGCGGGGATCTGATGGTACGGCTGGCGGGAGGTCTCGTATGCGTGCACGTAGGTGCCAACGACCTTGCCGCCCGTCGGATGCGGCTTCGGCCTCACGTGCCGGCCAGCGGCAGCGCGGCGGCCACCAGACGCCCGTCGGCCGACGCCTTCTCCAGCGCGTCGCGCAGCAGGTCCTCGCGCGGCTGCTGGCCGATGGAGCCGACCGGCGCGGCGAAGACCAGCACGGTGTGCGACTTGTTGGCCGCGGCCCGCCAGCCCTCCGTCACCTGCAGCGGCTGGTGCGCCTGCCACCAGGCGACGGGGGAGCCGCCGCCGGTGCCGGGCTGGAGGATGGCGTGCAGCTGGCCCATGGCGAGCAGCACCGACCAGCCGGGCAGCGGGCTCGGCTTGCGGTTGACGTCATTGACCGGCAGGAAGCCCTGCTCGATCAGCAGCGGCAGGAACTCGTCGCCGGGGCCGGTGGAGCCGGGACGGGCGATGGGGGCCGTCGGTTCGACGACCAGCGCCGGGTGCAGTTCGTTCCCGACCAGTACGAGACCGCTCGTGACACCCAGGACCGCCTGTTCGCCGGTCGCGGCGACGGGCGTCGCGGCGTGGCCGCCCTGGGCGGGCGGGTGCTCCTCGCCGGTGATGGACCGGACCGCGCCCTGGAGCTGTTCCTCGGCGACCCTGACCACCTGGGAGGGGATGCAGGTGGCGTGGGCGAACGCCAGGACGGCGGTCTCCTCGCCGACGAACAGCACGGTGCTGGTGCGTTCCTGCTCGGAGTCGCCCGGGGTGCGGCAGGAGGTGCAGTCGTAACTGCCCGGTGCGTTGTCGCCGGCGAGCAGCCGGTCGGCCTCTTCGTCGCCGATCTCGGCGCGTACGTCCTCGCTGACGTCGAGCATGCGCGGCACGGGTGACTCCTCGGACTCGTGTGCGTATCGATGCCGGGCGGTTCCCGGCTCTTCCTATGAAGAGCTCAACGGGTGACGGGTGGCCGGGGTCACGCGCCGGCCGCCGCGCGTCCGACCGGGTGGGGGTTCGCACCCGCCCCGCGCGGCGGCCCGGCCCGGGACGGGTCGGTGCTTAGCGTGTGCGGGTGCTGAAGAACCGTTTCTGGCCGGTGGTCCTGGTGTCGTCGGTGCTGCTCCTGCAGGGCGCCGGCGCCGGTGTGGCCGCGGCCGGTCACCACCCGCCGCCCCCCGCACCCGGACCGGGCCCCTCGTACACTCCGACCGATTGCGCCGGCGACCAGTGGCCGTGGGGCTGCGTCGCCCACTGCGAGAGCAGCGGCCGCTGGCACCTGAACACCGGCAACGGCTTCTACGGCGGGCTGCAGTTCCGGCAGTCCACCTGGGAGGCGTACGGCGGGCTGAAGTATGCCGCGCGCGCCGACCTGGCGACCCGTCAGCAGCAGATCGCGGTCGCCGAGGAGGTGCTGCGGTGGCAGGGCTGGGGCGCCTGGCCCGCCTGCTCCCAGCGGTACGGGCTGTCCGGCCGCGCCCACGTGGTGCAACCCGGCGACACGCTGACGGCCGTCGCCGGCCGGTTCGGGGTGAAGGGCGGCTGGAAGGCGCTGCACCAGGCCAACCAGGCCGTCATCGGCGCGGACCCGAACCTGATCCGCCCCGGGATGATGCTCACGCTCCCCGTGTGAGTCCGTCCGGCTCCGCGGTCACGCCGGCCCCGCCCGCGCTCGCGCCTCCGCCGCCTCGCCGCTGAAACGGACGGTGCCGCGGCGCAGTTCATGCACGAGCGCGCCGGGCGGCAGGCCGGCCGGGAGGCGTTGCTCGGCGAGGACGACCGCGGCGCCGAGCGCTCCCAGGAGAGCGTACGTGCGGGCCGCGACGGCGGGGGAGAGGCCGAGGGCCGGTTCGTCGACGAGCACCACGCGGGCGGGGGCCAGGAGCGCGCGGGAGAGGGCCAGCATCCGCTGTTCGCCGCCGGAGAGCGTGCCGGCCCGGCGCGCCAGCAGCGGGCGCAGCTCCGGGTACGCGTCGAGGGCGGGCGCCGCGTCGCCGCCGCGGGTCGCGAGGCCGAGGTTCTCGGCCACGGTGAGGGTGGGGTGGACGGCGCGTCGGTCCGGTACGAAGCACAGGCCGCGGCGGGCCCGTTCGTGGGCCCGCAGGTGCGTCACGTCGGCGCCGCGCCACAGGACGCGCCCGGCCGCCAGCGGCACCGTCCCCGCGAGGGCGCGCAGCACCGTCGTACGGCCGGATCCGTTGCGGCCCAGCAGGACGGTCACCGTGGCGGCCGGGACCGGCAGGTCGACGCCGTGCAGCGCCTCCAGGGGCCCGTAGCGCACCCGGGCGGAGCGCAGCGCCATCTCGATGCTCATGACACGATCCGCCCCGCCTCCATGACGTGCACGGTGTCCGCGATGTCGCCGACGAGGTCGAGGTCGTGCTCCACGACGAGCACGGCGGTCCCGTCCGCCGCGAGGGCCTTCAGCACACGGGCGAGCGCGTCCGTCTCGGCGGCGTCCAGCCCGGCGGAGGGCTCGTCGAGCAGCAGCGTGTGCGGCTGCCCCGCCAGGGCGCGGGCCACCTCCACGCGCCGCAGGATCCCCGTGGACAGGCCGGCGGCGGGGAGCCGGCGCACGGAGGTCAGACCGAGGAGCCGCAGCGTCCGCTCGACGTGGTGCGGGTCGCGGACGTGGCGGGCCCGGCCCTGTTCGGCACCGGTGCGCACGTTCTCCTCGACGGTGAGGGACGGGAACACGGCGAGCTCCTGGAACGTCCGGGCGATGCCCAGGCGGGTGCGGGCGTGCGCGGGTCGCCGGGTGATGTCGGCGCCGTCGAGGGTGACGCGGCCGGACGTGGGGCGCGCGGTGCCGGCCAGGCAGTGGAAGAGCGTGCTCTTGCCGGCGCCGTTCGGTCCCACGAGGGCCGTGAGGCGGCCGGGCGGGAGGTGCAGGTCGACGCCGTCGAGGGCGGTGAAGCCGCCGGGGTGGCGGAGGGTGAGGCCGTGCGCGCGCAGGCCGCGGGGCGGCTCGACCGCGGGGGCACGCGGTTCACGCGCGGCTGCGGGTGGGCGCTGCGGGTGGTGTTCGTCCTGCCGGGCCGCGGGTTCGGTTGCGCGGGCGGTCGCGGGCCGGTGGGCGCGCGCCCGGCCCGCGGGTGGGCGGGGTGCTCCGCCGGGGGTGGGCCGGCCGGGCGGGGGTTCCGCCGCGGGCGGCGGGCCGGACGCGGGTGCTCCCGTGTGGGGCCGCCCGCCCTCGGCGGTGGGGGAGTGCCCGGGCGTTGCCGCGCGCTGCGGCACCGCCGGCTCCACGGGCGGCCGCCCGCCTTCCGCGGCCCGGGGCGGTGGGGAGCCCTGCCCCGGGGGCCGGCGGGGCCGGGCGGACGGCAGCAGGGAGGTCAGCGGCGGGAGGCGGGACGCCAGGGCGGCGAGCAGGCCGACCAGGGCCGCCGCCGCACCGCCCCGCGCCCCCGCGTCCAGGCCGACCAGCAGGACGGCCGCCAGCAGCGGCGAGAGCAGGCTGTCCGCGCCGAGCACCAGGACCGCCGCGAACCACAGCAGGCCGCGCACCGGGTCGAAGGCCGCCGGGTCGAAGGCGCGCAGGCCCATGCCCAGGAGACCGCCGCCCAGCGCCGCCAGCGTCGCGCCCGCCACGAAGGCGAGGACCTTCAGCGCGGGCACCGGGACGCCCGACGCCGACGCGCCCGCCTCGTGGTCGCGCAGCGCGGCCAGGGCCCGGCCGGTACGGCCCCGGCGCAGGGCCGCCACCAGCAGCAGCGCGACCGAGAGGACCACCAGCTCCACCACGTAGAAGGCGCGGTCCGACGCGAGGGCCGCCGGGCGCGACAGCGACAGGCCCGCCGTCGCGTACGGCTGCGCGAGGACGAAGCGGCTCACGGCCACGCCGACCGCCAGGGTCGCCAGTGCCAGCGCCAGCCCGTGACGGCGGACGGCGGGCCAGCCCGTCAGCAGGCCCAGCGGGGCCACCAGGAGGGCGGCCACCGGCAGCGCGGCGAGCTCCGGCACTCGGGGCAGGCCGGGGAACCGCCCCGCCGCCAGCAGCGCCGTGAACAGCGCGCCCAGTCCCGCGTAGGCCGCCTGCCCGAGCGAGATCTGGCCGCCGCGTCCGGTGACCACCACCAGGGACAGCAGGATCACCGACAGCGCGGGGACCTGGACCGCGGTGTGCAGGTCCGGGCCCGCGAACGCCAGCGGCAACAGGAACAGCACCCCGACGACCACCCACAGCCCCGGCGGTACCCGGGCCCCTGCCGTCGAGGTGCGCGGCAGCGCGTCGCGCGCCCCCACGCCCGGCAGCACCAGCGCGGCGACGAGCAGGGCGACGACGAACAGGTTCGTGGTGACGGCCTGGAGCAGCGGCCCCGCCCAGCCGGCCGGGTGGAAGCGGGTCAGCTGCGCCTGGCCGACGCCGATCGCCAGCGCGGTCAGCACCGCCACCGGCAGGCTCCGCATGCGGGCCGCCACCGCCACCGCGATGACCTCGACGACCAGCAGCGGCAGCCCGTACGGGTCGAGCCGTACGTACGGCGCGAGCAGCACACCCGTCAGCCCTGCCGTGAACGACCCGAAGGCCCAGCCCGCCGCCGCCAGCCGGTCCGCGTCGATACCGCCCAGCGCGGCCAGTCCGCGGTTGTCGACCACCGCGCGCAGCTCCCGCCCCGGCCGCGTCCAGCGGGTGACGGCGCCCACCGCGACCGCCAGCAGCACGGCCACCGACAGGTGAAGCCACGGGTCGTCCCCCAGCAGCACCGGTGCGTCGTCCCGCGCCCCGCCGCCCCACAGCAGCGCCGCGGTCCCGACGAGGAGCACGAACACACCGATGGAGGCCACCAGTGTCGTCGCGGGGTCGGACCCCAGCACCGCCGCCGGGCGGAACACCACCCGGTCCAGGACCAGCCCGATACCGGGAGCGACGAGCAGCACCGTCGCGCATGCGGCGAGCGGCAGCGGCCAGCCCCACTCGACCACCAGCTGGCGCAGCACGTACGCGCAGACCATGGCGACGGCGCCGTGCGCCAGGTTCAGCACCCCCGTGGCCCGGTAGGTGACGATCAGACCGATGCCGGTCAGGGCCGCCGCGCTGCCGACGGCGAGGCCGGACAGGACGAGTTCGTACGTCAGCGAGGACACGCGTCAGCTCTCGGGCTCGCAGACCGGGCAGGGGGCCAGGCGCGCGTCCCCCGCCGGTACCGCATCCGCCCTGTCCGCCACCAGCGGGCAGTCCGGGCGGTGCGCCAGCGTCCCGCCCGGCACCCGCAGGGGCGGGGCGCCGGAGACGGGGCGGTCCGGCACGGCCGGGGGCTCCGCCGGGATCGTGCCCTCCGCGTCCGGGGGCGGGCGCCGTACCGGCACCGCGCCGAGCAGTACCGCGCCCGCCACGACCAGCGCCGCCCCCGGCACGGTGCACGACGCCAGGTAGGGGAGCTGCCGCTCCGCGAGACGCTCGCCCGACACCCCGTACCAGCCGGCCGCGCACAGCACCGCGCCCGCGGCGGCGGCCACGATCCCGCCCCACCACAGCAGTCGCGATGTCGGCATCCCGGGCCTCCGCTGGCGATACAGGGCAATTCCTTGCACTATGCCCAAGAAGGCCAAAAAAGGCACAGACCCCGGAATCCGGTGGTGAGCCAGATGGTCCACAAGAGTCCGCGAACGCGTCGGAGCACGGCGGCGCTGGCCGCCGCGGTTGTCCTGATCGTCGTACCGGCCGCCGCGGCGTGCGGTGACGGCGGCGGCAACGGCCAGTCGGAGAGCTCGCCGACGGCGACCGCCACCTCGCCGCAGGCCACGGACCGGCCGGCCGACGCGGCCGCGGCCCGCCAGCAGATCGAGGAGAACTGGACGGCCTTCTTCGACCCCGCCACCCCGGTCGACCGGAAGGCCGAACTGCTGGAGAACGGCGACCGGCTGCGGCCGGTGCTCCAGGCGTTCACCGCCGACCCGCAGGCCGCCCGGACGTCCGTGAAGGTCCAGGACGTCACCTTCACCGCGGCCGACCGGGCCGAGGTCACCTACGACGTGCTCGTCGGCGGCAGCCCCGCCCTGCCCGGCGCCAAGGGCACCGCCGTGTACGACGAGGGCACCTGGAAGGTGTCCGTCACGACACTGTGCGCCCTCGTCCGGCTCAGCCCCGATGCGACCGCCGTGCCGGGTTGCTGAGGCCCTCCTGCTGGCGGTGCTCCTGCTGCTGAGCGCCGCCTGCGGCAGCCGCCTGCCCGAGAGCGCCTTCGACGAGCGGGGCGCCCCTCCCGCCACGACCGCGGCCGGCCCGCCGATCCGCGTCGGCATCATCGCCAGCGCCACCAGCCCCGTCGGCGGCGCCGCCTTCACCGGGCCCCGGGACGGCGCGCAGGCGTACTTCGACGCCCTCAACGCGCGCGGCGGCATCGACGGCCGCCGCGTCGAGGTCATCACCTGCGACGACGGCGGCAGCGGCGTCGGCAACGACGCGTGCGTGCACGAACTGCTCGATGAGGAGAAGGTCTTCGCGCTCGTCGCCACCACCTCCTTCGCCTACGCGGGCGCCCCGCGCGTCGCCGCCGCCGGCGTCCCCGACATCGGCGGCCAGCCCATCGGCCCGGCGTACGACACCTATCCGCACCTGTACGGCATCTACGGCAGCTCCGCCCCGCGCAAGGGCGGCAAGCCCGGCTGGGACGGTGTCCTGTACGGCGGCACCGAGGTGTACCGCTGGTTCAAGCGCGAGCTCGGCGCCCGCACCGCCGCCGTCGTCGCGTACAACCAGGCGTCCTCCGCCGCGTACGCCCGGCACGTCCGGCGCGGCCTGGAGGTCGAGGGCTACCGGGTCGTCAGCGAACAGGTCGACTTCGCACTGCCCAACTACCGGGCCGTCGCCGCCGACCTGCGCCAGCAGGGCGTGGACATCGTCTTCGACGCCCTCGACACCCACGGCAACGCCCGCCTCTGCGCCGCCATGGACGCCGTCGGCCTGCGCGTGGCCGCCAAGGTCACCAACGTGCAGAACTGGAACCAGACCGTGCCGCGCGACTTCGAGGACGCCCCGCACTGCCGCAACGCCCTCTGGGTGACCGGCGCCAGCCGCAACCACGACGAGACCTCCCACCCGGCCGTACGGGAGTTCCGCGACGCCATGAAGGGCAGGCCGCTGTCCCAGTGGGCGCTGGAGGGCTGGGCCGCCGCCATGTGGTTCACGGACGCCGCCGCGTCCTGCACCGCGACGGGCCTCACGCGCGCCTGCGTCGAGCGCTTCCTCGACCGGCCGGAGCCGTACACCGCCCGGGGACTGCTGCTGCCCGTCACCTTCGAGCGGCTCCCCGAACCGCCGAGGACCAGCCGCACCTGCCTGTCCGTCGCCCGCTGGCAGGACGGCCGCGGCTGGGTCACCCAGGGCGGTGACATGGACACCAACTGCGCCACCGTGCCCCAGCTCGGCCACCGGCCCTGAAGGCCCGCCGGCCCGGAAGGCAAGTACAGTCCACCCTTGACGACCATCAGCACATCGGACACCTGTCGGACCGGGATCCAGGGGGACGCGGCGAACGCGATGCACATCTCATTTCTGCTCCACAACGCGTACGGCATCGGCGGCACGATCCGCACGACGTTCAACCTCGCCGCGGCCCTCGCCGAACGGCACGAGGTCGAGATCGTGTCCGTCTTCCGCCACCGCGAGGAGCCGACCCTCGGCGCCCCCGCCGGCGTGACCATGAAGCACCTGGTCGACCTGCGCCGGAACAGCCCCTCCTACGACGGCGACCACCCCGACTACAAGAAGCCCGCCAAGGTCTTCCCGCGCGGCGACGGGCGCTGGAAGCAGTACAGCCGCCTGACCGACGCCCGCATCGCCGCCCACCTGAAGACCCTTCAGGCCGACGTCGTCGTCGGCACCCGACCCGGTCTCAACGTGCACATCGCCCGCCAGGCCCGCCGCGGCGCGGTCCGCGTCGGGCAGGAACACCTGACGCTGGACAGCCACGGCTACCGGCTGCGCCGTGAGATCGGCCACCGGTACGCGCTCCTCGACGCGATCACCACCGTCACCGAGGCCGACGCCCGCTCCTACCGCGGCAGGCTCAAGCTGCCCGGCGTCCGCATCGACGCCGTGCCCAACAGCGTCCCCGCCCCGGGCGTCGAGCCCGCCGACTCCACCGCCAAGTGGGTCGTCGCCGCCGGCCGGCTGACCCGGGTCAAGCGGTACGACCTGCTGGTCGAGGCGTTCGCCAAGGTGGCCGCCACCCGGCCCGACTGGCGGCTGCGGATCTACGGCTCCGGCGACGCGACCGGCAACGAGAAGAACGCGCTGCGCGCCCTCATCGAGGAGCGCGGCCTGCACAACCACGTCTTCCTGATGGGTCCGGCCAACCCGCTGGAGCCCGAGTGGGTCAAGGGCTCCATCGCCGCCGTCACCTCCCGCCTCGAAGCGTTCGGCATGACCATCGTCGAGGCGATGCGCTGCGGCCTGCCCGTGGTCTCCACGGACTGCCCGCACGGCCCGGGCGAGATCATCGAGGACGGCGTCGACGGACGGCTCGTCCCCGTCGGCGACGTGGACGCCATCGCCGGCGCGCTGCTCGGTCTCATCCAGGACGACGACCTGCGGCGCCGCACCGGGCAGGCGGCGCTGGCCGCGTCCCGGCGCTTCGACCCCGTCCGGATCGCCGAGCGCCACGAGGCGATCTTCGCCGAGCTGGTCGCGCAGGGCACCAACGGCCGCTCCCGCAGCCGGGTCCGCGACACCCTCCACCGCACCCGCGGCGCGCTCCTCGACGCCGCGTACACGGTGCGCTACAAGGCCGCCGACGTGCTCCGGAAGGGAAAGCCCGCATGACCGACGCCACGACCCCGCCTCCCGCGCCCGGCACACCGCCCCGCGCGGACTGCGTCGCGGACGCCGCCGGCGGCCTCACCTTCGACATGGCGGTCCACGACGCCACCGCGCCCGTCCTCGTCCTCAGACGGCGCGGCGGCACGGGCGGGCCGGCGGACGAGGCCCGCCTGCCGCTCACCCCGGCGGGCGAGGGCCGAGCGCGCGCCGCGCTGCCCAGCACCATGGAGCTGGCCGAGGGCCGCTGGGACCTCCTCCTGGACGAGCGGGCCGTCGAGCCCGGCATCCGCGACGTGCGGTCCCTCGTCGACCGGATCCCCGACGAGAAGGGCCCGGTCGCCGTCCGCATCCCCTACCCCACGGCCGACGGGCGGCTCGCCGTGCGCAGCTGGCTGCGCGCACCGCACGCCGAGGCCGGCGACATCGGCCTCGGGGACGGGACCTGCACGGTCGAGGGCGTGCTGTACGGGGCGGAGCTCGGACCCGGCGCGGTGGCCGAGGCCCGCCTGGGCGACCGGGTCCATCAGGTGCCCGCCGACGGCGCGAAGGGGCGCTTCACCTTCACCCTCCCGTACGACGACCTCGCGCGGACGCCGCCGCCCGCCGGCAAGCAGCACCTTTGGGAACTGTGGCTGCGCCCGGACGGGGACGCGGAGCCGGTGCGGATCTCCCGCCTCCTGGACGACGTCTGGGACCGCAGGAGCATCCACGTCTACCCGGTGCACCGGCGCGAGGGCTACCGGGCCGCGCCCTGCTACACGACCGACAACGACCTCTGCGTACGGCTGACCGCGTAACCGCCCCTGCGCCCCCCGGCGGGCCGGACCTGTCCGCGGCCGGTGGCAGACTCGCCGCATGGTGGAGACCTCCGCACGACTGCTGCGTCTGCTGTCCCTGCTCCAGGCCCATCGCGAATGGTCCGGTGCCGACCTCGCCGAGCGGCTCGGCGTCACCCCGCGCACCGTGCGCCGGGACGTCGAGCGGCTGCGCGGGCTGGGCTACCCCGTCCACGCCGCCCCCGGCACCGGCGGCGGCTACCGGCTGGGCGCGGGGGCGTCGCTGCCCCCGCTCCTCCTGGAGGACGACGAGGCGGTCGCGGTCGCGGTCGGGCTGCGCACCGCGGCGGGCGGCGGCATCGAAGGCGTCGGCGAGACCTCCGTACGCGCCCTGGCGAAACTGGAGCAGGTGCTGCCCGACCGGCTGCGCCGACGCGTCGGCGCGCTCACCGCCTTCACCGTGCCCATGCTGCGCACACCCGAGGCCCCGGTGGACCCGGCGGTCCTCACCGAGCTGGCCCACGCCTGCCGGGACAGCGAGCGGCTCCGCTTCGAGTACCGCGACCACAACGGCTCCGCCACGCGCCGCACCGCCGAGCCGCACCGCCTGGTGTGCACGGAGCGCCGCTGGTACCTCGTGGCGTGGGACGTGGACCGCTCCGACTGGCGGACGTTCCGGGTGGACCGCATCGTGCCGAAGCCGCCCCACGGGCCGCGTTTCGTGCCGCGCGAACCGCCCGCCGAGGACCTGGCGGCCTACGTCTCGCAGGGCGTGTCCACGGCGGCGTACGCGGCGAGGGCGGTGATCCGGCTGCACGCGCCCGCTGCCGAGGCCGCCCGGATCATCGGCCCCTCCGACGGCGTGCTGGAGGCCGAGAGCGCCACGACCTGCCTGCTGCGCACGGGTGCCGCGAGCCTCGACGTCCTCGTGATCCACGTGGTGCTGATGGGACTGGAATTCGAGGTGATCGAACCGCCCGCGCTGGACGACCGCATCCGTTCGGCCCGCGACCGCCTCTCCCGGGCCCTGGACCGGTCCGCGCAGCCCGCCGGAACACCGGAGGGCGGCGGGCCCGGTGCCTCGTGACGCCCGGTGGGCCGGCGACCGGGCGCGGTTCCCGGGCGGGCCGGCCGGTGTGTGAATTCGGTGCGGGAACGGTGTATTTCCCTCGCCCTTTCGATTTTCGTGCCGATGTTCCGAAGGGCGCATCGGCGGTTCATCGTAATTACTCGGCATGCCGGGCGCGGCGGCGGGTGCAATTCGGCGGGACCGGGTAATGGAAGTGCCCGGAAGGATGGCGAATTCCCTTCAAACCCCTGTCGTCATCCTGTGACGGAAGTGTGACCGCTGAGGTACAGGAGGCGGGTGGGCCGGGGGCTGCCCCGCGCTTCCGTCACTGTGCGCCGCCGCCTACGGTGAGGGCATGGCATCCATTCCGACCCCTCCCGCACAGCCCGACGACACCCCCGCGGCGTACGTGGGACTCGACGAGCGCGACGCCGAGCAGGCGGCCCGCTCCCGCGGCTGGTCCACGGTGCGCTCGCTCCCGCCCGGCGCGATCATCACCATGGAGTACGTCGCCGGCCGCATCAACTTCGAGGTGGACGACCACACCGTCACCCGCTGCTGGGTGGGCTGACCCCGCCCGTACGAAAGGCCCCGGCCGGAAGCCGGGGCCTTCGTCATGGACGAACGGGGCTCAGCCGCCCGTGAGCCGCCCGTCGTACGGCCGCGCGTGCGGCGGCCGCCGGGTCCCCGCCGGGGTGACGGGCATCCGCTCCGAGCGGACCACCGCGTGCGGCCGCGGCTGCGCGAGCGTGGCGCGCACGTTCCCCGCACGGCCGCCGGCCGCGGCGCCGCCCGTCGCGGCGGCTCCGGTCCCCGCGCCCACGGGCTCGCCCACCGGCTCGGCCGCCACCGGCTCCGCGGCCGGCTCGGCCTCCGGGGCCGGCGCGCCGCGCTGCGGGTATATGGCCGGCCGCGGTGCGCCCACCGCCACGGGCACCGGGAGGATCCGGCGCCGGCGTGCCCGCAGGGCGTCGCGGGCGCCCAGGATCATCGCCTCGGCACGCGCGATCACCGGCTCGCACCAGGGCAGCCCCAGCAGGATCAGCAGACCGGCGGCCCAGCCCAGCAGCACATCGCTCAGCCAGTGCGTACCGAGGTAGACGGTGGTCAGGCCGACGCCGAGGGCGACCACGGCGGACAGGGCCGACAGATAGCGGCGCGCCCGCGGGGTGGTGGCCAGATAAGAGAGGATTCCCCAGGTCACCACCGCGTTGGCGGTGTGTCCGGAAGGAAATATATCGCCGCCCGCGAACAGCTCGGCGGAGCCGATCTGCGTCGCGTAATGGGGCCCGAGCCGGCCCAGGCCGATCTTGACCGCGCCCACCGTGACGTTCAGCAGCAGCAGCGCGGCGCCGAGCACCAGCAGCGGTCGCAGCGTGTGCTGGCGCCAGGAGCGCCAGCCCAGCCAGGCCGCCACCATCACGGCCGTCGGTCCACGCTGGCCCAGCACCACGAAGTAGTCGAGCGTCGCGTGCACTTCCGGCCACTGCTGATACGGGCGGAAGAGCATGACCTTCCAGTCGAGGGTCACCAGCCAGGACGAGACGAGCACGGCCACCACGATCGCCACGTAGAACGCCGACGTCCCGCCGAAGAGGGCGAGACGGGTGCGGCTCATCCGCGGGATCTCAATCTTCGGCGGTTCCGGCTCCCGGTCCAGCCGGGCGAAGATGTCGGTACGCACCCAATCGACGTTACAGCGAGTGAGTGTCGGCCCATGCACATCCGGTCTCTTCGTGATGACGATGTGATGTGGAGTGTGTCTCAGTCACCTGCTTATTCCCTGCTTATCCATAAAGCGTGAGCACCCAGAGTCCTATTACCGCCGGACCCGCCGGCAGAAGTGTGTTTGTCCGACCCGGAAAACGCCTGCCGGGACCCGCGGCCGGAATTCTTCCCTCCGCGCCGGGCGCCCGGGAGTGGCGTACGCCACACTCCCACGCCCGCCCGCGTGAGAGGTGGACCACGCGCCCCCGGCATGAACTCGCGTACGCTGACGGCTCACTCGCCCGTCGATGCCGGGCCTCCGGAGGACGTCCCTCCCTCCGGTCAGTGCCCACCGAGCGCGAGGGATCCATCTGTGGGAGGTACGTACATGTCCGGGACGACCACGGCCGCAGCACGGCTGCGTGCCGCATCCGGCGGTGCCAACCGCTGGGTCGTCCTCTTCGTCCTCTGCGTCAGCCTGCTGCTCGTCGCGCTCGACGCGACGGTGCTGCATGTCGCCGTTCCCGCCGTCACCGAGGATCTGCGGCCCAGCTCCACGGCGCTGCTGTGGATCGTCGACGCCTATCCGCTGGTGTGCGCCTCGCTGCTGATCCTCTTCGGCACGCTCGGCGACCGGCTCGGGCGGCGCAGAGTGCTGCTCGCCGGGTACGGGCTGTTCGGTGTGGCGTCCGCGGTCGCCGCGTTCGCCGACACCCCTGGCGTGCTGATCGCCGCGCGCGCCCTGCTGGGCGTCGGCGGCGCCATGATCATGCCGGCGACGCTGTCGATCCTCCGTGCGGTCTTTCCCGACCGGCGGGAGCGGGCCACCGCGATCGGCATCTGGACCGCCGTCGCCGCCGTCGGCGCCGCGACCGGCCCCGTCCTCGGCGGTTTCCTGCTCGAGCACTTCTGGTGGGGCTCGGTCTTCCTGATCAACATCCCGCTGATGGCGGTGATACTGCCGGCCGGCCGGTGGCTGCTGCCCGAGTCCCGGGGCAGCGGGGACGGCCCCTGGGACGTGCTCGGCGCCCTCATGGCGGCGGCCGGCGTGATGGGGCTGGTCCTGGGCGTGAAGCGGCTCGGCGCCGGGGACGACTCCCCGCTGAGCCCGGCGACCGTCGGGCCCCTGCTGGTCGGGGCGGCCCTGCTGGTGCTGTTCGTGCGGCGGCAGCGGCGGCGCCCGCACCCGCTGATCGACATGCGGATGTTCTCCCGCGCCGCCTTCACCACGTCCGTCGGCTGCATCGTGCTCGCCATGCTGGCGCTGGTCGGCCTGGAGTTGATCGCCGTCCAGTACCTCCAGCTCGTGCTGGAACTGAGCCCGGTCGAGACGGGGCTGCGGCTGCTGCCGCTGACCTTCGCCGCGATGGCCGCCGGCGCCACCGGCTCGTACACCCTGCGCCGCATCGGACCGCGCCGGATGGTCGGCTGGGGCTTCGTGCTCACGGCCGGCGCGGTGCTGCTGCTGGTGCTCATGGGCCACCACGACCGCCCGCTGCTGCTCACCACCGGTTTCGTCCTGCTCGGCTTCGGGCTGCAGACCACGTTGTTCGCGGCGTACGAGTCGATGCTCAGCGAGGCCCCGGCGCACAGCGCGGGCGGCGCGGCCGCGATCGGCGAGACCTCCTACCAGCTGGGCGCGGGCATGGGCATCGCGCTGCTCGGCAGCGTCATGAACGCCGCGTACGCCCCCGGCCTCTCGTCCGTCGCGGGCGTGCCCGCGTCCGCCGGCGCGGCCGCGGCCAACTCGCTGGGCGAGGCGTACCAGGTGGCCGCCCAGCTCGGCGGGCCCGCGGGGGAGGCCTTGCGCACGGCCGCCCGGCACTCCTTCGTCCACGGCCTGCACGTCACGCTCGTCGTCAGCGCGGCCCTGCTGCTGGCGGGCGGCCTGATGGCGCTGCGCCTCCCGCGCGTCATGGAGTGCCAGCCGGACGCCGACGCCCGGCTCGGCGGCCCGGACGCCCGGCCGCAGGCACCGGCCGCGCCGCGGACCGGGCCGCAGCCGGACCGGGACCGGGGGCCGGAGCCGCGCAGCGCCGCCCCGGGGAGTGTGCCGGGAGTGCGGGCCGCTCGTCCGGAGCCCCGGCGCGAGACCTGCGGCACCGGTCCGGAAGCCCACGTCCCCGCGCGGCGCGAGCCGGTGGAGCCGGCCCGGACGGGGCGTACGGCACACTGAGTGCCGGGCGTCCCGTCCGGGCCGGCCGGGGTGGCGCACCCCGCGCCCTGCCGGTCTGGACGTGCGGGACGGTGCGTCGTAACGTTCGGCGGCGAGCGTAACTAACACCGCTAGTTTTAGTGCCCGCCCGGAGGTCCCGCCATGTCCGCATCCGCGAAGCTCCCGCCCTTCGACCCCAGCGACCCCCTCGGCATCGACGACCTCCTGGAGCCGGAGGACCTCGCGGTCCGCGACACCGTCCGGAGCTGGGCCGCCGACCGGGTGCTGCCGCACATCGCCGAGTGGTACGAGAAGGGCGAGCTGCCCGGCATCCGGGAGCTCGCCCGCGAGCTCGGCGGGATCGGCGCCCTCGGCATGTCCCTGGAGGGGTACGGCTGCGCCGGCGCGAGCGCCGTCCAGTACGGGCTCGCCTGTCTGGAGCTGGAGGCGGCCGACTCCGGTATCCGCTCCCTCGTCTCCGTGCAGGGCTCCCTCGCCATGTACGCGATCCACCGGTTCGGCTCCGAGGGGCAGAAGCAGCGCTGGCTGCCGTCCATGGCGGCGGGCGAGACCATCGGCTGCTTCGGCCTGACCGAGCCCGACATCGGATCGGACCCGGCCGCCATGCGGACGTACGCCAAGAAGGACGGCGGCGACTGGGTGCTCAACGGCCGCAAGATGTGGATCACCAACGGCTCGGTGGCCGGTGTCGCCGTCGTCTGGGCGCAGACCGACGACGGCATCCGCGGCTTCGCCGTGCCGACCGACAGCCCCGGATTCTCGGCGCCCGAGATCAAGCACAAGTGGTCGCTGCGCGCCAGCGTCACCAGTGAGCTCGTCATGGACGACGTACGGCTGCCGGCCGACGCCGTGCTGCCGGGCGTCACCGGGCTCAAGGGGCCGCTCAGCTGCCTGTCGCACGCGCGGTACGGGATCGTCTGGGGCGCCATGGGTGCCGCGCGCTCGTCGTTCGAGGCGGCACTGGCGTACGCGCGGAGCCGCGAGCAGTTCGGCAGGCCCATCGGGGGCTTCCAGCTGACCCAGGCCAAGCTCGCGGACATGGCGGTCGAGCTGCACAAGGGGATCCTGCTCGCCCACCACCTCGGGCGGCGGATGGACGCGGGAAGGCTGCGCCCCGAGCAGGTCAGCTTCGGCAAGCTGAACAACGTACGCGAGGCGATCGAGATCTGCCGCACCTCGCGCACCATCCTGGGCGCGAACGGGATCTCCCTCGAGTACCCCGTGATGCGGCACGCCACCAACCTCGAGTCGGTGCTCACCTACGAGGGCACCGTCGAGATGCACCAGCTCGTGCTGGGCAAGGCGCTCACCGGACTCGACGCCTTCCGGTGACCCGTCGGGCGACCGGTCCGGGGTGAGCGGCCCCGCCCCTCAGCTCTGGTTGAAGAAGCCGTCCTCGGTGCGCGGCCCGGCCTCCCCGTTGACGATCTCCGTGTTCGCGGGCGTCAGCAGGAAGACGCGGGTCGCCACGCGCTCGATCGACCCGCGCAGGCCGAAGGTCAGCCCGGCGGCGAAGTCGACCACGCGCTTGGCGTCGGCGGGTTCCATGGAGGTGAGGTTCATGATGACCGGGACGCCGTCCCGGAAGAGCTCGCCGATCGCCCGGGCGTCCCGGAAGCCGTCCGGGGAGACCGTGGCGATCCGGCGGCCCTCCTCCTGGGCGGCCTCGGAGGCGACCCGCACCCGCGGGTCGGTCACCCAGGCGTCGCCGCGGTCGCTCTCGGCGTACTCGTCGTCGTAGTAACGATCGTCGTTGTCCTCGACGAGACCCAGCCATGCACTCGCCTTGCGCACCGATCCCATGGACGCCTCCTTTCATCGCGGTCACTTGTGGTTCCGCTATCCCTATGGTCGACCATCATGCGGATCGTGCGCCAAGTGGATAGTCGCCGCGCAGGCGATTCGTGACGGTACTGGTGCAGAAGATGTGGCGATTCGTCAAGATTCTGCGGGCACAAGGCCCCTGAAGAGGGGCTTCCGCAACTCATATATGACATTCGGGCCGGATGGGTGAGCGGGCGGACGTACGGGTGAACGGATCCGGCCGATACGATGCCCGCCGCACAGAAGAACGACACTCGGGGGAGCGGGGGAAGCACGTGTTCGGAATCGTCAGGCCCTGTACGCACAGGCTCACGGACGGGCTCAAGACGGAGTGGATGGCCCACCTCTGCGGGCTCTGCCTCGCACTGCGGGCGGATCACGGGCAGTTCGCCCGCATCGCCACCAACTACGACGGGCTCATCGTCTCGGTGCTGACGGAGGCTCAGACCGAGCGCACGCCGGCCGCGCGCCGCACGGCAGGGCCCTGCCCGCTGCGCGCCCTGCGCACCGCGCCGGTGGCCCGCGGCGAGGGCGCACGGCTGGCCGCCGCGGTCTCACTGGTCCTCGCCTCCGCGAAGGTGCGGGACCACGTCGCCGACCGGGACGGGCTGCTGGCGCACCGCCCGATGGCCGCCGCCGCGCGGCGCGTCGCCCGCGGCTGGGACCGGGCGGGCGCACGGGCCGGGCGTGAGCTGGGTTTCGACACCGCCCTCCTGGTCGACGCGGTGGACCGGCAGACCGGGATCGAGGCACTGGCCGGGCCCGGGACGCCGCTGCTGACCGTCACCGAGCCGACCGAGACGGCCACCGCTGCCGCCTTCGCGCACACCGCGGTGCTGGCCGGCAAGCCGCAGAACGCCGAGCCGCTGGCGGAGGCGGGGCGGCTCTTCGGACGGCTCGCCCACCTGCTGGACGCCGTGGAGGACCGGGAAACTGACGCCGCGTCGGGCGCCTGGAACCCGCTCACCGCCACCGGGACCTCGCTCGCCGAGGCCCGGCGGCTCGCGGACGACGCGCTGCACGGCATCCGGCTGGCGCTGCGGGACGCGGAGTTCGCCGACGACAAGCTGTTGCACGTGCTGCTGGCGCACGAGCTGCGCCAGTCGGTGGACCGGGCGTTCGGCACGACCAGCTGCTCGCACCAGGGATACGGCGGTCCCCAGCAGGGCGGCGGCCAGGGCCCGTACGGCGCGCCCGATCCGTACGGCGCCTCAAACCCGTACGGCGGGCAGAACCCGTACGGGCAGAACCCGTACGGGCAGAACCCGTACGGCGGCCACCCCGGCGGGCCGAACCCGTACGGCGGCCACCCCGGCGGGCCGCACGCCGGTGTCCCCGGTGGACACGGAGGCCCGGGCGGCGGCGGACACGGAGGCCCGGGCGGGGGCGGGGGGTCCGGCGGCGGTCAGCCGGGCAGGCCCAAGCCCCGTGGCTTCTGGGCCGGGTGCGCGGCCTTCACCTGGCTCTTCTGCACGTGCCAGATCTGCTGCGCCAGCGAGTACGAAGGGCCCTGGTCCCGCAAGAAGCGCGAAGGCTGCTGCTACAGCTGCGAATGCGGACCCAACTGCGACTGCTGCTGCCCCTGCGACGGCTGCTGACCGGCGGCCCCGGGCGGGGTCGGCGACGCCGGCACGGCAGGCGCACCGCCGCCCTCCCGGCGCCGCGGGGGGTGTCTCGCCCGGCGCACCGGCACTTGCCGGTTCTCCGGCCACCCGGAAGGGCGAATCCCGGCCGTTGCGGGAACCTGGCGGGAAACCGGGGCAACGTGCTCCGCACCACCACCATCGCCGCCACCACCACGTCGTCGACTGCATCACCGTGACGGCGAGCCCGCACCGCCCGTGCCAGGCCGGCCGCCGGTCCCGCGCTCGCGCGTCGCGGCGGGGGAGCGGGCGCCCGGTCGTGCCGCGGCGCGAAGGGCTCCGGGACGCGCGCGACGTCGACCCCGGGTGCGCCCCGGCGTCCCGCGCCTTCGCGGGCATCGAGGCCGCTCCGTACGAACCGCGTCGGATCATGCCGGGGATCCACCGTCCCGTACGAGGCGGAGCACGGTGTGCGCGTGGGGGACACCGGCGGGAGTGAGCGCCCCGCACCCCGGCGGCTCCCTTCCCGCGGTCGTCCCTGCGGAGGAGCGGAACGTGTGCACGCGCTGACCCGGTACGGCCGAAAGGCACCCTTGCGCGCTGCAGTTCCCGCCACGAATACTCCCGAAGCAGTGCTTGTCAGGATCACGGCATGTCCGGAACCCGGACCGCGCGGTGCCGAGGGCGAACCCGGCCTCGGGAAGACCTGACTGCGCCTCACGGGCCCGGCACCCCACGGCGGGCCCCCGATTCCCTCGGAGGAACGTGAAGTGAGGATCAAGCGCACCACCCCCCGCAGCGGCATAGCCAGACGGACCCGTCTGCTCGCCGTCTCCGTCGGTCTGGTTTCCGCCGCCGCCCTCGCGGTCCCCGCCGCGAACGCGGACTCCCCCCGGACCTACAGCGCAGCCGACCTGTCCGCCGCCGGCTCGGCCGTCCTTGCGGCCGACGTACCGGGCACCGCCTGGCACGTCGACCCCGGGAGCAACACCCTGGTGGTCACCGCCGACTCGACCGTCTCCCGGGACGAGATCGCCAGGATCAAGCGCGAGGCCGGCACCCACGCCGGCGCGCTGCGCATCGAGCGCACCCCGGGGAAGTTCACCAAGCTCATCTCGGGCGGCGACGCCGTCTACGCCAGCAGCTGGCGCTGCTCCCTCGGCTTCAACGTCCGGGACAGCGCGGGCGCCTACTACTTCCTGACCGCCGGTCACTGCACCGACGGGGCGGGCACCTGGTACGC
Source organism: Streptomyces sp. NRRL S-118 (assembly GCF_000716335.1). Classification (GTDB taxonomy): domain Bacteria; phylum Actinomycetota; class Actinomycetes; order Streptomycetales; family Streptomycetaceae; genus Streptomyces. The sequence goes on along the minus strand of NZ_KL591011.1, from coordinate 167,649 downwards.
CAACTCGGGCCGCACCACCGTCCTCGGTTCGACTTCGGGCTCCAGCTTCCCGAACAACGACTACGGGATCGTCCGCTACACCAACAGCTCCATCACCAAGTCGGGCACCGTCGGCAACGTCGACATCACCAGCGCCGCCAACGCCACCGTCGGCATGTCCGTCACCCGCCGCGGCTCCACCACGGGCACCCACAGCGGCTCCGTGACCGGCCTCAACGCCACGGTCAACTACGGCGGTGGCGACATCGTCTACGGCATGATCCGCACGAACGTGTGCGCCGAGCCCGGCGACAGCGGCGGCCCGCTCTACTCCGGCAGCCGCGCCATCGGTCTCACCTCCGGCGGCAGCGGCAACTGCTCCTCCGGCGGCACGACCTTCTTCCAGCCGGTGACCGAGGCGCTGAACGCGTACCGCGTCAGCGTCTACTGACCGGCCATCGAAGTGGGGGTCCCCGGCCGGAATACCGGCCGGGGACTCGACGTCCTGTCCCCGAGCGACCACATTTGAGGGGGTGTGAGAACGGTCGGCCACAGGGGGGCGGGGGCGGATGAAGCGCATCGGAGTGACCGGCCACAGGGACATTCCCGACGAGCTGCGGGCCCATGTCCGGGCGTCGATGTACGCGGCGTTCCTGAGCCACGACGGATCCCTGGAGGCACTGTCCAGCCTCGCCGCCGGCGCGGACCAGCTCTTCGCGGACATCGCGCTGTCCTGCGGGGCCGAGCTGACCGCCGTCATCCCCAGCGGCGACTACGAGGAGGGCTTCGCGGACGCCGCCGAACGGGCCCGCTACCGGTGCCTGAGGAAGCGGGCCACCAGGGAGGTCCGGCTGGCGTTCGCGCACTCCACCGACGAGGCGTACTACGCGGCCGGCGCGTACATCGCGGACCACTGCGACCGGCTGCTCGCGGTGTGGGACGGCCTCCCGGCGCGCGGTCTGGGCGGTACCGGCGACATCGTGCACTACGCCCGCGCGCTGGGAAAACCGGTGACGGTCATCTGGCGCGCGGGCGTCGAGCGCCGCTGAGGCGGCGCCGCCGGCGGCCGTGCCGGGGGGCGTTCCGCCGATCAGGCCGGCCCGGCGGACCCTCCCTGGGGCGCGCCGCCGATCCTGCCCGGGTCCGCGGTGTCCGGCTCCGCTCACCGATCCGGCCCGATCGACGGGACACCCCCTAACGGCGGTGCTGCACCAGCCAGTCGGTGTGCTGCGGCGACACGATGCGCTCGGTCTCGTACACGGCGCCCGGCCACCGGTCCTCGTCCACCATCGTCTCCATCGTGGTGTGCATCGCCGCCAGGTCCTCCTCCACCAGGCTGTGCGCCGCGATCAGTGGCTGGTGGCGGCGGATCTCACCCCAGGCGACGCAGCACGCCGCCGTGGCCGACAGCAGCCCGGCGAGGGCGGCCGACCCGCCGGCCGAGAAGGTCTGCAGCAGACCCAGGAACAGCGCGGCGAGGGTGACCACGGCGGTGGTCGCCCGCCACAGGGTCGTGGCCCGGCGCGACACCTCGGTACGCCGGTGGTACCAGTTGCGCTGCTCGATCAGCCGGTCCCTGACGTACGTCTCCTTGCGTACCCGGAAGGGTTTGTCGCGCAGCATCCGCATGGCCGGGGTGATGAGCGGCGCTCCGGGGTCGTGGCCCTGCTCCCGGGGGTCCTCCCAGCCGACCTTGCGCAGCTCGCCCAGCCCGGCCTCCATCTGGAGGAGGAAGATCCCGTCCGGGTCGCGGGAGTCGGCGTCGAAGGGCGCGCCGTGGACCGCGTACCGCCAGCACATGGATTTGATGAACTCCGCGGCGGAGCGGTTCAGTTGCCACTGCGACTTCGCACGGCGCCTGGTGGCGCGGGAGCCGACCAGGAGCACGCCGGCGTACGCCGAGGCGCTGAGCGCGCCGGCCAGTTGGAAGGAGGAGCCGATCCGCCAGCCGCCCGGCATCGCCGCCAGGAAGGCGCCGAGCACCAGCAGCAGCAGCTGGAGCCGCGTGTCGCGGACGGCCTCCCGCTGCCGGGCGATCGCCGTGCCGTCGGCGCGGTGGAAGAGTGCGGGCAGGTCCTCGTTCCGGAAGACCATGCTCTGCAACGGACCCTGATACCCGCTCATGCGCACCCCCGTCTGCGGTTTTGTCGTCACTCTTTCGGTGGAATGGCTCGTTCCGGGACGGTCGGGGAATACTGGCGCAACGCTTTTGTTTCACGTACTCGCGCTGATTTGCCGTAGGTGGGCATGAGAGTAAAGTCGTGCCGCCGACACTGCAACGGTGCGGTTCCCCCTCAGAACGCCACATATCACCAAGGACGGCCGCCGTGAGCTTTCCGAACTCCATGACATTCGCTGCCGCGAAGAAGAATCGCGTTCCTCTCGCCGAGATCGACGTACGCGGCGCGGACGCCGCCAAGAAGCTCAGCCGTGTCCTGCCCGCCACCGGTGACCGTACCGGACGCTCGGCCACGTTCAACTCCGCGCTCTGAAGCGGCTGGAAGTAGCTTTAAACTGGCGGAATGACCGGACCGCTGGTCCCATTCCGTGAGATCGTCCTGAAAGTCCATAGCAGGTGTGATCTCGCATGTGACCACTGCTATGTGTACGAACACGCTGATCAGAGCTGGCGGACCCGCCCGAGGGCAATCTCTGACGAGGCGATTTCCCGGACAGCTCTGCGACTGGCCGAGCATGCCGAGAAACATGCCCTGCCCTCCGTGTCAGTGATCCTGCACGGAGGGGAGCCGCTGCTGGCGGGGCCGGCCCGGCTGCGGCGCGTCTGCGAGGAACTCACCCGGACGCTCGCCCCCCGCACCGCGCTCGACCTGCGCATCCACACCAACGGCCTCCAGCTCGGCCCCCGCTACCTCGACCTCTTCGACGAGTACGGCGTGCGGGTCGGCATCTCCCTCGACGGCGACAAGGCCGCCAACGACCGCCACCGCCGCTTCGCCGACGGCCGCAGCAGCCACCCCCTCGTCCTCCGGGCCGTCGCCCTCCTGCACCAGGACCGCTACCGCCACCTCGACCTGGGCCTGCTGTGCACCATCGACGTGGCCAACGATCCCGTCGCCGTCTATGAGGCCCTCGCCGCCCTCGAACCGCCGCGCATCGACTTCCTCCTGCCGCACGCCACCTGGGAGGACCCGCCGCCGCGCCCGGACGGCTCGCCCACCGCGTACGCCGACTGGATCCTCGCCGTCTTCGACCGGTGGAACGACGAGGGCAGGCCCATGCCCGTCCGCCTCTTCGACTCCGTGCTGTCCACCCTGAGCGGCGGGCCCAGCCTCACCGAATCCCTCGGCCTCGCCCCCACCGACCTCGTCGTCGTCGAGACCGACGGGACGCTCGAGCAGGTCGATTCGCTCAAGAGCGCCTACGAGGGCGCCGCCGCCACCGGATTCGACGTGTTCCGGCACTCCCTCGACGAGGTCGCCGCCCACCCCGGCGTCCGCGTCCGCCAGCTCGGACTCGCCGGCGTCGGCGACACCTGCCGGCGGTGCCCCGTCGTCCGGTCCTGCGGGGGAGGCCTCTACACCCACCGCTACCGCGCCGACAACGGCTTCGGCAACCCGTCCGTCTACTGCACCGACCTCGAAGCGCTCATCCGCGGCATCGAGGACCGCACGGCGGCACAGACCGCCTCCCCCGCCGTGACCGACCCCGCCGCCCTCGCCGCGGACCAGCACGACCTGACCCGCGTCCTGCTCGCCGAGCTGCACAGCGAGCTCGCCGGACGCGGCGGCGAACCGTGGGCCGAGGCCTGGGAGCTCGCGGGCGCCGTCGAGCGGCGCTCCGACGGCCTCGACGAGGTGCTGGCCCACCCCTACACGCGCACCTGGCTCCTCGACTGCCTCGACGCCCTGCGCGAGGACCGCGCCACGGCCCCCGGCCTGGCCCGCCAGCTGTCGCGGTACGTCGCCGCCGCCGCCGTCCGCGGCCGGGTCGACACCGCCGTCCGCGTCGCACCCGCCGGCGGGACACTGCACCTGCCCACCCTCGGCGCGCTGAGCCTGGGCGGTGCCAGAGGCCCGGCCGAGGTCCGGGCGACCGGGGACGGCTTCCTCGTCCGGACCGGCTCCGCCGAGCAGCGCGTCGAACGGCTCGGCGAGGAAAGCCCTGGCTGGCGGCCGGTGCGCCGCCCCGCCGCCGGCCGCGCGCTGGACGACCTCGACCCCTACCGCGACCGCTTCCCGGCCCCCGCCACCGGGCGGCTCACCGCCGGCGCCGCCGCCGACTGGAGCGGACGGCTGGACGGCGCCTGGCGGCTGCTGCGCGGCGCCGTGCCCGACCAGGCCGCCGAGGCCGCCGCGCACCTGACCACCCTGACCCCCCTCACCGGCACCGCGCCCGGTGTCGGACGGCACGGCTACGGCGCGCTCGGCCTGCCGCTGCGCGGCGACGCCGGCACGCTGGCGCGGGCCCTGCTGCGCGGCTTCCGGCGCGCCAAGCTGCGAGCGCTGCTCGACGTGACGGACCTCTACGCGCAGGACGGCGCCTGGAGCCACCCCGCCCCGTGGCAGGAGGCGCCGGTCCCGGTCTCCGCGCTGCTCGCCGGGGCGTACGAGCGCACGGGGCTCGCGGCGTACGAACCGGGGCGCGTCCCGTACGCCGATCAGGCCGAGCGGGCCCTGGACCGGCTGGAAGGCGCCGCCGAGCTCACCGTCAGCGGCAAGGTGCTCGTCGCCGCGCTGCGCAAGGAACTGCTCCGATCGCGGCAGTGCCGATCCAGAAGTCCGTCCGCCATGCTGGGCCGGGGATGACCGAAAAGCACCGTTGATTGACTGAACGTCATGGGGGCGGAGCCGAATCCGCTCCGGAATGATTGATCCGCTCGTATCCTTCCCATCCTTGATGCGAGTGGTTCACACAGGACGGGGGTCGCGTGACGTCACCGCAGCGGCGAGCGGCGGACCATCGGCCGTATTTCTTCCTCAGCTACGCGCACACACCGAGGTACGGCGCCGGCGGCCCGGATCCCGACATGTGGGTCGAGCGGCTCTTCCGCGATCTGTGCGGCCACGTGATGGCCATGACCGACCTCCCGGCCGGGGCCGAAGCCGGATTCATGGACCGGGAGATACGCTCCGGCGAAGGCTGGTCGGAACGGCTGGGCGACGTCCTGGCCACCTGCCGGGTGTTCGTCCCGCTCTTCTCACCGCGCTATTTCGCCAGCGAGATGTGCGGCAAGGAGTGGTACGCCTTCGCCCAGCGCGCGATCTACCACCACGCCAAGCACAACAGACCCGCCGATGCCATCGTGCCCGCCCTGTGGGTCCCCGTCCCGCCCGAACAACTCCCCGGTCCCGCCGAACGGCTCCAGTTCAACCACCGGGCCTTCGGCGACCGCTACGTCACCGACGGGCTCTACGGCCTGATCAAACTGCGGATATTCGCCGAGGAGTACGAGCGGGCGGTCTACGAACTCGCCAAACGCATCGTCTCCGTCGCCGACACCACCGCCATCGGCCCGGGCCGCCCCGTCGACTACCGGCTCGCCCCCAGCGCGTTCGGCCCGCCCGGCGGTGGCCCCCGCCCCATCCAGGTCACCGTCGCCGCCCCCACCCGGCACGACCTGCCCGAGGGCCGGGCCCCCGAGTACTACGGCGACATGCCGCAGGACTGGAACCCGTACCACCCGGAATCCGCCCGGCCGATCGCCTACGTCGCCCAGGACCTGGTCCGCTCGCTCAACTACCAGGCCACCGTCGCCTCCTTCGACCACGACACCGGGCCGCTGGACGCCAAGCAGCCGCCCACCCGCCCCGAGATCCTGCTGGTCGACCGCTGGGCCCTCCAGGACGACGACCGCCGCGAGCGGCTCGCCGCCTTCGACGCCGAGCACCGCCCCTGGGTCAGCGTGGTCGTCCCGCGCAACCAGCTGGACCACCAGACCCGCGCCGCCGACGCCGAGCTCACGCAGCAGCTCGAGGCGACCATGCCGGTCCAGATGAGCCAGGGCCGGGCGGCCAGCCGCGCCGCCGCCCGCGGCGTACCCAGCATGGAGGCATTCGGCCAGATCCTGCCCCAGGTGGTGGAAGCGGCCGCCCAGCAGTACCTGCGGCACGCCGCGGTCTACCCCCCGGCGGGCGGCCGCCACACCGAACGGCCACGCCTGCGCGGCCCCATGGGGACCGACCCCGCGACCACGCACTTCATCCCCGAGACGCACGGACACGCGCCCGAAGCGGAGGACTTGGATGACCGCCAGTCGTGACGGACGCATCGTCACCTTCTACTCCTACAAGGGTGGTACGGGACGGACGATGGCCCTGGCCAACACGGCCTGGATACTCGCCGCGAACGGCAAGCGGGTCCTGGCCGTCGACTGGGACCTGGAGGCCCCCGGCCTGCACCGCTTCTTCCACCCCTTCCTCGACCCCTCCACGCTCGGCGCCACCACCGGCGTCATCGACCTGATCACCGAGTACGCCTGGGCCGCCACCAGCCCCGTGCAGCGTCCCGACGACTGGCACCGCGACTACGCGCGCATCCAGCCGCACGCCGTCTCCCTCACCCCCGAGAACCTCGGCTGGGCGTTCCCCGACGGGGGCACGCTCGACTTCGTCTCGGCCGGCCGGCAGAACCGCGAGTACTCCGCGACCGTCTCCACCTTCGACTGGGACAACTTCTACGACCGGCTCGGCGGCGGGCACTTCTTCGACGCGCTGCGCGACGACATGAAGGCCCACTACGACTACGTCCTCATCGACAGCCGCACCGGCCTCAGCGACATCGCCGACATCTGTACCGTGCACCTGCCCGACGCGCTGGTGGACTGCTTCACCCTCAGCGACCAGTCCCTGGACGGTGCCGCCGCCGTCGCCCGGCAGATCGACGAGCGGTACGGCGGCCGCGGCATCCGGATCTTCCCCGTACCGATGCGCATCGACGAGGGCGAGAAGGAGAAGGCCGACGCGGGACGGGCACTGGCCCGGCTGAAGTTCGACGGCTTCCCGAGCGGCCTCACGGGGGAGGAGCTCGCCGCCTACTGGGGCGCCGTCGAGATCCCGTACCGGCCCTACTACGCGTACGAGGAGACCCTCGCCACCTTCGGCGACGACGCGGGCATCGCCAACTCGCTGCTGTCCGCCTTCGAGCGGCTCACCGCCGTGGTCACCGAGGGCGAGGTCACCACCATGCCCTCGATCGGCGAGGACGTGCGGCTGCGGATCCGCGACGCCTTCACCCGGCGCCGCCCCGCCCTGCCCGCCGACCTGTTCCTGTCGTACGTCGCCGAGAACCGCATGTGGGCCGACTGGATCGAGTCCGTCCTCACCCGGGCCGGCTTCCGCGTCGTGCCCCGCGACGTCTCCGCCGACCCGGAGGTCTCCGGCACCGACGTCCTCCAGGCCGCCGAGAACGCCGCCCGCACCGTGGTGCTGCTGTCCAGCGCGTACCTGAAGTCCGCCCGCGCGGTGGAGGTGTGGGAGCGCGCCGCGGCCGAGGACCCCGGCGGCGGGCGGCGCCACCTGCTGCCGGTGCGCGTCGGGGACGTCCGCCTCACCACGCCGTACATCGACCGCAACCCCGTCGACCTGTTCCGGCTCGACGAGGTCAACGCCACCACGTCCCTGCTGCGCGCCCTGGACCGGCCGGTCAAGCTCAACGAGGGCGTACCGCCCGGACCGAGGTTCCCCGGCACCGTGCCGAAGATCTGGAACGCGCCGCCCCGCAACCCCGGCTTCACCGGCCGCTCCGTCGTCCTGGAGCGGATGCGCGACCAGCTCGGCGGCGGACTGGCCGTCGTCCTGCCGCAGCCGCAGACGCTGTACGGCCTCGGCGGCGTCGGCAAGACCCAGGTGGCGCTGGAGTACGTGCACCGCTTCATGGCCGACTACGACCTGGTCTGGTGGATCTCCGCGGAGCAGACCGACGACGTCATCGCCTCGCTCGCCGAACTCGCCGTGCGGCTCGGCGCGCAGGGCGGCGAGGACATGGCCGCCGCCTCCCAGGAGGCCATCGACCTGCTGCGGCGCGGGGTGCCCTCCCATCGCTGGCTGCTGGTCTTCGACAACGCCGACGACCCGGACGCGCTGAAGCGGTTCTTCCCCACCGGCGGCCACATCCTGGTCACTTCCCGGAACCAGACCTGGTCGCAGTACGGCGACGCGCTGCCCGTCGACGTGTTCCTGCGGGAGGAGTCGGTCGAGCACCTCCAGCGCCGCGCCAAGGGACTGAGCGCCGAGGACGCCGACAAGGTCGCCGAGGCCGTCGGGGACCTGCCGCTCGCCGTGGAGCAGGCGGCTGCCTGGATCGCCGAGACCGCCACGCCCGTCGCCGCCTACCTGGAGCAGCTGGAGCAGGCGGCCGCCCGCACCCTCGCCCTCAACCAGCCGGCCGGCTACCCCGAACCGGTCGCCGCCACCTGGAACGTCTCCATCGAACGGCTCCAGGAGCGCTCACCGGCCGCGGTGCGGCTGCTCCAGCTGTGCGCGTTCTTCGCGCCCGAGCCCATCCACGCCAACCTGCTGTACAGCAAGCAGATGATCGAGGCGCTCAAGCCGTACGACGCCTCCCTCCAGGAGAAGCTGGTCCTCGGGCGGGTGATCCGGGAGATCGGGCGGTTCGCACTGGCCAAGGTCGACCAGGTGTCCAACTCCATCCAGGTGCACCGGCTGGTGCAGGCGGTCATCCGCTCCCAGTTGTCGGAGGAGGAACAGCGCGAGGCCCGGCACGCGGTGCACCGCATCCTCGCCGGCGCCCGGCCGGACGACGACGAACCGATCGACAACCCGGAGACCTGGCCTCGGTTCGCCACCATCTGGCCGCACCTCGGGCCGTCGGAGGCGCGGTTCTGCCGCGACCCCGAGACCCGGCGGCTGCTGATCGACCGGGTGCGGTACCTGTGGAAGCGCGGCGACTGGCAGACCGCGTGGTCGCTCGGCAGCGACCTGCGCGACGCGTGGCGGGAGATGCTCGGCAACGACGACCTCCAGTACCTGTACCTCCGCTTCCACCTGTCGAACATCCTGCGCTCGCAGGGCCGCTACGTGGAGGCGCGGGAGCTCGACGAGGTGACGCTGGAGCGGCAGCGCGAGGTGCTGGGGCCCTCCCACCCGCACACGTACATGACGACCAGCGGCCTCGCCATGGACCTGGGCACCCTCGGCGAGTACGGCAGGGCGATGGAACTGGCGACCGAAGCGCACGAGGGCTTCAGCCAGATCTTCCACGAGGCGCACCCGCGGACCCTGGCCGCCGCCAACAACCTGGCGCTGAACCTGCGGATGGTCGGGCAGTACGCCCGTGCCCGCGAGATCGACCAGGAGGTCTTCGACCGGCGCACCGAGGTCCTCGGGCCCGAGCACCCGTACACCCTCTCCTCGGCCACCTCGCTCGCCCGAGACCTGCGGGAGGTCGGACGGTACGACGACTCCGTGACGCTGCTCAGCCGGACGTACGAGATCTACAAGGACACCCTCGGGCGGGCGTTCCCCGGCACGCTCGCGGCGGCGAAGTCGCTCGCCGTGTCGCTGCGCAGGGCGGGGCGCCTGGAGGACGCGCGGCGGCTGACCACGGCCACCCGGAACCGGTACCGCGCCAAGTACACCTCGGCCAACCCCGACTCGCTGGCCTGTGACCTGAACCTGGCGGCGGACCTGTACGCGGCCGGGGAGCCGGTGGCGGCCAAGGAACTGGCCCAGGAGGTCGTCGACCAGTACATGAAGGTGCCGGGGGAGCGGCACCCGTACACCCTCGCCGCCCTCACCAACCTCGGCATCTACCAGTGGGGCTGCGGGATGCCCGAGACGGCCGAGCAGACGCTGCGGGCCGCGCTCCAGGTCCTCGAGGAGGTGCTGGGGGACCGGCACCCGCACGTGCTGTTCTGCACGGTGAACTTCGCCAACGCCAAGGCGGACCTCGGCGAGCTCGACGAGGCGCTGCGCATCGAGCGGCGGGCGGTCGGCGCGCTGCGCGAGGTGCTCGGCGGGCACCACCCGGAGGTGCTGGCCGTCGCGTCGAACATGTCGGTCACCCTGGGCGCGCTGGGCCGCAAGGACGAGGCGGCCTACCTGCGCGCCGAGACCGCGGAGGCGCTGGCGCGGCTGCTGGGCGACGAGCACGCCCTGACCCGGCTGGCCCGGGAGGAGCGCCGGGTCCACCGGGACCTGGAGCCGCTGGCGGTGTGACACCGGCGGGGCCCCGCCCGGGTCCCCGCCGGCGCACCGCCGGCGCGCAGCCGCTCGGCGTCGCTCCCCCGCGGCCCGGTGCTGCGGGAGCTCAGGGTTCCAGGAGCCAGGTCAGGACGCGGGGCAGCGCGTGCAGCGCGTCGAAGTGGGCGGCGGCGGGTTCCAGGACGGCCGTCACGCAGGGGATCCGCTGGGCGAGCCAGCGCGAGTGGCCGACCGGTGAGAAGACGTCCTGCTCCCCGTGCCAGAGCAGCACTTCGCCGGGGATGTCCGCGGGGTCGAAGCCCCACGGGCTGCAGAAGGCCAGCGCGTCGTCGATCCAGCCCCACGCGGAGGTGCGCAGCGCCTCCTGGTAGTTGCGCAGCAGCATCGACCGGACGCCCGCGTCCGAGACCACCATCCGGTCGGAGGCGGTCAGCTCCCGGCGCAGGTCGTCCAGGAGCCGGACCGGGTCCTTGCGGATCTCGTCGGCGCGCGGGGTCAGCCGGGCGGCGACTCCCTCCGGGTCGACCGTCGCGGCCGTGTACTCGATGACGTTGGACGCGGCCATGCCCTCGAACCAGTCCAGCCCGTCCGCGTCCCGCGGTGCCAGCGTCACCAGTGCGGCGGTGCGCGTCACCCGGTCGGGGATCAGGGCCGCACAGGCCAGTGCGTGGGGCGCGCCGCCGGAGCGGCCCACCACCGCGAACCGCTCCAGGCCGAGCGCGTCGGCGATGGCCGTCACGTCCTGGACCACGTCGGCCACGCTGCGGCCGGGCAAGCGGTCGGAGCCGCCGTAGCCGGGGCGGTCGTAGGCGATCAGCTGCATGCCCCGCTGGTAGAGGACCATGCCCCGGGGGGCGGGGCCGAGTCTGCTGCCGGGGGTCCCGTGCAGCAGGAAGACCGGGCGGCCCCGGGGGTCCCCGAGGCGCTCCACCATCAGATGCCGGTCGTCCGCCGTGCGTACGCGACGTCGCAAGCCCCCGCCTCCTCCGCTCGTCCCCCGTCCGATGATGACCCATCAGGGGCGTTCCGTGGGGGTCGCTTTGTCGCCTTACCGGCGTGCGCACGCAGGGGGCGTGGAGTGAAGGTCGCGTGCGCGTCCTGAAGTCGACCTTGTGTGCTACCCACCGGTATCGGGATAGTGGACGCCCATCCTCCGTGTCAGGGCACCCCACTTGTCCTGACACGGCCCCCACAGGAGGTCGATGTTGAAGCACCGACGCATACCCAAAAGGCGTGCGGCGCTGGCCGGCGGAGCCGCGGTGGCCCTGCTGGGAGCTGGTATCACGTTCCAGACCGCAAGCGCGAGCGAGGAGAAGCCCGCGCCCGAGGTGAAGGCGCTGTCGGCGACCGCGGCCGGAAATCTCGCCTCGACGCTCGTGGAACGGCTCGGCGGTGACGCGGCCGGCGCGTACTACGACGTGAAGACGCGCGCGCTCGTGGTCAACGTCGTCGACGAGAACGCCGCCGACGCCGTCCGCGAGGCCGGTGGCCGGGCGAGAATCGTCGAGCACAGCCTGGCCGAACTGACCCGAGCCCGGCAGACCCTGAAGACCCGGGCGACCATGCCGGGCACGTCGTGGGCCGTCGATCCGGTGACCAACAAGGTGGTCGTCACGGCCGACCGCACGGTCGACGGGGCGTCCCTCGACAAGCTCACGCAGGTCGTGAAGGGCCTGGGCGCGAAGGCGGAACTCAAGCGCGCCGCCGGGGTGTTCCGGCCGTTCATCGCGGGCGGTGACGCCATCCACAGCGGCGGCGGGCGCTGCTCGCTGGGCTTCAACGTCGTCAAGGACGGCCAGCCCCACTTCATCACCGCCGGTCACTGCGGTGAGGCGAACAGCCAGTGGTCCGAGACCCAGGGCGGCGCGGCCATCGGCACGATGGTCGACTCGCAGTTCCCGGGCAACGACTTCGCCCTGGTCAAGTACGACGGCGACACCGCGCACCCGAGCGAGGTCGACCTCTACAACGGCAGCACGCAGCAGATCACCAAGGCGGGCGAGGCGACCGTCGGCATGAAGGTGACCCGCAGCGGCTCGACCACCCAGGTGCACGACGGCGAGGTCACCGGTCTCAACGCCACCGTGAACTACGGCAGCGGCCAGGTCGTCGAGGGCCTGATCCAGACCACGGTCTGCGCCGAGCCGGGCGACAGCGGCGGCGCGCTCTTCGCGGGTGACACCGCCATCGGCCTGACCTCGGGCGGCAGCGGTGACTGCACCTCGGGCGGGGTGACCTTCTTCCAGCCGGTCCCGGAGGCGCTGGAGGCCTTCGGCGCGCAGATCGGCTGACCCCCCGCGGGCTCGTCGAACGAGCCCCGCACAAGCAGCTCCGGGCCGACTTGGTGGCGGTCCGGAGCCTTGTCGTTCACGGATGCACGGGTCCACGGATTCAGGTTGGGGTCCATGGATTCGGGTTCGGGTTCACGGATGCGGCTTTGGGTTCACGGGCTCGGCTCCGGGTGCCCGTACGGGTTCAGGTCCGGGTTCCGGCTGCCGGGCCCCGTCGTGCCGGTGCAGCGCGGACGCCACCAGGGTGAGCGCGGTGCCGATCACCCCCCAGATGGCGAGCACCTGCATCGAGCCGGAGATCGCGTTCCCCTTGAAGTACGCGATCGAGCGGGCCGCCCACGTTCCCGCGCCCGGCGGCAGGCCGGGGCCGATCGTCCGCCAGAAGTCGGGGAGCATCGGGCCGGGGAAGGCGCCGCCGGCGCTCGGGTTGCCCGCGATCACGATCAGCAGCACCGCCAGGCCGATGCCCACGACGCCGGTGAGCGCCTGGAGCGCGAGGGTGGCCGCGCCCACCGCGAAGACCACCAGGGCGCCCAGGCCCCACAGCGCGGCCACGCTGCCGGGCAGGGCACCGAGCAGCGGGCCGACGATGAGCGCGCCGCCGAGGCCCCCGGCGATCCCCGAGAGCGCGATGACGGCGAGCCGGATGACCGCGCGCTGCGGGCTGGAGGGCCGTGAGCCCGCGCTGATCGCCAGGATCGACGCGCAGAGGTAGCCGCCCACGCACCATCCCACGACGAGGTAGAACGCCGACAGGCCGTTGAAGTCCTCGCGCGAGGCCGGGGCCACGTCGACGGTCCGCACCGTGCGTTGCCGGGCCTTCTCGGCCTCTGTGGTGATCGTCGTCAGGGCGTTGGCGAGGGCGGCGCCGCCGCCCGAGGCGACCAGCAGGGTGTCGGTGGTGCCCCGGGGGGCGACGAGCAGGGCCCCGTCGATCTCCCGGTGCATGATCTGCCGCCGGGCCCCGGCCGCGTCGCGCACCACGCGCGGGTCGAGCGGGTCGCCGGGCAGCTTCGCCAACTGGTCGGCGGTCCGGCCGGCGGCCGCGCCGGGAGCCACCACGCCGAAGGGGACGTCCGTGGGTCTCGGGTGGTGCAGCGCGCCCACGTAGGAGGCGATGAAGAGCAGCTGCAGGGCGAGGACGCCGAGGACCAGCAGGGCGGCCCGGGGGGTGACGGCGTTCTTGACCTCGTCGGCGAACCTCATGCCCCCACGCTCCGGGGCGGGTCGCGTTCGCGCAGGTGGGGACGGTCCGAATGGCGGATCCCCTTCGTGTCGTACAGACGTTCGAACTTGGTCTATGGTGGTAGTGGGGGAGGTGAGACCGGATTGATCCAGGAGGTGCGGGTGCCAGGCTTCACGCATCTGCACACCGTTTCGGGGTTCTCCCTGCGATACGGGGCGTCCCACCCGGAGCGGCTGGCGGCGCGCGCCGCCGAGCGCGGCATGGACGCCGTCGCCCTGACCGACCGCGACACCGTCGCCGGCGCGGTCCGGTTCGCCACGGCCTGCGCCAAGGAGGGCGTCCGGCCGCTCTTCGGGGTCGACCTCGCCGTCGACAGCCCGGTGCGGGAGGACGGCGCGCCCGCCGAGCGGCGCCGCACCCCCGTGCGTGGCGGCGCCTTCGTCGACGAGTCCGCCCCCCGCGCGCTCTACCTGGCCCGCTCCCGGGAGGGCTGGGCCACCCTGTGCCGGCTGATCACCGCGGCGCACGCCGCCGAGGACACCGCGGCCGCGCCCGGACCGGGAGGCACCGCGGCGACGGGTGCCGGCGCGCGCCCCGGCAGAGGCACCGCGTCCGGCGCCGGGAGCGGCGTGCCGCTGCTCCCCTGGGCGGCCAATCACGGCGACGACGTGACCGTCCTCCTCGGCCCCGACTCCGATGTCGGCCGCGCCCTCGCGGCCGGCCGGCCCGACCGCGCCGCCCGGCTCCTCGCCCCCTGGCGCGAGGTGTACGGCACCGGCCTGCGCCTGGAGGTCGTCCACCACGGCCGCACCGGCACCGGCCCCGGCTCCCTGCGGCAGGCCGCGCGCACCCTCGGCTTCGCCGCCGAACAGGGCGTGCGGGCCGTGCTCACCAACGCCGTGCGGTACGCCGACCCCGGCCTCGGCCCGGTCGCCGACGTCCTCGACGCGGCGCGCCGCCTGGTCCCCATCGATCCGCGCAAGGGCCTCGACAGCGGTGAGCGCTGGCTGAAGGACCCGGCCGCGATGGCGGCGAACGCCGAGCGGGTCGCCGAAGCCGCCGGGCTGCGCCGCGACACCGCGCACCGGCTCCTCGCCCTGACCGAGGAGACCGCCGCCGCGTGCCGGGTCGACCCCGAGGACGACCTGGGCATCGGCACCGTGCACTTTCCCGAGGCGCACCTGGTCGGCGCGGACCGGCGCACCGCCGAGCGGGTGCTGCGCTCGCGCTGCGCCGCCGGGATGGTGCTGCGCGGCCACGACCGGAAGCGGGCGTACTGGGCCCGGCTGGAGGACGAGCTGCGCACCATCGAGCGGCTCGGCTTCGCCACGTACTTCCTCACCGTCGCCCAGGTCGTCGACGACACCCGGGCCATGGGCATCCGCGTCGCCGCGCGCGGCTCCGGCGCGGGGTCCCTGGTCAACCACCTCCTCGGCATCGCCCACGCCGACCCCGTCGAACAGGACCTGCTGATGGAGCGCTTCCTGTCCGTACGGCGGCCCGCGCTGCCCGACATCGACATCGACGTGGAGTCCGCGCGGCGCCTGGAGGTGTATCGCGCGATCCTCGGCCGCTTCGGCCCCGAGCGGGTGGCCGCCGTCGCCATGCCCGAGACGTACCGGGTGCGCCACGCGGTGCGGGACGTGGGTGCCGCCCTGTCCATGGACCCGGCCGACATCGACCGTATCGCCAAGTCCTTCCCGCACATCCGCGCCCGGGACGCCCGCGCGGCGCTGGACGAACTGCCCGAGCTGCGCGCGCTCGCCGGTGAGAAGGAGCGGTACGGGAAGCTCTGGGAGCTGGTCGAGGCGCTGGACGCGCTGCCGCGCGGCGTCGCCATGCACCCGTGCGGGGTGCTGCTCTCCGACGCCTCGCTGCCGCGGCGCACCCCGGTGGTGCCGACCAGCGGCGAGAGCTTCCCGATGTCCCAGTTCGACAAGGACGACGTGGAGGAGCTGGGACTGCTCAAGCTCGATGTCCTCGGCGTACGGATGCAGTCGGCGATGGCGCACGCGGTCGCCGAGATCGAGCGCGCGAGCGGCGACGTGGTCGACCTCGACGATCCACGGCAGGTGCGCCCCGGCGACCCCGCCACGTACCGGCTGATCCAGTCGGCCGAGACGCTCGGCTGCTTCCAGATCGAGTCGCCGGGTCAGCGCGACCTGGTCGGCCGGCTCCAGCCGGCCACCTTCCACGACCTGGTCGTGGACATCTCGCTCTTCCGGCCGGGGCCGGTGGCGGCCGACATGGTGCGGCCGTTCATCGAGGCCCGGCACGGCCGCGCGCCGGCCCGCTATCCGCACCGCGACCTGGAGGACGCGCTGAAGGAGACGTACGGGGTCGTCGTCTTCCACGAGCAGATCATCAAGATCCTCGACATCATGACCGGCTGCGGCCGCGAGGAGGCCGACGCGGTACGGCGCGGGCTGTCCGACCCGGAGTCGCAGGCCCGCATCAAGGTCTGGTTCGCCCGGCACGCGAAGGCGAAGGGGTACGCGGACGACGTGGTCGCGCGGACCTGGGAGATCGTGGAGGCGTTCGGAAGCTACGGCTTCTGCAAGGCGCACGCCGTCGCCTTCGCCGTACCGACGTACCAGTCCGCGTGGCTGAAGGCGCATCACCCGGCCGCCTTCTACGCGGGGTTGCTCACCCACGATCCCGGCATGTACCCCAAGCGGCTTCTGCTGGCGGA
This sequence comes from Streptomyces sp. NRRL S-118, assembly GCF_000716335.1. Taxonomy (GTDB): domain Bacteria; phylum Actinomycetota; class Actinomycetes; order Streptomycetales; family Streptomycetaceae; genus Streptomyces. The sequence continues at coordinate 151,380 of NZ_KL591011.1, read as the reverse complement.
CGCGCGGCGGCGCGGGGTGCCCGTGCTGCCGGTGGACGTGAACCGGTCGGGGGTCGCACACGGGATCGAACTGGTGTCCGGTTCGCTGGGGAAGTGGGGGCTGCGGCTGGCGCTCTCCGACGTCCACGGCATCAGTGAGGCGGAGGCCGCGCGGATCGAGGCCGGCCGGCCGTACGCCTCGCTGCTGGACTTCTGGGAGCGGGCCAGGCCCAGCCGCCCCGTCGCCGAACGGCTCGCCCAGGTCGGCGCGCTCGACGCGTTCGGCGGCAACCGCCGCGACCTGCTGCTGCACCTCGCCGAACTCCACCGTATGCAGCGCGGATCCGGTGCGTACGGCGACCAGCTCCCGCTCGCGGGCGGCCGGAGGTCCGCGCCCATCGGGCTGCCGGACCTCGACGACGCCGAACGGCTCAGCGCCGAGCTGGGCGTGCTGTCCATGGACGCCTCGCGCAACCTGATGAGCGACCACCACGCCTTCCTGGCGGAGCTCGGCGTGGTCTCCGCGCAAGCGCTGCGGGCCGCCCGGAACGGGCAGACCGTCCTGGTCGCGGGCGCCAAGGCGGCCACCCAGACCCCGCCCATCCGGTCCGGCAGGCGCGTCATCTTCACCACCCTCGACGACGGGACGGGCCTGGTCGACCTGGCCTTCTTCGACGACAGCCACGAGCGGTGCGCGCACACCGTCTTCCACTCCTGGCTGTTGCTGGTGCGCGGTGTGGTGCAGCGGCGCGGCCCGCGCAGCTGCAGCGTGGTCGCCTCGGCCGCCTGGAACCTCGCCGAACTGGTGGAGCTGCGGCGCGAGGGCGGTCTGGACGCGGTGGCGGCGCGGCTGGCCGAGCCGGCACCGGGCGGCGAGCCGGCGGCTCCGGCGGACGACGGACGCCGGATCACCATGCCCACCGGATTCCGGATGAACCCCTGGGCGGACCTGCGTCCGGCGGGTGAGGGAACGGCGGTACCGAAGAAGCTGTGGCACCAGAGCCAGGGGAGCGCGGGATGATCCTCTACGTACGATTCCGGCTGGAGCCGATGCACGAGGCTCTGCTTCCGCACCTGATGGGCCTGCTCGGCCAGTTCACCCCCGTGGTCGAGGCGGCCCCGCCGGACGCAGCGCTCGCCGATGTCCGCGGCGCCGTACGGTACTTCGGGCGCGGCCCCGCCGAGCTGGCCGCCCTGATCCGGGTCAGGGCGCTCGCCCTGTACGGCGTGGAGTGCGCCATCGGGGCGGGCCCGAACCCCCTGCTCGCCCGCATGGCGGCGCGGGACGCGGCGCCCGGCAGGACCCTGGTGGTCGACGACCCGGAGGCGTTCCTGCGTGACAAGCCGGTCGCCGCGCTGCATGGCGTCGGCCCCGCCACCGCGCGGACGCTCTGCTCGTACGGGCTCGACTCCGCCGGTCGCGTCGCCGCCGCACCGCTCGCCGTGCTCCAGCGGATCCTGGGCGCGCGGGCCGGGCGCGAGGTGTGGGAGCGGGCGCGGGGCGTCGACCGTACGGCCGTCGTCCCGAACGCCGCCTCCCGGTCGGTCGCCGCCGAACGGGCCTTCGACCGCGACGAGCTGGACCGGGACCGGCAGCGGCGCGCCCTGCTGTCGCTCGCCGGGGAGCTGGGCGCGCGGATGCGGGGCGAGGAGCAGGTGTGCCGCTCCCTGACGCTGACCGTGCGGTACGCCGACCGGTCCGCCACCGTCCGGACCCGTGCCCTGCGCGAGCCGACCGCCCACTCGGTGGACCTGGCCGCCACCGCGTACGCGCTGCACGAGGCGCTCGGCCTCCAGCGCGCCCGGGTGCGGGCCCTCGCGCTGCGGGCCGAGGGACTGATGCCCGCCGAACAGGCCGCGCACCAGCTCTCGTTCGATCCGGCCGACGAAAAGGCCCGTCGCCTGGAGGCGGTGGCGGACCGGGCCCGCGCCCGCTTCGGCCCGGGCATCATCGGCCCCGGCTCCCTCGCGGCGTAGGCGGCACAGGGGGAGGGGGCGGCGCGGGGCGGGGGCTCCGCACAAGCCCGGGGCTCCGCGGGAGCCGGGGGGCCAGAGGCGGGGTCCGGGAGAGCCGGCGGCTCGGCAGGGGTCCGGCCGCGGGAGCCGGGGGCCAGAGGCGGGGTCCGGGAGAGCCGGCGGCTCCGCTTCTTTTTACCGACACGTAACTTCCCTCTTCGCGCTACCCGCACGTAACTTGACATGAGCGCGGCAATCCCATCCCCCATGCCGCGCCACCCCATGAGTGGTCCGGGCCACGGGGCGTCCCGCCGACGCCCCACCCATTCCTCGAGCCGCAGGGAGACCACTCGATGCTGCCCTCACGCGTACGGCGAGCGCTCAGAGCGTTCGCCGTCCTGGCCCTCGCCGCCGCCGCGACCCTCGCTCCCGTGGGCACCGCCCATGCCACCGCCCCCAGCAGCGGCTGGAACAACTGGTCCTGCAAGCCGTCCGCCGCGCACCCCCGGCCCGTCGTCCTCGTCCACGGCACCTTCGCCAACTCCGTGGACAACTGGCTCGGCCTGGCGCCCTACCTGGTCAGGCGCGGCTACTGCGTCTTCTCCCTCGACTACGGGCAACTGCCCGGCGTGCCGCTGGTCCACGGCCTCGGCCCCATCGAGAAGTCGGCCGAACAGCTCGACGCGTACGTCGACAAGGTCCTCGCCGCGACCGGCGCCGCCGAGGCCGATCTCGTCGGCCACTCGCAGGGCGGCATGATGCCCCGGTACTACCTCAAGTTCCTCGGCGGCGCCGACGAGGTGAACGCGCTCGTCGGCCTCGCCCCCGACAACCACGGCACCACGCTGCTCGGCTTCACCAAGCTGCTGCCGTACTTCCCCGGCGTGGCCGGCCTCATCAGCGAGAAGACCCCGGCCCTCGCCGACCAGGTGGCCGGCTCACCGTTCCTGCGCAAGCTCAACGAGGGCGGCGACACCGTCCCCGGCGTGCGCTACACCGTCATCGCCACCCGGTACGACCAGGTCGTCACCCCGTACCGCTCGCAGTTCCTCGACGGCCCCGGCGTCCGCAACGTGCTGCTGCAGGACCTGTGCCCGCTGGACCTCTCCGAGCACGTGGCGATCGGGCTGATCGACCGCGTCGCGTACCACGAGGTCGTCAACGCGCTGGACCCGGCGCACGCGACACCGACGACGTGCGCCTCGGTCGTCGGCTGACGGACCGCCGCGTCCATCCGGCATGACGATGCCGGGGCCCGCCTCCGCGCGGACCCCGGCACCGCCGGTCGTCAGCGGCCGTGCCGCCCCGCCGCGGCGGACCTGCGGCGCGCCGTGCCGAACAGCAGCGCGGCACCGGCCGCCAGGACGGCCGCGCCACCGGCCGCGACGTACGGCGTCACGCCGCTGCCACCGGTCTCCGCGAGGTTGTCACCGGCCGCCGCCGCGGCGGGTGCCGGGGTGCCCGCACCGTTCGCCGCGGGCGCGTTCGCCCCGGTGGTGCCCGTGTCCCGCAGCGGCTCGGCCGCCTCCTGGCCGGCCGCGGCCGCCCCGCCCTGCGACGGCTGCTCGGTGTGGTCGTCACCGCCGTGGCCGCCGTGGTCCACCGTCGACTCGTCCGCGCCGTCCGCGATCTGCTCGTCGCTGGGGGCCGACGCGGTCGGCGCGGGGGCGCCGCCCGCCTGCCCGTCGTCCTTGCCAAAGACCACGTCGGAGCAGGTGTAGAACGCCTCGGGCGAGTCGGAGCGCTGCCAGATCGAGTAGACCAGGTGGCGGCCGGACCGCGCCGGGACGACACCGTCGAAGACGTACGCCCCGTTCTCCAGCTTCGGGTCGGTGACCTTCGCGAACGGCTTCGCCTCCAGGTCCGACCACTTCAGCGGCTTGGACGGGTCGTAACCGTCCTTCGTGAGGTACAGCTCGAAGGAACCCTTGTGCGGCGCGGTCGCCTTGTAGCGGAAGGTGTGCTTGCCGGCCGCGAGCGGCGAGGACGGCCAGTCACCGCGCGGCAGGTCGAGCCCCTTGTACTTGTCGCGGTTCGCACTGCACAGCTTGCCGTCCGGGATCAACTGCTGGTGCTTGCCCGCGGCGTTGGCGATGTTGACCTCGTTCCAGTCGTAGAACGCCTGCGGGCCGCTGGCCGCCAGCGCCGCCTTGCAGGCCGCCGAGTCGGGGCTCTCGGGTCCCTCGGCGTAACAGGCGGACACCCGGCTGACGGGGTCCGTCATCGTCCCGTGCGCGGCGGCCGGAGCGGCGGCCAGTCCGGTCAGCGCGAGCGGCGCGATACCCAGGGCGACGGCGGCGGCTGCCGTGCGGCGAGCGGTCATGATGGCGTTCTCCTTCGACGGGAAGTGCAGGGTGGGGGGTTGCGGGACCGGAGTCAGGACGGGCGGCGCAGCCCCCCGGCTTCGGCACCGACGGTCCGGACCAGCCCCGGTGACCAGCAAACTAGCCCGCCGGAAGCCCGAATTCGCCAGCCCGGGGCGGCCGGCGGTGATCCTTATGCTGCGTTTAAGGAAGCGCTAAGAAGCCCCTCAGGTAGACGCTTCCCGGGCGGCCGTCGCGCGGCGCGGCACCACCGCCGGTCCGCGGGCCCGTGGGCCGTCGCTCGGCGCTGTGCGCCATGTGGACGACGTGTGAATGTTGGGCTTGCTCCCTGGCGGTCGGAAGGGGGCGATTCCCCTGTGTTCCGGGGGCAGGCGCACGTCGTCGCGGCGTCCCGCCGCGGCGGGAGCGGGCCCGGGTGGTTGCGTGGGGTCACCGGCCTGCGGGACGGTTGCTCTCCGGCAACCGTTGTTCTTCGCTGAGTGAGGTGAGGGTCCACGCGTAGGGGTCCCGTCGCATGACTTCTTCCCCGGCCGGCTCCCGGACCGGCGTTCTCGCCACGGTGACCGCCCACACCGCCCCGTATCCGGTGGTGGTCATGGACGCGGACGGACGCGTGGTGGACCTCAACGGTGCGGCCGGCGCCCTTCTGCCCGCCGCCTGCCCCGGCCGGACGCTGCCGTCTCCTGCCTGGCTCGCCGGCGCCGGCAGCGCCGCTCACCCCCGCCCCGTCACCGGTGCGGTGGGCCACCGCTACTTCTCGGCGCATCCGTCCGCCCTGGCGGGCGGCGCCACGGCGTGGTGGCTGGTGGAGGAGACCGACCACCGGTCGGCCGTGCAGGAACTCGAGGCCGAACGCGGGCGCATGCAGTTCCTCACCGCGGCGTCCACCGCCCTGCTCGCCTCGCTGAACCTGGACCGCTGCATGGAGGTCACCGCCTGTCTGGCCACCGAGCACCTGGCTGATGCCGCGCTGGTCATCGCCCCCACCGCGACCGGGAAGCTGCCGGTGGTCCTCTGCGACCACCGTGGCACCGTCTCCCATGACGCGGTCGCCGTGGCGCCCGATGCCATGCCCGGCCTGGCCGAGGCCCTGCGGGGCTTCCCTCCGGTGCCGTCGCGGTGGATGGACCCCGCCTCCGCTCCCGACTGGGCTGTCCCCGAGGGGTTCGGCGCGGTCGGTTCGCTGGCGATCACCCCGCTTCCGGGCCACGGCGTACCGGCAGGTGCGCTGATCCTGCTGCGCCGGGCGCAGCAGGCCGCCTTCACCGACGCCGAGGAGACGCTGGCCGGGCTGTTCGCCGCCCGGGCCGGCGCGGCGATGTCGGCCGCGCGCCTGTACGCGGAGCAGAACACGATCTCCGACATCCTCATGCGGGAACTCCTGCCGCCCACCCTGCGGCAGGTGGAAGGAGTGGAGTTCGCGGGCGGATACCGGCCCAGCGGGAACACCGAGCGCGTCGGCGGTGACTTCTACGACGTGCACCCGCCCGGTGACGGCTTCCCCGAGACCCTCGCCGTACTGGGGGACGTGGCCGGCAAGGGACTGGAAGCCGCGGTCCTCACCGGCAAGATCCGCAACACGCTGCACGCCCTGCTGCCCCTGGCCGGCGACCACGCCGGACTGCTGCGCCTGCTGAACAACGCCATGCGCACCAGCCACCACACCCGCTTCGCCACCCTCGTCCTCGCTTCCGTGCGCCGTGAGGAGCGCGACGTCGTGCTCCGGCTGACCTCCGCCGGGCATCCCGCCCCGCTGATCGTCCGCCGTGACGGAAGCGTCGAGGAAGCCGACACCGGCGGGACACTGATCGGGGTCATGCCCACCATCACCTCCCGTACCTCCCGCGTCCGGCTCGCCCCCGGGGAGACGTGCCTCCTGTACACCGACGGCGTCACCGAGGCCAGGGGCGGCCCGCTGGGCGACACCTTCTTCGGGGAACAGCGCCTCAAGCGCGCAGCGGCCGAATGCGCCGGCATGCCCGCGCAGGCGGTCGTCGAGCGCATCCAGATGCTCACCTCGCAGTGGATCGGCGGCGGACGGCACGACGACATCGCCGTCATGGCCATCACCGCACCCCGCGGTGCCCATCTCAGTGCGGTGGACGGGCGAACCAGGGGCAGGTACACGGCATGACCACCCACGTCCCCGGCACCGCGGGGGAGCCCGGCCGCGGCGCCGGCGCCCGCCCCGTCCCGCCCCGCAACGACGAGCACACCGAGCAGGCAGAGCACACCGGGCAATGGGCGGACAAACTCTGGGTCGCCGTCCGGGCCGCGGACGCGTACGCGGCCGGCGACGTCGTCGCCGACGCCCTGGCGGCCGGGCTGGACGCGGAGACCGTGCTGCTGGACGTCATCGGGGCCGTCCAGCACAGAGTCGGCACGGAATGGGCCGCCAACCGCATGAGCGTGGCCGACGAACACGTCGCCACCGCCATCAGCGACCGCATCATCGCCATCCTGCCGGCGGACAGACCCACCGTCCCGCGCGGCCGGATCACCGTCGCCTGCGTGGACCAGGAGTGGCACGCCCTGCCCGCGCGCCTGCTCTCCGAGACACTGCGGCTGCGCGGCTGGCAGGTCCACCACCTCGGCGCGCAGGTCCCCACCGCCCACCTCATCGGCCACATCCACCGCACCGGACCGGACGCGGTCTGCCTGTCCAGCTCCCTGCCCACCCGCCTGCCCCTGGCCCACAACGCGATCACCGCCGTCCAGGCCACCGGAACCCCCGTCATGGCCGGCGGCCGGGCCTTCGGCGCCGACGGCCGGTACGCCCGCCTGCTGGGCGCCGACGCCTGGGCGCCCGACGCCCGCGCCGCCGCGACCCGGCTCGCCGGCGGGTCCCTCACCCGGCCGGGCCCCGCTCATCAGGCGAGCGACGACCTGCCGCACCTGGCCGACCAGGAGTACACCCTGGTCTCCCGGGCCTCCACCCGCCTGGTGCGCGACACCTTCCAGCGCCTGGAGCAGCACTTCTCCGCCATGACGGCCTGCACCGAGGAGCAGCGCGAGCGCACCGCGGAGGACCTCGCCCACATCGTCGACTTCCTGACCGCCGCCCTGTACGTCGACGCCCCCGAGGTCTTCACCGACTTCCTCGTCTGGACCGCCGGCGTCCTCACCGCCCGCGGCGTGCCCGCCCGGTCCCTCGTGCCGGGCCTCGACCTGCTGGAGGAGCAACTGCGCGACTTCCCGCGCGCCCGCCAGCTCATCGACGCCGGACGCGCCGCGCTGGCTCCATCCCCCTGACCCCCGAGACGCTGGACGAACACGTGACCACCCCCTCCGACGCGGACGGCGTCGCGCCCCCGACGCCCGCAGGCCCGCACACCGTGCGCCTGGCCCTCACCGGCGACCTGGACTACGACACCAGCGGTGACCTGCTCGACCAGGTCCACCTGGCATTGCGCGACCGCGCGGACGTCGACGACCTGCGCCTGGACTGCCGGAAGCTCGGAACGGTCGACTCCACGGGGCTGTCGACACTGCTGCAGATCCACCGCTCCGCCGGGCAGGACGGCATCGGGTTCCACCTGGACAACATCGGCCCGGCACTGCAACGCCTGCTGGACCTCACCGGCACCTACGAGTACCTGACCACTCCTCAGCAGAGCGAACCGGCGAACGAGAACCGGAACAACTGACCGCCCGGCTCAGCCCACCCTGCGGTAGCGCCGCTCCGGGCGGCCCGTGCCGCCGTAGCGGAGCGTGACCTCCGCGCGGCCCGTCTCCGCGAAGTACTCCAGGTACCGCCGGGCGCTCACGCGCGAGAGGGAGCCGGCCCGGGCGCACTCCGTGGCCGACAGGCCCGAGGGGTGGTCCCGCAGGATGCGGTCCACCAGTTCCGCGGTGTGCGCCGCCAGGCCCTTCGGCAGCTCGCGCGAGCCCGGCGGCCGGGTGCCGAAGATCTGGTCGACGTCCTCCTGCCGCGCCTCGTCCAGCCCGTCCAGGCGCGAGCGCAAGGACGCCACGTGCAGCAGCTGCTCCCGCAGCGCCGCCTGGCTGAACGGCTTGATCAGGTAGTGCAGGGCCCCGGCGCGCAGCGCCGAGCGGATCGTGCCCGCGTCCCGGGCGGCCGTGATGAACAGCGCGTCGACGCCGTGCCCCGCCGCGCGCAAGGACCGCAGCACACCGATCCCGTCCATGTCGGGCAGATAGATGTCCAGCAGGAGCAGATCGGGATGCAGGGCACCGGCCGCGCGCAGCGCCTCGGCGCCGCTGTGCGCCACCCCGACGACCGTGAAACCGTCCACCGCGGACACATAGCGGCTGTGCAGCTTCGCGACCATGAAGTCGTCGTCCACCACCAGCACCTTCGTCACGGCGACACGCTAGGTCGCGACCACAACGACCACAACGTCCGTTGATTGCGGAAGGGAGACAGCTTCTTAACGCACGGGCAACATGTGGGCCACCTCACAGATCGCCCGTACGAAAGGCAGACCCGTGCGATTGCGCACCCTCCTCGCCCCGCTCGGAGCGGCGCTGCTGCTGCTCGCCGGGCCGCCCCTGCTCACCCCCGGCAGCGGCTCCGACACCGGCACGCGGATCCCCGGCCTCCGCTTCATGGTGCCCAACACCCCCGGTGGCGGCTACGACATCACGGCACGCACCGCGGCCAAGGACGCCGAGGACGCCGGCCTCACCCACGGCATCGAGGTCTTCAACCTGCCCGGTGCCGGCGGCACCGTCGGCCTGACCCGGCTCGTCGGCGAACACGGCAACGGCCGGCTCGCCATGTCCATGGGGCTCGGCGTCGTCGGAGCGGTCCACACCAACAAGACACCCGCCACCCTCGCCGACACCACGCCGATCGCCCGGCTCACCGAGGAGCAGGACATCGTCGTCGTCGCCAAGGACTCCCCGTACCGGACCATTCAGGACCTGCTCGCCGCCTGGCGGAAGAACCCCGCCCGGCTGCCCGTCGGCGGCGGCTCCTCGCCCGGCGGGCCCGACCACCTCGCACCCATGCTGATGGCGCAGGCCGCCGGGATCGCCCCCCGGTCGGTGAACTACATCCCCTTCGACGGCGGCGGCGAACTGCTCGCCTCCATCCTCGGCAACAAGGTCGCCTTCGGCGTCTCCGGCGTCGGCGAGTACCTCGATCAGATCGAGGCCGGCGAGCTGCGCCTGCTGGCCGTCACCGGACCGAAGCGCGTCCCCGGTCTGGACGCGCCCACCCTGCGCGAAGCCGGCCTCGACACCGAGTTCACCAACTGGCGCGGCATCGTCGCCCCGCCGGGTCTGTCCGCCGCCGAGCGCGACAAGCTCATCGGCCTCGTCACCGCACTGCACGGCTCCGAGCAGTGGCAGGCATCGCTGAAGAAGAACGGCTGGAGCGACGCCTTCCTCGCCGGGGACGCCTTCGGCGCCTTCCTCGACGCACAGGACGAGCGCGTCGGCTCCGTCCTGAAGGAGCTGGGACTGTGAACGCACCCGTCACCGGAGGCCGCCGCTCCTGGCTGCGCGACCACTCCGAACTCGGCGTCAGCCTTTTGCTCCTGGCCATCGGCGTCCTCGTCCTGACGGACGCGCTCACGATGGACGTGGACCTCACCCAGCGCGGCCCCGTCGGCCCCACGACCGTCCCCCTCGTCGTCGGCACGGGCCTCCTCGTCGTCGCCGTCCTCCTCGCCGTCGACATCCTGCGCGGCGGACGCGGCGAAGCCGAGGGCGGCGAGGACATCGACCTGTCCGAGCCCGCCGACCGGCGCACGGTCCTGCTGCTCGCCGGGGTGTTCCTGGCCACCGCCGTCCTCATCGGACCGCTCGGCTTCCCGGTCTCGGGCGCGCTGCTCTTCTGGGGGTCCGCGTACGCGCTCGGCAGCCGCCACCCCGGCCGGGACCCGCTGATCGCGGCCGCCCTCTCCCTCGCCACCTACGTCGTCTTCAACAACCTGCTCGGCGTCCCGCTCCCCGGCGGCCCGCTGATGGGAGTGCTCTGATGGATGCCTTCTCCTCACTCCTCGACGGGTTCGGCACCGCCCTGACCCCCATGAACCTGCTGTGGGCCGCTCTCGGGGTGCTGCTGGGCACGGCCATCGGCGTCCTGCCCGGCATCGGCCCCGCCATGGCGGTCGCCCTGCTGCTCCCGGTCACGTACGGGCTCGAACCGACCGGCGCGTTCATCATGTTCGCGGGCATCTACTACGGCGCGATGTTCGGCGGCTCCACCACCTCCATCCTGCTCAACACCCCCGGCGAGAGCGCCGCCGTCGTCGCCGCCATCGAAGGCAACCCGATGGCGAAGGCGGGCCGCGGCGCCCAGGCGCTCGCCGCGGCGGCCGGCGGACACTTCGCCGGCGGCCTGATCGGCACCGTCCTGCTCGTCGCGCTCGCCCCGGCCGTCGCCGAACTGGCCGTCGGCATCGGCGCGCCCGACTACTTCGCCCTCATGGTGCTCGCGTTCATCGCCGTGACGTCGGTGCTGGGCTCCTCCCGCATCCGGGGCCTCGCCTCACTGCTCATCGGCCTCACCCTCGGTCTGGTCGGGCTCGACGGGATGACCGGCCAGCAGCGGCTCACCTTCGGCTCGCTCCAGCTCGCCGACGGCATCGACGTCGTCATCGTCGCGGTCGGCCTCTTCGCGATCGGCGAGGCGCTGTGGGTCGCCGCCCACCTGCGGCGCACCGGCGGCGACGCGATCCCCGTCGGCCGGCCGTGGCTGGCCAGGGAGGACGTCGGGCGCACCTGGAAGCCGTGGCTGCGCGGCCCGCTGATCGGGTTCCCGCTCGGCGCGATCCCCGCCGGCGGCGCGGAGATCCCCACCTTCCTGTCGTACGTCACCGAGAAGCGGCTGTCGCGGCACAAGGACGAGTTCGGCCGCGGCGCCATCGAAGGCGTCGCCGGACCCGAGTCGGCCGCCTCCGCCTCGGCGGCCGGCACCCTCGTGTCGATGCTCACCCTCGGCCTGCCCACGACGGCGGTCGCCGCCGTGATGCTCGCCGCCTTCCAGCAGTACGGCATCCAGCCCGGACCGCTGCTGTTCGAACGGGAACCCGAGCTCGTGTGGGGCCTGATCGCCTCGCTCTTCGTCGGCATGGTGCTGCTGCTCGCGCTGAACCTGCCACTGGCACCCGTGTGGGCCAAGCTGCTGCGCGTGCCGCGCCCGTACCTGTACGCGGGGATCCTGTTCTTCGCGGCGACCGGTGCGTACGCGGTCGGCGGAGAAGCGCTCGACCTGGTCATCCTGCTGGTCATCGGGCTCATCGGGTTCGGGATGCGGCGCTACGGCCTGCCGGTGCTGCCGGCCGTCATCGGCGTGATCCTCGGCCCGGCCGCCGAGCAGCAGCTGCGCCGGGCGCTGCAGATCAGCGACGGCAGCGTCACCGGCCTGGTCGACACGCCGTTCTCGGTGACCGTGTACGCCGTGATCGTGCTGCTGCTGGCCTGGCCCCTGCTGAGGAAGGTGCTCGTCCGCCGTCGTAACGTGCCGGCATGAGCGATCCCGAACCCCGTCCCGCGACCGCCGCCGACGTCCCGGCCGTGAAGGCAGTGACCGACGCGGCCTACCACCACTACATCGAGCGGATCGGCCTCGTACCGGCCCCGATGGAGGCCGACCACGCGGCGGACGTGGCCGCGGGAAAGGTGTTCGTCACCGGGGACCCGGTGGTCGGCCTCGTGGTCGTCAGGACCGAGGCCGACCACCTGTACCTGGACAACATCGCCGTCCACCCCGACGCCCAGGGCACCGGCCTGGGCCGGCGCCTGCTCGCCTTCGTGGAATCGCGCGCCCGGCGGCTGGGACTGCCCGAGGTGCGGCTGCTGACCAACGCCCTGATGTGGGAGAACCGGGCGATGTACGAGCGGTACGGCTACGAGGTCGTCGAGCGCCGCAAGGACGGCGCCTACGACCGCGTCCACTACCGCAAGCCGGTCTCCTGACCGCCCGGCAGGCGGCCCTGCCGGGCCAGGGCCTCCAACGCGTCCAGCGCCTCCCGGGCGGCGTCCGCCGCGGCGGGGTCCCGCTCCGCCAGGCCGCTCGCCGCGAACTCGTCCTGGTCCAGGCGCAGCACCTCGGCGCCGTCCGCCGACACCCACAGGTCCAGGTCCAGGTCCTCGACGACCACCTCACCGGCGTCGGCGTCGACCACGGCGGGCCGGGTGATGTCGCAGTACCAGCCCTTCAGGGAGCCGTCCGCCGCCCGGACCTCCTTCACCGCGTACCACCGGTCCCGCCAGTAGTGCTCGACGAAGACGTCACCCGGCTCGAACCGCACGAAGCCGAAGTCCCGCACCCCCTCGGCCGCCCACGGCGCACGGACGGTCAGCCGGGTGCCGTCGTCCGCGACCACCGCCGCCGGGTAGCGGATCTTCGTCCGCCCGGCCTTCACCAGGCGGACGTCAACCGAGCCTGCGGGCATGCCGTACCTCGGTGGCGCAGATCTCGTAACCGAACCACTTGTTGATCGCCAGCATCGGCTCGTTGGCGCCGTCGTTGCTGGTGTACGCGTCGGTGTACCCGGCGGCGCGGGCGCGGCGCAGCGAATCGGTCTTGGCGAGCTTCGCCAGACCCCGGCCGCGGTGGTCGCGCAGCGTGCCCGTCATGCCCGAGACGTACGTGGTCTCGCCGTCCGTGTAGGCGGCGGTGAAGGCCGCCACCTCGCCGTCGACGGTCACGACGCTGGACAGCCCGTGGTCCAGCAGCGGGTTGTTCCAGGTGTGGCCCAGCCAGTCCTCGTAGTCGTCGAAGTCCGTACCGATGTCGCTCGGTTCGTCCGAGGTGGCCTCCGCGTCGGCCTCGAACATCGGCCGCGGGTCCGCCATGTAGTCGGCGGCGGTGCGCAGTCCGACGCCCGGCGGGAGCGTGCCGGGGAGCTCGGGGAGGGCGGCGCCGGCCAGGTCCAGGTGCTGGAAGTGCGCCTTGCGGGTGGGGCGGTAGCCGCGCTTCGCGGCGAACTCCAGGTTCCGCGGTTCGTCCAGCACCCAGGCGTAGACCGTCGTGGCGCCCTCGGCCGCCAGATGCTCCTCGGCGGTGCGCAGCAGCAGGCCGCCCGCGCCTTCGCCCCGGTGGTCGGGGTGGACCTGCGGGGTCGCGTACGCCTGCCCGGGCTCGCTGCTGTCGTACGCGATGCCGACGTAGGCCGTACCGATGATCTCACCGTCCTTCTCGGCGACGAGCAGACGGAACTTCTTGGCGGGGTTCGCCGTCTCGACGTCGAAGAGGACGGAGCGGGGCGTCGCCGCCATGAAGGGCACGGTCACACGCCGGGACCGGGTCACGGCCTCGGCGTCCTGCGGCCGGAAATCACGCACGATCACTGTCATGGTGCCGCACGCTACGCGGGCCCCCCGCCCCGTCGCCTCCCAATTTCCGCACGGTGGGGGAGAATCGGGCCCGTGACCCTGAAGATCTCCATCGACGCGGGCTCCTCCACCGCCCCGTACGAACAGCTGCGCGCCCAGATCTCGGAGCAGGCCCGCTCCGGGCGGCTGCCGGTCGGCTACAAGCTGCCGACGGTCCGGGGCCTGGCGGAGGAGCTGGGCCTCGCCGCGAACACGGTCGCCAAGGCGTACCGGGTGCTGGAGGCCGACGGCGTGATCGAGACCCGCGGCCGGGGCGGCACGTTCATCGCCCCGGCGGCCGACGCCGCGGCCCGCCAGGCCGCTTCGGCGGCCGCCGCGTACGCAGCGGAGGCCCACCGCCTGGGCCTCACCCACGCCGACGCGCTCGCGGCGGTGACGGACGCGCTGCGCGCGGCGTACGGCGACTAGGGGTGTCCCGCCGGTCATGCCGGGTTCGCGACGCCCGGTGCCGCACCTCGCGGCGCTGTGGTGGGTCACCGCTGCTCCGCCGTGCGATGCACGGCACCGGACGCCATCGCGACGCGCGGGGCGGTCCGGTGCGCGCGACCGTGCTGCTCTACCGCCAGGTCGCGGTGTCGGGGTCGATGCCGTGGGCGCGCGCACTGGCGTCGATGATGCGGCGGAACCACACGGCGAGACCAGGGCGGATGCTGTCGTAGTGGGCGGCGAATCCCGGATCCTCCACGAACATGCGGCCGAGACAGACCTGCATCTGCCGGGTGAGGGGGAAGTACGAAGCGAACACCTCGCGGTGCCGCTCGACGAGGTGATCCGCTTCCGGACTCCCGGGTGTGACGCCGGCGTCCAGCGCATCCCCGAGGGCGCGTTCGAGGCCGGCCATCGCGTCGGCGACGGCCTGCCACTCCTCCGGACCACGGGACGCCGACCGCTCGGCGTACTGCCGCCATTGCGTCGTGTCTCCGTAGCGCTGACGGGCCTGGGCGGTCCAGTCCGGGTCCCACCGGGGGCCGAAGATCGCGGCCTGCTGCTCGACGGTCAGCAGCAGGCCGCGCTCGTGCGCGTCGATCATCCGGTCCAGTCCGGCGCTGAGCCGCTGGAGGCGGTCGATCCGTTCCGCAACCTGGGAGCGCTGCGCGCGCAACGCGCCGGGTACGTCCGCGGTCGAGTCGTCCAGGACGGCCCGGATCCTGTCCAGGCCGAGACCGACCTCACGGTAGACGACGATGCGGTGCAGGCGTTCCAGGTCACCGGCGGTGTAGAGCCGGTACCCGGCAGCCGTGCGCAGCGACGGCCGCGCCAGACCGATCTCGTCCCAGTGGTGCAGCGCGCGGACTGTCACGTCCAGGCGCGCCGAGACCTGACCGACGGTCAGGCCATCGGCGTCAGAGGCGTCAGGCATGCTCCTCATTGTCGCCGCGAGCGACGTCCGGATGGATGATGCCCATGGCTTCAAGGTTCCGCGCCTCCTGACTGTCCGGATCGAAGGGCTTCGCCGCAGTGAAGACGATCCGTGCGTTCTCGGGGGTGATCACCTCCACGTCACGGGTGGTCCAGGGGGTGTCCCGTGGACCGTCGACCGAGTCCGGGCGCACTGCACGACAGGCCTCGACGAGGGAATCGACCTGGCTGAGCACGCACGCGAAACCGAGGCTGATCGCCGGCGCCCGCTCCGGGACGTCCGCCGCCGAGACGAGGAGTACGTCCTGGAACGCCCACCGGCGCAGGTGCACCAGCCTGCCGGGGATGCTGAACAGCTCGAAGAACCCCAGCCCGCGAGTCCAGAAGTCCACCGACTCCGCCAGATCGGTCGTCGGGATCGTCGCGAACGCGGGCATTCCGTAGATGCCGCGGAACGGCTCCGGCGGAACCGCGTCCGGGCCGGGGGCGGGCACGGGACTCATCTCGAACGCGTTGTAGTGATCGCTCATGCACCCCACCTTCCAGCCTCACGCAACGTGAGGGTCAAGCCGGAAGTGCATCTCGCTCCACCGCGCCGGCGCGACGACGTGGTGGCCGGTACGACGCCGGCCGTGTCCCGCCCGGACGGCCCGGCACGCGGGCGCTCAGCCGGAGCGCCGCGCCTCGGCCGTCACCGCGGAGAACTCGACGGCGACGTCGTAGATGCCCGGACTGGACGTGACGGGCGTGCGCGGGTCCTCGGCCGCGGCGCGGGTGCGCTCCTGGAACCCGGCGTCCGCGGTCGCGGCTTCCCACGCCTCCTGGCTCTCCCAGTGCGACACGTTGACGAGCTGGTACCGGGTCTCCGACGAACGCGCCCGGTGCAGCCGGGAGTCGAGGAACCCGGGCTTGGCGCTCATCAGCGCGGCGCGCTCCTCCCACCGGGCGACGAACGCGTCGACCTGGTCGGCGGCTATCTCGAAGATGTTGATGAAGGTGACGGGCGTGCGCGTCGCGTCGGCCTGCCGGCTGTCCTCGGTCATGGGAACTCCGTGGTCGGATCGGTGTGCCGACGCCGCGCGGGGCCGGTACCACCGCCGTACGGCCGGGTCGGCCGGGGGCCGGGCGGTCCCCGTACCGGGGACGATACCGAAGGCGTCCGGTCCGTCCGGTGCCACTGCCTGTCGGCGCGTCAGGTGTGAGCGGGGTCACCGGAACCCCGGAGGGGGAGCGGACAGGACCGAGTGTGAATCATTCCTTGCGTGCCCGCATCAGGGCCGGTGACCCGGAGGCGTTCCGGGTCCTGTTCGACGAACACAGCCAGACGGTGTACCGGCACGCCGTGCGAGTCCTGGGCGACTGGGCGGCGGCCGAGGACGTGACCTCCCTCGTCTTCCTCGAGGCGTGGCGACTGCGCGAGGGCGTCCGGCCCGAATCCGCGGAGCCGCTGCGGCCGTGGCTGTTCGGCATCTGCACGAACGTGCTGCGCAACACGGCCCGCGCGGCACGCCGGCACGACGCGGCCCTCAGGCGTATGCCGGCGGGCCGGGCACAGCCGGACTTCGCGGATGAGCTGGTCGGGCGCCTCGACGACGCCGACGAACTCGCCGCGGCGCAGCGCGCCCTCGCCCGTCTCCGGCGCGGCGAGCGGGAGGTCTTCACCCTGTGCGTCTGGAGCGGCCTGAGCTACGCGGAGGCCGCCGAGGCGCTGGGCGTCGCGGTGGGCACGGTGCGCTCACGTCTCGCCCGGGCACGCAAGCGTCTGCTCAAGCTCTCCGCGGAAGAGCTGAGCGCACGATCGGGACGGCGGAACACGGAACCGCCCGCCGCCCGCGGACAGGTACGGGATGGCCACCCCCTGGTGGCCCGGTCACTGAGGAAGGCACACCGATGACGCGCGACGCCCTCACCCCCGAGGAAGAACTCCGCCGGCTCCTGCCGCCGCCGGGCGACCCGGTGCTGCCCGACGACCGCAGGTCTTCGATGGAGAGGCATCTCATGAGCGAGATACACCGGTCCCGCACCGACCGGGCCGACGAACACATCGCCCGCGTCCGCCCGGCGCCCCGGGTCCGCCGGGCGCTGCTCGCGGGCGCGGCGGCCACCGCGGCCCTCGCCGTGGCGGTACCGCTGGCGCAGCGGCCCGAGGCGGCGCCCCCGCGCACGGACTCGCCCACCTTCCTCCTGGCCGCCGCGGCGGACCAGGCGGCCCGGCAGCCCGGCGGCAAGCGCTACTGGCAGACCACCGGCACCGACCGGCAGGTGGTCGTCGCCAAGGGGCTCCCGACCCGCTTCGCCTTCACCTGCACCGACACGGTGACGGTGACGGTGGACACCGCGGCCGGGAAGCGGGGGCGGACCACCACCTCGGTCGAGGGCCAGGGCTGCCGCGGGCTGACGCCGGCGGACACGGCGGCCTGGAAGCAGGCCGGTTCACCCGCCACCTTCCCCAACACGGTCGGCGGCCGGACCGTCGTCAAGGGCGAGAACTCCACCCGGGAACTCGTACGGGGACCGGGCGCCGGGGCCATGTTCCCCGTCGGCAGGGCCCTGCTGCCGCTGGAGGAGGTGCGTGCGCTGCCCGACTCGCCGGAGGAGCTGAAGGCACTGCTGTCGAAGAAGCTGCATCCCCGGTACGACAAGGGCGTCAAAGCCTACGACATCGGCCCGCTGGACGAGCTCCGCGGCCTTCCGCCGGAGGAGGCCCGGAGGCTCCTCGAGGAGAGGACGCTGAACCGGCGGCTGTTCGCCGCCGCCCGGGACATCGTCCTGGACCTGCCGGCCGAGCCGGGCGCCCGCGCGGCCGCCTTCCGCCTGCTGGCCGGACTGCCGAAGGTGAAGGTCACGGAGCACGTGAAGGACGAGGCGGGCCGCAAGGGCACCGCGGTCTCCCTGCCGGCCTTCCAGCCGCCCATGGGCCAGGTGGAGGAGCGGCTGGTCTTCGACCCCGCCTCGTCCAGGGGCCTGGCGTCCGAGACCGTGCTCGTGCGCTCCGACCCGGGCACCCCTGCGTCGCTGCGCCCCGGGACGGTGGTCGCCTCCCGCACGGTGAGCGCGGCGGAGTGGTCCCACACGGCCCCCTGAGCCGAGACCGCGAGGTCCCGTCCGCCCGCCCGGGCGGACGGGACCTCGCGGGCCGGTCAGAGATACAGCCCCGCGTCGCGGCCACGTGCCTGGTCCGGGACCGCGGCAGGGGCGGTGCCGCGGCGCAGGGCGAACAGCTCCGCCAGGGTCGCCCCCTCGCGGCCGACGCCCTCCTCGGTGCCGAGCCACGCCACCGACTCCTCGCGCGTCAGGCGGCCGACCTCGATGCGGGCCAGGCAGCGGCCGGGGCGGACCACCGCCGGGTGGAGCCGCTCCAGGTCCTCGTTCGTGGTGACGCCCACCAGGACGTTGCGGCCCTGGCCGAGCAGACCGTCCGTCAGGTTCAGCAGCCGCGACAGGGCCTGGCCCGCCGTGTGCCTGGCCTCGCCGCGGATCAGCTCGTCGCAGTCCTCCAGGAGCAGCAGCCGCCAGCGGCCCTTCGCGGTGCCCTCGTCCTCGCCGATCGCGATGTCCATCAGGTAGCCGACGTCGTTGAACAGCCGCTCCGGGTCGAGCACGCAGTCGACCTGGCACCAGTCCCGCCACGACCGGGCGAGCGTGCGCAGCGCGGAGGTCTTGCCGGTGCCGGGAGGGCCGTGCAGGAGCAGCAGCCGGCCCGCGATGTCGTCGGGCGTGACCTTCATCAGCCGGTCCATCGCCTCCGCCACCGGAGCCGTGTAGTTGGGCCGCACCTCGTCCCACGACCCGGCGGCGATCTGCCGTGTCGTGCGGTGCGGGCCCCGGCGCGGGGACACGTACCAGAAGCCCATGGTCACGTTGTCCGGCTGCGGTTCCGGTTCGTCCTGCGCGCCGTCCGTCGCCTGTTTCAGGATCCGCTCGGCCAGCTCGGAGTCGACCGCGGTCACCGTCACGTCCGCGCCGCGGTTCCAGCGGGAGACCAGCAGCGTCCAGTTCTCGCCCTCGGCGAGGATCGCGCTGCGGTCGTCGTCGCGGGTGGCGCGCAGCACCGCGGCGCCCGGCGGGAGCAGTGTCGCGCCGGACTTGACGCGCTCGATGGTGACGCCGTGCGCGTACGGCTGCTCGCCCGTCGCGAAGCGCCCGAGGAACAGCGCGTCGAGGACATCGGAAGGGGAATCGCTGTCGTCGACGGTGAGCCGGATCGGCAGGGCGTCCTGCGGCTGGGATGGCGTGGCAGACATGCGCCCATGATCCGCCACGCGCGCCCTGCCCGCACGGTGTTTATGCGCGCGCCGGGGCGCTCCCTTCCGGGGCGCCGCGCACCAGCACGCCCCCGGTCCGGCGGGCGGCCCACCGGGCGCGGCGCACCACCGCGTACCCCTTCGTGAGCGCCCGGTCCTTCGCGAAGGCCCGCCCGATCGCCACGCCCTCCAGGAGCCGCCCGAACTCCTCGATGCCCGTGGCGCGCCGCACGGTCACCCGGCGCAGCGCGTACGGCCCCTGTACCCGCCGGGCGAGCGCATTGCCCACGGCGAGCGACTGCGCGAAGCCCGCCGCCCGCACCGCGTGCCGCACCCGGCGGCTGGAGTAGCCGTAGGGGTAGGCGAACGAGACGGGCGCGGCGCCCAGCTCGTCGGCGATGATCTCCCGGCACCGTACGGTCTCGAACGCCAGGCGCCGGTCGTCGAGTTGGTCCAGCTGGGGATGGGTGTGGGTGTGGCCGCCGATCTCGGTCCCGGCGGCGGCGAGGTCGCGCACCTGGTCCCAGTCGAGCATGGTGTCCAGGGCGCCGCCCTCCTCGTACGCGCCCCGCAGCCACCCCGTCGAGACGAACAGGGTGGCGGCGAAGCCGTACCGGGCCAGGACGGGCAGGGCGTGCCGGTGCACGCCCTCGTACCCGTCGTCGAAGGTGATCAGCACGGGGCGGTCCGGCAGGGCGGCGCCGGTCCGCCACGCGTCGCCCAGGCGGGCCGTCGTGACCGGGGTGAACCCGCGGGCGGCGAGCAGCCCCATCTGCGCGGCGAACGCCTCCGGCGCGACGGACAGCCCGTACGCCGCCCGCGCGGGCCGGTGCCCGACGGCGTGGTACATCAGGATCGGCACGGGAGGTGGGGCGGGCACGGCGGGCACGGAGCGCGAGCAGGTCCCGGGAGTGCTCATGGCACCACTCCGGTGGGTGATCCCGCGGCAGGTACGCCTCCGCCGGGCCCGTCCGCCGCGGGAGCGCCGCCGATCGGGCCGTGCGCGAAGGACGTGCCGCGGCCGCGACGCGACTGCCACGTCCCCCGGAGGTAGCCGCCCGCCGCCACCGCCGCACCGGTGACGATCGCGCCCGCCCGTCCCGCGCCGCCGGGCCGGGCGAGCACGAAGTCCCGTACGCCGCGGGCCACTCCGGCGGGCAGGACCCGGGAGGTGTAGTGCCGCTCGGTCTCCAGGCCCTTGCCGGCTCCCACGCTGCGGGCCACGAGGGCCTTCGACAGACCCTCGGCCCAGGCCCGGGCGCGGAAGTAGCGGTAGGTCTCGCGGGCGGCCGGGACCTTGTGGTGGATGACCGCACGGTCGTCGATGAGCAGGACCGCGCCCGGCAGGGCCTTGCCGAGCCGGATGCACAGTTCGGTCTCCTCGCAGCCCAGCGGCCGCTTGTCGCCGTCCCGCCCGATGCCGGTGGCGAAGCCGCCCGCCGCGTCGAAGGCGGTCCGCCGGAAGGAGGCGTTGCCGCCCAGGACGTTGCGCACGCGGACCCGCCCGGGCGGGAGCCCCCGGTACGTGCAGCCGACGACCCAGTCGAACTCCTCGGGGAACCAGGCCGGGCGCCGCCCCGACGCCCAGACCGGTACGGTCCGGCCCCCGACCGCCACCACGCGCGGATCGTCGTACGCCTCGTCGAAGCAACGCAGCCAGTCCCGTTCGGCGACGGCGTCGTCGTCGAGGAAGGCGACGATGTCGCCGCGGGCCGCCGCGATGCCGGTGTTGCGGCCGGCCGAGAGGCCGCGGGGGCCCGCGTTCGCGAGCACCCGCACCTCCTGCCCGGCGTCCTCGTACTCCCGGCCGAGCCGCTCCAGCAGCGCCGCGTTGTGGTCGACCACGAGCAGCGTCTCCAGGGCCGGCCGGGACTGCCGGCGCACCGAGCCGACCGCCGCGAGGATGTCCTCCCAGCGGTCCTCGGTGTACGCGCAGATCACCACGGAGAACCGGCGAGCGCTCAAGGCCCGGACACCTCTCCTCGCGGCACGCCGACCGGGAAGTCGGCCGTCCGGCGGCGCGCGGCGCCCCGGACGCCCTTCTCGCGGAGGATCACCTTCAGGACGCGGATGCCGTCGCGCAGGGCGTTGAGGTTGCTCACGCCATGGATGCGCAGGTATTCGTGGCTGGGGACCTCCTGGACCCGCAGGCCCGCCTTGACGACCCGGATGTTGATCAGCGTCTCGATCTCGAAGCCGGTGCAGTCCAGGGCGATGCTGTCGAGGCAGTGGCGCCAGAAGGCGTTGTAGCCGTAGCAGAGGTCGGTGTAGCGGGCGCCGAACTTGGCGTTGACGATGGCGCACAGGGCGCGGTTGCCGATCCGGCGGACGAAGGTCATGTCGTCCGTGCCGCCGCCGTTGGCGAAGCGGGAGCCCTTGGCGAAGTCGGCGCCGCCGACCAGCGCGGAGACGTAACTGACGATCTCCTGCCCGTCGGCCGAGCCGTCCGCGTCGACCATCACGATGATGTCACCGGTGCAGGCGGCGAAGCCGCTGATCAGAGCGTCCCCCTTGCCCTTGCCGATCTGCTTGACGACCTTGACGTCGGGCCGCAGCTCGCGGGCGACCTCGACGGTGGCGTCGGTGGAGTTGCCGTCGACCAGCACGACCTCGTGGATCCAGTCGGGCAGGGTCTTGAAGACGTGCGGAAGGTTCTCCGCCTCGTTCATGGCGGGAATGACCACGCTCACCGGCGGCGCGATGGCCAGGTGGGACGTGATGGCCCGGTAACGGGCTGATATTCGGCTCGCTGTACGCCGGCCGGACTCGGCTGACGCGACGGCGGAGTCGCTCATGAGTCGGTTCCCTCTCGTCCGGTGGACCGCCCGCCCCCGGGCGGTCCTGATGAGTTTCCGGTTCGAAAGGGGGGGTCTCACCCCGGTCATGACGGAATGGATCTCCGTACGGAATGGGGCGAGCTGATATTGCCGGCCGCACGCGGACACGCCTCGGCACAAGAACGCACCGTGCACGGCACCCCCCTCGGGAGGGTTCCTTCCGTGACCTGCCGGACCTGCGGGCGCACGGCGCGCGCTCGTCGAACCGGCCTGATGCGGAAGACACCCCCTACCGCGCCCCGTCCGTGTCCCTCGCGGCCTCTAGCCCTCCCCTGAGCCGACGTGCGTGAGGGACCGATGCGGGTGATGTACGACGGTATTGATAAATGCGACTGTATGGCAAGACCTGGACCGTGGGTCACCTTTTTGCTTCTTTGGTCCATCCCGATCGCATTTCTTCGATCTTTGGCAAAAGACGCAGGGGAAGGGTCGCTCGGTTCCGGCTGAATTCCCGATCATGCGCCGGAAATCCGGGAGAAGATCCTTCCGTCCCGCCCGGGTGTATTCAGGTGTGCTGCTTTTTCCCGTGCGACACACGGGAAACGGCCCCGAGCGGCGCGGAGGGCGGCGACGACCGCCACCGTGCCCCGTAGGACCACACGTGCAGCGCCACCGTCGCTTCGGCGACGACCGCGTCCACCGCGCCCGCGCCCGCCACGGCGAGGACCGTCCGGGTCGTCGGCTCCAGCCGGCGCGGTGCCGCGGCGAGCCCCGCCGCCGGGGCGGCCGGCAGGAAGAAGAGGCCGAACGGCGCGCGCAGCGGCGTCTCGTGGCCGGCCGGTGCCGGCGCGGCACCTGTTGCCCCCGACGGCGGCCGCCGCGCCCGCGAGCGCGTGCGGCGCGTCCCCGCGGCACCACCTCACGCCGGGCACCGCGGGGGCGTCCCCGCGGCGACGCGGGGCCGGCCTGCCGCGGAGTCGTGGCCCATGCGCCCCGCTGGTCCGTCAGCCCCCGCGACGCCGCCCCGACTTCCCGAGGTCAGACCCAAGTTACCCGCAAGTCTTGGCATGGACACTCCATGCTGCTACCAACAATTCAGGCAGAAATCCTGCTCACAGGGAGGTTCCATGAAACTGTCCCGAGCCGCGGCATTATCCTCCTCACTCCTCCTGAGCGCCGTCCTCGCCCTGACCGGGGCGGGGGCGGCGCAGGCCGCTTCGTCGGCAGCCGTCGACTACGTGGCCCTCGGCGACTCCTACTCCTCCGGAGTCGGCGCCGGGAACTACGACAGCGCGAGCGGCAGCTGCAAGCGCACCCCCCGCGCCTACCCCGCCCTGTGGGCGGCCGCCAACTCCCCCTCCTCGTTCGCCTTCACGGCCTGCTCCGGCGCCCGTACGAACGACGTGACGGCCAACCAGCTGGGCCCGCTCTCCTCCGCCACCGACCTCGTCTCCCTCACCATCGGCGGCAACGACGCCGGCTTCGCCGACGTCATGACCACCTGCGTGCTGCAGTCCGAAGCCACCTGCCTCGCGCGGGTCGAGGAGGCCAAGCGGTACGTCGACAGCACCCTGCCCGCCCGCCTCGACACCGTGTACACGGCCATCAGGAGCAAGGCACCGTCGGCCCGCGTCGTCGTCCTCGGCTACCCGCGCTTCTACAAACTGGGCGGCAGCTGCGTCGCCGGCCTCACCGAGAACGAACGCCGCGCCATCAACGGCGGCGCCGACCACCTCAACGCCGCCACCGCCAAGCGCGCGGCCGACCACGGCTTCGCCTACGCGGACGTCGCCCCGGCCTTCACCGGCCACGAGATCTGCTCGGGCGCCTCCTGGCTGCACAGCGTGAACTGGCTCAACATCGGCGATTCCTACCACCCCACCGCCGCCGGGCAGTCCGGCGGTTACCTGCCCGTCTTCAGGGCGACGGCGTGACCGTGTGACCGGGTGACGACGGGGGGTCGCCCGTCGGGCTCCCGTCGTGGCACGTGATCGAGAACGCCACCCAGTTCGACCGTGCCGCGACCGGGCTCCGGACCTCCAGCCGGACCCGGTCGCGGTACGTCCCGCCCTCGCCGTGCGTCGCCGCCGCGGTGTGCCCGACCTGCTGCTCCGTGTGCTCGCCCGCGCCGAACTCCAGCGTCCGCCAGGCCGATCCGGACTCCTCGTGACTCTCGCCCACCCAGCGGTAGCCGACGGACATGGGGGTGCGCCCCACCGTGATCGTGCCGGTGAACGCCGGGGCTTTCCCGGGCGGCGGCGGGCACGTCCCGCTGTGACTGCCGCGCTCCGCCCGGACGTGGACCAGGACCGTCCGGTGGGGCGGGGGAGTGCTCGCCGCGGTGGACGGAGCCGGGTCCGAGGGCGAACCGGCGGACTGGGACGGCTCCGGTGACGCCCGCGTCGGCGCCGTACCGGTGGGGCCGGTGCTTTCCGGCGTGCCCGCACCGCCCGGCGCGGCGCCCCCGGCGCCGCCCGCGTCCCGCTCGCGCAGCAGCGCGTACGTGAGGCCGCCGGCCGCCAGCAGCAGGAGGACCACCCCGGCCACGAGGACGGCGACCGCGCGCCGCGGCTGCCGCCCGGGCCGCGCCGTCGCGACGGTCGCACCGGAGGCCGCCGGGCCCGCCGGGCCCTCCGACGGGAACGCCGCGACCACGGGTGCGGAGGTGTCCGACGCGGTGACCGGGGCGGTACGGGCGGTGCCGCCCGCGCCGATGACCCGCAGGCGGTGGGCCGCCTCGTCGGCGGTGAGCCGCTCGCTCGGGTCCTTGCGCAACAGCCCCTCGATCACCGGCGCCAGCGGCCCGGCCCGGCGCGGCGGCGGCAGCTCCTCGTCCACCACGGCGCGCAGGGTGCTCAGCGGGGTGTTCCGACGGAAGGGGGAGCCGCCCTCGACCGCCGCGTACAACAGGACGCCGAGCGACCACAGGTCCGAGGCGGGACCCGGCGTGCGCCCCAACGCCCGTTCGGGCGCCAGGAATTCTGGCGAGCCGATCAGCTCTCCCGTCATGGTGAGGTTCGACGTGCCCTCCACCGCCGCGATGCCGAAGTCCGTCAGCACCACCCGGCCGTCGTTGGCCAGCAGCACGTTGCCCGGCTTGACGTCCCGGTGCAGCACTCCCGCCTCGTGCGCGGCGCGCAGGGCCGCCAGCACCTCCGCCCCGATGTGCGCGGCCCGCCGGGGCGGCACCGGTCCCTCGGCGTCGAGCACGTCCGACAGCGTCACCCCGCGGACCAGCTCCATCACGATCCACGGCCGGCCGTCCTCGGTGGCCACGTCGTACACCGTGACCACGTTGCGGTGGGAGACCCGGGCGGCCGCCCATGCCTCGCGCTCCAGCCGCGCGTACAGCCGCTGTTCGTCCGCCGCGCCCAGCCCGGCCGGCGCGCGCACTTCCTTGACGGCCACCTCGCGGCCCAGCACATCGTCACGAGCGCGCCACACGACGCCCATCCCGCCTTCACCGAGCGGACCCAGCAATCGGTAACGCCCCGCCACCAGCCGTTCCCCACCGGGCCTTTCGGTCACAGAGCCCCCTTCAGACGGTGTGGCGGAAACCACTCCAAGTTAGCCGAAGTCAGGTCGACTGGGAACGTGTCCAACTCGCCCTGGAATCGGATGTATTCGGAGAGTAATCGTCAACACCCGTACGTGGGTGGTGAATCACGTTCACCGGGATACACGAGTGTGAGGCCGGGGCGATAGGCTTAACCTGCCCGGGCCGGGTGACTTCGTACGGGTGGGGAGTGACATGGATCAGATAACAGTGCGCAGCAGGGCACGTGTGCCCGCGATCACCTGCGGGAGCAGCGCGACCAGTTCGCGGCTCGACCGCCACCTCTCGGTGCTCGGCGGCCCGGCCGTCCCGCAGCGCGAGGCGGCCGAGGCGACGCTGCTCATGCGGGAACTGACGACGCGTGATGTCGCGCACACCCGTACGAGCAAGAGCGCGCGCGTGCGGCTCTTCGCGCCGCTGCGCCGCCTGCGGCGCTCGCTCTTCGGCAACCACGGCTGACCCCGGGCGCAGGGCCTTCCCGGTCCTGACGGCTCCGTGCGCCCGGCCCGCCCGCACCCGTCCCCGGACGCCTCCCGGAACCCCACCCCGCGTCCCCGGTGCCACGGCGCACGTCCCGGATCACCGGGGCGCGCCGCCGCGGCCCGACCGGTCCCGGCACCGGGCCCCGCGCGGAACGTGCCTGCCTGCGTGCCGGTCCGTTCCACCGGCTCCGGCGAAACGTCTCTCCGTCCCGGTGGGCCGCCTGGCCCGTCCGGGACGGGCCCGGCGGCCCACCGACGGCGGCGGTCGCCGGCCGTCCCGTGGCGTCAGGCGGTGAGGCCCGCCCGCCGCAGCTCCGCGCGCAGACCGGCCGGGACGCCCAGCTCGTCGAGGACCGCCTCCGTGTGCTCCCCCAGGGCCGGCACCGCCCCCATCCGGGGTTCCGCCCCGCCGGGCAGCGTGATCGGCGGCAGCATCGCCCGCAACGGGCCCACCGCCGTGTCCACCTCGCGCCACCGGTCCCGCGCCGCGAGCTGCGGGTGGGCCGCCACGTCCGCCACCGTGTTGAGCCGGGCGCACGCGATGCCCGCCGATTCCAGGCGCTCGACGGCCTCCGCCGTGCCCAGCCGGGCCAGTGCCTCCGCCACCACCGCGTCCGTCTTCTCACGGTGCGACACGCGGGCGGTGTTCGTCGCGAAGGCCGGATCGTCGCCCAGCTCCGGACGCCCCAGCACCAGGTCGGCCAGCCGCCGCCACTCGCGGTCGTTCTGCACCGACAGCAGCACCTGGCCCCCGTCGGCCGTCGGGTAGGCGTCGTACGGCGCGATGACGGCGTGCGCGACCCCCGTGCGCGCCGGTGCCTCGCCCCCGTGCATCCCGTGGTGCAGCGGATGCCCCATCCACTCCGCGAGCGACTCCAGCATGGAGATCTCCACCGGTCCGCCGCGCCCCGTCGTCGCCCGCCGCAGCAGCGCCGCCAGCACCCCCGAGAACGCGTACATCGCCGCCGCGATGTCGGCCGCGGGGATCCCCGCCTTGACGGGCTGCTCCGGCGTTCCGGTCACCGACACCAGCCCCGCCTCGCACTGCACGAGCATGTCGTACGCCCGCTTGTGCGCGTACGGGCCGCCGGCCCCGTACCCCGAGATGTCCACGGCGATCAGCCTCGGGTCGGCGGCGCACAGCGTCGCCGCGTCCAGGCCGAGCCGTGCCGCCGCCCCCTGCGCCAGGTTCTGGACGAAGACGTCGGCGCCCGCCACGAGCCGGCGCGCCACCTCCAGCCCGCGCGGGTCCTTGAGGTCCAGGGCGACGGACTCCTTGCCCCGGTTGCACCACACGAAATGGGAGGCCAGGCCCGCCGCCGCGGTGTCGTACCCGCGCGCGAAGTCACCGCCGTCCGGGCGTTCGATCTTGATGACCCGCGCCCCGAGGTCGGCGAGCTGCCGGGTGGCGAAGGGCGCGGAGACGGCCTGCTCGACGGCGACGACGGTGACGCCCTCGAGGGGCAGCGGCAGAGTGCTCATGCAGCCGTACCTATCGTGTACGTACCACCTTTGTCACCCCTCGGGCGCCGCGTATCTGCGCACCGCCAGGGGTACGCACACCGCCAGCAGCGCCAGCGACCAGCACAGCGAGCCCGCGACCGGGTGCGCCACCGGCCAGGCCGCGCCCTCGGGCACGGGCGCGTTGCCGAACAGGTCGCGCAGCGCCGTCGTCACCGCCGATATCGGATTCCACTCGGCGACCGTGCGCAGCCAGCCCGGCATGCCGTCGGTCGGGATGTACGCGTTCGACAGCAGCGGCAGCATGAACGTGGCGCTGCCGAGCTGACCCGCCGCCTCCTCGCTGCGCGAGGCGAGGCCCAGCAGGATCCCCACCCACGTCGTGGCGAACCGGAACAGCAGCAGCAGCCCGAAGGCCCCCACCGCGGCCGGCGCCCCGCCGTCGATCCGCCATCCCATCGCCAGCCCCACGAGCATCAGCGGCACCAGCCCCACGGCGGTGGTCAGCAGGTCGGCCACGGCCTGCCCCAGCGGTACGGCCGCACGGCTCATGGGCATCGAGCGGAAGCGGTCCATCACGCCCCGGTGGGAGTCCTGGGCCGCGGTGAACATGCCGGTCATGATGCCGTTGGCGGCGGTGGCGACCAGGAGCCCCGGCACCAGGTAGGGGCGGTAGTCGTCGCCGGGCATCGCCAGCGCGGTGCCGAAGACGTACCCGAAGAACAGCAGGAAGGCGATCGGCATGGTGTGGGTCATGACCACGATCGCCGGTGCGTGCCGGATGCGCTTGAGGTGACGTCCGAGGACGGCCGTACCGTCGATCAGAACGGCGCTCACGCGGCGTGCTCCTCACGGGTCGTCGTGCCGGTGGCACGGGTACCGGTACCGGTCCGGGGCGTCGTGCCCGACGTCAGGCGCAGGAAGACCTCGTCCAGGGTGGGCGGGCGCAGGGCCGCGTCGATGACGGGCACGCCCGCCGCGTCCAGCTCCCGCACCAGCCGGGGCAGGGTGAGCGTCGGGTCGGTGCTCACCGCCCGGGCGGTGCCGGCCTCCCTGTCGAGGGCGGGCTCGGAGCCCGTGAGCCGGTCGAGCACGGCAGCGGCGGCGGGCAGTCCCGACGGGTGCGCGACGACGACCTGCGCATAGCCGCCGATCAGCGCCTTGAGCTCGGCGGGTGTGCCCCGGTGGGCCGCCCGCCCCTCGTCGATCAGCACGATGTCGTCGGCGAGCCGGTCGGCCTCCTCCAGGTACTGGGTGGTGAGCAGCACGGTCGTGCCCAGGGACGCCACCTCCCGTACGGCGTCCCAGACGGCGTTCCTGCTGCGGGGGTCCAGACCGGTGGTCGGTTCGTCCAGGAAGAGCACGGCCGGGCGGACCAGGAGGCCGGCGGCGAGGTCGAGCCGGCGCCGCATGCCGCCGGAGTACGTGCGCGCCGGGCGCCCCGCGGCCTCCGTCAGCCCGAACCGCTCCAGCAGCTCGTCGGCGCGGGTGCGGGGGACCCGCAGCAGGCGGGCGAACAGCCGCAGGTTCTCGGCTCCGGTCAGGTCGCCGTCCACGGAGGCGTACTGGCCGGTCACGCTGATGCGGCGGCGTACCGCGGAGGGTTCGCGCACCACGTCGTGGCCCGCGACCCGTGCGCTGCCGGAGTCGGGCGCGGCGAGCGTGGTCAGTACCCGCACGGCCGTGGTCTTGCCCGCTCCGTTCGGTCCCAGGAGCCCGCACACCGAGCCCTGACGGACCGCCAGGTCGAGCCCGCGCAGGGCGCGGACGTCACCGTACCGCTTCTCCAGACCTTCACTAAGTACAGCGTACGTAGAAGTCATGGTGGCACCGTACCGCACTACGTACGGTGTACGTAACTACGATGGGGGCGAGGTGATGAACCATGGCGGGCCGAGCGGCCGAACCCGAAGTGATCTGGGCGCGCCCCGAGCGCACGGGCCGGGGCCCCAGGCCCGCGTACCGGCGCGCCGACATCGCGGCGGCGGGGGTGCGGATCGCCGACGCCGACGGCATCGACGCGGTCTCGATGCGGCGCGTGGCGGCCGAGCTGGGCTGCGGCACGATGTCGCTCTACAACTACGTGAGCTGCAAGGCCGACCTGTACGAGCTGATGGTCGACGCGGTCAGCGGCGAGTACGAACTGCCCGACGCGCCGAGCGGAGACTGGAAGGCCGACATGCTGGCCCTGGGCCGGCAGACCCGGGGCATCATGTACCGCCACCCGTGGCTGACCCGGGTGATGTCGACCGTGTACGGCTACAGCCCCAACGCCCTGCGCTACCTGGAGTTCTGCCTGGCCTGCCTGGCTCCGCTGGAGGTGCCGGGCGGCACCCGGATGGAGGTGATCGGGGCGGTCAACGGAACGGTCATGGCCGTGGTCGCCAACGAGCTGGCCATGGCCGAGCGCAGCCGCTCGCTGCCCTGGACGGAGGAGCAGGAACAGGCGGTGCGCGCCGCGTACCTGATGCGGGAGCTCGCCGGTGGCGCGTACCCGCGGCTCGCGGAGGTCCTCGCGCAGGCACCGGCGGCCATCGACGCCGACGAGGTCTTCGAGCGCACGCTCCGGCGGGTGCTGGACTCCTTCGGCTGAGCCCCTACAGCAGGGCCAGCTGGCCCTCGGGCCCCTCCTCCTCCCGGTCCAGGACGGAAGCGGGGCGGCGGGCCGCGCCGGGCACGGGGAGCACGCCGGCCGCGCGCAGCTCCGCGGGGGTGATCGTCGGGACCCCGGTCAGGTCGGGCCGGCCGGACTCCAGCCGGGCCTGGAGCGCCAGCACCGTGATCAGCTCCAGCAGCTCGGACGTCCACGCCTGGGGCCAGGCGGCGGGGCGGATCGCCTCGAGGGTGCCCGGCTCGGCCGGTGCGGTGCGGTGCCCGAACCACAGCTCCAGCATCCGCACGCCGCCCACGCGGTAGTCCCACGCCTCGGCCGGGACGGGCGCGACCCGGCCCGTGTCGCCCACCAGGAGGACCTCCCCGGCCGCGTCGTACGACAGCGTCCGCGGGTGCGGCGGCAGCGCGGCACGGACGTAGGGCCGGCGCCCGCCGGGCAGCCGGGGGCGCTCGCCGCCCCGGGCGCCGCGCACCTGCACCGTCGTCATGCGGCGGCCCAGGGCCACGCCCGACTCCCAGACGAGCGGGTCGGCGGGCAGCGGGACGACGCACCCCGCGGGGGAGGGACGGGCGGCGGCCAGCGCCCACGCCAGCACGTCCTCGGCGGCGACCTCGGTGTCGTACCGTCCGCTCAGCACCTCCGGCAGCCCCGGTGCCACGTTCGGCTCCCGGCCGCCGGGGCGCCGGTACAGCGGCCGGATGCGGCCCGGGCGGCCCGCGGGGGAGCGCCCGTCGGGCAGCGCCGCCGACACCAGCAGCGCGGGCCCCGGGGCCTGCGGGACGTACCCCTGCTCGACGGCGAACAGCTGCCGCTCGTCGGCCACCCGCCACAGCTCGGGCCGCGCCGCGTCCAGCAGCCGGTGATCGGGCAGCAGCCACTGCTCGTCGAACGGCCCGTGCGCCAGCCGTACCGGCTCCGGGCACGGCCCCGCCTCCCGCGCCAGCCGGGCCGTCCCGGTGCGCTGCCCGGGCAGCGCGGCGACCGAACTCGTCAGCGTCCGCGCCCGGCTGGGCCGGAACAGCGCCTCCCGCTCGTCCCGGCCGGCCCGCACCAGCGCGTCCCAGCGGGCGCGCAGCGCGGCCGCGTCCGGGGCGACGACCCAGGCCCGCCCCGGCCGCAGCGGCGCCACCGACCACGGCATCAGGTCGTCGAGGAGCACGTCATCCGTCACCCGCCGCATGCTAGTGACGGCAATCAGTCCGCCTCCACCGTGACCGTGAAGGAGAACCGGTCGCCGCGGTAGCGGATCCGTGCCACGTCCACCACCCGGCCGTCCTCGTCGTACGTCACGCCCGTGTAGTGCAGGATCGGCGACAGCAGCGGGACCTGGAGCAGCTCGGCCGTCTCCGGGTCGGCCAGCCGGGCCTCCACGGTGTCGGTGATGCGGCTGATCCGCACCCCGACCGCGTCGCGGAGGACCTTCGTCATCGGCCACCGCTCCAGGTCGGCGAGGTCGATGCCGGCCGCGATGTCCGGGCGGACGGCGTTCTCCGCCCAGTTGGTGGGCTCACCGCTCTCCCCGTCGCAGCGCAGCCGCCGGTACGTGACGACCTCCGCCACGTCCGGGAAGTGCTCGGCGAGCTCCACCGGGAGCCCGCCGGGCACCGCCGCCGTGCCATGGCCGAGAATCGTCGTCCGCTCGCCCGACTGCTGGGCCACGATCGCGTCGATCGAGCCGAGCAGCCGGCGCGGGGTGGAGCGCCGGGCGCCCGGCTCGATGAACGTGCCACGCCGCCGGTGCCGGCTGATCAGGCCCTCGGCCTCCAGCTCCTTGAGCGCCTGCCGCATGGTCAGCACGCTCACCCCGTAGTGGGCGGCCAGCTGCTCCTCGGTGGGCAGGCGCAGCGACGCGTCCGGCGCACGCCCGAGTATCGAGGCGCGCAGGGACTGCGAGACCTGGTACCAGAGCGGCAGCTTGCGGTTCAGGACCAGTGAGTCGGGGGCGAAGGCGGTCACGGCAACTCCGTACGACGGCGACGAGACGGCCCGGCGGGCGGCGGGCCTATGGCCGGAAGTGGCGCTCAAGACCCTGCCACACGTCGTCGTACCCGCGCTGCAGGTGGTCGGCGTTCGCCGCCTGGGCGGTGGTCGTCAGCGGCCACCGCGTCTCGAACATGAACGCCAGCCCGTCGTCGATCTTCTGCGGCTTCAGCTCGGCGGCGCTCGCCTTGTCGAAGGTCTCACGGTCCGGGCCGTGCGCCGACATCATGGTGTGGAGCGAGCCGCCCCCGGGGACGAAGCCCTCGGCCTTGGCGTCGTACGCGCCCTCGATCAGGCCCATGTACTCGCTCATCACGTTGCGGTGGAAGTACGGCGGCCGGAAGGTGTCCTCGCCGACCAGCCAGCGCGGCGCGAAGACGACGAAGTCGACGCCCGCGAGGCCGGGGGTGTCGGACGGGGAGGTGAGCACGGTGAAGATCGACGGGTCGGGGTGGTCGTACGAGATGGTGCCGAGGACGTTGAAGGTGCGCAGGTCGTAGACGTACGGGACGTGGTTGCCGTGCCAGGCGACGACGTCCAGCGGGGAGTGGCCGTACGTCGCGGTCCACAGGTTGCCGCAGTACTTGTTCACCACCTCCACCTCGCCCTCGACGTCCTCGTACGCGGCGACCGGCGCCCGGAAGTCCCGCGGGTTGGCCAGGCCGTTGGCGCCGATCGGGCCGAGGTCGGGCAGCTGGAACGGCTGGCCGTAGTTCTCGCACACGTAGCCGCGCGCGGTCTCGTCCAGCAGCTCCACCCGGAAGCGCACGCCACGCGGGATCAGCGCCACCTCTCCGGGCCGGGCGGCGAGGATGCCCAGCTCGGTGCGGAGCAGCAGCCCGCCGCGCTCGGGGACGATCAGCAGCTCGCCGTCGGCGTCGCTGAAGACCCGGTCCATGGACGTGTCGGCGTGGTAGAGGTGCACCGCCATGCCGGTGCGCTGGGCGGCGTCGCCGTTGCCGCCGAGGGTCCACAGGCCGGCCAGCCAGTCGGTGCCGGGCGCCGGGTCGGGGAGCGGGTTCCAGCGCAGCCGGTTCGGGTCGGGGACGGTCTCGGTGAACGGCGCGGTGCGCAGGGCGCCGTTGTCGGTGCGCACGAAGGGCGGGTGCGCGGCCGAGGGGCGGATCCGGTAGAGCCACGAGCGGCGGTTGTGGGCGCGCGGCTCGGTGAACGCGGAGCCGCTCAGCTGCTCGGCGTACAGGCCGAGCGGGGCCCGCTGCGGGGAGTTCCGGCCGAGCGGCAGGGCGCCGGGCACGGCCTCGGAGCTGTGCTCGTTGCCGAAGCCGGAGGAGTACTCCAGGCCCTCGGCGAGCTTCCGCGCCTGTTCGGTGTCGTTCATCGTCATCGACCGCTCCTGCTCCAGAAGGAATCCTATGTAAGACCGTAGGATTCCGTGGCGCCCACGTCAACGGCATCGGGTGCGGGCGAGGTGGGGCTGGGACGAAACCCGTGCGCGAGGGGTTCCCAAAGATGAACAACGCTCTACTCTCACGGGCATGGCCCGCATGCCGTGGAAAGCCAGGCTCCTCGCCGTCGTCTCCGCCGCGCTCGTGGTCCTGGTGGGCGCTCCCGCCGCCCGGGCCCACGAGGAACGGCCCGTCGCCTTCCCCGACGGCTCGGGCAGCGTGCCCGTGCTGCGCACCGGGGAGCCGGACCTGCTGGTGTGCAAGACCGACCCGGACGACTTCGCCCGCCGCACCGCGCGCTTCCCGCCGCTCATCCGGGACCGCAACGAACGGCTCTTCGCGCGCTGCGTCCGGGACGGGTACCGGCACGTGCAGCAGGCCGTCGACGCCGTCGACCGGCCCGGCATGACCATCGCGATCCTGCCCGGGCTGTACGAGGAGGAGCCCTCGCTGCCGCCGCCCGCGGGGGCGTGTGCCGCCCTGGACGCCCCGCGGTCGTCGTTCGGCTACCAGGTGCTGTCCTACGCCCAGCAGCGGCAGTGCCCCCACAACCAGAACCTCGTCGCGATCCTCGGCAAGAAGGACCTGCAGATCGAGGGCACCGGAGCGGACCGCACCGACGTCGTCATCGACGCGAAGTACCGCAAGCTCAACGCGATCAGGGCCGACGGCTCCGACGGCGTCTACTTCCGCAACTTCACCGCCCAGCGCACCACCTTCAACTCGCTGTACGTCCTCGCCGCCGACGGCTTCGTCATCGACGACGTGCTGACCCGGTGGAACGACGAGTACGGCTTCCTCACCTTCGCCAGCGACCACGGCCTGTACAAGAACTGCGAGTCGTACGGCAACGGCGACTCCGGCATCTACCCGGGCAGCGCGTCGGACATCAACGACGGCCGCGGCTACGGCGTCCCCCGCTACTCGATCGAGATCACGGGCTGCCGGAGCCACCACAACATGGTCGGCTACTCGGGCACGGCCGGGGACTCCGTGTACGTCCACGACAACGAGTTCGACCACAACATGGGCGGCGCCTCGATGGACAGCGCCTTCCCCGGACACCCCGGACTCCCGCAGAACCACGCCCGCTTCGCACGCAACGACATCCACGACAACAACCAGGACTACTACCGGTACGTCGCCGACGGCACCTGCGCCCGGCCGCCCGCCGAACGGGGCTACGAACAGGGCGTCGTCTGCCCGCAGATATCCATGCCGCCCGGCTCCGGCATCATCACCGCCGGCGGCAACTGGAACCTGTACGAGGACAACTGGATCCACGGCCACCGGCGCACGGCCTTCTACCTCAGCGCCGTCCCGGCCTTCATCCGGGGCGAGAGCGCGTGGTCGAAACAGGCCGACACCTCGCACCACAACCGGTACGCGGGCAACCGGCTCGGCGTCGACAAGGCCGGCAACCCGCGGCCGAACCGCACCGACGTGTGGTGGGACGGACAGGGCAGCGGCAACTGCTGGCAGCCGGACACCGGATCCTCGACGCCCCGCACCCTGCCCACCTGCGGAGCCCGGCGCGGCGAGGTCTCCGGAGGTTCCCATCGGCTCGTCGGGGAACCCGTCAAGCTCGTCCAGCTCCTCGTCTGCGCCGACTACGACGTCCGGGCGCGGCGGCTGCCGGCCGGCTGCGACTGGTACGGCGCCCGCGGCCTCGCACGCGTCGAGACCCAGCTCGCCCTCGGCACCGCCGCCGTCCTCACCCTCGTCGGGGGCGTCCTGTGGTGGCGCCGGCTGCGCACCGGCCGGCTCGCCGGGGCGGCCGCGGCGGCGGGTGCGGCGGGGCTCGCGCTGGACGTCGCCGGCTCGACGACGGGCCTCGCCGCCGGGTACGTCCCGGCCCTCGCGCTGCTGCTCCTGGGTGCGGGGTGGACCGGGCTGGGCCTCGCGCTGCGGCGCGCCGGCCGCCGCGGCCTGGGCCGGACGACCGTGGCGCTGGGCGTCGTCACCCTCCTCGACGCCTTCGACAAGGCGGTCGTCATGATCCCCTGGACCCCGGTGAGCCCCGCGTGGCTGCGCACCCTGCTCGCGGTGGTGTGGGTGCTCGGCGCGGTCGCCGCGTCGGCCCCGGGACCGGGGCGCGGGGAGGCGGGGGAGCGCCCCGACGGCGTTCCGGACCGGGACCCGGACGGTCCTCGGGACCCGGACGGTTCTCGGGACCCGGACGGTTCTCGGGCCCGGACGGTTCTCGGGACCCGGACGGTTCTCGGGACCTGGATGCTCCCCGGCATCCGGACGGCCCGCCGCGGCCGGCGGGAGGGGCCCGCCGCGGGCCCGGGCGCCCGGCCGGCGCCTCCGGCAGAGGCCCATGGCCGGTGGCCGCCTCGCCGGCGGTCGCCTCCGCCGTGGCCGCGGCAGTGGCCGTGGCCACGGTCGCCGGATGCGGCGGCCCCGCCACCACCCACCACAAGCCCGGCACCAGCCACCAGGAGGCGACCGGCTCCACGGGCACGCTGCTGGACGCGGAGGACGGGACCGGGCACCGGCTGCGACAGGTGCCGCCGCAGGGCGCGCCCGCGATACGGCTCACCGCACGGCGCGACTCGGAGGACGGCTGGAACGTCCACCTCGACGTACGGGACTTCCGCTTCACGCCGCAGAGCGCCGGCGGCGCCGCGCTGCCCGGCCGCGGCCACGCCCGCCTCCTCCTCGACGGCCGGCCCGTGGCTCGCGTCTACGGTCCCTGGCACCACCTGCCCGGCAGCGCGCTGCCGCCCGGCGCCCGCACCCTCACCGCCCGCCTCCACGCCGACGACCACACCGCCTGGGCCGTGCGCGGCAGACCCGTCGAGGCCACGGTCGGGCTCGGGCCCGCGGACGATGCCCGTGCCGACCGGACGCTGGACATCACCGTCACCGGAGGCGCCGTACAGCCGCCCCCGCGCCGGGTCGAGGTGAAGCGGGGTGAGCGCCTCGCCCTCACCGTCACCAGCGACCGCGACGACACGCTCCACGTCCACGGCTACGACAAGGAGGCTCCGCTGCCCGCCGGCCGGCCCACCACGCTCACGCTCACGGCCGACCGCACCGGGCTGTTCGCGGTCGAGACCCACGCGTCCGGCCTGGTCCTCGTGCAACTCGCCGTACGGTGAGGCCGTTCACGCCGCTGCCGCTGGCCCACGGGGTGGGATCCACGCACGACCTGCCGGTCCCGCCGTTCTACGCCTTCGCCGGTGCGTTCGCCGCGCTGTTCGTCTCCTTCCTCGGGCTGGGCCTGCTGTGGTCGGTGTCCCGCTTCCGCGGTGACCGCTCGGGCCGTGCGCTTCCCGCCTGCGTGCAACGCGCCGCCAGCGCGCGGCCCCTGCGCGCCGCCCTGCGCGGACTGGGCTCGGCGGCCTGCCTGTTCGTGGTCCTCCACCTCGTCCTCGGCCCCGACGACCCCGCTCGCAACCCCGCCGCCGGCGCCGTCCACGTACTGTTCTGGGTCGGTCTCCTCCCCGCATCCCTCCTCCTCGGACCCGTCTGGCGCCTCCTCAACCCGCTGCGCGCCCTGCACGCGCTCCTTCCCCGCCGCCCGGCGGCCGGCCGCCCCCTGCCGCCCCGCCTCGGCATGCGGCCCGCCGCCGCCGGCCTGCTCGCCTTCACCTGGCTGGAACTCGCCTCGCCCCACCCCGCGTCCCGTGCCTCCCTCCTCGCCTTCCTGACCCTCCACACCGTCGTCCACCTCGCCTGCGCCGCCCGCTACGGCGAGCGCTGGTTCACGCACGCGGACCCCTTCGAGGCGTACTCCACGCTCCTGGCCCGGCTCTCCCCGTTCGGCCGCCGCGCCGACGGCCTGCTCGTCCTGCGCCATCCCCTCCACGGCCTCGACTCCACCCCGCCCACCCCCGGCCTGGTCGCCACCGTCTGCGTCCTGCTCGGCTCCACCGCCTACGACGGAATCCGCGACACC
The DNA here is from genome assembly GCF_000716335.1 of Streptomyces sp. NRRL S-118. GTDB lineage: Bacteria > Actinomycetota > Actinomycetes > Streptomycetales > Streptomycetaceae > Streptomyces. Next base: position 114,023 of record NZ_KL591011.1, on the reverse strand, counting down.
CCCGCCTGGATCACCACCCTCCAGACCTCACCCCTCGGCCGCACCGCCACGGCCACTCTCGGCCTGGTCGCCGCCGTCGCCCTCGTCGCCACCCTCTACTGCCTGTGCGCCGGCGCCACGCGGCTCCTCTCCGGCCCGCTCGCCCACCCGCTCGGCGCCTTCGCCCACTCCCTCGTCCCCATCGCGCTCGGCTATCTCGTCGCCCACTACGCCACACTTCTCGTCACCGAAGGGCCACGCACCGTCATCATGGCGCTCGGCGTCGACCATCCCCCTCCGGCCGCTCCGCCCCTGAGCCCCGGCGGGATCGCGGCGCTGCAGATCGGCGCCGTCGTCACCGGCCACGTCCTCGGTGTCGTCGCCGCGCACGACCGCGCCGTCCGCCTCTTCCCGCCGCACCGCGCCGTCGTGGGACAGCTCCCGCTGTTCGCGCTGATGATCGTGTACACCCTCGGCGGCATCGGCCTGCTCGTCGCGTGACGCACGTCCCGCGGCGGTGGGCCGAGGGGCATGATGGAGTCCGTGCCCCAGCCCAGCTCCCTCCGCCGCACCCCCGTGCAGCAGCGCAGCGCCGAGCGCCTGGCCCGGATCCTCGACGCGTGCGCCGAACTCCTCGACGAGACCGGCTACGAAGACCTGAGCACCCGGGCCGTCGCCGTCCGCGCCGGCGTCCCGATCGGGTCCGTCTACCGCTTCTTCTCCAACAAGCGCGCGATGGCCGCCGCGCTCGCCCACCGCAACCTGGACCGTTACGCCGAGCGCGTCGCCGCCCGCCTCGCCGCGCTGCCCCGCCCGGGCGCGTACGCGGCCATCGACGCCGTGCTGGACGAGTACCTCGCCATGAAGCGGACCGTGCCCGGTTTCGGGCTCGTCGACTTCGGGGTGCCGGCGCCCGCGGGAAGCCCGGGGGAACCCGGGGCTTCGGACGGCCCCGAGGCGTCCGAGGGGCCTGAGAACCCCGGGGTGTCCGACGGACCCGGTGGTCGCGGTGGACCCGGTGGCCCCGGTGTCTCTGTGGCGGGTGAGACCCCCGGGGCCTCGGAGCCCGCCGACCCGTTCCCCGGTCACCCGGGCGAGCGGCATCCCAACCACCGCGTCGCCGACCGCCTCTGCGAGCTGCTCGCCACGCACCTCGGGCGCACCCCCGACACGGCGCTGCGCCGCAAGGTGCTCGTCGGCGTCGAGGCGACCGACGCGCTCCTCCAGCTCGCCTTCCGCACGCACCCCTCGGGCGACCCCGCACTGGTCGCCGAGACCCGGGCCCTGCTCCACGCCTACCTCGCCCCCGTCCTCGCCTGACGCCCGTCCGGCGGCCCCACCTGCAGGCCGCACCACCCGCACCACGGGCGGTGGCGACACCGAACCCCGCGCAGGGCATCGCCAGCATGCCTACCGGTCGGTATGCTCGCCGGTATTCGTGCGCCCACCGCCGCTGCCGCCGTCCCGGGAGGCCCCATGCCCACCGCCCTGCGCATCTGCCCGCTCTGCGAAGCCACCTGCGGGCTGACCCTCACCCTCGACGGCACCCGCGTCACCGGCGCCCGCGGCGACCGGGACGACGTGTTCAGCCAGGGCTTCATCTGCCCCAAGGGAGCCGCGTTCGGCGAGGTCGACGCCGATCCCGACCGGCTCCGCACCCCCCTCGTCCGCAAGGACGGCGAGCTGCGGGAAGCGACCTGGGACGAGGCGTTCGACACCATCGCCCGCCGGCTGCCGCCGCTCCTCGGGCAGTACGGTCCGAACGCCCTCGGCGTCGTCCTCGGCAACCCGAACGTGCACACCATGGCCGGCGCCCTCTACCCGCCCGTGCTCCTCGGCGCCCTGCGCACCCGCAACCTCTTCACCGCATCCACGCTCGACCAGATGCCCAAGCACGTCTCCAGCGGGCTGCTCTTCGGCGACCCGTTCGCCATCCCCGTCCCCGACCTGGACCGCACGGCCCATCTGCTGATGCTCGGCGCCAACCCGCTGGAGTCCAACGGCAGTCTGTGCACCGCCCCCGACTTCCCCGGCAGGATCAAGGCCCTGCGCAAACGCGGCGGCACCCTCACCGTCGTCGACCCGCGCCGCACCCGTACGGCCCGCCTCGCCGACCGGCACGTGGCCATCCGGCCCGGTACCGACGCGCTGCTGCTGGCCGCCCTCGCCACCACCATCCTCACGGAGGGCCTCAGCGACCCCGGGACGCTCGCCGGCCATGTCGAGGGCCTCGCGGACGTCGAGGAGGCACTGCGGGAGTTCACCCCCGAGGCCGTGGCCGACGCCTGCGACGTGGACGCCGGCACCATCCGCACCCTCGCGCGCGAGCTGGCCGCGGCGCCCTCGGCCGCCGTGTACGGGCGCATCGGCGGCAGCACGGTCGTCCACGGCACCCTCACCAACTGGCTCGTCGACGTCCTCAACGTGCTCACCGGGAACCTCGACCGGCCCGGCGGGGCGCTCTTCCCGCTCTCCGCCACCGCCCCCGCACCGCGACCCCCCGGCCCCGGCAAGGGCTTCGCGCTGGGCCGCTGGGCCAGCCGGGTCTCCGGACACCCCGAGGCCAAGGGCGAACTGCCCCTGGCCGCCCTCGCCGAGGAGATCGAGACACCCGGCGACGGCCGCATCCGCGCGCTCGTCGCCATCGCCGCCAACCCGGTCCTCTCCGCGCCGGACGGCGACCGCCTCGACCGGGCGCTGGCCGGGCTCGACTTCATGGTGAGCGTCGATCCGTACCTCAACGAGACCTCCCGTCACGCGGACGTGGTCCTGCCCCCGCCGCCGCCCTCCCAGAGCGCCCACTTCGACTTCGCGTTCAACGGCTTCGCCGTCCGCAACCAGGTCCGCTACACGCCCGCGGCCGTCCCCCTCGAGCCCGGGCGCATGGACGAGTGCGAGATCCACGCCCGGCTGATCCTGGCCGCCACCGGCATGCACGGCGCCGACCCGGACACCGTCGACGCCATGGTCATCGGACGCACCCTGGCCAAGGCCGTCACCGAACCCCACTCACCCGCGTACGGCCAGGACCCCGAGGAGTACGCCGCCGGACTCGGCGGGCGCAGCGGCCCGGAGCGCCGCCTGGACATGATGCTGCGCCTCGGCCCGTACGGCCTGACGCTCGACCGGCTCCTCGCGCACCCCCACGGGATCGACCTCGGCCCGTTGCAGCCCCGCATCCCGCACGTCCTCAAGACCCGCAGCGGGCGCATCGAGCTGCTTCCGGAACCGGTCGCCGCCGACCTGCCGCGGCTGCGCCGCACGCTGGACGACGCCGGCACCGACAACCTCGTCCTGGTGGGCCGCCGCCATCTGCGGTCCAACAACAGCTGGCTGCACAACATCCCCGCCCTCAACGGCGGGACCAACACCTGCACGCTCCAGGTCCACCCCGAGGACGCCGCCCGGCTCGGCCTGGCCGACGGCGCCCCGGCCCGGATCAAGGCCGACGGCGGGGAGCTGGAGGTACCGGTGGAGGTCACCGACGCGGTGCGCAGGGGAGTGGTCAGCCTCCCGCACGGCTGGGGGCACGACCGGCCCGGCACGCGCATGGCGGTCGCCGCCGGGCGGCCCGGCGTCAACGTCAACCAGCTCCTCGACGGGTCACGGCTCGACCCGCTCTCGGGCACCGCCGTGCTCAACGGCTTCCCCGTCGACGTGTCACCGGTCCCGGCGACCCGGCCATGACCTGGGGTTTTGCTCGTATTGCTCACGCGTCGACATCTTGCTGACGGCTGAACGAGGCACCTAACGTCATCCGGGCCGCCGCTCCCCCCGGTGGAGTTCAAGGGTGAACGTTAGGTGTCCTCCATGCTGACAATCCTCGGCTTCGCCATGATCGCGACCTTCCTGGTCCTGATCATGATGAAGAAGATGTCGCCGATCGCGGCGCTCGTCCTCATCCCCGCCCTCTTCTGCGTCGCCGTCGGGCACGGCGCACAGCTCGGCGACTACGTCATCGAAGGCGTCGGCAACCTCGCGCCCACCGCCGCGATGCTGATGTTCGCCATCGTCTACTTCGGCGTGATGATCGACGTCGGGCTGTTCGACCCGATCGTCCGGGGCGTCCTGCGCTTCTGCAAGGCCGACCCGATGCGGGTCGTGGTCGGTACGGCCGTGCTGGCGGCGATCGTGTCGCTCGACGGCGACGGCTCCACCACCTTCATGATCACCGTCTCGGCGATGTACCCGCTCTACAAGCGCCTGAAGATGAGCCTGGTGGTGATGACGGGCATCGCCGCCACCGCCAACGGCGTCATGAACACCCTCCCCTGGGGCGGCCCCACCGCCCGCGCCGCCACCGCGCTGAAGCTGGACGCCGGAGACATCTTCGTCCCGATGATCCCCGCCCTCGGTGCCGGTCTCCTCTTCGTCCTCGCCCTCGCGTACGTGCTCGGCCGGCGCGAGCGCAAGCGGCTCGGCCACCTCACCCTGGACGAGGTCATGGAGCCGCAGCCGGAGACCGTGCTGGTCGCAGCGGGTGCGAGCACGGGGACCGGCACGGACACCGGGGCGGACGCCGTCACGGGCGGCGGTGCCGCCGGCGGGCCGCAGGCCGACGACGGCCACGAGGGCTTCCAGGGGCTCGACCCGGACCGGCCGACCCTGCGCCCCCGGCTGTACTGGTTCAACGCGGCCCTCACGGTGGCCCTCCTCGCCGCAATGATCATGGAGCTGCTGCCGATCCCGGTGCTCTTCCTGATCGGCGCGGCCCTCGCCCTGACGGTCAACTTCCCGCACATGCCGGACCAGAAGGCCCGTATCGCCGCCCACGCCGACAACGTCCTCAACGTCTCCGGCATGGTCTTCGCCGCCGCCGTCTTCACCGGAGTGCTGACCGGCACGGGCATGGTCGAGCACATGGCCGACTGGCTCGTGGGGGCCGTCCCCGAGGCCATGGGCCCGCACATGGCGCTCGTCACCGGCCTGCTGAGCCTGCCGCTGACGTACTTCATGTCCAACGACGGCTTCTACTTCGGGGTCCTGCCGGTCCTCGCCGAGGCCGGGGCCGCGCACGGGGTGTCCCCGCTGGAGATCGCCCGCGCCTCGCTGGTCGGCCAGGCGCTGCACATGTCCAGCCCGCTGGTGCCGGCCGTGTACGTCCTCGTCGGCATGGCGAAGGTCGAGTTCGGCGACCACACCCGCTTCACCGTGAAGTGGGCCGCGCTCACCTCGCTGGTGGTGCTCGGCGCCGGGATACTCCTCGGGATCATCTGAGGTGAGCCGGGGCCGGCTGCTGCGCCTCGTCATCGCCTTCGGCTTCGCGCAGGGGGCGGTGTCGATGGCGCGGCCCGCCGTTTCGTACCGGGCCCTCTCCCTCGGGGCCGACGAACGGGCGATCGGCGTCATCGCGGGCGTGTACGCGCTGCTGCCGCTGTTCGCCGCCGTACCGCTGGGCCGCAGGACCGACCGCGGCAGCTCCTACGCGGAGACGCGCCTGTTCTTCGGTACCGAACGCCCCGCCGGTGGCCCGGACGTCACCGACAAGCGGTTCATGGCCTTCGTCGACCGCGAGGTCGCACCGCGCTTCCCCGAGGGCCTCACCGTCCAGGACGGGCGCGGACAGTGGCGCGACGCGAGCGGCACGATCCGGCGCGAGCGCTCCTACGAGCTGGTCCTGCTCCACCCCGCCAGCGAGGCGAAGGCCCGCGACCCGCACATCGAGCGGATCAGGAGCGCCTACGAGCGCGCCTTCGGCCAGGAGTCCGTACTACGGCTGGACGAGCGGACCCGGGCCGACTTCTGATGTGATGCGGTCGGTCCCACAGCCTCTGGTGGAGAAAAACTATCGCCGCTAGTTTGGGCTGTGGACGACCGTGGAGCCAGGCCCGAAGGAGAGAAGCGGATGAAGGCGCACGACGGCATGTACATCGGCGGCGCATGGGTGCCCGCCGCCGGCGACGCCGGCACCATCGAGGTGGTGAACCCGGCGGACGAGCAGTTCATCGGTCATGTCCCGGCCGGTACGGCCGAGGACGTGGACGCCGCCGTCCGGGCCGCCCGCGCGGCCTTCCCGGCCTGGGCCGCCACGCCGCCCGCCGAGCGCGCGGCCCGGATCGCCGCGCTGCGCGACGCACTGGCGGCGCGCAAGGACGAGATCGCCGGCACGGTCACGGCGGAGCTCGGCGCCCCGCCGGCGCTGGCGCAGAACGTGCACGTGGGCCTGCCCATCGCGGTCGCCGGGACGTACGCCGACCTGGCCGCCTCGTACGCCTTCGAGGAGAAGGTCGGCAACTCCACGGTCCTGCTCGAACCGGTCGGTGTCGTCGGCGCCATCACGCCGTGGAACTACCCGCTGCACCAGATCGTCGCCAAGGTGGCGCCCGCCCTGGCGGCCGGCTGCACGGTCGTCCTCAAGCCCGCCGAGGACACCCCGCTGACCGCGCAGCTCTTCGCCGAGGCCGCGCACGACGCCGGGCTGCCCGCCGGGGTGTTCAACCTGGTGACGGGTCTCGGCCCGGTGGCCGGCCAGGCGCTCGCCGAGCACGACGGCGTGGACCTCGTGTCCTTCACCGGCTCGACGGCCGTCGGCCGGAAGATCGGCGCCATCGCCGGCGCCGCGGTCAAGCGGGTCGCGCTGGAGCTCGGCGGCAAGTCCGCCAACGTCATCCTGCCGAGCGCCGACCTCGCCAAGGCCGTGAACGTCGGCATCGCCAACGTCATGTCCAACTCCGGCCAGACGTGCAGCGCCTGGACCCGGATGCTGGTCCACCGCGACCGCTACGACGAGGCCGTCGCCCTCGCGGCGCAGGCCGTCGAGAAGTACGTCCCCGGCGAGCGCGTCGGCCCGCTCGTCAACGCCAAGCAGCAGGAGCGCGTGCGCGGTTACATCGAGCAGGGTGTCGCCGAAGGCGCGCGGATCGTCGCCGGCGGCCCGGACGTGCCCCTCGACAAGGGGTTCTACGTCCGGCCGACCGTCTTCGCGGACGTCACCCCGGGCATGGCCATCGCCCAGGAGGAGATCTTCGGCCCCGTCGTGTCGATCCTGCGGTACGAGGACGAGGAGGACGCCCTGCGCATCGCCAACGGCACGGTGTACGGCCTGGCCGGCGCGGTGTGGGCCGGCGACGAAGCGGAGGCCGTCGCCTTCGCCCGGCGCATGGAGACGGGCCAGGTCGACATCAACGGCGGCCGGTTCAACCCGCTGGCGCCGTTCGGCGGTTACAAGCAGTCGGGCGTCGGGCGCGAGCTCGGGGCGCACGGCCTCACCGAGTACCTCCAGACGAAGTCCCTCCAGTTCTGAGGCGGTTCTCCGCCGGCCCGGCCGTCCCGGGCCGGCGGAGCCCGGCCCGCCCGCCGGGCCTGCCCCACCGAGCCGCCGTCCCGGGCCGCCCTGCCGAGCCCGTCCTGCCGAGCCGAGAAGGAAACCGATCGTGGTCCGCGCCGCCGTCCTGCCCGCCGTAGGTGCTCCGCTGGAGATCACCGGCATCGAACTGCCCGAGCCCGGCCCCGGCCAGGTGAGAGTCCGTCTCGCCGCCGCCGGTGTCTGCCACTCCGACCTGTCCCTGTCCAACGGCACCATGAGGGTGCCCGTGCCCGCCGTCCTCGGCCATGAGGGCGCCGGCACCGTCGTCGCCGTCGGCGAGGGCGTGACGCACGTCGCCGCCGGCGACGGTGTCGTCCTCAACTGGGCGCCGTCCTGCGGCTCCTGCCACCCCTGCTCGCTCGGCGAGGTGTGGCTGTGCGCCGACGCCCTCACCGGCGCGGGCAACATCCACGCCGTCACCGAGGACGGCACGGAACTCCACCCCGGCCTCAACGTCGCCGCGTTCGCCGAGGAGACCGTCGTCGCCGCCAACTGCGTGCTGCCCGTCCCGGACGGCGTCCCGCTCACCGACGCCGCGCTGCTGGGCTGCGCCGTCCTCACGGGCTGGGGCGCCGTGCACCACTCCGCCCGCGTCCGGGCGGGCGAGTCGGTCGTGGTGTTCGGCGTGGGCGGGGTGGGCCTGGCCACCCTCCAGGCGGCCCGGATCGCGGGCGCCGGGACCGTGATCGCCGTCGACGTGTCGCCCGCGAAGGAGGAGCTGGCGCGTCGGGCCGGCGCCACCGAGTACGTCGTCGCGTCCGACACCACCGCCAAGGAGATCCGCCGGCTCACCGGGGGGCACGGCGCCGACGTGGCCGTCGAGTGCGTCGGCCGCGCCGCCACCATCCGTACCGCCTGGGAGTCCACCCGGCGGGGCGGCCGCACCACCGTCGTCGGCATCGGCGGCAAGGACCAGCAGGTCACCTTCAACGCCCTGGAGATCTTCCACTGGGGCCGCACCCTCTCCGGCTGCGTCTACGGCAATTCCAACCCCGCCGAGGACCTGCCCGTCCTCGCCGGGCACATCAGGGCCGGCCGACTGGACCTCGGAGCCCTGGTGACCGAGCGCATCGCGCTGGACGGCATCCCCGGCGCCTTCGAAAACATGATCGCGGGCAAGGGCGGCCGCGCCCTGGTCGTCTTCCAGGGGCGAGACACCCCCTGACCCTCTGACCTCCTGACCCCGCGCACCCCGGCCGCAGTTCGCGTCCGGGGTGCTCGTGCTGCCCGCACGCCGGGCCGCGTCCGGCGCCTGGCCCGCGCCGACGCGCGTGGGCTCCGTGCCGACACGCCGTGCCGCCGCGCCGCGCCGAGGTGTCATGCCGAGGCGGAAACGTTTCCGTCCGACCCGTTGACCGACATACCAGCCGGTCGGTACGGTCCCCGTCCATCAAGGCGCCGCCCCCCCGTTCACCGTCCCCCCGCTCGTCCTCGCACCCTTCGGAGCGTGCACCGCATGGACACGGCACCCTCTTCCGCTCCCGCCTCCCCCGCACCCACCGACCGCCGCCGCCGGAAAGTGGCGCTCGCCGCCGCGCTCGCCTCGGCCGTCGAGTGGTACGACTACTTCGTCTTCGGCATCGCCGCCGCCCTCGTGCTCGGCGATCTCTACTTCCCGGCCGGCAGCTCGTCGGCCGGGGTCCTCGCCGCCTTCGCCACCTTCGCCGTCGGCTTCCTCGCACGCCCCGTGGGCGGCGTCATCGCCGGCCAGCTCGGCGACCGCCGCGGCCGCAAGCCCATGCTGGTCCTGGCCCTCACCCTCATGGGCATCGCCACCCTCGGCATCGGCCTGCTCCCCACGTACGCGACGATCGGCATCGCCGCCCCGCTGCTGCTCGTCCTCCTGCGCGTCCTGCAGGGCATCGCCGTCGGAGCCCAGTGGGGCGGGGCCATGCTGATGGCCACGGAGTACGCCCCCGAGGGCAAGCGCGGCCTGTACGGCAGCCTCGTCCAGCTCGGCGTACCGATCGGCGTGGTCACCGCCAACACCGTCTTCCTGCTGGCCGGTGCGTTCACCAGCGACGCCGCGTTCGCCGCGTGGGGCTGGCGGGTGCCCTTCCTGGTCGGCTTCCTGGTACTCGGCCTCGCCTGGTACATCCACACCCGCGTGGAGGAGACCCCCGCCTTCCAGGAGGCGGAGCGGGCCCTGGCCGAGCAGGAGAAGAGCGAGCCCCGCTCCCCGCTGCGGACGATCCTGCGCCATCACCTGGGCACCGTGCTGCTGGCGGGCGGCTCGTTCGCGGTCAACACCGCGACCTTCTACATCATCATCACCGGCGTGCTGGACTACGCCACCCGGGAACTGGACATGAAGCGCAGCGCGGTCCTCGCCGTGTCCCTGTGCGTGAGCCTCACCCAGCTCGTGCTGATACCGGCCGCGGCGGCCCTGTCCGACCGCATCGGACGACTGCGCATCTACGCGCTGGGCGCGGTCGGACTGCTCGTGTGGGCGGTGCCGATGTTCCTGCTCATCGACACCGCCTCGCTGCTGTGGCTCGCCGTCGGCACCTTCGTCACGAGCTGCTTCCTCAGCATCATGTACGGACCGCAGGCGGCGCTGTTCGCCGAACTGTTCACGGCGGAGATGCGCTACACCGGAGCCTCGCTCGGCTACCAGATCGCCGCGGTGCTGGGCGGCGGCCTGGCTCCCTTCGTGATGGTGCTGCTCCTGGAGGCCACCGGCACGTCGATGGCCGTCTCCGCCTACATCGTCGTTCTCGCCGTCGTCGCCCTGATCTCCATCAGGATCCTTGCTCGACGGGCGGCCTCCCGCTGACGGCGTCCGCGCTCCCGGCCCCGGTCCGCACCGGCGGCCGGGAGCGCGACACCGCCACCCCCGCCAGGCACAGGGCGCCGCCGGCCAGTGTCAGCAGGCCCGGCAGCTCATCGAGGAACAACCACGACATCAGCACCACCAGCGCGGGCACCGCGTACGTCGTGGCCCCCATCCGTCCCGCCGTCGTACGGGCCAGGGCGTACGCCCACGTCGTGAACGCCAGCGCCGTCGGGAAGACGCCGAGGTACACCATGGTGAGCGTCGCCGGCAGCGGTGCGCGGCCCGCCTCGTGCACCAGCTGCCCGGCGAACGGCAGGCACAGCACCGTGCCGACCAGGCACCCGAACGCCGTCACCTGGAGCGCGCTCGCGTGCGCGAGCGCGGGCTTCTGGCCCACGACACCCGCGGCGTACCCGGCCGCCGCCAGCAGGCACAGCAGCACTCCCAGCACCGACGTGCGGCCCTCGCCGCCCGCGCTCGACATCGACACACCCACCGCGACGGCGCCCGCGAACGACACCGCCATCCCCGCCAGCAGGCGCGGCGGCAGCGCCTCGCCCAGCACCCGGGCGCCGAGCAGCGCGACCAGGACGGGCCCGACGTTCACGATCATCGCGGCGGTACCCGCGTCGACCTCCTGCTCGCCCCAGTTGAGCACCACCATGTAGACGCCGAACCAGAGCAGACCGGACACCGCGATGCCGGGCCACGCCGCCCGCGCCGGCAGGCCTTCTCCGCGCAGCAGCAGGACGCAGCCCAGGGCGAGGGAGCCGGCCAGCAACCGGCCCAGGGCGAGCGCGCCGGGGGAGTAGGCACTGCCGGCGCTGCGGATCGCCACGAAGGCGGAGGCCCACAGCACGACGGAGACTCGGCCGCGACGAGGGGGAGGAACCGGGGAGGGGAGGAGGTCATGTGCCGACCGTAAGGGCGGGACGGTTCGGCGATCACCGCAAGGTCGCCGGCTCGATGCCGAGCAGCGCGTGCAGCTCCCGTTCCCCGTCCGCCGTCACCTTCACGGCGCGCTCGGAGCCGATCCGTACGCACCAGCCCTCGGCCAGCGCGTGCCGGCACAGGGCGGCCCCCGCGGCCCCGGCGAGGTGCGGCTTCCGCTCGGTCCAGTCCAGGCAGCCGCGGGCCACCGGCCGCCGCCCCGACCGGGGCGCGAGCTCGATGCCCAGCGCGCCGAACCAGCCCACGCCGTCGTCCGTGAGCGCGAACCCGGTGTCCTGCCGCAGCAGTCCGCGGAGGGTCATCGCCTCCGTGATGAGGATCCCGAGTCTCCCGGCGAGATGGTCGTAGCAGGTGCGCCCGCGCGCCATGGCGCTGCCCGCGCTCGCCGCTCGCAGCGACCGCGGCGGCTCGCCGGCCCGCCCCGGGGCGGCGTGGGCGGCCAGGTCCTCCACGAGGTGGGCGACCCGCTCGTCGGCCAGCCGGACGTACCGGTGGCGGCCCTGCCGCTCCTCCGCCAGCACGCCGCCCGCCACGAGCCGCCCCAGGTGCTCGCTCGCCGTGGACGCCGCCACGCGCGAGTGGCGGGCCAGTTCACCCGCCGTCCAGGCCCGCCCGTCGAGCAGCGCCAGGCAGAAGGCGGCACGGGTTTCGTCGGCGAACAGCGCGGCCAGCGCGGCGAGGTCTCGGGGAGCCATGCCCCCAGGATGGCGCACCCGCTGTTCGGCACGGGCCGAACCGTGGTCGCCGCCGGGTGCGCCCGGACGGAGCCCGTACGGCGTTCCGCGTCCCCGGCCGCCGGCGCCGTCAGGGGGTCTCGCCGATCACGCCGGGCCGGCGGCTCCTAGGGCCAGGACCCGTCCGACGAGGGCTGCCTCGCCGCCCATGCACCCCGTACCCCCGTCTCGTACTGCATCGCCAGTCCGTCCAGGAGGGCCCGCAGTCCCGTCTCGAAGGCGCCCTCGTCGACCTCCTCCTGGCGCTCGGCCAGCAGGTGGGCCTGGCCCAGGTGGGGGTAGTCCGCCGGGTCGTAGGCCGCCTCGTCGTCGACGAAGCCGCGCGCGAACGATCCGAGCGCCGAACCGGTGATGAAGTAGCGCATCAGCGCGCCGATGCGGGTGGCCTGGGCCGGGGGCCAGCCGGCGCGGACCATCGCGCCGAAGACCGCGTCGGCGACGCGCAGGCCCGCCGGGCGGCGGCCGGGGCCGCGGGCGAGGACCGGGACGACGTTGGGGTGTTCGGTCAGCGCGGCCCGGTACGAGAGGGCCCAGTCGTGCAGCGCCGTACGCCAGTCGCGGCCGTCGCCCTCGTCGAACATCGACAGGTCGACCTGGGCGCTCACCGAGTCGGCGACCGCGTCCAGGATCTCGTCCTTGGTGCGGAAGTGGTTGTAGAGGGAGGGTCCGCTGACGCCCAGCTCGGCGGCGAGACGGCGCGTCGAGACCGCCTCCAGTCCTTCCGCGTCCACGAGCGCCGCCGCCGTGGTGACGATGCGGTCTCGGCTGAGGAGGGGCTTGCGCGGTCGGGCCATGCGGCACATAGTAGGGCCTGCCGAAAAGAAACTAGCAGTGATAGTTAAAGGGTGGGTGCCGCACCATGAACCTGGAGCTGAGCGAGGAGCAGACGGCCGTACGGCAGCTCGCCGAGGACTTCGTCCGGCGTGAGATCGCCCCGCACGTCGTCGACTGGGACCGCGCCGAGAGCGTCGACAGGTCGATCGTGAAGAAGCTCGGCGAGGTCGGCTTCCTCGGTCTGACCATCCCCGAGGAGTACGGCGGCTCCGGCGGCGACCACCTCGCGTACTGCCTGGTCACCGAGGAGCTGGGGCGGGGCGACTCGTCGGTGCGCGGCATCGTCTCCGTCTCGCTCGGCCTTGTCACCAAGACCGTCGCCGCCTGGGGCAGCGAGGAGCAGAAGCGCCGCTGGCTGCCCCGGCTCACCGCCGGCGACGCCCTCGGCTGTTTCGGCCTCACCGAGCCCGGCACCGGCTCGGACGCCGGGAACCTCACCACGCGTGCGGTGCGCGACGGCGACGACTACGTGATCAACGGCACCAAGATGTTCATCACCAACGGCACCTGGGCCGATGTGGTGCTCCTCTTCGCGCGCACCGGCGACGCGCCGGGCCACCGCGGTGTCTCCGCCTTCCTGGTGCCCACCGGTACGCCGGGTCTGACGCGCCGCGCCATCCACGGCAAGCTCGGCCTGCGCGGCCAGGCCACCGCCGAACTGGTCCTGGAGGACGTCCGGGTGCCCGCCTCCGCCCTCCTGGGCCCGGAGGGCAAGGGTTTCTCCATCGCCATGTCCGCGCTCGCCAAGGGCCGCATGTCGGTCGCCGCGGGGTGCGTCGGCATCGCGCAGGCCGCGCTGGACGCGGCCGTGCGGTACGCGGGCGAGCGCGAGCAGTTCGGCAAGCCGATCGCCTCGTACCAGCTCGTCCAGGAACTGATCAGCGACATATCCGTCGACGTGGACGCGGCGCGGCTGCTGACGTGGCGCGTCGCCGACCTCATCGACCGCGGCGAGGAGTTCGCCACGGCCGCCTCCACGGCGAAGCTGTACGCCTCCGAGGCTGCCGTGCGCGCCGCGAACAACGCGCTCCAGGTCTTCGGCGGGTACGGCTACATCGACGAGTACCCGGTCGGCAAACTGCTGCGCGACGCGCGCGTGATGACCCTCTACGAAGGCACCAGCCAGATCCAGAAGCTCATCATCGGCCGCGCGCTGACGGGTGTCTCCGCGTTCTGAGCCGGTCCGGGCCAGGTCCGAGCCAGGTCTGAGTACGTGTCTGAGTACCGGGACGGGTGTGGTCCGCGCCACAGCCGTCGCATCCTGTCCGGCATGAGTGACACACCGGTCAAGCAGCAGAACACGGCCGCCTACTACGGCCAGGCCGTGGCCTCCTTCGCCATCGCCCTCGGCGCGGTCGCCCTGGGCATCTTCAACCTGGAGACGGACGCCTGGGTGCGCGCCTTCCTGGGCATCGCGGTCCTGTACCTCACGACCTCCGCCTTCACGCTCGCCAAGGTCGTCCGCGACCGGCAGGAGGCCGGGCAGATCGTCAGCCGGGTCGACCAGGCCCGGCTGGAGAAGCTGCTCGCCGAGCATGACCCGTTCCAGAAGCTCTGAGGCTGCCCCTAAGCGCTTGCTCACCGTCGGGGTATGGTGTTCGTCCTGTGGCCTGCGGAAGGGGCGAACGATGAGTACGGCGGAGGAGAGGGCTCGCGGCGAGGACACGCCGTGGGACGAGGTGACCCCCGACGCGGCCCGGCGGCTGCTGGTCGCCGCCGTCGAGGCCTTCGCCGAGCGCGGCTACCACGCCACCACGACCCGTGACATCGCGGGCCGCGCCGGGATGAGCCCGGCGGCGCTCTACATCCACTACAAGACCAAGGAAGAGCTGCTCCACCGGATCAGCCGCATCGGTCACGACAAGGCCCTCGCCATACTGGAGGTCGCGGCGAACGGCCCCGGCACCGCAGCCGAGCGCCTCGCCGACGCCGTGCGCTCCTTCGTCCGGTGGCATGCCGGGCGGCGCACCACCGCGCGCGTGGTCCAGTACGAGCTCGACTCGCTCAGCGAGGAGCACCGCGAGGAGATCTTCGAGCTTCGCCGCAGGAGCGACGCCGCGGTGCGCCGCATCATCAACGAGGGCGTCGCGGCGGGCGAGTTCGACGTGCCGGACGTGTCCGGCACCACGCTGGCCGTGCTCTCGCTCTGCATCGACGTCGCCCGCTGGTTCAACACCGAGGGGCGCCGGACGCCCGACGAGGTCGGCGCGCTCTACGCCGACCTCGTGCTGCGCATGGTGGGCGCCCGGGTCTGAGACCCCACGCCCGGGCCCGGCCCCGGCGCCCGGTCCCGACCCCGGCACGGGGCTCCGGCGCCGGGTAAAGCGGTCACGGTCCGGGCGCGGGGGCTCCGGCGGGATCAGAAGTAGTAGCGCGACACCGACTCGGCCACGCACGCCGGCTTCTCGCCGCCCTCGCGCTCCACCGTGACCACGGCGGTCACCTGGACGCCCCCGCCCGCGTCCTCGACCCCCTTGAGCGCCGCGGTCGCGCGCAGTCGCGAGCCGACCGGGACGGGGGAGGGGAAGCGGACCTTGTTCGTGCCGTAGTTGACGCCCATCTTCATGCCCTCGACCCGGATGATCTGCGGCACGAACAGGGGCAGCAGCGACAATGTGAGATACCCGTGCGCGATGGTGGTCCCGAACGGTCCCGTGGCGGCCCGCTCCGGGTCCACGTGGATCCACTGGTGGTCGCCCGTGGCTTCGGCGAACAGGTCGATCCGCTTCTGGTCCACCTCCAGCCAGTCGCTGTGGCCCAGCTGCTCGCCGACCGCGGCGCGCAGCTCCTCGGCGGATGTGAAGACCCTCGGCTCTGCCATGTCCCAGCTCCCTGCATCCTGATGTCTAAGCGCTTGCTCAGCATGGTGGGCGGGAGCCCTCCTGTCAACGGACGGCGGCAACGCGCCCAGTAGGGTTCGACGGGTGCCGAAGATTCCAGAGAAGATCCACGAGCTCACGGTCGGCCAGCTGTCCGCGCGCAGCGGCGCTGCCGTGTCCGCCCTGCACTTCTACGAGTCCAAGGGCCTGATCAGCAGCCGGCGCACCAGCGGGAACCAGCGCCGGTACGGCAGGGACGCGCTGCGCCGGGTCGCCTTCGTCCGCGCGGCGCAGCGCGTCGGCATCCCGCTCGCCACCATCCGCGAGGCGCTCGCGGAGCTGCCCGAGGAGCGCACGCCCACCCGGGAGGACTGGGCGCGCCTCTCCGTGACCTGGCGCTCGGAACTCGACGAGCGGATCAAGCAGTTGAGCCGGCTGCGCGACCACCTCAGCGACTGCATCGGATGCGGGTGCCTGTCGCTGGAGACGTGCGTGCTGTCCAACCCGGACGACGTCTTCGGCGAGCGCATGGCGGGGTCCCGCCTCATGCCCGAGCGCTGCCGCCCGAAGGAGGGCGGGGCTCAGGACGGCTCGGACATGCCGGGCCGTCCGAAGAGCATGTCGTAGCCCGGGGGGAGCTGGAGCAGGACCCGGCGCATCAGGTCCTCGTCCGCCGAGTCGGCCACGACGCTCAGCACGGCGCCGACGTCCCACTGGGCGGTCTCCTCGGTGGCGCCCTCGATCCACGCGGCGGTGGCCCGCACGAAGCGCTCCGGGCTGAGGGGCTCCGCCGCGGTCAGCGGGTTGAGCAGCACCAGGGCGCAGGTCTCCGGCAGCCCGGCGGCCAGCTCGGCCCGCTCGTTGCCGACGAGATGGGCGCCCAGCAGGGCGAGGATGACGCGGGCGGCCCGGTCGGCCTCCCGCCGTGACGGGTATTCGCCACGCTCCTGCACCGCGGCCAGGAACGTGTCCCACTGCATGCGCATCGTTCTTCCCGAGCCTTTCGACCGGTGGACGGGAGCGGGGGCGGCGCACGGGGCGGGGCGGCGGGGCCCCGCCCTCGTGCGGTGCGACGGCGGGCGGTTCAGCCGCTGATCTGCCGGCGGTCGCTGCCGCCGCTGATGGCGATCTTGCGCGGCTTCGCCTGCTCGGCGACCGGGATCCGCAGCGTCAGGACACCCATGTCGTAGGCGGCCTCGATGCGCTCGGTGTCCAGGGTCTCGCCGAGGAACAGCTGACGGCTGAACGTGCCCGCCGGCCGCTCCGCGATCACCATCTCGGCGCCCTCCGCGGGAGTCGTGCGGCGCTCGGCCCTGACGGTGAGCACGTTCCGCTCGACGTCCAGGTCGATGCTCTCCGGCGTGACGCCGGGCAGGTCGAGCTGCACGACGAAGGTGTCCCCCTCGCGGAAGGCGTCCATCGGCATGGCCGCGGGGTGCGCGGTGGTCCCCAGCAGGCGCTCGGTGAGCCGGTCGAGCTCACGGAAGGGGTCGGTACGCATCAGCATCATCGGTCCCTCCTCTGTGTCGCTGTCCTTGGATGGTGCTGACCGTTGCTCTTCTTCTATAACTCTCCGGCCCCCGAGTTGACAAGAGGAGACTCAAGAAAGCTCACTCGAACTCGGTGCCGCCCTTCCGCGTGAGGTAGGCGGGGCTCACGGCCTTCGCGATCGCCCGCCCGCCCACCACCGGGCTGTACCGCTCGACCGCCGACCGGATCACCACGCCCTCGCGCAGGTGCAGCGCCCGCCCGGAGACCGTCTCCCGCCCGCTCGCCAGCTCCAGCACCGTCGCTATGTCGTACGGCCCCGCGTACAGGCGCGGCACCAGCGGCAGCTCATCGCCGAGCACCTCCGCCGCGTCCAGCCAGCGGACCCGGCCGTCGATCTCGGCCGACACGTCGAAGACGGCGTACCCCAGCTCCTCGCTGCGGCCGTTCGCGCCGTACGCCAGGTCCTGGACCCCCGCGCCGTACACCTCGCCGAAGATCCCGACCCGGGTGGCGCCCAGCCGCGCGGCGAGGCGCGCGGCGACCTCCGGTACGCCGTGGCTCCGGACGGCCCGCCAGTACAGGTTGCGCGGGTCCTCCTTGAGCGCCAGGTTCTTCGCCCCGAAGCCCTTCGACGAGACGTGCACCCGCCCGTCCCCCGCGAGGTGGGTCAGCAGGCAGGCGGTGCCGTGCACCTTCTCCGTCAGCACCACCGGCTCGCCGGGCTCGAAGATCTGCGGATACCGCTGGATGTTCTCGATGTCGACCCACGGCAGCAGGCCGGGCGCCGGCTCCACGTCGCCGTTCATCGTGGTCGGCACCGGCGCCACCCACTTGGTGATGCCGAGCAGCTCCGCGAAGTCCGTCCCCTCCTCCGCGGCCCGCACCAGGTCCACGCCGGCCAGCGCACGCGGCCGGCACACGATGCCCTGCGACAGCTCCCCGCGCAGCCGCACCGCCTTGACCCGGTCGGACGCCTTGCCCGCAAGGCGACCGGTCAGCCCCAGCTCCGCCACGAGCGCCGGCGGCAGGACGGCCTGCTCCGGGATGTACACGGCGGCGTCGCCGCTGCGGTAGGCACCCTTGGCGACGACGGCCCGGTACAGGCCCACCTGGGCGAGCTCCAGGGCGTCGGCGTTCGGATGGTCGTGGACGGTCAGCAGTTCGGCGGTGACGCGCAGCGTCGACATGGCGGTTTCTCCCTCAGGGTGGGCTGGTCATCGGCCCCACTCTCCCGCCCCGGAATCCGCTGGCCCACCGCATTTCGCCCTTGGTAGCGTCGCTCCCTTCGCCGGGCACCGGGCGGCGCCGGCCCGCGGCGGAGCCCCCGTCAGGAACCGTCACGGAGGGCCGAAACGGCCGCCACGAGCTGCGCGTTGGACCGCGCGGGCCTGCCGTCCGGCAGGTACAGCGTGTCCTCCAGGCCGATCCGGGTGTCCAGGCCCAGCTGTACCGCCAGCCGGGCGACCGGCCACGCGCCGCCGTCCTCGCCGTGCAGCAGCACCGGTACGCCCCGGGCGTCCCCGAGCTGCGTCAGCAGGGCCCGGGCGGTCGCCTCCGCGGTCGAAGGGCCGGGGTCCGTCACCTCGGCCAGCACGCGCGTCACCCGGGACGCCAGCGGCGAGGCCAGGAAGCGGCGCGCTCCGTCCGTGCCCGACCACACGCCCGCCTCCACGCCCACCCCGCGCTCCAGCAGCGCCGCCGCGACCTCCTCGGCGCCCGGCTCGTGCCAGTTGACCGAGGCGTGATCGGGCAGCACCGTCCACGACCGCACCCGCTCCACACGGCGGGCCGGGTCGGGTTCGGCCCACGCCCCGGTGGTCACCCCGACCGGAACGGTCACGGCGTCCCGCAGCGCCGTGAGGACGCCGGCCACGACACGCGGCGACAGCGTGTCCTCCCCGCACGGCGTCCTGGGGTGCACGTGCACATCGGCCGCCCCCGCCGCCACGGCCCGGGCCGCGGACCCGGCCAGGGCCTCCGGAGACAGGGGCACGACGGCGGACTCGCCCGGTCCGCGGCGGCCGTTGAGGCAGACCTGGATCACGCTCCGATGCTCCCCTCCGGCACCGGCGTCAGCGCCGTCACCGGCAGCGGCGGCGGGGGCGTGCCGACACCGTCGCCCGCCCCCGCGCCCCGTACCCGCGTTGCCGCGTGCCCTCTCACGCCACCGACACGAGTTCCCTGCGCGGCTGCAGCCGCATCCGCCGCTTGGCAGCCGCCAGCGCGTCGGGTGCCAGCACGGCCTGCGGCACGACGATCCCGCAGTCCGTGCAGACCGGTCCGAACCACGGCTCCCCGTTCAGCTCGGGCCGCCACACGATGCCGTCCCCGGCGCAGACCGGGCAGGTGTGCCCGGGCTCCGACTCCAGCGCGGTGATCAGCCGGCGCAGCGCCTCGGCCAGCGGCAGCGAGGGGTGCAGCGACGGGTCGTCGCAGCGGGCGATGCCGTTGCCGCCCCAGGTGCGCCGGTGCCAGTCGTCGATCCAGCCGGGCCGGCGCAGCCCGTCGTGCTTCTCGCGCTTGCGGCGCTCCGCGAACTCCTCCTCGTACGCGAGCCAGACGCTCCGCGCCTCCTCCACCTCGTCGAGCGCGGCCACCAGCCGCGCCGGATCCGGCTCCCGGTCCTCGGGCCCGAACCTGTGCCTCGTGCACAGATGGTCCCAGGTCGCCCGGTGCCCGTAAGGGGCGAACCGCTCCAGGCACTTGCGCAGCGAATACCGCCGCAGGGCCAGGTCGCACTCCGGATCACGTACCTGTCTGGCAAGACTTCGGAAACCGGCCATCGCACTGCCACCTCCGTCGCTGGTACTTCGGCGTCGATGAATGGACGTACGAGTGCCCGTTCCGGCTCCATCGAAAAACGGAGGGGACCCCTCATCGGTGGATCTGGCGTGAAATGTCGCCGTCACGGTCTCCCTGACGACCCTTCAGGGTGAGGGCTCCTCAGCTTGTTGACGCTCGACGGCGGCGGGCCCACCGGCCCGGGCGTGCGGCCCGGGGCGGTCACGGCGGCCGGCGCGCGGAAGTCCGAGAAACGTCATCACCGTTGCGGCGTACGCGTGCCGCCGGTGCCCGGCCCGGAACTCACCGCCCGATCCGGCCGGCGGCGAGCACCACCCGCGCGAGCTCCTGATGGCAGATGTCGCTGTGGGCTCCCGCCGGCGGTCCGCCGCGCCGCACCACCGACGCCGCGTCGACGTTCACGCACCCGGCTCCGGGCAGGCCGCGCGACAGGACCGCGTCCAGGGGCAGATCGGGCGTGTCGTCCACCGCCTGGATGCCGTCGAAACCCATCGCGCACCACCGTCCGTCCCCGCGGAGCACGCCCCGGTCGTCACCGGCCGCCCGGGACGCGAGGGGGTACAGCACCGACAGGGCGGTGTCGTGGCGCGAATAGCAGGCCACCACGGGACCGTCGACCCGCCGGTGCATCCCGTCCAGGGCCCCGCCGCCCCGCAGCCCGTGCGGCAGCCGCGACGCGAACGCGAAGTGCGAGAAGGCGCCCTGCAGCAGCGTCACCGACGCCACGTTCCGCACGCCTGCGGGAAGACCGCGCAACGCGAACGACACCAGTCGCGCCCCCTGGCTGTGCCCGACCAGATGGACCCGGACACCGGGGGACGACCGCGCCAGTCCGCCCAGCAGCGGGCCGAGCCCCCGCTCGCCGACGACGCCCGACCGCCGCTTCATCGCCCAGTACGCGGCCTGTCGCAGCACCTCCTTGGCGCCCTTCCACAGGTGCTTGAAACCGCCGCCGATGAAGAGCGGCTGACGCGCCCCGTCCAAGGCGGCGGTGAAGTCGGCGCACACCGAGACCACGTCCTCCCGCAGGAACGCCGGCGGTCCCTCGTCCCCCAGGTCCCCCACGAAGGCGGGAGCTCCTTCCTCCTCCGCCACCAGCCGGCGCACCAGCTCGCCGAACTCGTCGAACGCCGCCCGCGTCTCGGGCTGTTCGCCCAGCAGGGCGGCGATCCGCGCCATCTCCGCCTCCCGGCCCGGGAAGACCTCGACCAGGGCGCGCCGCGTCTCCTCCTCCAGCTCCGGGCCCGCCGGCGGTGCCGGCAGCACCCCTTCGCCGAAGTCGGGAACCGGCTCGTCGGCGAACCTCAGCGACGGCCAGACGATGCCCGCGTACCCGAGCCGCACCCCCGGCGAGCGGCCCACCAGTGCGGGGAACGGCGCGAAGAAGCGCGAGAACAGCCGCGTGGACACGGCACGGGAACTGTTCCACCCGTGGGCGAACATCACCAGATCGGTGACGTCCAGCCGCAGGAGAGCGTCCCGCTGCGCGCCGTTCGCGTCGCCGTCCTTGTCGAAGGTGATCTCCTGGTACGGCCTGACACTCATCCCGCTCATGCCCGCCCCTCCGCTCCGAGGACCACTGCCCGCCCAGCATCCCGCCGCGGCGGGGGAACGGAAAGGCCCGTGGCGGCGCGGAGTCCGGCCGCCCTACCGGTACAGCAGGTACGCCCGCCGCATCGCCCGGAACGCGGCCAGGTCCGCCTCCCAGGCCGCCACCACGTCCTCCGTCCCGGCGCCCGCGTCGATCAGCGTCCGCACCCTCGCCGAGCCGGTCAGCTTGTCGATCCAGTGGTCCGGCCGCCATGCGAAGCCGCTCCAGGCCCGCTTGGCGGTCACCAGCAGCCCGATCCCCGTCCGCACCGGGTCGTACGCCGCCCGGTCGTGGACGTGCAGCTGCACCCCGCCGGCCGTCCTGCCCTGGAACTTCGAGAACGTGGGCGTGAAGTACGCCTCCCGGAAGCGGACCCCCGGCAGCTCCAGCGCGTTCGCCGCCTCCGCCCAGCGCCGGTCCACGCCCTCCGCCCCGAGCAGTTCGAAGGGGCGGGTCGTGCCGCGGCCCTCGGAGAGGTTCGTCCCCTCGAACAGGCACGTCCCCGCGTACACCAGCGCCGTGTCGGGCGTCGGCATGTTCGGGCTCGGCGGCACCCAGGGGAGCCCGGTCGCGTCGAAGAAGTCCGTGCGCCGCCACCCCGACATCCGTACCACCGCGAGGTCCACCGGCCGCGTCAGGAACTCGCCCCGGAACAGCCGCGCCAGCTCCGCCACCGTCATCCCGTGCGCCTGCGCGATCGGTTCGCGTCCGACGAAGGTCGCGTACGCCTTGTCCAGCACCGGCCCGAGGGCGGCGCGTCCGGTCACCGGGTTGGGCCGGTCCAGCACCACGAAGCGCTTCCCGGCCAGCGCGGCCGCCACCATGCAGTCGTACAGCGTCCAGATGTACGTGTAGAACCGCGCGCCCACGTCCTGGATGTCGAACACCACCGTGTCGACCCCCGACGCCGTGAAGACGTCCGCCAGGGCCTGCCCGCTCTTGAGGTACGTGTCGTAGACCGGCAGGCCCGTCGCCGGATCGTCGTACCGGCCCTCCGAACCGCCCGCCTGTGCCGTGCCCCGGAAGCCGTGCTCCGGGCCGAAGACCGCCGCCAGGTCGACGCGGTCGTCGGCGTGCATGACGTCGACGACGTGCCGTACGCCGGCCGTGACGCCGGTCGGGTTGGTGACCACGCCCACCCGCTGCCCCGCCAGCACGGCGTACCCGTCGGCCACCAGCCGGTCGAAGCCGGTTCGCACGCCGGGGCGGCCCGCGTCGTGCGGCGCGGCGGGCGCGGCACCGGCCGCAGCCAGGCCCGCCGTCCCGCCGGCGATCAGCAGACCCCGTCTGGACACGCTCATCCGCATACCTCCGCGACCGCTCGACGACCCGGTTCCCGCACGCTAGCGCGCCCGCCCGCGCCGGGGAACGAGGCAGGCGCAACGGCCTTCCCCCGCTCCATACCGACCGGTTAGTCTGTCGATCGGTCGCAGTCACCCGGAGAGGCGGATCCTGATGGACACGGTGCAGGGAACGAACGTCGTCGTCACGGGTGCGGGGGGCGGCATCGGGGCCGCGCTCGCCCGCAGATTCGCCGCGGAGGGCGCCCGCGTCGTCGTCAACGACATCGACCCCGGCCGCACCAAGGCCGTCGCCGACGAGATCGGCGGTATCCCCGTCGCGGGCGACGCCTCCGCGATCGTCGAGGAGGCCCGCGACGCGCTCGGCGGTACCGTGGACGTCTACTGCGCCAACGCCGGCCTGGCCTCGCCCGGCGACGCCTTCGCCGACGAGAAGGTCTGGGCGGCCGCCTGGGACGTCAACGTGATGGCCCACGTCCGCGCCGTCCGCACCCTGCTGCCCGGCTGGCTGGAGCGCGGCAGCGGCCGCTTCGTCTCCACCGTCTCGGCGGCGGGCCTGCTCACCATGGTCGGCGCCGCCCCGTACAGCGTCTCCAAGCACGGCGCGTACGCCTTCGCCGAATGGCTCTCCCTGACCTACCGCCACCGCGGCCTGAAGGTCCATGCCATCTGCCCGCAGGGCGTCCGTACGGACATGCTCACCGCCGCGGGTTCGGCCGGCGACCTCGTCCTCGCCCCCACCGCCATCGAACCCGAGGACGTCGCCGACGCGCTCTTCGCGGGCATCGAGGCCGACCGGTTCCTGATCCTTCCGCACCGGGAGGTCGCCGGCTACTACCGGGCCCGCGCGAGCGACCCGGAGCGCTGGCTGAACAGTATGAGCCACATCCAGCAGACCTGGGAGGGCACCGGACAGTGACCGCGACCCCCGGCACGACCCCCGGGGCGCCCGCCCCGTCCGTCTACGCGGCGAAGCCCTGGCTCGCGCAGCTCAGCGACGCCCAGCGAGCCCCGGTGGAGCCGCCCGCGACCGTCGTGCACGCCCTGCGGGCCGCCGTCGCCCGTGCGCCCGGGCACACCGCACTCGCCTACTTCGACGGGCGCCTCACCTACCGCGAGACCGACGCGCTGTCCGACTCGGTGGCGGGGTTCCTCGCCGCCCGGGGCGTCCGGCGCGGCGACCGGGTGGCGATCATGCTCCAGAACACCCCGCACTTCGTGCTGGCGCTGCTCGGCGCCTGGAAGGCGGGCGCCACCGTGGTCCCCCTCAACCCCATGTACAAGTCGGCCGAGGTCGCGCACGTCCTGACGGACTCCGGCGCGACCGTCCTGGTGTGCGCGGACCAGGCCTGGGAGGCGTACCTGCGTGACACGGCCGCCGCCTCGTCCGCCCGCGTCGCCCTCACCGCCTGCGAGAAGGATCTCCAGACCCGCGACGACACGCGGGTGCTGGGCTTCGAGCGGATCCCGCGGCCCGCCGGCGCGGAGGACCTGGTCGCCGTCGCCCGCGCCGGCCACCCGGCGCCCGCGGACCGGGAACCGGCCGCCGCCGACGTGGCTCTCATCAGCTACACCTCCGGCACCAGCGGCACCCCCAAGGGCGCCATGAACCTGCACGGCGGCATCACCTACAACGCCGAGCGCCAGCGCACCGGCCACCCCATCGCCGAAGGAGCCGCCTACTTCGCGCTCGCGCCGCTGTTCCACATCACCGGCATGGTCTGCGAACTGGCCGCCTGCGTCGCCAACGCGGGCACCCTCGTCCTCACCCACCGCTTCGAGGCGGGCGTCGTCCTCGACGCCTTCGCCGAGCACCGCCCCGCCTACACCGTGGGCCCCTCCACCGCCTTCATGGCACTGGCCGCCCACCCCTCCGCCACCCGGGACCACTTCGCGTCCTTCCAGGTGATCTCCTCGGGAGGGGCGCCGCTGCCCCCCGCCCTGGTGGAGAGGTTCCGCGCCGGCTTCGGCCCGTACATCCGCAACGGCTACGGCCTGACCGAGTGCACCGCCCCCTGCGCCGCCGTCCCGGCGGAGAAGGAGGCGCCGGTCGACCCCGCCTCCGGCACCCTCTCCGTCGGCCTCCCCGGTCCCGAGACCGTGGTGCGCATCCTGGACGAGACCGGCCGGGAGGTGCCCTTCGGCGAGCCCGGTGAGATCGCGGTACGCGGCCCCCAGGTCGTCCCGGGGTACTGGCGGCTGCCCGAGGCCACCGCCGAAACCTTCCCCGACGGTGAGCTGCGCACCGGCGACATCGGCTTCATGGACGCCGACGGCTGGCTGTACGTGGTCGACCGCAAGAAGGACATGATCAACGCCTCCGGATTCAAGGTGTGGCCGCGCGAGGTCGAGGACGTCCTCCACACCCATCCGGCGGTCCGCGAGGCGGCCGTCGTCGGCGTCCCCGACGCGTACCGCGGGGAGACGGTCAAGGCGTACGTCAGCCTGCGCCCGGGCTCCTCGGCCGGACCCGACGAGCTGGCCGCGTACTGCGCGCAGCGCCTGGCGGCGTACAAATATCCCCGCGAGGTCGAGATCCTGCCGGAGCTCCCCAAGACGGCAAGTGGGAAGATCCTCAGGCGGGAACTGCGTTTCCCCGCGTAACAGGGCCCGGATCCGGACACGAGAGACACGAGAGAGGTGGCGGCACATGGCCAGGACGACGGACGGGAACGGCACCCCCGTCCCCCAGAGGCTGCTGGCCGCCGCCACCCGGCTCTTCGCGGAGCAGGGCTACGACCGGACCTCCGTGCAGGAGATCGTGGAGGCGGCGGGCGTCACCAAGGGCGCCCTCTACCACTACTTCGGCTCCAAGGAGGACCTCCTCCAGGAGGTCTACGTGCGTGTCCTGCGGCTCCAGCAGGAGCGGCTGGACGCCTTCGCGGGCGCCGACGCGCCGGTGGAGGAGCGGCTGCGGGACGCCGCCGCCGACGTCGTGGTCACCACCATCGAGAACCTGGACGACGCGTCGATCTTCTTCCGCTCCATGCACCACCTCAGCCCCGAGAAGAACAAGCAGGTGCGGTCCGAGCGGCGCCGCTACCACGAGCGGTTCCGGGCGCTCATCGAGGAGGGCCAGGCCGGCGGTGTCTTCTCCTCCGCCACCCCGGCGGACCTGGTGGTGGACTACCACTTCGGCTCGGTCCACCACCTGTCGACCTGGTACCGCCCGGACGGGCCGCTCAGCCCCCAGCAGGTCGCCGACCACCTGGCCGACCTCCTGCTGAGGGCGCTGCGGCCCTGAGGGCGCCCGCACGGCCCGAGGAGCGCGGACCCCGGTCCCGGGGTCCGCGCTCGTTCCCTACGCGTACTTCTTCAGTTCCCGCCGCGCCAGCGACCGCTGGTGCACCTCGTCCGGGCCGTCCGCCAGCTTCAGCGTCCGGGCGGCGGCCCACAGCTCGGCCAGCGGGAAGTCCTGGCTCACACCGCCCGCGCCGTGCACCTGGACGGCCTTGTCGATGATGTCCACCACGGCGCGCGGGGTGGCGATCTTGATGGCCTGGATCTCCGTGTGGGCGCCCCGGTTGCCGACCGTGTCCATCAGCCACGCCGTCTTCAGCACCAGCAGCCGCAGCTGCTCGACCGTCACCCGCGCGTCCGCGATCCACGCCTGCACCTGGCCCTGGGCGGCCAGCGGCTTGCCGAAGGCGGTACGGGAGACGGCACGGTGGCACATCAGCTCGATCGCCCGCTCGGCCATGCCGATCAGCCGCATGCAGTGGTGGATCCGGCCCGGGCCGAGCCGCGCCTGGGCGATGGCGAAGCCGCCGCCCTCCTCGCCGATCAGGTTCGCGGCCGGGACGCGGGCTCCGTCGAAGACCACCTCGGCGTGGCCGCCGTGGTAGTGGTCCTCGTACCCGTACACCTGCATCGCGCGCCGCACCTCGACACCGGGCGTGTCCCTGGGGACCAGGATCATCGACTGCTGGCGACGGATGTCCTCACCGTCGGGGTCGGTCTTGCCCATGACGATGAAGATCGTGCAGTCCGGGTTCATCGCCCCGGAGATGTACCACTTGCGGCCGTCGATGACGTACTCGTCACCGTCCCGCCGGATCCGGGTCTCGATGTTCGTCGCGTCGGACGAGGCGACCTCCGGCTCGGTCATCGCGAAGGCGGAGCGGATCTCCCCGGCGAGCAGCGGCTCCAGCCACTGCTTCCGCTGCCGCTCGTCGCCGAACTGCGCCAGCACCTCCATGTTGCCGGTGTCCGGCGCCGCGCAGTTCAGCGCGGTCGGCGCCAGCTGCGGCGAGCGGCCGGTGATCTCGGCGAGCGGCGCGTACTGGAGGTTGGTCAGCCCGGCCCCGTACTCGGCGTCGGGGAGGAAGAGGTTCCACAGGCCCTGCCTGCGCGCCTCCGCCTTCAGGTCCTCGACCACGGCCGGCGTGTCCCAGGGCGAGGCGAGCCGCGTCCGCTGCTCGTGCGCCACCGCCTCCGCCGGGTACACGTGCTCGTCCATGAAGGCGAGCAGTCTGGACCGCAGTTCCTCGGTGCGCGCGTCGAATGCGAAGTCCATGGGTGGTCAGCCTTCCTTGCTGCGGAGGGTGGACAGGCCGTGCTCGATGAAGACGGGGACCAGGTCGCCGATGCGGTCGAAACCGGCTCCCACGGTCTGCCCGAGGGTGTAGCGGTAGTGGATGCCCTCCAGGATCACGGCGAGCTTGAACCACGCGAACGCCGTGTACCAGGGGAGGGCGGAGACGTCGCGGCCGGAGCGGGCGGCGTACCGCTCGATCAGCTCGGCGGGCTCGGGGTGGCCCGGGGCGGCGGCGGTGGTGGAGACGGGGGAGTGCGGCAGGTCCAGCCGGACGCTGTACATGGCCAGCAGACCCACGTCCGTCAGCGGGTCGCCGAGGGTCGACATCTCCCAGTCCAGTACGGCGTTGACCCGGTCGTCCTCGCCCAGCAGGGCGTTGTCCAGGCGGAAGTCGCCGTGGATCACGGTGGCGGCCGGCGAGGCGGGCAGCCGGCGGCCGAGGGTGGCGTGCAGTTCGTCGATCCCGGCGAGGTCGCGGCTGCGGGAGGCGTCCAGCTGCTTGCCCCAGCGGCGCAACTGCCGGTCCAGGAACCCCTCGGGGCGCCCGAAGTCGCCGAGCCCGACCGCCTCGGGGTCCACGGCGTGGAGGTCCACCAGCGTGTCGACCAGACCGAGGACGGCGGCCCGGGTGCGCTCGGCACCCAGCGGGGCGAGCTGCTCCGCCGTGCGGTAGGGGGTGCCCGGCACGAACTCCATGACGTAGAACGGCGCTCCGAGCACCGACTCGTCCTCGCAGAGCACCACCGGTTCGGGGACCGGCACGGCGGTGGGGTGCAGGGCACTGATCACCCGGTGCTCGCGCTTCATGTCGTGCGCGGTGGCCAGCACATGGCCGAGGGGCGGGCGCCGCACCACCCATCGGGACGTGCCGTCGGTGACGATGTACGTGAGGTTCGACCGGCCTCCCTCGACGATCCGGGCGCTGAGCGGTCCGCCCACCAGTCCGGGCCGTTCGCGGTCGAGGAAGCCGCGCAACTGCTCGGGATCGAGACCTGGCGGCGGGGCTGAGCTCATCGTTCGCACCTCCGGGGCGAAAGGACTGGCGGGTCGTACGGAGCAGCATGACCGACCAGTCGGTATGTCGTCCAGTGCCGGGCGGGAAAGGGTGTGCGCGCCCCTGGTCCCCTGATCGCCCATCTGAATAGTGTTCACGTATGAATTCTGTGCAGAGTGCGCTGCTGATCGAGGACGTGCGGCTGACCCCCCTCCTCGTCGCCGACCCGCCCCTCCTCAACACCCAGGGCGTCCACCAGCCCTACACGCCACGGCTCATCGTGGAGGTCGTCACCCGCGGCGGAGTCACCGGAGTCGGCGAGACCTACGGCGACACGGCGTACCTGGACCTCGCCCGGACGATCGCCGGGGCGCTTCCCGGTCATCCGGTCAGCCACGTGAACGGGCTCGCACACCTCGCGGAGCAGGTGTGCGGTGGCTCACCCACTCCGGACGAGGGGGTGGACGCGGCGGGCCTGCGGGGCGTCCGCACCGCCGACAAGCTGCGGCTCTCGGTCGTGTCCGCCTTCGAGGTCGCCTGCCTCGACACGCTCGGCAAGGCCGTCGGCCTGCCCGTCCACGCGCTGCTGGGCGGCAAGGTCCGTGACACCGTCGAGTACAGCGCGTACCTGTTCCACCGCTGGGCCGAACACCCCGCCGGCGGCGAGCGGGACGACTGGGGCGCCGCCCTCGACCCGGCCGGGATCGTCGCCCAGGCGCGGCGCCTCGCCGGCGAGCACGGCTTCGGCTCGTTCAAGCTCAAGGGCGGCGTCCTCGAGCCGGACCTGGAGATCGCCGCCGTCCGCGCGCTCGCCGAGGCGTTCCCCGGCCGGCCGCTGCGGCTCGACCCCAACGGCGCGTGGTCCGTGGACACCGCTCTGTACGTCGTCGGACAGCTCGGCGGGCTCCTGGAGTACTTGGAGGACCCGGTCAGCGGGACCGACCGGATGGCCGAGGTGGCCGCCCGCGGCGGCGTGCCCCTGGCCACCAACATGTGCGTGACGACGCTCCCCGAGATCGCCGGGGCCTTCGCCCGCGCCGCCGTCCAGGTGGTGCTCTGCGACCACCACTACTGGGGCGGTCTGCACCGGACCCGGGAGCTGGCCGCGATCTGCCGCGCCCACGGGGTCGGGCTGTCCATGCACTCCAACACCCACCTGGGCATCAGCCTCGCCGCCATGACGCACGTCGCCGCGACCGTCCCGGAGCTCCACCACGCGTGCGACAGCCACTACCCCTGGCAGACCGAGGACGTCCTCACGGCACGCCACGTCTTCGACGGCGGCCGCCTCACCGTCTCCGACGCGCCGGGCCTCGGCGTCGAGCTCGACCGCGAGCGGCTCGCCGCGCTCCACCGGCGCTGGCTCGACGACGACGGCACGCTGCGCGAGCGCGACGACGCGGCGGCGATGCGCCGGGCGGACCCGGACTGGGTCACGCCGCCCGTCCCGCGCTGGTAGCCCGCGACCACCGGCACCGGCACCGGCACCGGCACCGGCNTGCCGCCTGCCGCCTGCCGCCTGCCGCCTGCCGCCTGCCGTGTGGCCGGAGCCGGCCCGCCCTGGCCGGGCGGGGAGCCGCACGCCGCTCGCAGGGGCCGTCGGCCCGGGGTCTCAGGCGTGGCAGGCGACCGGTACGCCGCCGTTCATCGCCGACATGTCGCCGAAGACCGCCGCCACGTCGAGCGGCGAGCCCTCCGGCTCGCCGTTCAGCTCGGCGTACGCCCGGTGCACATTGGCCACCAGCCGCTCGCTCTCGCGCCAGGCCGCGAACTCGCCCAGGTCCGCCTCGCGGGCCACCTCCAGGGGCGTGAGGCCCTTCGCGTGCCCCTCTTCGGCGAGCCGGGCGACGTACCGCAGGTAGCGCTCGGTCGCGTCGTACGCCGAGGGGTCGGCGAGCGGCCCGTGCCCGGGCACGACCGTCCGCGCGCCGAGCGAGCGCAGCACCTCGACGGAGCGCAGCGAACCGCGCAGCGAGCCGGTCGCCAGGAACGGCGTCCCGCCGTTGAAGACGAGGTCCCCGGTGAAGACGACGGACTGCTCCGGCAGGTGGACGATCGTGTCGCCGGCCGTGTGCGCCACGCCGGGGTGGATCAGCCGCACCTCGGTGCCGCCCACGAACAGCGTGAGACGGTCCTCGTACGTCAGCGACGGCGCCGTCACGCGGATGTCGCCGAAGTCGGTCTGCGGCCAGACCAGGTGCAGCTGGCGCCCCGCCGCGAGCACCTCGCTCCGGCAGGCCGCGTGGCCGACGACGGTCGCCCCGGGCGTGAAGACGGAGTTGCCGTAGGTGTGGTCGCCGTGGTGGTGGGTGTTCACCACGATCCGGGGGAGCGGGACACCGTGCTCCCGCAGCGTCTCGCGCAGGTGCAGGGCGCGCCGCTGAGTGGCGGCGGTGTCCACGAGGACCGTGGTCTCGCCGTCGCTGATGAAGCCGGCGTTGTTGAGGCACCAGCCGCCGTCCGGCTGGATGTAGGCGTGCGCTCCGGGTGTGAGCTGCACGGTGTACGGATCGCTGGCAGGCATCGGGGCCCCCCGGGTCGTGGCCGAACTGGTCGGTCAGAGCCTGCCAGTCGGGCCGCGGCCGGCAGAAGGGGGCCTCGCGGTGGGCAACCGGCCGGCAGAAGGGGGGCCTTCGGCGGGCGGCCCTCGGCTAGTGGTCGTCCCAGTGGCCGCCGTGGAAGGCGTGCCGGTGTCCGTCGTGCACGTAGTCGAGGTGGTCCCCGTGCGCGACGGCGGGGTGCCCGCACCCCGTGCCGTGCTCGTGGGCGTGTCCGCTGTGGGCGATGTGCTCGCCCGGTTCGCACTCGTCCCAGTGCCCGGAGTGCTCGCGGTGCAGGTGCCCGTCGTGGGAGTAGTCGAGGTGATCGTTGTGGACGACCGCCTCGTGCCCGCAGGCCGGGCCGTGCGCGTGGTCGTGGACGGGGTGTTCGCGGTGGAGCGGGACGGTCATGACGAGCCCCTTGCGGCGCCGGTAGGGAGGATCGATGACACCTCCAGGCTAGCCCTTTTGTCATGAATGATCCGTTCCGGCTTGCGCGGGTGCGGAACCGGCCGGAGGGTCGGACCATGAAGGCGATCAGCTTCCGCCGTTACGGCGGCCCCGAGGTCCTGGAGTACGGCGAGCGCCCGGATCCCAAGGTCGGCCCGGACAAGGTGCTCGTCCGGGTGCGGGCCGCCGCCGTGAACCCGGTCGACTGGAAGATGCAGGCCGGCTACCTGGACACGGCCTTCGACGCCTTCTTCCCGGTGATCCCCGGATGGGACGTCTCCGGTGTGGTCGTCCAGCCCGGGATCGGCGTCACGGAGTTCGGCGTCGGGGACGAGGTCATGGGGTACGTGCGCGAGGACGTGCTCTGCCACGGCACCTTCGCCGAGTACGTCGCCGCTCCCGTCCGTACGCTCGCCCGCAAGCCGCGCACCCTGGGTTTCGAGGAGTCGGCGGCGCTGCCCCTGGTGGGCCTGACCGCGTACCAGGTGCTGCACCACGCCCTGCGGGTGCGCGAGGGGGAGACCCTGCTCGTGCACGCCGCCTCGGGCGGCGTCGGGTCGATGGCCGTCCAGATCGCCCGCCACCTCGGCGCCCGTGTGATCGGCGCGGCACGCGACACCGGCCAGGACCGGGTCCGCGAGCTCGGCGCGGAGCCGGTCGCGTACGGCGACGGCTTCAAGGCCCGGGTCAGGGCGCTGGCCCCGCACGGGGTGGACGCCGCCTTCGACACCGTCGGCGGCCAGGTGCTCAAGGACACGGCGAACCTGCTCGCCCCGGAGGGCCGCCTCGCGTCCGTCGCGGACGGCGAGGTGATCGGCCTGGGCGGCCGCTACTGCTGGGTGCGCCCCGACCCGGCCGACCTCGCCGTCCTCGCGGACCTGGCCGATCAGGGCGCGCTGACGGTACGCGTGGCCGCCACGTTCCCGCTGGAGCAGGCCGCGGACGCGCAGCGGGCGAACCGGAAGGGCGGCCTGCACGGCAAGGTCGTCGTCACCGTCGACTGACCGGCCGGCGCCTCACACCACCACGGCGACCGCGAAGGCGGCGAGCGCCACCGTGCAGGCGGCCGTCGCCACCGCGCCCCGCGGCGCCAGCGACCGGGGCCGCGCCGTCCCCAGCGCCTGCATCCGGCGGTGGGCCAGCCCCAGGAACGCCAGCCACACGAGCAGCGACAGCGCCGCGCCCACCAGGCCGCCCGCCGTGACGTCGTCGTGCAGCGCCTGCCGGGCGGCCAGCACCGCGGCGACCGTGGCGGACAGCGTCGTACGCCGCCACGCGAGCCGCGTCCGCTCCGGCTGGAGCCCCGGGTCCCGCGGGTCCGGCGGTTCCGCCGCGCCACCGGCGGCCATCAGCCCCGCCAGCCGAACAGCACGACCAGCACCATCGCGACGGCGACCACCCCCACGGCCACGCTCAGCAGCGCGGGGAAACGGCTGACCGGCAGATCCTCGCCACGCCGCATCGCCTGCTCGCACCGGACCCAGTGGTTCACCGCCCTCAGGGCGCACAGCGCACCGGCCGCCAGCAGCGCCAGCGCCATCCCGACCCGTACGCCCCACCGCAGGTCGGGCAGGAACTGGTCGACGGCGAACCCGCCCCCGACGAGCGCGAGCGCGGTGCGTATCCACGCCAGGAAGGTGCGCTCGTTGGCGAGGGAGAAGCGGTAATCGGGCGTGTCGCCCTCTTCCCGGATCCGCCGCGGCGCGACCCACAACCGCAGCCCTCGCACGAAATCGCTCACATGATCACCCTAACGGCGTGCGTCGTCGGCGGCACGCGCTGCCGCCCCCGTCCGCGCCCACCCGCCGCCGCGCCGTCCGCGTCACCCGGCGGTGCGGCCCGACCGGTGCGCCCGCAGCCGCTCGTACGCGGCGAGGCCGTCCGGCACCCACTCCCGGTCGGCCAGCCGTGCCTCGACCTCGGCCTCCGGCAGGAAGGCGTGCCAGGCGACCTCCTCGGGCTGCGGTGCCACGGGGAGCGTGCACCGCACCTCGTAGACGGCCGACCACCACGAGCCGCGCCCGCCGCCGCGCCCGCCGTCGTCCTCGTACAGGAACCGGAACAGCGGCGTGGGGCGCGGCAGGCCGCGGACACCCAGTTCCTCCTCCGCCTCCCGCAGCGCGGCCTCGTCGTAGCTCTCGCCCGCGCCCACGACACCGCCCACGAACATGTCGTACAGGGAGGGGAAGACCAGCTTCGTCGCGGTCCGGCGGTGGACGAAGAGCCGGTCCTCGGCGTCCCGCGCCAGGACGAACACGCAGCGGTGCCGCAGCCCCCGCGCGTACACCTCGCCGCGCGGGGCCCGCCCCACCACCACGTCGTGCTCGTCGACGACGTCCAGGATCTCGTCGGCGGGGGAAGGCGCGGGAGAACCGGCGGGAGAGGAGCCAGGAGGAGTCATGCCGCCATGAAACCACCGGGCGGACCGCCGCCCCCGCCGGGTGCGCGGCCCGCCCGCCGGCCGCCCCGCCGCACACCGGTGCCGGCATTCGCCGCCCACCCTGTTGACGAGTTACCCGCGCGTACCGAAGATCGGAGCACCCTGCGACAAGGAAGAAGCCATGGCCTACGACGCTGATGTGATCGTGATCGGGGCGGGCCTCGCCGGCCTGACCGCCACCGCGGAGCTCGTCGACGCGGGACGCAGCGTCATCCTGCTCGACCAGGAACCGGAGCAGTCGATCGGCGGCCAGGCCCACTGGTCCTTCGGCGGCCTGTTCTTCGTCGACTCACCCGAACAGCGCCGGATGCGCATCCGGGACAGCCACGCCCTCGCCCTGCAGGACTGGCTCGGCACGGCCGGCTTCGACCGCCCCGAGGACCACTGGCCGCGCCGGTGGGCCGAGGCGTACGTCGACTTCGCCGCCGGCGAGAAGCGGCCCTGGCTGCACCGGCAGGGCGTCCGCTTCTTCCCCGTCGTCGGCTGGGCCGAGCGCGGCGGGTACGACGCCACCGGGCACGGAAACTCGGTGCCGCGGTTCCACATCACCTGGGGGACGGGCCCCGGGCTCGTCGCCCCCTTCGAGCGGCGCGTCCGCGCGGGCGTCGCCAAGGGACTCGTACAGCTGATGTTCCGTCACCGCGTCACCGGGCTCGGCCGCACCGCTGGTGCCGTGGACACCGTGAGCGGCGAGGTCCTGGCGGCCTCGGGCGTGGAGCGCGGCGCCGCGAGCAGCCGGGAGGTGGTCGGGGCGTTCGAGTACCGGGCCCAGGCGGTGATCGTCACCTCGGGCGGCATCGGCGGCAACCACGACCTCGTCCGCGCGCAGTGGCCCGAGCGGCTCGGCACGCCGCCCGAGAAGATGCTCTCCGGCGTACCGGCCCACGTCGACGGCCTGATGCTCGGCATCGCGGAGGCGGCCGGGGCCCACCACATCAACCGCGACCGGATGTGGCACTACACCGAGGGCATCGAGAACTGGAACCCGATCTGGGCCCGGCACGGCATCCGCATCCTGCCCGGCCCGTCCTCCCTGTGGCTGGACGCGCGCGGCCGCCGCCTCCCGGTCCCGCTGTTCCCCGGCTTCGACACGCTCGGCACACTCGAACACATCATGCGCTCCGGGTACGGCTACACCTGGTTCGTCCTCAACCGGCGCATCATCGGCAAGGAGTTCACCCTCTCCGGCTCCGAGCAGAACCCGGACCTCACCGGCCGGTCCGTGCGCGGCGTGCTGGACCGCGCCCGCGCCGACGTCCCCGGTCCGGTCAAGGCGTTCATGGACCGCGGCGCTGACTTCGTCATCGAGAAGGACCTGCCGTCGCTGGTGCGCGGGATGAACGCGCTCACCAAGGAGCCGCTCATCGACGAAGCCGGTCTGCGCCGCGAGATCGTCGCCCGGGACCGGGAGGTCACCAACCCCTTCACCAAGGACCTCCAGGTCACGGCGATCCGCGGTGCCCGCAAGTACCTCGGCGACCGCCTGATCCGCACGGTGTCGCCGCACCGGGTCCTCGACCCCGCGGCGGGCCCGCTGATCGCGGTCCGCCTCAACATCCTCACCCGCAAGTCGCTCGGCGGACTGGAGACCGATCTCTCCTCCCGCGTCCTGACCGAGGACGGCACGCCCCTGCCCGGCGTCTACGCGGCCGGCGAGGCCGCCGGCTTCGGCGGCGGCGGCGTCCACGGCTACCGCTCCCTGGAGGGCACCTTCCTGGGCGGCTGCCTCTTCTCGGGCCGTACGGCAGGCCGCGCGGCGGCGAAGGCGACCGGCTGAGCACCGCCCGGCCCGCCCCCGCGCCGGATACCGGCGGAGCAGGTCGTCGCGGGCGGCACACGGCCGTCCGCATCCCGCTGAGCCTCCGTCAGGGACGGTGGCGCAACGGGTGGTCCTCCGGAACCTCCACGACCGCGATGCGCACCCCGTCCGGATCCGCGATCCACATCTCGACCAGGCCCCACGGCTCCCTGCGCGGCGGATGCAGGATCTCCACGCCGCGCTCGCGCAGTTCCTCGTGGGCCTCCTGGACGTCGGCCACCTGGAACCACAGCCGCAGCCCGGGGGAGGGCGGGGTGTCGGAGCGGCCGGAGAGTTCGAGGAACCCGCCGCCGAGGAAGTACACCGTGCCCCGCTCCGGGCCGGTCCCGAACTCCCGGTAGACGGCCAGGCCCAGCGCCCCGCCGTAGAAGTCGCGCGACCGCTGCGGGTCCACGGGGCTCAGCAGGATCCTGCTGCCCAGTACATGCACCATGGCCCGAGCCTACGGCCCGGACGGGCCGGCCCCGCCACCGCCACCGCGGGGCGCCCGTGCCCACCGGCACGCGCACCCCGCGGGCGCCGTCGCCGTGCGCGGTCTACAGCACCAGCGACAGGAGCAGCACCACCGCGATCCCGACGACCGAGATGATCGTCTCCATCACGGACCAGGTCTTGACGGTCTGGCCGACGCTCATGCCGAAGTACTCCTTCACCATCCAGAACCCGGCGTCGTTGACATGGCTGAAGAAGAGGGAGCCGGCCCCGATCGCCAGCACCAGCAGCGCCGCGTGCGTCGTCGACATGTCCGCGGCCAGCGGCGCGACGAGTCCGGCCGCCGAGATCGTCGCGACCGTCGCCGATCCCGTCGCGAGCCTGATGCCCACCGCGATCAGCCAGGCCAGCAGCAGTGCCGGGATGGCCCAGTTCCCGGAGAAGTCCAGGATCATCCGGCCGACGCCCACGTCGATGAGCGTCTGCTTGAAGCCGCCGCCCGCTCCCACGATCAGCAGCACGCCCGCGATGGGGGCGAGCGATGCCTCGACCGTCGAGGAGATCCGCTCCTTGCTGAAGCCCGCCGCCCGGCCCAGCGTGAAGAGGCCCACCAGCACCGCCGCCAGCAGCGCGATGAGCGGCGAGCCGACGACGTCGAAGACCCGCTGGACGTGGTTCTCCGGATCGTCGACGACGATGTCCACCAGCGCCTTGGCCAGCATCAGGACCACCGGCAGCAGGACCGTGGCGACGGTGGCGCCGAAGCCCGGCCGCCGCTCCAGGTCCTCCGACGCCCGCTGGGGGATCATGCGGTCCGGCGCCGGGATGTCCACCCACCGGGCCGCGTACCGCGAGAACAGCGGCCCGGCGATGACGACGGTGGGGATGGCGACCACCACGCCGAGCGCCAGCGTGACGCCCAGGTCCGCGCCGAGCGCGTCGATCGCGACGAGCGGGCCGGGGTGCGGCGGGATCAGCCCGTGCATCACGGACAGGCCCGCCAGCGCGGGGACACCGATCCGCATCAGCGAGTGGTTGCCCCGCTTGGCGACCAGGAGCACCACCGGTATCAGCAGCATGATGCCGACCTCGAAGAACAGCGGCAGGCCGATCACCGAGGCGATCAGCACCATCGCCCACGGCATGGCCCGCCCGCTCGCCTTCGCGAGGATCGTGTCGACGATCCGGTCCGCGCCGCCGGAATCGGCGAGCAGTTTGCCGAGGATCGCGCCGAGTGCGATGAGCACGCCCACACCCGCGACGGTGGAACCGAGTCCCTTGGTGAACGACGCGATGGTCGCGTCGAGCGGGGCGCCGGCGAAGGCTCCGAGCGCCAGCGAGCCGATGGTCAGCGCCAGGAAGGCGTGGAGCTTGAACCGGGTGATGAGCAGGACGATGACGGCGATGCCCGCCAGAACGGCGATGCCGAGGTGGGCGTTGCCCGCCGAGGTGATCGGCTCGGTGGCGTCCGCTGCCAGCGTCTCGACGCTGAGACTGGTCACAGGGGGAGTCCTCGTGGCTTCGGGGATGGGGGTGAGGGAACGGGAAGGGGGAGGGGGCGGCGCAGGCCGATCGCGGCTCCGGGAGCGAGCCCGGAGCCGGGGGCCAGGCGCCGGGAGCCAGGAGCCGGGGCCGGGATCCGCCGGCCGTCCGACCCGGACGGACCGAGGGCCGGACCGAGGGACGGGCGGAGGGCCGGACGGTCAGGCGGTGAACCGGCGCAGCGCGGTGACCGCCCGGCCGGCGATGTCCTCGGGACCGCCCGCCACGTCGACCGCGACACCGGCCTCGTCCTCGCCCAGCGGCTGCAGCGTCGCGAACTGCGAATCCAGCAGCGCGGTGGGCATGAAGTGCCCCTTGCGCGCGGCCATCCGCGCCTCGATCAGAGCCCGCTCACCGGTCAGGTGCAGGAAGACGATCCCCGGCGCGGCCGCCCGCAGCCGGTCGCGGTAGGACCGCTTCAGCGCCGAGCTGCTGACGACTCCGCCGAGGCCCTCGCGGCCGTGGGCCCACCGCCCGATCGCGTCGAGCCAGGGCCACCGGTCGGCGTCGTCCAGCGGGACGCCGGCCGTCATCTTCGCGATGTTGGCCTCGGGATGGAAGTCGTCGCCCTCGGCGTACGGCACACCGAGGCGCTCGGCGACCAGCGGCCCGACGGTGGTCTTCCCGGTGCCCGCCACGCCCATCACGACGACGACTGGGGGTTTCTGCATGGGTGCTGCGCCTCGCTGTCTTCCTCGGCATCGACTCCGGCTCGACACCGGTCGCGACGACATGCGGACGGGGTGTCGCCGCACACTGAAACCCATCGAGTACGACGTATACAAGAGGCTGTGACATAAAAGTCATACTTTTACGCCGCCGGTTACGCTGAGCACATGACGACTCAGGCCCGGGGGCTCCATACGCATGTGCTGGACACCCTGGGTCTCGCCATCACCGCGGGGGAGTACCCGCCCGGCAGCGTCCTGCGCACCGACGAGCTCGCCCAGCGCTTCGAGGTGTCCCGCACGGTCGTCCGCGAGGTCGTCCGCGTCCTGGAGTCGATGCACCTCGTCGAGTCCCGCCGCCGCGTCGGCGTGACCGTCCGGCCCACCGCGCAGTGGAACGTCTACGACCCCCAGGTCATCCGCTGGCGGCTGGCCGGCGCCGACCGCCCCCGCCAGCTGCGCTCGCTCACCGTGCTGCGCTCCGCGGTCGAGCCGGTGGCCGCCGGGCTGGCCGCCGTCCACGCCACCCCCGAGCAGTGCCGCGAGCTCACCGAGCAGGCCCTCGGGATGGTGGCCACCTCCCGCGGCCGGCAGCTCGACGCGTACCTGGTCCACGACATCGCCTTCCATCGCGTCGTGCTCAACGCCTCCGGCAACGAGATGTTCGCGCGGCTCGGCGACGTCGTCGCGGAGGTCCTCACCGGCCGCACCCACCACCACGTGATGTTCGAGGACCCCGATCCAGCCGCCGTCACCCTCCATGTCCAGGTCGCCGAGGCGGTCCGGGCGCGGGACGCGGTGCGCGCCGAGGAGCTCACCCGGCAGATCGCGGTCGGGGCCCTGCGCGAGCTCGATGTGCTCGCCCCCTGACCGGCGCCCTTAAACTGCTGAAGCCGATTAACCGGCCGGTAACCTCAAAAACACCTCAGATCCGCCCGTACGTGACATAGGCCACAGCCAAAACGGCAGCGCAGCCGTGACTATGTGCCCTGGCCTGCGTGCCACGGTGACCACCCTCATCACCTGCGTACGGCTGATACCGCACGACCCCTCACAAAGGCGACTTTCCAGATGAGTGACCGCACCATGCCTGCGGCCGACACCCTGAGCCCGGGAACCCCCGCGGCGACGGGCACCCCCCACATCGACGCCGGTGACGCCGGTTACAGCAAGGACCTCAAGTCCCGGCACGTCAACATGATCGCCATCGGCGGCGCGATCGGCACCGGCCTCTTCCTCGGTGCAGGCGGCCGCCTCGCGGGCGCGGGTCCTTCCCTCGCGATCGCGTACGCCGTCTGCGGCGTCTTCGCCTTCTTCGTCGTCCGGGCCCTCGGTGAGCTGGTGCTCTACCGTCCCTCCTCCGGTGCCTTCGTCTCCTACGCCCGTGAGTTCATGGGCGAGAAGGGCGCCTACACGGCAGGCTGGCTGTACTTCCTCAACTGGTCGACCACCGCCGTCGCCGACATCACCGCGGCCGCGACCTACGCCCACTTCTGGGCCATGTTCAGCGACATCCCGCAGTGGATCCTCGCCCTCATCGCCCTCGCCGTCGTCCTCACCGCGAACCTGATCTCGGTGAAGTACTTCGGCGAGATGGAGTTCTGGTTCGCGATCATCAAGGTCGCCGCGCTGGTGATCTTCATGTGCGTCGGCATCTTCCTGGTCGCCACCCAGCACGAGGTCGGCGGCCACACCCCGGGGC
This sequence comes from Streptomyces sp. NRRL S-118, assembly GCF_000716335.1. Lineage (GTDB taxonomy): Bacteria > Actinomycetota > Actinomycetes > Streptomycetales > Streptomycetaceae > Streptomyces. Next base: position 74,315 of record NZ_KL591011.1, on the reverse strand, counting down.
TGGCCACCATCACCGACAACGGCGGCATCTTCCCGATGGGCATGCTGCCGATGCTGATGGTCGTCCAGGGTGTCGTCTTCGCGTACGCCTCCGTCGAGCTGGTCGGCGTCGCCGCAGGTGAGACCGAGAACCCCGAGAAGATCATGCCCAAGGCGATCAACTCGATCATGTGGCGCGTGGGCCTGTTCTACGTCGGCTCGGTCGTCCTGCTCGCGCTGCTGCTGCCGTACACCTCGTACTCCGGCGACCAGAGCCCGTTCGTCACCGTGTTCGACAAGCTCGGCATCCCGGGCATGGCCGGCATCATGAACCTGGTCGTCCTCACCGCCGCCCTCTCCAGCCTGAACTCCGGCCTGTATTCCACCGGCCGCATCCTGCGCTCGATGGCCATGGCCGGCTCCGCGCCCAAGTTCACCGCCCGCATGAACAAGGGCCAGGTGCCCTACGGCGGCATCCTGCTCACCGCCGGCTTCGGCGTGCTGGGCGTCGGCCTGAACTACCTCATGCCCGGCGAGGCGTTCGAGATCGTGCTGAACCTCGCCTCCATCGGCATCCTCGGCACCTGGGGCATGATCATGCTCTGCTCGCTGCTGTTCTGGTCGCGCTCGAAGGAGGGCAAGGTCAGCCGGCCGTCGTACCAGCTGCCCTGGGCCCCGTACACGCAGATCGTGACCCTGGTGTTCCTCGCCTCCGTCCTCGGTCTGATGTGGTGGGGCGGCGGCGTCGGCCGGACCACCGTGAACTTCGTGCCGCTCATCGCGGCGCTGCTGGTCGGCGGCTGGTTCCTGGTCCGCAAGCGCGTCCTGTCGCTCACCGAGGCCGGTACGCGGGACTGACGCGACCCCCGCGGGCACGCCGGACCGGCGCGCCCCCTGGCGTACGCCGGACCGTACGACCGACACGGAACCCCCGCCGGACACCCCGTCCGGCGGGGGTTCCCCGTGACGTGCCCGGTACCCGGCCCCCGGTCGCCGGGTCACTCGCCGCCCGTGAACCCCGGCACCTCATCGGGCAGCACCACGAAGGGCCGCTCCATGCCCGCGTCCGCGTGCTCCAGCACGGTGCAGCGGTACGCGAACCGCCCGTACGCCCCCGCGAACCGGCCCCTCACCCGCACCATCTCGCCCCCGGCCACCCGGAACACGTCCTTCCAGCCCTGCTCGCCGGGCGGCACGGGGATCCGCCGGCCCCCGTCGTACGCCACCGGCGCCCGTGTCCCGCCCAGCGCCGGATCGAACCCGTCCACCGCGTACGCCTCCCGCCCGGCGACCCGGCAGTCCGCGAGGGGGATGTGCACCGGGCACAGCGGCGCGCCCAGGTTCAGCAGGGACCACTCCTCGTCCGTGCCCTCCCGCACCGCGAAGCCGGGCCCGTCACCGGCCCGGCGGGCCGTGCGCCGGTAGGTGCGCACCGCCCCGTCCGGCCCGCGGACCTGGACCACCCCAGGCGCCGGCGGCCGGGCCCGCGCGTCGTCGAGCTCCTCCATCTCCCAGAGCTCCGGACGGCCGCCCCCGCCCGCCGTCGTGGGCGGCGTCAGCACGACCAGCCGCCGCCGGAACCCCCGGTCCTCCGGCTCCGACCGCCGGCAGGACCGGGACAGCACCGCCGGCAGCGCGAAGGCGTCGGTCCCCTCGCCCCGTGCCACCCGGAACTCCATGACCTGCGGGTACGGCACGTCCCATGCCGCGTCCGGCACGCCCGGCGCCTGCCCCGCCGCCTTGTTGACCAGCCGCACGCGGCGCCCCGCCAGCGCCCGGAAGTCCAGCAGCAGGTCGAGCCGCTCGGCCGGCGCGATCGTCAGCGGCGCGCCGAACCCGAAGTCCACCGGCACCGGCCGCGGCAGCAGCCCGCCGTCACCGCCGATGAGGTGCACGACCCCGGGCACCGGATTGTCCTCGTCGTCGACGAGGACGAGGTCGTACACGCGCGCGTTCGAGGCGTTCACCATCCGGAAGCGGTACCAGCCGTCCACCACGTCCAGATACGGCCAGATCGTCCCGTTGACCGTCGTGTACGGCCCCAGGAACGGCAGCGTCACAGGACGGCCCGTCTCCGGGTGCTCGCGGGTCACGAGCGTCGTCTTGTGGAGGAGCCGCCCGCTGAGCCGGCCGCCGGCCGCTTCGTCCTCCCGGTCCAGGTTCCGGTCGGCCAGGATCAGCGGCACCTCGCGCTCCCCGGACGGCAGCCCGAGGGCGTCCTCCTCGTCGTCCCGCACCAGGTAGGTGCCGACGAGGCCCGCGTACGCGTTCCACCGCGAGATGCCCCGGGCGTGGTCGCGGTACCACCACTGCACGGCCCGGTGGTCGTTCGGGTACTCCGCCCGCTGCGTACAGCCGTACTCCACGGCGTCGTCCGGCCGGATGTCGTCGCCGCCGCCCGCCGGGGCACCGTGCAGGCCCGTCACCGACCGGGCCGGCAGCGCCGCCACGTCCCCGTCCGGCTCCGCGCCCTGCCGCCCGGGCCGGTTGTGCGGATCGGCCTGCCCCGGCACCCGTTCCACCGCCACGGCGGTGACCGGGTGCGGGCTGCCGGGCGGGATGCGGTTGGTCCAGTCGACCCGGACGCGCTGCCCTCGCCGCACCTCGATCGTCGGGCCCGGCACGCTGCCCCCGTACCCCCACATCAGCGTCGGCGGCAGCTGCGAGTGCATCCGCACCCACGTCGGCCGCAGCGCGATCCCGATCACCTGCCGCTCGTCCCGGCCCGGCCGGATCACGGGCGGCACGGTCAGCGGATCGGTGTAGGGGACCAGCTCGCCGTCCGTGCCGGCGGCGCTGCCCGACACGGCCGCGACGATCCTCGCGGCGATGTCCTCGATGGCATCGTTCATGTTTCCCCCGTGACGCAGTGACGACCCCGCGTCAGTGAGGACAGGTCCCCGCGCCGAGCAGTTGCCGGTCCCGCCTCATCCGGCCGAAACCTTTCCGTCGTCGCCGGGCAGCGGCGCGAGCGCCAGGCCGCTGGCGAACCGCCGTCCGGCGCCGGTGAACGGGTCGGTGAACTCCAGTGACCGGGCGAGGAGTTGGAGCGGACGGGCGTAGTCCTCCGGGCCGTCCTCCCGCACCACCGGATACAGCGGGTCGTGCAGGATCGGTATGCCCAGCCGGTTCAGGTGGACCCTCAGCTGATGGGTCTGGCCGGTCGCCGGCACCAGCCGGTACCGGCCGAGCCCGCCCCGGTGCTCGATCAGCTCGATACGGCTCTCGCTGTTCGGCTCGCCCGGCTCCTCGCGGGCCGCCAGGACCCCCCGCTCCTTCACGATCCGGCTGCGTACGGTGACGGGCAGCGCGAGGCCGGGGTCGTACGGGGCCACCGCCTCGTACTCCTTGCGCACCCGCCGGTCCCGGAACAGTGCCTGGTAGGCGCCCCGGTCCTCCGGCCGTACGACGAACAGCGCCAGCCCCGCCGTCAGCCGGTCCAGCCGGTGCGCGGGCTGGAGCGCGGGCAGCCGGAGATCACGCCGCAGCCGCGCCAGCGCGGTCTCGGTCACGTGCCGCCCCCGCGGTGTGGTGGCCAGGAAGTGGGGCTTGTCGGCGATCACGATCCGCTCGTCGCGGTACACGATCCCGACCTCGAACGGCACCCGCTCCTCGGGCGGGAGGTCCCGGTGGAACCACAGGTGGCGCCCCGCCGTGTACGGTTCGTCCGCACGGACGGCGGCCCCGTCCGCCCCGACGAACCGGCCCTCCGCGAGCATCGCCTCCACCCGCCCGGCGCCGATGGCCCCCGCGTACCGCGCGAGCAGGTGGTCCCGCACGGTCGGCCACGCCCCGGCGGGGTCGGCTGGCAGCCGCAGCCGCACCGGATCGACCCCCGCGACCTGCGGCAACGGCGCCGCGGGCACCTTCGTTCTCCGTCTCACGGCCCCACGGTAAACCGTCGCGCCCGCACGCCCGCCGCCCGCGGGCTCAGCGGAGCCACCCGCGCCCGCCGCCGCCCGCGGTTACAGGGGGATCGACCCGCGCCCGCCCGCGGGTTCAGCGGAGCCGCACGGTCACCTCACCGGTGCCCCGTGCCGAGCCGCCGCCGACCACCCGCAACCGGAACGGCCGGTCCGTGCCCCTCGCGCGGACCCGCAGCTCCGCCCCCCGACCGCGCCCGGCAGCGCCTCCACCGCTCTCCTCCTCGACGGCGGTCAGCCGCCGCCCGCCGGCGTCCAGGAACGTGAGCCCCCAGGGCCCGTCCCGGTCGAGGCGGACGGTGAGCGGCCCGCTGGTCAGCTCGGGACGGAACCCTCGCGCCGCGTCCGGGCCGCGGGAGGTACAGCACGGCGGCGGCGACTTGGGCCTTCCCGGCGTGGTGGGTGGTGCGGACGCCGATGACGCCCTCGGCGGGGGAGAAGCACTCCACCGTCAGCAGCGGCGGGTTGAGGGTGTGCCCCCGGTGCTCCACGCGCCGCACGGCCGCGTACGCGGTGAAGTGGTCGTCGCTGACGTGCAGGTCGCGCACTTCGGTGGCGTACGAGACCCGGACGCCGTCGCGCAGCAGCCGGAAGCCGTCGGTCAACCTCATGGGGCTCCCAGGGAGAGGTGGGTGTCCAGGACCGCGGCGATGCGGTCCCGGGCGGCACGGTCGCGCTCGAGGGGCGGGTACTCCTCACCTTCGCCGGCCCCCCACGCGGTGGCGACGGCGACCGGGTCCTCGCCGGCGGCCGCGCCCGCGGCGAGGGCGGCGGCGCCGAGGGCCACGAGCTCGGTGGTACGGGGCACGACGACGGCCCGCCCGGAGAGCCGCCGCACCGTCGCCTGCCATGCGCGCCCCCGGGCACCGCCCCCGATGAGCCGCAGGGGCGCCTCCGGAACGGCACCGGGCAGCGCGTCGAGCGCGCGCAGCAGCGTGAACGCCGCGCCTTCGTACGCCGCGCCCAGGAGCTGCTGCGGCGTGGTGGCGTGCCGCAGCCCGGTGAGCAGCCCGGCGGCACGCGGCAGGTCGGGGGTGCGCTCCCCGTCGAGGTAGGGCAGCAGGACGGCCTCGCCGCCGGGCACGGCGTCCTCACGGTCGAGGCCCAGCAGCCCGGCCACCTTGTCGACGGCGAGCGTGCAGTTGAGGGTGCACCCCAGCGGCAGGTACGTCCCGGCGCCGTCGGTGGCGGCGAAGCCGGCGAGCGCGGCCGTGGCCGGGCGGGTGCCGGTGGCCGCGAACACCGTGCCGGACGTGCCCAGCGAGACAACCGGATGGCCGAGGAGCCCCTGACGGCCGAGCCCGAGGCCCACGGCCGCGGCCATGTTGTCGCCGGTGCCGGCGGCGACGGGGATGCCCTCCGGGAGGCCGAGCTCCTTCGCCGCCGCCGCGGTCAGCCGCCCCGCGCACGCCGCCCCGCCCGGGGCGACGTCGGGGAGCAGGGAGCCGTCCAGCTCCAGCAGCTCCAGCAGGAACGGGTCGTACGCGCCGGTCGCCGTGTTGTACCAGCAGGTGCCGGAGGCGTCGCCGGGGTCGGTCGCGGCCACGCCGCTCAGCCGCTCGGTGAGGAAGTCGTGGGGGAGGCGCACGGCCGCGGCCGCCTCGGCCGCACGCGGCTCGTTCTCCCGCAGCCACCGCCACTTGGCGGCCGTCATGGACGCCACCGGTACGGAGCCGGTGCGCTCCAGCCACCCCTGCGGCCCGAGCTCGGCGGTGAGGGCGGCGGCCTGGGGCGCGGAGCGCGTGTCGTTCCACAGCAGCGCCGGGCGCAGCGCGTGTCCGGTCCCGTCCAGCACCACCAGCCCGTGCTGCTGCGCGGCGACCGCGATGCCGGTGACGGCGCGGGGGTCGACCCCTTCCAGTGCGCGGGTGACCGCGTCCACGAGGGCCTGCCACCACAGCTCCGGGTCGCTCTCCCGGGCCCCGTCCCTCCCGGTGACGACGTGCGCGGCCCGCCCGACGGCGAGGACCCGGCCGGAGGCGGCGTCGACGAGGGCCGCCTTGGTGGACTGTGTGGAGCTGTCCACACCGATCACGTAGCTGAGTCGGTCCATTTTTTGATCGTACTCAAAACAAATCGGTCCACGGAAGACAGGCAAGCGTGTCCGTCTTGCCTTCGCCTCCACGTCCTCCTATTAATAATCTGAGCAAACAAATCAGCGACGAGGGGCACCACCATGCCGGAGCGCTTCACCCCCACCCCCGAGGACAGGTTCACGTTCGGCCTCTGGACCGTCGGCTGGCGAGGCGTCGACCCCTTCGGCACCGCCACCCGCCCGCCGCTCGACCCGGTCGAGTCGGTGGAGCGCCTGGCCGCCCTGGGCGCGTACGGAGTGACCTTCCACGACGACGACCTGATCCCCTTCGGGGCCTCCGGCGCCGAGCGCGAGGCCGCCGTCAAGCGGTTCCGCGACGCGCTGGACCGCACTGGCCTGAAGGTCCCGATGGCCACGACGAACCTCTTCACGCACCCGGTCTTCAAGGACGGCGCGTTCACCGCCAACGACCGCGACGTCCGCCGCTACGCGCTGCGCAAGACGATCCGCACCATCGACCTCGCCGCCGAACTCGGCGCGGAGGTGTACGTCGCGTGGGGCGGCCGCGAAGGGGCGGAGTCCGGTGCGGCGAAGGACGTCCGCGCCGCCCTCGACCGCATGAAGGAAGCCTTCGACCTGCTCGGCCAGTACGTCACCGAGCAGCGCTACGACCTGCGCTTCGCCATCGAGCCCAAGCCCAACGAACCCCGCGGCGACATCCTCCTGCCCACCATCGGGCACGCCCTCGCCTTCATCGAGCGCCTGGAGCGCCCCCACCTGGTCGGCGTCAACCCGGAGGTCGGCCACGAGCAGATGGCCGGCCTCAACTTCCCGCACGGCATCGCACAGGCGCTGTGGGCGGGCAAGCTCTTCCACATCGACCTCAACGGCCAGTCCGGCATCAAGTACGACCAGGACCTCCGCTTCGGCGCGGGCGACCTGCGCCAGGCCTTCTGGCTGGTCGACCTGCTGGAGAGCGCCGGCTACGCGGGCCCGCGCCACTTCGACTTCAAGCCGGTGCGCACGGACGGCTTCGACGGCGTCTGGGAGTCGGCGAAGAACTGCATGCGCAACTACCTCGTCCTCAAGTCCCGCGCCGCGGCCTTCCGCGCCGACCCCGAGGTCCAGGAGGCTCTGGCGGCCTCCCGCCTCCCCGACCTCTCCCGCCCCACCGCCGACGACGGTCTCGCCGCCCTCCTGTCCGACCCCTCCGCCCACGAGTCCTTCGACCCCACGGCGGTGGCCGCCCGCTCCATGGCCTTCGAACGCCTCGACCAGCTGGCCTGGAACCACCTCCTCGCCGCCCACTAGCCGTGCCGCCGGTCACCGGCGTGTGCGGGGGCCCGGGATTCGGCGGCGTACGCGCACGCGCTCCGGACGAGGCCCGGGGCCGTCTCCCGGATCAGGCCGGACCGGGGAGCGGCAGCCCCGGGCGAAGCTCCGGGACGGGGAAGCGTACGGATGCGGGGCGGGCGAGGGGAGCCGGCCCCGGCCGCAGAGGCGGACGACGCCACTTCGCGGAAGAGTCCCTATCCGGCGCGCACCACGTGGGCCGCCGGGTCCGCGATCACGTCCCGCACCACCGCCGCCGCGGCCCCCCGCGCCGCGTCCCCCGAGGACGACGCACCGCGCAGCCGACCGCACCCGTCGGGCCACAGGCCCGATACGACGCGGGCGGTCAGCTCGCGGTCCGCCGCCGCGCCGAGCCACGGCATCAGCCCCCGGTAGATCCCGCCCAGCACCACCGCGTCCGGATCCAGCAGGTTCACCGCCCCCGACACCACCAGCCCGAGCATCCGCCCGGCCCGTTCGAGCGCCGCCACCGTCCGGACGTCCCCCGCGAGGGCCCGCCGCTCCAGCTCCGCCACACCCGGCATACCCGCCGACCCGTCGAGGCCCGCGCCGCGCAGCAGCGCCGTCTGGCCCGCGTACTGCTCCAGGCAGCCCCGCGAACCGCACCGGCACTCCGGCCCCTCCGCGTCCACCACCACGTGCCCGATCTCGCCCGCGAACCCGTGGGCCCCGCGCAGCAGCTCCCCGTCGACGACGATCGCGCCGCCCACGCCGATCTCGCCCGACAGGTACAGGAAGCTGCGCACCCGCCCCGGCCCGCCGAACCACAGCTCGGCCAGGGCGGCGGCGTTGGCCTCGTTGTCCGACCCGACCGGCAGCGCCCGCCCGCCGGGCAGCAGCCCGCTCAGCGCCTGCCCGAACAGCTCCTCCGCCGGGACCCGGTTCCAGCCGAGGTTCGGCGCCTGGCGGACACGGCCGCCCGACACCAGCCCCGGCAGCGCCAGCCGGACCCCCACCGGCTCCAGCCGCTGCTCCGCCGCCGACCCCAGTGTCCGCGCGGCGATCCGCGCCGCCCGTTCCAGCACCTCGCCGGGCGGTGTGCCGCGGTGGTCGAGGTGCTCGGTCAGCCGTACCCGGTCCGTTCCCGCGAGGTCCACCACGCACACCGACACGTAGTCGACGTTGATCTCCACGCCGAGCCCGGCCGGCCCGGTGCGCGCCACCCGCAGCGCGGTGCCCGGCCGCCCCGCGTGCCCGCTGAAGGTCTTGCCCGACTCCGTGAGGAAGCCGCTCACCAGCAACTGCTCGACCAGCGACGACACCGCGGCCCGGGTCAGCCCCACCCGCGCCGCCACCGCCGCCCGGGTCGCCTCGCCCTCGTCGTGCACGGCCCGCAGCACCAGGCTCAGGTTGTGCCGCCGCACGGTGGCCTTGTCGGCCTTGGGCTCCAGCGGATCCAGAGTGTCGTTCATCGTGCGGCCGAGCCTATGCGACGTGCGCGCACACGAAGGAGCGGGCCCGGCCACCGGCCGAACCCGCTCTTCTCTGTGTCCGAGGGGGGACTTGAACCCCCACGCCCGATAAAGGGCACTAGCACCTCAAGCTAGCGCGTCTGCCATTCCGCCACCCGGACAAGGTGTCTGTCTCGCGGCCCGTGGCCGTTCCGACGTGGAAAACCATAGCAAACATTCGAGGTGCCCGATCACGCCCCCGCCCCCACCCCGGGAGGGGGCAGGATGAAAGGACCCAGCAGCAGCTACGCGGGAGGAACGAGCGTGAGCGAGTCGAGCACGGCGCGAGCAGCAGGTGTCACGGCGGGCGAGGACGAGGTCACCGACCTCTGCCGCGACCTCATCCGGATCGACACCAGCAACTACGGCGACCACTCGGGCCCCGGTGAGCGGGCCGCCGCCGAGTACGTCGCCGAGAAGCTGGCCGAGGTCGGACTGGAACCGAGGATCATCGAGTCGCACAAGGGCCGCGCCTCCACGGTGGCGCGGATCGAGGGGGAGGACCCGTCCCGGCCCGCCCTGCTGATCCACGGCCACACCGACGTCGTGCCCGCCAACGCCGAGGACTGGACGCACCACCCCTTCTCGGGCGAGATCGCCGACGGCTGCGTCTGGGGTCGCGGCGCGGTCGACATGAAGGACATGGACGCGATGACCCTGGCGGTCGTGCGGGACAGGCTGCGCAGTGGCCGCAAGCCCCCGCGCGACATCGTGCTGGCCTTCCTCGCCGACGAGGAGGCCGGCGGCACGTACGGCGCGCGCCACCTGGTCGACAAGCACCCGGATCTCTTCGAGGGCGTGACGGAGGCGATCGGCGAGGTCGGCGGCTTCTCCTTCACCGTCAACGAGAACCTGCGCCTGTACCTGGTCGAGACCGCCCAGAAGGGCATGCACTGGATGCGGCTCACCGTGGAGGGCACGGCCGGGCACGGCTCGATGACCAACTCCGGCAACGCGATCACCGAGCTGTGCGAGGCGGTCGGACGGCTCGGCCGGCACACCTGGCCGGTGCGGGTCACCAAGACCGTGCGGTCCTTCCTGGACGAGCTGTCCGACGCGCTGGGCACCCCCCTGGACCCGGAGGACATGGAGGCGACCCTCGCCAAGCTGGGCGGCATCGCCAAGATGATCGGCGCCACCCTGCGCAACTCCGCCGCCCCGACCATGCTCGGCGCCGGCTACAAGGTCAACGTCATCCCGGGCCAGGCCACCGCCCACGTCGACGGGCGCTTCCTGCCGGGGTACGAGGAGGAGTTCCTGGCCGACCTCGACCGGATCCTCGGCCCGCGCGTACGGCGCGAGGACGTGCACGCCGACAAGGCGCTGGAGACCAGCTTCGACGGGGACCTGGTGGACGCCATGCAGTCCGCGCTGCAGGCGGAGGACCCGATCGCCCGGGCCGTGCCGTACATGCTCTCCGGCGGCACGGACGCCAAGTCCTTCGACGATCTCGGCATCCGTTGCTTCGGCTTCGCGCCGCTGCAACTGCCGCCGGAGCTGGACTTCGCCGGGATGTTCCACGGCGTGGACGAGCGGGTGCCGGTGGAGGGCCTCAAGTTCGGGGTCCGGGTCCTGGACCGCTTCATCGACGCGAGCTGACGAGCGGGCGCCGACCGGGGCGGAGGGCACGGAGGGCGCCGTTCCGCCCGAGCCGGCCGCCCGGCGGGGCGATTAGTCGGCTGAAACGAAACTCCCAATAATCGACCGCCTGTGCACATGCGACCGAAAAGGGTGAACGCGGTCATCACGACGTAGCCCCCTTAATTCCCTCTCGTTACAGGTGGTGCGGTCCGAGGCTGGGATCGCATTGCCAACAAGGAGGAATAATGATCAAGAAGGTCGTCGCTGTTGCGGCCGCCACCGGTGGTCTGGTCCTGGCCGGCGCGGGCATGGCCGTCGCCGACGCGGGCGCGCAGGGTGCTGCCGTGGGCTCCCCGGGTGTCATTTCGGGCAATGTGGTTCAGGTTCCCGTCCACATCCCGGTCAACGTGTGCGGTAACACGATCAACGTCGTCGGCCTGCTGAACCCGGCCTTCGGCAACACCTGCATCAACGGCTGACGTTTCGCGTCGCCCCGTGAGGGTGTGAGCCCGGTCGGCCCCGGAGAGCGCAGGACGTGCTCCGGGGCCGGTAAGCATTACGCCTCCGCGCGCTGTGCCCGGGGGTATTCCGGAGCCTGGAAGGCAGGGAATCTAGCTATGCGACAGGTCACGCGAAAAGGCCTGACCATCATGGCGGCCGCGGGCGGGGTACTCGCTCTCGGCGGCGGGTACGCACAGGCGCACAATGGCGCCGGCGCCCACGGAGCCGCGTCGAATTCCCCGGGCGTCGCGTCCGGGAATTCGGTTCAGGTGCCGGTGAGCGTGCCGGTGAACGCGTGCGGCAACTCCGTGAACGTCGTGGGGGCGCTCAACCCCGCGTTCGGGAACAAGTGCGCCAACGAGTCGAGCGGCGCCAAGGCGAGCGGTGCGACCAGCAGCTCGCCGGGTGTCGCGTCCGGCAACAACGTCCAGGCGCCGGTGAGCGTGCCGGTCAACGCCTGTGGCAACAGTGTCGACGTCGGCGGGGCATTGAACCCGACCTTCGGCAACGGCTGTGCCAACGGTCACGGGAAGGCGCCGGGCAACCCCGGTAACCCGGGCAACCCTGGTAACCCCGGAAACCCGGGCAACCCGGGTAACCCCGGAAACCCCGGTAACCCCGGAAACCCGGGCAACCCCGGTGAGCCCGGCAAGCCGGGACAGCCGGCCAACCCCGAGCAGCCCGGTCCGATCGAGCCCAACAAGCCCAACAAGCCGAACGAGCCCGGCGTGCACACGGGCACCCCGCCGCAGGCGGAGGAGGAGCTGGCGCAGACCGGTGCCTCCGCGCTCGGCATGCTGGTCCCGGCGAGTGCGGGTCTGCTCCTCGGCGGGGCGGTCCTCTACCGCCGCGCTCGGCAGGCCTCTTAGTCGCTGTCCGTAGTCACGGATCCACGCACGACGACGGAGCGGGCCCCGCAGCCGCGGGGCCCGCTCCCTGCTGTGTGCCACCTCACCACGTGGCGCGTACCTGACGAATGATGCGCCGGCGCAACCGCACTCTGCGGCTGCCGTCCCGGAGCAGGCTCAGTCGGTCCAACTCCCAGTGTCCGTACTCGGCATGGTCGGTCAGCAGACGGGTCGCCTCCTTGCGGGAGACCCCGCGAGGTACGTACACGTCGACAAATTCGTATTCCGGCATCGCATCTATTGTGCGGGCAGAGCCCTGGTACGGATAGCGTCTGCACTATGTCTGATGCTGCGCAGCCCACCGCTGCCGAGGTACGCGCCGCCGCCGAGGCGGTCAAAGCCGCACTGGACCGCCACCTGGAGGCGGTCGAGAACCGCACAGGCGATGACGACCCGGCCGTCTACGCCGCGTTCAACGAGCTCGCCGCCGCGGCAGAGGCGTACGACGAGCGTCTCTACGACCGCTACGACGAGGTCACGCCCTTCGAGATCCCGGGTGTGGAGGACTCACTGCCGCCCTACGAGGGCCCGGACGAGCCGAGCGCGCTGAGCGTGCTCATCCGCCGCGACTACGCGGTGGCGGAGCCGCTGCGCCTCCTCGCCCAGGCCCAGCGCATCGCGGACCTGGACGAGGGGGAGGACCGCACGGGAGCGGCCGCGGTGGTCGGGACGAGCGTGCACGCGGCGCTCGGCGTGCTCTTCGGCGAGTACGAACCGGACGAGATCGCGTCGCGGCACAAGGAGTTCGGCCTGGAGGAGGGCGACTCCACCCTCTGGGTCGCGGCGGCGGACGAGCTGCCGGAACCCGGCGAGTGGCTGAGCACGCCGTTCGACCAGGCGGATCCGAGCCGGGTGGTCTGCCGCTTCGACGTGAGCGCCGTCTTCGACGAGGACGAGCTCCACGGCGACCCGGACGACACCCTCCCCGGCGCCTCCTGACCTACGGACCGTGGCGCGGCGGCGCGGCCCCGGGGCGCGCCGCCGCGACATCCGCCCGCAGGCCCGGGGCTACTCCTCCGGCGTGGCCAGGAGGGACTCCAGCAGAGCCCGCAGACGGGTCGTGCGGGGCGGGGGCGGGATCTCCGCGACGGCGTGGGGGAGCGCCTGGTCCACGCCGTGCACCACCGAGAGATGGCGCTCGGCGCGGCTGAAGGCGGTGTAGACCCAGGCGCGGTGCAGGCCCTGCGCCGCGTCGCCCGGCAGGACCACCACCGCCGCCGGCCAGCGCATGCCGGCCGCCTGGTGGGCCGTGAGCGCCCAGCCGTGGCGGACCATCGACTCGACCCGCTCCTTCGGCACGACGACCCGCTCGCCCTCGCAGTCGAGGTGCAGCCCCTGGGCGTCGGCCGAGACCACCGTGCCCGGGACCGTACGTCCCGGCGCAGGGGCGTACGCGACGCGGTCACCCGGGTCGAAGCCGCCGAAGCGCCCCGGCCCCGGGTTGAGCCGCTGCTTCAGCGCCGCGTTCAGCGCCCGCGTCCCCGCCGAGCCGCCGTGGCCGACCGTGATCACCTGGGTCTGCTCGGCCGGCACCCCGATCGCCCGCGGCACCGAGTCCGCCACCAGCTGCACCGTGCGGTGCACCGCCTCGCCCGCGTCCCGGACGGGAACGATCACGACCTCCTTGCCGGGGGCCTCCACCTGGTTCAGCTCGCCGATCCCGATGCCGGAGACCAGCTCGCCGAGGGGACCCGGATCCGGGACGCGGGAGGCGATGTGCGGGCAGGCCCGCGCCGCCAGGACGTCCGCGAACACCCGCCCCGCGCCGGCCGACCACAGCACCCCCGGATCGCCGCTCAGCACCAGGCGGCAGCCGTCCGGCAGCGACTCGACCAGCATCGCGGCCGACTCCACGTCCAGCTGCGGGGCGTCCAGCACGACCAGCAGGTCCAGCGCCAGCGCACCCTCCTCGTCCCGGCCCGGCCCGTCAGCGCCGGAGAGCAGACCTGCGACCGTCACCGCGTCCACGGCCGCGTCCGCGCCCAGTCTGCGCCGGCCGTTCTCCGTGTACGTGGCCACCGCTGCCCGCAGCCCCAGCCCGCGCGCCGCCGCGGCCAGGGCGAGCGGCTCCGCCCGGGACGCCTCACCGCCCGTGTGCGCGACCAGGCCGTGCTCGGCGACCGCGCGGGTGAGCGCCGTCGGCTCGGCAGCCTCCCAGCGGGAGTCCGGTCCGGACCTGGCCAGCCGGGCGAGGCCGTCGGCGAGGCTCTCCTCGGCCAGCGCGTACCGGTCGAGCCCCAGCAGGACCGGGACCGGGTCCGCGGACGCCTCCTCGGTCTCCTCCTCGGGCTCCCGGCCCGGCTCGTCGTCCGGTCCGTCGTGGAAGACCAGCACGGTGCCCTCGGCGATGGCGTGCTGCACCGCCTCGTCCGGCTCCGGTACCGCCTGCCCGGCGAGCGACGCGCGCACGGCCGCCGCCTCCAGCGCCGTGTGACCCTCCAGGGCCGCGCGCTGGAGCAGCCGGCCGATGAGCGCGGTCGTCCGGCGCTCGTCGCCGGGCCCGCACTCGGGGCCGAGCAGCGCCCGCGCGAAGCCGTCCGCCTGCTCGGGCCGTACGCCCGGGACCTCCAGCAGCCGCCACGGGTCCGCACGCAGGGCGTCAGCCGCCTGCTCGCCGAGTTCCGTCGCCACCGGCACGGCGAGCGCCTCGGGAGCGCCGCCCTCGGCCAGCACCGCCCGCACGGCCGCCACCGTCTCCGCGCCGGCCGTCCGCGGCGCGGGCGCGGACACGGGGACCGCCGGGCGCGGGGGCGCGGTCGGCGCGGGAGCGGGGCGCCGGGGCGCGGGCGCGGGGGAGTCCGGGAACGCCGTACCGGGCTTCGCTCCGCTCTCCACGGCCCGGACCGCCGCGAGCAGGTCCGCCGCCTTGCCGCTGAGCTTGGCACCCGCTTCGATGGGGCCGCCCTGCTCGGCCTTGCGCTGCTCGATGCGCGCGCGCAGCGCACGCTGCGCCGCCAGCTCGGCCTCGGCCTCCGAGAGGCCCTGGCCCTGTCCTTCCGGGCCTTCCCCGGGCCCCTCCGCGGACTGCTCGGCGGACTGTTCCGTGGACTGCTCGATGGATTCCTCTTCGGGATCCTCCGCGGCCGTCTCCCCGGCGCCACCGCCCTCGCCCGCGTCCTCCGCCTCGGCGGAGCCGCCCGGCTCGGCCGGCACGCCCGGCCCGGGCTCGTCGGCGGTCGGGTCGTCGGAGGAGGAACCGGGGGCGGCCCCCCGGGGAAGCGCGGTCACAGCGTGCTCCAGTCCTGATCGGGATAGCGGTGCACCGGGGCCGACACATCGTCCAGCGCCCGGCGGATCTCGTCAGGAAGACTAAGGCTCTCCACTGACAGTGCCGCCGCGAGCTGCTGCGCGTTGCGGGCGCCCACGATCGGGGCCACCACCCCCGGCCGGTCCCGTACCCAGGCCAGCGCCACCTGAAGCGGGGTCGTCGCCAGCCCGTCCGCCGCCGTGGTCACCGCGTCCACGATCCGGGTCCCCGCCTCGTCCAGGTACGGCTCCACGAACGGGGCCAGCTGCTCCGACGCGCCCCGCGAGTCGGCCGGCGTGGCGTGCCGGTACTTGCCCGTGAGCACACCCCGCCCCAGGGGGGACGACGGGAGAAGGCCCACCCCGAGGTCCAGCGCGGCCGGCAGGACCTCGCGCTCCACGCCCCGCTGCAGCAGCGAGTACTCCATCTGCGTGCTGGCCAGCCGCGCCCGGATCCCGCCGGGCGCCAGCTGCCAGGTCGCCGCCTTCGCCAGCTGCCAGCCGCAGAAGTTGGACACGCCCACGTACCGGGCACGCCCGCTGCTGACCGCGATGTCGAGCGCCTGGAGCGTCTCCTCCAGCGGTGTCCCGGGGTCGTAGGCGTGGAGCTGCCACAGGTCGACGTAGTCCGTGCCGAGCCGGGCCAGCGACGCGTCGAGCGCCGCGAGCAGATGGCCGCGCGACCCGTCGAACCGCCGGTCCGGGTCCGGGACGCTGCCCGCCTTCGTCGCGATGACCAGGTCGCGGCGCGGCACGAGCCGCTCCACGAGCTGCCCGAGCAGATACTCCGCCTCGCCGCCCCCGTACACGTCGGCGGTGTCGATGAGGGTCCCGCCCGCTTCCCAGAACACCTTCAACTGGTCCGCGGCGTCGTGCTCGTCGGTGTCCCGCCCCCACGTGAGGGTGCCGAGCCCGATACGGGACACACGCAGGCCCGTACGGCCGAGATGCCTCTGCTCCATGGTCGCGAGATTACTGGCCAAGGGCCCACGCGCAGAGACCCCTGTGGACAACTCCGCCCGCTCCGTCCGGCCTCGCCCTCTGCCGCGGCGCAGCCCCGCGCGCTAGAGTCCCGGGCAAGAACGTTACTGATGGGTAAATGAGTGAGGGGACCGGTATGCGGCTCGGCATCAACCTCGGTTACTGGGGCGCCGGCATGGACGGCGACAATCTCGCCGTCGCCCAGGAGGCGGACCGCCTCGGCTACGACGTGTGCTGGGCCGCCGAGGCGTACGGCTCCGACGCGCCGACCGTCCTGGCCTGGGTCGCCGCCCAGACCGAGAACATCGACATCGGTTCAGCGATCATGCAGATCCCGGCCCGTCAGCCGGCCATGACCGCGATGACGGCGGCCACCCTGGACACACTGTCCGGCGGCCGGTTCCGCCTCGGCCTCGGCGTCTCCGGACCGCAGGTCTCCGAGGGCTGGTACGGCGTGAAGTTCGACAAGCCGCTCTCCCGCACCCGCGAGTACGTCGAGATCGTCCGCAAGGCCATGGCCCGCGAGCGCCTGACCCACGAGGGCGAGCACTGGACGCTCCCGCTGCCCGGCGGCCCCGGCAAGCCCATCAAGCTGACGGTCCACCCGCAGCGCGAGCACATCCCGCTCTACATCGCCGCCATCGGTCCCAAGAACCTGGAGCAGACGGGCGAGATCGCCGACGGCGCCCTGCTGATCTTCCCGTCCGCCGAGCACCTGGAGGACACCGCCCTTCGGCACCTGCGGGCCGGACGGGAGAAGGCGGGCCTCACGATGGAGGGGTTCGACGTCGTCCCCACCGTCCCGCTGGCCCTCGGTGACGACATCGCCGCCCTCGCCGACACCTTCCGCCCGTACACCGCCCTGTACGTGGGCGGCATGGGCAGCCGCAAGCAGAACTTCTACAACCAGCTCGCCCAGCGCATGGGGTACGAGAAGGAAGCCGCCGAGATCCAGGAGAAGTACCTCTCGGGCGACAAGGCGGGTGCGGCCGCCGCGGTCCCGCAGCAGCTGATCGACCAGACCACGCTGCTCGGCTCGGTGGAGCGCATCGCCGACCGGATGCAGGCGTACGCCGCCGCCGGCGTCACCACCCTCACCCTCGCGCCCGCGGGCTTCACGCTCGACGAGCGGATCGCCGCACTGCGGGCGGGCACCGAGGCCCTGGAGCGCGCGGGCCTGGTGGACTGAGCCAACGCGCCCGGCCCCCGCGCCCGGGCAAGTCTGCGGCCGTGGTGGGGGCTCGGGGTCATCCCCGCCACGGCCGTCACGCGGTACAACGCGCCACCGGCCCCCTCGGTTACTCCCCGGCGGCGCCGAGCTCGCACCGCCTCCGCCGCCCCGGTGCCCACGAAAGGCCGCGCCCACGGCGTTCGCCCGGCGTGACTCCTCCTTTCGGGGGAGTCGTCCGGACGTCGTGTTGCCACACCCTCCCTGCCGCATTTGACTCGTCCTTTGCGGAAGTGCGGTCAAACGGTCGCCCGCCTGCATGGAGGTGCAGTGATGCTCTCGGCCCGAAGCCTGTTCCAGGAGATCATCGACAACGACGACTCCTTCCAGTTGTTCTGTTCCATCGCCGCCAGCGGCGAAGCCCAGGGCGGCTGGGAGAACGCCAGGATCGCCGCCCTCGTCCCCGAGAGCATGCGCGAGCTCGCCCCCAAGATCACCCGGCACGGAGCCGACGAGGACAAGCACGGCCGCATCTTCAACGCCCTGCTCAAGAAGCGCGGGCTCGAACCGGTCCCCGTCCCCCCGGAGACCGACTACACGATGCTGCTGGAACGGCGCGGCATCGGCCTGACCCACGACAAGCTCCGCCGCGACGAGCCGCTGACCGAGCACGACATCGTCGTGTACCTCTCGCACAGCCGCGTCACGGAACAGCGCGCCGCCGACCAGATGGACATGCTCGTCAAGCACTTCGCCGACCACCCCGAGGTCGGCAGGGCCATCAAGATGATCTGCAACGACGAGGACAACCACCTGGCCTACTGCCACGAGGAGCTCCTCCGCCTCGCGCGCGCCGGACACGGCCGCACCATCCAGCGCACACTGCGCGAGAGCGCCCTCGCGGAGATCGAGGTCTACCGCGACGTCAGCCTCGCCGTCATGGACCACATGGGTCGCATCCTGCGCTGGCCGCGCCCCAAGCGGGCGGCGCTCGCCCTGGGCATCCGGGGCATGTACGCCTTCGAACGGCTCGGCGGCTGGCGGCGCATGGTCGACCTCAGGATGCCGCAGCGGCGCAACGCGCTCGGCGGACCCGCCGAACCCGCCCCGGTCTTCTGACCCCCGTGGCCGGCCCCGCCCGGAGCCGGCCCCTCAGAGCCAGCCCCTGCTCTTGAAGAGCCGGTACAGCCCGGCACAGGCGACGGCCATCACCACGATCACCGCCGGGTAGCCGAGGGCCCACCCCAGCTCCGGCATGTGCTCGAAGTTCATGCCGTAGATGCCCGCCACCATCGTCGGCACCGCGGCCATCGCCGCCCACGCCGAGATCTTGCGCATGTCGTCGTTCTGCCGCACACCCATCTGCGCGAGGTGCGCCGACAGGATGTCCGACAGCAGCCGGTCCAGCCCCTCCACCTGCTCGGTCGCGCGGGTCAGATGGTCGCTGACGTCGCGGAAGAACGGCTGCGCGCGCTCGTTGACGAACGGAACCCCCGCCCCCGCGAGCCGGGTCATGGGTGCGGCCAGCGGACCGGTGGCCCGGCGGAACTCCAGCACCTGCCGCTTGAAGGTGTAGATCCGCGACGCCGTGTTCTTGGCGTCGCCGCCCGTCGGCTGGAAGACCTCCGTCTCCATCTCCTCCAGGTCGACCTGAAGCTCGGCGGCCACCTCTATGTAGTGGTCGACCACGGCGTCGCTGATCGCGTACAGCACGGACGTCGGCCCGTGCCTGAGCACCTCCGGCTCCGCCTCCAGCCGCTTGCGCACGGCCCCCAGCGGGGCCCCCTCGCCGTGCCGGACCGTCACCACGAACGAGTCGCCCATGAACACCATCAGCTCGCCGGTGGAGACCGTGTCGCTCTCCGGCTCGTACACCACCGGCTTGAGGACCATGAAGAGCGAGTCGTCGTACACCTCCAGCTTCGGCCGCTGGTGCGCCTTGAGCGCGTCCTCCACGGCCAGCGGGTGGAGTGCGAACTCCTCGGCGACGTGATCGAACTCACCCTCCGTCGGCTCGTGCAGCCCGATCCACAGGAACGCGTCACCGCCCGACGCGCGCGCGTACTCCAAGGCGTCGGAGAAGTCGGAGGGCCCGTCGCTGCGGTGCCCGTCCCGGTAGATGGCACAGTCCACGATCACGCCGCGCATCCTTCCCCGGCCCCGGCCTCCTTGCACCCGTGCGGGCGGCCCGGCCTCCGCCCGGACCGATCCGCCGGCCAGGGCCTACGCTGGCAGGCATGGCCACGCTGATCCTCGTACGGCACGGACGCTCGACCGCCAATACCGCCGGGGTGCTCGCCGGGTGGACGCCCGGGGTCGCCCTCGACGAGCGCGGCGCCGCGCAGGCCGCCGCGCTGCCCGGGCGGCTGGCCGGCGTACCCATCGCGGTCGCCGTCACCAGCCCGCTGCAGCGGTGCCTGGAGACGCTGCGGCCGCTCCTCGACGCCCGCCCCGAGCTGCCGGTGCACACCGACGAGCGGATCGGCGAGTGCCGGTACGGCGACTGGTCGGGCCGCAAGCTCGCCGAGCTCGCCGACGAGCCGCTGATGGACGTCGTCCAGCAGCACCCGTCGGCCGCGGCCTTCCCCGGCGGCGAGTCGATGCGTGCCATGCAGGCGCGTGCCGTCGACGCCGTACGGGAGTGGAA
Organism: Streptomyces sp. NRRL S-118; assembly: GCF_000716335.1. Classification (GTDB taxonomy): domain Bacteria; phylum Actinomycetota; class Actinomycetes; order Streptomycetales; family Streptomycetaceae; genus Streptomyces. The sequence goes on along the minus strand of NZ_KL591011.1, from coordinate 54,543 downwards.
CGCACGCGTGGAGGCGGACCACGGGGAGGACGCCGTCTACGTGATGTGCTCGCACGGCGACATCATCAAGTCCGTCGTGGCCGATGCCCTCGGCATGCATCTCGATCTTTTCCAGCGGATCCATGTGGATCCTTGTTCCGTGACCGTGGTCCGTTACACCCGGCTGCGGCCGTTTCTCGTGCGGCTCGGCGACACCGGCGACTTCGGCGCGCTGGTGCCGCGCGAGGAGACCCGCGGAGGGGCGGCGGAGGTGGGGGGCGGCGCGGGAGCACCGTGATCGCTCCGCACAGTAGGGTGGACGACGCCGCAGCGCCGCGGAAGCTCACCACTCAAGGACGCAAGGGAGAGGGAACGTGTCCCGTCAGGTGTTCCTCTACGACCCACCGGAGCGCTTCGTGGCCGGCACGGTCGGGCTGCCTGGGCGCCGTACGTTCTTCCTGCAGGCGTCCGCCGGCGGGCGGGTCACCAGCGTCGCCCTGGAGAAGACACAGGTGGCGGCGCTCGCCGAGCGGATCGACGAGCTGCTCGACGAAGTGGTCCGGCGCACCGGCGGCAACGCCCCCGTCCCGGCCGTCGCGCCTCCCGACACGGCCGACACCGCGCCCCTGGACGCGCCCATCGAGGAGGAGTTCCGGGTCGGCACGATGGCGCTGGCCTGGGACGGCGAGAACCAGCGCATGATCGTCGAGGCCCAGGCGCTCGTCGAACTCGACGCGGACACCGAGGAGGACCTCGCCGAGGCCGAGGAGCGGCTTCTGCAGGACGAGGAGAACGGCCCGCCGATGCTCCGCGTCCGGCTCACCGGGGCGCAGGCCAGAGCCTTTGCCAAGCGGGCGCTCGACGTCGTCAACGCCGGCCGCCCACCGTGCCCGCTGTGCAGCCTGCCGCTCGATCCGGAAGGACACGTATGCCCGCGTCAGAACGGATACCGCCGGGGAGCCTGACGATGCCGGATCGGCTCGGCCTGCTCACCCGGGGCGAACTGACCGTGCGCGGCCAGGTCCGCGAGGCGTCCAACGCGGTCCTGCTG
>NZ_KL591011.1:20438-53372 GCF_000716335.1 Streptomyces sp. NRRL S-118 | reverse complement strand
TGCTGTGTTCCGTCGCGTACGAGGGCCATGAGGCCGACTGCGTCTACAAGCCGGTCGCGGGGGAGCGGCCGCTGTGGGACTTCCCGGACGGGACGCTGGCGCAGCGCGAGGTCGCGGCGTACGAGGTCTCCGAGGCGACCGGATGGGGCCTGGTGCCGCCGACGGTCCTGCGGGACGGGCCGTACGGCCGGGGCATGGTCCAGCTGTGGATCGAGGGGGACCCGTCGGCGTCCCTCCTCGCGCTCGTCGACGGCGAGGAGCCCGGGGACGGCTGGAAGGCGGTGGGCCTCGCCGAGGTCGGAGAGGACCGCACGGCGCTGCTCGTCCACGCCGACGACGTACGGCTGCGGCGGCTCGCCGTCCTCGACGCCGTGATCAACAACGGGGACCGCAAGGGCGGCCATCTGCTGCCCACGGCGGACGGCCGGCTGTACGCCATCGACCACGGCGTCACCTTCAACGTGGACGACAAGCTGCGCACCCTGCTGTGGGGCTGGGCGGGCGAGCCGCTGCCGCAGGAGGCCCTCGAGGTGCTCGCCGGACTGGAGGTCTCCCTGGCGCCCGGGGCGCCCCTGGCCACCCGTCTGGCGGAGCTGCTCACGGCGGCCGAGGTGGCGGCGGTCCGCGAGCGCGTGTCCGCCCTGCGCGCGTCCGGCCGCCACCCGGAGCCGTCGGGACGGTGGCCGGCCATCCCGTGGCCCCCGGTCTGACCCCGGTCCGCCCCGGTCCTATCCCGGCCACGGCGTCGACCTGCACATTCGTGCCCGCGGCGCAAGAGTGCCGATCGCGTCATGATCCTGCATCCGGTTCGTATCCGGAACACCCGTCCGGTTAGGCTCGTGGCATGCATGCCTGGCCCGCTTCTGAGGTCCCCGCCCTGCCCGGCAAGGGCCGCGACCTCCGGATCCACGACACCGCGACCGGTGGGCGAGTGACCCTCGACCCCGGTCCCGTCGCCCGTATCTACGTCTGCGGCATCACGCCGTACGACGCGACCCACATGGGGCACGCGGCGACCTACAACGCGTTCGACCTCGTGCAGCGCGTGTGGCTCGACACCAAGCGGCAGGTCCACTACGTCCAGAACGTCACCGACGTCGACGATCCGCTCCTGGAGCGGGCCGCCCGGGACGGCATCGACTGGGTCGGCCTCGCCGAGCGTGAGACCGCGCTCTTCCGCGAGGACATGACCGCCCTGCGGATGCTGCCGCCGCGGCACTACATCGGTGCCGTCGAGGCCATACCCGGCATCGTGCCGCTCATCGAGCGCCTCGTCTCCGCCGGCGCGGCGTACGACCTGGAGGGCGACATCTACTTCTCCGTCGAGGCGGACCCGCACTTCGGCGAGGTGTCGAACTACGACCACGAGGTCATGCGGGCGCTGTCCGCCGAGCGCGGCGGCGACCCCGACCGCCCGGGCAAGAAGAACCCGCTGGACCCGATGCTGTGGATGGCGGCCCGCGACGGCGAACCCAGCTGGGACGGCGCGAGCCTCGGCCCCGGCCGCCCCGGCTGGCACATCGAGTGCGTCGCCATCGCCCTGGACCACCTCGGCATGGGCTTCGACGTCCAGGGCGGCGGCTCCGACCTGGTCTTCCCGCACCACGAGATGGGCGCTTCCCACGCCCAGGCGCTGACCGGCGAGCACCCGTTCGCCAAGGCGTACGTGCACGCCGGGATGGTCGCGCTGAACGGCGAGAAGATGTCCAAGTCCAAGGGCAACCTCGTCTTCGTCTCGGCGCTGCGCCGCTCCGGCGTCGACCCGGCCGCCATCCGGCTCACCCTGCTCGCCCACCACTACCGCGCCGACTGGGAGTGGACGGACGAGGTCCTCCGGGAGGCCGTCGAGCGGCTCGGCCGGTGGCGTGCGGCGGTCTCCCGGCCCGACGGGCCGTCCGCCGAGGCCCTCGTCGAGGAGGTCCGCGAAGCGCTGGCCGACGACCTCGACACCCCGCGGGCCCTCGCGGCCGTGGACCGCTGGGTCTCGCTCCAGGAGTCCGGCGGCGGCACGGACGAAAGCGCGCCCGGCGTGGTCTCCCGTACCGTCGACGCGCTGATGGGCGTGGCGCTCTAGGTCTTGCCGGCCGAAGACCCGCTCCCGGACCGCGGCACTCACGTGCGGTCCGGGGGGCGGGTCTCGTCCGTCCAGGGGGCTGATCCGGCGTCAGGCCCGTCTCACGGACCGTCAACCATGCGCGGTGGACGAAGACATGCCCGGGAACGCGGACGGGGCGGCACCGGGTCCTCCGGTGCCGCCCCGCCCCGCCGGTCTCACTCCTCGGCCGGGCCGCCGTCCTCGTCGCCCGCCTCGGGTTCGCGCTTGGGGGGCTTCGGCGGCCGCGTCCGCCCGCTCGACGTGTCGCGCAGGTAGGAGCTGTCACCCATGTCCGTCGCATGCCCGGGTCCGCCGCCCGGACCCGCCCCCGGCCCGGTGGCGGGCCCGCTGCCCGGGCCGCCGTCGCGACGCCGCAGGTACCGCTCGAATTCCCGCGCGATGGCCTCGCCCGAGGCCTCCGGCAGCTCCGCCGTGTCCCGGGCCTCCTCCAGAGTCTGGACGTACTCCGCCACCTCGCTGTCCTCGGAGGCGAGCTGGTCCACGCCGACCTGCCAGGCCCGTGCGTCCTCCGCCAGCTCACCCAGTGGGATGCGCAGGTCGATGAGGTCCTCCAGCCGGTTGAGCAGCGCCAGCGTCGCCTTCGGGTTCGGCGGCTGCGACACGTAGTGCGGCACCGCGGCCCACAGACTCACCGCCGGCACGCCCGCGTGCGTGCAGGCCTCCTGGAGGATGCCGACGATGCCCGTCGGCCCTTCGTACCGGGTCTCCTCGAGGTCCATCGTGCGCGCCAGGTCCGGATCGGACGTGACGCCGCTGACCGGCACCGGCCGGGTGTGCGGGGTGTCGCCGAGCAGCGCGCCCAGGATCACCACCATCTCCACGCCCAGTTCATGGGCGAAACCGAGGATCTCGTTGCAGAACGAGCGCCAGCGCATCGACGGTTCGATGCCGCGGACGAGGACCAGATCCCGTGGTTTGTCGCCGCCCACCCGCACCACGGAGAGCCGGGTGGTCGGCCACGTGATCTTCCGCACCCCGCCGTCCAGCCACACCGTGGGGCGGTTGACCTGGAAGTCGTAGTAGTCCTCGGCGTCGAGCGCCGCGAACACCTCCCCCTTCCACTCCCGCTCCAGGTGCGCGACCGCGGTGGAGGCGGCGTCGCCGGCGTCGTTCCAGCCCTCGAACGCGGCCACCATGACCGGGTCGATCAGCTCGGGAACCCCCTCGAGCTCGATCACCCAGGCCTCCTTCCGAAGTTCCGTGCGTACGAACCAACCTTACGGCTTCGCATGCCCCCCGCCGCAGCCCCTGTACACGTCCGAGTGCTCTGTTCGACCTGGCGGGAGCACGGACGAGGGCGGCTCCCCCGGAGCCGCCCTCGTCGTTGCAAGACCCCGCGGGATCAGGCCTTCTTGCCGAGCATGTCCTCGACCCTGCTCCGGATGTCGTCCGTCGCCAGGCCCCGGATCGTCAGCGTCGTACGGCGGCGCAGCACGTCGTCCGCCGTCTCGGCCCACTCGTGGTCGCGGGCGTAGGCGACCTGCGCCCAGATCTCCGGCGCGTCCGGGTGGATGCGCTCGGCGAGCTCCGGGTTGTCGTACGCCATGCGCGCGATGTCGAACGAGAGCGAGCCGTAGTGCGTGGCCAGGTGACGGGCGGTGTCCGCGGCCATGCGCGGGCCGGGCGTGCCACCGTCGACCAGCAGCCGGTGCGCGACCGCGTTCGGGTTCGCTATGCCGGGCAGCGGGAGCTTCTTCGGCAGGGCCGAGATGGGCTCCATGTCCTCGCCGAGCGGCCCGCCGGGCAGGGCCGCCAGCTTGTTCATCACCGTGCGGCCGATGTGGCGGAAGGTCGTCCACTTGCCGCCGGCCACCGACAGCATGCCGCCGCGGCCCTCGGTCACGACCGTCTCGCGCTTGGCCTTGGAGGTGTCGCCGGGGCCGCCCGGCAGCACCCGCAGACCGGCGAAGGAGTACGTGATCAGGTCACGGGACAGCTGCTGGTCGCGGATGGAGAAGGCGGCCTCGTCCAGGATCTGGGTGACGTCCTTGTCGTTGACCGCGACCTCGCCCGGGTCGCCCTCGAACTCCTCGTCGGTCGTACCGAGCAGCAGCATGTCCTCCCAGGGGAGGGCGAAGGTGATGCGGTACTTGTCGATCGGGGTGGCGAGCGCGGCCCGCCAGGGGGAGGTCCGCTTCAGGACCAGGTGCGCGCCCTTGGAGAGGCGGATGGACGGGGCCGCGTTCGGGTCCTCCATCCGGCGCAGGTGGTCGACCCAGGGGCCGGTGGCGTTGAGGACCAGCCGGGCGTCGACGCCGAACTCCTCGCCGCCCAGCCGGTCCCGGAGGTCCGCGCCGGTGACCCGGCCGCGGGTGAACCGCAGGCCGGTGACCTCGGCGTGGTTGAGGACGGTGGCGCCCGCGTCGACCGCGGCGCGCACCGTCATCAGCGCCATGCGCGCGTCGTTCATCTGGTCGTCGCCGTAGACGGCCACGGCCTTGAGGTTGTCGGTGCGCAGCTCCGGCACGTCCTGCGCGGCCTTGGCGGGGCTGAGCAGGTGGCCGACACCGTCGCCGAAGGCGGAGAGCGCCGAGTACGCGAAGACGCCCGCGCCGAGCTTGGCGGCGCCGTGCGGCCCGCCCTTGTAGACCGGCAGGTAGAAGGTGAGCGGGTTCGCCAGGTGGGGGGCCACCTGGCGGGAGACCGCACGTCGCTCGAAGTGGTTCTCCGCGACCAGCTTCACCGCGCCGGTCTGCAGGTAGCGCAGACCGCCGTGGAGGAGCTTGGAGGAGGCGGAGGAGGTGGCGCCGGCGAAGTCGCCGGCGTCCACCAGGGCCACCCGCAGCCCGGACTGCGCGGCGTGCCAGGCCGTGGAGATGCCCAGGATGCCGCCGCCGATCACCAGGAGGTCGTAGGTGGCCTTGGAGAGCTGCTCCCGCGTTTCGGCACGGCTCGGCAGGGAACCGGCAGCCGGGTGCGTCCCGAGGGCGGGGACGCTCTGCAGGGTGGTCATATCGATTTACTCCTCGTCCTCGATCCAGCCCATGGTCCGCTCGACGGCCTTGAGCCAGTTCTTGTACTCGCTGTCACGCTTGTCAGCGTCCATGCGGGGGGTCCACTCGGCGGCCCGGCGCCAGTTGGCGCGCAGCGCGTCGGTGTCGGGCCAGAAGCCGACGGCCAGGCCGGCGGCGTAGGCAGCGCCGAGGCAGGTCGTCTCGGCGACCATGGGGCGCACCACGGGGGCGTCCAGGAAGTCCGAGAGGGTCTGCATCAGCAGGTTGTTGGAGGTCATGCCGCCGTCGACCTTGAGCGCGGCCAGTTCGACGCCGGAGTCCTTCGTCATGGCGTCGGTGATCTCGCGGGTCTGCCAGGCGGTGGCCTCGAGCACGGCGCGCGCGATGTGCGCCTTGGTGACGTACCGGGTGAGGCCGGCGATCACACCGCGGGCGTCGGAGCGCCAGTAGGGGGCGAACAGGCCGGAGAAGGCCGGTACGAAGTACGCGCCGCCGTTGTCCTCGACCGACGACGCGAGGGTCTCGATCTCGGCGGCGGAGTTGATCAGGCCCATCTGGTCGCGCATCCACTGCACCAGCGAGCCGGTGACGGCGATGGAGCCCTCCAGGGCGTACACCGGAGCCTGGTCGCCGATCTTGTAGCCGACGGTGGTGATGAGCCCCGAGTAGGAGTTGATGATCTTCTCGCCGGTGTTCAGCAGCAGGAACGTTCCTGTGCCGTACGTCGACTTCGCCTCGCCCTCGGAGAAGCAGGTCTGGCCGAACAGGGCCGCCTGCTGGTCGCCGAGCGCGGAGGCGACCGGGACGCCGTCCAGGACGCCGCCCTTGACGTGACCGTACACCTCGGCGGAGGAGCGGATCTCCGGCAGCACCGCCGCCGGGACCTCCATGGATTCGAGGATCTTCTGGTCCCACTCCATGGTGTGCAGGTTCATCAGCATGGTGCGGGAGGCGTTGGTGACGTCGGTGACGTGGTGACCGCCGTCGACGCCGCCCGTGAGGTTCCAGATGACCCAGGAGTCCATGGTGCCGAAGAGGATGTCGCCGCGCTCGGCGCGCTCGCGCAGGCCCTCGACGTTGTCGAGCATCCAGCGGATCTTCGGACCGGCGAAGTACGACGCGAGCGGCAGGCCCGTCTCGCGGCGGAAGCGGTCCTGGCCGACATTGCGGCCGAGTTCCTTGCAGAGCGCGTCGGTGCGGGTGTCCTGCCAGACGATGGCGTTGTGGACGGGCTCACCGGTGTTCTTGTCCCAGAGCAGCGTGGTCTCGCGCTGGTTGGTGATGCCGATGGCCTTGACGTCGGCCGAGGTGATCCCGGCCTTCTCGATGGCGCCGGCCACGACCTCCCGGACGTTGGTCCAGATCTCGGCGGCGTCGTGCTCCACCCAGCCGGGCTTGGGGAAGATCTGCTCGTGCTCCTTCTGGTCGACGGAGACGATGCGCCCGTCGCGGTCGAAGACGATGCAGCGGCTGGAGGTGGTGCCCTGGTCGATGGCCGCGATGAACGGCCCTGTGCCGTGGGAGGAGGTGCTGGTGGTGTGTGCGTCGGTCACGGTTGCTCCCGGAAGTCGGTAGGGGACGAAGGACGGCTCAGGCGAACGCGATGTTGTAGATACCCGCGGCGAGCGCTCCGCCGATCAGCGGGCCGACGACGGGGATCCAGGCGTACCCCCAGTCGGAGCCGCCCTTGTTCGGCAGCGGGAGGAGGGCGTGCACGATCCGGGGGCCCAGGTCACGGGCCGGGTTGATCGCGTAGCCCGTCGGGCCGCCGAGCGAGAGGCCGATGCCGACCACGACCAGTGCGGTGATCAGCGCGCCGAGGGTGCCGAGACCCTTGCCGCTGTCGTTCAGGCCCTGCGTGAGAACCGCGAGGACGAGGACGACGGTGCCGATGATCTCGGTGGCCAGGTTCTGCCAGACGCTGCGGATCTCCGGGCCGGTGGAGAAGACGCCCAGTACGGGACCGGCGTGGCCCGCGGACTCGTTGTGCGGGCCCTCGATCGCCTTGTCGGCCGGGTCCCCCACGATCTCGGGGTCGGTGAGGTGCGCGCGGAACTGGCCGTAGTAGGCGATCCAGACCAGCGCGGCGCCGACCATGGCGCCGAGGAGCTGTCCCGCGAAGTACACGGGGACGTTGCTCCAGTCGCCGTCCTTGACCGCGATGCCGACCGTGACGGCCGGGTTGAGATGGGCGCCGGACAGGGTACCTGTCATGTAGACCGCGGTCAGGACCGCGAAGCCCCACCCGAAGGTGATGGCCAGCCAGCCGGCGTTCTGCGCCTTGGAGCGCTTGAGTACGACGGCGGCGACGACGCCACCGCCGAGCAGGATGAGTACGGCGGTACCAATGATCTCGCCGATGAAGATGTCGGAGCTGGACACCCGCGACTCCTTTGTCCTTCGTCCAGGGGAAGGCGAACCCCGGGTCCCTCCGGTGGTCCGCGCCCTCGGCTGAGGGCGTTAACCGGCCTCCTGGCGTTGCGACACTGTACCGCGATTGCCGGTAAGTGTTCGACAATGCCGACCGATGAACGGCAGTTTTGCCCCCGGGTAAATGCGGCGTCAAGAGTTCCGCTGGCTGAAATGCGTTCGTTACCAGCGGGGAGCCAGGGGCGTCAGAAGCGCCCGGCGCCCAGGTCGCGGGAGACCGCGCGGGCGCAGTCCCGCACCGCCGCCACCAGCTCGGAGCGCAGCTCGCCGCCGCCGTTGCACACGCGCTCCACCGCGCCCGTGATGGCGACCGCGCCGACGGGCATCCGCCGCCGGTCGTGGATCGGCGCCGCCACCGACGCCACGCCGTCCCAGGTCTCCTCCACGTCCGCGGCCCACCCGCGCGCCCGGGTCATGTCCAGCACGGCCTCGAAGTCCTCCAGGGAGGTGACGGTGCGCGGTGTGAACGCCTCCCGCTCCACCTCCAGGGCCTCGCTGTGCGCCACGGGGTCATAGGCCGACAGCACCTTGCCCAGCGCCGTGGAGTGCAGCGGGTGCATGGCGCCGACCTCCAGGACCTGGCGGCTGTCGTCGGGCCGGAAGACGTGGTGGATGACGAGCACGCCGTGCTGGTGCAGGACGCCCAGGTGGACGCTCTCTCCGCTGGAGCGGGCCAGGTCGTCGGTCCACACCAGGGCGCGGGCGCGCAGCTCGTGCACGTCCAGGTAGCTGTTGCCCAGGCGCAGCAGTTCCGCGCCCAGCTGGTAGCGCCCGGAGGCCGGGTCCTGCTCGACGAAGCCCTCCGCCTGGAGGGTGCGCAGGATGCCGTGCGCCGTGCCCTTGGCGAGCTCCAGTGAGGAGGCGATGTCGGACAGTCCGAGACGGCGCTCCCCGCCCGCGAGCAGTCGCAGCATCGCCGCCGCCCTTTCAAGCGACTGGATGTTCTTCGGCATCGCCCCGGCCCCTTCTTCCTCTGTTCGACAATGCTGAACACTATCGGTCGTTGTCGACCTTCAGCCACATCGAGGAACCCCCGGAACCGAGCAGGACCGGACAGTGCCCCCCGACAGCACGGTGACAGCATGCCGTCCGCCACGTGGGACACCATGTCCGCGGTGGGGGGTACGCGGTTAGTCTGGCCCGGTGCGCCTTCCCCGCCGGGAGGTGCAAAGCCGACAGCCGTCGCATCCCAGGGAGCACTTCCATGGCCTCGTTGCCGACCCCGTCCGCTGACAGCACTCATGTCACTGACAGCAGGACCCGAGCCGCCGCCCTCCGTGAGGCCCTCGCCACCCGCGTGGTCGTGGCCGACGGTGCCATGGGCACCATGCTCCAGGCGCAGGACCCCACCCTCGAGGACTTCCAGAACCTGGAGGGCTGCAACGAGGTCCTCAACATCACCCGGCCCGACATCGTGCGCTCGGTCCACGAGGCGTACTTCGCCGTCGGCGTCGACTGCGTGGAGACCAACACCTTCGGCGCCAACCACAGCGCCCTGGGGGAGTACGACATCTCCGAGCGCGTCCACGAGCTGTCCGAGGCGGGAGCCCGGATCGCCCGCGAGGTCGCCGACGAGTTCACCGTCTCCACCGGCCGGCAGCGCTGGGTCCTCGGCTCCATGGGCCCCGGCACCAAGCTGCCGACGCTCGGCCACGCCCCCTACACCACGCTGCGCGACGCCTACCAGCAGAACGCCGAGGGCATGATCGCCGGAGGCGCCGACGCGCTGCTGGTGGAGACCACCCAGGACCTGCTCCAGACCAAGGCCGCCGTCCTGGGCGCCCGCCGCGCCCTGGAAGCCACCGGCATGGACCTGCCGCTGATCGTCTCCGTGACCGTCGAGACCACCGGCACCATGCTCCTCGGTTCCGAGATCGGCGCGGCCCTGACGGCGCTGGAGCCGCTCGGCATCGACATGATCGGGCTGAACTGCGCCACCGGCCCGGCGGAGATGAGCGAGCACCTGCGCTACCTGGCCCGACACTCCCGCATCCCGCTGTCCTGCATGCCCAACGCCGGCCTGCCCGTCCTGGGCAAGGACGGGGCGCACTACCCGCTGACCGCGCCCGAGCTCGCCGACGCGCAGGAGAGCTTCGTCCGCGAGTACGGGCTGTCGCTGGTCGGCGGCTGCTGCGGTACGACGCCGGAGCACCTGCGCCAGGTCGTCGAGCGGGTGCGCGACCTGGCCCCGGCGCCGCGTGAGCCGCACCCCGAGCCGGGTGCCGCCTCGCTGTACCAGACCGTGCCGTTCCGCCAGGACACGTCGTACCTGGCGATCGGCGAGCGGACGAACGCCAACGGTTCCAAGAAGTTCCGTGAGGCGATGCTGGAGGGCCGCTGGGACGACTGCGTGGAGATGGCCCGGGACCAGATCCGCGAGGGCGCCCACATGCTCGACCTGTGCGTCGACTACGTCGGACGGGACGGCGTGGCCGACATGGAGGAGCTCGCGGGACGGTTCGCCACCGCCTCCACGCTGCCGATCGTGCTGGACTCCACCGAGGTCGAGGTCATCCGCGCCGGGCTGGAGAAGCTCGGCGGGCGCGCCGTGATCAACTCGGTGAACTACGAGGACGGCGACGGCCCCGAGTCGCGCTTCGCGAAGGTCGCGGCCCTGGCCAAGGAGCACGGGGCGGCGCTGATCGCGCTGACCATCGACGAGGAGGGCCAGGCCCGTACGCCGGAGAAGAAGGTCGAGATCGCCGAGCGGCTGATCGCGGACCTGACCGGCAACTGGGGCATCCATGAGGAGGACATCCTCATCGACACCCTGACCTTCACCATCTGCACCGGCCAGGAGGAGTCCCGCAAGGACGGCATCGCCACCATCGAGGCGATCCGCGAGCTCAAGCGGCGCCACCCGAAGGTGCAGACCACGCTGGGCCTGTCGAACATCTCCTTCGGCCTGAACCCGGCGGCCCGGATCCTGCTGAACTCCGTGTTCCTGGACGAGTGCGTCAAGGCGGGCCTGGACTCGGCGATCGTCCACGCGTCGAAGATCCTGCCGATCGCCCGGTTCGACGAGGAGCAGGTCACCACCGCCCTGGACCTCATCCACGACCGGCGCACCGAGGGCTACGACCCGCTGCAGAAGCTGATGGCGCTCTTCGAGGGCGCGACGGCCAAGTCCCTGAAGGCGGGCAAGGCCGAGGAGCTGGCGGCGCTGCCGCTGGAGGAGCGGCTCAAGCGGCGCATCATCGACGGGGAGAAGAACGGCCTGGAGGCCGACCTCGACGAGGCGCTGAAGACCCGGCCGGCGCTGGACATCGTCAACGAGACGCTGCTGGACGGCATGAAGGTGGTCGGAGAGCTGTTCGGCTCCGGGCAGATGCAGCTGCCGTTCGTGCTCCAGTCGGCGGAGGTGATGAAGTCCGCCGTCGCCCACCTCGAACCGCACATGGAGAAGGTCGAGGGCGAAGAGGCGGGCAAGGGCACCATCGTGCTGGCGACCGTACGCGGTGACGTGCACGACATCGGCAAGAACCTCGTCGACATCATCCTGTCCAACAACGGCTACAACGTCGTCAACCTCGGCATCAAGCAGCCGGTTTCGGCCATCCTGGAGGCCGCGGACGAGCACAAGGCCGATGTCATCGGCATGTCGGGTCTCCTGGTCAAGTCGACCGTGATCATGAAGGAGAACCTGGAGGAGCTCAACCAGCGGGGCCTGGCCGCCGACTACCCGGTCATCCTGGGCGGCGCCGCCCTCACCCGTGCGTACGTCGAGCAGGACCTGCACGAGATCTACCAGGGCGAAGTGCGCTACGCCCGCGACGCGTTCGAGGGCCTGCGCCTGATGGACGCCCTCATCGCGGTCAAGCGGGGCGTGCCCGGCGCCACCCTGCCCGAGCTCAAGCAGCGCCGCGTCCGCGCGACGAGCGACGTGCCGGCCGACGAGCCCGCCCCGGAGGGCGGCGTCCGCTCCGACGTCGCCACCGACAACCCCGTCCCGCAGCCGCCCTTCTGGGGCACCCGCGTGATCAAGGGCATCCAGCTCAAGGAGTACGCCTCCTGGCTGGACGAGGGCGCGCTGTTCAAGGGCCAGTGGGGCCTGAAGCAGGCCCGCACCGGTGACGGCCCCACCTACGAGGAGCTCGTCGAGACGGAGGGCCGGCCGCGGCTGCGCGGCTGGCTGGACCAGCTCCACACCCAGAACATGCTCGAAGCGGCCGTGGTCTACGGCTACTTCCCGTGCGTGTCCAAGGGCGACGACCTGATCATCCTGGACGAGAGCGGCAACGAGCGCACCCGCTTCACCTTCCCGCGCCAGCGCCGGGGCCGGCGGCTGTGCCTGGCGGACTTCTTCCGCCCCGAGGAGTCCGGCGAGACCGACGTCGTCGGGCTGCAGGTCGTCACGGTCGGTTCGAGGATCGGCGAGGCCACCGCCGAGCTGTTCGCCGCCGACTCCTACCGCGACTACCTCGAGCTGCACGGCCTGTCCGTCCAGCTCGCCGAGGCCCTCGCCGAGTACTGGCACGCACGCGTGCGTGCCGAGCTCGGCTTCGCCGGGGAGGACCCGGCCGACGTCGAGGACATGTTCGCCCTGAAGTACCGCGGGGCCCGCTTCTCCCTCGGCTACGGCGCCTGTCCCGACCTGGAGGACCGCGCCAAGATCGCCGGACTCCTCCAGCCGGAGCGGATCGGCGTCCACCTGTCCGAGGAGTTCCAGCTCCACCCCGAGCAGTCCACGGACGCCATCGTCATCCACCACCCGGAGGCGAAGTACTTCAACGCCCGCTGACGGCGGCACGCGCCGCCGTCAGCGCGGATCAGCGGAACGCGACGTACACTGGTCGGTCCAGTGCAGGCCGGTCGCTGTTCCCCACCGGGGGATTCCCCGCGGGGGCGCGACCGGCCTTCTCGTCCCCGATGGAGGTGTGCCGGATGACCAGCACGGTCCCCGCGTCCTTGACCCGTACGGCCGACGGAGCCGCCCTCCAGGCCGTCTTCCTCGACATGGACGGCACTCTGGTCGACACCGAGGGCTTCTGGTGGGACGCGGAGGTCGAGGTCTTCGCCGAGCTGGGTCACCGGCTCGACGAGTCATGGCGCGACGTGGTGGTCGGCGGGCCGATGACCCGCAGCGCCGGGTTCCTCATCGAGGCCACCGGCGCCGACATCACCCTGACCGAGCTGACCGTGCTGCTCAACGACCGCTTCGAACGGCGGATCGACCGCGGTGTGCCGATGATGCCCGGCGCCGAGCGGCTGCTCGCCGAGCTCGCCGCGCACGACGTCCCCACCGCCCTGGTCTCCGCCTCGCACCGCCGCATCATCGACCGCGTCGTGCGCTCGCTCGGACCCGAGCGCTTCACGCTCACCGTCGCGGGCGACGAGGTGCAGCGGACCAAGCCGCACCCCGACCCGTACCTGCTGGCCGCCCGCGGGGTGGGCGCCGAGCCGGCGAGATGCGCCGTCGTCGAGGACACCGCCACCGGTGTGGCGGCCGCCGAGGCCGCGGGCTGCCGGGTGGTCGCCGTCCCCTCCGTGGCCCCGATCGCCCCCGCCGACGGGCGGGTCGTCGTCCGGTCCCTGGAAGAGGTCGACCTCCGCTTTCTCCGTACATTGATCACGCGGACGAACTGATACGCGCACAGTGCGTGCTGCGTGAAAGCAGACGAAACACAGGGCACCCGGCCGGGTATTTTGCGTGACCACCGAAAGGGAATTACGGCGTGATGTTGGTCACGCAGCGTGGCGCCTCCGCGGGCGGCCGAGGGGCGGGACGCCCGGTTCGCGGCCCTTCGGGAGCTGCCATGTGTCCCGATTCATGAGCGGGTGTACGAATCATTCCGGCGCATAGTGATCGACGGTCATGCATTACTCATCACCCTCTGATGCCACCTCAACTCAAGGTGGTTCCGGCGTGCCTGGCGCCGCCGACTAATCTCTTGCCGAGAACTTCGCCGCACTAATCCGCGTGTTCGCGTCAAGCCATCAGCTGTTGCGAACACAGGTCCGATCGCTCTGTATCCCGGCCCGATCGCTCCGCCCCGACCGGGCGGCCGCGGCGGAGTGCACCGCACGCCGTACCCAGTGCCGGATGAGGAGAACGTCCACGATGAACCGCAAGACCCTGGTGCTGCCGGCCGTAGCGGGCCTCCTGGCCCCCGCGCTCGCCGCCTGCGGAGGCGCGCAGGCCGGCTCCGGCGACGACGGCGGCATCGTCGTCGGCACCACGGACCGGTTCACCGCCACCAAGGACGCCTCCGCCCCCTTCGACCCGGCCTTCGCGTACGACGCCGGCGCCTGGAACGTCCTGCGCCAGACCGTCCAGACGCTGATGCGCGTCCCGCGCGGCGGCGGCGCGCCGGTGCCCGAGGCGGCCTCCCGGTGCTCCTTCACCGACCGGGCCAGCGAGAGCTACCGGTGCACCCTGCGCGAAGGGCTGACGTTCTCCGACGGCACGCCGATCACCGCCAAGGACGTGAAGTTCTCCATCGAGCGCGTCCTCGCCATCAAGTCCGACAACGGCGCCGCCGGCCTCCTGGCGAACATCGACACCATCGAGCTCAAGGCCGACGACGAGATCGTCTTCCACCTGAAGACCCCCGACGCCACCTTCCCGTACAAGCTCTCGACGCCCGTCGCGGGCATCGTGAGCAGCGAGAAGTACGACGCCCGCAAGCTCCGCGACGGTTTCGGGATCGACGGCTCGGGTCCGTACACGATGGAGGCCGAGGTCCGGGACGACCAGGTCACCAAGATCGTGTTCACCCGGAACGAGCACTACAAGGGCGACATCAAGCTCCGCAACGACAAGGTCGAGCTGCGCTCCTTCGACGACACCGACGCCATGGGCAAGGCCCTGGAAACCGGCGATATCGACATGATGACCCGCACCATGTCGCCCGAGCAGATCAAGGACCTGGCCGACCACCCCAAGGACGGCATCGAGCTGCGCGAGATGCCCGGCCTGGAGATCCGCTACCTCGCCTTCAACACCAAGGCCGGCTCCGTCCAGGACAAGGCCGTCCGCCAGGCCATCGCCGCCGTCGTCGACCGCGACCAGATCGCCGGCAAGGTGTACGGCTCCACCGCCACCCCGCTCTACTCGCTGATCCCCTCGACGATCGCCGCGCACACCAACTCGTTCTTCAACAAGTACGGCGAGCCCAGCCGCCAGAAGGCCGCCGGCATCCTGAGCGGCGCCCACATCACCACCCCGGTCAAGCTGACGCTGCACTACACGAGCGACTACTACGGACCGGGCACCGCCAAGGAGTTCGAGGCGCTGCGCGACCAGCTCAACGCCACCGGGCTGTTCGACGTCAGCGTCCAGGGCAGCGCGTGGTCCGAGTTCCGCCCCGCCCAGAAGCGCGGAGAGTACGCCGTCTACGGTCTCGGCTGGGTCCCCGACTTCCCGGACCCGGACAACTACATCGCGCCGTTCCTCGACACGGACAACTTCCTCAACTCGCCCTACGTCAGCAGCGAGGCGCGCACCCGGCTCATCCCGCAGTCGCGCCGCGCCGCCGACCGCAACGCCGCGTCCCCCGCCTTCGAGCAGCTGCAGGAGATCGTCGCCGACGACGTCCCCGTGCTGCCGCTCTGGCAGGGCAAGCAGTACGTCGCCCACCGCGACGACCTGAACGGCGTCGAATGGGCCCTCAACACCTCCTCGGACCTGCAGCTCTGGGAGCTCGGCCGAGGCACCGCCTGACCCACGATGTACCCGGCCGCGCGATGGGCGCGGCCGGCGCCATGAGATCCAGAGGCAAGGTTCCTGTGAAGGTGCACAACAAGTGGCTGACCGCTCCCCTCTCGGCGGCGCTGGCGGCCGCGATGCTGAGCGGCTGCGGTTCGGAGAAGGGCGCCGCCGGTGACGACGGCGTCACGGTGCTCATCGGCATGTCCGACGACGTCGTGGCGACCGACCCGGCCGCCGGTTACGACCCCGGCTCCTGGCTGCTGTTCAACAACGTCTTCCAGTCCCTGCTCAGCTTCCCCAAGGGCGCCTCGACGCCGCAGCCGGAAGCGGCCGAGAAGTGCGGTTTCGACCAGGGTGGCAGCACCGTCTTCCGGTGCACGCTGCGCGACGGCCTGAAGTTCAGCAACGGCAACCCGCTCACCGCCAAGGACGTCAAGTTCTCCTTCGAGCGGGCCCTGAAGATCAACGACCCGGCCGGCCCGGCCCCGCTGCTCTCCACGATCGGCTCGATCGACACCCCGGACGAGCAGAACGTCGTCTTCAAGCTGAAGGTGCCGGACGCCACCTTCCCGAGCAAGATCGCCTCCGGTGCCGGCTCCATCGTGGACCACCGCGAGTACTCGGACGACGCCCTGCGCAACGACGGCAAGGCCGTCGGGTCCGGCCCGTACAAGCTGGACTCCTACTCCGAGGGCAAGGCCGTCTTCTCGGTCAACTCCGAGTACCGCGGCACCGCCAAGGTGAAGAACAGCGGCGTCACGCTGAAGTTCTACAACGGCGACCGCAAGTCCCTGGGCGAGGCCCTGAAGAAGGGCGACGTCGACGTCGCCTACCGCGGCCTCGCCCCGGCCGACATCGCCGAGCTGAAGGAGTCCAGCGCGTCGGGCTCCAAGGGCATCGAGGTCGTCGAGGGCACCAGCGCCGAGGTGCAGCACCTGGTCTTCAACATGAAGGACCCGGTCGTCGGCAAGCTCGGTGTCCGCAAGGCGATCGCGTACCTCGTCGACCGCGACGAGCTCGTCGAGGACATCCACCGGTCGACCGCCTCCTCGCTGTACTCGATCGTTCCGGCCGGCATCACCGGCCACAACACCGCCTTCTTCGACACCTACGGCGACCGCCCGCAGCCCGAGAAGGCCAAGCAGGCGCTGCGCTCCGCCGGGATCTCCGGCAAGGTGGAGCTCACCCTGTGGTCCACGCCGAGCCGCTACGGCGCCTCCACCGAGCAGGAGTTGAAGGCGATCGCCAAGCAGCTCAACGCCAGTGGCCTGTTCGACGCGACCGTGAAGTCCGCCGAGTACGAGCAGTACGAGAAGGACATCAAGGCCAGCAAGTACGGCGTGTACGTCAAGGGCTGGGTCCCCGACTACCCGGACGCGGACAACTTCACGGCGCCGTTCTTCGGCGAGGGCAACGTTCTCGGGAACAACTACGAGAACAGCAGCGTCGAGGCCATCATCCCCAAGACGGCGGCCTCTCCCGACCGGACCTCCACCGAGGAGGACTACGCCAAGATCCAGGACATGGTGGCCCAGGACCTGCCGATGCTCCCGCTGTGGCAGGCCAAGCAGTACGCCGTGGCGCGCGACGGCATCACGGGCCTGGAGTGGACGCTGGACGCCTCCACCGTCTTCCGCTTCTGGGAGATCAAGAAGAGCTGACGCCCGGCACGGCATCGGGACCTGCCCGCGGGCCCCGCACACGAAAGGGGGTACCCGGCTCCGGCCGGGTACCCCCTCGGTGCTTCGTGCTCCCGCACCGCGGCGGCAGCGGGCTCACTGCGCGCCGGGGCGCACCAGTCCGCTCTCGTACGCGTACACCGCCGCCTGCACGCGGTCGCGCAGGCCCAGCTTGGTCAGCACGTGGCCCACGTGCGTCTTGACCGTCGTCTCGCTGACGAACAGGTCCGCGGCGATCTCCGCGTTCGACAGCCCGCGCGCCACCAGCTTCAGCACCTCGACCTCACGGTCCGTCAGCGTGTTCAGCGCGTCCGGCACCGGCTCCTCGCCGGACGGCAGGTGTCCGGCGTACTTGTCGAGGAGCCGGCGCGTGATGCTCGGCGCCAGCATCGCCTCACCCGCCGCGACCACCCGGATCGCCTGCACCAGCTCATGGGCGGGCGCGTCCTTGAGCAGGAAGCCGCTCGCGCCGGCGCGCAGCGCCTCCACCACGTACTCGTCCAGGTCGAACGTCGTCAGGACGAGCACCTTCGCCGGCCCGTCCCGCCCCGGCCCGGTGATCTGACGGGTCGCCTCCACCCCGTCCATCCGCGGCATGCGGATGTCCATCAGCACCACGTCGGGCTGCAGTGCCCGCACCTGGTCGAGGGCCTGGAGGCCGTCCCCGGCCTCCCCGACCACCGCGATGTCCTGCTCCGCCTCCAGAATCATCCGGAAGCCGGTGCGCAGCAGCGGCTGGTCGTCGACCAGTAGGACGCGGATCGCCACGGGTACTCCTTAGGGGCTCAGCTGACCGCCCCATTCTGCCCTGGCCCCTCGGTCCGCTGCGCCGGGACCACCGGCAGCGGGTACACCGGCGGCGTCCCGCCGAACTCCGGGCAGAACGACCGGTGATCGCACCACCCGCACAGCTTCGTCGGCCGCGGCCGCCAGTCGCCCGTCTCCGTCGCCCGGCGGATCGCGTCCCACAGCGCGAGCAGCTTCCGCTCCACCCGCAGCAGGTCCGCCTCCACCGGGTCGTACGTCATCACATCGCCGCTCCCCAGGTACACCAGCTGCAGCCGGCGCGGCACCACGCCCTTCAGACGCCACACCACCAGGGCGTAGAACGTCATCTGGAACAGCGCCCCCTCGCTGTACTCCGGCCGCGGCGCCTTGCCCGTCTTGTAGTCGACGATCCGCACCTCGCCCGACGGGGCCACGTCGACCCGGTCGATCACCCCCCGCAGCCGCAGCCCCGACTCCAGCTCCGTCTCCACGAACAGCTCGCGCTCCGCGGGCTGCAGCCGCGTCGGATCCTCCAGCGTGAACCACCGCTCGACCAGCTGCTCCGCCTCGGCCAGCCAGCGCGTCAGCCGCTCGCCCCCGTCGTCACCCCCGAAAAGCTCCGCGAGCTCCGGCCGTGCCCCCAGCAGCCGCTCCCACTCGCCCGGCACCATCGCCCTGGCCCGCGGAGCCGTACGCTCCGCCGCCGGGTCGTCGAAGAGCCGCTCCAGCACCGCGTGCACCAGCGTGCCCCGCGTCGCCGCCTCGCTCGGCTTCTCCGGCAGCTTGTCGATCACCCGGAACCGGTACAGCAGCGGGCACTGCATGAAGTCGCTCGCCCGCGACGGCGACAGCGAGACGGGCGGCCGGGCGCCCGGAGAGCCGGATGCCGGGCCGGCGCTCGCGGAACCGGCCGGGCCGGCATCCGGGGAGCCGGGCGGCGTGCTCGGGGAGCTGGAAGGGCTCGTGGTCATGGTTCAGAACCCTACGGCCCGCCACTGACACCGAGCGGCATACCATCGACGCCAGACCCCCCGACATTGCATGATCGTGACTGGCGAGTGACGCTTCGCACCCGAAGGGAACCCGTGAACAAGGACGACGAGAGCGGCGAGACCCCCCGCCCGCGGTCCGACACGGCCGGATCCACGCCCGACAGCGGCAAGCCGCAGGAACCGGGCGGCGGCATCCTCATGGGCCGCATCTTCGGCGTGCCCGTGTACGTGGCGCCCAGCTGGTTCCTCGTGGCCGCCCTCATCACCTGGGTGTTCGGCGCCCAGCTCGACCGCGTGCTGCCCGAGCTCGGCAACGTCCGCTACCTGGTCTCCCTCTTCTTCGCCGTCGCCTTCTACGCCTCCGTGCTCGTCCACGAACTGGCCCACACCGTGGCCGCGCTGCGCTTCAAGCTGCCGGTGCGGCGCATCCAGCTCCAGTTCTTCGGCGGCGTCTCCGAGATCGAGAAGGAATCCGAGACCCCCGGCCGCGAGTTCGTCCTCGCCTTCGTCGGCCCGCTGCTCTCCCTGGTCCTCGCCGGAGGCTTCTACGCCGCGATGCACGCCGTCGAACCCGGCACGGTCCCCGGCTTCCTGCTCGGCGGCCTGATGGCCTCCAACCTGCTCGTGGCGGCCTTCAACCTGCTGCCGGGCCTCCCGCTGGACGGCGGCCGCATGCTCCGCGCCGTCGTGTGGAAGGTCACCGGCAAGCCCATGACCGGCACCGTCGCCGCCGCGTGGGTGGGCCGCGCACTGGCCGTCGCCGTCCTCGTCGGCCTGCCGCTGCTCACCCACACCGGCGCCGCCGGCGAGGGGATCAGCGGCATGGAGACCGTCACCGACGCCCTGCTGGCCGCCATCCTCGCCGCGATCATCTGGACCGGCGCCGGCAACAGCCTGCGCATGGCCCGGCTGCGCGAGCACCTCCCCGACCTGCGCGCCCGTGCCCTGACCCGCCGCGCGGTCCCCGTGGAGTCCGACACCCCGCTCTCCGAGGCCCTGCGCCGCGCCAACGACGCCGGCGCCCGCGCCCTCGTCGTGGTCGACGGGCACGGCGAGCCGACCGCACTCGTCCGTGAGACCGCCATCGTCGGCGTCCCCCAGCACCGCCGCCCCTGGGTCGCGGTCAGCGGGCTCGCCCAGGAGCTCACCGAGGGCATGAAGGTCCCCGCCGAGCTGGCCGGCGAAGCCCTCCTGGACCGCCTGCGGGCCACCCCCGCCACCGAGTACCTCGTGGTCGAGGAGACCGGCGAGATCTACGGCGTCCTGTCCACGGCCGACGTGGAGCGCGCCTTCGTCCAGGCCATGGCGCGGCCCGGTTCGTAAACCCCATACACTGGTCACATGTCCGAACCGACCGGTGCCGCCCGCCGTCGCGGGCCCTTCAAGGTCGGGGACCAGGTCCAGCTCACCGACCCCAAGGGACGCCACTACACGTTCACGCTCGAGGCCGGGAAGAATTTCCACACCCACAAGGGTTCCTTCCCGCACGACGAGCTGATCGGTGCTCCCGAGGGCAGTGTTGTCCGTACCACGGGAAACGTCGCCTACCTCGCGCTGCGCCCCCTGCTCCCCGACTACGTCCTGTCCATGCCCCGCGGCGCCGCCGTGGTCTACCCCAAGGACGCGGGGCAGATCCTGGCCTTCGCCGACATCTTCCCCGGCGCGCGCGTCGTGGAGGCGGGGGTGGGCTCCGGGTCGCTCAGCAGCTTCCTGCTGCGCGCCATCGGCGACAGCGGCATGCTGCACTCCTACGAGCGCCGCGAGGACTTCGCCGAGATCGCCAAGGCCAATGTGGAGCGCTACTTCGGTGGCCCGCACCCGGCCTGGCAGCTCACCGTGGGCGACCTCCAGGACAACCTTTCGGACACCGACGTCGACCGGGTCATCCTGGACATGCTCGCCCCCTGGGAGTGCCTCGACGCCGTCTCCAAGGCGCTCGTCCCCGGCGGCATCCTCTGCTGCTACGTCGCCACCACCACCCAGCTCGCGCGCACCGTGGAGTCGATCCGCGAGATCGGCTGCTACGCCGAGCCGCAGCCGTGGGAGTCGATGATCCGCAACTGGCACGTCGAGGGCCTGGCTGTCCGGCCCGACCACCGGATGATCGGACACACCGGCTTCCTGGTCACCGCCCGCCGCCTCGCCGACGGCGTCGAGCCGCCGATGCGCCGCCGCCGTCCCGCCAAGGGCGCGTACGGCGAGGACTACGAGGGCCCGAACAAGGGCTGAAGCCCCCGGGCAAGCGCTGACGCCCCGACAACGCACCACTGCCGCCGTCCAGTTCCCGGCCCGTCACCGGGAACTGGACGGCGGCTCCTTTACGTTCGCCTTACCGACCCCGCGGTTCCGCCCCCCTGTGACGTATGGCACGATGCTGGCCACCCCGTCGCACAGCCCACAGGAGACACTCCGCGTGCAGACCTCCGCCGTCCCGGACCTCGCGCACACCCACGCCCGCCCGGTGCACTGGCTGGGCACAGCGACGGCGATGGCCGCGGTGGTCGCGCTCGCCGCGCTGCTCCAGCCGGGACCCGCCACCGCCTCGCAGACGGGCGGCATCACCACCGCCGCCGCCCCCGCGGCTCCGGCCCCCGCCCCGGACGCGAGCGCCGTGACGTACCCCCTGGACTGCGCGGGCGCCCCCGGTGTGGTGGCGAAGAAGGCGTCCGGGGATCTCGACGGCGACGGCCGGCCCGAGACGGTCGCGGCCGCCCACTGCGACGCCGGTTCCGGTACCCCGCCGAGCGGCGTCTACGTCCTCACCCGGGGGAACGGCCCCGCGCCCCGGGTGGTGGCCACCCTGGTGGAACCCTCCGAGCGGCTGCTCCTGCGCGATCTGGCGGTCCGTGACGGAGCCGTCACCGCGACCCTGCTGGGCTACTCCTCCGCGGACGTACCGCGGTGCTGTCCCGACCGGGAGGAGACGGTCAAGTGGCGGTGGACGGGCGGAAAGTTCGTACGGTCGGGACCGGTGGAAGCGAGCGGTATGTGATCCGTCACTCCGCGTCCGGCCCGTAGACCTCCACCCTGTCCGAAACGCGTCGCACATGGATGCAGTCGCCCGGGCACTCCTTGGCGGAGTCGACGACGTCCTGCAGGAGGGGCAGCGGCACGGGCGTCGTGGCGCCCTTCTCCTGCAACAGCTCGTCGTCGGGGCTCTTGACATACGCCAGGCCGTCGATGTCCAGTTCAAAGACCTCGGGGGCGTACTGCGCGCAGATCCCGTCGCCGGTGCAGAGGTCCTGGTCGATCCAGACCTCCAGCGCCTCGCCGGCGCCCGTGGTCGGAACCTCGTGCTGCGCGGTCATATCGCCTGCCATTCCAGAGCATCGTTCTTCTAAGTCGGGCCACCCCTGACGGGTGTTGACCACTCCGACCATACAACCGCCCGCTTTCAGATGTTGATGGGTGGGTATCCCCCTGGCAGTGAGGGAGAGCGCAAGGGTGAAGATCGGACACACCTCGAGAGTCTTTGTGATCTAGGGGTTTCAATCACCACCCACCCAGGTAGGGTCAGGAAGCGTCCAGCTCCCCTTGGAGGAGGTGAGGACCGTGGCAGCCCACGACGACGACATCAACCGCGGCATCCGGCCGGGGCGGGGGTCTGAGGACCCAGCCGGCCAGGTTGCCTATCTCGAGCAGGAAATCGCCGTCCTGCGACGCAAGCTCGCCGACTCTCCGCGACACACGAGGATTCTCGAAGAGCGGATCGTCGAGCTGCAGACCAATCTGGCCGGCGTGTCCGCGCAGAACGAGCGGCTCGCCAACACGCTCCGTGAGGCCCGTGACCAGATCGTGGCCCTCAAGGAGGAGGTCGACCGGCTCGCGCAGCCGCCGGCAGGCTTCGGCGTGTTCCTTCAGGCCAACGAGGACGGCACGTGCGACATCTTCACCGGGGGCCGCAAGCTCCGGGTGAACGTGAGCCCCAGCGTCGAGCTCGAAGAGCTCCGGCGCGGCCAGGAAGTCATGCTCAACGAGGCGCTCAACGTGGTCGAGGCCATGGAGTACGAGCGCGCAGGGGACATCGTCACCCTCAAGGAGATCCTCGAGGACGGCGAGCGCGCCCTGGTGATCGGGCACACCGACGAGGAGCGGGTGGTGAGGCTCGCCGAGCCGCTGCTGGACACCACCATCCGTCCCGGCGACGCCCTGCTGCTGGAGCCCAGGTCCGGCTACGTCTACGAGGTCATCCCGAAGAGCGAGGTCGAGGAGCTCGTCCTCGAGGAGGTCCCGGACGTCGACTACACCAAGATCGGCGGCCTGGGCAACCAGATCGAGCTGATCCGTGACGCGGTCGAGCTCCCGTACCTCTACCCGGACCTCTTCCAGGAGCACGAACTGCGGCCGCCGAAGGGCATCCTGCTCTACGGCCCGCCCGGCTGCGGCAAGACGCTGATCGCGAAGGCCGTCGCCAACTCCCTTGCCAAGAAGGTCGCCGAGGTGACCGGTCAGCCTGCGGGGAAGAGCTACTTCCTCAACATCAAGGGCCCCGAGCTCCTCAACAAGTACGTGGGCGAGACCGAGCGGCACATCCGCCTGGTCTTCCAGCGCGCTCGTGAGAAGGCGAGCGAGGGCACCCCCGTCATCGTCTTCTTCGACGAGATGGAATCCCTCTTCCGCACCCGCGGCTCCGGTGTCAGCTCGGACGTGGAGAACACCATCGTCCCGCAGCTGCTCGCCGAGATCGACGGTGTGGAGGGGCTGGAGAACGTCATCGTCATCGGCGCCTCCAACCGCGAGGACATGATCGACCCGGCCATCCTGCGGCCCGGCCGGCTCGATGTGAAGATCAAGATCGAGCGTCCGGACGCGGAGGCGGCCAAGGACATCTTCGCCAAGTACCTGACATCCTCGCTGCCGCTGCACGCGGACGACCTGGCCGAGCACAACGGCTCCAAGGAAGCCGCCGTCGACGCCATGATCCAGTCGGTCGTGGAGCAGATGTACGCGGAATCCGAGGAGAACCGGTTCCTCGAGGTCACGTACGCCAATGGTGACAAGGAAGTCCTGTACTTCAAGGACTTCAACTCCGGCGCGATGATCCAGAACATCGTCGACCGGGCCAAGAAGATGGCCATCAAGGCATTCCTCGACCACAACCAGAAGGGCCTCCGGGTCTCCCACCTCCTCCAGGCGTGCGTGGACGAGTTCAAGGAGAACGAGGACCTGCCGAACACCACGAACCCCGACGACTGGGCCCGTATTTCCGGAAAGAAGGGCGAGCGGATCGTCTTCATCCGCACCCTCGTCACCGGAAAGCAGGGCGCGGACACCGGCCGCTCCATCGACACGGTCGCGAATACCGGCCAGTACCTGTAAGGGCGCGGACCGGCTGCGGATGTCCTGAGCCTTCCTCCGCCGGAGGCAGGAAGGGCATCCGCAGCCGGTTGCATTCCACGGTCGGGGGCATCATTCCGACCACACCGCAGCAATGACGCAATGGATCTCCCCACCGGCGCGGAGGCGTTCTAGGCTCTTCCGTACCGCCGCGTCGCGCAGTGCGGGGACGGGCACCGCACACGCCTCGGGGAAGCCGCGGTACTTAGCGGCGCTCCCGTAGGGGAACGCCGCCGGGCAAGGAGGGCCGCATGACTGTACGGCGAGTAATGGGCATCGAGACGGAGTACGGCATCTCCGTCCCCGGCCACCCGAACGCCAATGCCATGCTCACCTCGTCCCAGATCGTCAACGCGTACGCGGCGGCGATGCACCGGGCGCGCCGCGCCCGCTGGGACTTCGAGGAGGAGAACCCGCTGCGGGACGCCCGCGGCTTCGACCTCGCCCGCGAGGCCGCCGACTCCAGTCAGCTGACCGACGAGGACATCGGCCTGGCCAATGTGATCCTCACGAACGGCGCACGGCTCTACGTGGACCACGCCCACCCCGAGTACAGCGCCCCCGAGGTCACCAACCCGCGGGACGCCGTCCTGTGGGACAAGGCCGGCGAGCGGATCATGGCGGAGGCCGCCGAGCGGGCGGCCCAGCTGCCCGGGGCCCAGCCGATCCACCTCTACAAGAACAACACCGACAACAAGGGCGCCTCCTACGGCACGCACGAGAACTACCTGATGAAGCGGGAGACCCCCTTCTCGGACATCGTGCGGCACCTGACGCCGTTCTTCGTCTCCCGGCAGGTGGTCACCGGTGCCGGCCGGGTCGGCATCGGCCAGGACGGCCACGAGCACGGCTTCCAGATCAGCCAGCGGGCGGACTACTTCGAGGTCGAGGTCGGCCTGGAGACCACCCTCAAGCGGCCGATCATCAACACCCGGGACGAGCCGCACGCGGACGCCGAGAAGTACCGCCGGCTCCACGTGATCATCGGGGACGCGAACCTCTCCGAGATCTCGACGTACCTGAAGCTCGGCACGACGGCGCTGGTCCTTTCCATGATCGAGGACGGCTTCGTCACCGTCGACCTCGCCGTCGACCAGCCGGTCCGGACGCTGCACCAGGTCTCGCACGACCCGGACCTCAAGCGGCTGATCACGCTCCGTAACGGCCGGACGCTCACCGCGGTCCAATTGCAGATGGAGTACTTCGAGCTGGCCCGCAAGTACGTGGAGGAACGGTTCGGGGCGGACGCCGACGAGCAGACCGAGGACGTGCTCTCCCGCTGGGAGGACACCCTCAACCGGCTCGAGAACGATCCGATGAGCCTCTCCGGCGAGCTGGACTGGATCGCGAAGCGGGAGCTCATGGAGGGCTACCGCCGCCGGGACGGCCTGGACTGGGACGCCGCGCGCCTGCACCTGGTGGACCTCCAGTACGCCGACGTGCGGCCCGACAAGGGCCTGTACAACCGTCTGGCGGCCCGCGGGAAGATGAAGCGGCTCCTGGACGAGGACGCGGTCCGGCGGGCGCAGAGCAGCCCTCCTGAGGACACCAGGGCCTATTTCCGGGGCCGGTGCCTGGAGCAGTACGCGGACGACGTCGCCGCGGCCTCCTGGGACTCCGTGATCTTCGACCTGCCGGGCCGTGACTCGCTGCAGCGGGTCCCCACGCTGGAACCGTTGCGTGGTACACGTAACCACGTCAAGGAGCTGCTGGACCGCTGCCGCACGGCCGAGGAGCTGGTCCGCGTCCTGTCCGGCCACTGAGACCGCGGCCGGTCACGCTACGCGATCGTTCGAAAAGAGCTTCGTCCGTGGATCTGCGGGAATCATGGGGATGGCCCCCGGACGTTGAGGAAACCACAGGGCCGATGTCGGACCCTCCTTGTAGGGTCTGATCTTGAGAGACCGAACCAAGCGGGCAAACCGAGCGGGGTGAGGGATATGGCGACCAAGGACACCGGCGGCGGGCAGCAGAAGGCGACGCGCTCCACGGAGGAGGTCGAGGAGCAGGCGCAGGACGCACAGGCTTCCGAGGACCTCAAGGAGCGCCAGGAGAAGCTGTCCGACGACGTCGACTCCGTACTGGACGAGATCGACGACGTGCTCGAGGAGAACGCCGAGGACTTCGTCCGGTCCTTCGTGCAAAAGGGCGGGCAGTAACGGACGTTGTCCGTTCCCGGGCCGTCGGGCTGGCCCAGCCCTAAGCCCGGCGGCACCGGGACGGATGACCGGCGACGGCACGGGTAAGGTCCGTGCACAGCACGCATGATCGGCCCGGCCGCCGCTGCGGCGGGCCGCCGCCACATTTCGGAAGGAATCGCGTGGAAGCCAACCCTCGTAGCACCGGGCGTCTGCCGGCAGCCTTCCTGACGCCCGGCTCGTCCTCGTTCATGGACTTCCTGGCCGACCACTCACCGGAGCTGCTCCCCGGCAAGCGCACCCTGCCGCCGGTGCAGGGCGTCATCGAGGCCCCGCACGGCACCACCATCGTCGCCACCACGTTCCCCGGCGGGGTCGTCCTGGCCGGTGACCGGCGGGCGACGATGGGCAACATGATCGCCCAGCGGGACATCGAGAAGGTCTTCCCGGCCGACGAGTACTCGGCCGTCGGCATCGCCGGCACCGCCGGTCTCGCCGTGGAGATGGTCAAGCTCTTCCAGCTGGAGCTGGAGCACTTCGAGAAGGTCGAAGGCACCCAGCTCTCCCTGGAGGGCAAGGCGAACCGGCTCTCCACCATGATCCGCAGCAACCTGGGCATGGCCATGCAGGGCCTGGCCGTCGTGCCGCTCTTCGCCGGCTGGGACGTCGACCGCGAGAAGGGCCGCATCTTCTCGTACGACGTCACCGGCGGCCGCTCCGAGGAGCACGGCTTCGCCGCCACCGGCTCCGGCTCGATCTTCGCGCGCGGCTCGATGAAGAAGCTCTTCCGCGACGACCTCACGGAGCAGCAGGCGGTCACCCTGGTCGTGCAGGCGCTCTACGACGCGGCCGACGACGACTCGGCCACCGGCGGGCCGGACGTGGCGCGCCGGATCTACCCGATCATCACCGTGATCACGGACGAGGGATTCCGGCGGCTCACCGAGGCGGAGGCCTCCGAGACCGCCCGCTCGGTCCTGGAGCGCCGCCTCGAACAGCCCGACGGCCCGCGCGCCGCGCTGCTCTGATGAACCCGCCACTGAAGAAAGGGACGGATAGCCGGTGACGACGCCGTTCTACGTCTCCCCCGCACAGGCCATGCAGGACCGTGCGGAGTACGCCCGCAAGGGCATCGCCCGCGGTCGCAGTCTGGTCGTGATGCAGTACGCCGACGGCATCGTCTTCGTCGGCGAGAACCCGTCCCGTGCCCTGCACAAGTTCAGCGAGATCTACGACCGGATCGGCTTCGCCGCGGCCGGCAAGTACAACGAGTACGAGAACCTGCGGATCGGCGGCGTGCGCTACGCCGACCTGCGCGGCTACACCTACGACCGGGACGACGTGACGGCCCGCGGGCTCGCCAACGTCTACGCCCAGACGCTGGGCACCATCTTCTCCAGCGCGGGCGAGAAGCCGTACGAGGTGGAGCTGGTCGTCGCCGAGGTGGGCACCGCCCCGGAGGGCGACCAGATCTACCGGCTGCCGCACGACGGCTCGATCGTGGACGAGCACGGCTCGGTCGCGGTCGGCGGCAACGCCGAGCAGATCAGCAACTTCCTCGACCAGCGGCACCGTGACGGGATGTCGCTCGCCGAGGCGCTGAAGCTCGCCGTCCAGGCCCTCTCCCGCGACACCAACGGCAGCGAGCGGGAGATCCCCGCGGAGCGGCTGGAGGTGGCGGTCCTGGACCGCACGCGCCCGCAGCAGCGCAAGTTCAAGCGGATCGTCGGACGCCAGCTGGTCCGCCTGCTGGAGGCGGACGGGGCGGCGTCCACGCCGACGGACGCCCCGTCGGACGAGGCCGAGGAGGAGTAGCCCCGGCCACCGCACAGCCGCTGCGCCGGCGCCCTTCGCCGACGCACCGCGCCTCGCCGGTGCCCCGGACCGCCCGTGCGGTCCGGGGCACCGGCGTCTCAGGCGGCGGGCACGGGGCCCGAGGAGCCGCGGGGCATCAGCGTGACGGGCAGGTCGCCGTGCTCGGGCGGGCCGCCCCCCAGCACCGCGAGCAGCGCCGCCATGCCCCGCTCGCCGATCCGTTCCGCCGGCAGCCGCACGGTGGTCAGCTCGGGCTCCACCGCCATCGCCAGCGCCAGGTCGTCGAAGCCGGTGACCGACACGTCCTCGGGGACCCGCAGGCCCAGGCGCCGAACCGCCTTGCAGGCGCCGGCCGCCAGGATGTCGTCGTCGCACACCACGGCCGTCGGGCGGGGCCCCGGCCCGCTCAGCGCGCGCTCCGCCGCCTCCCGCGCGCCCGCCACGTCCAGCGGCGCCGGCGCGGTCCGCAGCTCGACGCCGGGGACGCCGCGCAGGCACGAGGCCAGCGCCCGGGCCCGTACGTCGAACGTCCAGGACGCCACGGCCGACGACAGGTGCAGGAAGCGGCGGTGGCCCAGGCCCAGCAGATGCTCCGTCACCTGGCGCATGCCGTCGGCGATGGCGAGGTTCACGTGCGCGGCCGCGTCCGGGTCGTCCGGATCGCTGTCCAGCATCACCAGCGGCAGGTCCGTCCCGCGGATCGCCCGCAGCGCGCCGGCGGCCATCGAGGAGGCGATGACGCCGTCCAGCGCGGCCCGCGCGGAGGCGAACGGATCCCTCGCCGGACCGACACCCTCGGGGGAGGGGTACAGCACCACACCGAAGCCGTGCTCGGCGGCGACCGCGGCGGCGCCGGTGTAGACGCGGGCGAAGAATTCGTTCGTGAGCGCCGGGACGACCAGCAGCGCCGTGCGGGTACGGCCGAGGCGCAGATGGCGTGCCGCGAGGTTGGGCCGGTAGCCGAGCCGGTCGGCGGTCTCCCGCACCAGGGCGGCGGTGCGCTCGGAGACCCGCCCGCGCCACTTGCCGCCGAGGACCAGGGACACGGTGGCCTGCGACACCCCGGCCTCCCGCGCCACGTCCCGGCTGGTGGGGCGGCCGCCGGGGTTCTCCGGGTGGTGCACGTACGCCTCCGCGTTCGACGATCACGGGCCGCGCGGTGGACCCGGGGAATGCCGTCATGGTACGTATGACGGTGACGTTATACGTAAAACCTCGGTCCGGTCGCCCTCGACCGCCGGGGGAGAGGGGCACTTCATGGCCGCGGCCGCCGGCGGATACGCCGACATACTCAAGGCACCCCACGCCGTCCGGCTGCTCGCCGGCACCCTCGTGGGACGGCTGCCCAACGCCACCGCCCCCATCGCGATCGTGCTGTTCACGCGTGCCGAAGGCGGCAGCTACAGCCTCGCCGGAGCCCTCGCCGCCGTGTACGGCCTGGCCAACGCCGTCGGGCAGCCCCTCCTCGGCCGCGCCGTGGACCTCCACGGCCAGCCGCGCGTCCAGCTCCCCGCCGCCGTCGTCTCCGCGCTCGGCATGGCGCTGCTCGTCCTGGCCGGCACCGGGCAGCTCCCGCTCGCGTACACGGCCGTGGCCGTCGCGGGACTGTTCACCCCGCCCCTGGAAGGCGGTCTGCGGGCCCTGTGGCCCAGCGTCCTCGGTGGTGAGGACCGGGTCCACCGGGCGTACGCCCTGGACGCGGTCGCCCAGGAGGTGATGTTCACCGTCGGCCCGCTGCTGGTGACGCTGCTGGTCGCCGTCCAGTCGCCCGCCGCCGCGCTGCTCGTCATCAACGCCGTCGGCGTGCTGGGTGCTCTGTCCGTCGTCCTGTCCGGGCCCTCGCGGGCCTGGCGCTCCGCGCCCCGGGAGGCACACTGGCTGGGCGCCCTGCGCTCGCCGGGGCTGCTCGCCCTGCTCGGCTCGTTCTTCTTCGTGGGCCTGGCCATGGGGTCCATCACCGTGGCCGGGGTCGCCTACGCCGACGACCACGGCCGCGAGTCCGTCTACGGCTGGCTGATGGCCGCCCTCGGCCTCGGCGCGCTGATCGGCGGCGGCCTCTACGGAGCCCGCCAGTGGGCCGGCGCCCCCGAACGCCGGCTGCGGCTCCTCGTCGGGCTGCTGGCGCTCGGTTACCTGCCGCTGTTGCTCACGCCCGGTGTCGTCCCCATGACCGCCCTGGCCGCGGTCGCCGGCCTCTTCCTGGCGCCGGCCATCGCCTGCGCGTTCATCGTCGTCGACCGGCACGCCCCGCGCGGCACCGTCACCGAGGCGTTCTCCTGGCTCGTGACCACGTTCGGTGTGGGCGCCGCCGCCGGAACGGCCGTGGCCGGTCCGGCCGTGGAGCTGTCGGGCACGACCGCCGGATTCGGTGTCGCCGCGGCGGCCGGAATCGCCGCCCTGCTGGTCCTGCTGGCCACCCGGCGCGTACTGGCAGTTCCCCTTCGTACGGCACAACACACCGGTGCGGTGGTGGCGGTATCGGAAAATGATCGAAACGGTGCCGTCGAACCCGGTTTCAGCTCACGTCATCAGGCGTAATGTTCAGTCATGGACCGCCGCATTTTCGGGCTGGAGAACGAGTACGGCGTCACGTGCACGTTCAGGGGACAGCGCCGACTGTCTCCTGACGAAGTGGCGCGCTACCTCTTCCGCCGTGTCGTGTCATGGGGCCGCAGCAGCAACGTCTTCCTGCGGAACGGCGCCCGCCTGTATCTGGACGTGGGATCGCATCCGGAATATGCAACGCCCGAATGCGACAACGTGACCGAACTGGTCACCCACGACAAGGCCGGCGAGCGCATTCTGGAAGGTCTGCTCGTCGACGCAGAACGCCGTCTGCACGAGGAGGGAATCGCGGGCGACGTCTATCTCTTCAAGAACAACACCGATTCGGCGGGCAACTCCTACGGCTGCCACGAGAACTATCTCGTCGCCCGTCACGGAGAGTTCTCCCGGCTCGCGGACATCCTCATCCCCTTCCTGGTGACCCGGCAGCTGATCTGCGGCGCCGGCAAGGTGCTGCAGACGCCGCGCGGCGCCGTGTACTGCGTCAGCCAGCGCGCCGAGCACATCTGGGAGGGCGTCAGCTCCGCCACCACCCGCTCCCGGCCCATCATCAACACCCGCGACGAACCCCACGCCGACGCCGAGCGCTACCGCCGCCTCCACGTCATCGTCGGCGACTCGAACATGTCCGAGACGACCATGCTGCTCAAGGTCGGCGCCACCGACCTCGTGCTGCGCATGATCGAGGCGGGCACCGTCATGCGCGACCTCACCCTGGAGAACCCCATCCGGGCGATCCGCGAGGTCAGCCACGACATCACCGGCCAGCGCAAGGTGCGCCTGGCCAGCGGGCGCGAGGCGTCCGCGCTGGAGGTCCAGCGGGAGTACTACGACAAGGCCGTCGACTTCGTCGACCGGCGCGGCATCCGCACCGGCACGGTCGCGCAGGTCCTGGAGCTGTGGGGGCGCACCCTCGACGCCATCGAGCAGGAGGACCTCGACCGGATCGACACCGAGATCGACTGGGTCATGAAGTACAAGCTCCTCGAGCGCTACCGCGCCAAGCACAACATGACCATGTCGCACCCGAGGGTCGCCCAGATAGACCTCGCCTACCACGACATCCACCGCCGGCGCGGGCTGTACTACCTCCTGGAGAAGAAGGGCCAGGCCGCCCGGATCTGCAACGACCTGAAGATCTTCGAGGGGAAGTCGGTGCCCCCGCAGACCACCCGGGCCAGGCTGCGCGGCGACTTCATCCGCCGCGCCCAGGAGCAGCGCCGGGACTTCACCGTCGACTGGGTCCACCTCAAGCTGAACGACCAGGCCCAGCGCACCGTCCTCTGCAAGGACCCCTTCCGGTCGGTCGACGACCGGGTGGAGAAGCTGATCGCCGGGATGTGACCCGGCCGGCCGTCCTCACCGGGCCCCGCACCCCCTGGGATGCGGGGCCCGGCACATGCCGTACGGGGGCCATGGGAAGCACGGGCCGTAGAGTGACCGCACTGACATCCCGCCGACCCCCCGAGGACAACTGTGCGACGTCGACTCGCTGCTCTGGTCATCGTGCCCGCCCTGCTGCTGACGGCCTGCGGGGGTGAGGACGAGAAGCCGAAGGACGACGCCTCGGCGTCGCCCAGCGCCACGCCGTCGCCCTCCCGGCCGCCGGTGCCGAAGCCGGTCGCGTCCGCCTCGCCGCTGCCGCAGGTCAGCGGTGAACAGGGCGAGAAGGCGACGATCACCGTCCCCAAGGACGACCCGAGCACGTCGTTCGTCGTGAAGACGCTCACCCCGGGCACGGGCGCCGAGGTGAAGAAGGACGACCTGGTCGTCGCCGACTTCACCGCCAAGATCTGGAAGGGCAACAAGAACCTCGGCAGCTCCTACGACGAGGGCGGCGTCCCGCAGGTCATCACCGCCGGCTCGCCGGCCGTGATCCCGGCCTTCGCCGACGCCGTGACCGGCCAGAAGGTCGGCAGCCGCGTCCTGGTCGTCGCCCCGCCCGCCGCCGCCTTCGGGCCCTCCGGCAACCCGCAGATCGGCGTCTCCGGCACCGACACCCTGGTCTTCGTCCTCGACATCGAGAGCATCATGCCGAAGAAGGCCGAGGGGCAGCAGAAGGAGATCCCGGCGAACCTGCCGCAGATCGACGCCTCGAAGGAGGCCCCGGCCACCATCAGGATCCCCAAGAACGACCCGCCGGCGAAGCTCGTCAGCGACGTCCTCATCGAGGGCAAGGGCGCCGAGGTCAAGAGCGGGCAGCGGGTGTTCATGCAGTACACCGGCGCCGCCTGGGAGATCAACAAGGGCAAGGACCCGGCGAAGAACTTCGACTCCTCCTGGAACGCCGGCAAGCCGTTCGACACGATCATCGGCCAGGGCCAGGTCATCCAGGGCTGGGACAAGGGCCTCATCGGCAAGAAGGTCGGCAGCCGCGTCCTGCTGGTCATCCCGCCGGACCAGGCGTACGGCGACCAGGACAAGGGCCCGGAGCTGCCGGCGAACTCCACCCTGGTCTTCGTCGTCGACATCCTGGGCGCAATGTAAGA
>NZ_KL591011.1:1155-20292 GCF_000716335.1 Streptomyces sp. NRRL S-118 | reverse complement strand
TGTAAGACTGTCTCCTTGCACGCAAGCGATCAGTAGGAGCACTCAGTGAGCATCGACAAGCCCGAGGTCGACTTCCCGGGTGGCGAGCCGCCGGCCGACCTGGAGATCAAGGACATCTGGGAGGGCGACGGCGCCGAGGCCAAGGCCGGAGACCGCGTCAAGGTCCACTACGTGGGCGTGGCCTTCTCCACCGGCGAGGAGTTCGACGCGTCCTGGAACCGCGGCGCCCCGCTGCAGTTCAAGCTCGGCGTCGGCCAGGTCATCACGGGCTGGGACCAGGGCGTGCAGGGCATGAAGGTCGGCGGCCGCCGCCAGCTGGTCATCCCCGCCCACCTGGCGTACGGCGACCAGGGCGCCGGCTCGGCCATCGCCCCGGGCGAGACGCTGATCTTCGTCTGCGACCTCGTCGAGGTCGGCTGACCGGTCACCCACGGCCGGTGACAGGCCGTTCCCGAGGGCCCGTGCCACCCCCGGACGTCCGTTCCGGGGCCGCGGCACGGGCCCTCGGCACCGGCCGCGACTTTTCCCGCGACACCCTGGGGCGGTACGTTGACCGGGCGACAACGACTCCATAAGAAGAGGTGCAGGGCGTCGATGGCCATTGCCAAGGCCGAGCGGCTGATGAATCTGGCGCTGTGCCTGCTGGGGACCCGGCGCCCGCTCAGCAAGCGGGAGTTGCGCGGTTCCATCGAGGCCTACCTCGAGGCCGGTTCCGACGATTCCTTCAACCGCATGTTCGAGCGGGACAAGGACGACCTGCGCGAACTGGGGCTGGTCATCGAGACCGTGGAGAACCTCGACGGTGAGACCGGCTACCTCGCCCGCCGCGACTCCAACCGGCTGCCTCCCATCCAGCTGGACGCCGAGGAGGCCGCCGCCCTGGGCCTCGCCGCCAAGGTGTGGCAGCAGGCCCGCCTCGCCGGCGCCGCCAGCGGCGCCCTGCAGAAGCTGCGCGCCGCGGGCATGCCCGAGACGCAGGACGCGTACGACGACCGGCACAGCGCCCTCGAACCGCGCATCCCCGTCCACGAGGCCGCCTTCGAGCCGCTCATGCTGGCCTGCCGCGACCGCCGCCCCGTCGTCTTCGAGTACCGCAAGGCCAACGCCGCCCGGCCCGAGACCCGTCAGGTCGAGCCGTGGACGCTGGAGTGCTGGCGCGGCCACTGGTACCTCGCCGGCTGGGACCGCGAGCGCGGCGCCGAGCGCGTCTTCCGCCTCTCCCGGATCACCGGCAGGGTCCGCTCCCGGGCCGGTGCCTTCACCGCCCCGGTCCCGGACGTCTCGACCGTCCGCGAGACCGTCGAGCGGTGGGCGGGGGAGACCGCGACCCGTTCCGCGCTGATCCGGTTGCGCACCGACTGCGGCTACCCGCTGCGCGCCCGCGCCCTGTCCGTACGGGAACTGGGCGACGGCTGGGACGAGCTGGAGATCCCGTACGGACACGGCCTGGACGCCTGGCTCGTCGAGTTCGGGCCGGACGTCGTCGTACTGGAACCGGCCGATCTGCGGGCCGACGTGGTGGACCGGCTGCGCGCCGTGGCCAAGGGCTGAGGGGGACGTGGGAACGATGGCCACGAACGCGATCGACCAGACCCGGCGGATGCTCTCGCTGGTGACGTACCTCCGTGAGCGCCCCGGCGCCCACGTCGGAGATGTCGCCCGGGCCTTCGGGATCACCGAGGACGAGCTGATCTCCGACCTCGACGTGCTGCCGATGTGCGGCACCAGCTTCCGCGGCGGGGACCTGCTCGACATCGACACCGACGGCGAGCGGATCTGGTGGCACAATCCGGCCGCCCTCGCGGCGGAGGCGGCCGAGCCGCTGCGGCTCGCGGCCGACGAGGCCACCGCGCTGCTGGTCGCCGCGCGGGCCGTCGCCACGCTGCCCGGGCTGCGCGAGGGCGACCGCGAGGCGCTGCTGCGCGCCACCGCGAAGCTGGAGGCCGCGGCCGGTGAGGCGGCGGGGGCGAGCTCCCGGCTGTCGGTGACCTTCGAGTCGGAGGGCGGTGTCTTCGCCGAGGTCGACCGGGCCATCTCGGAGCGGCGCAGGCTCTGGGTGCGGTACTACTCGCCGGCCCGCGACGAGCTGACCGAGCGCGAGGTCGACCCGATCCGCCTCTTCGCCGTCGGCCACACCTACATGGAGGCCTGGTGCCGGCTCTCCGAGGCGCGGCGGACCTTCCGGCTCGACCGCGTGGCCGAGATCCGGATCCTGGACGAGCCGTCGGCGCCGCCGGAGATAGAACTGCGCGACCTGTCCGAAGGGCTGGTCCAGCCGTCGGCCGACGACCCCGAAGTGGTCGTGGAGGTCGGCCCCGGCGGCCGCTGGGTCGCCGAGTACTACCCGCACGACAGCGCCGAGGAACTGCCCGACGGCGGGCTGCGCATCAGCCTGCGGACGCCCGATCCCGCCTCCCTGCGCCGGCTGGCGCTGCGGCTCGGCCGGGACGGCCGGATCGTCACGCCGGCGGACCTGGCCGACAGCGCGCGCAGGGCGGCCGCCGAGGCGCTGGCCGCGTACGACAGCGCTCCGTGAGCGGGGCGAGCGGCGGGGTGCCGGGCAGGAAGGGCTGCAGCGAGTTGAGGAATCGAGGAAATTGAGGGATATGTCCGCGATGTCCGGAACTGTCTCGCCACCGCTCGCGCCGGTCCTCTTCAAGGCCGCCTGTCCCGACTGCCGGGCCCGCTTCGAGCTCGCCGCCGGCTCGTTGCGGCTCGCCATCGGCGCGAGCCGCCGCACCACCTTCTACTCCTTCACCTGCCCCGAGTGCGGCTCCGCCGTCCGCAAGCCGGCGGGCGAACGCATCGTCGAACTCCTCACCGGGGGTGGCGTGCGGACGCTGCGCCTCCACTCCACGGTCTGACTACCCCTAGGCTCTGCGCATGTTCTGGCCCATGCTCGCCATCGCCCTCGGCTTCCTCGGCATCGCCGTCCTCGGCGTCCTCGGCATCCGGGTGTTCCTCGAGGCCCAGCGCCTCGGCCGTCAAGTGACGCGTACCACAGAGCGGATCAACCGCGCCGCCGAGGAACTGGAGCGGGCGGCAACCGACCTGGCCAAGTCGGGAGAGACGTTGCGGTGAATGCATCGGCGGCCTCCTGCCGTCCGGGGCCGGGAGGTACGCTGCTGGTCGCGGCGGTTTCCCACCATCCGCCGCAAACGGGCGTACGCACGGGGATTGCCGGGCGTTCACCCGTGCGCGTTACGATCGCTGACGGTCGCGGTGCGGACACCCGTCCGCCGCCAGGCCGACAGCCCGCCCCATGCCGCCTCGGTGAGAAGGTAGACACCACTTATGTTCCGACAGATCGGCCCCACCGAGATCATCCTGATCCTCCTCGTCGTCGTCCTTCTCTTCGGCGCCAAGAAGCTCCCGGAGATGGCCCGTTCGCTGGGCAAGTCGGCCCGGATCCTGAAGAGCGAGGCCAAGGCGATGAAGTCGGAGGGCCAGCAGCCCGCCCCGGCCGACCCGCCGGCCGAGCAGCCCCCGGCCCAGCGCACCATCAAGGCGGCTCCCGGCGACGTCACCAGCGCCCGTCCGGTCACCGAGCCGTCCGACACCACCCAGCGCTGACCCCAAGGCCGCCCGTTCGCGGCCTGCCGCACGAGATGAGGACGTGGGTTGCTCAAGCCTGCCCGCAGTAAGAAGGAGAAGGACCCCGAGGGGCGCATGCCGCTCGCGGACCACCTGCGCGAGCTTCGCAACCGGCTCGCGAAGGCGATGCTGGCGATCACCATCACGTCCATCGCGGCGGCTTTCTACAGCCAGGAGCTGATGGACTTCCTCTCGTCACCGGTCGAGCGGTGCCCCAAGGGCGTCATGGAGACCGGCGGCAAGTGCGCCACGATCGTCTACAACGACCTGCTCTCGCCCTTCACGACCACGGTCAAGGTGGTCCTGATGGCGGGCATCGTCCTGTCCTGCCCGGTCTGGCTGTACCAGCTGTGGGCCTTCGTCGCGCCCGGTCTGCACCGGAACGAGAAGAAGTACACGTACTACTTCGCCGCCGCGGCGGTCCCGCTCTTCGCGGCCGGTGTCTACGTCGCGTACCTGATCATGCCGGTCAGCATGAAGGTGCTGCTGAGCATCACGCCCGACCCTGCGGCGAACCTCCTCGACGTCGACAAGATCCTGGACTTCACCGTCCGGATGGTCCTGATCTTCGGCTTCTCCTTCGAACTGCCCGTGCTGCTGATCATGCTCAACGCTGCCGGTGTCGTCACCGGCCGGCGGATGGCCGGCTGGTGGCGCGGTGTGGTCATGGGCATCTTCGTCTTCGGCGCGATCGCCACCCCGTCGACGGACCCGCTCGGCATGATCGCCCTCTCGGGGCCCATCATCGTGCTCTACTTCCTCGCGGTCGGCATCGCCCTCCTCAACGACCGGCGCAGGCGGCGCAAGGACCCCGATGCCGAGCTGGACGACGACGAGGCGTCCGCGGTCGACCTCACACCCGCCCCGATCGGCGAGGTGGAGGCCCTGACGTCCACCCGGGCCGCCCTGCCCGAGCAGGCCGGCGGTGACTCCGGCGCCCGCCAGCAGCGGCTGAACGGCTACGACGACATCACCTGACCGGTGGCGGCCCGTGCCCGCCTGATCACCGTGCGCACCGTTGTGCAAGGCGGATTAAAGATCGAGCTGACTGTCAGTGCCGACGGGTAGGCTCGATAACAAGATGACAGAGGACCTCACACCCGCGGAGGCGTACGCGGCTGCCCGGCGCCGCGCCGCCGAGCAGGCCACCGCGTTCGCGCCCTTCCGAGACCTGTACGACTTCGAACTGGATCCCTTCCAGATCGAGGCCTGCCGCGCCCTGGAGGCGGGCAAGGGCGTACTCGTCGCGGCGCCCACCGGCTCCGGGAAGACCATCGTCGGCGAGTTCGCCGTGCACCTGGCCCTGGAGCAGGGGCGCAAGTGCTTCTACACCACGCCCATCAAGGCGCTGTCCAACCAGAAGTACGCCGACCTGGTCAAACGCTACGGAGCCGACAAGGTCGGTCTGCTCACCGGCGACAACAGCGTCAATTCCGAGGCGCCGGTGGTCGTGATGACCACCGAGGTCCTGCGGAACATGCTGTACGCGGGCTCCCAGTCGCTGCGCGGCCTCGGTTACGTGGTGATGGACGAGGTCCACTACCTCTCCGACCGGTTCCGCGGAGCCGTGTGGGAAGAAGTGATCATCCATCTCCCCGACTCGGTGACCCTGGTGTCGCTCTCCGCGACCGTGTCCAACGCCGAGGAGTTCGGCGACTGGCTGGACACCGTCCGCGGCGACACCGAGGTGATCGTCTCCGAGAGCCGTCCCGTGCCGCTGTGGCAACACGTCCTGGCCGGACGCCGGATGCACGACCTCTTCGAGGAGGAGACCGACCACGGCGGCCGCGGCGCCGGCCGGCGCGAGGTCAACCCCGACCTCGTCCGCCTCGCCCGCATGGAGAACTCGCGCCCGTTCAACGGCCGTGACCGCCGGCGCGGCCGGATGAGCGAGGCCGACCGGGAGCGCGAGCGCCGCCAGCGCTCGCGGATCTGGACCCCCGGGCGGCCCGAGGTGATCGAGCGGCTCGACGCCGAAGGGCTCCTGCCCGCCATCACCTTCATCTTCAGCCGGGCCGGGTGCGAGGCCGCCGTACAGCAGTGCCTGTACGCCGGGCTGCGGCTCAACGACGAGGACTCGCGCCGCCGGGTGCGGGAGATCGTCGAGCAGCGCACCGAGTCCATCCCGCCGGAGGACCTGCACGTCCTCGGGTACTACGAGTGGCTGGAGGGACTGGAGCGGGGCATCGCCGCGCACCACGCCGGCATGCTGCCGACCTTCAAGGAGGTCGTCGAGGAGCTGTTCGTGCGCGGTCTGGTGAAGGCCGTCTTCGCCACCGAGACCCTCGCGCTGGGCATCAACATGCCCGCGCGGTCCGTGGTGCTGGAGAAGCTCGTCAAGTGGAACGGCGAACAGCACGCCGACATCACCCCCGGTGAGTACACCCAGCTCACCGGGCGGGCCGGACGGCGCGGCATCGACGTCGAGGGCCACGCCGTCGTGCTGTGGCAGCGGGGCATGGACCCCGAGCACCTCGCGGGGCTGGCCGGCACCCGGACGTACCCGCTGCGCTCCAGCTTCAAGCCGTCGTACAACATGGCCGTGAACCTGGTCGACCAGTTCGGGCGGCACCGCTCGCGCGAACTGCTGGAGACCTCGTTCGCCCAGTTCCAGGCCGACAAGTCCGTCGTCGGCATCTCCCGGCAGGTCCAGCGCAACGAGGAGGGCCTGGAGGGTTACCGCGAGGGCATGACCTGCCACCTCGGTGACTTCGAGGAGTACGCGCGGCTGCGCCGCGAACTCAAGGAACGGGAGACCGAACTGGCCAAGCAGGGCGCGGCGCAGCGCCGGGCGGCGGCCGCCTCCTCCCTGGAGAAGCTCAAGCCGGGTGACGTGATCCACGTCCCGACCGGGAAGTTCGCCGGCCTGGCGCTCGTCCTGGACCCGGGCCTGCCCGCGGGCCGGTCCAACGGACACCGCGGCTTCGAGCACGCGGACGGGCCGCGCCCGCTCGTGCTCACCGCCGAACGGCAGGTCAAGCGGCTGGCGTCGATCGACTTCCCGGTGCCGGTGGAGCCGTTGGAGCGCATGCGCATCCCGCGCACGTTCAACCCGCGCTCCCCGCAGTCGCGGCGGGACCTCGCCTCCGCGCTGCGTACCAAAGCCGGGCACATCGTGCCCGACCGGCACCGCAAGCAGCGCTCCGCCGCCGTCGACGACCGCGAGATCGTCCGGCTCCGCGCGGCCCTCCGCGCGCACCCCTGCCACGGGTGCGACGAGCGCGAGGACCACGCCCGGTGGGCCGAGCGCTACCACCGGCTGCAGCGGGACACGCGGCAGCTCGAGCGCCGCATCGAGGGGCGGACGAACACCATCGCCCGCACCTTCGACCGGATCGTGGCGCTGCTGACCGAGATGGACTACCTGCGCGGCGACGAGGTCACCGAGCACGGCAAGCGGCTCGCCCGGCTGTACGGCGAACTGGACCTGCTGGCCAGCGAATGCCTGCGCGAAGGCGTGTGGGAAGGGCTCAACCCGGCCGAACTGGCCGCCTGTGTCTCCGCGTTGGTGTACGAGGCCAGGCAGTCCGACGACGCCGTCGCGCCGAAGGTGCCGACGGGCCGCGCCAAGGCCGCGCTCGGCGAGATGGTGCGGATCTGGGGACGACTGGACGCCCTGGAGGAGGACTTCAGGATCAACCAGACGGAGGGCGTCGGCCAGCGCGAGCCGGACCTCGGCTTCGCCTGGGCCGCCCACCAGTGGGCCTCCGGGCGGGGACTGGACGAGGTGCTGCGCGAGGCCGAGATGCCCGCCGGTGACTTCGTCCGGTGGTGCAAGCAGGTCATCGACGTCCTCGGTCAGATCGCCGCGGCGGCACCGCGCGAGGACAGCACGGTCGCCAAGAGCGCACGCAAGGCGGTCGACGGGCTGCTGCGCGGTGTGGTGGCGTACAGCTCGGTGGGCTGACGCCCGTTCGCGCACACGCCGAGGGCCCGGCCGGGGAGACCGGCCGGGCCCTCGGCGCGTCTCAGGAACGTCCGGCCGCGGCGAGTTCGGGGGTGCGCAGGACGCGGCCGCCGTGCCCCGGCAGGGGGACGGGCGACGCGGCCGTCCAGCGCGGCGGGAGCGCCCCCGCTCCGCACACCGCGCCGGCCGGCGCACCCGTCACGGCGGCGATGGTGTCCGTGTCGCCGCCCGGGTCGATCGCGGCCGCAAGGGCCTCCTCGAACGAGGACGTGGTCCGCAGCGCCCGGAGCGCCGAGCCGGGGTGTCAGGCATCCGCCGCCGAGCGGCTCTTCGCCCATCGCAGGGTCAGGAAGACCAGCAGGCCGACGGGGGAGAGGAGGATCGTCAGGACCAGCAGGGGCCCGGTCAGCAGCGGGTGCAGGCCGAGCCGGCGTGACTCCAGGAACATCCACTGGCCGATCAGCAGGTCCCAGGCGATGACCTGCGCCCAGATCGCCCCGGCGCCGTCGGCGAGGGCGGTCAGGTCCCGGAAGGCGTCCAGGTCCGGCTCGCGCACAGCGGTCCACAGCTCCGGGAGGACCGGCGCGGCGAGACCCAGGTACACCAGCAGGATGGGGACGACCGTCAGCGGAGAGGCGGCGACGCGGGACGTCCAGGACCAGTTCGGGGCCAGGATCATCAACAGCCAGACGGGCGCGGCCAGGAAGAACGACAGCTCGAAGAGGAAGACGGTCATGCGGTGTGCTCCAGGTCGGCGGGGCGGGCGGCGGGCGCGGGTGCGGGCGGAGGCGGGGGCGTGGGCCGGGTGCGCAGTGCCGCCCAGCAGCCGGCCGCGGTGAGCGCCGCGATCAGCCCCGCGGCGGTGAGCGTCGCTCCGTCCGGATGGTTCAGCGGCTGGCCCCGCAGGGCCTGCCAGGTCGTCAGGGCCAGGACCGCCCCGTAGGCCGCCGAGGCCACGAGCACCAGCCGCAGTCGTACGCGGTCG
Organism: Streptomyces sp. NRRL S-118; assembly: GCF_000716335.1. GTDB lineage: Bacteria > Actinomycetota > Actinomycetes > Streptomycetales > Streptomycetaceae > Streptomyces. Next base: position 11,806 of record NZ_KL591011.1, on the reverse strand, counting down.
TCGCGCAGCCGCGGGAAGCGGGGGGCCAGGGCGAGGAGCGCGATCAGGAGGAGCGGCAGCAGTTGCAGGGCGTGCATCCCCACGAAGTGCGGGACGCGCAGGTCACCGCCGGTGGTCGACCAGCCGATGAGCGGCATGCCCGGGCCGCCGTCCGGTACGCCGACGCTGTGTGCGCCGACCGCGTCGGAGACCCCGCGCTCCTGCCCCGGCGCGGGCTGTGTCATCAGGAACCCGATACCCGCGCCGGCCAGCGCGAGCAGTGCGCCCAGCCGGACGGCCCAGGCGGACGCCCGGTCCGCGATCCGCGCGCGGAAGAGGAGGACGGCGATGACGAGCGTCGCGGACCACAGGACGACGACGGTCGCTCCCATGACGGTGAACAGCGTCTCGTCCAAGGGCGTCGCGACGTTGAAGTGGCTGCGCCGGCCGCGTACGACCTGCGTGGTGATGATCGCCATCTCGACGGCGGACGAGGCGGCGACCACGGTGCCCGCCCACCAGCCGGTGCGGCGGAAGCGGGGGAGCAACGACAGCATCCAGGCAAGGGAAAGGCAGTAGGCGACGAACGAGACGGCGAACTTGAACGGCTTGGCCCAGATCGGCGCGCCGGTCAGGATCCGGTCGTCCACGATCAGGCCGACCGCCGAGATGACGGCGAGGACCGCCATGGCGCCGGAGAACAGGACCAACGGCCGGTGCAGGGCTGGCAGTCGGTGCAGGGCTGGCAGCCGGTTCGAGAAGGACATGGAACCCCCCGGGGAATGGATGGATAGCGGCGCTCTCCACTATCTGATAGCTCGACTATCTATGATGAGAGGTGTCATGGCAAGGGTGAGTGGGGCGAGAGGTGGCGCGGCGGGCATGCGCATCGGTGAGTTGAGCCGGCGGACCGGGGTGTCGGTACCGACGATCAAGTACTACGTACGGGAAGGGCTGCTTCCCGCCGGGCGGCTGACCAGCCCCAACCAGGCGCACTACGACGACGCCCACGAGCGCCGGCTGCGGTTGGTCCGGGCGCTGCTCGACGTGGGCGGCCTGTCGGTGGCGGCCATCCGCGAGGTGCTCGACGCGGTCGACGACAGCGAGCGCCCGGTGCACAAGGTGCTCGGTGAGGCCGCCGTCCGCATCGCGCCGCGCCACGGCGGCGAGCCGGACGCGGAGCTGGAGGCGGCGCGGACCACGGCGAAGGAGCTGATCGCCCGGCGGGGCTGGCGGGTGAACGCGTCCTCGCCGCAGAGCGAGGCGCTCGCCGGGGCGCTGGCCGCCTTCGGCCGGGTGGGGCACGCGGACTTCGTGCAGGTGCTGGACGACTACGCGGCTGCGGCGGAGCGCGTCGCCGCCGCGGACCTCTCGTACGTGGCGGGCAACGCCAAGCGCGAGGACGTGGTGGAGAGCGCGGTGATCGGCACGGTGCTGGGTGACGCGGTGTTCGTCGCCCTGCGGCGGCTGGCGCACGTGGACGCGTCGGCGCAGATGTACGGGGACGGCGAGAAGCCTGCGCCGGGGCCTGGGGCGGCCCCGGAGCCCGGGTGTTGAGCGTTCCGCCTGCCCCTGAGGCTGGAGCCTGAAGCCAGGGGTGACGCGGCCGGGCGCAGCGAGCCCCGGGTCTCGCGGTCCGGGTCTCCTGGGCGGGGCGCGGTGTGCGGTGCGCGGACCGCCGGGCCCGCCCGGGACGGGCATGCCAGCCCGGGGGCTCGCGGCCCGGTGAGCCGAAGGCCCCCTATGGTCCGTGGCCCTCCCGCCTTGACGGGTCGGCGAAGGGATGGCACGCGACGCACCGTGCACCGCGTGCCCCGCAGGAGCCCCCGGGCCACTGGTGCGGCCAGGCGGCAGGGCCCCCGGCCGACGGTGCCGGCCGGGGGCCCTGTGGTGCCGGGCGGGGAGGTCAGGCGGCTGCGGGCGGCTCCTGCTCGCGCTCGACCTGCGCGTTCCAGTCGCGCTTCACCGCGCGCCATGCCTCGTCCGTCTGGCCCAGGCGCCAGTAGCCCGAGATGGAGAGCCGGTCGCGCGGTATGCCGCGCTCCAGGCGCAGGTGGCGGCGCAGGTCCTTGACGAAGCCGGCTTCGCCGTGGACGAAGGCGTGCACGTCCCCGGACGGGAAGGCCAGCTCCTCCACCGCGGCCAGGAGCGCCTCGCCGACCGGGCGCGCGCCACGGTGCAGCCAGCGGAGCTCGACGCCGGAGGGAGCCGCGATCTTCTGCTCCTCGGCGGGGGAGTCGACCTCGATGAGGGCGTGCCCCACCGCACCCTCCGGCAGCCGCTCCAGCGACGCGGCGATCGCCGGCAGCGCGCTCTCGTCCCCCGCCAGCAGGTGCCAGTCCGCCGCAGGGTCCGGCGCGTACCCGCCGCCCGGCCCCAGGAAGCGCACGATCTCGCCGGTCTCGGCACGCGCCGCCCACGGGCCGGCCAGCCCCTCGTCGCCGTGCACCACGAAGTCGACGGTCAGCTCGCGCTGGTCGGCGTCCCACGCCCGTACCGTGTACGTCCGCGTCGTCGGCCACTGGTCGCGCGGGAACTCCTCGCGGATCCGCTCCATGTCGAACGGCTCCGGATAGGTCACCCCGGGGGCGGCGAACAGCAGTTTGATGTAGTGGTCGGTGTACTCGCCCGTCGCGAACGCGGACAGGCCCTCACCGCCGAGGACGACGCGCACCATGTGCGGCGTGAGGCGCTCGGTACGCACCACCCGGGCCTCGTGGGCCCTGGGTGCCTTGCGGGCAGGCTGGTCCGCCACGGTGATTCCCCCGTCTCCCGGAAAGGATGTCTGCTTAGGCTTACCTAAGCTAACACCTACTTCCGGAGAGTGGAGAGCAACCGGTCGAGCGAGCCCCCCAGCCCCCAGCGCTCCGCCAGCTCCTCCAGCTCCGCCGGCCGGGCCGGTCCGGCGGGCAGTGCCGGGTCGAACTCCGGCAGCGGCACGTCGTCGGCCACCCGCACCACCTTCGGCGCCACCGCCACGTAGTCCCGTGCCTCGTCGAGCCGCCTGCGCTGCGCCGGCGTCAGCTTCGACGCCCGGTCGTCGACCGCCGCCATGATCCCGGCCAGGTCCCCGTACGTCGCCAGCAACTTCGCGGCGGTCTTCTCGCCGATGCCCGGCACCCCCGGAAGCCCGTCGCTCGGGTCGCCGCGCAGCAGCGCCAGGTCGGCGTACCCCGGCCCGTCCACGCCGTACCTGGACCGCAGCCAGTCCTCGTCCGTCACCTGCAGGCTGCCGACGCCCTTGAGCGGGTACAGCACCCGCACACCGCGGGCGTCGTCCACCAGCTGGTACAGGTCGCGGTCCCCGGTCACGATGTCCACCGGCCCCGCCGCCCGCCCCGCGAGCGTGCCGATGACGTCGTCCGCCTCGTACCCGGCGACGCCCACGCGGGCGATCCCCACGGCGTCCAGCACGGCCTCGATCACCGGCACCTGCGGTGACAGCGTGTCCGGGACCTCCTCCTCGTCCGGCCCCGCCCCCGGCCCGGCCTCCTGGGCGACCCGGTGCGCCTTGTACGACGGGATCAGCTCCACCCGCCAGTGCGGCCGCCAGTCCGCGTCCATGCACGCCACGAGGTCGTCCGGCCGGTGGTCCTGGACGAGCCGGGCGATGAAGTCCAGCAGCCCCCGTACGGCGTTCACGGGCGTGCCGTCCGGGGCCCTCACGGAGTCCGGCACCCCGAAATAGGCGCGGAAGTACAGGGAAGCGGTGTCGAGGAGCATCAGGCGTCGCGTCACAACCCCGATCATGCACCACCCCACCGACAGCCAGCCGGAGCCCCTGGACGGCCGCGGTGAAGCGGATCACCTTTCCGTCTGCCCCAGGGGCACAGGGGCGGGCGCGGCTCCGCCCCATGGCCTGCCGGCCGGGGGAGGCAGGCCGTTTCCGTTCGATGCGTGAGGTGCAGGTGTCCAGACTCCGGGCCGAGCACCTGTGCAACGTGTTCGGCAGACGGCCCGGCGAAGCGGTCCGCGGACTCGGAGACGGCGCCGGCGGAGACGAGCTGCGCGCCGACGGTACGAGCTGCGCGCCGACGGTACGACAGCGGCGGTGACCGACGCCTCGTTCACCGCGACCCGGGCCGGATCCTCGTCGTGATGGGTCCGTCCGGGTCCGGGAAGTCCCCCTGCTCCGCATGTTCGACGGTCTGCTGGAGCCGGCCTCCGGCCGTGTCCTCTTCGACGGCTGCGCGACGCCATCAGCTCGCTCGTCACCGGACTGCACGACGGCATCGACGCGGCCCCGACCGTACCGGAACCACTGCTCCTCGCCGGCGTCCTCGCGGTCGTCGCCTGCGGACACCTGGGGCAACGGCGACGGGGTGCACACCCTCGCCCGCAAGGGGCCCGCCCCCGACCACCCCCGGGTCGCCGAGTGGCTCCGGGACTACCGGCTGAGCGAAACAGCTCACCGACCTGGAGGCGACCATCCGGCGGACAGGCAAGGGCGAGGAGCGGCAGGCCGTCCACGCCTGGCCCGGGGAGAACCCCGGCCTCGCCGACCAGCCGGCCCCCACCCCGCAGGCCCTCGCCGAGCGCCCGGCCGAGGGCCGGCACCGTCGCCGGGACGGGGCCCGCCCTCCGCCTTTCCCCTCCGTTGCGCTACTCGGTGGTACCGCCGCTGCGTAAGGTGGTCGGAGAGGGAGGGAGCCGAAGAGATGGACGACAAGGAGACGCTCCGCGTGGGAGCGGCCGTCCGCAGGAGGCGCAGAGCACTGTCGCTCACCCTCGCCGCGGTCGCCGAGCGCAGCGGGCTGTCCGTTCCGTTCCTCAGCCAGATCGAGAACGAACGCGCCCGCCCCAGTACCCGGTCCCTGGAGCGCGTCGCCGACGCCCTGGAGACCACCGCCGTGGAGCTGCTGTACGCGGCCGACTCGACCCGCACCGTCGACGTCGTACGGGCCGGTGACGCCTCCGGTGTGGAGGGTGTACGGCCTCTGGTGCGCGGTGAGCACCAGATGCACGCGGACGAGTTCACCGGCGAGCACGACGCCGGACGCGAGCTCGTCCTGCGCAACGACGCCCTGCTCTACGTCGCCGACGGCGCCGCCCAGGTGGAGGCGGAGGGCCGGGCGTACCGGCTGGAGCGCGGTGACACGCTCTACCTGTCCGGCGGCGTGCGTCACCGCTGGCGCGGCACCGGCCCGGCCACCCGCATCCTGGTGGTGGCCGTCGCCGAGCACCTCGGGACGGCGCCGCACGATGGCTGACGTCCGCCGTGTCGTCTCGCTCGTCCCGTCCCTCACCGAGACCGTCGCCGCCACGGCCCCCGGCCTGCTGGTCGGAGCCACGGACTGGTGCACCCACCCCGCGGGACTGGATGTCACCCGTATCGGCGGCACGAAGAACCCCGACGTCGCCGCCGTCGTGGCCCTGCGCCCCGACCTCGTCGTCGCCAACGAGGAGGAGAACCGCGCCCCCGACCTGGCCGCCCTGCGCGCCGCCGGGCTGGAGGTGCTGGTCACCGAGGTCCGCACCCTGGAGCAGGCGTTCGCCGAGCTCGACCGGGTCCTCGCGGCCTGCGGGGTGCGCGGCCGGCCGCGCTGGCTGGACGAGGCCGAGGCGGCCTGGGCGGCGCTCGCGCCCGGCCCGTGCCGCAGGGCCGTCGTGCCGGTCTGGCGCCGCCCCTGGATGGTGCTCGGACGCGACACCTTCGCGGGCGACCTGCTGGCCCGGCTCGGCGTGGCCAACGTGTACGCCGGCCACGCCGAGCGCTACCCGCGCATCCCCCTGGACGAGTTGCGCGCCTCGGGCGCCGACCTCGTCGTTCTGCCGGACGAGCCGTACCGCTTCACCGCCGACGACGGACCCGAGGCGTTCGACGGCCTGCCGGCCGCGCTCGTCGACGGACGCCACCTCACCTGGTACGGGCCGTCCCTGGCGACGGCTCCCGGGGCGCTGCGAGCAGCGCTCCGCTGACCAGGCCCCGCACGGTCCGGGACGCCGCCACCAGCCACGCCACGACGAGCACCGCGTACAGCAGCACCGCCAGCCAGCGCAGCGCGGCCAGTCCGGTGTGCCGGGCCAGTCCCTCCGCGCCGGTCACGCACGTACCGACGGGGAAGGTGAAGGCCCACCAGGTCATCGCGAAGCCCATGCCCCGGCGTCGCGCCCTGAGCACCATCGAACCGGCCAGCGCCAGCCACAGCAGCGCGAAGCCCATCACCGGCACGCCGTACAGGATCGCGATCGCCCCGCCGTACGCGACACCGGGCGCCGCGTCGGCGAAGGTGCTCGCGGCCGTCGTGGACTGGCCCAGCGGCCCCAGGACCAGGAAGAGCGTCGGTGTCAGCGCGAGCGGCAGCGGCCCGCCGGTCAGCAGCCTGCCGAGGACCAGCGGCAGCATCACCAGGGTGGCCAGCAGGCTCAGCCCGAACATGCCGTAGCAGGCGAACAGCAGCGTCCGCTGCCACTGGCCCGGCGGCAGATGCGGCACCAGCAGCGGGCCGAGCGCCGCCGACACCATCGGCGAGACCACCGGCAGCAGCCAGACCGGCGAGGCGCCCTCGCCCCGGTTGCCCCCGTGGTGCACCACCATCAGGTACGGGATCGTCACGGCGACGGTCAGGGCGACGGCCGTGCCGGCCGCGTACAGCGCCGCGTCCACGGCGACCGCCGCCTCCGGACCGATCACGTCCCGGCCCACGATCAGCGTCCCGCCGCCGACCGAGACCAGTGCCATCGCCAGACAGCCGTAGAAGGGTGCCACGGCCGGGTCCAGCAGATGGGCGCGCGCCTGGTCGCGGTGGCGCGCCCAGTGCAGCGCCCGGGCCGCCAGGAGGGTCATCAGCATCAGCAGGGACAGCGCCCACACGGCGGTGCAGGCGGCGCGCAGGCCCGGCACCCGCAGGGGGAGGGTGGCACCCGCGTTCCCGACGATCGCGGTCCCCATCACCGTCGCGTACCAGTTGGGCCCGAGGTGCCGGACGGCCAGGGTGCGGGGGAGGGAAACGGGATGCGCGAGGGTTGCCATGCTGCCACCCTGACCTGGGGAAATGGCCCCCACCAGGGATCTTGTCCCTATGACCCCATAAACTGAAGTTATGAGCATCGCGCATCGTGTGCCCGATCTGGGCGCCCTGGAACTGCTTCTCGCCGTCGCCCGGCACGGCAGCCTGGGGCGTGCGGCACGCGAGGTGGGCATCACCCAGCCGGCCGCGAGCAGCCGCATCCGTTCCATGGAGCGACAGCTGGGCGTCGCCCTCGTGGACCGCTCGCCGCGCGGCTCCCGGCTCACCGACGCGGGCACGCTGGTCACCGACTGGGCGCGGCGCGTGGTGGAGGCCGCGGAGGCGTTCGACGTCGGCGCGCAGGCGCTGCGGGACCGGCGGGACTCGCGGCTGCGGGTGGTCGCCTCGATGACCATCGCGGAGTACCTGCTGCCCGGGTGGCTGATCGCGCTGCGTGCCGAGCGTCCCGACACGGCCGTGTCGCTCCAGGCCGGGAACTCGGCGGCCGTCGCCGAGCGGCTGCTCGCCGGCGAGGCGGACCTCGGCTACGTGGAGGGCCTCGCCGTGCCGGAGGGCCTCGACTCGGCGGTCGTCGCCCACGACCGGCTGGTGGTGGTCGCGGCGCCCTCGCACCGGTGGGCCCGCCGCCGCGGCCCGGTCGGCGCGGCGGAACTGGCGGCGACGCCGCTGATCCTGCGCGAGTACGGCTCCGGCACCCGCCAGGTACTGGACGCGGCCCTCGTGGAGCACGGCGGGCTCGCGGACCCGCTGCTCGAGCTGGCCTCCACGACGGCCGTGAAGGCGGCGGCGGTCAGCGGCGCGGGCCCGGCCGTCCTCAGCGAGCTCGCCGTCACGGAGGAGCTCGCCTCCCGCCGCCTCGTCGAGGTCCCCGTGGAGGGCGTCCGCCTCCACCGCGCCCTGCGCGCGGTCTGGCCGACGGGCCCCCTCCCGACGGGCCCGGCGCGGGACCTGCTGTCGCTGGCACGGGGGTGAGGACGCGGCGGACGGCGCCAACTCCGGCGGTAGGGTCGCCTTTTGACGTCCGGGGAGCAACATGGTCGCTGGTTGCTGTCCGGAACGCGCATCACGCGGCAGTCCGCAACGGGGAAGGAGTCGTACCACATGGGGTGGGACGAGTGGGAACAGCTGAAGGCCGATTCCGGTGACAGAGGTTCCTCGCGAATGCAACTGAACGAGGCGCCGAGCGAGAAGGGCGGCGGTGGCGGGCAGGGTGACCTCAGGGCCGATCGGCAGGACCTGGCCGCCGTCGGGGACAGCGCCTTCAAGCTCTTCGAAGACCTCGGCCGGTACGGCCGTGACGCGTGGTCCAGCAGCCAGAGCGCCGCCAAGGACCTCAAGACGCAGGAGTTCGAGCTGGGCGGCGCCCTGGACACGGTGCAGGAGCGCTGGGAGAAGTCGCTGACGACGCTCCTGGACGCCTGTGCGCACATCTCCAACCACATGGACTTCACCAAGAAGGCCCACGCGGGCGACGAGTACCACATCGCTTCCACCGTCAGCAGTATCGCGACGCTGGACAAGGGCTTCGACGAGGGGAAGAAGCGCTGATGGACCTCGAGGCACTCCGCAACGCCAACTTCGCCTCGCTCAGCACCGCGATCGGGGACTGGTCCAAGGTGGTCGCGAACCTGACCACCATGGAGAAGCGTGCACGGGACGACATGAAGGCCAAGGCCGACCGGGCCGACTGGGCCGGCGTCAACGCCACCGTCTCGCGCAGCTTCATCTCGAAAACGACCGGTGAGTTCTCCGACGCGCTCACCCAGGCCACCTCCATCCGGGACATCCTGAAGGACACCCACGACGAGCTCGTGAGGTTCCGCGACGAGCTCAAGAAGGCCATCGACGACGGCTTCGAGAAGGACAAGCTCTCCGTCTTCGGGGAGAAGGGCGGCGGCTTCCGCGTCATGCCCGCCGTCCACCCCGAGCCGCCCGGCACGAAGGAGAAGGCCGAGGCGCTGCGCGACACCGTCCAGCGCATCCTCAACCAGGCCACGACCAGCGACTCCACCGCTGCCCGGGTGCTGCGCGCCCTCGCCGAACAGGCGGACCACGGCTTCTCCGGCGCCAAGTACGGTGACCGTGACTCCGCCGCCGACGCGCTGAAGAAGGCCGACGCGATGGCCGAGCTGGCCAAGGACGCCAAGAAGATGTCGCCGGAGGAGTTCGCGGAGTTCCAGCGGACCATGGCGAAGTACAAGAACGACGAGCTGTTCGCCGCCACCTTCGCGACGAAGCTCGGCGCCAAGGAGACGCTCCAGTTCTGGAACGACGTCGCCGAGCTCAACGCGGGCGCCCGGGGCGACGACCTCAAGCGCCTTCAGGCGCTCCAGCAGGACCTGAGCATCACGCTGGCCAACGCGACGCGTTCGGACGCCGACGGCATGGAGGCGTGGAAGAAGAAGGTCCTCGACGAGGCGACCACGGCCTTCCGGACCAACCCTTCGGACCCGTTGCGCCCGAACGGCGCCATGGGCTACCAGGTCATGAGTAGCCTCATGCACCACGGCACGTACGACACCGAGTTCCTGAACGCCTACGGCAAGCAGCTCCTGAAGATGGACATGGCCCCGGCCGGCAGCGTCGGCATGGGCACCAACGATCTGTGGAAGGCCGGGAACATCACGGACCTCGTCTTCGGCAAGGACGACGGACGTGACCCGCTGATCGGCTACATGAAGGCCCTCTCGCACAACCCCGAAGCCGCGCTCGACACGTTCGACGACAAGAAGGTGTTCGAGCACATGCTGGAGAGCACCCGGTACACCGACCGCGACGGTGCGGTGGCGCACGCCCTCGAGGCGGCGGTGACGGGCTACGGGGATGGGGAGAAGTCGACCGACATCAGGCCGCACACCAAGGCCCAGGTGGCACTCATGCAGCAGGTCATGCACGCGGTCGCGCAGCCGGAGACCGGCGCCCAGCTCGTGAACAAGGCCACGGGTGAGAGCTTCGGCGACATGGCGGCGGCCTACATGCCGGAGATCAGCCGGTCCATCGCCGGCCGGGGAGGCGAGACGATCTTCTGGTCCAACAGCGAGGCCCCCGGCGACCTCAACAAGTTGGACGTCACGCGCTTCCTGTACGAGACGGCCAGGGATCCCATGGGCCGCGCCGCGATCATCGTCGGGGAGAGCGTCTACACGGCCAGCTCCCTGGAAGCGCACATCGCCCGGCCGGAGCTCTTCGGCGGGACGACAGAGGACGCGGTCAAGAGCATCTCCAAGAACGCCGGCATCATCGAGGGAATCGTGGGGCACTCAGTCGCGGACGCCCATATCGAGGGCGAGCTCAAGGGGGAGAAGGAGACGAACGACGCCTTGAAGACCAAGGGTGATGTGATCAAGGCATTTGTCGCCGCGGGCGTCGGGGTGGGCAGCGTCGTGCTGGTCCCGGCGGGCCCGGCTGCGACCGTTACAGGAGGCGCGGCCAGTGGCTTCTTCGGCGGCATGGCCGGCATCGCCGTGGACCGTCTCGTGGAGAGCCAGCAGGCCCAAGGCGCACTGGACAGGGCCCTCTACACCTCCGGGCAGGATCTCAACGACTCCCTGGAATCGGCCAACGTGCAGACGCAGCAGAGCGCCATTGACGCCATCGAAAAATACGAGTCCAAAGAATTGGTTGAAGATGCGACGCGAAACATGATCCGCGTGGCGATTCAGGATGGATGGAATGCCAGCGACACCATGCTGGAGGACGCA
>NZ_KL591011.1:837-1068 GCF_000716335.1 Streptomyces sp. NRRL S-118 | reverse complement strand
CACGCCCGGCCGGCCGCGTAACTTCTGAGTGGATTCGGGAAGGCTCATGCAGGCAAGCCGAAAGAAGAACCTCGCCACCGCAGGAATAAGTTGCCTGGTGGTGATCGCGGCGGTATTCGGGTACGTGGAGATTTTCACCAAGGGGATCGACCGGTTGCCGGCCCGGCCGTGCGACGGCGCGGTGGACCGGGAGACGGCGGCGCGTGCCCTGCCTTCGGCGCGTTCGGCCGA
>NZ_KL591011.1:407-647 GCF_000716335.1 Streptomyces sp. NRRL S-118 | reverse complement strand
CCGAGGAGCGAGGGAGACTCAACCTGTGGTCGGACGGAGGCTTCATGTTCGGCTGTTACGTCCGCACCAGCGGTGGCTCGGTCATCTCGGGAGAGGTGGAGTCCCGTGACTCGGCTCCCGGCCCGTGGCGTGACTACTACGCGAAGCAGGGATACGTGGCGGACCCGGTCGACGTGTCGTCCGGCGACATCAGGGCCGTGGCGCACCCGGACCACGCGTACGTCTACATCCCCTGCACCC
>NZ_KL591011.1:0-168 GCF_000716335.1 Streptomyces sp. NRRL S-118 | reverse complement strand
ACACGTACGAGGCTGTCGACTGCCGGGAGTCGCGGACCTTGCCGAGGGAACTGCCCAGGCTGCCCTCGGCCTGAGACACGTGAGAGGCCCGGCCCCACGAGACGCTTGCCAGGGGCCGGGCCTCTCACGTGATCATGACGAGGCCCTCTACACCTCCGGGCAGGATCT
>NZ_KL591010.1:133387-297104 GCF_000716335.1 Streptomyces sp. NRRL S-118 | reverse complement strand
GACGCACCGACCGTCGTCCGCTACTCCAAGGGCGCGGTCGGCCCGGCCGTCCAGGCCGTGGGCCGCGTCGGCGGCATGGACGTCCTGCGCAAGGCCGGCACCGACACGCCCGACGTACTCCTGGTCTCGGTAGGCGCCCTGGCGCCCATGTGCCTGGAGATCGCCGGACTGCTCGACCAGCAGGGCATCTCCACCACCGTCGTGGACCCGCGGTGGGTCAAGCCGGTCGACGAGGCGCTGGCACCGCTCGCCGAGCAGCACCGCGTCGTCGTCACCGTCGAGGACAACGGCCGTGTCGGCGGTGTCGGCTCCGCGATCGCCCAGGCGCTGCGCGACGCGGGCGTCGACGTACCGCTGCGCGACTTCGGCATCCCGCCGCGCTTCCTGGACCACGCCTCGCGCGCGGAGGTCATGGCGGAGATCGGCCTGACCGCTCCCGACATCGCCCGGCAGGTCACCGGTCTGGTCGCCACGCTGGACGGCCGCTACGACGCGGAGATGGAGCCCGCCCGCGACTGACGCCGCCGCGTCGCCGCGGCGCACCGCATAGGGCCGGTCGGAGTACCCCAGGGGTTTCCGGCCGGTCCTTTCGTGTGAACAGCGGCCTGAGGGCGGGCGCCACCCCCCACCTCTCTCGATCATGGCCATAGAGGCCGATGGGTACGGAGGTACGCCGGTGAGCACAGGCCAGCAGTCACGCGATACGGGAATGTTCCGGACGAAGAGCGTCGAACAGTCGATCCAGGACACCGAGGAGCCCGAGCACGCGCTCAAGAAGTCACTCTCCGCCTGGGACCTGACGGTCTTCGGCGTCGGCGTCATCATCGGCACGGGCATCTTCGTGCTGACCGGCAAGGTGGCGAAGGAGAACGCGGGCCCCGCGACCGCGCTGGCGTTCGTCGCCGCCGGCATCGTCTGCGCCCTGGCCGCCCTCTGCTACGCGGAGTTCGCCTCCACCGTCCCCGTGGCCGGCTCGGCGTACACCTTCGCGTACGCCTCCCTCGGCGAGCTGCCGGCCTGGATCATCGGCTGGGACCTGGTCCTGGAGTTCGCCCTCGGCACGGCCGTCGTGGCCGTCGGCTGGTCCGGCTACGTCCGCTCACTGATGGACAACGTCGACTGGCACCTGCCCGCCTGGCTCCAAGGGCCGGACGTGGAGGGCGGCACCTTCGACCTGCTGGCCTTCATCCTCGTCCTGGTGCTCACCGCGGTCCTGGTCATCGGCATGAAGCTGTCGGCCCGCATCACCGCGATCGTCGTGGCGATCAAGGTGACGGTGGTCATGATCGTGATCATCGCGGGTCTGTTCTTCGTCGTGGGCGACAACTACTCGCCGTTCATCCCCAAGAAGGTGACCCCGGAGACCTCCTCCGGCTGGGACGCCGCACTGGTCTCGACGATCTTCGGGTACGAGCCGACCAACTTCGGCGTCATGGGCATCTTCACCGCCGCGTCCGTCGTCTTCTTCGCCTTCATCGGCTTCGACGTCGTCGCCACCGCCGCCGAGGAGACCAAGCTGCCGCAGCGCGACATGCCGCGCGGCATCCTCGGCTCGCTACTCATCTGCACCGTGCTGTACGTGGCGGTCGCGCTGGTCGTGACCGGTATGCAGCACTACTCCGAGCTGTCGACCAGCGCCCCGCTCGCCGACGCGTTCAAATCCGTCGGGCACCCCTTCTACGCCGGTGTCATCAGCTTCGGGGCGGCGGTCGGCCTCACGACCGTGTGCCTCATCCTGCTCCTCGGCCAGACCCGGGTCTTCTTCGCGATGAGCCGCGACGGGCTGCTGCCCCGGTTCTTCTCCGTGACGCACCCGAAGTTCCGCACCCCGTACCGCCCGACCATCCTGCTCGGCGTGATCATCGCCTTCGTCTCCGGCTTCACCAGCATCGACGAGCTGGCGACCCTGGTGAACATCGGCACCCTCTTCGCCTTCGTGGTCGTCGCGATCGGCGTGATCATCCTGCGACGGACCCGCCCCGACCTGCACCGCGCGTTCCGCACCCCGTGGGTGCCGGTCGTCCCGATCCTGTCGGTGGCCGCCTCGCTGTGGCTGATGCTCAACCTGCCGGGCGAGACCTGGTTCCGCTTCGCCGTCTGGATGGCGGCCGGCTTCGTCGTGTACTTCCTCTACGGCCGCTCCCACAGCCGTCTGGGCCGCCGCACGGCATCGCTCGGCACCCGGGGCACTTAGGGCCTGCCTTTCGGATCGTGCCGGGCTAGGGGGGTGTCCCCTGGCGCACCGCGCCCGGCCCGGCGCACTCGGCGCCGTACTGCTCCACCCGCCGCCGCAGCTCCCGGTCGGCCGTGACCACCAGGCACGGCCGGCCGGTCGTCTCCCGCTCCTCGCGGACCAGCTCGACGACGAGGTCGTCCCCGCTGCCGGGGGCCGGGACGACCCGTACCCCGCCCCCGCCGGCGGCGTCCCCGGGCACCGACTCCACGCCCCGTGCCCGCCCCTCGACGACGAGCACGATCTCGACCGGCCCCGCGTGGCCGGCCACGCCGGAGTCGGCGAACGGCAGCAGCCGGTCCCGCAGCCGCTCGGTGGCGGCACGGCGGTCGCGCCACCAGCCGTCGGGGACGGAACCCACCACGTTGGCCGCGTCGACGACCACCAGTACGCTGCGTGCAGAGGTCATGGGCCCAGCCTCCCACCTGCGGGGGAAGTGTTATCGTCGGTCCAACTACGGTCAGTCCGTGAGGTGTCCGGACACCACCGGAACCACGGTCAGGGAAGGGTCCCCCCAAGGCATGGCATTGCGGCCCCTGCGCAGGTCCAAGAAGAAGGCGACGGCTCTTCTCCCGGCCCCGGTCACACACCCCGCTCACGCCCCCGCGACCAGCGGCTGGCTGCTCATCGGCAAGGACGGCCGGCTCGGCGCGTACGCAGCGGCCGACGGCGGCATGCTGTGCTGGACCGAGCGCCGCCCCGGCGGCCCCGAGTGGTCGCAGCCGCTGCTCTTCGAGATGCCGGAGGCCCAGCACTTCGCCCTCGGCCAGGGGCCCAACGGCTACGTGCACCTGGTCGCGCAGCGCCGTGCGGTCCGCGACGACGGCCTGATCGACGTCGGTCTCGCACACGCCACCCAGTACCAGTCGGGCCGCCGCACCACGCCGTGGCACCCGCTCGGCTGCCCCTTCGCCGACGTCGAGCACGGCGGCAGCCTGGGACAGCCCGCCGCCACCGTCGACCACAACGGCTCCCTGTACGTGCTCCCGCTCAACCCGGGCGGCCGCATCAGCGTGCGCGCCGAGCAGCGCGACGGCAGGTGGGGCGCCTGGGTCGAACTGGCCGGCGACGGCTCCCACACGTCGCTCACGGCCCTCACCAGCGCCTCCGGCAGGGTCCACGTACTGGCCGTCGGCCCCGGTGCCGTCCGGCACTGGGCGCAGACCGAGCCGGCCGGCGCCCTGGAGCCGTCCGACGCCTACCCGGTGGGCCTGGCCGGCGGCTCGGTGACCCCGCTGGAGACCGCCCCGGACCGGCTGAGCCTGTACGGCACCGATGCCAGGACCGGCGAGCTGGTCGTGCACCGCCCCGGTGGCGACACGGTCGCGCTGGGCCTCACCCCGGCCGGTGGCCCGCCCGCCGCCGTGCGCACGGTCATCGACGGCCACGACTGCACGGTCCTCGCCGTACGCGGCCGGGACGGCCGCCTCTCCGTCGCGGCCTGCCCCACCGGCGCCGAGGAGTCCGGCGCCAACTGGTCCACCACCGGCGAGCCCGTCCTCGGCGCCCCGGCGATGAACCTCGACGCGCAGGGCCGCGTCGTCATCGCCGCCATCGGCACGGACGGCGCCCTGCGGATCACCCGCCAGAAGCCCGAGCCGGGCCTGGCCCTGGAGGCATGGCGCCGCGTCTGACACCGGGGCCCGCGGGGCCCGCTGAACGCCGGAGGGGCTGACCACGCGTCAGCCCCTCCGGCGTTTCTCCGTACCCGCCCCCCGTGACGACGACTGCCCCGCACCACCGGACGGCGGTGCGGGGCAGTGAGGCCGCGGTGTGCGCGCTTACGCCGGGACGCTCGCCACGCCCTGCGGCAGGAAACGCTTGCCGTTGACGCGCTCCGAGACGCCCTCGCGGTCCAGGTACGGCGTGATGCCGCCCAGGTGGAAGGGCCAGCCGGCGCCCGTGATCAGGCACAGGTCGATGTCCTGGGCCTCGGCGACGACGCCCTCGTCCAGCATGAGACCGATCTCCTGCGCCACCGCGTCCAGGACGCGGTCCCGCACCTGCTGCTCCGTCAGGACGACGTCGCCCTGCTTCAGCAGTGCCGCGACCTCGGGGTCCAGCTCGGGCTTGCCCGAGTCGTAGACGTAGAAGCCGCGCTTGCCCGCCTCGACGACGGCCTTGAGGTTGGGGGAGACCTTGAAGCGCTCCGGGAAGGCGCGGTTCAGGGTCTCGGAGACGTGCAGACCGATCGCCGGGCCGACCAGCTCCAGCAGCACCAGCGGCGACATCGGCAGGCCGAGCGGCTCGATGGCCTTCTCCGCGGTCTCGACCGGGGTGCCCTCGTCGATGACGTTCTGGATCTCGCCCATGAAGCGGGTGAGGATGCGGTTCACGACGAACGCCGGGGCGTCCTTCGTCAGAACGGCGGTCTTCTTCAGCTTCTTCGCGACACCGAAGGCCGTGGCCAGGGACGCGTCGTCGGTCTGCTCACCGCGGACGATCTCCAGCAGCGGCAGGATCGCGACCGGGTTGAAGAAGTGGAAGCCGACCACGCGCTCCGGGTGCTGGAGCTTGGAGGCCATCTCCGACACCGACAGCGAGGAGGTGTTGGTGGCGAGGATCGCGTGCGCTGGGGCGACCGCCTCGACCTCCGCGAACACCTTCTGCTTGACCGACATCTCCTCGAACACGGCCTCGATGATGAAGTCCGCGTCGGCGAAGCCCTCGGCCTTGTCCAGCACACCGGAGACCAGGCCCTTGAGACGGTTGGCCTTGTCCTGGTTGATGCGGCCCTTGCCGAGCAGCTTGTCGATCTCGGCGTGGACGTAGCCCACACCCTTGTCGACGCGCTCCTGGTCGATGTCGGTCAGGACGACCGGCACCTCCAGGCGGCGCAGGAACAGCAGCGCGAGCTGGGAGGCCATCAGACCGGCGCCGACGACGCCGACCTTGGTGACCGGGCGGGCCAGGCTCTTGTCCGGGGCGCCGGCCGGGCGCTTGGCGCGCTTCTGGACCAGGTTGAAGGCGTAGATGCCGGAGCGCAGTTCGCCGCCCATGATGAGGTCGGCGAGCGCGGTGTCCTCGGCGTCGAAGCCCTTCTGGAGGTCGCCGTCCTTGGACGCCTCGATGATGTCCAGGGCGCGGTACGCGGCCGGGGCCGCACCGTGCACCTTGGAGTCGGCGATGAACCGGCCGCGGGCGACGGCCTGGTCCCAGGCCTCGCCGCGGTCGACGTCGGCGCGCTCGACCACGATCTCGCCCTTGAGGACGGAGGCCGTCCACAGCAGCGACTGCTCCAGGAAGTCCGCGCCCTCGAAGATCGCGTCGGCGATCCCGAGCTCGAAGACCTGCTTGCCCTTGAGCTGCTTGTTCTGGTTGAGCGAGTTCTCGATGATGACCGAGACCGCGCGGTCGGCGCCGATCAGGTTCGGCAGGATGGTGCAGCCGCCCCAGCCGGGGACCAGGCCCAGGAAGACCTCGGGCAGCGAGAACGCCGGCAGGGCCGCCGACACGGTGCGGTAGGTGCAGTGCAGACCGACCTCGACACCGCCGCCCATGGCCGCGCCGTTGTAGTACGCGAAGGTCGGCACGCCCAGCGAGGACAGGCGCTTGAAGACGTCGTGGCCGCCCTTGCCGATGGCCAGCGCGTCCTCGTGGCGCTTGAGCAGCTCCACGCCCTTGAGGTCGGCGCCGACGGCGAAGATGAACGGCTTGCCGGTGATGCCGACACCGACGATGGTGCCCTCGGCCGCCTCCTTCTCGACCTGGTCGATGGCGGTGTTGAGGTTCGCCAGCGACTGCGGGCCGAAGGTGGTCGGCTTGGTGTGGTCGAAGCCGTTGTCCAGCGTGATCAGCGCGAACCGGCCCGCGCCGAACGGCAGGTCGAAGTGCCGTACGTGGGCGCTGGTGACGACCTCGTCCGGGAACAGCTCGGCCGCACCCTTCAAAAGCTCAGCGGTGGTGCTCACTTGCTGCCTCCGTCGAAGTGGGGGTTCTCCCAGATGACCGTGGCGCCCATGCCGAAGCCGACGCACATGGTGGTGAGGCCGTAACGGACCTCCGGCTGCTCCTCGAACTGCCGCGCCAGCTGCGTCATCAGGCGGACGCCGGAGGAGGCGAGCGGGTGGCCGAACGCGATGGCGCCGCCGTACTGGTTGACGCGCGCGTCGTCGTCGGCGATGCCGTAGTGGTCGAGGAAGGCCAGCACCTGGACGGCGAAGGCCTCGTTGATCTCGAAGAGGTTGATGTCCTCGATCGAGAGACCGGCCTTGGCCAGGGCCTTCTCGGTCGCGGGGATCGGGCCGTAGCCCATGACCTCCGGCTCGACGCCGGCGAAGGCGTACGAGACGAGGCGCATCTTGACCGGCAGGCCGTTCTCGCGGGCGAAGTCCTCGGACGCGATGATCGACGCGGTGGCGCCGTCGTTGAGGCCCGCGGCGTTGCCGGCGGTGACGTTGCCGTGGACGCGGAACGGCGTCTTCAGGTTCGCCAGCGACTCCAGGGTCGTGCCCGGGCGCATCGGCTCGTCGGCGGTGACCAGGCCCCAGCCGGTCTCGCCGGCCTCGGCGTTGGTGCGGCGCACCGAGATCGGCACCAGGTCGGCCTGGATCTTGCCGTTGGCGTACGCCTTGGCGGCCTTCTCCTGCGAGCGCACGGCGTACTCGTCGGCGCGGAGCTTGGTGATCTGCGGGTACCGGTCGTGCAGGTTCTCCGCGGTCATGCCCATGAACAGGGCCGACTCGTCGACCAGCTTCTCGCTGACGAACCGCGGGTTCGGGTCCACGCCCTCGCCCATCGGGTGGCGGCCCATGTGCTCGACACCGCCCGCGATGACGGCGTCGTACGCGCCGAAGGCGATGGAGCCGGCGACCGAGGTCACCGCGGTGAGGGCGCCCGCGCACATGCGGTCGATCGAGTAGCCGGGCACCGACTGCGGCAGGCCCGCCAGGATGCCGGCCGTGCGCCCGAGGGTCAGACCCTGGTCACCGATCTGGGTGGTCGCCGCGATGGCGACCTCGTCGATCTTCGCGGGGTCGAGGTCCGGGTTGCGGCGCAGCAGCTCCCGGATCGCCTTCACGACGAGATCGTCGGCGCGGGTCTCGTGGTAGATGCCCTTCGGGCCCGCCTTGCCGAACGGGGTGCGGACGCCGTCGACGAAGACGACGTCCCTGACGGTACGAGGCACGATGGCTCTCCTCCAGGTGCGGGATGGCACTGCACTGCTGCGACGCGCGGCTAAGCGCGTGCTTGCTTGCCCACATGCTACTTACGGGTAACCAGACTGCCCAGTCCCCCCGCCCGGAGCGTTGAAGGTCACACCCGTGGCGCACCCCCGGAAGGGGCGGCGCAGCCGGTCACGGCCTTCTCGTCCCCGCCCCGGGCACGGCCGAACCCCCGGCCGGAGGGGCCGGGGGTTCGGAAACCGGGGCGCTCCGCGGACCCCGGTCAGGACGCCGAGGTCAGGGCGTCCGCGAGCACCGGTGCGACCTGCTCGATCTGCCAGGGCCGCGCCCCGAACCCGGCGAGCGCGCCCGCGACCGTCTCCGGCGTGACCTCCTTCGGCGGCTCCCAGCACACCCGCCGCACGGTGTCGGGCGTGATCAGGTTCTCCTGCGGCAGGTTCAGCGACTCGGCGAGGGCCGAGACCGCCGCCCGGGCCGCCGAGAGCCGGGCCGCGGCGACCGGGTCCTTGTCCGCCCATGCGCGCGGCGGCGGCGGACCCTGCAGCGGCTGCCCCGGCTGGGGCAGCTCGGCGTCCGGCAGCGCCTTGGCGCGGTCCACGGCCGCCTGCCACTGCTCCAGCTGGCGGCGGCCCATGCGGTGCCCGAACCCGGGCAGTGCGGTCAGCGCGTGCACGTTCGCCGGAAGGGCGAGGGCCGCCTCTACGATCGCGGCGTCGCTGAGGACCTTGCCCGGCGACACGTCGCGCCGCTGGGCGATCCGGTCGCGGGCGGTCCACAGCTCCCGCACCACCGCCATCTGGCGGCGCCTGCGCACCTTGTGCATCCCGGACGTACGGCGCCAGGGGTCCTTGCGGGGAGGGGGCGGCGGGGCCGAGGCGATGGCGTCGAACTCCTGGTGGGCCCAGTCCAGCTTGCCCTGCCGGTCCAGGTCCTTCTCCAGTGCGTCACGCAGGTCGACGAGCAGCTCGACGTCCAGCGCGGCGTACCGGAGCCAGGGCTCGGGCAGCGGGCGGGTGGACCAGTCCACCGCGGAGTGCCCCTTCTCCAGGGCGTACCCCAGCACCGACTCGACCATCGCGCCGAGCCCGACGCGGGGGAAGCCCGCGAGGCGCCCGGCCAGCTCGGTGTCGAAGAGGCGGGTCGGCACCATGCCTATTTCCCGCAGGCACGGCAGGTCCTGGGTGGCGGCGTGCAGGATCCACTCGGCGCCGGCGAGGGCGTCGCCGAGCG
Source organism: Streptomyces sp. NRRL S-118 (assembly GCF_000716335.1). Lineage (GTDB taxonomy): Bacteria > Actinomycetota > Actinomycetes > Streptomycetales > Streptomycetaceae > Streptomyces. Next base: position 288,515 of record NZ_KL591010.1, on the reverse strand, counting down.
CGGACAGGTCCGGGCAGCCGACCGGGTCGATCAGCGCCGTACCCGCGCCCTCCCGGCGCAGCTGCACCAGATAGGCGCGCTGCCCGTAGCGGTAGCCGGAGGCGCGCTCCGCGTCCACGGCGACGGGTCCGGTGCCCGCCGCGAAGGCGGCGATCACCTCGGCGAGGGCATGCTCGTCGGCCACCACGGGCGGTACGCCCTCGCGGGGCTCGAGCAAGGGGATCGGCGTCCCGTCGATGACGCCGTCTGCGACGCCGTCGTCCGGAGGGCCGCCCCCGGCGGTGCGCAGTACTGTCTCTGCTGCGGTCTCTTGGGCGTCGGTCACCTGTCAAGGGTATGTCCTGCAAACCGGTCAGTGGATGATTCCCGTACGAAGTGCCACGGCGACCATTCCCGCCCGGTCGCCGGTGCCGAGCTTGCGGGCGATGCGGGCGAGGTGGCTCTTGACGGTCAGGGCCGACAGGCCCATCGAGACGCCGATGGCCTTGTTCGACTGGCCCTCCGCCACCAGCCGCAGCACCTCGACCTCACGGCCGGAGAGCTCGCGGTAGCCGCCCGGGTGGCTCGGGGTGCCGGGAGGACGGCGGTGCAGCCGGGCGGCGGCGCCGATGGGTGCGGCACCGGGACGGGTGGGGTGGCCGATGTTGGTGCGGGTACCGGTGACGACGTAGCCCTTGACGCCACCGGCGAGGGCGTTGCGTACGGCGCCGATGTCGTCCGCCGCCGAGAGGGCCAGGCCATTGGGCCAGCCGGCGGCGCGGGTCTCGGACAGCAGGGTCAGCCCGGAACCGTCGGGCAGGTGGACATCGGCAACGCAGATGTCGCGCGGGTTGCCGATGCGGGGGCGGGCCTCCGCGATGGACGACGCCTCGATGACGTCACGCACTCCGAGGGCCCACAAGTGGCGGGTCACGGTGGAGCGGACGCGCGGGTCGGCCACGACGACCATGGCCGTCGGCTTGTTCGGGCGGTAGGCGACCAGGCTTGCGGGCTGCTCGAGGAGAACGGACACCAGGCCTCCTGGGAAGGTGCGGGACACAGCCGGCTCGGGGAAGAAGCCGGGCGAACCGTGTTTGAAGGGTCACAGACCTCTTCGGCAGCCCGTCCGTCCGCCTTTAGGGGAAGATCACGATTTGGTGAGTAACAATTGGGGCAATTCGGACGGGTGATCGATCATCCTACGAGCGCCCCCTCGTGCCGCCCCGCCGCGCCTTCGCGCTCCGGCGCCGCCCGTGCCGTCCGGGCCCCCGGGGTGCGGGCCTCCCGCCCGTGCGCCCGCGGGCACGCCGGACGTCCCGGGGGACGGCCCGCCGCCGCACGTGCCGGGCGCGTGCCGCGCCCCGGGTGAGGTTACGGGTGCTGCGGTCCCCGGCGCTGGGGGAGGGAGACCACCCCGGCGCCCGCGTCCAGCGGTCCGGGGCTCGTGGGCGGAAGCCCCGCGACCTGGCACAGCAGGTCGCACCAGGCCGCCAGGTGCGCCGCCGCGTCCGGCACGCCGCGCCGGTCCTCGCGCGGCGTCCACGACGCACGGATCTCGATCTGCGTCGCCGGGCGGCGCTCCGCGAGTCCACCGAAGTAGTGAGACCCCGCACGGGTGACGGTGCCGCTCGCCTCCCCGTACGACAGCCCCCGCGCCTCCAGCGCGCCGGTCAGCCACGACCAGCACACCTCCGGCAGCAGCGGGTCCGCGGCCATCTCCGGCTCCAGCTCCGCCCGTACCAGCGTCACCAGCCGGAAGGTGCCCTGCCAGGCGTCGTGGCCCGCCGGTTCGTGCAGCAGCACGAGGCGCCCGTCCGCCAGGTCCTCGTCGTCCTCGACGACCGCCGCCTCCAGCGCGTACGCGTACGGGGCGAGCCGCTGCGGCGGGCGCGTCGGTTCCACCTCGACCTCCGGCCGCAGCCGCGCCGAGCGCAGGGCCTCGACCGCCGTCGCGAAGGCGGACGGGACACCCTCGGTGCCTTCGGAGTGAGCGGAGTGATCGGAAAACTGTCCCTGAGCCGCAGCCATGCGGGGAAGAGTAGGCGGAAGGAGCCCCGCGTGCAGGGAGGGACACCCGCACCGGCCGAGCGGCTTGCCCGCGCATGCGAAGATTCTGGGCGTGAGTGCCAACCATCGCCTTATGGGCCAGCAGCCGAAGACCACCGCCGTCGCAGAGTCAGCCTTCCTCAAGGCGTGCCGGCGCGAACCCGTGCCGCACACGCCGGTCTGGTTCATGCGCCAGGCGGGACGCTCGCTGCCGGAGTACCTGAAGGTCCGCGAGGGCATTCCCATGCTCGAGTCGTGCATGCTGCCCGAGCTGGTCACCGAGATCACCCTGCAGCCGGTGCGCCGGCACAAGGTCGACGCCGCGATCTACTTCAGCGACATCGTCGTCCCCCTCAAGGCCATCGGCATCGACCTCGACATCAAGCCGGGCGTCGGCCCGGTCGTCGCCGAGCCGATCCGCCGCCGCGAGGACCTGGCGCGGCTGCGCGACCTCACGCCCGACGACGTCGCGTACGTCACCGAGGCCATCGGCATGCTCACCGGCGAGCTCGGCGCCACCCCGCTGATCGGCTTCGCGGGCGCGCCCTTCACCCTCGCGAGCTACCTCGTCGAGGGCGGCCCGTCGCGCAACCACGAGCACACCAAGGCCCTCATGTACGGCGACCCCGGGCTGTGGGCCGACCTGCTGGACCGGCTCGCCGAGATCACCGCGGCCTTCCTGAAGGTCCAGATCGAGGCCGGCGCCTCCGCCGTCCAGCTCTTCGACTCCTGGGTGGGCGCGCTGGCCCCCGCCGACTACCGCCGCTCGGTCATGCCCGCCTCGGCGAAGGTCTTCCGGGCCGTCGAAGGGTACGGCGTGCCGCGCATCCACTTCGGCGTCGGCACCGGCGAGCTGCTGGGCCTCATGGGCGAGGCCGGCGCGGACGTCGTCGGCGTCGACTGGCGCGTCCCGCTGGACGAGGCGGCCCGCCGCGTCGGCCCCGGCAAGGCGCTCCAGGGCAACCTCGACCCGGCGGTCCTGTTCTCCACGCCCGAGGCGGTCGAGGCCAAGACCCGCGAGGTGCTGGACGCCGCGGCCGGCCTGGAGGGCCACGTCTTCAACCTCGGCCACGGCGTCCTGCCGACCACCGACCCGGACGCCCTGACCCGCCTGGTCGAGTACGTCCACACGCAGACCGCCCGCTGACGTCAGCCGGCGGCCCGCACCGCCGTCACCGCCTTGCGGGCCGCCACCTGGACGGGGTCCCACACCGGGGAGAACGGCGGGGCGTAGCCCAGGTCGAGGGCCGCGACCTGCTCCACCGTCAGCCCCGCCGTGAGGGCGACCGCCGCGATGTCCACGCGCTTCGCGGCCCCCTCGCGGCCCACGATCTGCACACCGAGGAGCCGGCCCGTGCGGCGCTCGGCCAGCATCTTCACCGTCATCGGCGCCGCGCCGGGGTAGTAGCCGGCGCGGCTCGTCGACTCGACCGTCACCGTCACGAACCGCAGCCCCACCGCCTCCGCGTCCCGCTCGCGCAGGCCCGTGCGGGCGATCTCCAGCGAGCACACCTTGCTCACCGCCGTACCCACGACACCGGGGAACGTGCCGTACCCGCCGGCCACGTTCGCGCCGATGACCTGGCCGTGCTTGTTGGCGTGCGTGCCCAGCGGGATGTGCCGCTCACGGCCCGACACCAGGTCCAGGACCTCCACGCAGTCGCCGCCCGCCCACACGTCCGCCCGGCCGCGCACCCGCATCGACAGATCGGTGAGCAGACCGCCGGACGCCCCGACCGGCAGCCCCGCGGCGCGCGCCAGCGCCGTCTCGGGCTCCACGCCCATGCCCAGCACCACGACGTCCGCCGGGTACTCGGCGTCCTCGGTCGCCACCGCCCGCACCCGGCCGTCGCCGCCCGTGAGGATCTTGGTCACCCCGGCGCCGCCGACCGTGGTGATGCCGAGGCCGTCCATCGCCTCGTGCACCAGCCGCCCCATGTCCGGGTCCAGCGTCGACATCGGCTGCTCGCCCCGGTTCAGCACCGTCACCTCGTAGCCCCGGTTGAGCAGGGCCTCCGCCATCTCCACGCCGATGTACCCGGCGCCCACGACCACGGCGCGCCGCTCCGCCGCCCCGTTCACCGCGCCCAGCGTGTCCAGCAGCGCCTGCCCGTCGTCCAGGGTCTGCACCCCGTGCACGCCCGGTGCGTCGATGCCCGGCAGCGCCGGCCGCACCGGACGGGCGCCGGTCGCGATCACCAGCCGGTCGTACCCCGTCCATGACGTGCCGCCCGATGCCAGGTCCCGCACGCGCACCCGCTGCCCGTCCAGGTCGAGCTCGGTCACCTCGCTGCGCAGCCGTACGTCGATGTCCCGCGCGCGGTGCTCCTCGGGAGAGCGCGCGACGAGCCGGTCCGGTCCCTCGACGTCGCCGCCGACCCAGTACGGGATGCCGCACGCGGAGTACGACGTGAAGTTCCCCCGCTCGAAGGCGACGATCTCCAGCTCGTCCGGGCCCTTCAGCCTGCGGGCCTGCGACGCGGCGGACATGCCCGCCGCGTCGCCGCCGATGATCACCAATCGTTGCCGTGTCATACCGACACGCTACGGCGCGGGGGTGTCCGATCCCGTCCGCCGGGGCAGCCTGGGCCGCAGCAGCCACCGCCACACCGCGTACCCCACCAGCAGCACGGCCAGCCACGGCGCCACCGCCGCCAGGGCGATCCCGGCCCATGTCGCCGCCGTCACCAGGGCGTTCCAGCCACCGGACAGTGCGTCGAGGAAGCCGGGGCCGTCGTCGTCCTCCCGGCCCTCCTCGTCCTCGGTCTCGCTCAGCTCCAGGGTGATCGTGGCCAGGGTCGTACGGTCCTTCAGCGCCGCCTGCTGCGCCAGCAGCGACTCCAGGTCCGCCTGACGGCGGCTCAACTCGCCCTCCAGCGTCACCACGTCGCCGAGCTCCGTCGCCTCGTCCATCAGCGCCCGCACCCGCGCGACGCTGGCCCGCTGCGTGGCGACGCGGCTCTCCACGTCGACCACCTGGTCGGTGACGTCCTTGGACTCGGCCGTCCGCGACAGCAGCTTCCCCGTACCCGCGAGCCTGGCCAGCACCGCGTCGTACGCGGCCTGCGGCACGCGCAGCACGATCCGCGAGGTCACGTGGTCGTCGTCGACCCGCTCGGTCGTCTCCTCGGCGACGTGCCCGCCGGCGGCCGTGGCGGCGGTACGGGCCGTGCCCAGCGCCTTCGCCGCGTCCGCCACCCGCACCGACAACTCGGCGGTCCGGATGACGTGCTGCTGCGGGCCCGCGGGCTTCTGCTGCGGCTTGCCCCGCTCACCCGGCCGGCCTGGCTCCGGCGCGGCGGCCGAGCCGTTCGCGGGCTGGTCGGCGGCGACGCCCCGCTCGGCGGCCGCCTCCTTCGTGTCGCCCGCGCCCTCGTCCGCCGAGCCGCAGCCCGCCAGCGCCAGCGCGGCGGTGAGCAGCACCGCCGCGACGGCGTGTCGTCGTGTACGCATGGTCCCCCCTGGGATGCGCGATCAATGGTGCCCCTTCGACGGTCGAGGCCCCGGTGAAGGTTGCCCCGTACGGTTCCGAACCGGTCACGGTCGGGACTCGAAATGGCATTTGAGAGAGTGGTGCCATGAACGCGGACACACTCCAGGGCACGCGGGGCGGCCACGTCGTCGTCATCGGCGGCGGCATCGCCGGTCTCGCCGCCGCCCACCGGCTCGCCACCGCCGGGCGGCGCGTGACCCTGCTGGAGGCCACCGGCCGCCTCGGCGGCAAGCTCCACGCGGGCGAGATCGCCGGCGCCCCCGTCGACCTCGGCGCCGAGTCGGTGCTCGCCCGCCGCCCCGAGGCGGTCGACCTCGCCCGGGCCGTCGGTCTCGGCGACCGCCTCCAGCCTCCCGCCACCACCACCGCGTCCGTGTGGACCCGCGACGCCCTGCGGCCCATGCCCAAGGGCCACGTCATGGGCGTCCCCGGCGACGCCGCCGCCCTCTCCGGACTGCTCTCCGCCGAGGGCCTCGCCCGCATCGCCCACGAGCGCGACCTGCCGCCCGCCCGTCCCGAAGCCCTCGGGGAGGACGTCGCCGTCGGCGCGTACGTCGCCGAACGCCTCGGCCGCGAGGTCGTCGACCGGCTCGTCGAGCCCCTCCTCGGCGGCGTCTACGCGGGCGACGCCTACCGGATCTCGATGCGGGCCGCCGTACCGAAGCTGTTCGAGGCCGCCCGCGCCCACGGCACCCTCACCGAGGCCGTCCGCGCGGTCCAGCGGGCCACCCCCGGGCAGACGGGCCCCGCCTTCATGGGCATCGAGGGCGGCATCGGCACCCTGCCCGGCGCCGTCGCCGGCGCCGTCACCGCGCACGGCGGCGAGATCCTCACCGACACGCCCGTCCAGGAACTCACCCGCGGACCGGCCGGCTGGCACGTGCGGACCGGCCGGCGCGTCATCGAGGCCGACGCCGTCGTCCTCGCCACCCCGGCCTGGTCCGCCGCCGCGCTGCTCTCGGCCGCGTCCCCGGCCGCCGCGGCCGAACTCGCCGCCGTCGAGTACGCCTCCATGGCCCTGGTCACCCTCGCGTTCCGGCGCACGGACACGGCCGGGCTGCCCGCCGGTTCGGGCTTCCTCGTCCCGCCCGTCGACGGCCGCACCATCAAGGCCTCCACCTTCTCCTCGCAGAAGTGGCGCTGGACCGACGAGAGCGCGGGCGACCTCGTCCTGCTGCGCACCTCCGTCGGCCGGTACGGCGAGGAGGAGCACCTGGAACGGGACGACGCCGACCTCGTCTCCGTCTCCCTGCGGGACCTCGCCGCCGCGACCGGGCTCACCGCCCGGCCGGTCGCCTCCGCGGTCACCCGCTGGATCGGCGGCCTGCCGCAGTACCCCGTCGGGCACCTCGCCCGGGTCGCCCGCATCCGCGACGCCGTCGCGGCGCTGCCCGCCCTGCGGGTCTGCGGAGCGGCGTACGACGGCGTCGGCATCCCCGCCTGCGTCGCGAGCGCCCGCCGCGCGGCGGACGAGATCCTCGCCACGCCGACCCTGGCGCAGGCCACCCCGAGTGACGAGCGAGAATAGCCCTATGAGTGCGCCCGAAAAGATCCCGAACGCCGGTAAGAAGGCGAAGGACCTCAACGAGGTCATCCGCTACACCCTGTGGTCCGTCTTCAAGCTGCGCGACGTGCTGCCCGAGGACCGGACCGGCTACGCCGACGAGGTCCAGGAGCTGTTCGACCAGCTCGCCGCCAAGGACGTCACCGTCCGCGGCACCTACGACGTGTCCGGTCTGCGTGCCGACGCCGACTTGATGATCTGGTGGCACGCCGAGACCGCGGACGCGCTCCAGGAGGCGTACAACCTCTTCCGCCGCACCCGGCTGGGCCGCGCGCTGGAGCCGGTGTGGTCCAACATGGCGCTGCACCGCCCGGCCGAGTTCAACCGGTCGCACATCCCGGCGTTCCTCGCCGACGAGACGCCGCGCGACTACGTCTCGGTGTACCCCTTCGTCCGCTCCTACGACTGGTACCTGCTGCCCGACGAGGAGCGGCGGCGCATGCTCGCCGACCACGGCAAGATGGCCCGCGGCTTCCCGGACGTGCGCGCGAACACCGTCGCCTCGTTCTCGCTCGGCGACTACGAGTGGATCCTCGCCTTCGAGGCCGACGAGCTGTACCGCATCGTGGACCTGATGCGCCACCTGCGCGGCTCCGAGGCCCGTATGCACGTACGGGAAGAGGTGCCCTTCTACACCGGCCGCCGCAAGTCGGTCGCGGACCTGGTGGCAGGGCTCGCCTGAGCCCCGCCGCCCGATCGACCCGGAAGATCAGACGGCGGGCAGGTGTGCCCGCCGCTCCAGCGACACCGGGTCCGGCTCCGGGTGCGGCGCGCACGACGCGCGCCGCACCGGTGTCCTCCCCTGGAGCAGGTACGCCTCCAGATGGCCGTTCACGCACGCGTTGGGCCCGCCCGCGACCCCGTGCGTACCGGCGCCCCGCTCGGTGACCAGCACCGAGCCGCTCAGCCGCCGTTCGAGCTCCAGCGCTCCCTCGTACGGCGTGGCGGCGTCCCGCTCGGCCGCCAGGATCAGCGTCGGGGGCAGCGCACCCGGCTCCGCGCGCACGTCGAGCGGCCGCTGCCGCGGCGCGGGCCAGTACGCGCACGGCAGGTTCAGCCACACGTTGGCCCACGTCTCGAACGGCGCCTCCTTCGCCAGGGCCGTGTTGTCGCGGTCCCAGACCCGCCAGTCCGTGGGCCAGGGCGCGTCGTTGCACTCCACCGCCGTGTAGACGGCGTGGCCGTTCTCCGCCTCCTTCGCGGCCTCCTCACGCGGCGCCGCCTGCCGGACCAGCGGCCCGGGGTCGCCCCGCAGGAACTCCGAGAGCGCCGTCGCCCGCGCCGGCCACAGATCGTCGTAGTAGCCGGCCTGGAGGAACGCGGCCTGCAACTGCCCGGGGCCCACCGTCCCGCCCGCCGGACGGTGCGCCAGCTCGGCGGCGGCCTTCTCGTACGCGCCGAGCACCGCCGCGGCGTCCGTCCCCAGGTGGTAGGTGGCGTCGTGCCGGGCCACCCAGGTGCGGAAGTCCAGCCAGCGCCGCTCGAAGGCGCGCGACTGGGCCAGGTTGTTGCGGTACCAGATCCGGTCGGGGGAGGGGTCGACCGCCGAGTCGAAGACCATCCGGCGCACGTGCGAGGGGAACATCGTCGCGTACAGCGCGCCCAGGTAGGTGCCGTACGACGCACCCAGGTAGGTCAGCTTCTCCTCGCCCAGCGCGGCCCGCAGCACCTCCAGGTCCCGGGCGTTGTTCAGGGACGAGTAGTGGCGCAACGAGGGACCCGCGTGGCGTTCGCAGCCCCGCGCGTACGCCTGCGCCGCGGCGATGCGCTCCTTCTTGTACGACTCCGACGGCTCGGCCGGCGCGGGTGTCGGTGCCCTGGTGAAGTCGGCCGGGTCCTGGCAGCTGAGCGGCGCGGAAGGACCGACGCCCCGCGGGGCGTACCCCACCAGGTCGTAGGCGCGGGCGAGGCGCTGCCACTCGGGCAGCTCGGCGGCCATGGGGAACCACAGGGAACCGGAGCCGGGACCGCCGGGGTTGAACACCAGGGCGCCCTGTCGTTCGGCCGGTTCGCCCAGCGCCGCGGCCCGGCTGACGGTCAGTTCGATCCGGCGGCCGTCGGGGCGGGCGTAGTCGAGCGGCACCCGGACGGTGCCGCATTCGACGGAGGAGGGCAGCTCCTCGGCCGCCGGGCAGGGCCCGAAGGCGATGCCGGCGGCGGCCGCTCGTTCGGCGGCGCGAGCGGCACCGGAGGACGCGGCGGAGCCGGGGGTGAGGCCCCCGGCGGGCGCGACGGCGAGCGCGGACAGCACCAGGGAGCCGACGGCTCCGAGCAGTCCGTACCGGGTGGCGGCTCTCATCGCGGTCCCTTCGTCGGCGTGCGGACGCAGAACGCACGAATCCTTCGCGGTGCGGCGGTGCCGGGGAAGGACCTCCACCCGGTGTCGCCGCCGACAACCCTTACGGGTGGCGGGGGTTGCCCCCCGGACACCACCTGGGCACGCGGGTCCTGTCCCTTCGGAACCGTCTCGGCGACGGCGATCCGCTTGCCCTCTAGGAGCTGCTGCCGCAGCTCGATCCGCCGCCGCAGCTGGAGCTGCTGCTGCTGCTCCCGCAACCGGAGCTGCTGCTGCCCGCGCAGCTCGACCCTCCGCCGGAGCTGCCGCAGGAACCGCCGCCGCCTCCGCAGCCCGCCCCGCCCCCGCAGGAGCCGCCGCCGCAGCCGGATCCGGAGCCGCCCGGGTCCGCGCCGGCGCACCACACCACGGGCGCGGCCCCATCGGACGCCGGTGTGCCGCCGCGGTTCCTCCCGGCCGCGGTGGTCAGCTGCTCCCACAGGGCCCGGTCGGGCAGCGCCCGCAGCCCGTGCACCGCCACCAGTTCGGCGGGGTCGTCGGGACGGGTGCGGGACCAGCGGTACGCCGCGAGCGCGTCGCGGCCCGCCCGGGTCAGCCGGGCCCCCGCGGTGCCCGCGCACACGAGGGCGACGACCCCGCCGACCAGCAGGACCGGGCCGACCTTGCCGATGAACGGGAAGGGCCAGTCGGCCGCTCCGTACCGCGTCAGCTCCACCACGGTCAGCGGTACCGAGGCGAAGAGCAGCAGCAGGCACACGATCCCCTGGGCGACGCCCCAGCGGCGCCACCTGCGCCCGGCGCCGGCCGGTGTGATCAGGCCCCGTGCCGCGAGGCCGTCGCCGACCTCCTGCACGGCGGGGTGGCGCATCACGGCGAGCCGCAGCCGGTGCAGGGCGCCGCTGGGGGCGGCGGCGTGCTCCGCGATCACGGCACGCTCGACGGGGTCGTACCCGACGGGCCGCGGTACGGCGACGATCCCGGGACCGGCGACGACGAGGCGCCCGTCGGCGTGCAGGGCGGTGATCGCCGCGTCCACGACGAGGCCGGGGCCGCCGTTCAGGAAGGCGGCCTCCGTCCGGTCGTGGACGGACCCGCCCGGGCCGCGGCGCCGGGAGGCGGCGATCCCGCAGACGAGCACCACGGACGAGACGACGACACCGAGGTCGATCAGGACGGCGAGGACGTTCACGGCTTCACCCCCCGCAGCGCGGTGCGGACGGCGTGCAGGAGCCGTGCGACCGGGCCGGGCGGCCGTTCCCCGGCGCGCTCCTCCCACCATCGGGCCAGCCTGCGCCGCGCGCCCGGATCCGCGGGCTCCCCGGCCACGAGTAGGTGCTCGGCGAAGTCGAGCGCGTCGCGCCGGTAGCCGTCCCGCATGGGCCGGGCCATGGCGTACGCCAGGAACGCGGCGCGGTACCCGCCCCCGAGGATCCGCGGGAGCTCCGGCGCGATCCTGGCCACCACCCCGGCGCGCTTGGCGGCCAGCGCCCGGCTCTGCACCCGTACCCGCGCGCGGTCGAACCCCTCGGGCACCGGGGCCCCGGCGACGAGCGCGGACAGCAGCGCTGCCTGCGCCACCCACACCCGCTGCCGTGCCTCCTCGTCCGCGGCGCGGACCGGTCCCGGCCCCGCCGCGGCGGGCGCGGCCTCCGCGCGCACAGCGGTCGTCGCGCCGGCCGGGCCGGCCGGCCCCCCGCACGTGGCCGGCGCCGCGGCCCCAGCCGGGACGGCCACCGGCGCGGCCCCCGCGGACCTCACGGACCCGAGGCGCACCGGTGCCGACCGCCTGAGCGTGTCGCGGATCGCCGTCAGCTCCGCGGCCAGGGCCGGTGCCGGGGGGAAGTCGTCGTCCCGCTCCAGCAGGACACCCGGCGGCGCGACGCGGGACGACAGGTCGGCGAGGATGTCGAGGACCGGGCGCGGCACGGGGTGCGCGTGGGTGTCGTGCCAGACGCCGTCCCGCTCGACGCCGCCCGCCACGTGGACGTACGCGATGGCCTCGACCGGCAGTTCGTCCAGCGCCTTCGACGGGTCCTCGCCGCGGTTGACGTGGTTGGTGTGCAGGTTGGCCACGTCGATCAGCAGCCGCACCCCGGTGCGCTCGACGAGCTCCGCGAGGAACTGCCCCTCCGTCAGCTCCTCGCCCGGCCAGGAGATCAGCGCCGCTATGTTCTCCAGGGCCAGCGGCACCGGCAGCGCGTCCTGCGCGATGCGCACGTTCTCGCACAGCACCTCCAGCGCGTCCCAGGTGCGCTGCACCGGCAGCAGGTGCCCGGCCTCCAGCGCCCCGGCCGGGCCCGCGGCCCGTACGAAGGCGATGTGCTCGGTGACCAGCGGCGCGCCGAGCGCCGTCGCCTTGGCGGCCAGATCCGCCAGCCGCCCCGCGTCCGGCCGGTCCGCGCCGCCCAGGCCGAGCGACACGCCGTGCGGCACCACGGTGACGCCCCGCTCGCGCAGCCGCAGCAGGGAGTCGGGGAGGTGGCCGGCGCAGAGGTTCTCCGCGACCACCTCCACCCAGTCCACACCGGGCAGCCCCTCCACCGCGTCCGCGATCTCCGGACGCCAGCCGATGCCCATGCCGAGTTGCCGCGTGTCCCCCATGTCCCCCTCCTCCGTCGTGTGGAGGGGTGATGGCCCCGGCGGACCCCGGGCAATCCCGCCGGGGGGAGACTCAGAGGTTGATTTGAGGTTCGGACGCGCCGGTCACGTCACGGGCGGTTGGTGTTGATCGCCGTCGGCGGTCCCGGCTGCGTCGAGGGCCGGGACGTGAACTGCTGGTCGCCGGACGGCACGGCGGGCGACGGCGCGGGCGGCAGGTTGCCGTTGGGCGCCGGCGGGCCGGACGGGCTGGCGGTCGCCTGCCCCGCCGCCTCGTTGGCGATGGCGTCGAAGTCCACCTTGCCGGTCTGCTCCAGCATCGTGATGTGGTCCAGCACCGTCTGGTTGGCGTCGGTCGCCAGCTGGCGTATCAGCGTGTTGCGGGTGGTGTGCCGCACCTGGGCGACGAGTGCGAAGACCTTGCCGTGCGCGTTGCGCAGCAGGTTGGCGAACTTCCGCTCGTACTCCTCGCCGCTCGCCGCGGACAGCTCCCGCAGCCAGCCCTGCTGCTGCTCCGACGGCTGGTTCGGCAGCTCCACGCCCAGCTTCGCGGCCACGTCCCGGGCCCGCTGGTCCAGGTCGGTGTGGCCGACCACGAGGTGGTCGCCCGCGTCCTTGATGGCCTGGCTCGGCGCCCGCTCGATCGCCTGCTGGCCGGCCGGCAGCTCCCACAGGCCCGCCAGCCGCACCTTCACCAGGAAGTCGCGGTCCGTGGCCGACAGCGGGCCCCACTGCGTGGCCACCGTCGACGCGTTGAGGTTGGCCTGGCCGGTGCCGGAGCGGTCGGCGTACGACCAGACCGGGAACGCCAGTGCGCCGACCGTGGCGACCAGCGCCGCGATGATGAGTGCCGTGCCGTTGATGCGTCGCAACAACAAGGTGGTGCCTCCCGAACAGAATGGCAGTACTGGGAGGTACGTATACCGGTACCGGAACGTTCAGTTCACCTGTACGGGAAAGTCGGAGACGACCGTGCAGGAGCCGGGGGCGATCTCCGTGAAGCCCGCGTCCCGCACCACCGGCAGCCCGCTCGCGGTGAGTTCGGCCCACCGGTCGGGGTGGGCGGTGCGCACGGCGAGCGGGAATCCGGCCTCCCGCCAGGCCGCGCGGTCCTCGTCCGTCATCGCCCACCACAGCAGCTGCGCACCGTGCCCGACCTGCGCCATCTCCTTGCCGGTGGACATGTGCAGATCCGGGTTGAGCCACAGCAGGGCCTGCCCGGGCCGGGTGTCGGGGACCTCGCCGGTGTCCTCCAGCTCCGTGCCGGAGACCTGGAGCTTGGCGAGCTCCTTGGGCCAGCCGTCCAGCGGTACCGGCGGGAAGACCCGTACCTCCGCGGTGCCACCGGTGACCGTGATGCCGGGCAGCTCCGCGGCCCGCCGCCACTCCGCGCCGCGCGCACGCCGCACCACCTTGCGGATCCGGGCGTCCTGCCAGTCGCGCACGGCCTGCGCCCACTCCCCGTCGCCGGTCGACCGGTCGTCGGTGAGCATCACCAGCACGGCGCGCGCGGCGGTCTCCAGCGCGTCGGTACGGGCCGGGGGTTCGGCGCGCTCGACGCGTACGACGAGGGGGAGGACGAACTGGGGGGCGTCAAGGCTGCTCACCAGGACAGTCTGCCAGCCCGCACGGAAGCCCTTCTTGGCGGAAGGGGGCGTTCCGGGACAGGATGCCCGTATGAAGAGCGATCTTTTCGCCTCCGGGAACATGGCACAGCAGGCGACGGTGCCCGGCATGACGCTGCAGAACGCCAAGTCGGTCAAGTACGCGGTCAACGGCGAGATGCACGCCCGTCAGGGCTCGATGATCGCCTTCCGCGGCAACCTGCGGTTCGAGCGCAAGGGGCAGGGCCTGGGCGGCATGCTCAAACGGGCCGTCACCGGCGAGGGTCTGCCGCTGATGGCCGTGCGCGGCCAGGGCGAGGCGTGGTTCGCGCACGAGGCGCAGAACTGCTTCATCGTCGACCTGGAGCCGGGGGACGCGCTCACCGTCAACGGCCGCAACGTGCTGTGCTTCGACGCGACGCTCGCGTACGAGATCACGACCGTGAAGGGGGCCGGCATGGCCGGCGGCGGTCTCTTCAACAGCGTCTTCAGCGGGCACGGCAAGCTCGCCGTGATATGCGAGGGCAACCCCGTCGTCATCCCCGTCACCACGCACCAGCCCGTGTACGTGGACACCGACGCGGTCGTCGGCTGGAGCGCCGCCCTCAGCACCTCGCTGCACCGCTCGCAGTCCCTCGGGTCGATGCTCCGCGGCGGTTCGGGCGAGGCGGTGCAGCTGATGCTCCAGGGCGAGGGATTCGTGATCGTCCGGCCGAGCGAGCTCACCGCTCAGAAGGGCGCGCAGAGCTGAACCTCCACGGGGTGGGCCGCCGTTACGGCGGCCCCGGCGGATCCTGGGCGCTGCGCGGTGTCGACCTGGAGCTGCCCCCGCGCACCCTGGTCCGCGTCGAAGGCGCCAACGGCAGCGGCAAGTCGACGCTGCTGCGGCTGATCGCCGGGATCGACGCCCCGACCGAGGGCCGCGTCACCGGCCGGCCGCGGCGTACGGCCTACGTCCCCGAACGCTTCCCGGCCGCCCTGCCGTTCACGGCCGCCGGCTACCTCGTGCACCTCGGGCGGGTCCAGGGACTGGGTCGGGCCGTGGCGGCGGCACGGGCCGCCGAGTGGCTGGACCGCTTCGGCGCCGCGCAGCACGCCCGTACCCCGCTGCACGAACTGTCCAAGGGGAGCAGCCAGAAGGTCGCCGTGGCGCAGGCCCTCCTCGCCGACCCCGGACTGCTGGTCCTGGACGAGGCGTGGACCGGCCTCGACACGGCGGCCCGTGCCGAGCTGGACCGCGCGGTGGGGGAGCGGGTCGCGGCGGGCGCGACGGTGGTCTTCGTCGACCACGACCCCCGCCGCCTCGCGGGCGCGGCCCACGCGGTGTACGCGGTGACCGGGACGCGCGTGCGGGCCGCCGCGCCGCCGGCGGACCGCACCGGCTCCACGGGCCCGGGCGGCGACGGGCGGCTGGTGCGGATCACGGCGTCCGGCGGCCGGCTGCCCGACGCGGGGCTGCCCGGGGCGCCCGCGCACACGGCGAGCACGGACGGGGGCGTGGCGTGCGTGACGTTCACCGTGGGCGCCGCGCACTCCGACGCGCTGCTGCGGGAGCTGCTGACGGCCCGCCCGCCCTGGCACATCCACGCGGTGGCCCCGGCCTCCGCCGACACCGGGAGCCCCGCGCGATGACCGCCCTCCTGCGCTACCACACCGCCCTGCTGCTGCGCTCGCAGCGCTGGCTGCCCCCGGTCCTGCTGTACGTGGTGTTCCTCGGCATCGGCGTGCGCTCCGGCGAGCCCGTCCTCGGCGCCCTCGGCTGGACGGCCGCGGGCCTGCTGCCGGCGACCGCCTGGCTGGTGCGCGTCTGCCTGAACCAGGAGCCCCCGGCCGCGCGCCACGTCACGGCCGCGGCGGCCGGCCGGGAGCGGGGCCACCTGGCCGCGATCGGGGCCGCCACGGTGTGCGCGGCCCTGCTGGGAGCCGCGGCAGTCGCGGCCGTGACCGCCCTCGGCGCTCCCGTGAACGCCGGCCGTGCGGTTCTGGTGCCCCGGCTGCCCGCCGCCCTCGCCGGACTCGTCACCGCGGCGGTGTGCGTCCTGCTCGGCACCGCCGTCGGCGCCCTGGGCACCCGGCCGCTGGTGCGCGCCCGGGCGTGGTCCATCGCCGTGATCGCCGTGGCCGCGCTGCTGGCCCTGGTCACCACCGGTTCGCCCGCGCGGCAGGCCGTCACCGCGCTGGTCACGGGGTCCCGCACCGGCAGCGTCGACCACCCCTGGACCGCGCTCGCGTGCGCCGCGGCCGTCGCGGCGGTGGCGGTCGCCCTCGCCTGCCGGCTCACGGCGCGGCGTGAGTGAGTAGGCTCGTACGCATGGACGATCCGTACTGCGACGCGACACCGGCGCCCGGGGCCGGCGCACCCGGGCGCAGGCCCGCCGAAGGCCCGCCGTACGCGGCCTGCGTCCTGTGCCAGGAGCCGACCGAGTACCCCGAGTCGACGAAGGGCATCACGCTGTGCCCGGTCTGCGAGTGGCGGGAGGCGGAGCGCACCGCCTGCTCCGGCTAGGGAGATGCCCCGCTGATCCGGCCTGACCGCCGGAACACCCTCCGGCGCGGGGCCGGCCTGCCCCGGCCGCTCACCCCGCCTGTGCGGACGGGTGCCCCGACGGCTGCCCCGACCGGGCCGGGGCCGGCCCGCCGCGGCCGCTCATCAGCTCGGAGACCTTGACGAAGCGGTAGCCCCGCCTGCGCAGCTCCGGGACGATCGTGCGGACGGCCTCCTCGGTGACCGGTGCCGCGCTGCGGGTGCAGTGCAGCACCACCAGTGAGCCGGGTTTCACGCCCGCGAGGACCTGCTCGGCGACGGCGCCGGCGTCGGTCGCGAAGGCGTCGCCGCTGACGACGTCCCACTGCACGGCCGTCACCTTCGCCGGCGCGAGCGCGCGCAGCGCCGCGTCGTCGTAGCAGCCGCCGGGGAAGCGGAAGTAGGGCACGACATTGCGCACGCCCGCCGCGCGGAACGCGTCGAAGGCGCGGCGCACGTCGGCCGCCATCGCCGGGCGGTCCAGGGCCGGCAGGCCGTAGCAGGGCGTGGTGAAGGCGTGGTGGCTGTAGGAGTGGTTGGCCACCTCGAAGCGCGGATCGCTGCCGATGGCCTTCGCCTGGTCGGGGTACTCCTCGGCCCAGCGGCCGGTCATGAAGATCGTCGCGTCGACCTCCAGCCGCTTCAGCGTGGCGATCAGGGCCGGGTTGTCGAACCGCTCGCCGCCCGCCGCCCGCGGTCCCTGGTCGGCCGTCATGTCGGCGTCGAAGGTGAGGGCGACGGTCTTGCCGCCCGAGGCGGGGCCCCGGGTGAAGACGGGGGTGAGACCACCGGGTCCGGGTGCCATCGTCGGCGGCTTCCGGGCGGGGGAGGGGTGCGCGGGGCGCGGCGACACGGTGGTCTTGCCGGGGGCGTGCGCGATGCCGGCACCGCCGCGCTCGCCGCCGCCGGGGCTCCCGGCGCCGCCGGCGCAGCCGGTCAGCGCGGCGGCGAGGACGGTCAGCAGCGACAGCTGCCGCGCGGCCCGTCTCCGCGTGGCATGGCGTACAGAAATGATCACATGGTGAAACTATATGAATATTTTGCGCCGGCGAGCGGGCGCATCCGTCCGGCGTAGCCGTGCCGTGGAACAGGCGCCGGCACGGGCACGGGCACGAGCGCCTGCCCCGGGCGGCAGGCGGGCCGTGACCGCCCGCCGCCCGGAGTCAGCGGGCCTCAGTGCCAGGGGCCGGTCACCGCGAAGGTCGTCCCCGGCGTGTAGCAGTTCACGTACATCGTCCCCCCGTCCGGGGAGAAGGTGACGCCCGCGAACTCGCCCCACTCCGGCTCGTCCTCCGTGCCGGTGTTCTGCGCGTTGCGCGCCACCGGGTACACCTCGCCGCGCTTGGTCAGTCCGTACACGTGCTGCGCGCCGTTGCCGTCCTCGCACACCATCAGCCTGCCGCCGGGCGCCAGGCAGATGTTGTCGGGGGACTCGCCGGGCAGCCGGATGTCGGAGCTCGGCCCGAACACGACGATCAGCGTCAGCCGGCGCCGCTGCGGCTCGTACCGCCACACCTGCCCGTAGTGGTCGGCCGCCGAGCCCTCCGCCGAGCGCGCGAAACTGGACACGAAGAAGACGGACCGGCCGTTCCAGTAGCAGCCCTCCAGCTTCTGGGCGTGCGTGATGCCCTTCGGCCCGAAGTCCTGGAGCCGGATGGGAGTCTGCCGGGCCTGCGGGTCGGGCACGGGCACCCACTCGACGCCCTCGAAGACCGCTCCGGTCTCCTGGACGGCGGAGAGGTCCGCCACGCCCGGCACCCGCATCGCCTCCAGCGCCCCGCCCGCCCGCAGCGAACCGGTGCCGCCGAGCGGCTTCTCGGGCAGGAAGCGGTAGAAGAGCCCGAACGGCCGCTGGAAGGCGTCCTCCGTCTCGTACACGATCCCGGTGCGCGGGTCGACGGCGACCGCCTCGTGCTGGAAGCGGCCCATCGCGGTCAGCGGTACGGCTCCGGTGCGGCGCGGGTCGACGGGGTCGACCTCGAAGACGAAGCCGTGGTCCTTGGCGTAGCCGTTGGTGCCGGCCTTGTCCTCGGTCTCCTCGCAGGTGAGCCAGGTGTTCCACGGGGTCGGTCCGCCCGCGCAGTTGACGGCGGTTCCGGCGACGCCGACCCGCTCGCCCAGGACCTCGTTGCGGCCGTCCAGTTCGAGAACCGTGCAGCCGCCCTTGCCGGCCGGGTCGTAGGTGAGGCCCTCGACGGCCGGTACCCCTATGCGGGCGGAGGGGCGGTTCTCGTGGTTCCGGACGAGGAGGACGCGGCCGCGCCGCCCGCGGAGGGCGCCCATGCCGTCGTGGTTGCTCGGTACTTCCCCCTCGTCGGACCGGAGCCGCAGCCCCTCCCGGGAGAGGACCTTGTAGCGGAAGCCCTCGGGCAGGTCGAGCAGACCGGCGGGGTCGGGCACCAGGGGGCCGTGACCGGCGTGGCCGCGTGCGGCGGCGGTCCCGGCGAAGAGTTCGGACAGTGCCCCGGTGAAGGCGATACCGGCGACGGAGGCGCCGGTACGGGCCAGGAGCTGACGTCGTGTCGCGGACATGAGGCAACTCGCTTCCTGCTGGGGAAACCCCGGCCCGAAGGGCATGGGGAGGACAGGAGACAGGAGATGTGACGTGACCCGCACGTGTGTATCACGCGGTGTGGTGACAGGTGAACCGTGCGGACGGTGCGGGCCACGTCGCCTCATGTGGCCGCCGGGCCACGAGGGATCCGGGACGGGTCAGGCGAGCCGGGCGGTGAGGGTGATCTCCGTGCCCGTGAGCGCCTGGCTGACCGGGCAGCCCGCCTTGGCGTCCTCGGCCGCCTTGACGAAGCCGGCCTCGTCCAGACCCGGCACCTCGCCCTCCACGGTGATGTGGATGCCGGTGATGCCCTTGCCGGGCTGGAAGGTCACGTCGGCCTGGGTGTTCAGCCGCGCCGGCGGGTTCCCGGCCTTGGTCAGGGAGCCGGAGAGGAACATCGAGAAGCAGCTGGAATGGGCGGCCGCGATGAGCTCCTCCGGGCTCGTCTTGCCGTTCGGCTCCTCGGCGCGCGCCGGCCACGAGACCGGGTAGCGGCCGATACCGGACGAGTCGAGGGACACGGTGCCCGTGCCCTCGGTGAGATTGCCTTCCCAGACGGTGTGCGCGTGACGCGTGGTGGCCATGCCGCATTCCCTTCGGACGGTGTACGACCCGGATGGGTACGGCACCCCAACCTACTGGTCGACCAGCCTCTTGGCGTCGCGCGCCAGCGCCGTGAGCCGTGAGATCGCCCGGAAGTACTTCTTCCGGTACCCGCCGTTCAGCATCTCGTCACTGAAGAGCCTGTCGAACGGCAGCCCGGAGGCGAGGACCGGCACCTCCCGGTCGTACAACCGGTCGGCGAGGACGACCAGCCGCAGCGCGGTCGACTGGTCGGGCACCGGCTCCACACCGGTCAGGCAGACCGCGGCCAGGCCGTCGGTCAGGGCGCCGTACCGGCTGGGGTGCACCCGGGCAAGGTGTTCCAGCAGGTCGGGGAACGCGTCCAGCGACGCGCCCGGCGTGGCGTGCGCCGCCCTGGTCACCTGCTCGGCGGGGTACGGCGGCGGGGCCTCGGGCAGCCCGCGGTGGCGGTAGTCCTCGCCGTCGATGCGCAGCGGGCGGAAATGGGCGGAAAGGCCCTGGATCTCGCGCAGGAAGTCCGCGGCGGCGAACCGGCCCTCGCCGAGCTTGCCCGGCAGCGTGTTGGAGGTGGCCGCCAGGGCGACGCCCGCGTCGACCAGCTTGCCCAGCAGGGTGGACACCAGCACCGTGTCGCCCGGGTCGTCCAGCTCGAACTCGTCGATGCACAGCAGCCGGTGGCCGCTCAGCGTGGCGACGGTCTGCTGGAAGCCGAGCGCGCCGACCAGGTTGGTCAGCTCGACGAACGTGCCGAACGCCTTGAGCGCCGGCTCGGCCGGAGTGGCGTGCCACAGCGACGCGAGCAGGTGCGTCTTGCCCACGCCGTACCCGCCGTCCAGGTACACCCCGCGCGGCGCGGCCGGGGCGGCCGGCTTCTTCGCGAACCAGCGGCGCCGGCCGGAGCCGGTCGCGTGCGCGCCGCCCAGCCCGGACGCGAACGTGCTCAGCACCTTGACCGCCTCGGTCTGGCTGGGCTGGTTCGGGTCGGGGATGTACGTGTCGAAGCGCACCGCGTCGAAGCGCGGCGGCGGCACCATCTCGGCGACCAGCCGCTCGGCGGGGACGTGCGGCTCACGGGCGCACAGGGACAGCGGGACCGCTTCGGTCGTCATGGCGCGGGAGGCAGTGGTGGACACGTTTCCCACTGTAAGGGCCGTGTCAGACTGCACGGCATGCGACGCCTGTTCCCTGTGACCGACCAGACATCCGCGGCAGCCGGGCCCCGCGAGTGGTCCCTCGACGAGCTGGCCGAGGCCTACGCGTACCCGGAGCCGTCCCCCGGCGCGGATCCGGCCGCCCCGGCCGGGGCCTGGCTGCGCGCCAACATGGTGTCCTCCCTGGACGGGGCCGCCCAGCACGACGGGCGCTCCGAGCCCATCTCGTCCGGGACGGACATGCGCATCTTCGGCACCCTGCGGGCGCTGGCCGACGTCGTGGTCGTCGGCGCCGAGACGGTCCGCATGGAGGGCTATCGCCCGGCCCGCGCGCGGGAGGCCTTCGCGGCGCGGCGGCAGGCGGCCGGACAGGGCCCCGCGCCCGCGATCGCGGTCGTCAGCGCCTCGCTGGACCTGGACTTCTCGCTGCCGCTGTTCACCGAGCCGCTGGTGCCGACGCTGCTGCTCACGGGAGCCGCCGCGCCGCCGGAGCGGGTGCGCGAGGCCGAGCGGGCGGGCGCCGAGGTGGTCGTCGCGGGCGACGGGCCGGGCGTGGAGCCGGCCCGGGCGGTGCGGGCGCTGGCCGCGCGCGGGCTGACCCGCCAGCTGACCGAGGGCGGACCGCGGCTGCTCGGGCAGCTGGTGGCGGCCGGGGTGCTCGACGAGCTGTGCCTGACGGTCTCGCCGCTGCTCACGGCGGGCGGGGCCCAGCGGATCGCGGGCGGGCCGTCCCTCGAGGTGCCGGAGCGGTACGCGCTCGCGTCGATCCTGGAGGAGGACGGGTTCCTCTTCACCCGGTACCGGCGGGCCTGACCCGGGCGCCGCCCGACCGGCCGGGGCACGGACACGACCGGTCCGGGCAATAAGCGGAATAAGTCGTTCCGCTTCACTTCCGCTGGGCAGACTTATCTCGCAGTCCCCGTGCGGGCACGGGGAAGGATGGTTTCCGCAGAAGGGCTTTTGAGGTGTTCACAAGCGTTCTCATGATCGAGAAGCCCCTGTCCCGGGTCGACGTGGAATTCGTCACCACTCTCCACGGGGACGAGGAGATCTCGTTCATCGTGCTCATGCAGCCCCGCGGCGACCAGTCCGCCGTCCTGCTGCGCGCCATCGACGACGTCGCCATCGGCGAGATCAAGGAAGCCGTCCACGAAGGCGAGGAGCCGGAGGGCCGGGCGGCGAGACCGCCCGCCCAGGCTGCCCTGGAGCACTCCCTGCAGGCCCTGCGCGACGCCGGCTGCCAGGCCGTGGGCCAGGTCGTCGAGGACCACCCGCTGGACAAGCTGAGGGCCGTCGTGGAGGAGGCCCGGGCGGACGAGGTCATCGTGCTCACGGCACCCCACTACGTGGAGGAGTTCTTCCACCGCGACTGGGCCTCCCGGGCCCGCCACAAGGTCGGCGTACCGGTGCTCAAGCTCTTCGCGCACAACGACGAGGCCGGGACCGAATAGGCTGGGGCCGCTCACGTACGTCACACCCCGGGGAGACACACGCATGGCACCCGCCATCCCTGCTGCCATGGAACGGCCGCACTTCATCGGCATCGGCGGCGCCGGTATGTCGGGCATCGCGAAGATCCTCGCCCAGCGCGGCGCCAAGGTCGCCGGCAGTGACGCGCGCGACTCGGAGACCGCCGCCGCCCTGCGCGCCCTCGGCGCCACCGTCCACATCGGGCACGCCGCCGCGCACCTCGCCGACGACACCACCTGCGTCGTGGTCTCCAGCGCCATCCGCGCGGACAACCCCGAGCTGGCCCGCGCCACCGAGCTGTCGGTCCCCGTGGTCCACCGCTCCGACGCGCTGGCCGCGCTCATGACCGGCCTGCGCTCCATCGCCGTGGCCGGCACGCACGGCAAGACGACCACCACGTCGATGCTCGCCGTCGCCCTCACCGAGCTCGGTCTCGACCCGTCGTACGCCATCGGCGGCGACCTGGCCGGGCCCGGCACCAACGCCCGCCACGGCGAGGGCGACCTCTTCGTCGCCGAGGCCGACGAGAGCGACCGCAGCTTCCAGAAGTACGACCCCGAGGTCGCGATCGTCCTCAACGTCGAGCTGGACCACCACGCGAACTACGCCTCCATGGACGAGATCTACGAGTCCTTCGAGGCCTTCGTCGCCAGGATCCGGCCCGGCGGCACGCTGGTCGTCGGCGAGCACGCGGGCGCCCGGGAGCTCGCGGGCCGCGTCTCGGGCCGTCCGGACCTGCACGTGGTCACCGTCGGCGAGGCGGAGACGTCCGACGTGTGGATCCGCAGGATCACGCCCAAGGGCATGACGAGCGAGGTGAGCGTCGTCCTCGACGGCGCCGAGCACACCTTCACCGTCTCCGTGCCCGGCCGCCACTACGCGCACAACGCCGCCGCGGCGCTCGCCGCCGGCGCCCGCACCGGCATCGACCCGGCCGCGCTGGCCCGGGCCCTCACCGCGTACACCGGGGTGGGCCGCCGCCTCCAGCTCAAGGGCGAGGCCGCGGGCGTGCAGGTCATCGACTCGTACGCGCACCACCCCACCGAGATGACCGCCGACCTCGAGGCGATGCGCTCCGCCGCCGGCTCCGCCCGCCTGCTGGTGGTCTTCCAGCCGCACCTCTTCTCCCGCACCCAGGAGCTCGGCGCCGAGATGGGCCGGGCGCTCGCCCTGGCGGACTCCTCCGTGGTGCTGGACATCTACCCGGCCCGCGAGGACCCGATCCCCGGCGTCACCAGCGCCCTGATCATCGACGCCGCCCGGGCGGCGGGCGCCGACGTCACCCCGGTCTCCGACAAGGACGCCGTCGCCGGCGTCGTCGCGGGAATGGCGCGGCCCGGCGATCTCGTTCTCACGATGGGCGCGGGTGACGTCACGGACCTCGGACCGGAGATCCTCGCCCGCCTGTCGAACTGAGGAGACCCCATGCCGTACGACGTCGAGAAGCCGGACGAGCAGTGGCGGGCGGAGCTGTCCCCCGAGGAGTACCACGTCCTGCGCGAGGCCGGCACCGAGCCCGCCTTCACCGGTGAGTACACCGACACCAAGACCAAGGGTGTCTACTCCTGCCGCGCCTGCGGTGCCGAACTGTTCACCTCCGAGACCAAGTTCGCGTCGCACTGCGGCTGGCCGTCCTTCTACGACCCGAAGGACAGCGACGCCGTCGAACTGATCGAGGACCGGTCGTACGGCATGGTCCGCACCGAGGTGCGCTGCGCCCGCTGCGGCTCGCACCTCGGCCATGTCTTCGAGGGCGAGGGCTACCCGACCCCGACGGACCAGCGGTACTGCATCAACTCCGTCTCGCTCCGGCTGGAGCCGGCCGGCGAGCAGGGCTAGGGCCCGCCTTCCGGATCCTGCCGGGCTCGTGGCCCGATCCGGGCGAAAGCCCCGGGGGACCCGGGCAGGGGCCGGCCGGAGCCGGCCCCGCGCAGCCCTCACGCGGGCTGCAGCAGGTCCCAGCGGTTGCCGTACAGGTCCTCGAAGACCGCGACCGTCCCGTACGGCTCGTGGCGGGGCTCCTCCAGGAAGCGCACGCCCGCCGCGCTCATCCGGGCGTGGTCGCCCGCGAAGTCCCCGGTGTGCAGGAAGAAGCCGACGCGCCCGCCGGTCTGGGCCCCCACGCTCGCCTCCTGCCGCCCGTCGGCGGCGCGTGCCAGGAGCAGCGCCGTACCGGCGCCCGCGCCGCGCGGCCGGACGACGACCCAGCGGCCGCCGTCCTCCCGCGGACTGTCCTCCACCAGCTCGAAACCGAGCGCGCCGGTGTAGAAGGCGATGGCTTCGTCGTAGTCACGGACGACCAGGGTGATCAGGGCGATGTAGGGCATGAGCGCCACGTTATACGTATGATGAGAGAGCGTCCAAGCACCTGGGAACAATGCCGTCCATGGACCCGCAGCAGCTCACCCGGCTCACCGCCCGCGCCCGCCGCCTCGCCGTGCCCGGCGGCCGCCGCATCCTCGGCATCGCCGGCGCCCCCGGAGCGGGCAAGTCCACACTCGCGGAGCGCCTGGTCGAGGACCTGCGGGGGATCGCCGTCCTCGTCCCCATGGACGGCTTCCACCTCGCCGGGGCCGAACTGCGCCGCCTCGGCCGCGCCGGCCGCAAGGGCGCGCCCGACACCTTCGACACCGCCGGGTACACGGCACTGCTCACCCGGCTGCGCACCCCCGAACCGGGCACGACCGTCTACGCGCCCGCCTTCGACCGCACGCTGGAGGAGCCCGTCGCCGGCAGCATCCCCGTCGCCCCGGACGTCCCGCTCGTCATCACCGAGGGCAACTACCTGCTGTACGACGACGGCGAGGGCCCCTGGGCACGCGTCGCCCCACTCCTGGACGAGGTGTGGTTCCTCGAACTCGACGACCGCCGGCGGCTCCACCGCCTGATCGACCGTCACGTCCGCTTCGGCAAGGACCGCGAGCACGCCGAGCGGTGGGTGCACGGGTCGGACGAGCCCAACGCCCGCCTCGTCGCCCCCGGGCGCGACCGCGCGGACCTGGTCGTCCGGATGCCCTGACCGTGCACCGGCCGCCCGGCCTCCGTCCTGTTCCGCGATTCCGGCGCCCTGTCGGAGCCCACCGGAGCCCCGGTTCCGGCGCCGCGGTTCCGGCCGGCTCGCGCGTCCCGGTTGCGCGGCCTGGCGTCCGCCGCGGAGGATGACCGGGGTCGAGGAGCCGAGGAGGCAGCACCGCATGTCCAGCACACCGGCGGCGTCCGGCACCCCCGCGGTGGCCCCCGCGCCCTTCACCGCCGACGACTACCGCGCCCGCATGGTCCGTGCCGCCGAGGCGGCGGGCGAGGCCGGGCTCGCGGGGCTGCTCGTCGCGCCCGGGCCCGACCTGGTGTACTTCACCGGGTACCGCGTCCCCGCCGACACCGAGCGGCTCACGCTCCTGGTCCTCACGCCCGGCCGCGACCCGGTGCTCGTCGTACCGGCGCTGGAGGCGCCCGACGCCGCGCGGGCCGCCGGGGCCGCCGCGCTCACCCTGCGGGACTGGACCGACGGCACCGACCCGTACGCCGTCACCGCCCCGCTCCTCGACGCCCGGGGCCGCTTCGGTGTGAGCGACAACGCCTGGGCGATGCACCTGCTCGGGCTGCAGCGGCAGTTGCCGGACAGCGCGTACACCGCGCTCACCGAGGCCCTGCCCATGCTGCGCGCCGTCAAGGACGCGCGGGAAGTGGAGCGCCTGGCGGCGGCCGGCGCGGCCGCCGACGCCGCGTACCGCGAGATCCTCCGGGTGCGCTTCGCCGGGCGCAAGGAGACCGACATCGCCGCGGACCTGGCCGCACTGCTGCTGGGCTTCGGGCACTCCCAGGTGGACTTCACCGTCGTCGGCTCGGGCCCCAACGGCGCCAACCCGCACCACGAGGCGGGCGACCGCACCATCGCCCACGGCGACATGGTCGTCCTCGATTTCGGCGGCCTGAAGCACGGGTACGGCTCCGACACCACCCGTACCGTCCACGTCGGCGAGCCGACGGCCGAGGAGCGCCGCGTCCACGACGTCGTACGCGAGGCGCAGCGTGCCGGCGTCGCCGCGGTCCGGCCGGGCGCGACCTGCCAGGAGGTGGACCGGGCCGCCCGTTCGGTGATCACCGACGCCGGGTACGGCGAGTACTTCATCCACCGCACGGGCCACGGCATCGGCGTCACCACGCACGAGCCCCCGTACATGATCGAGGGGGAGGAGCAGCCGCTCGTGCCCGGCATGTGCTTCTCCGTCGAGCCCGGGATCTACCTCCCGGGCCGTTTCGGCGTGCGCATCGAGGACATCGTCACGGTCACCGGGGACGGCGTCCGCCGCTTCAACACCACCCCGCGCGAGCTCGCCCTCGTCGACTAGATGAAGGAGTCCAGGGTCAGTGGTCGTAGGCGGTCAGTGATCGGACGACCGGTGCGCCTGACGTGTGGTTGTGCCGGATGGCGGCAGTCAGCGCGAGGAGCCGTTGCAGGATGCGGACGGCGACGCCGCCGGGCGTGCGCCCACCGTGCTGTTCCAGGTCCAACTGGCCCTTGAGCGTGTCATTGACCGACTCGATCAACTGCCGCAGCGGCTTGAACAGGTGCGATCCGGCCCGCTCGGATTCTCCCTTGCGGGCCGCAGCAGCTCGATGCCCAGGTCCGCCGACTGCCGCTGGAACTCCCGGCCGTAGTAGTTCTGGTCGGCGAGCAAGGTCTGGCCCGGCCTGTCGCGGACGAGCGCGGGCCCGGCCCGGCCCGGCAGCCCGGCGCAGGCGCTTGCTGTGGCCGCTCTGCTGCGGCAGGTACAGGAACAGGTGTCGCAGGTGCGCGTGGCAGTGGCGCAGCCAGCGGGCCCCGGAGACGAAGCCGAGCAGGGCCTGCATCACCGCGAGGGTGACCAGTTCGGCGTCGCCGAGCTTGGGTGTGATGCCAACCCGTGGACGCCACGGGGCCAGGTGCGGTGCTGCTTTCGGCAGGCCGTCGATCTGCACGTGGAGTGCGGTCGCGAGGGTGTCCAGGTCGGTCGTCACCAACTGACTCTGGACACCCTCGCCAGGTTTGCGCAGCCAATTCACCAACGGCCAGTTGGACATGCTGAAGCCCATCGATGCCCGCGTTCATCCACGGCCCGGCAGCCCCTTCAGGCGCGCCGTCTGCTCTTCCTGGACCCGGCGGGCTGTCTCCAGGAAGTCGATGATCACCGCGAGCTGCTCCTCGCCATAGTGCTGGAGCGCCGACTTCCCCGCCTCGCCGAGGGGACCGTACACCTTGCGCTCGGCAGCGCGGGCAGCCTCGGTGGCGGCGACCAAGACCCGCCGCCGGTTGGCGGCGTCCCGGCTGCGGGTGACGAAGCCCGCTCGTTCGAGGCGGTCGATGGCGGTCGTCGTCGCGGCTGGGCTGAGCTTGTGCCGCGGTGGTGAGTTCTCCGGCCGACATCGGGTCCTTGGCCAGGATCAGGTCCAGGCAGCGCAGGTCGGTGCGGTTCAGCCCCAGCAGAGTCGCGGCCGCTTCGTCGAAGGCGTCGAAGCTCTGCTGGAGCATCCTCATCCGCACAACGAGCCGACACGCGCTCGTGCCCGGAACGCTCTCAACTCGGCATGAGCGGCGTCAGCGCCAAGGGCTGCGGCGGAAAGCGATCCGCGCATGGCTCCGCTGCAAGGGCATCAGCCGCCCCTTACCGAGCGGGCCGACCAGGTCCGCGAGCGGGCCCGGCGCGGCAGCCGAGGAGGCCGCCCGCAGCCTTCGACCGCGAGGGGCACAAGCACCGCGATGCGGGCGTGACATGTGACGACGGAACCTGGAGGCGGTTGTCAGGAGCGACGCCCGGTGACGGCCGCGCGGTCGACGGGTCAGCGGCGTTCGTAGGCCGTGAAGGGCTTGCTCCGTGACCCGTACGAATCGTAGCGGGCGCCGATGAGCCGGCCCTCGTACACGAAGAACGTGTCCACCGGATCGTCGTCCTCGGGGAAGCTGCGGACTTCGCGCTGCTCGCCCGTGGCACCGTCGAGGACCCGCAGGCTGAACGAGGAGCTGCGGTCGCCGGAGAAGGACGTCTCGTGGCGTGAGGTGAGGACGGTGATCTTCCCGTCCTGGGGAATGATGTGATAGCCGGTGTCGCCGTCGAGGCGGTCGTCGTCCACGGTGCCGCCCCAGACAGGGTCTCCGGTGGCCAGGTCGAACGCGGTGAGACGGTGGGGGTCGACACGGCTGTTCCGCACCCGGTGGAGGGGCAAGGCGTAGAGCCTGTGGTCGTCCACCGCCGCCGTGAGTCGTCCGGCAAGCTTGATCTCGCCATAGGGACCGCTGAAGTCGATCGGCGGGTTCGGGCGGCCGTTCCCGCCGAAGGAGAAGTAGGCCCCGGACTCGGAGTCGCCCGATGACGAGGCTGCCACGACCACCGGGTCGGCCGAGACGAAGTCCGCGCGGGCGTCCCAGGGGACAGTGCTCCGGCCCCCGAGCGGAGCGGACCACAGCAGCGCGCCGGAAGCCGGGGCGAAGGCGGCCGTGTGCAGCTCGGCGTCGCCGGGGATCTTGTCACCCTCGTACCGCTCGGTGCCGCCGCAGGCGAGGAGAGCTGCGACCTGGCGCTGGGCCACCGCGGCCCGGCGTGGGACGCATCCCTGGGGCACGGCCGCCTTCCAGCGCGGCTTTCCGCTGCGTACCTCCACGGCGTGCAGCTCGTCCTTCGTCAGGAGCACGGCGATCCCGCCACCCGCGGACAGCGGAGAGGGGTCGAGGCCGTGGAGACCGAACTCGCCTGCGGAAAGGGAGAGCTGCCAGAGCTCACGGCCGTTCTTCCCGTCGATCGCGACGGCGGTGGTGCAGAGCTCGCTCTTGGCGGAGGCGGGAGCGCCCTCCCCGTCCCGGGTGAGGATGACGACCGAGCTGTCGGTGTCGGCGGTGGCGTGGCAGACCGCCGAGCGGCCGGGTGGCACGTACTCCCAACTCCGCTTTCCGGTACGGGCGTCGTACCCGCGCACCGTGTCGAAGCGGCTGTGGACCAGCGTGTCGCCGGACAGCCAGGCCCCGTTGCCCTGCTGTTCGGCCTCGCGGTCCACGGGGGTGTCCCAGACGACGCCCAGGTCCTCGGCCTCGGAGGAGCATCCGGCGGCGAGTGCGCAGAGGGCGACCAGGGCCGCCACCGTCGTCGACCGGGTGCGCCTGGTCCGTCTGCCGGACGGCACGTCGTTCACCTGCGCAGTCATGCCTGCTTCCCCCGTGCGTGTCGCCGTCGACGGTCCACAGGACATCCCGCGTTCCTCGGCGGCGATCATCATAGGGAGCCGGTCCGCCCGGGCGGAAGGCGCTCCCCTGCCGGTCGCCCGGCCGCGTGCGGGAAGACACCCCCCGCGCGCTCACCGCTCCATGGCGTCCGTCAGGACCACGCAGGACTCCGGCGGGAGCCGCAGCACGCCCTCGCCGTCCGGGGCCTCGACCGGCTCCCACGCCGCCAGCACCCGCGCCGGAGCGCCCAGCGGCACCTCCGCCGGTTCCTTCGCGAAGTTGACCACGACCCGCAGGTCGCCCCGCCGGTACGCCAGCAGGCGCGCCGACTCGTCGAAGGAGACACGGATCGCCGCCAGGTCCGGATCGGTCAGATCGGGCTGGGCGGCGCGCAGCGCGATCAGCTCGCGGTGCCAGGCCAGCAGCCGCGCGTGCGGGTCCCGCTCCGGCTCCGACCAGTCCAGGCAGGACCGCTCTCGCGTCGCCGGGTCCTGCGGATCGGGGACGTCCTCCTCCGCCCACCCGTGCGCCGCGAACTCCCGCCGGCGGCCGCGCCGTACGGCCTCGGCGAGCCCCGGGTCCGTGTGGTCGGTGAAGAACTGCCAGGGCGTGCCCGCGCCCCACTCCTCGCCCATGAACAGCATCGGCGTGGACGGCCCGGTCAGTACCACCGCCGCCGCGCACGCGAGGAGACCGGGGGAGCAGGAGGCCGACAGCCGGTCGCCGGTGGCACGGTTGCCGATCTGGTCGTGGTTCTGCGCGTACCCCAGGAAGCGGTGGGCGGGCGTCCGCTCGCGGTCGACCGGCCGGCCGTGCGTACGGCCCCGGAAGGTGGAGTACGTGCCGTCGTGGAAGAAGACGTGCTGGACCGTCTTGGCGAGCGCCGCGAGCGGGGCCCGCGCGAAGTCCGCGTAGTAGCCCTGGGCCTCGCCCGTGAGCGCGGTGTGCAGGGCGTGGTGGAAGTCGTCGTTCCACTGGGCGTGCAGGCCGAGGCCGCCCTCCTCCCGCGGTGTGGTCGTCCGCGGATCGCACAGGTCCGACTCGGCGATCAGGAACAGCTCACGGCCCTGCTCGGCGGCGAGCTCGTCCACGGCGGCCGACAGCTCCTCCAGGAACGGCAGCGCCCGCGTGTCGGCGAGCGCGTGCACCGCGTCCAGCCGCAGCCCGTCGATCCGGAAGTCGCGCAGCCAGCCCAGGGCGCTGCCCAGCAGGTACGCCCGGACCTCGTCCGAGCCGGGCGCGTCCAGGTTCACCGCGGCCCCCCACGGGGTGTGGTGCGTGTCGGTGAAGTAGGGGCCGAAGGCCGGCAGGTAATTGCCCGAGGGGCCCAGGTGGTTGTGGACCACGTCCAGCACCACGCCGAGGCCGAGGCCGTGCGCCGTGTCGACGAAGCGCTGCAGCGCCTCCGGCCCCCCGTACGGCTCGTGCACCGCCCACAGCGACACCCCCTCGTACCCCCAGCCGTGACGGCCGGGGAAGGGACAGAGCGGCATCAGCTCCACATGGGTGACGCCCAGGTCGACGAGGTGGGCCAGCCGCCCGGCCGCCGCGTCCAGGGTGCCCTCGCGGGTGTACGTGCCGACGTGCAGCTCGTACAGCACGGCACCGCGCAGTCCGCGCGACGGCGACGGGTGCCGCCACGCGTACGCGCCGAGGTCCACCACGGCGCTCCGCCCGTCGGGGCCGTCCGGCTGGCGGCGCGAGCGCGGATCCGGCAGCACCGGCCCGCCGTCCAGCGCGAACCCGTACCGCGCGCCCGGACCCGCCTCGGCCTCGACGGTCCACCAGCCGTCCCGCTGCGCATCGCGCGCCATGGGGTGCAGGGCACCTTCCACATGGAGCTCGACCCGTTCCTCCGCCTCAGGCGCCCATACGTCGAACAGCACTGGCGATCCCCTCGTCGTCGTCCCCCGGTACTCCCATCCTGGCAAGATCCAGAACGGGAAGCACGACACTTGGCCGAACGCCCCGGTCGCGTCGCGGTCGGTGCACCCCCGCACGCGCCGGACACCGAGCCCCGGCCCCGCACGTTCCAAGACCGTACCAACGGGGTCCGACAACGGAGCCCTGTCTGGACACCCCGGGCCGCCCGGGCGGACAATCGCCCCTGTGACGTCGTCCTTCGAGTTCCAGCCGTACCCCGCCCGGCCGACCGACGCCGAACGGGACCGTGCGCTGGGGATGCTCCGTGAGGGCGCCGCGCAGGGCATGCTCTCGCACGACACGTTCCTGCGGCGCATGGAACTGGTCCTGACCGCCCGCCGTGCCGACGAACTGGCCGCGCTCACCGCCGACCTGCCCTCCGACGGCCGGTGGGTCGATCGGGTGTTCGGCGCCGTCGAGCGGATGTCCCGCTTCACCGCGCGGCTGGGGCGGGCGTGGCAGGCGGAGCGGCTGCCGAAGCTGCTGCTGCCCGAGCCCGGCCCCACTCCACTGCGCATAGGCCGCGACCCGGCCAACGGGCTGCGGCTCAGCCACGAGACGGTCTCCCGCATGCACGCCGAACTGCGGCTCCAGGACGGCCTGTGGGTGCTGCGGGACCTCGGCTCCACCAACGGCACCACCGTCAACGGCCGTCGCGTCACCGGCACGGTCGCCGTCCAGGACGGCGACCTGGTGACGTTCGGGCGGATGGGGTTCCGCCTCACCGCGCGCTCAGCCCGCTGACCCCGGCTCCGCCTGCTGATCCCGCGTCAGCAGCGCCACCGGCCGCTCGGCGAACAACTCCTCCAGCTCCACGGCCCCGCCGAACCCCGTCCCGGAGGAGGTGTCCAGGGCGTCGTACCACCGCCCCGGCGGCAGCCGCAGCGTCGTGCCGGCCCAGCCCCCGCCCTCCGCCAGCCGCAGCGACAGCCGGGTCACCGCGGTGACCACCCGCCCGGAGCGGCAGAACGCCACGCAGTGCCCCGCCGCCGGACCCGACGCGACCAGCGGCTCGTACGTCCCCGCCGCGCCGAACACCTCCGGGAGACGGCGCCGCAGCCCCAGCGCCGCCCGCGTGAGTGCCGTCTTCTCGTCGGGCGGGCCCTCCCGGAACGGATCGCGGTTGTCCGGGTCGACCAGCGCCCGGTACTCCCGCTCGGAGCCCTGGTAGACGTCCGGCACGCCCGGCATGGTCAGGTGGACCAGCGCCGCGCCCAGTACGTTGGCCCGGACGCAGGGGTCCAGTTCACGCGCCAGCAGGTCCACCGTGTACTGCGGCGGCCCGGCGGGACCCGCGGCCGTGAAGTCCGCGACGGCCTGCTCGTAGGCCGGGTCGGGCTCCGTCCAGCCGGTGTGCAGCCCCGCCTCCCGCACGGACTTCAGCAGGGCCTGCCCCAGTCGTTCCGGACCGGCCGGCCCGAGGCCGAAAGCCGTCTGCCACCCCACCCACGCCAGCTGTCCGTCCGGGGCGGGCACCGCCGTCCTCCCGGCCACGTCGTCGAGGAGCTTCGCCCACCGCTGCGGGCACTCGGACAGCACCGCGATCCGCGCCCGCACGTCCGCGCTGCGCTTGGTGTCGTGCGTGGACAGCACCGTTCCGGTGGCCGGCCAGTCGCGGGCGAGGCGGGCGCAGTACGCGTGGAAGTCGTCCGGCCCCACGGCCGGCCTGCCCGGCTCGCCGCCCACCTCGTTCGCCGATACCAGGGGCGTGTACCGGTAGAAGGCCGTGTCCTCCACGGACTTGGCCCGCAGCGCCGACGACGTCTGCGCGAACCGGGTGCGGAACGCGCGGTGGTCCGGCCCGTCCCCGAGCCGCCCCAGCGCCAGGTCGCGCACGACGTCCACCGCGTCGGCCTCCTCCGGGACCGTGAAGGTCTCCCTGGCCTCGCGGGCCGCCTCCGCGCTCAGCACGTCCTCGGCTCCGGTCCCGTACGGCCGGTAGACCGGCACCCGGATGAGCAGCTCCCGGACCGCCGCGCGCAGAGCCCAGGGGGCGTGGTCGCGCAGCGCCGGGTCGGCGGCGCAGATCCGGCCGGCCGTCCGGGTCAGGAAGGCCACCTCCGCGGCGAGCGCGTGCGTCACCACCTTGTAGGCGGCGCGGCGCGCCGTGGGCTCCCAGTGGCCGCCCCGGTCGCCGGCCGGGTTCGCGTACCGCCGGTACAGATCCGCCATCTCCGCCGCGCCGGCCGGGTCGACGAAGAGCCCGTCGACGCGGTACAGCGCGTCGTACCCCGTGGTGCCCGCCACCGGCCAGGACGCGGGCAGCCGCTCGTCACCGGTGAGGATCTTCTCGACGACCGTCCAGCACGCCCCGCCGGTCGCCTCCGCCAGCTCCCGCAGATAGCCCTCCGGGTCCGCGAGGCCGTCCGGATGGTCGATCCGCAGCCCCTCGACCACCCCGTCCCGCACCAGCTCCAGGATCTTGGCGTGGGTCGCGGCGAAGACCTCAGGGTCCTCCACCCGCACCCCGATGAGGTCCGAGATGGTGAAGAACCGCCGGTAGTTGAGCTCCGTGCGCGCCAGCCGCCACCACCCGAGCCGGTACCACTGGGCGTCCAGCAGCTCCGGCAGCGCCAGGCCCTCCGTACCGGGCCGCAGGGGGAACCGCTGCTCCCCGTAGTGCAGTGCGCCGTCCTCGACGCGCATCCGGGCCAGCTCGTCGCCGATCCGCCCGCCCAGGACCGGCAGCAGTACCTTGCCGCCGCCCGCCGTCCAGTCGATGTCGAACCAGCGGGCGTACGGGGACGCCGGACCCTCCCGCAGTACCTCCCACAGTGCTCGGTTGTGGCGCGGCGCGGCGGCCATGTGGTTGGGGACCAGGTCCACCACCAGGCCGAGGCCGTGCGCGCGGGCGGTGCGCGCGAGGGCCCGCAGCCCCTCCTCGCCGCCCAGCTCCTCCCGCACCCGGCTGTGGTCGGTGACGTCGTACCCGTGCGTCGAGCCGGGTACCGCTTCCAGGACGGGCGACAGGTGGAGGTGCGACACCCCGAGCGAGGCGAGGTACGGCACCGCTTCCCCGGCTGCCGGGAAGGGGAAGTCCGGCTGGATCTGGAGCCGATAGGTCGAGTTGGGCGTCATGCGAACGTACGTACCCGCTTGGGCGGCTTCCGTGTCATCACTTCATGCGATTTACGCCTGTCGCTACGTCGCGTTCGCATGGTGTTCGGCGGGACCGGGGACAGCAGCGGGGGGCGTGCGCGGCCCGTCCGGCCCGTCCGCGCACGCCCCCGCCCCGCCTCCGTGCCCCGCCTCCCGCCTAACCGGGACGGCGCAGGACCGTCAGGCTGCGGCCGATCAGCGTGAGCCGGTCGCCGGCCGCCACCTTCGCGCCCTGTCCGGGCTCGATGCCCTCGGGGACGGCCGTGTCGACCACCACCTGCCACTGGCGCCCGTGGTTCACCGGAACGACGAACTCCAGATCCTCGGCGCTGGCGTTGAACATCAGCAGGAACGAGTCGTCCGCGATGCGCTCCCCGCGCGGGCCCGGCTCGGAGATCGCGCTCCCGTTCAGGAACACCGACAGGGCCTTCGCGTGCGCCGCCTGCCAGTCCCGTACGCCCATCTCCTCACCCTCCGGGGTGAACCAGGAGATGTCCGACAGCTCGTCGTGCGTACCCTCCACCGGCCGCCCGTGGAAGAAGCGGCGCCGCCGGAAGACCGGGTGGTCGCGCCGCAGCCACACCATCGAACGGGTGAACTCCAGCAGCGACCTGGCCTCGTCCGCGTCCTGGTCGGGCCAGTGCACCCAGGCGATCTCGTTGTCCTGGCAGTACGCGTTGTTGTTGCCGCCCTGGGTGCGCCCGAACTCGTCGCCGTGGCTCAGCATCGGCACGCCCTGCGACAGCATCAGGGTGGCGATGAAGTTGCGCATCTGCCGCATCCGCAGCTCGCGCACGCCCTCGTCGTCGGTGTCGCCCTCCGTGCCGCAGTTCCACGAGCGGTTGTAGCTCTCGCCGTCGCGGTTGCCCTCGCCGTTCGCCTCGTTGTGCTTGTCGTTGTACGAGACCAGGTCGCGCAGCGTGAAGCCGTCGTGGCAGGTCACGAAGTTCACCGAGGCGAGGGGGCGCCGCCCGTCGTCCTGGTACAGGTCCGAGGAGCCGGTGAGCCGCGAGGCGAACTCGGCGAGTGTGCGCGGCTCGCCCCGCCACAGGTCGCGCACGGTGTCCCGGTACTTGCCGTTCCACTCGGTCCACAGGGGCGGGAAGTTGCCCACCTGGTAGCCGCCCTCGCCGACGTCCCACGGCTCCGCGATCAGCTTGACCTGGCTGACCACCGGGTCCTGCTGCACCAGGTCGAAGAAGGACGACAGCCGGTCCACCTCGTGGAACTGGCGGGCGAGGGTCGCCGCCAGGTCGAAGCGGAATCCGTCGACGTGCATCTCCGTCACCCAGTACCGCAGCGAGTCCATGATCAGCTGCAGCACGTGCGGCGACCGCATGAGCAGCGAGTTCCCGGTTCCGGTGGTGTCCATGTAGTACCGGGGATTGTCGGCGAGGCGGTAGTACGAGGCGTTGTCCAGGCCCCGGAAGGAGAGTGTCGGGCCCAGGTGGTTGCCCTCGGCGGTGTGGTTGTAGACCACGTCCAGGATGACCTCGATGCCCGCCTGGTGCAGCGCGCGCACCGCCGACTTGAACTCCAGCACCTGCTGGCCCCGGTCTCCCCAGGACGCGTACGCGTTGTGGGGGGCGAAGAAGCCGATGGTGTTGTAGCCCCAGTAGTTCGCCAGGCCCGTGTCCACCAGCCGGTGGTCGTTGACGAACTGGTGGACCGGCATCAATTCGAGCGCCGTCACCCCCAGTTCGGTCAGGTGCTCGATCACCGCCGGATGGGCGAGGCCCGCGTACGTCCCGCGCAGCTCGTCCGGCAGGGCCGGATGGAGCATCGTCAGGCCCTTGACGTGGGCCTCGTAGATCACGGTCCGGTGGTAGTCCGTACGGGGCGGGCGGTCGTCGCCCCAGTCGAAGTAGGGGTTGACCACGACGGAGGCCATCATGTGCGGCGCCGAGTCGAGGTCGTTGCGGGAGTCCGGTCTGCCGAAGTGGTAGCCGTACACCGCCTCACCCCAGTCGACGGCGCCGGCGACCGCCCGCGCGTACGGGTCGAGGAGCAGTTTCGCGGAGTTGCAGCGCTGCCCGTGCTCCGGCGCGTACGGCCCGTGGACCCGGAACCCGTACCGCTGCCCCGGCATCACGCCGGGCAGGTACGCGTGCCGTACGAACGCGTCGGTCTCGCGCAGTTCCACCGCGGTTTCTGAGCCGTCGTCGTGCAGAAGGCACAACTCGACCCGGTCGGCGGCCTCGGAGAAGACCGCGAAGTTGGTTCCGGCGCCGTCGTACGTGGCGCCGAGCGGATACGCCTGTCCCGGCCAGACCTGCATAGATAAGACTCTTCCACTTCTGATCCGGGTTCTGGGGGTTGTTCGAGCCAGATCCTCCACGAAAGTGGCGCGAGCTCCTAGGACTGAGGTGCCCGTGTCCGGCCACCCTCGGCCATCCTCCGCCGCCCGCCCGGTTGCCCCGGTCAACCTCGCGTTCCGGCGCGTCGCCCGGGGTGCCGGGGCCCGCCGGCGGGCCGCGCGGAGCGGCGCCGGGGGCCGGACGGAGCCGCCGCAGGGGCGCAGCCATTATGAATCCGCTCACTCCGCCGCATACCGGTGACGGGAACGGCCCGGCGCATCAAGCAGGTTGGCGAAGGAGCCTGTGCATCCGGCTGCACCGCCTCCCGCTCCCGGAGTACCCTTCCTTGATCGTTGAAGACGGGTGTCCGGAGGACTGAAGGCGGTGCGCGGGTGAGCTCGGGAGGGCTGGAGCTGCCCCCAGGTGACGCAGGTCATGAGGGGGACTCCACTGACCCCGCTGATGTCCCGCCCGGCGCGGTCTCACTCGCCCGGCCGATGGAGATCGGTGCGGAGCTGGACTGGGACGCGGAGGCCTGGAGCGAGGTGCGCACCCGCGCCCAGCGGGCCGGGCGCGCGTACATCTGGCTGAATCTGGTCGAACAGCGGCTGCGGGCCGTGGTGGCCGCCGTGCTGCGGCCCATCTACGAGCCGGTCCACGGCGAGGACTGGGTGGTGGCCGCGGCCGGCCCCGCCGGACAGGAGTGGGTGCAGCGGGCCGTCGCCGTACGGGAGGTGTCGCGGCGCAAGGGCTACCTCCTGGACCCCGCCGACGACAATGTGCTCAGCTTCCTCACCCTGCCCCAGCTGCGCGAGCTGATGGTCCAGCACTGGCCCTGCTTCGAGCCCTACTTCGACGACCGGCGCGAGGTGGAGCTGGCCCTGGACGAGCTGGAGGTCACCCGCAACGTGGTCTCCCGCAACCGTGCCCTGTCGCGTACCGTGCTCGACCAGTCGGAACGGGCCTCCGCACGTCTGCTGGAGATCCTGGGGGGAGGCGCGGGCGTGCCGTCCGCGCACCGGCTGCCGGTCGACGCGGTGGAGGACCTCGTCGGGGACCGGTACGCGGACGTGGTCTCCGTCCACCCCGACCGGGTGCGGCTGCAGCGGCAGCTGCCCGCCGAGGACCTCTTCGGCGGGGCGCGGCGCCTCGACGCGATCGGCATAGGCCTGAACCTGCTGGTGCAGAACTTCTCCGGGCGGCGGCTGGTGCGGCTCGCCGAGTCCGGCTGCCGGATACGGCTGCTCTTCCTCAATCCAGCCAGTAGCGCCGTGAAACGGCGCGAAAGGGAACTCGGGATCAAAAAGGGTGAATTGAGCCGCTCTGTGGAGATGAACATCCTCCACATGCGACGCGTCCGCTCCCGGCTGCGCGACCCCGGCGCCTTCGAGATCCAGGTCTTCGACGAGACCCCCCGCTTCACCGCCTATCTGGTGGACGGGGACGGACCGGACGGCGTTGCCGTCGTGCAGAGCTATCTGCGCCGGGCCCGCGGGATGGAGGCGCCGGTGCTGGTGCTGCGCGGCGGCAGACGGCCGGTCGTCACCTCGGGACCCGAACCCGACCACGGGCTGTTCGAGACGTACCGCGAGGAGTTCGAGTCGGTGTGGGCCGACTCCCGGCCGGTCTCGTGAGCCCCGTCCCGGCGTGCGGGACCGATTGTCAGTGGTGCGTGCGAAGGTGAAGAGCCAACGGGGGAGTGCACCGAACGGGGGGCGCACCACCGCACCACAAGGAGGTTCAGCATGGGCTGGCACGGGGAGACGCTGGTCGGCTTCGACCTGGAGACGACGGGCACGGAGCCGCTCGAAGCGCGCATCGTGACGGCCGCGGTCATCGAGGTACGGGGCGGGGAGACGGTGGTGCGCCGCGAGTGGCTGGCCGATCCGGGCATCCTCATCCCCGCGCAGGCCTCGGCGATCCACGGCATCAGCAGCGAGCGCGCCGCGGCCGAGGGCCGCCCCGCCCGGGAGGTCGCCGACGAGCTCGCCGGCACCCTCGTCGGGTACTGGGAGCGCGGCGTGCCGGTCGTCGCCTACAACGCCGCCTTCGACCTGACGCTGCTCACGGCGGAGTTGCGGCGCCACGGGCTGCCGGGCCTGAGCGAGCGGCTGGGCGGCGCGGCGATCGGGCCGGTCGTCGACCCGTACACCATCGACCGGGCCGTCGACCGCTACCGGCGGGGCAAGCGGAACCTGGAGGCGGTGTGCGGCGAGTACGGCGTCGTGCTCGACGGCGCGCACCAGGCGGCCGCCGACGCGCTCGCCGCGGTCCAGGTGGCCCGTGCCATAGCCGAGCGGCACGCCTCGGTCGGCGCGCTGACGGCGGGGGAGCTGCACGAGCGGCAGATCGGGTGGTACGCGCAGTGGGCCGCCGACTTCCAGAGCTTCCTGCGCCGCAAGGGCACCCCGGACGCGGTCATAGACCCGGCCTGGCCCCTGCGTGAGCTGACGCCCGCGGTGACCCAGGCAGCCGGCTGAGGCCGCGTCAGGCTCCCCGGGTGCCCACCGGGAGCCGTCCCTCGCCCGGTCCTCGTCCCGTCCGGTACCGGCCCCCGGCCTGTGCCGACGCCCGGCACTCGGCGAGGAAGTCGAGCAGCAGCCCGTTCACACGCTCCGGCGCCTCCAGCGGCAGCCAGTGCCCGGCGTTCTCCACCCGCTCGTAGCGCCACGGACCGTCGACGTGCTTCTCCGTGCCGGTCATCGACTGTTCGGTGAGCAACCGGTCGCCCGAGCTCCCCACGCCCAGGACCGGACCCGGCAGCGGCGGCAGCGGCACCGGAGGGCCGCAGAGCGCCTCGGGCGGCAGGCCCGCGCGGTACACCGCCAGTGCGGCGGTCAGTGCGCCCGGTTCCCGCATCCGCTCCACAACCTCCTCGGCGTCCGGATGCTCCGCCAGTATCTCCCGCAGGTTCGCGACGTCGTCGTGGGACAGCCACTCCTCGGCGAGCCCCGCGAGCTGGAACAGCAGCACGTACCAGGAGCGCTCGCGCTGCTCCCAGCCGCCGACAGCAGCCGCCCAGGTGCCCCGCCGACAGCAGGGACAGGCCGGCTGCCCGCTC
The DNA here is from genome assembly GCF_000716335.1 of Streptomyces sp. NRRL S-118. Taxonomy (GTDB): domain Bacteria; phylum Actinomycetota; class Actinomycetes; order Streptomycetales; family Streptomycetaceae; genus Streptomyces. Next base: position 249,079 of record NZ_KL591010.1, on the reverse strand, counting down.
CGGGGCGGTCCTCGCCAGGCCCTGCACGACGGCGGATCCCCAGTCGTGCCCGACCAGGTGAGCGCGCTCGATCCCCAGCCGGTCGAGCAGCTCCAGCAGATCGGCCACGGAGCGGTCGGGGGCGTACGCCGCGGTGTCCACCGGGCGGCCGGAGCCGCCGAACCCGCGCAGGTCGGGGCGATCGTGCGGTACCCGGCGGCGTTCAGCGCCGCCACCTGGGGGCGCGGAGCGCATGGGTGTCGGGGAAGCCGTGCACCAGCAGGACAGCCTCACCGCCGGTCCCGCTGTCCCGCACCTCGAGCGTGACGTCACCGGTCTCCATGCGCATCTCGGTCCTCCTGCGGCGGACGGGCAGGGAGCTCCACGACGTCAGAACGGGTACCAGCGCACCGCCGGGTCGCCGTCGCGCAGGGAGGCCACCCGGCGGCGGAACTCGGCGAGCGCCTTCGGGTTCGTGGGGGCGTGCTGCGCCACCCACGCGCAGCTCGCGGTCTCGCGGGCGCCGCGCAGCACGGCACAGCCCTCCCACGCGCGCACGTCCCACCCGTACGCCGCGGTGAACGCGTCGTAGGCCGCCGGGTCGAGTCCGTACCTGTCCCGGGAGAGCGCCAGCACCACCAGATCGTGCTCCCTGAGGTCCGAGGAGAACGTCTCCAGGTCGACCAGGACGGGCCCGTCCGGGCCGATGTGGACGTTGCGGGGCAGCGCGTCGCCGTGGAGAGGGCCCGGCGTCAGGTGCGGGGTGAGCGCGGCGGCCGCCGCGGCGAAGCCGTCGCGCCGTTCCCGCAGGAACGCCGCGTCCGCCGGGTCGATCGCCTCGCCCGCGAGGCGCAGCCAGCGCTCCACACCGCCCAGCAGGTCCCGGCGCGGCAGCGCGAAGGACGGCTCGGGCAGGGCGTGGACGCGGCGCAGCAGCGGGGCCAGGTCCCGCGGCTCGGCCGGGCGCACGGCAGCGGGCAGCCGGTGCCACACGGTCACCGGGTGGCCGTCCACCAGCCGCGGCTTGGGCTCGGCGGCCCGGACGGCCGGGATGCCGGACTCCTCCAGCCAGGCGGCGACGGCCACCTCCCGCTCGGCGCGCTCCAGCAGCTCCGCGCCGCGGCCGACCTTGACGACCAGGTCGCCGGCGGCGAAGACCGCGTTCTCGCCGAGGGCCAGCAGTGCCGCCCCGGAGCGCACCGGCTCCACCCCGGCGGCGGCCAGGACCTCCCGCGCCCGCGCCTCGTCCATCGCGTCCCTCCGCACACACGTGTCCGTCAGCCCATCCGGCCAAGTCTCCCATCCGCGCACGGCTGCTTGACGAACCGACGACCCGTCAGGACGATGACGCCAGGCCGGCTCACCTTGACAAAGGGGGCGATTCCTTGACATCGGCAACCGCAGTGCGGGGGACCGGCGGGAAGGCCGGCGGGCCCCCGGGCCGGCCGGTGCGGCGGCCCGAGCGGCTGCCGGTGGACCACGGGGCGTGGTTCCTCGTGCTGCCCGCCCTGCTGCCCATCCTGGTGCTCAGTGTCGGCCCGCTGCTGTACGGCATCGCGCTGGCCTTCACGGACGCCCAGTCGGGGCGCACCACGTCCACCCGGTGGATCGGCACGCTCAATTTCCAGGACCTGGCGCACGACACGCTGTTCTGGGAGTCCTTCCGCATCGGCCTGCTCTGGGCGGCCGGTGTCACCGTCCCGCAGTTCGTCCTGGCGCTGGGCCTGGCGCTGCTGCTGAACCAGGACCTCCGTCTCCGCTGGCCGGTACGGGCCCTGGCCATCATCCCCTGGGCCATGCCCGAGGTGGTCGTCGGCATCATGTGGCGGCTCGTCTACCACCCCGACGCCGGCGTCCTCAACGAGACCCTGCGCGATCTGGGCCTCGGCGGCGGGCACGCCTGGCTCACCGGACTCGCCACCGCCCTGCCCGCCGTGATCGTCGTCGGCGTCTGGGCGGGCATGCCGCAGACCACCGTGGCGCTGCTGGCCGGGCTCCAGAACACCCCGCAGGAACTGCACGAGGCCGCGGCACTGGACGGCGCGGGCGCGTGGCGCCGGTTCCGTACCGTCACCTGGCCCGCGCTCAAGCCGGTCGCCCTCGCCATCACGGCGCTCAACTTCATCTGGAACTTCAACGCCTTCGCCCTGGTGTACGTGCTGACCAGCGGCGGGCCCGGCGGGCGCACCCGGCTGCCGATGCTCTTCGCCTACGAGGAGGCCTTCCGGTACGGCCAGTTCGGCTACGCGGCGGCGATGGGCTGCGTGATGGTCGCCGTGATCTCCGTACTCCTCGCCCTGTACCTGGTGGGACGACTGAAAGGAGGCGGGGACCGGTGAGCGGTGTCCGCACCGGGCCGCGCGCCCGCGGGCCGGCCCGGGCCGGCCAGTACCTGGCCCTCCTCGGGTACCTGGCCTTCCTCGCCTTCCCGTTCCTCTGGCTGGTCTCCACCGCCTTCAAGCCCGCCCGGGAGCTCGCCTCCCTGCACCCCGCCTGGATCCCCGACGAGCCCACCCTCGCCAACTTCCGCCAGGCCTTCGGTGAACAGCCGCTGCTCGGCGCCGCGGCCAACAGCCTGGTGGCGGCGGCGAGCGCGGCGCTGATCGCCGTCGTCGTCGCGACCCCCATGGCCTATGTGACGGCGCGGCGCCGGGGGAGGCTGTCCGCCGCCGCCGGCGCGTGGGTCGTGGTCAGCCAGGCGTTCCCGTTCGTCCTGGTGATCATCCCGCTGTTCCTGGTCCTGAAGAACCTGCATCTGATCAACACGCTGTCCGGGCTGGTCATGGTGTACGTCGTGTGGTCGCTGCCGTTCGCGCTGTGGATGCTCATGGGGTACGTACGGGCCGTCCCGGCCGAGCTGGAGGAGGCCGCGGCGGTCGACGGCGCGGGCCGGCTCCGTACGCTCCTGTCGGTCACCGCGCCGCTGCTCGCGCCCGGTATCGCCGCCACCGCGCTCTTCGCCTTCATCACCGCATGGAACGAGTTCTTCTTCGCGCTCGTCCTGCTCAAGACCCCGGAGAAGCAGACCTTGCCGGTCGTCCTCACCCATTTCCTGGGCGCGGAGGGCGTCGCGGACCTCGGCCCGCTCGCCGCGGCCGCGTTCCTCGCCACGCTTCCGTCGCTGGTCGTCTTCGCGCTCATCCAGAAGTGGATCACGGGCGGCATGCTCGCCGGGGCGGTGAAGTCCTGATGCGCGCCGCCCGCTTCGCCGCCGTGGCCGCCGCCTTCGCCCTGCTGCTCCCCGGCACCGGATGCTCCGGCGACGGGGGCGGGGGGCAGGACGGCCGGACCGTCCTGCGCTTCCAGTCGCTCGCCTGGCAGAAGGAGTCCGTCGATGCCAACAAGGAGCTCGTCGCGGAGTGGAACGCCGCCCACCCCGACATCCGGGTGCAGTACGTGCAGGGCAGCTGGGACAGCGTCCACGACCAGCTCCTCACCTCCTTCGAGGGCGGCGAGGCGCCCGACATCATCCATGACGCCTCCGACGACCTCGCCGACTTCGCCCACGGGGGCCACCTCGCCGATCTGCGCGGCCTGCTGTCCGCCCGGCTGAAGGCCGACATCCCCGAGCACAGCTGGCGGACCACCACCTTCGGGGAGGGCGTGTACGGCGTGCCGTTCCTCCAGGAGCCGCGCGTCGTCATCGCCGACAAGAGGGTGCTGGAGAAGTCCGGGGTCCGCATCCCGACCCCGGAGGAGCCGTGGACGTGGCCGGAGTTCCGGCACGCCGCGCGCCGGATGCAGGCCGTGATGGGGAAGGGGGCCCACGCCGTCGCCTGGCCGCTGAAGGAGCCCGTCTCCGTCTCGCTCAACCTCGGGCTCTCGGCGGGCGGCCGCCTCTTCCACCAGGGGGACGACGGCAAGGTCCGCATCCGGTTCACGGACGGCGACGCCGTGGTGCCCCGGACCGTCCGCGAGCAGATCGGCACCGACGGCACCGCGTCCCGCTCCACCCTCGGCATGGGCGGCTCCGACACGCTGCCCGGTCTCTTCGGCGGCCGGTACGCGATGGTCCCGCTCGGCTTCTCGTACCGCCAGCAGATCGTGCAGCAGGCACCCGAGGACTTCGCCTGGACGGTGCTGCCCGCACCCGCGGGCGAGGAGGGCCTCGCCCAGGGCGTCAGCCCGCAGACCCTCTCGATCGCCGAGGCCAGCCCGTACAAGAAGGAGGCCGCACGGTTCCTCGACTTCCTGCTCCAGCCGCGCAACATGGTCCGCCTCGCGCGCGGCGACTGGATGCTGCCGACCGGGAAGCGGGCGCTCGCCGATCCGTCGCTGCGCACGACCGAACACGGCTGGGCGACCGGCGTGGCGCTGGCCGGGCACCTGCGCCCCGCTCCGGCGCAGTCCGTGCGGGGCTACCCGGAGTGGAAGGACAAGGTCGCCACACCGGCGTTCCAGGAGTACTACAGCGGTGCCATCGACGCCGGCGAACTGGAGGAGCGGCTGGTCGAGGACGGGAACCTGGTGCTCGCCCGCTATCAGCGCTGACGCTCGACGGAATATTGATTGCACGAGACGTCTCGTCTCGTTAGCCTCGGATCATGACCACAGCAGACCGTGCCCATATCGCCATGTTCTCCATCGCCGCCCATGGGCACGTGAACCCGAGCCTCGACGTCATCCGGGAGCTCGTCGCCCGCGGGCACCGCGTCAGCTACGCGATCCCCGCCTCTTTCGCCGACAAGGTCGCCGCCACCGGCGCGGAACCGGTGATCTACACCTCGACCCTGCCGACGGACGACGACCCGGATGCGTGGGGGACGGAGCTGATCGACAACATCGAGCCGTTCCTGAGCGATGCCGTCCAGGTGCTGCCACAGCTCGCGGCGGCGTTCGAGGGCGACGAACCCGACCTCGTCCTGCACGACATCACCGCCTACCCGGCGCCCGTCCTCGCCCACCGGTGGGGTGTCCCCGCCGTATCCCTCTGGCCGAACCTGGTGCCCTGGGAGGGGTACGAGGAAGAGGTCCTCGACCCGATGTACGCGGACCTCAAGGCATCCGAGCGCGGCAGGGCGTACTACGCGCGCTTCGAGGCGTGGCTCGCGGAGAACGGCATCGACACCCACCCCGACCGGCTGATCGCCCGGCCGCGCAAGGCCGTCGTGCTGATCCCCAAGGCGCTCCAGCCGAACGCGGACCGCGTGGACGAGTCCGTCTACGCCTTCGTCGGCGCCTGTCAGGGCGACCGCGCCGAACAGGGGGAGTGGCGGCGTCCGCCCGGCGCCGGGAAGGTGCTGCTCGTCTCGCTCGGCTCCACCTTCACCAAGCAGCCCGGCTTCTACCGCGAGTGCGTCGAGGCGTTCGGCGACCTGCCCGGGTGGCACGTCGTGCTCCAGATCGGCAAGCACGTCGATCCCGCCGAGCTCGGCGACGTGCCCGGGAACATCGAGGTCCACGACTGGGTGCCCCAGCCGGCGATCCTGCGCAAGGCCGACGCCTTCATCACGCACGCGGGCGCGGGCGGCTGCCAGGAGGGCCTCGCCACGGGGACGCCGATGGTCGCCGTACCGCAGGCGGTCGACCAGTTCGGCAACGCCGGGATGCTGGCGTCGCTCGGCGTCGCGCGCCACCTCCCGAGGGAGGAGGCCACCGCCGACGCCCTGCGCACGGCCGTCCTGGAACTGACCGCCGACCCCGAGGTCGCCCGGAGGTCGGCGGAGCTGCGGCTGCGGATGGCCGCCGAGGGCGGTACCCGGCGTGCGGCGGACCTCATCGAGGCGGAGCTCAGGCTCGTACGGCCGACTGCTTGAGCAGTGCGAGCAGTTCGGTGGCGACCGACGCGGAGGAGGCCGGGTTCTGCCCGGTGACCAGGTTCCGGTCGACCACCACGTTCGGGGCCCACGGCTCGCCCTCCTGGAAGTCCGCGCCCGCCGCGACGAGCCGGTCCTGCAGCAGCCACGGCGCCTTGTCGGCGAGCCCGGCCTGGGTCTCCTCGGCGTTGGTGAAGCCCGTCAGCCGGTACCCGGCGAACGCGTTCGAGCCGTCCTCCGCGACCGCGGCGAGCAGGGCGGCCGGGCCGTGGCAGACGACTCCGAGCGGCGTGCCGGAGCGCAGGGCGAGGGTGAGCAGCCGGCCGGAGCCGGCGTCGACGGCGAGGTCCTCCATCGGGCCGTGGCCGCCGGGGTAGAAGACGGCCGCGTAGTCGTCGAGGGAGACGTCCTCCAGGGCGATCGGGCTGCGCAGTTCGTCCATGGCGGCGAGGGCCCCGGCGATCCGGTCGGCGTTCTCCTGGCCGCCGTTGGCCTCGGCCGTCAGGCTGCCGGCGTCCGCCTGCGGCACGACGCCGCCGGGCGTGGCGACCACGATCTCGTGGCCCGCCGCCCTGAAGGCCTCGTACGGGGCGACGGCCTCCTCGGCCCAGAAGCCGGTGGGGTGCTCGGTGCCGTCCGTGAGCGTCCAGTGGGTGGCGCCCGTCATCACGAAAAGGATCTTCGACATGGTGTTCCTCCGGGGGAGCGGGCCCCCGCCGGGCCCGGGTCGGTGGTGCGGTTACGTCCTCGACGGTAGGCCGATCCGCCATAGGGATCCAATGGAACAGCCAATGGCAGCCATCGGGAATCGCATGGGTCGACCGGCGGCCCGTCCCATCGGGAGACCGTAGACTCCGGCGCGTGATCCATAGGAATCCCGATGGCCCTGCCCCCATGGCGCAGCCGGATCTCAATCTGCTGCGCACTTTCCTCGCCGTCCACCGCTCCGGTTCCTTCACCGCGGCCGCCCAGCTGCTCGGGCTCTCCCAGCCCACGGTGACCACCCAGATCCGCACCCTGGAACGCCAGACGGGACGCGAGCTGTTCGAGCGGCTGCCGCGCGGGGTGCGCCCGACCCCGGTCGCCGACGAGCTCGCCGCCCGCGTCGCGGCCCCCCTCGACGCGCTCGCCGCCGCCACGGGGCCCGGCGTCCCCGACGAGAGCCGCGCCGCTCCCGTCCACCTCGCCGGGCCCGCCGAGCTGCTGTGCACCCGCGCCCTGCCCGCCCTGGCCCCGCTCGTCGCCGACGGGGTGCAGCTGCGCGTGGCCACCGGGCTGACCGACGCGCTCCTCGACGAGCTCCGGGCCGGCCGCCACGACCTGGTCGTCTCCACCCACCGCCCGCGCGGCCGGACGCTGGTGGCGGTGCCGCTGGCGGACGAGGAGTTCGTCCTGGTGGCGGCACCCTCCTGGGCCGAGCGCCTCGCCCCCCGCCTGGCGGCCGAAGGCGCCGCCGCGCTGCACGCCGCGCCACTGGTCACGTACGCCGAGGACCTGCCCATCGCGCGCCGCTACTGGCGCCACGTCTTCGGCGGGCGCCTCACGCGCCGGGCCGCCGTGACCGTGCCCGACCTGCGCGGCGTCCTGGCCGCGGTCGTCGCCGGGGCCGGCTTCACCGTGCTGCCGCGCTACCTGTGCCAGGACGAGCTCGCCGACGGCACCCTCGTCGCCCTCCACGAGCCGGACGACCCGCCCATCAACACCGGTTACCTCGTCCAGCGGCCCGGCGCCCCGGACAACCCCCACGTGGACCGGGTGCGCGCCCGGCTCCTCGAGGCGGGCCCCACCTGGTGATCCAACGCCCTTCCGGCTTGGGCGGGTTGACGCCGTTTTCGTATTACGAAGACTTGTTGAGTAAGTCACAGGCGTATGAAGGTCTTGATCTGGGCGCGTCAATCGGCAAGGGTTTCGGACCAGGCCCCGGAGATCTTCCGTCCGGAGGCCGATCCCCCCACAAAAAGATGACGAGGAGCTCCCTCTTCATGACAACTCACCAGCGCGCCCGCGGACTTCAGCTCGCAGCAGCCATAGCCGCGGTCGCCACCGTGACCGTCCTCAGCCCCGCTCACGCCGGTGCGGCCCCCGCACCCGCGGAAGGCACCGTTCACGGCCTGGGCGCCGAAGGTGCCGTCGCCGGCAGCTACATCGTCCTGCTGGACGAAAAGGCGGACAAGGCCGAGCTCGCCGAGCAGTACGGCGGCGAACTCGAACGCAGCTACACCTCGGCCGTCAACGGCTTCTCGGCGAGCGGGCTTTCGCAGACGGAGGCCAAGCGCCTCGCCGCCGACCCGGCCGTATCCAAGGTCGTGCAGAACAAGAAGTTCACCATCAGCGCCACCCAGGCGAACCCTCCGTCCTGGGGTCTCGACCGCGTGGACCAGGCCGACACGGCCGGCGACAGCTCGTACACCTACCCCGACTCCGGGGGTGAGGGCGTCACCGCGTACGTCATCGACACCGGCGTGCGCGTCACCCACAAGGACTTCGAGGGCCGCGCCGTCTCCGGCTTCGACGCCGTCGACAACGACAACGATGCCACCGACGGCAACGGCCACGGCACGCACGTCGCCGGCACCATCGCAGGCGCCGCGCACGGCGTGGCCAAGAAGGCCAGGATCGTCGCCGTGCGCGTCCTCGACGACAACGGCTCCGGCACCACCGAGCAGGTCGTCGCGGGCATCGACTGGGTCACCAAGAACCACCAGGGTCCCTCCGTCGCCAACATGAGTCTCGGTGGCGGCGCCGACGAGGCCCTGGACGAGGCCGTCCGCAAGGCGATCGCCTCCGGCGTCACCTTCGGCGTCGCCGCCGGCAACGAGTCCCAGGACGCCGGCCAGGGCTCCCCGTCACGCGTCCAGGAGGCCATCACCGTGGCCTCGTCCACCAAGGACGACCAGCAGTCGGACTTCTCCAACTTCGGCGCGGCGGTGGACCTCTACGCGCCGGGGTCCGACATCACCTCGACGTGGAACGACAGCGACGGGGGCACCAAGACCATCTCCGGTACCTCCATGGCGACGCCCCATGTCGTCGGTGCCGCCGCCGTCTACCTGGCGGGCCACAAGGACGCCACCCCGGAGCAGGTCGCCAAGGCGCTGACCGATGGTGCCACGGCCGACCGGATCAGCAACCCGGGCCAGGGCACGGCCAACAAGCTGCTGAAGATCGTCGAGTAGCGGCCCGGGCCTCATGACCGGCGGCCGCCGTGCCCTCCCCCACGGGGCGCGGCGGCCGCCTTATGGTGTGACCATGACCAACAGGTACGCCGTGCTGCTGCGCGGCATCAACGTGGGCGGCCACAAGAAGGTCCCGATGGCGCAGCTGCGCGCGCTGCTCACGGAGCTGGGGCACGGCGACGCACAGACCTACCTCCAGAGCGGCAACGCGGTCTTCACCGCCGCGGCCGGCACCGGGGCCGGGGACGAGCGGGCGCTCGGCGCCGAGCTGGAGCAGGCCATCGAGAAGCACTTCGGTTTCCGTGTCGACTGCCTGGTGCGCAGCGGCCCGTACCTGAGCGCCGTCGCCGACGCCTGCCCCTTCCCCGCCGCCGAGCTGGAGGGCAAGCAGCTCCACGTCACCTTCTTCTCCGAGCCCGTCGGCCCCGAGCGCTACGCCTCGCTCGACCAGGGTGCCTTCCTCCCCGAGGAGTTCAGGCTCGGCGACCGGGCCCTGTACCTCTACGCGCCCGACGGGCTGGGCCGCTCCAAGCTCGCCGAGGCGCTCGCCCGCCCGGCCCTGAACAAGGGCATCGTCGGCACCACCCGCAACTGGAACACCGTCGTCAAACTGGTGGAGATGACCCGTGACTGACCACACCCCCGCCGTGGCGGCGGCCGTCCACCAGGGCACGCCGTTCAGCGAGGACCGCTGAGCTCCTCCAGCCGGGCGAGGTCGTCCGCGTCGAGCTGCACGGACGCGGCGTCCAGGTTCTCCTCCAGATGCGCCAGGGAGCCGGTCCCCGGCGTGGGCAGCAGCACCGGTGAGCGGTGCAGCAGCCATGCCAGCGCGATCTGCCCCCGGGTCGCGCCGTGCTGCGTGGCGACCGCGTCCAGCTCCGCCGCCGCGGAACCGGTCAGCGCCCCGTTCGCCAGCGGGAACCAGGGCAGGAACGCCAGCCCGTGCGCCTCGCACGCCTTCAGCACGTCCTCCGACGCCCGGTCGAGCAGGTTGAAGCGGTTCTGCACCGAGACCACCGGCGCCAGCGCCAGCGCCTGCTCCAGCTGGGCCACGGACACCGTGTCCAGGCCGATGTGCCGGATCTTCCCCTCGCGTCGCAGCTCCATGAGCGTGCCGAGCTGGTCCGCCACCGGGACCTCGGGGTCCAGCCGGTGCAGCTGGTAGAGGTCGATCGTCCCGGTCCGCAGCCGGCGCAGGCTCGCCTCGCACATCGCGCGCAACTGCTCGGGGCGCCCCGCGATGTGCCAGGCGCTGTCGCTGGTGCGCACCACCCCGCCCTTGGTCGCCACCACCAGACCCTCCGGGTACGGGTGCAGCGCCTCGGCCACCAGCTCCTCGGCGAGGTCGGGGCCGTAGTTGTCGGCCGTGTCGACGAGCGTGACGCCTCGCTCCACCGCGCGCCGCAGCACCGCCACCGCGTCCGCCCGCGCACCGCGCGGCCCCCAGTAGCCGGGCCCGGTCAACTGCGCCGTACCGAAGCCCAGCCGGCGTACCGTCAGGTCGCCGCCGAGCACGAAGGTGTCCGTGGTCATGGGCCCGACTCTACCGGCGCGCCCCGCCCGCACCGGGCCCTACGCCGCGGCCACCCGCTCGCCGGGCCGCGCCCCGTCGTACCGCTCAAGCAGCAGCCGCGCCAGTTCCGGGGACGGCCCGAGGACGCCGGCGAGGACGTCCGCCCCGGCCGCGCCCTCGGCGATCCGGTCCGGCAGGCGGCCGGGCGCGATCACGTACGGCGCGACCGCCACGCGGGCGGCCCCGTCGGCGCGCAGCGCCCGTACCGCGTCGGCGGTCCGGGGAAGAGATGCGGAGGCGAACGCAGGCCGCACGGCACACCAACCAGTGCGCCGCAGCTCCCGCGCCGTTTCAGCGATCACTGCGATCGCCTCCGGGTCCGTGGAACCCGCCGAGGCCAGGACGACCCCGGTCGAGCCCTTGTCGGCGGGCGACAGGCCCGCCTCGTACAACCGCCGCTCCACCGCCGCGAGCAGCAGCGGCGACGGTCCCAGCACGTCCGCCTGCCGGATGCGCAGCGACGGAGGAGCCTCCCGCAGCACGGCCGGGATGTCGGCCTTGGCGTGGAAGGCGCGGGTCAGGAGCAGGGGGAGGGCGACCACGTCGCGGACCCCCTCCGCCGCCAGCCGCTCCAGCACCGCAGGCACCGCCGGGACGTTGAAGTCCAGGAACGCCGTCTCCACCCGCAGCCCCGGCCGCAGCGCGGCCGCCGCGCCCACCAGGGCGTGGACGGTCGCGGCGTGCCGCGGGTCCCGGCTGCCGTGGGCGATGACCACAAGCACGGGCGCGAAGCGCTTCCCCGACAGGGCGGTGGCGGGCGACGGAAGGGCGGGCGCGAAGCGCTTCCCCGAAAGGGCGGTGGCGGGTGACGGGAGGGCGGGACGGTTCATGGTGCGGCTCAGCCCTTCACCAGCAGACCGCGGCGGCGCAGCACCGTCCGCTCAAGGGGGCTGAAGATCAGCAGGTCGATGGCGATGCCGACGACCAGGATCAGGATGATCGCCAGGAAGATGCCCGGCATGTCGATGTTGTTGCGGCCGTTCTCCAGCAACTGCCCCAGCCCCAGCCCCAGGTCCGGCGACGAGGCGATGATCTCGGCGGCCATCAGCGACCGCCACGAGAACGCCCAGCCCTGCTTCAGACCGGCCAGATAGCCGGGCAGCGCGGCCGGCATCACGATGTGCCGGGCGCCCCGCAGCCCGCTCGCGCCGAGCGTCCGCCCGGCCCGCAGGAACAGCGGGGGCACCTGGTCGACCCCGGCCACCAGGCCGTTGGCGATCGACGGGACGGCACCCAGCAGGATCACCGCGTACATCATCGAGTCGTTGAGGCCGATCCAGAGCACCGCGGGCGCCACCCAGGCGACCGACGGCAGCGACTGCAGCCCGGACAGGATCGGGCCGATCGCCGCCCGCACCACCTTCACCCGGGCGACCAGCAGCCCCAGCGGCGTACCGATGGCCAGTGCCATCAGGAAGCCGAGCAGCGCCCGCGACACGCTCGTCCACAGCACGTCGAGGAGCGTGCCCTCCAGCCACATGGTGGTCAGGCTGTCCCACACCGCGGACGGCGGCGGCAGCTTGTACTCGTCGGTGACCTTCGCCCACACCAGGACCTGCCACACCACCAGCACCAGCGCGACGGCCACCAGCGGCGGCAGGACCTTCTTCAGCAGGACGTCGCGCACCGGGGTGCGCGCCACCTGCACGGCGTCGAGCGCGTCGAGACCCGCCTCCAGACCGGCCAGGTCGTCGGACTTCGCCGTGGTCGTCGTATCAGTGCTGGCCATGACGGCGGATCTCCCCACGCAGTTCTTCGGTGATCTCGACGGACAGCTCCGCGACCGCGGCGTCCTCGATACGGCGCGGCTGCGGGATGTCGATCTCCCACTGCCGGGCGATCCGCCCCGGACGGGACGACAGCAGGACCACGCGCTCGGCCAGCCGCACGGCCTCGCGCACGTTGTGCGTGACGAACAGGACCGACAGGCGCGTCTCCCGCCAGATCCGGGTCAGCTCGTCGTGCAGCACATCGCGGGTGATGGCGTCCAGCGCAGCGAACGGCTCGTCCATCAGCAGCAGGTCGCTGTCCTGGGCGAGAGCCCGGGCCAGCGCCACGCGCTGCCGCATGCCGCCGGACAGCTCGTGCACCCGCTTCCCGTACGAGCCCTTGAGCCGGACCAGCTCCAGGAGCCGCTCCGCCTCCTCGCGCCGCGCGTTCTTGGCGACGCCGCGCAGCCGCAGCGCCAGTTCGATGTTCTTGCCCGCCGTCAGCCACGGGAACAGCGCGTGCTCCTGGAACATCAGGGCGGGCCGGCCGCCCGGGGTGTCGATCGACCCCGCGGACGGCCGGTCGAGCCCGGCGACCAGGTTGAGCAGCGTCGACTTGCCGCAGCCCGACGCGCCCAGGAGGGTGACGAACTCGCCCGGCGCGACGTCGAGCGAGATGTCGTCGAGGACGAGCTGCTGCCCGGCCGGGGTGGCGAAGGACTTCGAGACGTGCTCGAGACGGGCGGCGTGCGTCGACACCGACGCACGGTCCTCGGCCTTGGCGAACGTGGTGGCCATGGTCGTCACCTCCTGGGAGCGATGCGGATGGATGGGAGCCGGGTCGGTTACTCGACGCCGAGACCGGCGTCGGCGACCGCGGGCCGGCCCTCGGCCTTGAGGACCTTGTTGAGCGGCTTCAGGTCGTAGATGCCCTTGAGGTCGGGCTTCTCCAGCAGGCCCGCCTTCACCGCGTGGTCCGCCTGCGCCTGCAGCGTGGCGGCCAGCGGGTCGTCGGTGAACCGGATGGACGGCCACGCCGGGCCGATCACCTTGTCACCCAGCGGCTTGCCGGTGAGGGCCTTCAGCTTGGCGTTGGCGGACGCCTTCGCCTTTTCGGGGTTGGCGTTGATCCAGGCGTTGGTCCGCACCGAGCCGCGCAGCACTGCCTCGACCACGTCCGGGTGCGCCTCGAGGAACTTCTGCGACACGATGATGTTCGTGATCACGAACTTCTTCCCGGGCCACAGCGACGCCTCGTCCAGCAGCACCTTCGCGCCCTCGCTCACCAGCTTGGACGCGGTCGGCTCGGGCACCCACGCGCCGTCGATCGAACCGGACTTGTAGGCGTCGGGGGCGACCTTGTTCTCCGTGCGCACCACGGAGACGTCGCCCTTGCCGCTGTGCGGGTCGACCGTCCAGCCCTGCTCGGCGACCCAGTTGAGGAAGGCGACGTCCTGGGTGTTGCCGTGCTGCGGGGTGGCGATGCGCTTGCCCTTGACGTCCGCCAGGGACTTGATCTTGTCGGGGTTGACGACCAGCTTCACCCCGCCGGAGGCCGCACCGCCGACGATCCGCAGGTTGCTGCCCTTGGACTTGACGTAGCCGTTGATGGCGGGGGAGGGGCCGATGAAGCCGATGTCGAGGGAGTCGGCGTTCAGCGCCTCGATCTCCGACGGCCCGGCGTTGAAGGTCGACACCTTCAGCCGGGTGCCGCCCAGTTCCTTCTGGAAGATGCCCTCCTGGTCCCCCACCAGCGCCGTGGCGTGGGTCAGGTTCGGGAAGTACCCCAGCCGCACCTCGTCGGCCGAGAGCTTCTCGCCCTTGGCCTCGACCGTGGTGTCCTTGGTGGCCTTCGATCCGTAGCCGCAGGAGGCGAGTGCCCCCATCAGCAGGGGGAGTGCGGCGGCTGCGGCGAGGCCGCGGCGCAGGGCGGTGGTGCGGGAAGTGGCAGGCACGGGAGGGTGTTCCTCTCGTCGGGCCCGGAGCTCACGGCCTCCTGATCGTCGTCAGTGGCGCGGCCGGGTCGTCGGCATGTGTGTGTCTTCGTCGGTGCGGGTGGTACGGGAGCGGGCGCGGCGTCATCGGGCACATCGCGCGACACCCCCGGTCCCCGCGCCGAGGGCGCCGCTGCCGACCCGGCCGCCCTCCTTCGCGAAGGTCGCGTAGACATCGGTCGGCGTCATGTCAGAAGTCCCAGCCCTCGTCGTCCGCCTCGGGCGCGGCGGCCCGGGCGGTGGCGAAGGACTCGCCGGCCATCCCGGCCGCGAGGGTGGTGCCGTCGGCGGGGTCGATGAGCAGGAAGGATCCGGTACGGCGGGAGTCGGCGTACGCGTCCATCGCCAGCGGCTCGGCGGTGCGCACCCGGACCCGGCCGATGTCGTTGGCGACGAGCTGCCCGGGAGCCGGGTGCTGGGACAGGTCGTCCAGCGTCAGCTTCGACGGGATCTCCTTGACGATCGCCTTGACCGTGCGGGTGGTGTGCTTCAGCAGCACCCGCTGGCCCACCGCCAGCGGCTGGTCGGCGACGTGGCAGACCGTGGCCTCGATGTCCTGCGTGGTGGCGGGCGCGTCGCCGCTCGGCACGATCAGGTCGCCGCGCGAGATGTCGATGTCGTCGGCGAGCAGCAGCGTCACCGACTGCGGCGTCCAGGCCACGTCCACCGGCTCGCCCAGCAGGTCGATCCCGGCGATCGTGGACGTACGGCCGGACGGCAGGACGGTGACCCGCTCGCCGACCCGGAACGTCCCGGCCGCGATCTGCCCGGCGTAGCCCCGGTAGTCGGGGTGCTCGGCGGTCTGCGGACGGATCACGTACTGCACGGGGAAGCGCGCGTGGCAGCCCGTCAGGTCATGGCTGACCGGCACGGTCTCCAGGTGCTCCAGCACGGTCGGGCCGCCGTACCAGTCCATGTGCGCGGACGGCTCCACCACGTTGTCACCGGCGAGCGCCGAGATCGGGATCGCGGTGATCTCCGGGACGCCCAGCTCGCTCGCGTACGCCGTGAACTCCTTGGCGATCTTCGCGAAGACGGGCTCCTCGTAGCCGACCAGGTCCATCTTGTTGACGGCCAGGACGACGTGCGGCACCCGCAGCAGGGCCGCGATCGCCGCGTGCCGGCGGGTCTGCTCGACCACGCCGTTGCGGGCGTCGACGAGGACGACCGTCAGCTCGGCGGTGGAGGCGCCGGTGACCATGTTCCGGGTGTACTGCACATGACCGGGCGTGTCGGCCAGGATGAACCGGCGCCGGGGCGTGGCGAAGTAGCGGTAGGCCACGTCGATGGTGATGCCCTGCTCGCGCTCGGCCCGCAGACCGTCGGTCAGCAGTGCGAGGTCGGGGGCTTCCTGGCCGCGGGACCGGGAGGCGTGCTCCACGGCCTCCAGCTGGTCCGCCAGCACCGACTTGGAGTCGTGCAGCAGCCGTCCGACGAGGGTGGACTTGCCGTCGTCGACGGAGCCCGCGGTCGCGAAGCGCAGCAGCGTGGTGGCGCTGAGCTGCTCGGTGGTGCTGGTCATGGTTAGAAGTACCCTTCGCGCTTGCGGTCTTCCATCGCGGCCTCGGACAGCTTGTCGTCGGCGCGCGTGGCGCCCCGCTCGGTGAGCCGGGAGGCGGCGATCTCGGCGATCACGGCGTCCAGCGTGGTGGCGCCGGAGTCCACCGCACCGGTGCAGGACATGTCGCCCACGGTCCGGTAGCGCACGAGCCGCTTCTCGACGGTCTCGGTGTCCTTCGGACCGCCCCACTCGCCGGCCGTCAGCCACATGCCGTTGCGCCGGAACACCTCGCGCTCGTGCGCGAAGTAGATCTCCGGCAGCTCGATCCCCTCGCGGGCGATGTACTGCCACACGTCGAGCTCGGTCCAGTTGGACAGCGGGAAGACGCGGACGTGCTCGCCGGGCGCGTGGCGGCCGTTGTAGAGCTGCCACAGCTCCGGGCGCTGCCGGCGCGGGTCCCACTGCGAGAACTCGTCGCGCAGCGAGAACACCCGCTCCTTGGCGCGCGCCTTCTCCTCGTCGCGCCGCCCGCCGCCGAAGACCGCGTCGAACCGGTGCTCCTGGATCGCCTCGGTCAGCGGCACCGTCTGCAGCGGGTTGCGGGTGCCGTCCGGGCGCTCCTTGAGGACGCCGCGGTCGATGTAGTCCTGCACGGACGCCACGTGCAGCCGCAGGCCGTGCTTCTCGACCGTGCGGTCGCGGTACTCCAGGACCTCGGGGAAGTTGTGCCCGGTGTCCACGTGCAGCAGCGAGAAGGGGACCGCCGCCGGGGCGAACGCCTTCAGGGCCAGGTGCAGCATGACGATGGAGTCCTTGCCGCCGGAGAAGAGGATCACCGGCCGCTCGAACTCTCCCGCCACCTCGCGGAAGATGTGCACCGCCTCGGACTCGAGCGCGTCGAGGTGGCTCAGGGCGTACGGGTTGTCGGTCGACTCGTCGACGCTGTCGGCGACGGTGGTCATGCTGTGCCCCCTTCGTGAGCTTCTCCGCCCGCGCGGCGCGGAGGGGCGGCGATCGTCGTCTGCGGCCGGGCGGCCGCGCGTGCGTCGCTCACAGCAGGCCCCTTTCGGTGAGCAGCGCATGGACCGCTGCCGCGGACTCCTGCACGGTCTGGTTCTGGGACTCGATGCGCAGGTCCGGCGACTCCGGCTCCTCGTAGGGGTCGTCGACGCCGGTCAGCCCGCTGATCTCGCCCGCCGCCTGCTTGGCGTACAGGCCCTTCACGTCGCGGACCGAGCACACCTCGACGGGCGTGGCCACGTGCACCTCGACGTAGGCGGTGCCCTCCTGCTGGTGGCGCTTGCGCACCGCCTCACGGCTGTCGGCGTACGGGGCGATGACCGGCACCAGGACCTTCACGCCGTGCGAGGCGAGGAGTTCGGCCACGAAGCCGATCCGCTGCACGTTGGTGTGCCGGTCCTCGCGGCTGAAGCCGAGACCCGCCGAGAGGAACTCGCGGATCTCGTCCCCGTCCAGCACCTCGACGCGGTGCCCGCCGGCGCGCAGCCGGCCCGCGAGCTCGTGGGCGATCGTGGTCTTGCCGGCGCTCGGCAGCCCGGTGAGCCAGATGGTGGCCCCAGTCACGTCCTTCTCCTGTGTTTCCTGAGTGGTCGTCATCAGCCGTGCAGCCCGCACTCGGTCTTGGCGCGGCCCGCCCAGCGGCCGGCGCGGGCGTCCTCGCCCTCCAGCACCCGGCGCGTGCAGGGAGCGCAGCCGACGGAGGCGTACCCGTCCATGAGCAGGGGGTTCGTCAGTACGCCGTGTTCGGCGACGTACGCGTCCACGTCCTCCTGCGTCCAGCGCGCGATCGGCGAGACCTTGACCTTCCGCCGCTTCTCGTCCCAGCCGACGACCGGGGTGTTCGCCCGGGTGGGGGACTCGTCCCGGCGCAGCCCGGTCGCCCACGCGTCGTACGCGGTCAGGCCCTCCTCGAGGGGCTTGACCTTGCGCAGCGCGCAGCACAGGTCCGGGTCGCGGTCGTGCAGCTTCGGACCGTACTCGGCGTCCTGCTCCGCCACGGTGCGGCGCGGCGTCAGGGTGATGACGTTGACGTCCATCACGGCGTCGACGGCGTCACGGGTGCCGATGGTCTCCGGGAAGTGGTAGCCGGTGTCGAGGAAGACGACGTCGACGCCCGGGAACACGCGGGAGGCGAGGTGGGCGACGACCGCGTCCTCCATGGAGGAGGTGACGCAGAAGCGCTTGCCGAAGGTGTCGGCGGCCCACTCGAGGATCTCCAGGGGCGACGCCTCCTCCAGGTCGCGGCCCGCCCGCTCGGCCAGCGCCCTGAGGTCTTCCTTGGTACGGGTGTCCGTCATATCGCTTCCCCTCCACCGTCGTCGTGCCGAAGTCCGCGGGACAGCAGCCCGAGGAACTTCAACTGGAAGGCCCGGTTGCAGGCCGCGCATTCCCAGGCGCCGTGCCCGGTCTCGCTCGGCCGCAGGTCCTCGTCCCCGCAGTAGGGGCAGTAGAAGGGCGCCGCACGCTCGCTCACGGCTCCTCCCGTCGCTGCCGCTCGCTCGTGCTCACGACAGTGCCTCCTCGGAGGCGCGCGCCGCCCAGGTGGCGAAGCGTTCGCCCTCCTCGCGCTCCGCCTGGAAGCGCTTGAGGACCCGCTCGACGTAGTCGGGCAGTTCGGCCGCGGTGACCTTCAGGCCGCGCACCTTGCGGCCGAAGCCCGGCTCCAGGCCCAGGGCGCCGCCGAGGTGCACCTGGTAGCCCTCGACCTGGTTGCCCTCGTCGTCGAGGACGAGCTGGCCCTTGAGACCGATGTCCGCCACCTGGATACGGGCGCAGGCGTTGGGGCAGCCGTTGATGTTGATGGTGATCGGCTGGTCGAAGTCGGGGATGCGGCGCTCCAGCTCGTCGATGAGCGAGGCGCCGCGCGCCTTGGTCTCGACGATGGCCAGCTTGCAGAACTCGATGCCGGTGCAGGCCATCGTGCCCCGCCGGAACGGGGACGGCCTGACCTGGAGGTCAAGCGCCTCCAGGGCGGCGACCAGCGACTCGACCTGCGGCTCCTCGACGTCGAGGACGATCATCTTCTGCTCGACGGTGGTGCGCAGCCGGCCCGAGCCGTGCGCCTCCGCCACCTCGGCGATCTTGGTGAGCGTGGCGCCGTCGACACGGCCGACACGCGGCGCGAAGCCGACGTAGTACCGGCCGTCCTGCTGCCGGTGCACACCGACGTGGTCGCGCCACTGCTGCACCGGCTGCTCCGGCGCCGGGCCGTCGACCAGCTTGCGGTGGAGGTACTCGTCCTCCAGTACCTGGCGGAACCGCTCGGCACCCCAGTCGGCGACCAGGAACTTCAGGCGGGCGCGGTTGCGCAGCCGGCGGTAGCCGTAGTCGCGGAAGATCGAGATGACGCCCTCGTACACGTCCGGGACCTCGTCGAGCGGGACCCAGGCGCCCAGCCGCACGCCGATCTTGGGGTTGGTGGACAGGCCGCCGCCGACCCACAGGTCGAAGCCGGGTCCGTGCTCGGGGTGGTTCACGCCGACGAACGCGACATCGTTGATCTCGTGCGCCACGTCCAGCAGCGGCGAGCCGGAGATCGCGGACTTGAACTTGCGGGGCAGGTTGGAGAACGCCTTGTTGCCCACGATGCGGCGGTGGATCTCGTCGACGGCGGGCGTGCCGTCGATGATCTCGTCCTCGGCGATGCCGGCGACCGGCGAGCCGAGGATGACGCGCGGGGTGTCGCCGCACGCCTCGGTCGTGGACAGGCCGACCTCTTCGAGGCGGTTCCAGACCTCGGGCACGTCCTCGATCCGGATCCAGTGGTACTGGATGTTCTGCCGGTCCGTGATGTCCGCGGTGCCGCGTGCGAACTCCTGCGAGATCTCCCCGATGACGCGCAGCTGCCGCGTGGTCAGCCGGCCGCCGTCGATGCGGACGCGCAGCATGAAGTACTCGTCGTCCAGCTCCTCCGGCTCGAGGATCGCGGTCTTGCCGCCGTCGATCCCGGGCTTGCGCTGGGTGTAGAGGCCCCACCAGCGCATGCGGCCGCGCAGGTCGTTGGGGTCGATCGAGTCGAAGCCGGCCTTGGAGTAGATCGTCTCAATGCGTGTCCGCACATTGAGACCGTCGTCGTCCTTCTTGAACTGCTCGTTGCCGTTGAGGGGCGTGAAGTGGCCGCGCGCCCACTGACCCTCGCCACGGTGCCGCCCGGGCTTGCGGCGGGGCGTGGCGGAGGTGGGCGTTTCCGGGGTGGAGGCCATGACGATACGTCCTTCGGGACTGCAGGAGGGCGGCTCTGACCTGCACACTCGCGCGCGGGACCAGAGAGTGGCGCGGCGGTGCGCAGTGGGTGCGGAAGTTCGGGGATCGCGGTGGTGCCGGGGTGCTCAGCTCACCGGACAGATCGCGCTGGACATGCGGCCGAGGTCGACGTGCCGCCGACTCACCAAGGCAATTCCAGCTCGAGACATGGCGGAAGCCTGGCATGGGAGTTTGGACCCAGTCCACCTTTGTCCAAAATGCGGACATGGATGTCTCGCATGGTGGAATGATGTGTCATGCGTCACTCATATCGGACGCCCGGCCGTCCCGTCAGGCGTGCGCGCCCGGCCACGGACCCGGGGCCGGGGTGTCGGGCTCCTCGGTGACCTTCGTGTCGAAGAGGCGGAAGCCCCGCCGCAGATAGTTGTCCATCGCGTGTTCGCCGTCCAGCGAGCAGGTGTGCACCCACACCCGCTTCGTCGGCACGCGGTCCGGCCAGCGCTCCGCGAGGTCCCAGGCGCGGGCGGTCCCGTACGACAGCAGGTGCCCGCCGATGCGGCGGCCCCGGAACGCCGGCAGCAGCCCGAAGTAGATGATCTCCACGGTGCCGTCGTCCTGCGGGTCCAGCTCCACGTACCCGGCCGGCGTCCCCTTCTCGTACGCCACCCAGATCTCGGCGCCGGGCCGCTCGACGATCTCCTGCCACTGGGCGTACGACAGCCCGAGCCGGTCCGTCCAGCGGATGTCGCCGCCCACCGCCGTGTAGAGGAACCGGCTGAATTCCGCGGACGGCACCTCGGCCCGCACGATCCGCACGTCCCCTGACGGCTCGGCGGCCGGCCGCAGGTCGTCGGGCGAGGTCTGTTCGAGGGACCAGGTGGTGACGGCGATGCTCATGGGTGCCAGGGAAGCACGGGGGGTCGGGTTTCGGCCAGCGGCGTCAGCCCGCGTGGAGAAGGGGAACGCGGGGGAGGGCGGCGCGGGTCGCTTCCGCGGGGTCGGTGACGGGAATGCCGAGCTGCACGAGCCGGTCGCGGACGCGGGCGACGGGCTCGCCCATGCGGCGGGCCGGTGCGATCAGCTCGGTGAGGTCGACCAGGGACTCGGCCGGGAGCGGGAGGTCCTCCTCGCCGGTCTCCAGCAGCCACAGCGCCCGGTCGTAGGTCAGCCCCTCGGGCACGTCGGGGCACGAGGCCGGAATGCCGTGGGCGGGCGGGGGGAGAGGAGGAGGAGCGGCCGGAACGCCGGGCCCCCGCGGCAGACCGCACCATCCCGCGCCGGGCTGTGGCCGAGAGCCCACCGGTGCGGCGACATCACGCACCACTCCG
The DNA here is from genome assembly GCF_000716335.1 of Streptomyces sp. NRRL S-118. Taxonomy (GTDB): domain Bacteria; phylum Actinomycetota; class Actinomycetes; order Streptomycetales; family Streptomycetaceae; genus Streptomyces. The sequence continues at coordinate 227,839 of NZ_KL591010.1, read as the reverse complement.
CCGGTGGCGGCCACCGCGCCTCAGCCCGGGACCCCACTGCCGGCGTCCCGGACCGCCACCACCGCCGGAGCCGTCGAATGCGGCAGCAGATCGCCCGGGTCGTCCGGATGGCGGACGACCACCTCCACCTCCTCCCGGAAGCGGTACGGGCGGTGCGCCAGCACACCGCCCAGGGTGCGCCGCACCCGCGACATCTCCGCCCGCACCGTCACCGTGCGCGTACGGTCCCCGAAGACGTCCGACGCCAGCTCCGCCGCGGTGCGGCCGTCGCGGTGCCGGGCCAGTACGTACAGCAGCTCCGCGTGCCGCGGACTCAGCTCCTGCGTCCAGCCGCCCGCCCCGCCCGCCACCTCCAGCGACCAGCGGCGCGGCCGGCTGACGTCCAGCACCACCCGGCTCGGCGACGGCGCCGCCAGCTCGCGGTCGTCCTCCTCCAGCCGCAGCAGCCAGCCGCCCGGCAGAGGCTCCACGGCGCACCGGCCCAGCGACGGCACCAGCACCCGGCCCGCGCCGAAGCCCCCGGGGAGCGTGACCCGGTCCACCGGCGGCATGCCCACGACCGCCGCCGGCCAGCCGTGCGCGTCCACCGCCAGCGCCCGGCCACCCACCCGGCACAGGATCGGCGACGCCACCGAACGCAGCCGCTCCAGCGCCGCGAAATGCCGGTTGCGCAACTCCGCCTCGGCCAGCCGCGCCACCGAGCTCACCAGCATCAGCGTCGCCGGATGCATCGTCGCCAGCGGCCCGCTCACATCCACCGCCCCGAGCAGCCGACCGTCCCTCGGATCGACGATCGGGGCGCCCGCACACGTCCACGAGTGGTGCGTCGAAACGAAGTGCTCCGCCGAATGGACCTGCGTCGGCCGCCGCGTCACCAGCGGCGTGCCGATCCCGTTCGTCCCGACGGTCGCCTCCGTCCAGTCCGCGCCCGGCTCGAACCCGTGCCCGTCCGCCTTGCGCAGCACCGCCGCACTCCCCTCCCGCCACAGCACCCGGCCCTCGGCGTCGGCCACCACCATGATGTGCTGCACCGTGTCGGGGCCCGATCCCCATGCCGACACCAGCCCCTCCCGCAGCAACGGCAGCAGCTCCGCCAGCGGCGACGTACCGCGGCGGCGTTCCAGCTCCGCCGGCGGAAGCAGCAGCGCACGGTGATCCCCGTCCGGATCCAGCCCCCGGCGCAGCATCCGCTGCCACGACTCGCGGATGTCGGCGCGCGGCACCAGCGGCGGACGGCCGCCCTTCAGGGTCGCCTCCCGCACGCCCTTGAGCAGCAGCGCCGCATCCCGCGCGTCCATGGCGGCGAGCCGCGCCATGTCGACGGTCGCCCTGCGCACCTGTCCCTCCCCGCCGCCCCGCACACGGTGGCCGGTGTGTGTCACCCCATCCTCCCCTGACCGCCACGGGTACGTACCGATTCTTCCCATGAGGCTGCAACCCCTTGCAACTCTCGCGAACGGCGGCGCGCCTGTACGAAAGTGATGGCGTACCGGACACCGGCAACGGTCGTACGGTACGGCGATGGGTTGGTGCCGTGTCGGCGCAGCACCACCCCACTCTCCCCGGGCGCGGGCCGTCGGACACACGGCCCGCGCCTGTTTCGGGACCGGGCCCCCGGCTTCGCCGGGCGAGCCCCGCCGGGGCGCAGCGCCCCCCTTCCGGGAGGCGCCGGGAGCGAGGGCCCCGGGCGGGCCCGCCGGCGCGCGCCTGCCGCCCTCGGGCGCCGGGTCAGACCACCGCCCGCGCGCGCTCCACCACCGCTGCCAGGTCCAGGCTGTGCGGCAGCGTGCCGAACGCCGTACCCCAGTCGCCGCCCAGCCGCGACGCGCAGAACGCGTCCGCCACCGCGGGCGGCGCCCACCGCACCAGCAGGGAGCCCTGGAGCACCAGCGCCATGCGTTCCACCAGGCGCCGCGCCCGTGCCTCGATGCCCTCGAGGTCGGCCAGTTCGGCCAGCAGGTCCTTGATCGCCGCGTCCAGCCGGTGGTCCGCGCCCCGGGCCGTGCCCACCTCCTCCAGGAAGGCGTTCAGTGCCTGCGGTTCCCGCTGCAGCGCCCGCAGCACGTCCAGCGCCTGGACGTTGCCCGAGCCCTCCCAGATCGAGTTCAGCGGTGACTCGCGCAGCAGCCGCGGCATCCCCGACTCCTCGACGTAGCCGTTGCCGCCCAGGCACTCCAGTGCCTCCGCCGTCGTCGGCGTGCACCGCTTGGTGACCCAGTACTTGGCCGCCGGCACCGCCAGCCGCAGGAACGCCCGCTCCTGCTCGGTGTCCGCGTCGTAGGCGGCGGCCAGCCGCATTCCCAGCGTCGTCGCCGCCTCCGACTCCAGTGCCAGGTCGGCCAGCACGTTGCGCATGAGCGGCTTGTCGATGAGCACGCCGCCGAACGCGCTGCGGTACGCGGCGTGGTGCACCGCCTGCGCCACCGCCTGCCGCATCAGCGCCGCCGACCCGGTCACGCAGTCCAGCCGGGTCGCCGCCACCATCTCGATGATGGTGCGCACGCCGCGCCCCTCCTCACCGACCCGGCGCGCCCACGTCCCGTCGAACTCGACCTCGCTCGACGCGTTGGACCGGTTGCCGAGCTTGTCCTTCAGCCGCTGGATGCGGAACACGTTGCGCGTGCCGTCCTCCAGGACGCGCGGGACGAGGAAGCACGTCAGCCCCCCGGGGGCCTGCGCCAGCACCAGGAACGCGTCGCTCATCGGCGCCGAGCAGAACCACTTGTGGCCCGTCAGGAGGTACTCGCCGTCCGCCTCCAGCGGAGCCGCGGTCGTCGTGTTGGCCCGTACGTCGCTGCCGCCCTGCTTCTCCGTCATGCCCATCCCGAAGAGCACGCCGCTCTTCTCGGCGGCCGGCCGCAGCTCCTCGCCCTCGTAGATCTGCGAGGTCAGCTTCGGCTCCCACGCGGCCGCCAGCTGCGGGTCCACGCGCAGCGCGGGCACCGCGGCGTGCGTCATGGACAGCGGGCAGCCGTGCCCGGCCTCCGTCTGCGTCCACACCAGGAACCCGGCGGCGCGTCGCACATGCCCGCTGGGCCGGCCCCAGGCGTCGGTGAGACCGTTCGTCACGGCGTGGCCGAGCAGCCGGTGCCAGGCGGGGTGGAAGTCGACGTGGTCGATCCGGTGGCCGTACCGGTCGTGGGTGCGCAGCTTCGGCGGGTTCTCGTTGGCCAGGAACCCCCATTCCTGTGCCTGGGCGGAGCCGGCGGAGGTGCCGAGCTTGGACAGCTCCCCGCGGACCTCGTCGAGGAGTTCGAGCGGAACATGACGCTCCACGGCCTCGGTCAGCGCATGATCGGCGGCGAAGACGTCGTACCCGACCAGGGGCGGAGGCTGGTTGGTCACTGTGTGGGTGGTGGCTGCCATGCGGATACGGTAAGGAGGTGCAGGCAGCAAAGGAAACACCCCAGTGGCACCCGCGGTCACCGGGCAGACTTCACCGGGCCCGGGCCCTTTACCGCAACGTCTCGAAGCGGAAGATGGCCTGGCTCCTCCTGAAGGACACCGTCAATTCGTGCATCGAGTACCGCATCCTCGGCCTCGCGGCCGAAGCGGCGTTCTTCACCCTCCTGTCACTGCCGCCCCTGATGCTGGGCCTGCTCGGACTCCTCGGCTACATCGACGACTGGACCGACACCACCACCGTCGCCTCCATCGAGAAGAACATCCTCGCGGCCGTCGGCACCGTCCTGTCCGACCGGGGCGTCAACGACATCGCCAAACCCCTGCTGGAGGACGTCACCAAGGGCGGCCGCCCGGACGTCATCTCGATCGGGTTCGCCATCGCGCTGTGGTCGGGGTCCCGGGCCGTGAACGTCTTCATCGACACCATCACGGTCATGTACGGCCTCGACGGCCACCGGGGCATCGTCGCGACCCGGCTGCTGGCCTTCCTCCTCTACATCGTGGCGCTGCTGATCGGCGCGGTGGTCCTGCCGCTGGCCGTCGTCGGCCCCGACCGGGTGGTCGAACTGATCCCCTGGGGCACCGAGGTCGTCTCGATCCTGTACTGGCCCGTGGTCATCCTGCTGTCCATCGCCTTCCTCACCACGCTGTACCACGTGTCCGTCCCGGTCCGCTCGCCCTGGATCGAGGACGTCCCGGGCGCGCTGGTGGCCCTCGGGATGTGGGTGCTCGGCAGCTTCCTGCTGCGCATCTACCTGACCAGTACCGTCGAGGGCCCGACGATCTACGGCTCGCTGTCCGCGCCGATCGCGGTCCTGCTGTGGATCGGCATCTCCGCCTTCGCGGTGCTGGTCGGCGCCGCCGTGAACGCCGCGATCGACCACGTGTGGCCCTCGGTGACCACGGCCGCCGCCCGCGCCGAGACCGAGCGGGCCCGGGCGGCGGAAGCGGCCGCGCTGGTGGCCCGCGCCAAGGCGGCCGTGGAGGAACTGGACGACGAGGACCCGGACATGCCCTCGGAGTTCCCCGAGCGGTGGTCGCGGTTCCTGCCGCCGGACGACGTCGTGGCGCGGCTGCACACACCGAAGGAGAAGGAGAAGGAGCGCGAGAAGGACCGGGACAGGGACCGCGACCGCCCGGCCTGACCGGGCGTTCCCTTCCTGCGCCTCCCAGGCCCTGGCCTGGGCTGCGTGCACGAGGAGGACGGGCACGGCGCAGGCGGCCACCGGGAGCGGTCGTCGCGGTTCGGCGGTGCCGTCGTCCGGACCAGGACCGTGGAGGCCGCCGCGGACGGACCCCCCGCGCGCGGTACTGCCCGACGGGTGCATGGACCTGCTGTGGACCGAGGGGCGACTGCTCGTGGCCGGGCCCGACACACGCGCGCACCTCCCGAACGGCCCCGGCGCCCGGTACGCGGGGCTGTGCTTCGCACCCGGGGACGCGCCCGGGTTCCTCGGGTGCCCGCGCACGAGCTGCGCGACCGGCGCGTGGAGCTCGACGCCCTGTGGCCCGCCCGCCGGGTGCGGCAGCTCGCCGAGCAGGTGTCGCAGGCTCCCGACCCGGCGGCCGCGCTGGAGGAGCCGGCCCTGCGCCGCGCCGCCGGCCGTGCCGGCCCGGATCCGCTGCTGCGTGCCGTGGTGGCGGGGCTGGAGGCCGGGCAGCCGGTCGGTGTCACGGCCGCCGCCGTGGGGCTGGGCGCCCGCGCGCTGCACCGGCGCTCGCTGGAGGCCTTCGGCTACGGGCCGAAGACCCTCGCGCGCATCCTGCGGCTCCAGCGCGCCCTGGCGCTCGTACGGGCCGGCGCGCCGGACGCGCGGGCGGCGGCCGAAGCCGGGTGCACCGACCAGGCGCACCTCGCGCGGGAGATGCGCAGCCTGGCCGGCACCACGCTCACCGCCTGCACGGCGTCGGCGAAGAGGGAGACCCCGCAGCCGTCGGGATCCAGCACCACCGCGTAGCGCTGCCCCCAGTCCGAGTACAGGGCTTCAGACGGCTCCGGTGCCCGGCGGCGAGCAGCGCCTCGTACGTGGCGTCGACCTCGGCCGGGCCCGCGCAGCGGAACGCGAGCCCGACCCGGTCGCCGCCCCGCGGGCGCGTCCAGTCGGGATCGAACGAGCGGTCACCTCCTCGGCGTCCCACAGGACCCGGACGCCGCCGGGCAGCACCGCCTCGTCGTGCGGGGCTGATTCGGCACCGGCCGGGACGTCCGGACCGAGGAGCCGGTGGAAGGCGAGCGAGGCGGCCATGTCGGAGACCACCAGGCCGATGGCTTCGAGTCGGGGTGCGGTGGTCATGCCCGCACGCCAGGCACCCCCGCCGCGACCGGTCTTGTACGGATCGGACGCCGGCCGGTCCCGCCGTCGCGGTACCGCCGGGGCAGGCCCGGGGCGGTGCCGGGCCGTGCGGCACACTGACGGCATGCGGAAGATCCTTGTGGTCGACGACGACCCGACCGTCTCCGAAGTCGTCACCGGCTACCTGGAGCGGGCCGGCTTCGCCGTCGCCCGCGCGGCCGGTGGTCCGGAGGCGCTGCGCAGCGCGGCGGCGCAGCGGCCCGACCTGGTGGTCCTGGACCTCATGCTCCCCGGCATGGACGGCCTGGAGGTGTGCCGCGCCCTGCGCGAGCGGGGCCCGGTGCCGGTCATCATGCTCACGGCGCGCGGCGACGAGGAGGACCGCGTCCTTGGCCTCGAGGTGGGCGCGGACGACTACGTCACCAAGCCCTTCAGCCCGCGCGAGCTGGTCCTGCGCGTCGAGTCCGTCCTGCGCCGCAGCACCGCCCCGGTGCCCGCCGCGCCCTCCGGGATCGCGGGCATCGCCCTGGACCCGGCCGCCCGGCGGGCCACCAGGGACGGCCGCGACCTGTCACTGACCCAGCGCGAGTTCGACCTGCTCAGTCATTTCCTCCGGCACCCGGGCCGGGCGCTCGGCAGGGAGGCGCTGCTGCGCGAGGTGTGGGGCTGGGAGTTCGGCGACCTGTCGACCGTCACCGTCCACGTGCGGCGGCTGCGGGCGAAGATCGAGGACGACCCGGCCGACCCTCGGCTGATCCGGACGGTCTGGGGCGTGGGGTACCGCTTCGACGCGGGAGGCACGGATGCCTGACCGGGACCTGCTGCTCATCGCGGCGTACGCCTTCGCGGGGGCGTCCGCCGCCGGGATCCTCGGCGCCCTGGTGCTGCGCGCCCTGCGCCACACGTCGCTCGTGGTCTCGCTGACGGTCGTCGCGGCCGTCACGGTGACCGCGATGCTGGCGGGCACCCTCACCGTCTGCAAGGCGATGTACCTCCGGCCGCACGACTTCTCCGTCGTCACCACGGTCGTCGCCATGGCCGCGGTCGTCTCGCTCGCCACCGCCCTGGTGCTGGGCCGCTGGGTCGTCGCCCGCAGCCGCGAACTGGCGCTCGCCGCCCGTTCCTTCGGCGACGACGGCACCTTCGCCGCACCCGGCGGCGCGGCCACCGCCGAGCTGGCCCAGCTCAGCCGGGAGCTGGCCGCCACCAGCGCGAAACTGTCCGCCTCCCGGGAGCGCGAGGCCGCCCTGGAGGCGTCGCGGCGCGAGCTCGTCGCCTGGATGTCGCACGACCTGCGCACCCCGCTCGCCGGGCTGCGGGCCATGTCCGAGGCGCTGGAGGACGGCGTCGCCCCCGATCCGCCCCGCTACCTCCGGCAGATCCGCACGGAGGTCGACCGGCTCGACACCATGGTGGGCGACCTCTTCGACCTCTCCCGCATCCACGCGGGCACGCTCGCCCTGACCCCCGCCCGGATGTCCGCGTACGACCTGGTCGGCGAGGCGATCGCGGGCGCCGACCCGCTCGCCCGGGAACTCGGGGTGCGGCTCGTCGGCGAACGGGTCGACGCCGTGCCGGTCGAGGTGGACGGCCGCGAGATGACCCGGGTGCTGGCGAACCTGCTGGTCAACGCGATCCGGCGGACGCCGGCCGACGGCACGGTCGCGGTCGCCGCCGAGCGCCGCGCCGACCGGGTGGTCCTCTCGGTGACCGACGGCTGCGGCGGGATCCCCGAGGACGAGCTGCCGCGGGTCTTCGACACCGGCTGGCGCGGCAGCGCGGCGCGTACCCCGCCGGCCGGCGCCGGGCTGGGCCTGGCCATCGTGCGCGGCATCGTCGAGGCGCACGCGGGGCGGGCGGAGGTGCGCAACGTCCGGGGCGGCTGCCGCTTCGAGGTGGTGCTGCCGGCCGCGCCCGGCGCCTGAGCCCGGCGGCGTAAGACTTTCGTCACCGGCGCGGCAGCCCGTGCCGCGCGTGTCCGGCGTTGAATGGGATCACGGCCCGCGAACGGACATGAGGAGGCAGCGGTGAGCCGCGTACGACGCCTGATGAGCAGCCCGGTGGTGATCGGTGCCCTGGCCGTGGCGCTGGTGGCGCTGGGCTTCGGTCTCTACTGGTTCCAGCCGTGGAAGCTGTGGACGAACGCGACGGTCAGCGAGTCCGTGCCCCGGACGGTGGCCGTCACCCCGACCACGGGTCCCACGGACGGCCCCACGGCGCCCGCCGAGCCGGCCGCCCCGCGGACGGTCGCCACCGGCACCCTGATCAGCCATGAGCACAGCACCTCCGGCACCGTACGGGTGCTGGAACTCGACGACGGCTCGCGGGTCCTGCGGCTGGAGGGCCTGGAAACGAGCGACGGCCCCGACCTGAAGGTCTGGCTCTCCGACGCCCCCGTACGCGAGGGGAAGGCCGGCTGGCACGTCTTCGACGACGGCGCGTACGTCAGCCTGGGGGACCTCAAGGGCAACAAGGGCGACCAGAACTACCGGCTGCCCGACGGCATCGACCTGAACACCTACCGCAGCGTCAGCATCTGGTGCGACCGCTTCGACGTCTCCTTCGGCGCCGCCGCACTGAAGGAAGCATGATGTTACGGTAAAAAGCATCCTTTTTCGGTCGTATGTGCCGCACCGGAGGGCGAACCATGGGTACCCGCCGCACCCCGCTGCCCGGCGTCGGCACGCAGGACGACTTCACCACCGGGGCGGGCCGGCACCTCTACGCCGCCGTCCACCACGACGGCCGTCGCCTCCCCGGCCTCCACCGCGCCGACGCCCCCGACACCTGCCGGGCCCCGGCACCTCTCACCCCGGGGGAAGCCACCTCCCCAGCCCCTCCGGCCGGCCCCGCACCGCTCGACGCGATCCGCACCGACGGGCGGGACCCGGTCACCGAGCCCGCACCCGGCCGCCGCCGGTCCCCGCACGCGGGACGGCCGCCCGGTGACACCCTCGCCCCGTCCCGCACCGGCGCGTCCGGCGTCGCCGTGCTGCGCCGCACCGAGCTCCACCCCGGGCCAGGCCCCGGCTTCCGGCTCGCCGCAGGGGGCACCCTCGCCGCCCCGGGCACCCGCGACGGCGTGGACGTCCTCGCCGCGATCGTCGCCGGAGGATGACATGCACGACACCACCGCGCTCCTCATCGAACTCGGAGCGGTCATCCTCGGTCTCGGACTCATCGGCCGGTTCGCCGGCCGCGTCGGCCTCTCCCCGATACCCCTCTACCTCCTCGCCGGAGTCGCCTTCGGCCACGGCGGCCTCCTTCCGCTGAGGGCCAGCGAGGACTTCGTCGCCGTCGGCGCCCAGATCGGCGTCATCCTGCTCCTGCTGCTCCTCGGCCTCGAATACAGCGCCAGCGAGCTCGTCACCAGCCTCAGGACGCAATACCCGTCGGGCGCCGTCGACTTCGCCCTCAACGCCACCCCCGGGGCCGTGGCAGCCCTCCTCCTCGGCTGGGGACCTGTCGCCGCCGTCGCCCTCGCCGGCGTCACCTGGATCTCCTCCTCCGGGGTCGTCGCCAAGGTCCTCACCGACCTCGGCCGCCTCGGCAACCGGGAAACCCCCGTCATCCTCGGCGTCCTCGTCATCGAGGACCTGGCGATGGCGATCTACCTCCCGCTGCTCACCGCCCTGCTCGCCGGCGTCGGTCTCGCGGGCGGCAGCATCACCCTGCTCATCGCCCTCGGCACGGTCGGTCTCGTCCTGTACGCCGCCCTCCGCCACGGCCGGCTGATCAGCCGCGCGGTCTCCTCGGACGACCCCGAGATGCTGCTCCTCGTCGTCCTCGGCCTGACCGTGCTCGTCGCGGGCATCGCCCAGGAGCTCCAGGTCTCCGCGGCCGTCGGCGCGTTCCTCGTCGGCATCGCCCTGTCGGGCGAGGTCGCCGAGGGCGCCCGCAAGCTCCTCACACCGCTGCGCGACCTGTTCGCCGCGGTGTTCTTCGTCTTCTTCGGCCTGTCCACCGACCCGGCCGCCATCCCGCCGGTGCTGCTGCCCGCGCTGCTCCTCGCCCTCGCCACCGCCGCGACCAAAATCTTCACCGGCTGGTACGCCGCCCGCCGCGCCGGCATCGGCCCGCGCGGGCGCCTGCGGGCCGGCGGCGCGCTCGTGGCCCGCGGCGAGTTCTCCGTCGTCATCGCGGGCCTCGCGATCGCCACCGAACCCCGTATCGGCCCGCTCGCCACGGCGTACGTCCTGATGCTCGTCGTCCTCGGCACCCTCACCGCCCGCTGGACCGAGCCCGCCCTCGGCCGGGTACGCGCCCGCGCCTCCCGCCGGTCCAGGCCGCGGGCGGACCCGCAGGCCGGGCACGAGGAGATCACCGCTGAGGGCGTGCAGGTCAACGGACCGGCCGAAGCTCGATGAACACGGCGGTGTCGCCCAGCGCCACGGCGACGAACCGTCCCGCCGCGGTCAGCGAGCGAGCGGGCCGAGGCAGGACGATGGCCGTGCGGTGACCGCTCGACAGGTCCCGGACGACGACCGACCCGGGTCGCTCCGCGGTCACGGCGCAGGGCCGGCCGTCGACGACGGCCGTGGCGACGGCCGTGACGACGCCGTCGCCGCGGAAGAGCTTCCGGTGCGCACCGGTTTCCGCGTCCCAGCCGTACACGACCTCGGTGCCGTGCCCGTGCAGGACGACGGGCCGGCCGTGGAGGACCGCACCGGCCAGGGCGGTCACCGGGCCCGAGCAGACGCGCCGCGGCGCACCGGCGAAGTAGTACACGGCGAGGGACTCCTCCGAGCCCAGCACGGCGGCGGGACGACCGTGGACGGAGGTGCACACCAGTGAGGAGACGCGCCACGGCACGGGCGGCACCAGGGGACGCCCCGCGTTGCGGGCGACGTCGACCACGGTGACCGCTCCCTCGGTGGCGACCACGGCGCACGGGCGGCCGTCGATCACCGTGCACGACACCGCGCGCACGGGCGACCGGGGCGACTCGTACGCCCGGTACAGCGAACGCAGCGCGCCGGTGGTCAGGTCCGAGACCCGGACCGTCCCGTCCTCCCCGCCGGTGACCACGTGCGGGCGGCCGTCGACCGCGACGCAGTCCACGGCGCGCACCGGCCCCACATGCCCCGTCAGTTCGTGGTCGCGCGTGCCCCCCGGCAGCTGCCGCACCAGGACCGCTCCGTCGTCGGAGCCGACGAACAAGGTAGGCACCGGCGTCAGCGGCGTCGAGAAGACGCCCGCCACCCGCACGTCCCCCACACCCGCCGACAGCGGATGCCACGGCAGCGGCCGTGCGAAGGAACCGGTGAGCCGGCGGAAGTGGCGCCGGCTCGCCGCCTCGACGGCCAGGACCCCCCTGCGCTCGACGGGCCCCAGCGCGCCGAGCACGGGCGCCGCGGACTCGTACACCTCCGCCAGCCGGCGGCCGTGCTGCGTCGTGACGGCACCGAGCGCGTGCAGCAGCCGGCCCGGCTCCGCCCGGACGACGAACTCGGTGTCCTCCACCAGGGTGTCGATGACCCCGGCCGCCGCCGCGTGCGTCGCCAGGTGCGCCCGGACGTAGGCGGGCGCCGCCCGCCAGTCCCGCCGCCCGCCGCCGGGCGCGCGCGGGACGAGGTCCAGCAGCGCCTCGGTGATCAGGCCGTGCACCGAGGCCGGGTCGTCCCCCACCCGCAGGTGGTGCGCCACGGCGCGGCAGAGTTGGTACGTGCCCGGCGTGAACAGGTCGGCCGCCACCTCCAGCACCCAGCCGGTGTCCCGCCGCCCGCCGCCCCCCGCGAGGGCGTCCGCCAGCGCCGTCCACAGGCCCGACGGCAGGGGAGCCCCCGTGTGCGCGACGTAGGCGAGCGGCAGCAGCAGACGCTCCACCTCGGCGCGCTCGCTCCCGAAACGGCCGAGCCGCTCGTCCGCGGCGGCATCCGCCACCACGTCCCAGTAGTCCTCCGGCACACCGGGGGAGAGCCGCCCCTCCCTCACCGCGGCGGCCAGCGCACGGGCGATGGCGACCGATCCGCCCGCCCGGTCGACGACCGACGCGCTCATCGCGCCCGCGGACGGGGCCCCGTCCAGCAAGGCCCTGACGAAGGACTCGGGCGCCGCCCGGTACGCCTCCTCGTCGAGGTCGACGACCTCCACGTGCGGACCGAGGAGGGGCAGCGCCTCCGGGCGCATGGCCACGACGAGCCGGACGTGGGGGAGCGCGGCGACCGGCTGCACCAGGTCGTGGACGCGCTCGACCTCCCCGATCTCGTCCAGGTCGTCGATGAGCAGGGTGATGGGCTCCTTGCGGCTCACCATCTGGCGCAGCGACGGCGGGAACACGCTCGACGCCGGCAGGTGGTACGCCGAGGTGAACAACCGGGCCAGCCGGCGCAGCACCGCGCTCTTCCCCGATCCGGGAGCGCCGGTCACCACGCGGATGCGGCCGTCGTGGCGGTCACTCCGCAGCCAGGACGCCAGCGTGGCCAGCGCGGGCGTGTGCAGGGGGTTGGGGAAGGCGGGGGCCGGACCGCCGTGGCTCGCCCACCGGGCCCGTGGCGGCGCGGCGCCGTCCTCCCCGGCGAAGCCCTCGTACGCGCGGGCGATGCCGGCCAGCACCTCCGCCGTGTCCAGGAACGGCTGCCGTTCGTCGGCCGTCGTCTCCCCGAGCACCCGCGTCACGGCTTCGGCCAGGGCGGTCCCCCCGCCCGGCCCCGGGCACGTGGCAGCGGCCACCACGGACAGCCGGGTCCCGCCGGACGGCAGCGCGGGCTGCGGCAGCGGCACGTCCGGCGGCTCCGGCCCGGATCCCACGTCCAGCAGGAACACCGCATGCCCCAGGCCCCGGCCCGCCAGCACGTCGAGCAGCCGCTCCGGGGCCACTCCCGGGCCGGTCTGCGTGAGCAGCAGATACCGTCCGGCGGACGCGTCGGTGTGGCTGCCGTACACCACCACGACATCCGCCGGCCCGGGCCGCGCCTCCGCCGCCCATGCGTCGATCTCCCGCAGCACCTCCCCGGCGTCGGTGCGGAAGGCCAGGTGCGGCAGGACGTGGACGTAGCCCGAGTCGATGAGCACGCCGGCCATGTCGCCGACGCTGCGCACGCTCACCGTGCGGTGCCGCCCCACGGGCCGCTCCGCGCCGAGCGTGATCAGGAACAGCCGCCCCGCGGACTCCGGGGGTCCCTGCGGCCGCCCCTGCCGGCGCCGTACCAGATCCCGCACCTCCGCCCAGTGCCGGGCCGCCGCCGGCAGCGCGAGCGGGCCGGCCGGCGCGGGGACCGCCGCGGTGAACCGCGGGCCCGTGCCGGGCGCCCGCCCGTCGGCGTACGCCGAGACCGCCGCGATCACCTCGTCGGCCTCGTCCCGCCGGAGGGTGCTCAGCAGCCGCTCCCGGACGCCCGGGACGAACTCGTACGCCGCGTCCAGGCCGTCGCCACCGCCGGGCAGCCGGCGCAGCAGGCCGCCGAAGACGATCTCCGCGAGGTCGGACAGCGGGCTGTCCGGGAGCATCGTGGACTGCACCATCCGCATCACCGGCAGGTTCAGCGGCGCCGCCGCCAGGAAAGCCGCCAGCCGGAAGACCCGCGGCTGCGCCGTCGCGCGGAAGTCCTCGAAACCGGCCGCGCCCGGCGGCCGCGGGTCCACGGGCTCCGGCACCCCGGCGGCCGGCAGCAGCACCGCCGCGCCGTCGAAGCAGCCGGCCCCCGCCACCGCCGCCGCCCACGGACCCAGCCACTCGGGCGTCGCACCCAGAACCGGTACGGCGACGTCGCCCGGCTCCGGCGCCCGCGCCCCGAGGCCGTACGGGACGTGACCCAGCCGGGCGCCGGGCACGCCCCTGCGCGTGGCGCGGAAGCGGACCGGTACCGGGGGCAGCGCCGTGCGCTCCCAGAGGTGTTCGGGCAGCGGCTGGACGACCGCCGTGGGGCCCGCCGCCGCCCACGCCCGCAGCGCGGCGCGCAGCGCCGGCGACCGCCACTGCGGCGCCACCCCGTCCGTCAGCACCAGCGTGACGGTCCGTCCGGTCGGGTCCACGGCCGTGGCCGGGGCGCGCAGCGAGGAGGCGGCGGACAGGGCGGCCGGCGCCAGCCCGGGCCGCCCGTCGGCACCCGGTCGCAAGGCGTACGTCCGCACGTCACGGAACGCGCCCGTCCGCCGCAGCAGGTCGCCCAGCGCCCGGCCGAGCGGCGCCCAGAACGCCGCGCCCTCCCCGTACGCGTCCACGACCAGCGTGACGCCGAACCAGCGGTCCGCCGCAGGGGCCAGCACCGGCAGCCAGTGCCGTCGCTCCGCCGCCCGCTCCGCGGTGGCGTCCTCGTCGAGCACCGTGCGGGTCCTCGACGGAAAGCGCCGCTTCAACGGGCGCAGCGCCCGCGCCAGTTCACGCGAGCGCGGCAGCACGGCCGGTCCGGCGAACCGCACCGGTACGGCGGCCACCGGGGCGGCCGGCGAGGCCGCCTGCGCGTGCGGCAGGTACAGCCGCGTCCCCGGGTCCGCCGCCACCGGGACGTGGGCGCGGGGCACGGTGTCCCCGGCGGGTGGTTCCGGCAGCGGCCGTGCCGGGTCCGCCGCCGGCTCCCGGAGCCCTTCCGGCGCCCCGGCCGGGTCCGGTTCCCCGCAGCCGTGCCCCGCGCCGGGCGGAGCCGGCAGGTTCCGCGCCAGCCAGACCAGTTCGGCGACCTCCCGCGGGAGCGGTGGGGCGCCGTCCGTGTCCAGGGCGCCGAGCAGGGCGCCGAGCCGCTCGATCACCGCCGGTCACGCCCCGGCCGGCGGTACGGGCGGGGCCGGCACCGTCACATCGAGGTGCTGGAACACCAGCTCGGCCAGCCGGTCGAGCTCCGGGGCGCCCTCACCGCTCGTACGGCTCACCAGGTACACGGCGTTGAGGAGCTGGTCGGTGGCCAGTTCCCCGGCCGCCGCGTGCGCCAGGAACCGCCCGATGACCTCGTCGGCGTCGTCCGCCGCCGACGCCAGGTGGGCGCGCACGATGGCGCGCAGCCGCTGCTCGTCGCCGACGGCCGGCAGGTGCAGCCGCACACAGCGGCGCAGGAACGCGGGCGGGAACTCGCGCTCCCCGTTGCTGGTCAGGATCACGAACGGGAAGGTCCGGCACCGGACCGTGCCGCCGTGCACCGTCACCGGCTCCCCGTCGTCCGCCGGCCGCACCCGTACCACCGGCTGCGTGTCGGCCACCCGCGACAGCTCGGGGATCTCGAACATGCCCTCCTCGAACACGTCCAGGAGGTCGTTCGGCAGATCGATGTCGCTCTTGTCGATCTCGTCGATCAGCAGCACCCGCGGCAGCGCGTACGGTGCCAGCGCCGTGCCCAGCGGTCCCAGCCGGACGAACCTGCCGAGGTCCGCGACCGGCGCCGGGTCGCCCGTCTCGCGGGCCACCCCGGCCTCCTCCAGCCGGCCGAGCGAGTCGTACCGGTACAGCCCGTCGCGCAGTCCCGTCTTGCTGTTCACGGGCCAGCGCAGCACCGGGCCCAGCCGCAGTTCGCGCGCCACCGCGTGCGCCAGCGTCGACTTGCCGGTGCCCGGGTCCCCGGTGACCAGCAGCGGACGGCGCAGGTACAGCGCGGTGTTGACCGCGTCGACCGTCCGCTCGTCCGCCCGGTAGGCGGCGGCGTGCGGCAGCCGGCGCCCGGCGCCGGCCTCCGCGTCGCGGTCGAACGGCGTCGGCTCGGTGTCCCGGCCGAAGTCCCGCCACGGCGGCGGAGCGGGCAACCGGCCGATGCCGTCGTGCGGTTCGCTCACGCCTCGGTAGATCCGCCACTCGCTCATCATGTACGTCCTGTCGGTCCTTCCTCGGCCTCGGCCGGGGCCAAGGGCACTCGGGGGATCCGCCGCCGGGGGTCGTCCCAGAGCAGCACGATCCGCCCGCCGATGTGGTCGTCCTCCGCACCCGCCGCCGCAACCGCCTCGTTGCGCAGCGAGCACACCTTCTCCGGCAGTTCGTCCCGTGCCGTCCCGGCCAGCGCCTCCCGCGCCTCCGCGAGGAACCGGTCACCGGGGCAGGACTGCCGCCCCGGCACCCCGCACGGGCCGCCGTGCCCGCGCGCGCAGGCCGCCGCACCCCGCCGCCAGGTCATCATCGGGACACCGGAGGCGACGGCGACCCGGTACGCGTCCGAGACCGGCGCCGTCCTCGGCGAACCGGCCAGAGCCAGAGCGGCCAGCGTGGGATCCCCGTCGAACGACGCGCCCAGCGCCGCCTGGTTCTGCCCGTCCCGGCCGCACACGCACACCAGCGCCTCGCCGATGCTCTTGCCCTCCAGGTGCTCCCACCGGCGCTCCCACGCGGCGTGCAGCGCCGGCGCCTCGTGCCGCTCCAGCGGACGCACCACCACGTGCTGCTTGCGGCCCAGCGCGAACCACGGGTACTCCGGCCACAGCAGCCAGTCCGGGAAGCCCTCGTCCAGGGCCTCCTCCGGAAGGATCAGCTCGATCAGGCCCGGGCGGGCGACCCCGCCCATGATGTCGATCTGCTCCGGCAGCATCGCCGCCAGCCGCTCCAGGGCCGCCTCCAGGGGCAGGGCCTCCGACTCGGCCGCCACCGGCACGATGTCCGCGCGGGAGTGGTAGCGCCACACCGCCACGTGGTACCGCCGCCGGTCCCGCAAGGAGTGCCGCACCCGCCCGATGATCGACGGCCGCTCCGGGCCGGCCGGCCCGCCGGCCAGCCGTCGCTGCGCCTCGTCACCGAGACCGATCCGCCCGGCCACGATCAGCACCCGGTCCCGCAGCCGCTGCACGGCGTCGTGACCGCCCTGGTCCCGCGCCGCGAGATCGGCGGCGAAGGCCAGCTCGTAGGGCAGCCGGCCGTCCTCGGGCGGCATCTGGGCGGCCAGGTCCGTGAAGACGTCCCGGTGGTCCAGCAGCGGGTGGTCCTCCTGCGGTGCCGCCCCGGTCGCGGCCGCCGCGAGGAACGCGGCACGGTGCCCGCCCTCCGGGACGACCGGCAAGGAGGCGAGCAGCGCGAGGAGTTGGCGGTGCTCGTCGCCGCTGAGCGCCGCACCGCCGTCCGGGACCGGGCCGTGCGGGGCGCTGTAGGGATGGCCGTGACGGGGGCCGTACGGGGCGCACGGGTCGTACGCGCGGACGCGGTCGGCCGCCAGTGGCCAGCGGCCGTCCTCGCCGTGGAACCGGTCGTGCCCCCGCACCACGGCCCGGTACACCTCCGGGTCCAGCAGCCGCAGCGCGCTCACCGGTGTGGCGAGCCCGCCCATGTCGCTGCCCTTGAGACGGGTGGCCTTGACGACCCCGCACACACCGCCCGACGCGTGGCTGAGCACCGGCCCGCCGGACAGGCCCTCGTTCACCTCCGCCCCGGCCAGCTCCATCATCCGGCCGCCGTGCAGGAACGTGCTGCCGCCCCGGCGCAGTTCGGCCGTGCGCGGGGCGGGCACGCCCGGTTCGTACGTGTCCGAGAAGCCCGCCGCGGTCAGCGGCGTGCCCGCGGGGGGCAGCAGCCCGTCCAGCCAGACGCACGGATGGCCCGCCGGCGCGCCGGGCACCTCCACCACCGCCAGGTCCGGGTACGGCCACAGGCCCCGCCCGGGCCGGGCCGGCGGCGCGGAGGCCGCGCGCACGATCCCCTCGTACCGGGCGCCCCGCCACTCGACGGGCACCCGCGTGCCGGGCCGCGCCCCCGCGACATGCGCGCAGGACACCACGTGACCGGGCGCGACGAAGAACCCCGCGCCTCTGGTGACGCCTTCGACACGGACGCGGCAGCTCTCCAGCAACTCCTGGAGCAGCGCCATCGGGGTGGGCCGGTGCATGCGGGTCGATGCGGTCCCGCCCCTCAGTCCCGGCCCGCGGGGGAGGGCGGCGCGGACGGGGGCGCCGGCGGCTGGGGCGGGACCGCGGGCGGCCCCGGCAGGGCGGGCGGCGCGGCCACCGCGGCCGGACCGTTCCACTTCAGCGTCACCTTGAACGCCGCCTTGCCGCTTCCGCCGGCCACCGCCGCCACGACGCCGTCCTTGCCCGCCGCGAGCTCCAGCCCGAACTCGATGCTCACCTCGTCCGGACGGGCCGACGCCAGGGCGGCGCGCGCATTGTCCGCGACCGCCCGCAGCGATTGGTGGAACCCCTCCAGCCGCTCCACCAGCCGCTCGCCGATGCCGGAGTCGCTCGGCCCGTCCTCCTCGGCGACGGTGGCCCAGACGACCTGCCCGTCCGGCATCTCCAGTTGCACCGGCTGCGACATGAGTCCCCCTCAGTTCTCCCTGCCCGCTCCGCTCCCATGCTAGGAGCCGGTCGCGGTCGCCGTGGAGTGATCGCGGGGACCGGGGAAAAACATTGGCGCAGCGGGACGGCGGTCCCCTACGGTGAGGGAGTTCGTGCGGCAGGCGCACGGAGGACGACTCTGGGAGGTGTGACCGATGGCTGTCACTGCGCTGGGCGCTGCCCTGATCCGGAAGCACATCACTCCCACTCCCGTGGCCACCGGCTGACACCTCACCATCGACGCGCGCACCCATGACCGGGCGCGCGGCGCCGGGGCCACCCTCGCCTTCGAAGGGTTCCCCCCTTGTCCTCCTCGTCCTCCTCGTCCTTCTCCTCTTCCTTTTCCGCTCACCTCTCCACCGGCCTTCCCGCACCGCACGCCCTCGCCCCCTACGGCTGGGACGCGGCGTGGGAAGCGGAGTTCGCCCCGTACGCCGCCGAGGGCCTCGTCCCCGGGCGGGTGGCACGGGTCGACCGCGGCCAGTGCGACGTGATCACCGCGGACGGCCTCGTCCGCGCGGACACCGCGTTCGTGACGCCGCACGACCCGATGCGGGTCATCTGCACCGGCGACTGGGCCGCCGTCGAGACCGGCGGCAACCCCCGGTACGTCCGCGCCTACCTGCCGCGCCGCACCGCGCTCGTCCGCTCCACCTCCTCCAGCCGGTCCGAGGGCCAGATCCTCGCGGCCAACGTCGATCACGCCGTCATCGCGGTCTCGCTCGCCGTCGAGCTGGACCTCGGGCGGATCGAACGGTTCCTCGCCCTCGCCTGGGAGTGCGGCGCCCAGCCCCTCGTGGTGCTCACCAAGGCCGACCTGGTGCCCGACCCGGACGGCCTGTCCTACCTCGTGCGGGACGTCGAGACCGCGGCGCCGGGCGTGCAGGTCCTCCCCGTCAGCTCCGCCACCGGAGAGGGCGTCGACGTGCTCGCCGCCGTCGTGGCGGGCGGCACCAGCGTGCTGCTCGGCGTCTCCGGCGCGGGCAAGTCCACCCTCGCCAACGCGCTGCTCGGCGAGGACGTCATGGCGGTCCGGGCCACGCGTGACGTGGACGGCAAGGGCCGGCACACCACCACGACCCGGAACCTGCTGGCCCTCCCGGGCGGCGGCGTGCTCATCGACACCCCCGGGCTGCGGGGCGTCGGCATGTGGGACGCCGGCACCGGCGTCGGCCAGGTCTTCTCGGAGATCGAGGACCTGGCCGAGGGCTGCCGCTTCCACGACTGCGCGCACGCGTCGGAGCCCGGCTGCGCGGTCCTCGCCGCCGTCGAGGACGGCTCGCTGCCCGAACGCCGGCTGGCCAGCTACCGCAAGCTGCTCCGCGAGAACCAGCGGATCGTCGCCAAGACCGACGCCCGCCTGCGCGCCGAGATGCTCAAGGACTGGAAGCGCATGAGCGCCGAGGGCCGTGCGGCCCTGGAGGCCAAGCGGGGCCACCGGCGCTGACCCGCCCGCCCGGCCCGCTCCGGACCCGTCGGCAGACGCGGTGTCCGAAAACCGCCAGCGCGGGTCCGGGCGTGCCGGTGACACTGGGGGCGTGACGGACGAGGACAGCAGGTACGAGGCGGTGGCCAGCCGCGACGCGCGCTTCGACGGCGTGTTCTTCTTCGCCGTGGCCACCACCGGCATCTACTGCCGGCCCAGCTGCCCGGCCGTCACGCCCAAGCGGCAGAACGTCACGTTCTTCCCCACCGCGGCCGCCGCCCAGCGGCACGGCTTCCGGGCCTGCCGGCGGTGCCGGCCCGACGCCGTGCCCGGGTCCGCCGCCTGGAACGTCCGCGCCGACGTCGTCGGCCGTGCCATGCGCATGATCGGCGACGGGGTGGTGGACCGCGAGGGCGTGCCCGGGCTCGCGGGGCGGCTCGGCTACAGCGCCCGGCAGGTGCAGCGCCAGCTCAACGCCGAGCTGGGCGCCGGACCCGTCGCGCTCGCCCGCGCGCAGCGGGCGCACACCGCCCGTGTGCTGCTCCAGACCACCGGGCTGCCCGTCACCGAGATCGCGTTCGCGTCGGGTTTCGCCAGCGTGCGGCAGTTCAACGACACCATCCGGCAGATCTACGCCCGGACGCCGAGCGGGCTGCGCGCCGAGTCGCGCGGCCGTGCGGCGCGGGGAACCGGCGGAATCCCGCTGCGGCTAGCCCACCGGGGGCCGTACGCCGCGCGCGAGGTGTTCGACCTGCTCGCGGCCGAAGCGGTCGACCGGATCGAGGAGGTCGTCGGCGCCCCCGGCGCGCGCACCTACCGGCGCACGCTGCGGCTGCCCCACGGCTCCGCGGTCGCCGCCGTCGGCGAGCGGTCGTCCGGCCCGTGGCTGGAGGCCCGGATCCACCTCACCGACCTGCGCGACCTCACCACCGCCGTGCAGCGGCTGCGCCGGCTGTTCGACCTGGACGCCGACCCGTACGCGGTCGC
This sequence comes from Streptomyces sp. NRRL S-118, assembly GCF_000716335.1. Taxonomy (GTDB): domain Bacteria; phylum Actinomycetota; class Actinomycetes; order Streptomycetales; family Streptomycetaceae; genus Streptomyces. Next base: position 207,553 of record NZ_KL591010.1, on the reverse strand, counting down.
CGAGCGCCTGGGCGCCGACCCCGGACTCGCCCCGCTCGTGGCGGCCCGCCCGGGGCTGCGCTCGCCGGGTGCCGCCGAACCGGAGGAATACGCGGTACGGACGCTCGTCGGACCGGCGGAGGCGCGGCGGCTGGTCGCCCTGTACGGAACGGGGCTGCCAGCCCCGTGCGGCGGCCTCACACACCTGTTCCCCCGGCCGCGGGACCTGCTGGGCCACCCCGTGGCGGGGTCGCTCGCCGCGGCCCTGGCCGACGGGAGCGTGCGCCTCGACCCGGGCGCCGACCGCGACGGGACCGAGCGGGCGCTGCGCGCACTGCCCGGGGTCACCGCCCGGGACGCCGCCCTGATCCGGATGCGGGCCCTCGGGGACCCGGACGTGGCCCCCGACGAGCGCGCCGACCGCCCCGAATGGCGCCCCTGGCGTTCGTACGCGGACCGCTACCTGGGCATGGCCTGAGGCGTTCGGGGACGCCTGCGGCTCCCGCCACCGGGCCCCGCCGCCCCGCGCGCCGGCCCTCAGGCACCGAAGACGACGCCCAGCCACGCCGCCGCGATCACCAGACAGGCGAACAGCTCCACGAGCACGCTCGTGCCGATCGCCCGCATGACCGTCCTGGTCGACGTCATGGCCGGCCCGTGGCCCCCGAGCCGGAGCCGCTCCGACAGGTAGATCCCTCCCACGTAACCGGGCACGGCGCCGACCACCGGCACCAGGATGAACCCGAGCAGCGCGCCCACCCCCGCGTACACCACCATCCGCCGGGTGACGCCCACTCCGCGCAGCCGGCGCGGGGGCAGGTGCCAGACGACACCCTGGGTCACCAGGAGCAGGACCGTCGAGCCGACCAGCAGCCACCACGCGAGGGCGGAGGTGTCCTGCAGCGCCCACCAGGCCACCGCGGCCCACATCAGCCACGACCCGGGCACCCCGGGGATCAGCACGCCGAGCAGGCCGAGCAGCATCACCAGCCCGACCATCAGCAGCTGCCACACACCCACGCGTCCAGCGTGCAGGACCGGCCCCCTTCCCGCAGGTCGGGCCGTCCGCCCGCCCACGAGGGCCGGCGGCCCCTACGTGCGGGACACCCAGCCGCGTTCGTAGGCGTGCCAGCCCAGTTGCAGGCGGGTGGTCACGCCCGCCGTCTCCATCAGGCCCTTGACCCGGCGTTGGACCGTCCGCAGACCCAGGTCGAGCTGCTTGGCGACGCTCGCGTCCGTCAGCCCGGCCAGGAGCAGCGAGAGGATCTCCAGGTCCGTGGCGTCCGGGCCGGCGGCCGGCCCCTGCGCCACCCGGCCGCCCGCTCCCAGCCGCAGCGGCACCGCCTCCCGCCACACCGCGTCGAAGAGCCCCGTCAGCGCCTCCAGCAGCCCGCTCGCGTGCGCCACCAGCGCGGCGGGTTCCGCGCCCCGGCCGCCCACCAGCGCCACCATCGCCAGCGTCCCGTCCGCGACCAGCAGTTTCGTGGGGACCCGGTCCACCACCCGGACCTGCTCGCCCCGGCCGAGCGCCGCCGTCAGCTCGGTGATCCCTTCCGGCTGCTCCAGCACCTCCCGCTCCACCACCACGCGGTACGCCACCCCCCGTCCGGCGGCGCGCTCCTCCGCGTCGTTCTGCGGACCGGTCACCGCCACCGGCCGCCCCGTCACGAGCGCGCACACCTCTCGTGCCGCGCCCAGCTGGAGCTGCCGGAACCGGTGCGCCACCGCGCTCGCACCCGTCACCGCCTCGACCAGGTCGTGGACCGCGGGCTCCGCCGCCTCCGCCCGGTACTGCTGCGCCAGCGCCGCCGCCGCCAGCTCCGCCTGCTCCAGCTCGTGCCGCTGCTGCGTCAGCAGCGCGCCCAGCGCGACCGCGGGCGGCGCAGCCACCCACCGTCCCGCGCGCGACGACGACCGGGCGGCCAGCCCCTGCGACTCCAGCCGCCGCAGCGCCCGTTCGGTGTCCGCCTCCGGCACCTCCAGCCGGTGGGCGAGGTCCGCCACGTCGGCCGCGCCCAGGGCGACCAGCGCCCGGTAAGCCGCCTCCTGCCGTTCGTCCAGCCCTATCGCCGCCAGCACCCCTGAAGCCCCCTCGTCGCCGCAGCCGTGGCGGGAACCGGCCACGGCGTACATCCGCCGCGCTCATCATCCCCGTACCGCCCGTCACTCTGCCAAGGTGTCGCCACCGCAGCACCACAGCGAAGCCGCGCCCATGCCGTGGCGGAACCGTCCACCCCGAGGTCCGCCCGTCCACCGGCGGGCCGACGGCCGGCCCCGGCGCCGGCAACCGCGCGGACCACCCGCCCGGCGCCCTCACCTCGGCAACTCTCCTTCCCCGGACCGTGATCCGCGCGTACGCGTGCGTCGATCACGCCGGTCCGCCGGGCGGCCTTCCCGTGGGGGGTGGGGCCGCCCGGCGGACCCCCTCTTTTGCGGATGCCCGTTTTCGCGCACCCCCCGCGGTGGACAATGAAGGGCATGAGCCCACAGGGGGAGACGCCCACCACCGGCGAGGACGACTGGTGGGACAGGCTGTACGACGACAGGGCACCGGACACGGCCCCGACCGCGAGCGGCGACACCCTGGACGACCGCTTCGACTCGGCGTCCGGCACGGTGTCCGACGGGCCGGCGGCCGGAGGACCGGCCGATGATGCGGCGACCGGTACGACGCCCGACGCGGTGTCAGGCCGCGCGCCCGGTGGGGCGGTGGCCGGCGCGCGGGACACGGCGTGGGGGAGCACCCAGCGGGACCGCGCGCCCTGGCAGCCCCCGGCCGGCTCCCCGGGCCCCCGGACCTTCCCCGCACCGCCGCCGCCGTCCCGCGCCCCGGCCACCACGCCCGCCCCGCGGCCACGTCCGGCCGTGCCGCCCCCGCCCGCCACGCCGCCCGGGGCGACGGCCGGTGTCGCCGCCTCCCCTGACGCCACGTCACCCGGGGTCCCGCGCCCGCGCGCCGCGTACGTCGGGGACGGACCGCCCACCTACGACCCCGAGCCCACCGCCCTGCCGCCCGCCCGCGCCGGGAAACTGGGCGAACTCGTCGCCGACACCGTTCTCGACGGCGCCCGGTACGGGACGTACACCCTGCGCGCCGCGTCGGTCCGGGGCGACTCCGCCCGCTACCGGGGCGAGCCGCGCCGGGACGCGCTGCTCACCGCGCGGTTCGGCGGTGGCGACACCGCGCTCGTGCTCGTCGCCGTCGCGACCGGTGCCCGTACGGCCGAGGAGGCGCACCTTGCCGCCGCCGACGCCTGCCGCTGGATCGGCGACGCCGTCGGCCGCAGCCACGCCCGCCTCTCGGAGGACATCCGCGCCGGCCGCCGCGGGCACCTCAAGTCGGGACTGCACCGCCTCACCGACCGGGCCTACGGCAAGCTGCGGGCCCGCGCCGCCGAACGCGGCGTCACCCCGGAGGAGTACGGCGCCGGCCTGCGCTGCCTGTTGCTGACCGCCGACCCGGCCTGCCGCACCCGCGTGTTCTTCGGTGTCGGCGCCGGCGGCCTGTTCCGGCTGCGGGACGGCGCCTGGCAGGACATCGAGCCGCCGCCGCCCGAGCCGGCCGCCGTCTCCGGCGAGGCCGTCGTCGGCTACGGCTCACCCCCGGCGGAGACGGTCGAGGGCGACCGGCTCACCATGGACCTGGGCGTCACCACTCCCGCGGCACCGTACATCGAACCCCCCGTACCGCCGCCCGCCGAGCCGTTCCGCTTCCGCGCCTCCGTGGCCCGCCCCGGTGACACGCTCCTGCTCACCGGCCCCGGGCTCGCCGAGCCGCTGCGCGGCGAGCCCGTGCTCGCGAAGGAGCTCGCCGGGCGCTGGGCGGGCGGCGAGCCGCCGGGGCTCGCGCAGTTCCTCGCCGACATCCAGGTCAGGGTGAAGGGGTACGCCGACGACCGTACGGCGGTCGCCGTCTGGGAGGAGTGAGGAGGCGCGAACCCGCCGGCCGTGAGATGGATGGAGCATGGCCAAACAGAACGTCGCGGAACAGTTCGTCGACATCCTCGTCCGCGCCGGCGTCCAGCGCCTGTACGGCGTCGTCGGCGACAGCCTGAACCCGGTCGTCGACGCCGTTCGCCGCACCCCTGGCATCGACTGGGTGCAGGTGCGGCACGAGGAGGCCGCGGCGTTCGCGGCCGGTGCCGAGGCGCAGCTCACCGGCCGGCTCGCCGCCTGCGCCGGTTCCTGCGGCCCCGGGAACCTGCACCTCATCAACGGCCTGTACGACGCGCACCGCTCCATGGCCCCGGTCCTCGCGCTCGCCTCGCAGATCCCCTCCAGCGAGATCGGCCTGGGCTACTTCCAGGAGACGCACCCCGACCGGCTGTTCCGCGAGTGCAGCCACTACTGCGAGCTGATCTCCAACCCGGCCCAGATGCCCCGGGTCCTCCAGACGGCCGTCCAGCACGCCGTCGGCCGCGGCGGCGTCAGCGTCGTCGCCCTTCCCGGCGACCTCGCCTCGCAGCCCGCCCCCGACAAGCCGACCGAGCACGCGCTGGTCACCGCCCGGCCCACCGTCCGCCCCGGTGACGCCGAGATCGACGCCCTCGTGCGGCTCATCGACGACGCCGACAAGGTGACCCTGTTCTGCGGCAGCGGCACCAAGGGCGCACACCCCGAGGTCATGCAGTTCGCCGAGCGCATCAAGGCGCCCATCGGGCACGCGCTGCGCGGCAAGGAGTGGATCCAGTACGACAATCCGTACGACGTCGGCATGAGCGGGCTCCTGGGGTACGGCGCCGCCTACGAGGCCACCCACGAGTGCGACCTGCTCCTCCTGCTCGGCACGGACTTCCCGTACAACGCCTTCCTGCCCGACGGAGGCAAGGTCAGGATCGCCCAGGTCGACGTCCGGCCCGAGCACCTCGGCCGCCGCTCGCAGCTGGACCTCGCCGTCTGGGGCGACGTGCGCGAAACGCTGCGCTGCCTCGTCCCGCGCGTGCGCCCCAAGAAGAGCCGGGCGTTCCTCGACAAGATGCTGAAGAAGCACGCGGACGCCCTGGAAGGGGTGGTGAAGGCGTACACCCGGAAGGTGGAGAAGCACACCCCCCTCCATCCTGAGTACGTCGCCGCCGTTCTCGACGAGCTCGCCGACGACGACGCCGTCTTCACCGTCGACACGGGCATGTGCAACGTGTGGGCCGCCCGCTACCTCACGCCCAACGGGCGGCGCCGGATCATCGGGTCGTTCAGCCACGGTTCCATGGCCAACGCCCTGCCCCAGGCCATCGGCGCCCAGCTCATCGACCGCGGGCGCCAGGTCGTCTCCATGTCGGGCGACGGCGGGTTCACCATGCTGATGGGCGACTTCCTCACCCTGATCCAGCACGACCTGCCGGTGAAGGTGGTCCTGTTCAACAACTCCTCCCTCGGCATGGTCGAACTGGAGATGCTGGTCGCCGGTCTGCCCTCCTACGGCACCCACAACCACAACCCCGACTTCGCGGCCATCGCCCGGGCCGCCGGCGCGTACGGCGTGCGCGTGGAGAAGCCCAAGCACCTGGCGGGCGCGCTCAAGGAGGCGTTCGCGCACCAGGGGCCGGCACTCGTCGACGTGGTCACCGACCCCAACGCGCTGTCCATCCCGCCGAAGATCAAGGCGGAGATGGTGACGGGGTTCGCCCTCTCGGCCAGCAAGATCGTGCTGGACGGGGGAGTGGGCCGGATGCTCCAGATGGCCCGCTCCAACCTCCGCAACATCCCCCGCCCCTGATCGTCCGGCGGACACGCGCGCGCCGCGGCGACCGGAACCGGCTCACCGGGCGCATGGCAGGCGCTCGGCGGAGCGGCGCGCGCTCCGCGTACCGCGCGGGGCGGATGAACTGGTCCAGCGCCCGTCCGGGGCGGTCCTCCACCGGGTGCCGTCGCCGTGCACCGCGGTCCCCTGGCACCCGGTGCCCCCCGCACGCTGAGGGACTACTACGGTGCGCCCCCCTGACCGCCCCCCTGACGGGGCGTCGGAAGGCGTGACCGCAGGAGGGCGGGGGCATGCATCCCGTGAACCAGTTCGAGGGAAAGGGCCGGCGACGTGCGGGTGGGGGCTATGAGTGGGCGTCAGGCAGCGGCGCGACCGACGCGGTGGCGCAAGCACGTACGCGGCGACGACCTGACGGCCGTCCGGGAGGTGAGGCACGGTCTGCGCGAGGTGCTGCGGCACTCGGGCTGCGGACCGGACTCGGCCGACGTGGCGGAGCTCCTGCTGAGCGAGTTGGTGACCAACGCGCTGATACACACCGACCACGGCGCGGTCGTCACGGCCACGGTCGCCGCGCGGACCGGGTTACGGGTGGAGGTGCGGGACTTCGACGGAGCGCCGCCCCTGCCGCACGTACCGGTCCACGACGACAGTACGCACGGCAGGGGGCTGTTCCTGGTGCAGGCGCTCGCCGACGCCTGGGGGGTCCAGGGCCACGGGGCGGGCAAGACGGTCTGGTTCGAGGTGTCCGCCTGACGCCCTGACCGGGCACGCCCCGACCGGGGCGCGGGGGCACCGGGGGCGCGGGGGGCCCGGGCGTCAGCCGAACTGCTGCTCCAGGTTCTTGAGCTTCTCCTCCAGGGAGTCGAGCCGCGGCAGCGCCTGGGTGTCGTCCTCCGCGGTGAGGTCGACCGTGCGGGGCTCAGTCCCCTTCACCGCCTGGAGGGAGGGCCGGTGCCGGAGCGGCAGGTGTCCCGTCTCCGGTATGGCGGGCTCCGCGACGGACGAGCCGACGGCCGCCGGTGCGGATCCCGGGGCGGACCCGGGGACCGGCCCCGGCACGGAACCGGACAGGCCGGCGGGGTTCATGGCCTGCACCCCGACCTGTCGGCCGCCGCGCCCCCAGGCCCGGTGCTGGCGGTTGAACGCCTTCAGCCGTGCCCGCTCCAGCTTGGCCTGCTCGCGCTGCTGCTGCCGCTGCTGCTGCTTCTGGCGCCGGTCCTCCCGCACCTCGTCGACCGCCTCGTCCAGCGTCCGCACGCCTTCGAGGAGCATCAGCGACCAGGCGCCGTACGTCTCGCGGGGCGCCCTCAGCCACCGTACGATCCGGATCTGCGGCAGCGGCCGGGGCACCAGGCCCTGCTCGCGCAGCGCGGCCCGGCGGGTCTGCTTCAGCGCCCGGTCGAACAGCACGGCCGCCGACAGCGACATGCCGGCGAAGAAGTGGGGCGCGCCCGCGTGCCCGGCGCCGCGGGGGGCGTGCACCCAGTTGAACCAGGCGGCCGCCCCGGCGAAGGTCCACACCAGCAGGCGGGAACCGAGGGCCGCGTCACCGTGGCTGGCCTCGCGCACGGCGAGGACCGAGCAGAACATGGCGGCGCCGTCGAGGCCGAACGGAACCAGATATTCCCAGCCGCCGGACAGGCTCAGATTCTGCCGGCCGAAGCCGACCAGGCCGTGGAAGGAGAGCGCGGCGGCGACCGCCGCACAGCAGAAGAGCAGCAGGTAGGAGGCGGTGCCGTAGACCGCTTCCTTGCGGCGGCGGCGCTCCTCGCTGCGCTCCCAGGAGTCGTCGGCCGCGGCCTTCTCGCCGGCGCGCCTGCCGCGGGCGAGCACCGCCACCGCCGCCACGATCCCCACCAGCATCACGCCGCCCGGAAGCAGCCAGTCCAGTGATATGTCGGTCAGTCTCATGCGGTGTCCCTTGCATCATCGCTCGCGGTAGGGCGTTCGGCCGCCCATATTGGCCGAAGGCCGCCGCGCCTCACGGGGGTTTCGCGGCAAGAGGCCGCCATCGGGCCCGCAGGGCATACGAATAGGTGCGATCTGCTCGAACTGTCTTCGGGACGCGCTGAGTTGTGTTCGATTCAGGCCACCCGTCCGGGTGGCGTGGACGTCACGCGGATGCGCTCAACCGGCGTACGCGATCGGCGTCGCAGGTACGCGGACAGGTGACGCAGGTGTCCTCGGGGCGCAGGGTGTAGAACAGGCAGCAGCTCGCCCGGTCGCGGGTGGGCAGCGACTCGCCGCCCGGCCCGGTCAGCTCGCGGAAGCCGGCCGTGCCGACGTACGGCCTGGCCGCCGTCGTGCCCGGGAACAGCAGCTCCAGCTCCGCCATCGCGCGCGGCTCCTCGCCGAGCAGGTGCCCGAGGTACCAGAGTCCCTCGACGACCTCGTCGGTCACCATGCCCCACAGGGCGCGCTTGCCGCGCCGCATGCGCGGCCCGAAGCCGTCCAGCACCGGCTCCAGGTGCTCTACGACGGCCGCCCGCACCTCGGCGCGCAGCGCCTCCTCGTCCGGTACGACGCGGGCGCCGGGCAGCGCGGCGGCCGGGTCGCCGGGCAGGCACGCGAACGTCCGCACCCGTACCGTCATCCGGCCGAGCGTCCGCTGGAAGGCCACGTCCGCGACCGGCAGCCGGGGCACCCGCCGGTGCAGGAACCACGGGACCGTGATCAGCAGGCAGGCGGGCCACGCGTACCGGTGGAGACCGAAGCTGGCCACGACGTCGGGGCGGGCCCGCTGCCCGTAGTCCCGCAGCACCTGTGCCTCGTCCCAGGCGAGGAACGCGTCCACGGCGGGCCCGCCGGCCGCGAGCTCGTCCGCGCCGACCCAGCCCGCGCCGCGCGGCACCGCCTCGCCCTCCGCCGGCTCGCGCACCCGCAGCCCGGGGAAGACCTCGGCGAGGCGCGCGTAGGCGTCCGCGACCGGGGAGGCGAGCGTGGGGAGCAGGGCGGGGACGGTCATGCAGGACCACCGAATCACGATCGTTGGCAGGTTAGCCTTACCTTACCCGATCTGATGCGTATGGGAACTGGGTCTCCGTGCGTTTATGGTGCACAAGGGCCCCTACCACCGCGAGCGGGGCTCCGGTACCAGGCACCAGGAGGACCCGAGTGGAGCAGGGCAGAGCGAGCGGGGCGGCCGCGCCGTCACCACCGCATCCCGCCGTCCGCGTCCCCGTCCCCGAACAGGCGCGGGGCGAACACACCCACAGCGAGCCCCCCGCGCCCGCCGCCCCGCGGCTCGTGCAGCGGCACTCCGTGCGCGGACAGGTCCTGGACGCCCTGCGCACCGCCCTCGTCGGCGGTGAGCTCGTCCCCGGCGAGGTGTACTCGGCGCCCGCCCTCGGAGCGCGCTTCGGGGTCTCCGCCACGCCCGTGCGCGAGGCGATGCAGCAGCTCGCGCTCGAAGGCGCCGTCGAGGTCGTGCCGAACCGCGGCTTCCGCGTCACCTCGCGCAGCCCCCGCGAGCTCGCCGAGCTCGCCGAGGTCCGCGCCCTCATCGAGGTGCCGGTCATGCTGCGCCTGGCCCGTACCGTCCCGGCCGCCCGCTGGACCGAGCTGCGGCCGCTCGCCGAGGCCACCGCGACCGCCGCCGCCCGCGGGGACCTCGCCCATTACGCCGAGTCCGACCGCGCCTTCCACCGAGCGGTCCTCCTCCTGGCCGGCAACGAACAGCTCGTCACCATCGCCGACGACCTGCACCGCCGCTCCCAGTGGCCGCTCAGCGGACGGCCCCCCACCCGCCGCGCCGACCTGATCGCGGACGCCGCGGAACACGGCGCCCTGCTCGACGCGCTGATCGCCCAGGACCTGCCGGTCGTGCAGTCCCTGGTGCGCGAGCACTTCACCAGCGCCGAATGAGCCGGTACGCCGCCGTCTGGCAGGCCGCGAACCGGCTCGGCGTGGTGGCCGGAACGCCCGGCGAGCTGCTGTCGGCGGTGCTGGCCGGCCCGCCCGGCACGGTACGGATACCCCTGGCCCCGGACCACGACCTCGTCCGGAGCCTGCGGGCCCTCGGCCATGTCGACGTCGTCACCGAGGAGCCCCCCGCGCGCCGGGCCGCGGCACCCGCCGACCTCGACGACCCGGCCGCCGTCTGCGCCGCCGACCCCCTCCACGTCACCGAGGCGTACGAGACCGACCCCGACCCCCGCGGCGGCCTGCGCGCCGCATGGCTGCGCGCCGGCCAGTCCCTCGTCCGCGACCAGGATCCCGCCGACCGCGCCCTGGTCCTCCTCGCCGCACTCGACGAGACCGCCGACCCCCGGCTGCGCCCGGCGCTCGCGGAGCGGGCCGCCGCGGCGGCCTGGAGCGTCGTCCGCTCGTCCCGCAGGCGGTGCACCGCGCTGACCACCACGCCCGACGGCCGCCGGCCGGTCGCCGCCGGCCCGGCCGAGCGCGCCACGGCACTCGCCTGCCTCCCGGACGGCACACGGCTGGTCCTCGACGAACGAGGGCGCCTGCACCCGCAGGGCGGCCCCGGCACCCGGCTGACGGCCGCCGTGGCGGCCACCCTCGACCGCCACCCCGCCACCGCCCTCGCGGCCGCCGGGGACACCGTCCTGACCGGCGACCGCATGGGCACCGTCCACGCGTTCAGCCTCGGCGGAGTGCATCAGGCGGCACTGCACACCGGGCGGGTCACCGCTCTGGCGGCGCCCGCGCCCGACGCCGCGTACAGCGGCGGAACCGACGGCACCGTACGCGCCTGGCGGCCCGGCCGGACCCCCGGCCGGACGCCGGTGGCACGGCGCCCGTACCCGGTGACCGCACTGCACGCGACGGGCCGGCTCCTGGCCGTCGCCTGGGCGGACGGCCTGGCCGAACTGCACCGCCCCGACACCGGCGAGGTCGCGGCCTTCCGCCCCGGGCCCCGGATCCGCGCCGTCGCCGTGACCGCCGACGGCACGCTCGTCCTGGGGCTCGACGAGACGCTGCTGCACCTCGCTTACGCCGGACGCAGGCGGCCCGAGCGCTCGTGCGGGTGACCCGGCTTCCCGGGCCCCGCGGAGGGCACCCGTGGTGGTCAGGATCCAGTGGACCCGACCCGCCCGAAGGGACGCCGCCCCCCCATGACTCCGCCGCCGCACCGCCGCACCGCCGGGTTCCGCGCCCTGGCCGTTCTGCCCGTGTCCGTCCTGACCCTCACGGCGCTGGCCCCGGTACCGGAACGCGCCACGGACGCCGCCGTGTACGCCGTGTCCCTCGGCGACGGCTTCATCGCCGGAGAGGCGGCCCGCTGGAAGGGCAACGCGGAGGGCGACTGGTCGCAGGGCGGCGTCCCGGCCGCCCTGCGCGCCGCCACCGACCGCACGCAGGCCGACAACCTCCCCCTCGACTCCGTCTACGCCCCGAGCGCATCGGACTGCCACCGTTCGGACACGGCCGAGATCCACGGCGCGAAGGGCGCCCCCAGCCCCCACGGCGGCGTCGGCCACCCGCTCAACCTCGCCTGCTCCGGCGCGCGGGCCCGGAACCTGCTGAGCGAGCCCCACCGGAGCGAGCGGGCCCAGATCGACCAGCTCGAAGCGCTCCTCGCGCTGCCGCGGACCGAGGTGGGCCACGTCGTGATCTCCATCGGCGGCTCCGCCCTCCCGGAGACCGCGCGCAAGTGCGCCGAGTCCTGGAAGTCCAACGCGTACTGCTCCGTGAACCCGGCCGTCACCGGGCCCATGCTCACGGCCGTCCGGAACGCGCAGAAGGAAGCCGCCGACACCGTCGCCGAGGTCAAGAAGGCACTGGCCGCCGCCGGTTCGTCCGCGCGGATCGTCCTGCAGTCCTACCCCGCCACCCTGGCGCCCGGGGACGCGGCCACGACGGTCGGCGAGGACAACAGCTGGACCCGCTGGGGCACGTTCGGCTGCCCCTTCTACAACCGCGACCTGGCCTGGCTCGACACGCAGGTGTACCCCGCGCTGTCCGACGCCCTGAGGAAGGCCGCCACCGCGCAGCAGGTCTCCTTCCTCGACGTACGGCAGATCAACACCGGCCACGAGGTCTGCCGCAGGAACGCCCGGCAGGCCGGACTCACCACCCGTGGCCACGTCCACCTGCCCGACGCCCGCGACGCCCAGTGGGCCCGCTACGTCGAACGCTCCCGGACCCCGCTCCCGGCCGCCGAGCAGGCCGAGTCCCTGCACCCCAACTTCTACGGCCAGCAGGCCCTCCGCACCTGCCTCGCCGACGCCCTCGAGCGCATCGCCGCGGAGGGCAGGAACCTCGCCCTGCGCTGCACGGGCGCCGAGGGCAGGGCCCCGGACGCCATCACGGTGACGGCCGGGAGCTGACGGCCGGCGCACCGGATCCGCGCGTACGGAATCCTCGCGGATCCGTCCGTACGGGGCGCGCCGGTCACGCCGGGGCGCTACCGTCGGCTCCCGGCACGGTCGACGGGCGACGAGGGGGATGCTCATGGGGCCGGAGGAGTTGATGGCGCTCACCGCCGCGGCGGGGGCGGCGCTGGTGCAGGCGGCCGGAACCGACGCCTGGGCCGGTATGCGGGCCTGGGCGGCCCGGTGGTCGAGGCGCGTGGGCGAGCAGCGGCAGCGCGCGGAGCTGGAGCACCTCGACGCGGCCGAGGCCGGACTGACGGCCGCCGCGGAGCCGGGAGCGGGCGCGGGTGCCCCGGACGCCGGTGACGCGGCGCACCGGGCGGGGTACTGGAGCGGCCGCCTCGCCGCACTGCTGCAGGAGCTGCCCCCGGCGGCGCGCGCCGAGGCCGTCGCCGAACTGCGGGCACTGCTGCGGGAAACCGCGCCGGTCCCGCGCCGTGACACCGGTGTGCGGGTGTCGGGCACCTTCAACGGGCCGGTCCAGAACGGCGACGGGAACCACATGGTGATCCACCAGGGTCCCGCTTCGTGATCCGCGGTGTCTTCCACGGTCCCACGCAGATCGGCGACGGCAACACCGTCGTCACCCACCTGCCGCCGGAGCACCCCGGGGCGGTGCTGCGGCGGAAGCTGGCGGAGTGGGACGACCTCGCCGCGAAGACCCGCTCCGCACCCGGTTCCCCGGCGGCCCTGCTCGACCCGCACCGCGCCGTGGTGCCCTTCCGTGGACGCGCCGCGGAGTTGCAAGCGCTGGCGGAGTGGTGCGCGGCGCCCGGACCCGGCATCCGGCTGCTGCACGGGCCCGGCGGCCAGGGCAAGACCCGTCTCGCCCACCGCCTCACCGGCCGCCTCGCCGACGAACCGGGCGACGGCCCCTGGAGCGTCCTGTGGCTCGGCCGGCACGCCCCGGCCGACGAGCTGACGCTCCTCCGGTACACGGACGCGCCGCTGCTCGTGGTGGTCGACAACGCCGAGACCCGCACCGGTCACCTGCCCGTCCTCCTGGAGACGGCGGCCGCCGCCCCCGGGGCCGTGCGGTTCAAGGTGCTGCTGCTGGCCCGCACCGACGGCGACTGGTGGCACGACCTGCGCGCCGCCACCGGGCTGGAGGAGCTGTACGACGCTCCCGTCACGCCGCTGCTCCCGCTCCAGCCCGACCCCGCCCGCCACGCCGAGGCGTACCGCGACGCCGTGGACGGCCTGGCCCGCGCCCTGCCGCAGGTGCCCGGGCAGGACCACCACGACTGGACCGCCCTGGCCGAGCGCGTGGCGCGCTCCTTCGCGTACCGGACCCGGCCGCCGGACATGGAGGTGGCGCTCACGCTGCACATGACCGCGCTCGTCGACCTGCTGGACGCCGCCCACCAGCCGGCCGGCGGCACCGCCGGCGCCCGCCCCATGGAGGAACGGCTGCTCGACTACGAGCGCCGGCACTGGATCGCCGTCGAGGCCGACCTGGGGCTGAAGAAGCGCAGGGGCATCGAAGCCGTCCTGGCCGCCGCGTTCCTGTGCGGGGCCGCCGACGAGGGGGAGGCGGACGCCCTGCTGGGGCGGGTGCCGGTCCTGGACGGCCAGACCACGGACGTCCGCTGGGCCGTCCGCGACTGGATCGGCGCCCTGTACCCGCCGCCGAACCCGTCGCAGGTCTGGGGCACCCTGCGACCGGACCGCCTGGCCGAGTACTTCCTCGGCAGCCGGCTGCGCGCGGACCCCCGCCTCGCCGACCGCCTCCTGGCCGGGGCGTCCGGGGCCCAGGCCACCCGGCTGCTGGCCCTGCACACCCGGGCCGCCGGGCACCCCGCGCACCACGGCCGCCTCGACGCGGAGCTCACCGCCCTGTGCACCCGGCACCCGGAGGTGCTCGGGCCCGCCGCCGTCGACGTCGCCACCCGGGTGGAGCGGCCGGAGCCGCTGGTGTCGGCGCTGTACCGGATGACGGACGACCCCCGCACGGATCCCGCGCACCTCATGGCACTGCTGGACCGTCTCCCCGTCTCCAGCCACAACCTCGCGCCCTGGGCGCTGCACCTCACCCGGCGGCTGACCGGCATCCACCGCGCGCGTGCGGACCGGGACGGGAGCTGTCCGCCGGAACTCGCCCTGCTCATGCGCAAGTTGTGCGCCCGGCTCCTCGCCATGGGGCTCCGGCAGGAGGCGTACGAGGTGGCGGAGGAGGCCGTCCGCAGGCTGCGGCCGGCGGCGCGGCCGGACGCCCCCGAGCTGCTGCCGCACCTGGCCGCGTCCCTGCACAACCTGTCGGTCGCCCTCGGCTCCGTCGGCCGGCGGGCCGACGCGATGGGCCCCGCCTACGAGGCCGTCTCCCGCTACCGCGAACTCGTCGCCGGGTCCGGCGGCGGACCCGCCGCCCCGGTGTACCGCTCCGAGCTGGCGCACGCCCTCAACGCCGTCGCCGCCGCCGAGGGCGAACTCGGCCGCCCCGAGCGGGCCCTGACGGCCATCCGGGAGGCCGTCGGCATCCGGCGCAAACTCGTCGGGAGCCGGAGCGACGCCGCCCCCGCGCTGCGGGCGGAGCTCGCCGACGGCCTGAACAACCTCGCCATCTGGCACCAGGAGTGCGGCGAGCTCGGGCAGGCGCTGGAATCGAGCCGGGAGTCCGTACGGCGCTACCAGGAGCTGGCGGAGGAGCGGCCGGACGCGTTCCGGCCAGGTCACGCCCGGAGCCTCGGCACCTACGCGAACTGCCTGCGGAGGACCGGCCGGTACGCCGATGCCCTCCGGGCCGCGCAGGAGGCCCTCGGCATCCGGCGCCGTCTGGCAGGCACCCGTCCGGACGCCTACCTTCCCGACCTGGCCCACGCACTGAACGGCTACGCCATCGACCTGGGGGAGTCGGGACGGTTCCAGGAGTCGGTCGAGGCCGGCTCCGAGGCCGTGGACCTCCACCGGCGCCTGCACGCCCGGGAGCCCGCGGTGTTCGCCGCCCCGCTGGCGCTGTCCCTGAACACCTACGCAAACCAACTGGACAACGCCGGACGCCCGGAGGAGGCACTGGAGGCCGCGCGCGACGCCGTGGGCCTGCACCGCCCGTTGGCCGAGGGCGATCCCGCCGTGTTCGGGGCGGACCTGGCCATGAGCCTGCACACGTACGCCAACCAGCTCCACGCGGTGGGGCGGACGCAGGAGGCCCTGGACGCCGCCCGCGAGTCCGTCGGCATCCACCGGCGCCTGGCCGGCGAGCGGCCCGGGGTCTTCCTCCACGGGCTCGCCTCGGGACTGAACAACCTGGCCCTGCGCCTGAACGACGCCGGTTTCCCGGAGGAGGCCGCCGCCACGGCGGAGGAAGCCGTGGACGTCGCCCGCCGTGTCCGGGAAACCGACGACACCCCGCCGGTGCGGGCGGACCTGGCCATGGCCCTGACGAACCGGGCGTCGCGCCGGTACGAGGGCGGCCGCCCGGACGTTGCCGTACGGGACGCGCGGGAGGCGCGGGACCTGCTCCGGGACCTGGTGCGGGCCGACGGCGAGGACGCCGTGGTGCATGCGCCCCGGCTGGCCCAGGCGTTGCGACTGCTCGGCCTCGCCCTGTCCGCCGCCGGTCTGCCCGACCAGGCCGTGGAGGCGGCGGCGGAGGAGGTCGGCCTCCTCCGCCGCGCCGACGGCCGGGAGGCCACCGCCGGCAGTGCCGTCCGGCTGGCCACCGCCCTCTGGCACCTGGGCCGGCAGTTGTCGGCGGCATGCCGCCACGACGAGGCGGCCGAGGTCCTGCTGGAAGCCGTCCGCCTCCGGCGGGACCCGCCGGGTGCCCGTCCGGCGGACGGCTCCGCCGAGTTCGTCCTGCTGCTGGGGTCGGCGGGTGAGGCCCTGGTGGCGGCCGAGCGCCGCACCGAGGCGCTGCCCCTGGTGGACGAGGCCGTCGCCCTGCTGGACGGGCCGCTGCGGGACGCCCCGGCGGGACGGGCCCTGCTGGGCGCGCTGCTGCCTCTCCTCGGCGTCCTGCGGCAGGGCGCCGGGCTGGAGACGGCGGGTGCCGTTCTGAGGCGGGCGGTCGAGGTGGCCGAGGACCTGGTCCGCACCGAGCCCGCGCACGCGCCCGTGCTCCAGCGGGCGCTCTACGCCCTGGGCGCGTACCTCGTCGACCGTCGGGAGCCCGATGAGGGACGGGAACTCCTCGACCGGGCAACGGATCTGGGCCGCGTCCTGGCCGCCGCCGACCCGGCGCAGCTGCCCGCCCTCGCCTGGGCGCTCGCGATCGCGGGCCACTACCCGGCGCAGGACGAGCCACGCCGTCCCGGTGCCCTGGAGACCACGGCGGAAGCGGTCGCCCTCGGCCGCCGCCTGGCCGGGCAGGCCCCGGGCGGCCCGGCCGCCCACGAGCCCCTGCTGGCCTGGGCGCTGGCCGACCACGGACTGCGCCTCGCCGAGGCCGCGCGGTACGACGAAGCACTGCGTACCGGGTCGGAAGCCGTCACCCTGGCGCGCCGGGCCGGGCAGAAGCCGTACCTCGCCTTCGCCCTCTACGCACGGGCCACGATCCGGCTCCTGGCACAGGCGGAGCCCGGACCGGCCCGGGAGGACATCGCCCGGGCCCTCGCGCTCTACCGCGGGCTCGCCCGCGAGGAGCCGGGTCTCGTCGCCACGTACCTCACGTCCGCCGAGCGGACGCGCCGGCGCCTCGCCCGGGATCCGCGTCCGTGAGGTGGCCCCCGCCGTCCTGCCCGGAGGCGTACGCACGCTCCACCTTGGCCACGTGCACCACGTACTCCTCGTACCAGTGCTCACGGCCGTACGCGCGGGCCGCCGCGTGCTCGGCGTTCTCGCGCCAGGCGGCGACGGCGGCCCCGTCGGTGAAGTACGCGACGGTGATGCCCCGCCCGTCGGCGCCGCGGACGGACTCGTAACCGAGGAACCCCGGCTGCTCGGCGGCGAGGCGTTCCATGCGGGCGGCCGTCTCGGCGAAGCCGTCGTCGGCTGCCGTGCGGCGGGAGGTGAAGATCACGGCGTAGTACGGGGGCCGGTGGGCCGGGACCAAGGACGTGGACATGCTTCTCCCCAGGTGGTGGAGGGTGTTGGGAACGCCTCCACCCTCCGTGGTCCGTGTCCCCGGCGTCCAGGGGGGCCGGTGAAAGGGATCCGACTCTTTACCCGGCGGCCGTCCCTGGGCGAGTTCTCGCTCCGTGCGAGCGGCAACGGGGCCGGAGCCAGAAGGAGATGAGGGCGGCCGCGGGCGCGCGCTGGCGCGAGCGGCGGACCGCGGCATGGCTCGCCGCCGTCTCGCGCCTGCAGGGCCCGCGGCATCGCCCGCGCGCCGCGGGCCGGGGCGCGAGCGAGATCCCGGCGCCGACCGACCGGGCCGCCGGGGTGCGGGCGACCCGGTCGTGGCCGGTGCGGCGAGCACGTGGGCTGCCCATGCCGCCGCGGGCCGCTCCGGCGGCAGCCCCCGGACACCGGCTCCGGGGTGAGGGGCCGCCGGTGACGGAGCGGGCCACCGCGGCCCGGGCTCAGGCGGCCCGCTGCGCCGCCAACTGCCCCGCCAGCCACGTCGGTACGCCGCCCAGCAGCCGGAACAGCCGGCGGGCCTCCTCCCGCAGCCGCGCGGCGTCCGGCTCCGGCTCGGCGTCCGCGAGGGCCGCCAGCGCCGGCGCCGTGCCCACCAGGTAGCCGAGCTCCTCGCGCAGCCGCAGCGACTCGGCGAAGCCGTGCCGCGCCTCCGCCACGTCCCCGTCGTGCAGGGCCAGTCCGGCCAGGTGCCGCCAGGTGAAGGACAGCAGCAGCCGGTCGTCCTGGGCGGCTGCGCCCGCATGGGCGCGGCGGTACGCGGCGCGGGCGGCCTGCGGGGAGTCGGCGAGGTTCTGGGCGATCAGCCCGCGCCGGAAGTCCAGCAACGGGCGGCCCGGCGCGGCCGGGCCGATGAGCGCGGCGGCGCGGCCGAGCGCCGCGCGCGCCTCGTCGGCCCGGTCCCGGACGCCCAGCAGCGTCGACGCGTAGGCGAGGTAACCGCGTTCGCAGGCGGCCGCGCCGCGCTCCTCGTCCTCCTGGGCGAGCGCCTCGGCCGCGCGCAGCGCGTCCTCCGCGTCGGCCCAGCCCTGCTCCGTGTAGAGGCACCGCTCGATCAGCAGGGACGCGCGCTGGAGCGCCACGGCCGGGTCGTGCGCGCCGGGTACGAGGAGGGCGGCCGCGTCGGTCCAGCAGCCGCGGGAGCGCAGCCGCCATACCGCGGTCTGGAGTGGATCGTCGCTTGCGGTCGTTCCGGAACCAGACATGGCGGTATGCGCCACATTGCCCTCCCCGAGCGCGCCATCGAGCTGTTGAGTTGGACGCATCTCAGCACGGATGGGCATGCCCGGCCAAGGGCCCAGGTGAAATGTTTCACAATCGGCCGGGGGTCAGCGGCCCACCGGATCCGCCCACGCACCGTCCCCCGGAGCCGTCAGGGCAAGGTGACCGCCGTCGTCGAGGGGTGTCGGCACGGTGAGGCGGGCGAGCGGCCGGGTTCCGTCGAAAAGGTGAACCTCGCCGTGGCCGCCGCGGGTGACGGCGACGAGGGAGGCGCCCGGTGACGCGGCGATCGCCCGCCGCTGCACCCCGTCCCAGGGGGTGCCGCCGGGCTTCGGCGCGCCGTCCATGGGCGGCAGCGGCAGCCGCGCGGTGACCCGCGGCATCTCCGGGTCCAGCAGGACCAGTTCGTCGCCGTCCGGGTGCACGCGCGCGTACGCGACGTGGTGCGCGGCGACCGCGAGCCGGAACACCAGGCCGGGGCCGAGCGGGACGCGGCCGGTGCGGCCGGTCCCGAGGGCGTGGAACCAGGCGTCGTTGGACCACTCCGGCCAGCGGCCGGGGTCGGCGGGCCCCCCGCGCACGCAGGACCACAGCGTCCGGCGCACCGGGTCGAGCCGCAGGTAGTACCCGCGCCCCGGCCCCGCCCAGGGCAGCGGATCCTCCGTCACGAGCCGGTCGCCGTCGCGCCGGACACGGTGCACCCCGGAGCCCGCGGCGGCGAACACCCGCCCGGTCACCGGGTCGTGGGCGTCGCCGTGGCCGTCGTGGTCGGGCAGCCCCGTCTGGTACGCGGGCGTCGCGGGCGGGCACGCGGGCGCGGCGGCCAGCAGGTCGGCGAACCGGTACGCGGCGAACGCGCCGGGCTCGCGGTGCCGCAGGACGACGAGCGGGCCGTCCGCCGCCGACGGCCCCTGGGGGGCGGGGCCGGCGGGCCCGGGAGCAGGGGAGCCCTCCGGCCCGGCCGTCGCCCCGGGCGCAGGGCGGGCGTTCGCGGCGGCGAGCACCGTCACGCCCGGCTCGCCGGTGCGCGTGCGGACGCGGACCGAGCGGGGGCCCGCGGCCAGGTCCACCACCGTGAGCAGGTCCGACCAGGGCTCCTCGTTGCGGCCGCAGCCCGTGGTCACCGCGAGGTGCCGCCCCGACGGGTCGGCGGCCAGGTGCTCGGCCGGTACGGCCACCGGGGCCGTCGCCGCGACCAGCGGGCGGCCGGCGTCCGGGCCGTACGGATCGAGGACGACGAGCTCGCCGGCGAGGTCGTCGACCAAGGCCCACCGGCCGTCGGGGAGGGCGAGGAAGCCGGCGTGCTCGGCGAGGTGCCGGTCCTCCACGACGCCCACCACCCGTCCGTCGGGCAGGTCCAGGACCCGTATCGATCCGGCGACTTGGTCGGCTACCAGCAGACGGGGCGCGAGCGGCACGGCGGTTCTCCCGAGGGGGTGGGCGGACGATCGGTTTACTGATAATGATTATCATGTGGCTCTTGTGGGGCGGGGACGGCCGGGGCGCCTCCGCCGCACACCCACCCCCCGCCCCGGCACCGAGACGGAGAACCGAGAGCCCTATGTCACGCAGGATGCTGGGAACCGTGCGCCGCTGGGTCGCCGCGGCCGTCATGGGCACGCTGCTCGCCGGCTGCGGATCCACCGCCGGAACCGCCGAGGAGGAGGGCAAGGCCGGGCCCAGGACCGACGTGAAGGTCGAGCCCATCAGAGCCGCCCGCTCCGTCACCGACGCCAAGGGCGTCACCGTCACCACGAAGGCCGCCCCGCGGCGCGTCGTCTGCCTGGTCGCGCTCTGCGACGACATGCTCGCCGAACTCGGCATGGAGCCCGCCGCCACCAACTCCCGGCTGCTCGCCCACCCCGCTTTCCTGGGCAAGGACAAGGCGGCGAGGATCCCGGTCGTACCGGGCGGTTTCCTCGCCCCGGAGGCCGAGGCGATCCTCTCGTACGAACCGGACCTGGTGATCGGTCTGGAGGACACCCACGGCAAGCTCGCCCCCGCCCTCAGGGGCGCCACCGTCTTCTGGCCGGTCCAGCCCGACAGCTGGGAGGACAGCGTCGGCTACCTGCGCGACCTCGCCGCCCTCACCGGCCGCACGCGGCAGGGTGAGGCCGCCGAGAAGGCGTTCCGCACGAAACTCGCGAAGGCCGAGAAGGCCAGGAGCGGGAAGACCGCGCTGATCATCTTCGGCAGCGACGAGAACTTCGGTGTCGCGACGCCCGGCAACGACGTCGCGGCAGGGCTGTTCCCGAAGATCGCGCACTACCCGTGGAAGAGCCGCGGCGTCGAAGGCACGTACAGCATGGAGGAGATCCTCGCCGCCGACGTCGGGGTGATGTTCGTGGAGACGCTCTCCTTCGGAGGCCCGTCGGACGGCAAGCTCTCCGACAAGCTCGCCGAGAACCCGCTGTGGTCACGCATCCCGGCCGTGAAGAACGGCGACGTCCACGAGGTCGACTCCGAGGTGTGGGCCAAGGGCCGCGGCACCCGGTCGCTCGGCATCGTCCTCGACGAGGCCACGGCCGCCCTCAAGTGACCGCCTCCGTGTCCCCCGCCGCGACCGCCGCCGGGGCCCCGCCCGTGCGCCAGGCCGTCGCGGCGGCCCTGATCCTGCTGGTGGTCACCGGTTGCGCCCTGTGCCTCGGGACGCCGTACGTGCCGCCCGCCGCGCTCGCCGGCGCGCTCGGCGGGGACGGCCTCACCGGTGTCGTCGTCACCGAACTGCGGCTGCCCCGGCTCGTGCTGGCGCTCGTCGCCGGCGCCTGCCTGGGCGCCGCGGGCCTGGTCCTCCAGGAGGCCCTGCGCAATCCGCTCGCCGTCCCCGAACTGCTCGGTGTCTCCAGTGGCGCCGCGCTCGGTGTCGCCGCCCCGCTCGTGCTCGCTCTGTCGGTGCCGCTGGCCGTGCAGCCGCTGCTCGCCCTCGGCGGCGCGGCGGCCGGTGGCGTCCTGACGCTGCTCGCCGCCGGGTTCGGGCGCAGCCCCTCCGCCGTGCTGCTGACCGGCGCGGCCGTCGCCGCCGCCCTCCAGGCCGCGCTGCTCGTACTGATGGTGCTCGCCGACCAGCTCGACCTCCAGCTCATCTACCGCTACCTGCTCGGCAGCCTCTCCGCCCGCACCTGGGACGACGTGACGGGACTCGGGCCGTGGCTCGTCGTCGCCGTGCCGGCGCTGGTCCTGTGCGCGCCGGTGCTCAGTGTGCTGCGGCTCGGTGACGACGACGCCCAGGCCCTGGGCGTACGGGTGCGGCGGGCGCGGCTCGCCGCCCTCGCCATCTCGGTGCTGCTCATCGCCCCGGTCGTCGCCGTGTGCGGGCCGGTCGCCTGGGTCGGCTTCCTCGCGCCGCACCTGGCACGGCGGTTGCGGCCCGGCGCGGACGCGGTGCGGCTGCTGCCCTGGGCGGCGGTGTGGGGCGCGCTGGTCGTGGCCTGCGCGGACCAGCCGGCGCGGCTCGCGCTCGCCCCGGTCGAGACACCCGTCGGCGCCTGGACGGCGCTGCTGGGCGTCCCGGCCGGTGTCGCCCTGCTGAAGGCGGGCCGCCGGTGACGCACGCACGGCGCGCGGCAGCCCTCCTCCTGCTGCTCCTCCTCGTCGCGGCCGCCGGCCTGATCGCCGGGCGCGCCGTACCCGTCTCCGGCGTCTGGGATGTGCTGGGTGGCGGCGGCGACGCCACGACCCGGCACGTCGTCCTGCGGCTGCGGCTGCCGCGCACCCTGGTGGCGCTGGCCGCGGGCGCCTCGCTGGGGCTCGCGGGCACGGTCCTGCAGTCGGCGCTGCGCAACCCGCTCGCCGGGCCCGAGGTCACCGGCGTCACGCCCGGTGCCGTGCTCGGCGCGGTCACCGCGAGCGGCCTCGGTCTCGCGGGCTGGGAGTCCCCGGCCGCCGTGGTGACCGCCGCGTGCCTGGGCGGGTTCGCCGGCGCGGGCCTGCTGTGGCTGCTCGCGGGGCGCGGGAAGGGCGACCCGGCGCAGACGGCCGTGCACGGTGTGCTCGTCTCCGCGGTGCTCTCCGGGCTGACCGCCATGGTGCTGCTGGTCGCGCCCGGCGAACTCGGCAGCGTCGTGCAGTGGCTGGTCGGCTCCACCGAGGGCCGCGTGTGGGACCACTGGCACCTGCTGTGGCCCTGGGCGGCCGTCTGGTCCCTGGCGGCCTGCGCGCTGGCCGCGCCCTTGACCCTCCTGCGCTGCGGCGACGAACAGGCGTCGGCGGCCGGGCTGGACACCGGCCGGGCGCGCGTGGCCGCGCTGGTGTGCGCCGTGGCGCTGACCGCGGGAGCGGTCTCGGCCGTCGGCGCGCTCGGCTTCGTCGGGCTGCTCGTGCCCCACCTGGCGTTCGCGCTCTTCGGAGCGGACCTGCGGGCCGCGCTGCCCGGGGCCGCGCTGCTCGGGGCGGCGGTGGTGGGCGGCGCGGACGCGACGGCCCAGTGGCTCTCGCACATGGCGGCCCGGGCACTGGACACGGACCGGCTGAGCGTCCCCGCCGGGGCGCTGACGACCTGCGTGGGGGCGGTGCTGCTGCTGATGGTGGCGCGCCGCCGCCCGGCGAGCGAGGAGTAGGCATGAGCGTTGCTCAGGACACCGCGACCACGTCGACGGGAGCGGTACGGGTGGAAGGGGTCCGCTTCGGCTATCCGGGCCGGGAGGTGCTGTCCGGGGTCGACCTGGGCATCGCGCCCGGCGAACTCGTGGCCCTGGTGGGCCTCAACGGCTGCGGCAAGAGCACCCTGCTGAGGCTGTGCGCCGGACTCCTCCGGCCGACCTCCGGGCGGGTGCTCCTGGACGGCGACGACCTGGGCCGGCTCGGCCGCCGCGCGGCCGCGCGGCGGGTGGCCCTGCTGCATCAGCAGGCACCGGCGGTGCCCGGCATGACGGTGCGCCAGCTGGTGCGTCAGGGGCGTTACGCGGCCCGCGGGCCGCTCGGCATGCTGCGCGACGGCGACGACGCGGTGAGCGCCCGGGCGATGGCGGACGTGGGGGTGGCGCGGTGGGCCGACCGGCCGGTGGACGCCCTGTCGGGCGGTGAGCGCCAGCGCGTACGGCTGGCCATGGCGCTCGCCCAGGACACCCGCGTCCTGCTGTTGGACGAGCCGACCACGTATCTCGACCTGCGCCACCAACTGGAGGTGATGCAGACCGTGGTGCGGCTGCGCGAGGAGCGCGGGCTGACCGTCGTGATGGTGCTGCACGACCTGGGGCACGCGGCGCGGTTCGCGGACCGGATCGTGGCGCTGCGGGGCGGCCGGGTCGCGGCGGACGGCCCGCCGGCCGAGGTGGTCACGCCCGGACTCCTCGCCGGCGTCCTGGGCGTCGCGGGCCGGGTGGGGCGCGATCCGCAGGGCGGATGGCCGGTGTGTTACCCGGATCACCCTCTCCCGTCGACAACGGGGCTTGCGAAATGAAAATCATATTCATTAGTGTCGGTGGTGCGTCGCCGGTCCGGCGGCGCGGTCACCCGTACTGAACGGAGGCTCAATCCATGGAGCAGAACAAGGTGTTCACGCCGATCGCCGAGCAGGGTCAGCTGGCCCACCTGTCGGCGACCCACTCCAACGCGCTCGTCGAGAACCCCTTCGACGACGCCGTCGAGGCCGACGCGGACAAGTAGGCCCCGCGTCCCACCCGTGCCTGGGGCCCGCCCGGATCGCCTTTCCGGGCGGGCCCGCCCCGTCCCCCACCACCCCCTTCCCCCTGGAGGAACCTCGTGGCCACCGTGCGGCTCACCCCCGGCGTCGTCCTCGTCACCGTCCCTGACCGGGGCCTCGCCGTCCGCACGCCCGACGGAACGTTCCTCCAGGTGAACACCGGAACGGTGGACGAGGCCGCGCTCCTCGCGCACCTCACCGACGGGGGACCGGCGAGCCCGGAACTCGCCGGTCTGGCACGGGCCTTCGAGGAGGCGGGCTACACCACGCGCACACCGGCGCCCGCCCCGCTCGGCGGACGCACCGTGGTCGTGCTCGGCGACGCCGGGCTGACAGGGCCGCTCACCCGGTGCGTCCGCGACGCGGGAGCCACCGTGCGCCACGACCTGCCCGACACCCCGGACGCGCGCACCGCCGTCGTCTGGTGCCTGGACCGGCCGGCGCCTGAAGGCATCTGGGACCGGGCCGACACCCTGCCCGCCCACGGCGCCGCCTGGCTGCGCTGCCACCGGGAAGGCGCCCACGCCTGGCTGGAGCCCCTCGCCTGCGCCCCCGGCGACGTCACCTCCGCGGACGTACGGCTCCGCCGCCTGGCCGCCACCCCCGCACACCGCGAACTCGCCGCCTACTGGGCCGGATCGGCCACCCCCGACGAGGGCCCCCCTCACACCGAGGCCTCCGCCGCGCTCACCGCCGCGCTGCTCACCGGCGACCTCCTCGCCTGGGCCGCCGGCGCGCCCCCCGCCGTACGGCGCCGGCTGCGCCGCATCGACCTGCGCGACCTCACCGTCACCGAGCACCCCGTGCTGCCGGTGCCGGACGTCGCGCCGCTGGACACCCGCCGATGACCGGCACCGTCCGCATCGACGGCCTGGCGACCGACGTGTGCCTGCCGCCCGCGCCGGGGCCGCACCCCGCCGTCGTCGTCCGCACCCCGTACGACCGCCGCCACCACCGCGCCGAGCTGCGCGGCTGGGCGGCCCGGGGCTTCGCCGCGCTCGCCCAGGACGTCCGCGGCCGGCACGCCTCGGACGGCGACTGGGACCCCTACGGCGACCAGGAGGCGAAGGACGGCGAGACCACCCTCCGCTGGATCCGCGAGCAGCCCTGGAGCGACGGCACGGTCGTCGCCTCGGGCGCCTCCTACGCCGCGTACTGCGCCCTGGTGGCACCCGGCGCCGACGCGGTCATCGCCGCCGTACCCGCCCTCGGGCTCGCCGAGACCGCCCGCGAAGCCACCGGACCGGAGCGCCTGCTGGCCCGCGCCGGATGGTGGTCGGAGCACGGCGGCACCCCGCACGCCCGGGCCGGGCGACTGGACCAGCTCCCCGTCCTCGGCATCCTCGACTCCCCGGCCTGGGCGGCCCTGTGGCGCGCCGGCCCCCGGCCCGTGCCGGCCGCGGACGTGCCCCTGCTCGCGGTGGGCGGCACCCGCGACCCGTTCGCCGCGGACACCCTCCGGCTCTGGCGGCACTGGCCCGGCCCGGCGCGGCTGCTGCTCGGCCCCTGGGGCCACCGCCTCACCGCCGAACCGGCCCCCGAGGCCCGTCCGGCCCACCGGCTGAACCTCGGCGCCCTCCACACCGGCTGGGCCCGCGCCGCACTCGCCGGCCGGCTCACCGGCCGCGCCTCCGCGGTCGCCCTCGGCGGCAGCGACCACTGGTGCCGCCTGCCGGACCCCGTCCTCACCCCGTACCCCTTCGGCACGCCCACCGGCCCCCGCCCGCTGCGCGGCGCCGACTTCGTCGCCGACCCCGCACGGCCGGTCCGCTCCGACCGCCTCGACGTCCCCGAGCACGGCGTCCCCGACCGCTGCCTGCTGGTCACACCCCCGCTCCCACGCCCGCTGGACCTGCTGGGCCCGGCCGAGGCGCGCCTGGACGCCGTCGCCGACGCGCCCAGCGCCGACTGGGCCGTCCGGCTCGTCGCCCTCGACCCCGCGGGCCGGGCCGATCCGCTCGCCACCGGCATCGTGCGCCGCACCGACCCCGGCCCCTTCACCGTCCCGCTCGGACACCTCGCCCGGCGCCTGGCCGCCGGGACGCGGCTGCGCGTCGAGGTCGCGGGCCACCACTTCCCGGCGCACGCCCGCAACCCGCACACCGGCGAGGACCCGGTGACCGCCACACGGCTGCTGCCCTCCCGCCGCACCGTCCGCATGCGGAGCAGCGCGCTGCGCCTCCCCGTCGTCCGGGGCGTCCACCCCCTCGACCCCGTACAGGAGATACAGACGTGAACCTCGAAGCCCTCGTGGACCCGGTCTGCGGGCTGATACGCGGCGTCGAGCCCGTACCGCACCCCACCGGCGCCCCGCCCCGCTACACCGCGATGACCGCCGACGTCTCCGACGCCCGCCGGTTCGGCGCCTGGCCCGCCGACCGCGTCTCCCTCGGCACCACCTTCGGCGACCCGGCCGGCGCCCGGACCGCCGCCGTCGCCGAGGCCGTCGAACGCTACTGCGGCAACCGCGTGCCGCCGCCCGGGCACCCGGACGCGCCGCGCCGCGCCACCGCGGCCGAACTCACCGCCGAGGGCGCGCGCCTGTACGGCCCGGGCGACCTGCCCGCCTACGCCCCCTGGCAGTACGCCCGCCCCGGCTTCCCCTACCGGCCCCTCACCCCGGACACGCCCGCCCTGTGGGCACGCGGCACGGAGAACGGCGAGGAGTGCTGGGCACCCGTCGCCCTCACCCACCTCAACTGGCGCCAGGGCGAACACCGTTCCCTCCCGCGCACCCACCACCTCAACTACGCGGGCATCGCCACCGGCCAGGGCCTGGACGACGCCGTCGAACGCGCCCTGCTGGAGATCGTCGAACGCGACGCCCTCGAACTGTGGTGGCACCTCGACGGACCCACCCGCGGCATCGACCCCGCGAGCGTGCCCGGCCTGCTCGACGACCTCGCCGGCACCTCCCTCGGCGTGTGGATCGTCGAGATGCCCTCCGAGTTCGCCCCCTGTGTGGCCGCGCTCGTCCACGACCCGGACCGGGGCATCCACGCCGCCGGCTTCGCCTGCCGCTACGACCCGGCCGAGGCCGCCCGCAAGGCGGTCCTCGAAGCGGTCCACACCTGGGTCTTCACCCAGGGAGCCGTCGACGCCGACGGCTGGGTCTTCCAGGCCGTCGAGGCCGGGATGCTGGCACGCGGCCTCTACCTCGACCACCGCCCCGACCGGCGCTACCTCGACGACTGCGGCGAGGACTTCGCCGCCGTCCGCGACCTCGGCGCGCACGTCCAGGTGTGGCTCGACCCCCGCATGGCCCCCCAGGCCCGCCGCTTCACCGACCCCGCACTGGGCGTGGTGCCCGTCACCGACCTCGCGCCCACCACCCGCACCGCGCTCCACGACCGCCTCGCCGGGGCCGGCCACCGCGTCATCACCGTCGACCTCACCACCGAGGACATCGCCGAGACCCCGCTGCGCGTGGCCCGCGTGCTCGTGTCCGGCCTGATCCCCAACCAGCCGGCGGCCTTCGCCTACCTCGGCTGCCCCCGCTTCTCCCGGGCCGCCCTCGACCGGCGGTGGCGCACCGAAGCCCCCGCGCTCCCCGGGGACTTCACCCTCGCGCCGCCGCCCCACATGTGACCCCATGACGACCTTGCTCCCCACCGCGCTCGCCCGCGCCCGCTCCCCCCGGCCGCCCGGCCCCGACATCCCGGCGGGCCGTCAGGTCACCCCGTGGCCGGGCGAGCCCCGTCCCGTCCCGCCGCGCCTGGACCGGCTCCTGCGGCTGTCCCTCGCCGGCGTCCGGCTGCGCCCCGCCGCGTCCGCGGGCGCGCTCCACCCGGTCAACGCCCACCTGCTCCTCGGCCCGGACCACACGCTGCCGCCCGGCCGGTACGCGTACGACCCCGTGCGCCACCGCCTGCGCCTGCGCGCCACCGCTCCCGCCGGGGCCCCGCCGGGAGCGGTCGCGGTCCTGACCGTCACGGCGCGGCGCACCGTGTCGCACTACGGCCATCGGGCCTGGCCGCTGCTGCTCCTGGACACCGGTCACGCGGCCGCGGCGCTCGCCCTCGCGGGGGCTCCGGAGTGGTGCCCGGACGCCGAGCCCGCGCTCCTCGCCGCGGCCGCGGGACTCCCGGCCGACTGGCGCGGCGCCGAACCCGAACACGCCCTCGCCGCCGTACGCCTGACACCCGGTCCGCCCGACGCGCTGGAACGCTGGTCGGTGTACGCCCCGGCGCCGCCGCCGGCCCCCACGCCCCACACACCGCCGGACGTCCTCGTCGAGGCGTGGCGGCTCCTCGGCGCCCTGCCCGGGACCGCCACCGCCTGGCACCCGACCGCGGCACCCGTCCTGACCGACGCCGCGCTGCGCTCCCGCCGCAGCGCCGGACCGCCGCTGCACGGCACACCGCGACCGGCCGCGCTGCACACGGTCCTGGCGGCGGCACGCCGGGCGGCACCGCTCCCCTGGGAGGTGCTGACCACCCCCGCCGCCCTCGCGCCGCTCGCCGCCCGGGCCGCCGGGCAGGGCTGGCTCGCGGACGCGGGGGCCCTGCTGCTCGCGCACGGCTGCCCCGACGACGCACCGCCCGCCCGGATCCGCCACGCCCATGTGCGCGCCGGCTACGCGGTGGGACTGGCCCAGGCCGTCGCCACCGGGCTCGGGCTCGCCTCGCGGCCCGTCGGCTCCTGGCAGCACGGACCCGGCGGTCCGCCGCACCCCGTCCACGCCCTCGCGCTGGGCCTCCGTACCCGCGCCACCCCCCGCACAGAAGGGACCGACCGGCCATGATGCTCCACCCGGAGCTGCTGCGCGCCGCCAGGACCGCGCGCCGCCCCCTCCTCGGGGCCACCGCGCTGCTCGGTGCCGTGGCCGTCACGCACCTCGCCCAGGCCGTGCTCCTCGCCCTCGCGCTGGCCCGCACCGCCCGCGGCGAGACGTCCGGCCTCCCGGCCCTGCTGGCCGGGGTCCTCGCGGCCGTCGCCGTCCGCGCCGTACTGAGCCGGCGTCAGCGCGCGCTCGCCGTCCGCGCCGGGGCGCGGGTCCGGACCGGTCTGCGCGACGCCCTCCTCGAACGCCTCGGCGCCCTCGGGCCGGCCCGCTCCGCGGACACCCGGGCCGGAGCGGTCCGTGCCACGCTGGTCGACGGCGTCGAGGGCGTGGACGCCTACGTCTCCCGCTACCTCCCGCAGTTCCTGATCACCTGTGCGCTGCCGCCGCTCCTCCTGGCGGCCGTCGCCCTCGTCGAGCCCCGCGCCCTCCTCGTCCTCGCCCCCGCGCTCCTGCTGGCGCTCCTCGCGCCCCGCTGGTGGGACGCGCTGCTGGCCCGGCGGGGCCAGGAGCACTGGGGCTCGTACGAGGCACTCGCGGCCGACTACCTGGAGGCGCTCCAGGGCATGCCGGCGCTCCGGGCCGCCGGGGCGGTCGCGCGCACCCGTGCCCGCCTGGAGGCGCGTTCGGCGGCCCTGCACCGCGCCACCGTCGCCAAGCTGCGCGTGTCCCTCGTCGACACCGGCATCACGGACCTCGCCGTCCAGGGCGGCACGGTCGCCGCCGCGCTGGTCGCATGCGCCTCGGCCGCGTCCGGCCGGACCGCGGCGACCGGCACCTACCTGCTCCTCATGCTGGCGTCGGAGTGCTTCCGCCCGGTCCGGGACCTGTCGCGCGAGTGGCACGCGGGCTACCTCGGCGTCTCGGCCGCTGACGGCATCGCCGCCCTGCGCACGGCACGGCCCGCGGTCCGCGACGAAGGCACCGCGCCGATGCCGGCCCGCTCCCCGGAGATCCGCTTCGAGGACGTGCGCTTCACCTATCCGGGCGCCGCCCGGCCCGCCCTGCGCGGGGTCACGTTCACCGCCGCGGCGGGCCGTACGACCGCCGTCGTCGGCCCGTCCGGCGCCGGCAAGTCGACCCTCCTCGCGCTCCTGCTGCGCCAGTGGGACCCGGACGGCGGGCGCGTCACCCTCGACGGCACGGACCACGGCCGCTTCGCCCTCGCCGCGCTGCGGAGCGGCATCGCGGTCGTGTCCCAGGAGACGTACCTCTTCCACGCCTCCGTCGCCGACAACCTCCGGCTCGCCCGCCCCGCGGCGACCGACGAGGAGCTGTACGCCGCGGCGCGGGCCGCCGGCATCCACGAGGAGATCCTGCGGCTGCCGGGCGGCTACGCCACCGAGGTCGGCGAGCGCGGCGCCACCCTGTCCGGCGGACAGCGCCAGCGCCTCGCCCTCGCCCGCGCGCTCCTCGCCGACGCACCCGTCCTCGTCCTGGACGAGGCGACGAGCGCGGTCGACGAACGGCGCGAGGCCCGCATCGGCCGCGAACTGCTCCGAGCCGCCCGCGGCCGCACCTGCCTCGTCGTCGCCCACCGCCTCGCCTCGGTACGGGAAGCCGACCGGATCGTGGTCCTGGACGACGGCCGGGTCGAGGCCGCCGGCACGCACACGGGCCTGCTCGCCCGGAGCGCCCTGTACGCGCGGCTGGTCGCCGCCGGGCACACCCACGAGGAGGCAGCGTGACCACGACCACCCGCCCGGACACCCCGCCGCCCGGCCACCCGGCCGCCGGCCCCGAGCGCGGCGCCCTGCGCGCCCTGCTGCCGGTGCTCGGCGCTCACCGGGCCATGACCGTACGGACCTTCGGCGCGGCGTTCGCCGACCAGGCCGCGCTGGTCGCGCTGGTGACGCTCGCCGCCCACACCGTGGGCACCGCGGTCCTGTCGGGCACCGCCCCGGGCGCCGCCACCGTCACGGCGCTCGTCGCCCTCGTCCTGCTGCGCTCGCTGGCGACGTGGCGGGAGATGGACCTGTCGCACGACCTGGCGTACCGGGTGCTGGCCGAGCTACGGGTGCGGGTCTTCGACGGGCTGGCCCGCAGCGCGCCCGCCCGCGTCGCCGGGCGTCGCAGCGGCGACCTCGCGGCGGCGGCGCTGGCGGACGTGGAGGCCCTGGAGTTCTTCTACGCCCACGCGGTCGCGCAACTCCTCGCCTCCGCCGTCGTCCTCGCCGGCGGTACGGCGGTCCTCGCGGTGGTCGACCCCTGGCTGACGGTCCCGGTCGCCCTCGCCGCCGGACTGCTGCTCCTCGCGCCGCTGCTGGACGGGCGGGGGCGGGCGGTGCGCGGCGCCCGCACGCGCCGGGCCGCCGCCGAGCTGTCGGCCGAGGCGGTCGAGACGGTCGACGGGCTGCGGGAACTGCTGGCGTCCGGAGCGCTGGAGCGGCGCCGCGCCCGGCTGCGGGAGCACGGCGACCGGCTGGGCGAGGCGCAACGGGCGGAGCACGCCTGGGAGGCGGGCGCGGCCGCGGTGCGCGACCTGTTCGTGGTGGCGGCGGTCGTGGGGGTGGTGGCGGTCGCCGCGGCCGCGGCTGCGGCCGGCGGTGCGTGGACGCCCGCCGCGATGGCCCTGGCGCTCGGCGTCCTCGCGCCGGTCGCCGACTCGGCCGCGGCGCTGGGCCAGGCGGGTGGACTGCGCGCGGCCGCCTCCCGCGTCGGCGCGGCGATCCGGGCCCGGGCGGGTGCGCCCGCCCCCGCCGCGCCCCGCCCCGCGCCGGCCGGGCCCCTGGGCGTCCGGATGCGGGGCGTGCGCTTCGACTACGGCGGCGCGCCGGTGCTCGACGGCCTGGACCTGACGGTCCGCGCGGGGGAAACGCTCGCCCTGGTGGGCGCCTCGGGGTCCGGCAAGTCCACGTGCGCGCACCTGCTGGCCCGCTTCTGGGACCCGGTGCAGGGCGCGGTCGAGCTGGTCGGGGCGTACGGCACGCCCGTCGACGTGCGCGATCTGGCGGAGGAGGAGCTGCGCCGCACCGTGGCGGTCGTCGGCCAGGACGCGCCGCTCTTCCACGGCACGCTCGCCGACAACCTGTGCCTGGCCCGGCCGGATGCGACCGACGAGGAACTGCGCGACGCCGCCCGCGTCTGCGGCGTCGACCGGATCGCCGAGGCGCTGCCGGACGGCTACGGCACCGTGGTGGGGGAGCGCGGCGCGACCCTGTCGGGCGGCCAGCGCTCCCGGGTGGCCCTGGCGCGTGCGCTGCTGACGAATCCGCGGATCCTGGTCCTCGACGAGACGACGGCCCACCTGGACACGGCGGGGGACGCGGAGCTGTCGGCGGCGCTGGCGGCCGCGTCACGGGGCCGTACGACGGTGGTGATCGCCCACCGGCCGGCCACGGTGCGCCGGGCGGACCGGATCGCGGTCCTGGAGGACGGCCGGATCGCGCAGACCGGGACGTGGGAGGAACTGGCGGCCACGGAGGGGGCGTTCACGCGGGTGCTCACGAGGTGACTGTGTACGTTTCGGGGGCGCGCGGGAAGAATGGCGTGCGCGGGCGGCCACCCTGTTCCGAGAAATGCGCTCCCCCGACGCATTGCTCCCTGCCATCGGACAGGCGCATGTGGAAACGTTTCCCCATCATGTGTGCCTGCTTTTTGTAGGCAGAATGACTGGTTCCGCCGAAGAATGCGCCACCCCGCAAAGCGCCAGGTTTTCTTAATAATTCGTACAATGCGAGAAACGGATGACCCTTGTGGGGCGGCCCTGACCTGCGGCTACCTTCGATGCCAGGCCGCCCGCCATTGCGGGGCGGGTGGTGAACCGATCAGAAGGAGCTGTCATGAAGAAGGCCTACGAAGCGCCGACGCTCATCCGGCGGGGTTCGTTCCGCAAGAAGACCGGACTCCTCGCATTCCACGGCAACGACCGTCTCATCCTGAGCAAGAACTGACGGTCGTCGGCGAACCTTCGGCCTCATGACTGAAGCGCACGAAAGTGCGGGCCCGGGCCCCGGCGACGCGCATGTCGCGGTCTTTCCCGACCACGACGCCGCGGCCGCCGTGGCCCGGTTCTTCGCCCGCCCCGGTACGCGCACGCTGCCGCACCCCTCGGGACGCCCCTGGCTCGTCGGCCACTGGCATGACGACGAGATGGTCACCGCCCGGGCGGGCTCCGCGGCCCTCGCCGTCATCGGCTGCTGCCCGCTCGACGCGGACGCACTGCGCCGGCACGCCGCCCGGCTGCGGGACATCACGCAGCTCGATGCCCTGGCCCGTACGCTCCCCGGCAGCTTCCACCTGATGGCCGCCCTCGACGGGCGGCTGCGGGTACAGGGGACCGCCTCCGGCCTGCGGCTGGTCTTCCACGCCCGGATCGACGACGTGCAGGTGGCCGCCACCCGCGCCGACGTGCTCGCCGCGGCGCTCGGCCGCGACCCCGACGTGGAACAGCTCGCCGTCCGGCTGCTCTGGCCCGTCCCGCACCCGCTCGGCGAGGAGCCCATGTGGCGGGGCGTCACCGCCGTATCCCCGCAGGACGCCCTCGTCGTCGCCCCGGACGGACGCACCGTACGCCACTCCCGCTGGTGGACGCCCCCGCGACCGACCCGGACGCTCGCAGCCGGCGCACCACGGGTCCGGGAGGCCCTCACCGACGCCGTGGACGCCCGCACGGGGCAGGGAGGCGTGGTCAGCTGCGACCTGTCCGGCGGCCTGGACTCCACCACCATCTGCTTCCTCGCCGACCGCTCACCCGCCCGGGTGGTGGCGAACACCTGGCCCGGGCGCGACCCCGCCGACAGCGACCTGCACTGGGCCAAGCAGGCCGCCGGATTCCTGCCCGACGTCGAGCACCAGGTGTGGGACGCCCACGCCTCGCCCCTCGTCTACACCGACCTGCTCGCCATCGACGACCTGCTCGACGAACCCACCATCGGCGTCATGGACCGCGCGCGCGTCCTGCACCACCTGCCCGCCATGGCCGAGCGGGGCAGCCGGGTGCACCTGACCGGCATCGGCGGCGACCACGTGGCCTGGTGCTCCGAGGCCTACTACCACCGACTGGCGCGCCGGCGGCCGCTGTTCGCGCTGCGTCAGCTGCGCGGCTTCCGGGCGCTGTGGCAGTGGCCGCTCGGCGGCACGCTGCGCGCCCTGGCCGACTCCCGCACCTACCCGGCCTGGCTCGGCGACGCGAGCCGTCGGCTGTCCGACCCGCTGCCCGACTCGGTGACCACCGGTCTCGGCTGGGGCGTACCACCACGGCTCTTCGAGTGGATGACGCCCGAGGCGGCCCGCCTGGCGCGGCGGGCCCTGCGCGAGGCCGCCGGCCGGGCGGCGCCGCTCCACCCGGACCGCGGCCTGCACATCGACCTGGACCAGATCCGCTCCTGCACGCGCATCATCCGGCAGTGGGACCGGATGGCGGCCCGGGCGGGCGTCCCGATGGCCTCGCCGTTCCTCGACGACCGGGTCATCGAGGCATGCCTCGCGGTCCGTCCCGAGGAGCGGGTCACCCCCTGGGCGTACAAGCCGCTCCTGTCCGCCGCCATGCGCGGGATCGTCCCCGACGCCTGCCTGCGCCGCACCGACAAGGCCGCGGCCGCGATGGACGCGGCCGACGGACTGCGCGAGCACCGCGCCGACCTGCGGGCCCTGTGGGAGGACTCGCACCTCGAACGGCTCGGCCTGGTGGACGGCGAGGTGCTGCGCCGCCTCGCCCAGCGGCCGGCCACGCCCGGGCTCGGCGACGCCATCCTCTACTCGACGATCGCCTGCGAGGTGTGGCTCCGCGGCCTCGCGCTCCGGGCGGCCCCCGCAACCGAAGGGAACTCACCATGGCACTGCGCTTCGGCGCCGACGTCTCCACCGCCGAAACCGGATACGGCACGGTCCTCCTGGACCAGCGCAGCGGGGAGTACTGGGAGCTCAACCCCGCCGGGACCCTGATCGTCGGCGTCCTCATGGCGGGCGGCGACGAAGTGGACGCGGCCGACGCGCTGGTCGCGGAGTACGACATCGACCGGGCCCGGGCCGAGGAGGACGTCGCCGCCCTCGTGGCGGACCTGCGCACCTCGGGGCTGGCCGCATGACCACACCGAGCGCCCTGGACATCCCCACCGGTGTGCCCTTCACCCGCCGGCTGGCCGCCCGGCTGGTCCTGGGCCCCGCCGTCCTGCTGTCGGCGCTGCCGCCGCACCGCATCCGCGCGGTCCTGGAGCGGGCGCGGCGCGGCGCCCGGCCCGCCACCGCCGCGCAGGCCCGAGCCGCCCGCGACGCCCTGTGCGCCGTGAGCCTGCGCTGCGCCGGACCCCGCGGCTGCCTGCCCCGTTCCCTGGGCGCCGTGCTGCTGTGCCGGCTGTCGGGCACCTGGGCCACGTGGTGCACGGGTCCGAGTGCCGTTCCTCCCTTCAACGCCCACGCCTGGATCGAGGCGGAAGGGCGCCCCGTGGGCGAGCCCATGCCCGATGACTACTTCGTACGGCTGCTCGTGGTGGGGCCGGCGGACCCGAGCCGCCCGCCGGGCCGGTGACCGGCGGGAGGCGGAGGGGCGAGCGGGCGCCGGCGCCCGCGACAGGTGCCCAGACGGCGGAGCCGCCCCCGAAGACGGAGCCCGCCCCGGACGCGCCCGCCACCGGTGCCGCCGGCCCGGTGACCGGCCCGCCGGGGCCGGGTGCGAAGGGCTCCACCCGGGCCGCGGTCGTCACCCTGTACCGGCTCACCGCCGGGCACCGGGTGTCCATGGCTTTCGCCGCGGTCCTGACGCTGGCCGGCTCGGGGCTGGGCCTCGCCCAGCCGCTCGTCGCCCGGCTGGTCGTGGACGCCGGCGGGGCCGGCGGACCG
The DNA here is from genome assembly GCF_000716335.1 of Streptomyces sp. NRRL S-118. Taxonomy (GTDB): domain Bacteria; phylum Actinomycetota; class Actinomycetes; order Streptomycetales; family Streptomycetaceae; genus Streptomyces. Next base: position 172,100 of record NZ_KL591010.1, on the reverse strand, counting down.
GCCTTCTGGGTGCCGCTGTCGCTCCTGGCGGTGCTGTTCGTGGCGGAGGCGGCGACCGGCGCGGTGGGCCGGTTCGTCCTGGAGCGGATGGGCGAGGGCGTGGTCCGGCAGTTGCGCCACAGCCTGGTGGCACGGCTGCTGCGGCTGGAGATGCGCGAGTACGACCGCCACCGTGGCGGCGACCTGATCGCCCGGGTGACCGCGGACACCACCCTGCTGCGGGAGGTCGTGTCCCAGGCCCTGGTCGACGTGGTGACCGGGGCGCTGGTGGCCGCCGGCGCGGTCGTGCTCATGCTCTGGCTGGACCCCCTCCTGCTGCTGCTCGTCGCGGTGACGGTGGCCCTCGCCTCCGCGGTCGTCGCGTCGCTGCTGCGGGGCATCCGCGCCGCCTCGACGCGCATGCAGAACGCGGTCGGCGCGATCGCCGCGGACCTGGAACGGGCGCTCGGCGCCCTGCCGATGGTGCGCGTGCACCGGGCCGAGGAGCGCGAGGCGCGGCGCATCGGGGAGCGGGTGGACACCGCGTACGACGCCGGCGTACGGACCGCGAAGCTGGCGTCCGTGATGAGCCCGGCCGTCGAGCTGGCCGTCCAGGGCTCCTTCCTCGTCGTCCTGGTCATCGGCGGCCTGCGGGTGAACGCCAGCTCCCACTCGCTCGGCGACCTCGTCGCGTTCCTGCTGTACGCCTCGTACCTGGCGCTGCCGCTCGCGTCGGTGTTCCGGGCGATCGGGCTCATCCAGCGGGGTATGGGCGCCCACCAGCGCATCGCCGAGGCGATGGCCCTGCCCGCGGAACCACCGGAACCACCGGAACCGCCCGAGTCGGCGGTCGCGCCCCGGTGCACGACGGCACCGCGCACACCGCCGCCGTCACCGCTGCCGGACCGGCACGCCCCCGTCCTGGCCCTGCGGGACGTCCGGTTCGGGTACGACCCCGACCGGCCCGTGCTGCGCGGTGTCACCCTCACCGTCCCGCACCGCCGGCAGGTCGCCCTGGTGGGCCGGTCCGGCGCGGGCAAGAGCACCGTCTTCGCGCTGACGGCCCGGTTCTACGAACCCGACGCCGGCATGCTGCTGTTCGACGGGCGGCCCGCCACCGGGCTGACCCGCGCCGAGTGCCGCGCCCGGATCGCCGTCGTCGACCAGGACGCCCATGTCGTCCATGGCACCCTGCGTGACAACATCACCTACGCGGTTCCCGACGCCTCCGACGCCGAGGTGCGGCGCGTGGTCGAACTGGCCCGCCTGGAGGACGTCGTACGGCGGCTGCCCGGCGGCCTGTCCGGAATGCTCGGCGACCGCGGCGGCACCCTGTCGGGCGGCGAGCGGCAGCGGATCGCGCTGGCCCGCGCCCTGCTGGCCCGGCCGGCGCTGCTGCTGCTCGACGAACCCACGTCGCACCTGGACGCGCTCAACGAGGCCGCGCTCACCACCGTCATGCGCGACGTGGCGCGGGAGTGCGCGCTGCTGGTGATCGCGCACCGGCTCTCCACGGTCCAGCACGCCGACCGGATCGTCGTGCTGGACGAGGGCCGCGCGGTCGCCTCCGGGGACCACGAGGAGCTGCTGGCGAGCAGCCCCGCCTACCGCCGGCTGGCGGCGGCCCAGATGCTGCGGACGGCGGACGGCGGCGCGCAGGGCACCCCTGTCAGGACGCCCAGTGCGCCGGCCGGGTGAACCGGGCCGGAACCGTCGTGCGGGCGTCGCCCCGCGCCGCGTTGAGCTGCGGCTGCGTGAGGAACAGCGCACCGGTGAGGTCGGTGCCCGCGAGCTGCGCGTCGCGCAGGTCCGCGCCGAGCAGGTCGGCCCGCCGCAGGTCGGCGCCGGTCAGGTCGGCCGCGATGAGGCAGGCGCCGCGCAGGGACGCGCCGCGCAGGTCGGCGCCGCCGAGACGGGCCCCCATGAGGTCGGCGCCCCGGCGGTTCTTCTTCCGGCCCGTCGCGCCGGGGATGCCCGCCCGCGCGAGCTCGCCCGCCCGCTGCAGCAGGTCGCCGACGACCCGGCGGCGGGCGTCCAGGTCCAGGGCGCCCAGCTCGCCGGGGGAGAGGAACGTCAGCTCCTCGGTCTCGGCCAGGACGCGGCGTATCTCCCCGTGCAGGGACCGCGCGGGCTCCAGCGTCAGCGCCTCGGTCAGGTACGCGAGCAGCTCGTGCAGCGCCCGCACGACGGGGAAGGCCGCGAACATCTGCCGCGCGCTGCCCGGCTCCTGGCGCCAGTCCCGGCCGCCGAAGGTGACCTGGGAGACCTTCTGCCCGGCCCCGAAGCAGTCGTAGACCGTGCAGCCGGTGAAGCCCCGGTCCCGCAGCCGCGCGTGGATGCCGCAGCGGAAGTCGTCGGCCAGGTTCGTGCAGGGCGTGCCGGCGGGCTTGTCGACGGCGAAGTCCGCCGAGGCGGCGAAGGGCAGCGCGACGCAGCACAGGCCGAAGCAGTTGGCGCAGTCGCCGCGCAGGGCTCCCAGGGCGTCCCCTTGTTCGGACATCACGTTCCGGGTATCGCTTTCGATCGGTGGTTGTGACAAATCGTCAGGACATGCGGAGGGCGAGGAAGAAGTCGAGCTTGTCCTCCAGGCGGGACAGGTCACGCCCCGTCAGCTGCTCGATGCGGCCCACCCGGTAGCGCAGCGTGTTCACGTGCAGGTGCAGCCGGGTGGCGCACCGCGTCCACGAGCCGTCGGAGTCCAGGAACGCCTCCAGGGTGGGGATGAGCTCCGCGCGGTGCCGCCGGTCGTAGTCCCGCAGCGGGTCCAGCAGCCGGGCGGTGAACGCCCGCCGCACGTCGTCCGGCACGAACGGCAGCAGCAGGACGTGCGAGGCCAGCTCGTGGTGCCCCGCCGCGCACACCCGGCCCGGCCGCGCCGCCGCCACGCGCCGGGCGTGCCGCGCCTCCTCCAGCGCGCCGCGCAGCCCCTCGGCCGAGTGCACCGCGGCGCTCACGCCCAGCGTCAGCCGCCCGTCGTCCGCGAGGCCGGCCGACAGCGGCTCCCGCACGGTGGCGAGCAGCGCGTCGGCGTGCAGCCCCGGTCCGCCGGTGTCCTGCGGCGCGGCGCCCTCCTCGTCGGCGTCGCCGTCCGCGCCCGGCACCACGGGCAGCGGCACCAGGGCGATCGCCTCGTCCCCGGTGTGGGCGACCGCGATCCGGTCGGCCGAGTCGGGGCCGGAGGCCGCCGGGTCGACGAGGATCTCCTCCAGCAGTGACTGGGCGACCTGCCCGGGCTCGGCGCCCGGGCCCTTGCCCGCGGGGGCGCCCTCCTCGCCCCAGTCGACGCGCGCCACCACGACCTGCCAGTGCGGCGCCGTCCCCAGCCCGGGCAGCAGCACCGGTGCGGCCACCCGCAGGCGCGCCGCGATCTCGGCGGGCGCGGCGCCCGTCTGGACCAGCTCCAGGACCTCCTGGGCGAGCCGCCGCCGCACCGTGCGCGCGGCGTCCCGCCGGTCGCGCTCGACGGCGATCAGCTGGGTGACGCCCTGCAGCAGGTCGAGGCGGGCGGCCGGCCAGTCGCCGGCGTCGGCCTCCACGGCCAGCAGCCAGTCCGACAGGACGGTCTCGCGCACGTCCCGGGCGGCGGGCGCGGCGCCGCGCCCGGTGTTACGGATCGGGAAGAGGGAGTACGTCGTGTTGCGCACCTGCGCACGGTGCGGGCCGCGCCGGCCGGTGCGGGTCGCGGCGAGGTGTTCACCCGCCAGGGTGGCGGCGACCTCGGCGGGCAGCGGCGCGCCCGCGCCGGCGATCTGCCGTCCGGTCGGCGAGAGCACCCAGGCGCGGAGGTCCAGGTCGGAGCCGAGAAGGTCCAGGACGACCTCGGGACCGCCGCCCGCGGGGCCGGAGGTCATGAGCCTTCTGTGCCGATCCACAACAGCCGCGAGGTCACCGGCCCGCTCGCCCGACACCTGCCGAACGACATGCTCCGTAATCGTTGCAAACGCAACGGATTCGTTCACTGCGAACAAGGGGAGCCGGTGGCGCAAACACGCCTGGACCAGGTCGTCCGGGATGGCCCCCAGCTCCGCCTCACCGGCCGCCAGACCCGCGACCCCGGCCGAGGCGAGGATCCGTACGAAGGGCTCGGAATCGGCCGAGTCGCGCCGCCAGGCCAGGCCGGTGAGCACCAGTTCGCCGCCGGACAGGTACCGGCTGGGGTCCCGTAGGTCCGTCGTCATCACGCCGCGGACCGTGCGGTCGAGCTCGTCCTCGCCGCCGAGCAGCCGCAGCCCCAGCGCGTCGGTTTCCAGCAGTGCGCGCAGCCGCATCTCGTCGCCGCCGATCTTCCTCGTGGGTGTCTGGTTGTGGCCGGTGACCTGTGGCCACCGTTTCCGGGGGGAAACGGAGAGGTTACTGATCCTCGCCTTTCGTTCGAATCTACAAGACGAGGAGGGCGACCAGCCAACTCCTTCATGTTTTCGGTGACTGCACCGGGTGGAGCACCGCTGGGTGTACTTGGCCCACAACGCGTTAACAGCACGTGAACATGAAGACGAGAACGTGGGCCCGGCCGTTCCCCGTGCCCCAGCGAACGACCGATCACGCAGATCACGGACCACGTCGATCACTCGGATCACGTACCACCGGATCACGTAGAAGAGAGCCACTCATGGACTTCCTTCGCCCCGCAAGCTGGGAGGAGGCGCTCGCCGCCAAGGCCGAGCACCCTACGGCCGTGCCCATCGCGGGTGGCACCGACGTCATGGTCGAGATCAACTTCGACCACCGGCGTCCCGAGTACCTGCTCGACCTCAACCGCATCGAGCTGCTCGACGAGTTCGAGGTCGGTGAGGAGAACGTACGGCTCGGCGCCTCGGTGCCGTACACGCGGATCATGGAGAACCTGCGGGCGGAGCTGCCGGGCCTGGCGCTGGCGTCCCACACCGTCGCCTCGCCCCAGATCCGCAACCGGGGCGGCGTCGGCGGCAACCTGGGCACCGCCTCCCCGGCCGGTGACGCCCACCCGGCCCTGCTGGCCGCCGGTGCGGAGGTGGAGGTGGAGTCGGTGCGCGGCTCCCGCTTCATCCCGATCGACGAGTTCTACACGGGCGTCAAGCGCAACGCGCTCGCCGCCGACGAACTCATCAAGACCGTCCACATCAAGAAGGCGGACGGCCCGCAGCAGTACTCCAAGGTGGGTACCCGTAATGCCATGGTCATCGCGGTCTGCGCGTTCGGCCTGGCCCTCCACCCGGAGACCCGGACCGTCCGCACCGGCATCGGTTCCGCCGCCCCGACCCCCGTACGGGCGAAGGCGGCCGAAGACTTCCTGAACGCCGCGCTCGAGGAGGGCGGCTTCTGGGACAGCGGCAGGATCATCACTCCCTCGATCGCCAAGCAGTTCGCGGAGCTCGCCTCCGGCGCCTGCAACCCGATCGACGACGTACGAGGCACCGCCAAGTACCGCCGTCACGCGGTCGGCATCATGGCCCGCCGCACGCTCGGCTGGACCTGGGAGCAGTACCGCGGCACCGGCCGCACCCTTGAAGGAGCTGCATAACCATGCGCGTCAATTTCACGGTCAACGGACGTCCGCAGGAAGCCGACGACGTCTGGGAGGGCGAGTCCCTCCTGTACGTCCTGCGTGAGCGCCTGGGCCTGCCCGGCTCCAAGAACGCCTGCGAGCAGGGCGAGTGCGGCTCCTGCACGGTCCGCCTGGACGGCATCCCGGTCTGCTCCTGCCTCGTCGCCGCCGGCCAGGTCGAGGGCCGCGAGGTCGTCACCGTCGAGGGCCTCGCCGACTTCGCCAAGCAGCGTGCCGAGCACAGCGGCGCGTGCGGCACCGGCGCCTGCGGCTCCTCCGACGGCAGGCCCGGCACCTCGTTGCAGGACGCGCAGGGCTGGTCCGCCAAGGGAACCGACTCCCAGACCGGCGAGGGCACCGAGCTCTCCCCGATCCAGCAGGCGTTCATCGACGCCGGCGCCGTGCAGTGCGGCTTCTGCACCCCCGGCCTCCTGGTCGCCGCCGACGAGATGCTCGAGCGCAACCCGTCGCCGACCGACGAGGACATCCGCGAGGCGCTCTCCGGCAACCTCTGCCGCTGCACCGGTTACGAGAAGATCCTCGACGCGGTCCGCCTGGCGGCCGCGCGTCAGGGAGAGGCAGTCTGATGGCTCAGCACACCCGGGTCACGTCCGCCCCGGCGGGCACCCCCACCAAGGTCACCCAGGGATCCCACACCAAGGGCGGCATCGGCGAGTCCACGCTCCGCCCCGACGGCACCCTCAAGGTCACCGGCGAGTTCGCCTACTCCTCGGACATGTGGCACGAGGACATGCTGTGGGGCCAGATCCTGCGCTCCACCGTCGCCCACGCCGAGATCGTCTCCATCGACACCTCCGAGGCCCTCGCCCAGGCCGGCGTCTACGCCGTCCTGACCTACGAGGACCTGCCCACCGAGGTGAAGAACTACGGCCTGGAGATCCAGGACACCCCGGTCCTCGCCAACGGCCGGGTACGCCACCACGGCGAGCCCGTCGCCCTGGTCGCCGCCGACCACCCGGAGACCGCGCGCCGCGCCGCCGCCAAGATCAAGGTCGAGTACAAGGAGCTGCCCGTCGTCACCGACGAGGCCTCCGCGACCGCCCCCGACGCGCCGCTGCTGCACCCGGGCCGGGACGACCACCACGCCGGTCACGTACCGCACCCCAACATCGTGCACCGCCAGCCGATCATCCGCGGCAACGCCGACGAGGCCGCCAGGAAGGCCGACGTCATCGTCTCCGGCGAGTACGTCTTCGGCATGCAGGACCAGGCCTTCCTCGGCCCCGAGTCCGGTCTGGCCGTGCCCGCCGAGGACGGCGGCGTCGACCTGTACGTCGCCACCCAGTGGCTGCACTCCGACCTCCGCCAGATCGCCCCGGTCCTCGGCCTGCCCGAGGAGAAGGTCCGCATGACGCTCTCCGGCGTCGGCGGCGCCTTCGGCGGCCGCGAGGACCTGTCGATGCAGATCCACGCCTGCCTGCTGGCGCTGCGCACCGGCAAGCCGGTCAAGATCGTCTACAACCGGTTCGAGTCCTTCTTCGGCCACGTCCACCGCCACCCGGCGAAGCTCTGGTACGAGCACGGCGCCACCAAGGACGGCAAGCTCACGCACATGAAGTGCCGGATCGTGCTGGACGGCGGCGCCTACGCCTCCGCCTCCCCGGCCGTCGTCGGCAACGCCTCCTCGCTCGCCGTCGGCCCGTACGTCGTCGACGACGTCGACATCGAGGCCGTCGCGCTCTACACCAACAACCCGCCCTGCGGCGCCATGCGCGGCTTCGGCGCGGTCCAGGCGTGCTTCGCGTACGAGGCGCAGATGGACAAGCTCGCGAAGAAGCTCGGCATGGACCCGGTGGAGTTCCGCCAGCTCAACGCCATGGAGCGGGGCACGCTCATGCCGACCGGCCAGCCGGTCGACTCGCCCGCCCCGGTCGCCGAGCTGCTGCGCCGCGTCAAGGCCCGCCCGCTGCCGCCGGAGCGCCAGTGGGAGTCCACCGAGGGCGCCGACGTCCGCGCGCTGCCCGGCGGCCTGTCCAACACCACGCACGGCGAGGGTGTCGTCCGCGGCGTCGGCTACGCGGTCGGCATCAAGAACGTCGGCTTCTCCGAGGGCTTCGACGACTACTCCACCGCCAAGGTGCGCATGGAGGTCATCAACGGTGAGGCGGTCGCCACCGTCCACACCGCGATGGCGGAGGTCGGCCAGGGCGGCATCACCGTCCACGCCCAGATCGCCCGCACGGAGCTCGGCGTCACCCAGGTGACCATCCACCCGGCGGACACCCAGGTCGGCTCGGCCGGCTCCACCTCCGCCTCCCGCCAGACGTACGTCACCGGCGGCGCGGTGAAGAACTCCTGCGAGCTCGTCCGCGAGAAGGTCCTGGAGCTCGGCCGCCGCAAGTTCGGCACGTACCACCCCGCCTGGGCCACCGCCGAGCTGCTGCTCGAGGGCGGCAAGGTCGTCACCGACGGCGGCGAGATCCTCGCCGACCTCGTGGACGTCCTGGAGGACGAGGCCGTCGAGATCGAGGCCGAGTGGCGCCACCGCCCGACGGAGGCGTTCGACCTGCGGACCGGACAGGGCAACGGCCACGTCCAGTACTCCTTCGCCGCGCACCGCGCGGTGGTGGAGGTCGACACCGAGCTCGGACTGGTGAAGGTCATCGAACTGGCCTGCGCCCAGGACGTCGGCAAGGCCCTCAACCCGCTGTCCGTCATCGGCCAGATCCAGGGTGGCACCACCCAGGGCCTGGGCGTGGCGGTCATGGAGGAGATCATCGTCGACCCCAAGACGGCGAAGGTGCGCAACCCCTCCTTCACCGACTACCTGATCCCCACCATCCTCGACACCCCGACCATCCCGGTCGACGTGCTCGAGCTCGCCGATGACCACGCGCCCTACGGTCTGCGCGGCATCGGGGAGGCCCCGACCCTGTCCTCCACCCCGGCCGTCCTCGCGGCGATCCGGAACGCGACGGGCCTGGAGCTGAACAAGACGCCGGTACGCCCCGAGCACCTCACCGGCACCCTGTAAGCCCTCCGGGCGGTGCGTGCCTCCCGGGAACGTCACACTTCCGCGCCCGCACCGCCCGGAGCAACCGCACCGCTCGCGGTTCCCCCCACGCAGCACCCCCACATCCCCGACCCCCGCACCGCCTCACCGAAGTACCCGCACCACCCCGTTCGCCTCGGGCCGTCCCCCGGGTCGTGCAGCCAACGCACCATCCCAAATCCCGCAGCTTGTGCCCCGTGCACGCGGGTGCCCCTTTGAACCTTGGGAGTAGGCACCATGACCCAGTCGTCAGTGGAGCCGAAGACCGTCGCCGAAGACGCGGGACCCGGTTCCCGCGTCCCCGCCGGACGGTCTTGGCTCGACCGGTACTTTCACATAACCCACAGAGGATCCACGGTCGCGCGTGAAGTGCGCGGCGGCATCACCACCTTCATGGCGATGGCCTACATCCTCCTGCTCAACCCCTTGCTGCTCGGCGGTGAGGACTCGCTCGGCGACAAGCTGAGCCAGCCCGCGCTGATCACCGCGACCGCCCTGGCAGCAGCGGTCACCACTCTGGCGATGGGTTTCATCGGCAAGGTTCCGCTCGCCCTGGCGGCGGGCCTGAGTGTCGCGGGCGTCATCTCCACCCAGGTCGCCCCGGAAATGACCTGGCCGCAGGCCATGGGCATGTGCGTGATCTACGGCGCGGTGATCTGCCTGCTGGTGGTCACCGGTGTCCGCGAGGTCATCATGAACGCCATCCCGCTGGCACTGAAGCACGGCATCACGATGGGCATCGGCCTCTTCATCGCGATGATCGGCTTCGTCAACGCCGGCTTCGTCGGCAAGGGCGAGGGCGGCGGACCCGTCACCCTCGGGGTCGGCGGCTCCCTGACCGGCTGGCCGGTCGCGCTGTTCGCCTTCACGCTCCTGCTGATCTTCATGCTGCAGGCCCGCCGGGTCCCCGGAGCCATCCTCCTCGGCATCGTCGTCGGCACCGTGATCTCCGTCGTCGCCACCGCGACCGGACTCATCGGCGAGGACGAGTGGGGCGGCAAGGCGCCGGTCCTGCACGGCAGCCCGGTCTCCATGCCGGACTTCTCGCTCCTCGGGCAGGTCGACTTCGGCGGCTGGGAGAAGCTCGGCTACGCCACCGTCAGCATGATCGTCTTCACCCTGGTGCTGGCCGGCTTCTTCGACGCCATGGCGACCATCATCGCCGTCGGCCAGGAGGCCAAGCTCGCCGACTCCCAGGGCCGCATGCCGGGCCTGAGCAAGGCGCTGTTCATCGACGGCGCGGGCGGTGTGATCGGCGGCGGCGCCGGCGCGTCCGGCCAGACCGTCTTCATCGAGTCCGCCACCGGCGTCGGCGAGGGTGCCCGTACGGGCCTGGCGGCCTCGGTCACCGGCCTCTTCTTCGCCGCGTGCCTGTTCTTCACCCCGCTCACCCAGCTGGTTCCCGGCCAGGTCGCCTCCGCCGCCCTGGTCGTGATCGGCGCGATGATGCTCCAGAACGCCCGGCACGTGGACTGGACCGACTGGTCCGTCGCCGTCCCGGTGTTCCTCACGGTCGTGCTGATGCCGTTCACGTACACCATCACCACGGGTGTCGGCGCCGGTGTCATCGCGTTCTGCGCCATCAAGGCCGCACAGGGCAAGTGGCGCGAGCCGAGCGTCCTGATGTGGGTGCTGTCGGCGGTGTTCATCTTCTACTTCGCCACGGGTACCGGTCACTGACGCGGGCCCTTCCACACCTGAAGCTTCTCGAAGGAGGCCGACATGCTGGACATCGCCGAGGAACTCACCCGGTGGGTCGAGCAGGGACGCGACTTCGCCGTCGCCACCGTGGTGGCGGTCGGCGGCAGCGCGCCCCGGCAGCCGGGCGCCGCGCTCGCCGTCGACAGCGAGGGCACCGTGATCGGCTCGGTCTCCGGCGGATGTGTGGAGGGCGCCGTCTACGACCTGTGCCGGCAGGCGCTCCAGGACGGCGAACCCGCCCTGGAGCGCTTCGGATACAGCGACGAGGACGCCTTCGCGGTCGGTCTGACCTGCGGCGGCATCATCGACATCCTCGTCACCCCGGTCCGCGGCGGGATCTACCCCGCCGCCCTGCGGGCCGCCGCCGGAGGGGAGGCGGCGGCCCTCGCCAGGATCATCGAGGGCCCCGCCGGCCTGCTCGGCAACGCCCTCCTGGTCCACCCCGACGGAGCGTACGAAGGGAGCCTCGGCGGCCACCCCGCGCTGGACCGCACGGCGGCGGCCGAGGCCCGCGCCCTGCTCGACGCCGGGCGCACCGGCACGGCAGTCATCGGCGAGGACGGCTCGCGCTGCGGGCAGCCGCTGACCCTGCTGGTCGAGTCCAGCGTCCCCGCCCCCCGCATGATCGTCTTCGGTGCGATCGACTTCGCCGCCGCGCTGGTACGGGTCGGCAAGTTCCTCGGCTACCACGTCACCGTCTGCGACGCCCGCCCCGTCTTCGCGACCCCCGCCCGGTTCCCCGAGGCGGACGAGGTCGTCGTCGAATGGCCCCACGAGTACCTCGCGCGCACCCGGGTGGACGGCCGCACCGTGCTGTGCGTCCTCACCCACGACGCCAAGTTCGACGTACCGCTGCTCGAACGGGCCCTGAGGCTTCCCGTCGCGTACGTCGGCGCGATGGGCTCCCGCCGCACCCACGAGGACCGCAACAAGCGGCTGCGCGACGTCGGCGTCACCGAGCTCGAGCTCGCCCGCCTGCACTCCCCGATCGGCCTGGACCTCGGCGCCCGTACACCGGAGGAGACCGCCCTGTCGATCGGCGCGGAGATCGTCGCCGACCGGCGCGGCGGCAGCGGCGTCTCCCTCACCGGCGCCCACACCCCCATCCACCACGACGGCCCGAACGCGCCGGCGGGCCGCATCGGCTCCGTCGCCTGACCGCCCTCCCCCGTCGGGCACGTACCCGGGCCCCGGGGCGCCGGGCCGCGTATCCGGGTTCAAGCCGGATGCGACCGGGAACTCGCCAGATCCCGGTGGGGGGCGGTGCGGCGCCTGCCCCGGCAGGGATGATGGACGCCCCGCGCGGTCCCGCCGGATGCGATGGAAAGGTGGTTTCCGTTGCGCACTGTCGGAGTCGAAGAGGAACTCCTGCTGGTGGATCCGCAGAGCGGAGAGCCCTGCGCCCTGTCCACCGCCGTGCTGGCCCTCGCCGCCAGGGAAAGCCGCGAAGGCCGCGGACACGCCTTCCAGAAGGAGCTCCAGGGGCAGCAGCTGGAGTTCGCCACGCACCCGCAGTCCGGCATGGGGGAGCTGGGCGCCGAGATCGAGCGCTGGCGGGCGGAGGCGGCCCGGCACGCGGCCGGCGCCGGCGGTGCCGTCGCGGCGCTCGCGACCTCGCCGCTGCCCGCCGGCCCCGCCTTCACCGAGGGCAAGCGCTACCGCTGGATCCAGGAGCACTACGGCCTCACCGCCCAGGAGCAGCTCACCTGCGGCTGTCACGTCCATGTGTCGGTGGAGTCCGACGAGGAGGGCGTGGCCGTCCTGGACCGCATCCGGCCCTGGCTGTCCGTGCTGCTCGCACTGAGCGCCAACTCGCCCTTCTGGCAAGGGCACGACAGCGGGTACAGCAGCTACCGCAACCGCGTCTGGGGCCGGTGGCCGTCGACCGGCCCGGTCGAGCTCTTCGGCTCCGCCGACCACTACCACCAGCTGGTCGGGGACCTCATCGGCACCGGCGTGCTGCATGACGAAGGCATGGTGTACTTCGACGCCCGGCTGTCGCGCAGGTACCCGACCGTCGAGGTCCGGGCCGCGGACGTCTGCCTGGAGGCGTCCACCACCGTCCTCATCGCCACCCTCACCCGCGCCTTGGTCGACACCGCCGCCCGCGAGTGGCGCGAGGGGATACCTCCCGCCCGGCACACCGTCGGCCTGCTGCGCGCCGCCTCCTGGCGGGCCAGCCGCTCCGGTCTCGACGGCGAACTGCTGCACCCCGTGACCATGCGGCCCGTCCCCGCGGAACGGGTCGTGTACACGCTGCTGTCGCACCTCGAGGACGCGCTGGAGGAGAACGGCGACCTCCCGTACGCCCGCAAGGGCATCGCCGAGCTCCTCAGCCACGGCAACGGCGCCCGCGTCCAGAGGCGGCTGCTGCACCGCACCGGGAGCCTGCGGGGCGTCGTCGCCGAGTGCGTGCGCCGCACCCAGCGAAGTGCGTGACAGGTCACTCCGCGCCCGCGCATGATCGGCGGTTCTCCGGGCAGGCGGCCCGGGCCGGGCGCCGCCCCGGCGCGCCGACCGTCCCCGTTTCCGAGGAGACCCGCCCAGATGAGCACGCGCCCCGCCGGTTCCGGCTCGCCGATATACGACCAGCTCGTCGAGGAGCACGGAGACGTGCTGAACGAGGCCAGAAAGCTCGCCGACCTCACGCACCGGCAGGCCGACCGGATGCTGCGCTGGGACACCTTCTCCACCGGGTGGGACCCGGAGGTCTCCTGACATCCCGGGCCGGCCCGAGGGAGCGGCGTCCGGAATGCCGGGATGTGTGACTTGATCCAGGCTGGATACGCGATCAGGCGTACAGCACGGCACACCGGCCGGACGAGACGCACACGGGAGCCACGCCATGGGAACCGAGAACTCGATGGGTGACGAGGTCTACCAGCCCGTCGCCGAGGACCGGGAGGACACGGGCATCCTCGACCCCGAGGACACCCTGTCGGACCGCGAGGCCGATCCGTACGACGAGGGCTGGTCCCCGCCCGAGCGTCCGCTGGCCGTCGACCACACCGGCACCACGGCCCGCGAGCAGAACGAGCGCGAGAGCCTCGATCAGCGGCTCGACGAGGAGATGCCGGACCCCGCCCTGGAGACCGAGGATCCCGACAACCTCCCCAACGGCATCGGCGACCTGCCCGGCGGGGACGGCGAGCCTTTCGACGACCAGGTCGGCCGCGACCGCTCCGGGCGCCTCGTCGCGCCCGACGAAGGCGCCCACGAGGACAGCGAGAAGGACGCCGTCGCCTTCGACGTCGGCATCGCAGGCGCCGCGGCCTCCGCCGAGGAGGCCGCCATGCACACCGTCCCCGACGAGGGCGACGAGGCCCTCTGATGGGCGCCGAGCAGCCGGCGGCGGCGCACGGGCATCCCCCCGCGCCCACCCACTCGCGCATCACGCTCACGGTCAACGGCACCCCGCACACCCTCGCCGTCGACCACCGCGCCACCCTCCTGGACGTCCTGCGCGAGCGCCTCGGCCTGACCGGCGCCAAGAAGGGCTGCGACCACGGCCAGTGCGGTTCGTGCACCGTCCTCGTCGACGGGCGGCGCGCCAACGGCTGCCTGCTGCTCGCCGTCGCCCAGGACGGCGCCGCCGTCACCACCGTCGAGGGGCTGGCCGGCGACGCCGATGACGGCGACGCGCTGCACCCGCTCCAGCGCGCCTTCCTGGACCGGGACGCCTTCCAGTGCGGCTACTGCACCCCCGGCCAGCTCTGCTCGGCCGTCGGCGTCCTCGACGAGGCCGCGGCCGGGCACCCCTCGTACGCGACCGATCCCGCCGCACCGCCCGCGCAGGGCCCTGTGCGGCTCACGGCGGCCGAGATACGCGAACGGCTGAGCGGCAACCTGTGCCGCTGCGGCGCGTACCCGAACATCGTCGCCGCCGTCGAGGACGTGTCGCGCACGCAGTGAGGCAGGACGTGAGACGAGGACGTGATCCGGTGAAGCCCTACGCGTACGTACGTGCCGCCAGCATCGACGAGGCGACCGCCGCCCACGCCGGCCGCCCCGGCGCCCGCTATCTCGCCGGCGGGACCAACCTCGTCGACCTGATGAAACACGGGGTCGAGGCGCCCGACACCCTCGTGGACGTCAGCCGGCTCCCGCTCGACACCGTCGAGGAGCTTTCCGACGGCGGGCTGCGCATCGGGGCCACCGTGCGCAACAGCGACCTGGCCGCCCACCCGCTGGTACGGGCCCGCCACCCCGCCCTGTCGCAGGCGCTGCTCGCCGGCGCCTCCGGGCAGCTGCGCAACATCGCCACCACCGGCGGCAACCTGCTCCAGCGCACCCGGTGCCCGTACTTCCAGGACACCTCCAAGCCCTGCAACAAGCGCGAACCCGGCACCGGTTGCGGCGCCCGCGAGGGCCACCACCGCGACCACGCCGTCCTCGGCCACTCGGCGCACTGCATCGCCACCCACCCCTCCGACATGGCCGTCGCCCTCGCCGCCCTCGACGCCGGCGTCGAGCTGCACGGCCCCGACGGCGACCGGACCGTCCCGGCCGCCTCCTTCCACCGGCTGCCGGGCGACCACCCCGAGCAGGACACCGTCCTGCGGCCCGGCGAGCTCATCACCGCCGTCGTCCTCCCGGGATCGACGGCCGGCCTGCCCTCCGCGTACCTGAAGGCCCGCGACCGCGCCTCGTACGCCTTCGCCCTCGCCTCCGTGGCCGCCGTCCTCGACCTGGACGACCACGGGGCGGTACGCCACGCCGGGCTCGCCTTCGGCGGCCTCGCCCACCGCCCCTGGCGCGCGCGCCTCGCCGAGACCGCACTGCTCGGCCACCCGCCGAACCCCGCGAACATCGCCCGCGCGGTCGACGCGGAGCTCGGCCAGGCACAGCCCCTGCGGGACAACGCCTTCAAGGTGCCGCTCGCCCGCAACCTCGCCCGCCGCGTCCTCGCCGAACTCGCCGGGCGGGCCGCACCCGCCCCGCCCGCCGACCGCCGACCCGACCTGGAGCCGTGATGCGCCCCACCGCGACCGCCGCCGCGCCCGCGCTCGGCGCCCCCGCCGAGCGCCTCGAAGGCCGCGACAAGGTCACCGGTACCGCCCGGTACGCCACCGAACTCGCCCACACCCCGCCCGACTGCGCCTACGCCTGGCCCGTCCCCGCCACTGTCGCCCGCGGCCGGGTCACCGCCGTCGACACCGGGGACGCCCTCGCCACCCCCGGCGCCCTCGCCGTCCTCACCCCCTGGACGGCACCGCGGCTCGCCGCACCCGACGACCCCGTCCTCGCCGTCCTCCAGGACGACGCCGTACCGCACCGCGGCTGGTACGTCGCCCTCGCCGTCGCCGACACCCTGGAGGCCGCCCGGGCCACCGCGGCCGCCGTCCGCGTCGGCTACGCGACCGAACCGCACGACGTGACGCTCACCGAGGACCACCCGGCGGCCTACACGCCGGACGAGGCCAACGGCGGGTTCCCCGCCCGCCGGGCGCGCGGCGACGTCGACGAGGCCTTCGCCGCCGCCCCGGTCGGGGTCGACGTCACCTACCGGATCCCGCCGCTGCACAACCACCCCATGGAGCCGCACGCCGCCTACGCCCGCTGGGACGGCACCGGGAGCGCCGACCACCTCACCGTCTACGACTCCAGCCAGGGCGCCGGCCCGGTCCGCTCCGTCCTCGCCCACATGTTCCGGCTCCCCGAGGACCGGGTCACCGTGGTCTCCGAGCACGTCGGCGGCGGCTTCGGCGCCAAGGGCACGCCCCGGCCCCACGTCGTCCTCGCCGCCATGGCCGCCCGCCACACCGGCCGGCCGGTGAAGCTGGCACTGCCCCGCAAGGACCTGGCGACCGTCGTCGGCCACCGCGCCCCCACCATCCAGCGCGTCCGGCTGGCCGCCGAACGCGACGGCACCCTCACCGCCGTCGCCCACGAGGTCACCACCCAGACGTCCCGGATCAAGGAGTTCGTCGAACAGGCCGGGATCCCCAGCCGCGTCATGTACGCCTCGCCGCACGCCCTCTCCGACCACCGGGTCGTCCGCCTCGACGTGCCGAGCCCCTCCTGGATGCGCGCACCCGGCGAGGCGTCCGGCATGTACGCGCTGGAGTCGGCCATGGACGAGCTGGCCGGCGCACTCGGCATGGACCCGGTCGAGCTGCGCATACGCAACGAGCCCGCCACCGAGCCGGACAGCGGCCTGCCCTTCTCCAGCCGCCACCTCGTCGAGTGCCTGCGCGAGGGCGCCCGGCGCTTCGGCTGGCACGACCGGGACCCGCGCCCCGCCGCCCGCCGCCCCGGCCCCAAGGAGCAGGTCCTCACCGGTACCGGGGTCGCGGCCGCCACGTACCCGGTGCTGATCTCGCCGTCCACCGCCACGGCCACCGCCCTGCCCGACGGGAGCTGCGCCGTCGCCGTCAACGCCACCGACATCGGCACCGGCGCCCGCACGGTGCTCGCCCAGATCGCCGCCGACGCGCTCGGCGTCCCCCTCGGCTCCGTACGCATCGGCATCGGCTCCACCCGGCGGCCGCGCGCCCCGCTCGCCGGCGGCTCCTCGGGCACCGCGTCCTGGGGCTGGGCCGTCCACGAGGCGTGCACGCGCCTGGCGCGGCGGATGACGGACCACCAGGGCCCGCTGCCCGCCGACGGACTGTCCGCCTCCGCCGACACCACCGAGGAGGCCGGGAGCACCCCGGCGTTCGCCCGGCACGCCTTCGGCGCCCACTTCGCCGAGGTGCGGGTCGACACGGCCACCGGCGAGGTGCGGGTGCTGCGCCTGCTCGGGGTGTACGCCGCCGGCCGGATCCTCAACCCGCGCACCGCCCGGTCGCAGTTCATCGGCGGCATGACCATGGGGCTCGGCATGGCGCTGACCGAGCACTCCGCCGTGGACCCGGCCTTCGGCGACTTCGCCGAGCGCGACCTGGCCTCCTACCACGTGCCGGCCCACGCCGACGTCCCGGACGTCGAGGCCCACTGGATCGAGGAGGAGGACACCCACCTCAACCCCATGGGCAGCAAGGGCATCGGCGAGATCGGCATCGTGGGCACGGCCGCCGCCATCGGCAACGCCGTCCACCACGCCACGGGCGTCCGCTTCCGCGAACTGCCGCTGACGCCCGACCGGGTGCTGCCCCAGTTGTCGTAGGGCGAACGTTCCGTTGCGATCGAGGGACGGCCGGGCGGAGGTCCTCGACCGGACACGCTCGCTCTCCCGGGACGCTCCCCGGGGCAGGCTCACCGGGGAGCGTCCCCGAGTGCGCCGAAGGGGACACTCCTGGAGGCGTGGTCGGCGAGCCGGCGGGCGCCGAGGTCGCGGGCGGTGCCGACGAGGGCCTGGACGCGCGGTGCGGGTGCCGCGGTCGAACAGCGCACCGCCCCGGCGCGGCGCTCCTGCCGGCGGGCCGACTGGCTGACACGTGCCCGGACAGGTGCAGCCGCCTCGCTGCCCGGCCGAAGCGCAGCTCCTCCGCGAGGGTCCGGGAGATCTCGATGTCCCGCAGCTCCACCGCGCCCCCCGATTGATCATTCCCGCTCATGAGTGCCATGCGGGAATCGGTGTTGTTCAGCCCGTCGGCGTAGAGGAAGGTGGGTCCCGGCCCGGCGCCGCGAGACGGCGCTGACCTGCACTGACGACGGAGCAGATCAGCAACCGTGCCCTGTGGCGGGATGATCCCGCGCCCACCGGCGCGGTTCGTCCTCCCAGCGGTGCCGCCCCGCCGCACCCCGGTCCCTCGATGCGCGTCCTTCGGCATCGGCCGCCGGCCTGTGCGCCTTTCCCCGGAGTCCCACCCACACCCGCGAAAGAAGAAGAACATGAAGAAGACGCTGGGCCTGCTCGCAGCGAGCGCGACCATGATCGGTGCCGGCCTGGTCAATGCCGGGCCCGCCGCGGCAGCCCCTCCGTACTGGCAGCCGGTGGACACCAACTCCAACTGGAGCTGTTCGCCGTACAAGTCGCACCGGCTGTCCTTCAACATCAAGTTCAAGATCTGCATCGTGCGCAACGCGAACAACGACGCACAGGCCGTCCTCGTCGTACAGAACAGCGGCACCAAGGCCGCCGACATCCGCGGTGTCCTCCAGACGGAGAACACCGGGGGCATCTACGAAGGTTCCTGGCGCGCCACCTGCACGCATTCGACGCTCAACCCGGGCTTCACCCGTGGCTGCTTCAACCAGACCTTCTCCGGGACCCGCGACATCGCGGCAACCTCCCAGCTGTACATGAACGGTGACGAAGAGGCCAACCTCAGCGTCGACTCGTGGCACGGCTGAGCCGCTTCCCTCAGCGATCCATCGCGACCGACCGAATCCGGTCACCTCGTCCGCGGCGACGCCCGCCGACCCACGGGCGGCTTCCCCAAGCCGGCTTCTCCGGCACCTCGACCCTCTGTGAGACCTTGGAGGTCTTGATGCGGACATTCCCGCAAAGCGCTGTCACGGCTCGTTCCGCCCGGCGCGGTGCCCGCCGCCTGGGAGCGGTGACCGCCGCATTGGCGGCCATGATGCTCATGGGTTCCCAGCCCGCCCACGCCTCCGACTACTGGCAGGAGATAAAGCCCAACGCCAACTGGCACTGCGGCACCACCACCCCGCTGCACAAGGCTCCCGCGGGCGTCGTCGGCCAGACCTGCATCATCGCCAGCTCCAGCGGCTACGCGCAGGCCGTCTCGGTCATCTCCAACAACTCGGGACGGGCGATCGACTTCGGTTCGTTCATCCAGTCGAACCAGATCTACTACGAGAACGCCCACCACTGCCGGCCCAGCACCCTCAACCCCGGTTTCCAGCGGGGCTGCCTGGGCCCGAGCGTGTACGTGGGCTGCAAGCCCTTCACCATCACCGCCCACAGCACATGGAGTGTCGACGGATGGGGCTCCTCGGTGACGTCCCGCTCGTACACCCACAGCTGCTGAGTCACGCGCCGTCACCCGCCGCGCCGGCGGGCCGTCAGGTCGCCGTCGTCCCGGCGCGGTGCCGTTTGCCGCCGGGGTGACGCACGACGAGGAGCACGCGTACGGAAGCGAGTGCCATGACGAGGAAAGCCCCTGACGTGCCGACAGCGGGAGGGGAGGGGTACGGAGTGATGGCACCGGGTGCCGGGGTGCCGCCCCGGGAGAGGTTCGCGTGGTTCTGCGAGACGGTGTCCAGCAGTCTGATGCCGGTCGCCCTCAGCACCCGCCACACGGCCGACTTCCGCGCGGGGATCACGGACCTGGACCTCGGCGGCCCGCGCCTGTCCGCCTTCGCCTTCTCGCCGGTGGTGTCGCGACGCACCCCGGCCCACGTCCGGCGGGGCGATCCCGAGCAGTTCCAGCTGGCCCTGATCACCCGGGGGGTGTTCAGGGTCTCCCAGCGGAGCCGCGAATCGGAGGTCTCGGGCGGCGGCCTGGTCCTGACGGACTCCTCCCGCCCCATGGAGAACGAGACGACGGCCGCGGACGGCGGCCCGGTCGAGGCGGTCGTGCTGCAGATCCCCCGGCCGGCCCTGCCGCTGCGGCCGGACCGGCTGGACCGCCTCCTCGCCCGGGGCATACGGGCGGACCGGGGCTCGGCCGCGGTCTTCGCCGGCTTCGTGAGGACACTCCTCGGCCAGGCCCGGCACTGCCGCCCGGAGGAGCTGCGCGCGATGGGCTCCGTCGCCCTCGACCTGGCCGCCACCTGCCTGGCGCAGCAGCTCGGCGACCCGGGCGAGGCGCCGGCCGAGGCCCGCGCGCGGGAGATGCGGCGGCGGATCACCTGCTTCATCGACAACAACCTCGGTGACCCGGACCTGACCCCCGGGGTCGTCGCCGACCGGCACGGCATCTCCCTGCGCGGTCTGCACTCTCTCTTCCGCGACCAGCCGATGAGCGTGGCGGCCCGCATCCGCCGCGGGCGCCTGGAGCGGGCCCACGCCGAGCTGGCGTGCCGGGAGTCGAGCGCCCTGCCCGTCCAGGTGGTCGCGGCGCGCTGGGGCTTCTCCAGCGCCACCGCGTTCAGCCGGGCGTTCCGCGAGACCTACGGCATGGCACCCACCGAACACCGCGCGGCGGCCCTGGCACGCGGTGCACAGGAACCGTGCACGCCACGCACAGCCGCGTCCTCCCCACGGGCCTAGATTCACCAGCGCAACGCGACCACAGGGACGGCAGGACCGTTCCTTCGATGCCGCGGCGCACGCGCCGCGGTGCCGACACTCCGGAGGGGAAATGAACGTGCGTCGGATCATTCGAGGTGCAGGGGCCGGACTCGCGGCGATGATCGCCCTGGCGGCAGCCGCCGCGCCGGCGAACGCCGCGACCGTCAACTGGCAGGCGATCAGCCCGAACGCCAACTGGCGCTGCGAGGACACCATCCCGCACGCCACGTACCCCGGTGTGAAGTTCCAGGGCTGTGTCGTGGCCAACCAGTTCGGTGACGCGCAGGTGGTCCTCGTGGTCAACAACCAGGGCCCCAAGGCGGTCAACATCGGCGGGTGGACCTCTTCGCAGTTCGGCTCCAACGTCACCTGCGCGGACTCCGTCCTGAACCCCGGCTTCCAGCGCGGCTGCTTCGGCCCGACGGTGACCGTTCCCTGCAACATCACCTACGCGAACTCGGTCCACCTCACCGTCAACGGATCGACCAAGATCGCCCCCGCGCCTTCGGTGACGAAGCACTGCTGACCACCGGGGACCGGCGCCGGGGCCCTCGCGGATCGCCTCGCCGCGAGGGCCCCGGCCCCCACGACGGCCCCCACGGCGGCCCCGTAAGGTGGGGCGCCGTGTCACGCTCCTTCCAGTCCGTCCTGGACCGCATCGCCGCCGAGATCGCCGCCACGCCCGGCCGCGGCCGTCCCGCCGACTACATCCCCGCCCTCGCCGAGGCCGACCCGCACCGCTTCGGCATCGCCGTCGCCGAGCCCGACGGCACGGTGTACGGGGCCGGGGACTGGCGGCACCCCTTCTCGGCGCAGTCGATCACCAAGGTCTTCACCCTCGCCCTGGTGCTGTCCATGGACGGCGAGGCGCTGTGGGAGCGGGTCGGCCGGGAGCCGTCCGGCAACCCGTTCAACTCGCTGGTACAGCTGGAGTACGAGAACGGCATCCCGCGCAATCCGTTCATCAACGCGGGCGCGCTCGTCGTGACCGACCGCCTCCAGGCCCTCACCGGTGACGCCTCCGGCAGCCTGCTGGACTTCCTGCGCGCCGAGAGCGGCAACCCGGACCTCACCTTCGACGAGCGGGTCGCCGCGTCCGAGACCGCGCACGGCGACCGCAACGCCGCCCTCGCACACTTCATGGCCTCGTACGGCAACATCACCAACCCCGTCCCCCGCCTGCTCGACCAGTACGTCCGCCAGTGCTCGGTCGAGGCGTCCTGCGCCGACCTCGCGCTCGCCGCCGGGTTCCTCGCCCGGCACGGCACACGGGCCGACGGCTCGACGTTCCTCAGCCGCAGCGAGGCCAAGCGCGTCAACGCGGTCATGCTGACCTGCGGCACCTACGACGCGGCCGGGGACTTCGCCTACCGCGTCGGACTGCCCGGGAAGAGCGGCGTCGGCGGCGGGATCATCGCGGTCGTGCCCGGCCGGTGCACCCTGTGCGTGTGGAGCCCGGGCCTGGACCGGCGGGGGAACTCGGTCGCGGGCGTGGCGGCCCTGGACCGCTTCACCACCCTGACCGGACTGTCGGTGTTCTGACCCGTCAGACGGCGGGGACGCGGGCGAACCGCCCCGCCACCCGCAGCTCCGCCTCGATGCGGTCCGCCGTCGCGCGCAGCTCGGGCAGGACCTCCGCGACGCACTCGCCGGCGGTGCGCCGCACGCTGTGCATGGCCACGTTCACCGCCGCGACCACCGCCCCGGCGCGGTCGCGGACCGGGACGGCGACGGAGCGCAGACCTTCCTCCAGTTCCTCGTCGACGAGCGCGTACCCGCGCTCCGCCACCTCCTCCAGGACCGCGGCCAGCCGGGAGGGCTCGGTGACGGTGTACGGGGTCAGCGCGCGCAGCCCGGTACGGGGCAGCCGCCCGGCCCGCTGCGCGGGTTCGAGCCCCGCGAGCATCACGCGTCCCATGGACGTCGCGTACGCCGGGAAGCGGGTGCCGACGGTGATGTCGACGTTCATGATGCGGCTGGTGGCGACGCGGGCCGTGTACCGGATGTCGTCGCCGTCGAGGACGGCCAGCGACGCCGAGTCGTGCACGCGGGTGGCGAGCGCGGCCAGGTGCGGTGCGGCGATCGCCGACAGCGTCGTGCGGGACAGGGGTGGGTAGCCGAGGTCCAGGACGCGCGGGGTGAGGCGGAACAGGCGCTCCCGGGAGGTCACGTACCCCAGGTGCTCCAGGGTGATCAGCGCCCGCCGGGCGGTGGCCCGGGCCAGGCCCGTCGCCTCGGCCACGGCGCTGAGCGTGAGCGCGTCACGACCCTCCCCGAAGGCGGTGAGCACGGTCAGGCCGCGGGCGAGCGACTCGACGAAGCCCCGGCCCAGCTGCTGCTTGGACGCGCCGGTCCACTCGGCGAGCGCGGCCGGCGGCGGCCCGGCCTGCGGCGCCGGCGCCCCGCGCAGCTCCCGCTCCATGGCCGCCGCCGCCTCCCGCATCCGGGGGAGGGCGGCGTCGCGCAGCGAGGAGGCGCCGTGCCGGCTGGTGTGGCTCACCACACCGAGCGCGCACGCCACCGCTCCGTCCGGGCCGCGCACCGGTACGGCCAGCGCGACCAGGCCCGGCTCGATCAACTGGTCGTCCAGGGACCAGCCCCGCGTACGCGCCTCCTCCACCCGCTCCTCGAAGACGGTGTCGTCCGCGCGTGGCGGTACCGCCGCGAAGCCGCGCCCCTCGGGGTCGGCGGCACGCCGCTCCCGCCACCGCGCCCAGTCCCGCTCCGTCCAGCCCGCGGCGAACAGCGGGCCGGGGGCGGTGCGCTCGGCGGGCAGCAGGTCGCCGATGCGGAAGCGCAGCGACATGGCGCGGCGGCGGGTGGCCTGGTGGACGAACCGGACCCCGTCCCGGTCGCCCACCGCGAGCGACACCGACTCGTCGAGGGCGTCGGCGAGGGCGTCCGCGTGCGCGCCGAGCAGGTCGGGCAGCCGGATCGCGGAGAGGTAGGCGTTGCCGAGCTCCATCAGGCGCGGGGCCAGGGCGGCGTCGCGGCCGTCCAGTCGTACGTACCCCATGCGGGCGAGCGTGGCCGTGACCCGGTCGACGGTGGCACGGGCCAGGCCGGTGGCGCGCTCCAGTTCCCCGGCGCTCAAGGCCGCGCCGTCGGCTTCGGTGAGCCGGCGCAGGACGGCGATGCCCCGCACGAGGGGCGCCACGGCCTCTGGCGGGACAGGGGCGTGAGGGGCGGATGGCATCGGCTCTCCGGCGCGGCGTGTGGAACCGGGGCAGGACGTCGAGGGCGCCGGGTCGGGCGTCCCGTCGACCAGCGGTGAAGCTTACTTCGCCATGCGAACACCACGGTATGCCGCCCCGCGGGACACCACGGGGCACGGGCGCCGCTTCACCGGTGCGGGTGGTGCGCGGCACCCGCGCGCATCCGACCGCCGTATCGGCGCCGAATGGCGGGGAAGGAGAGCCGGAACGGGAGGAGGCGCGCGTGGCCGGGACACACGCCCGAGGAGACGGCCGGCTGGTGCTCGACACCGAGGTGGCCGTCGTCGGAGCGGGCGCGGCGGGGCTCAGTCTCGCCCACCGTCTCTGCGCCCCGGGGCCCGGCGGCCGCCCGCCCGGCGGGGGAGTCGTCCTCATCGAAGCCCCCGCCGGACCCCTCCGGCCCCCGGAGCGCACCTGGTGCTTCTGGGAGGAACCCGGCGGCGACTGGGACGACCTGCTGGTCCGCTCCTGGGACCGGCTCCGGGTCCGCGCCCCGGACGGCGGGTGCGTCACCGTCAGCCCGGGCCCCCTGCACTACAAGATGCTGCGCTCGGACACCTTCGAACGGGCCGTCCGCGCCCGCCTCGGCCCCGCGGCCACCTGCGTCGAGGCGACCGTGCGCGCCGTCCGTGACCGGCCCGCGGGCGCCGAGGTGCTCGGCGTCACGCCCGACGGCCGGCGCCTGCGGGTACGGGCACGGTGGGTCTTCGACTCCCGCCTGCCGCTGCGTCCGCCGCCGGCCCGCACGGCGCTCCTCCAGCACTTCCGCGGCTGGTTCGTCCACACCGAGGGCCCGGTGTTCGACCCCTCGACCGCGGAGCTCATGGACTTCCGGGTGCCGCAGCCCCGCCGCGGCCTCGCCTTCGGCTACGTCCTGCCGCTCGCCGCGGACCGCGCGCTGGTCGAGTACACCGAGTTCTCCCCGGCGCCCCTCCACCGCACCGGCTACGACCGTCTGCTGCGGCAGTACACGGACCACGTGCTCGGCCTGGGGCGGTTCGGCGTGACCGGTACCGAACAGGGGGTGATCCCCATGACCGACGGGCGCCACCGGCGCCGCACCGGGCGCTCGGTGTTCCGCATCGGAGCGGCCGGCGGCGCGACCCGGCCCTCCACCGGATACACGTTCGCCGGCGTGCAGCGCCAGACCCGGGCCGTCGCTGCCGCCCTGCGCGAGGGCCGCGTCCCCGTGCCTCCCGCGGCGCACCCGGCCCGGGCCCGCGCGATGGACGCCGTGGTGCTCCGTGCCCTCGACACCGGCCGGGTCGACGGTCCGTCCTTCTTCACCGGTCTGTTCCGCACCGTGCCCACCGAGCGCCTGCTGCGCTTCCTGGACGGTGACACCCGCCTCCTGGAGGACCTCGGCATCGGGCTGCGCACCCCGGTGCTGCCGATGCTCCGCACGGCCGCCGAACTCCCCGCCCTGCCCCGGCGCCCCGTCCGCGCCCCCCGTCGAGAAGGGAACCGCCCATGACCGTGCCGTACGACGACGCGCCGGCCCGCCCGTACGGCGACGCGCCGGCCTCCGCCCAGGGCGACGGGGCGGCCGCCGCACGCCGGCCCCGCCCGGCGCCCGCACCCCGGCGGGGCCGGGACCGCCGCGCCCGGATCCTCCTGCCGCGGGACGGCCGGCCGCGCGTCACGGGCGAGCCGCCCCGCGCGGCGGTCGTCGGCGGCGGCATCGCCGGCCTCGCCGCCGCGACCGCGCTGGCCGAACGCGGCGTACGCGTCACCCTGTACGAACGCGAGCAGCAGCTCGGCGGGCGGCTCGCCGGCCGGCCGGTGACCCTCTCCGACGGCTCCGCGGCGACCATGAGCCGCGGCTTCCACGCGTTCTTCCGCCAGTACTACAACCTGCGCGGCCTGCTGCGCCGCGCCGACCCCGGGCTGGACCGGCTCCGCGCGCTGCCCGACTACCCCCTGTGGCACAGCTCCGGCCTGCGCGACGGCTTCGCCCGCATCCCGCGCACCCCGCCGTGGAACGCCCTCGCGTTCGCCGCCCGCAGCCCCTGCTTCCGGGCGGCCGACCTGGCCGCCATGAACCCCCGGGCGGCGCTGCCCCTCTTCGACGTCCGCGTACCCGAGGTGTACCGGCGGCTCGACGGGCTGAGCGCCGCCGAACTGCTGGACCGGATCCGGTTCCCCGAGGCGGCCCGCCACCTCGCCTTCGAGGTGTTCTCGCGCAGCTTCTTCGTCCACCCGCGGACCCTCTCCGCGGCCGAGCTGGCGCTGATGTTCCACATCTACTTCCTCGGCTCCGGCGAGGGACTGCTCTTCGACGTGCCGGACGAGCCGTTCCCCCAGGCGCTGTGGGAGCCCCTCGGCGACTACCTCGCCGGGCACGGCGCCACCCTCCTCGAAGGCCGCGCGGTCGACTCCGTGGAACCCGCTCCGGAAGGGGGCTGCACCGTCACGGCGGGCGGCGCGGCGGACCGGTACGACGCCGTGGTCCTGGCGCTCGACACCGCCGGGCTGCGGCGCCTCGTCGCCGCCTCGCCCCGGCTGGGCGACCGCGACTGGCGCACCCGGATCCGCCGGCTGCGCACCGCCCCGCCGTTCCTCGTCTCCCGCTACTGGCTCGACCGCCCCGTCGACCGCACCCGCCCCGGCTTCCTCGCCACCAGCGGCTACGGCGGCCTGGACAACGTCAGCGTGCTCGACCGGTGGGAGGGCGAGGCCGCCCGGTGGGCCGCCCGCACCGGCGGCAGCGTCGTGGAACTGCACGCCTACGCCACCGCCGCCGGCCTGCACCGGCCCTCCTTCCAGGAGCTGTTGCTGACCCGGCTGCGGTCCCTGTACCCGGAACTCCGCGACGTCCTCGTCGTCGACGAGCACCACGAGTGGCGCGCCGACTGCCCCCACTTCCCCGTGGGCGGCTACGAGGACCGCCCCACCGTGCGCACCCCCGACCCGGCCGTCATGGTGGCGGGCGACCTGGTCCGCACCGACCTGCCGGTGGCGCTGATGGAACGGGCCGCCACCACCGGATTCCTCGCCGCCAACGCCCTGCTGGAGCGGTGGGGTGTGCGCGGACAGGTCCTGTGGACGGTCCCGGACCGCGGCAGGTCGGCGCCCCTGCGGGCCCTCGCCCGCCTGGCGGCCGGCTGACGCGCCCCCGGGACGCCCCGCCCGACCGAGCCCGGGCTCAGCCCGGGAACCGGCCCGCCGAGCGCAGCTCCCACCGCCTCTCCGCGTACGCCAGATCATCGCGCCACAAGCGCCCCGCGGCCGCCCTCATCAGCGGCCGCACCAGCGGAGCGCCTGTCCGCGCCACCGCGAAGCCCGGCCGGCCCGAGGTGGCGACCACCGCCTCCACCACGGCGGTGCGCGGGCGCCCCGCCCCGTCGGTGCCGAGCGGCGTGGCATGCGTCTCGACGACCGAGCCACGCCCCTCCCCGTCCTCGATCTCCATGACGACGGTCCTCGGCCCCGGCGCGGTGAACCGCGCCCGGACCGGCACCACCACCCTTCCGGCGAGCCGGAAGGACACGTCGACGAGGAAGTGGTCCTCCTCCTCCCCGCCCGTGTCCAGCACCGTCAGATCGACGAAGGAGTACGGGTGGAACCACCCGCCGTGCCACGGGTCGAGGCGGTTGGCGACGACGTCCTCCGGTTCGCACCGCCCCACGCCCGACCAGACCGCCGCGACCGACCGGGCGGGGTCCGGGCGCACCGGCACCGACGGCCGCTCCGTCGGCTCCTCGCCACCGCACCGGTCCAGCCGGACCCACACCAGCACCCCGTCGTCGTACGCCGGGAAGGGCTCCCAGCCGGCGAACGGGCCGCCGTCCAGGGCCAGCCCGTGCCAGTGGCAGACGAGCGTGCCGCACCGCACCCGGGCCTTCCCCAGCGGGGCACCCAGGTGCGGGCAGGCCCCCGGACCCGCCCGCACCCCGCCGTCCGCGCCGCGCCAGGCGACGACCTCCACCCCGGCCACCGTCGCCCCCAGCGGCCGGTCCGGCGCCAGGTCACGCGCGGCGCCCAGCACGTACCAGTTGCCGGACGGCCGGGCCTGCGCCCGCTTCAGCGCCCCGGCGATCAGCGCCGGGCGCGCCTCCCGCCAGGTCGGACGCTGCCGCTCCCAGGCGACGGCCGCCCGGCGCAGCGCCAGCGGGAACCGGCCCCCACGGGGCCGCCTCGTGCTCATACCGCCTCCTCCTTCCGCGCGGCCGCCGCGAGCCGGGCGGCCATGACCCGCGCCACCCCTCCGGTGGCCACCACAGCCCGCCGCCGCCGGGACACCGCCGCCCGCCGGTGCACCGAGGACCAGCCGTCGCGGCGGACCGCGTCCAGGATCTCCCCGTACAGCACGAACGCCGCCCGGATGCACGGCCGGGACACCGGGTCCAGCATCACCAGCCCCGGCGCCGCCTCCCGGTACACCTCACGGGTCAGCGCGGCGGCGGCCGCCAGCGCCGCGACGATCCTGCGGTCGCGCCGCCCGGTGCGGCGGCTCCACAGCAGCAGCTCCCGGTGCGCGCCGTGCGCCGCCAGCAGGTCGGCCGGGAGGTACACCCGGCCCCGGTCCAGGTCCTCGCCGACGTCCCGCACGAAGTTGGTCAGCTGGAACGCCACGCCGAGCGCGGCGGCGTGCGGCGCGGCCTGCTCACGGGGCACGACGGTGCCGAGCACCGGGAGCATCTGCAACCCGATGACGGCGGCCGAGCCGTGCATGTAGGCGCGCAGCTCGTCGTAGGTCGCGTACTCGGTGACCTCCAGGTCCGCCCGCATGGACGCCAGGAAGTCCTTGAACAGCGCCGGCGCGATGCCGTACGCCGACGCCGTGTGCGCGAGCGCCCGCACCACCGGCTCGCGGACCGGTGCGCCGGCCAGCGCCGCGTCCAGCCGCGTCTCCAGGGTCCGCAGGGCGGCGGCCCGTTCACCGGGGGTCGCCGTGTCGCCCAGGTCGTCGACGATGTCGTCGGCGCGCCGGGCGAATCCGTACAGCGCGTGCACCGCCGGGCGCCGCCCGGGCGGCAGCAGCCGGGTGGCCAGGAAGTACGTCCTGCCGTGCCGCGCGTTGAGCCGGCGGGACCGGGTGTAGGCGAGGCGCAGCCCGGGGTCGGTGATCCCCGCCGCGTCCAGTTCACGCTCCGTCATACGACCTCCGCCGCGGCCGCACGCCGGTGATCCGGGCCGCCGCGAGCTTCCCGGACAGCAGCACGGTCGGCACGCCCACGCCCGGCGTGGTGCCGCATCCGGCGAGCACCGCGTTGTCGCTGCCCCGGACCAGGTTCCGCGGCCGGAACGGGCCGGTCTGCGCGAAGGTGTGGGCCGCCGAGAACGGCGTACCGGCCGCGTGCCCCCACGCCGTCCAGTCGGCCGGTGTGACCAGCAGTTCCTCCTCCACGGCGCCGTCCAGGCCGGGCATGCCGCGCCGCTCCAGCTCGGCCAGGAGCGCGGCGCGGTAGCGCGGCCCCAGCGTGCGCCACTCCCGCGGCCCGGGCCCGATGTCGGTGTTGGGGCAGGGCGCGAGGACGTAGTGCAGGTGCCGGCCGGGCGGCGCCAGCGACGGATCGGTGGCGGTGGGCCGCGTGATGAGCAGGGAGGGGTCCGACATCAGCCGGCCCGTCCGGGTGACCTCCCGGAACGTCCCCGCCCACGCCGACCCGAACGACAGGGTGTGGTGGCCCAGTCCCGGCCACGTGCGGTCGGTGCCCAGGTGGAGGACGACCGCCGAGGGCGAGTGGCGCAGCCGCAGGGGCCGGCGCGGACGGCGGCCCAGCAGCCGGTAGGCCTCCGGCAGGTCGGGCGTGAGGACCACCGCGTCGCACGGCACCCGGCCGCGGCCGGTGACGACGGCGGTGACCCGGTCCCCGGCCCGCTCGAGCCGCGTCACGGCCTCCCCGTACCGCAGCTCCGCGCCCGCGCCCGCGGCCGCCTCCGCCATCGCCCGCGGCAGCGCGTGCATACCGCCCCGCGGGAAGTACACCCCGGCGACCGTGTCCATGTACGCGATCACGGCGTACGCGGCCAGCGCGCGGGCCGGCGGCACCCCGGCGTACAGGGCCTGGAAGGAGAACACCCGCCGCAGCCGCTCGTCCGACAGGAAGCGCCCCACCCGCCCCTCCAGCCGTCCGAAGCCGCCCAGCGCCGCCAGCCGCGCCAGGTCCGCCCCGAGCAGCTGCAGCGGCGAGTCGAAGTTCACGTCGATGAACCGGCGCATCTGCGCCCGGTACAGCTGCTCCAGCCAGCTGCGCAGCCGCCGGTAGCCGAGCGCCTCCCGCGGCCCCGCGAACCGCTCCACCTCGGCGGCCATCGCCTCGGCGCCCGTGTGCACGTCCAGCGTCGCGCCGTCGGCGAACCGCGCCCGGTACGCCGGGTGCAGGGGCACCAGCTCCAGCCGGTCGCGCAGCGAGGCGCCCACGGCCGCGAACGCCTCCTCGACCAGGTCGGGCATGGTGAGCACGGTCGGGCCGGTGTCCATGCGGTAGCCGCCGCGGATCTCCAGCCCGGCCCGCCCGCCCGGCACCGCATGCCGCTCCACCACCGTGACGTGGCGCCCCGCGCCCAGCAGGTGCAGGGCCGCCGACAGCCCGGCCAGCCCCGCTCCGACGACCACCACATGATCCGTACGCCCCGGTACGGTCCTCATCCGGCAACCCCTCACACATCGACGGCACGGTCCTTCGCCCTTCCGCGCCGGCGTGCCCCGCGGATGCACCCGTGGCCCGTCCGGCGGGGCGGCACGGCTGCCGCGCGACGCGGCCCCGCGGCAGCCGTACCCCGCAGTCGATCACCGGGCGGGGCGGCGCGCCGCCCGGGCGCTGCCGTCCGGGGCATCCGTCACGGCCGCGGCTCAGGGCGCCGGGCGAGGGCCCCGGGCCACCACGCGGCGGGCCCGATGTCCCGCACCAGGGCCGGGACGAGCAGCGAACGGACCACGAGCGTGTCCAGGAGCACGCCGAACGCGACGATGAACGCGATCTGGAGCAGGAAGGCCAGCGGGATCACGGCCAGGGCGGCGAACGTGGCGGCGAGCACCACACCGGCCGAGGTGATGACCCCGCCGGTGGCGGTCAGCCCGCGCAGCACGCCCTCCCGGGTCCCGTGGAGCAGCGCCTCCTCCCGCACCCGCGACATCAGGAAGATGTTGTAGTCCACCCCGAGCGCCACCAGGAACACGAACCCGTAGAGCGGCACGGACGCGTCCGTGCCGCCGAACCCGAGGGCCCGCTCGAACACCAGGGCCGAGACGCCCAGCGTGGCCAGGAAGTTGAGCGCCACCGTCACGATGAGCAGCACCGGCACGAGCAGCGAGCGCAGCAGCGCCACCAGGATCAGCAGGATGATCGCCAGGACGACGGGGATGATCAGCGTGCGGTCCCGCTCGGCGGTCCGCTGCGTGTCGTACCGCTGCGCCGTGTAGCCGCCCACCAGGGCGTCGGCGCCGGGTACGGCGTGCACCGCCCCGCGCAGCCGGGCGACGGTCTCCTCGGCGGCGGTGCTGTCGGCGGTGTCCTCCAGCGTCACGTCGATCCGCACCCGCCCGTCCACGACCCGCGGCGGCCCGCCGCCCGGACGCCCCGACGCCGTCACCGGCGCGGCCGACGCGACGCCGTCGGTGTCCTCCGCGGCCCGCACCACGCGCTCCGCGCGGTCGGCGCGGGCGATGACGACGGCCGGGTTGCCCGACCCGCCGGGGAAGTGCTCGGCCAGCGTGGCCTGCGCCGTGACCGAGGGGGCGTCGTCGACGAACACCTCGTCGAGCGGCACGCCCCGCGCGGTGAGCGTCGGCGCGAACGCCGCGCACGCCAGCAGCGCCGCCAGCGTCACCGCCCACACCCGCCGCGGCGCCCGGTCGACCAGCGCCGCCAGCCGGGACCACACGGGATGCCCGGTACGGCCCGGCTTGGCCGGCCAGTAGGCGGCGCGCCCCAGCAGCACCAGCACGGCGGGCAGGAACGTCAGCGCGCTCAGCAGCGCGCACACGATGCCGATCGCACCGACCGGCCCCAGCGCCCGGTTGTTCGTCAGATCGCTCAGCAGCAGCGCCAGCAGCCCCAGCGCCACCGTGGCCGCGCTGGCCGTGACCGGCCCCGCCGACCGGCGCACCGCCGCCCGCACCGCCGTGAACCGGTCGCGCCCCTCGGCGAGCTCCTCGCGGAAGCGCGCCGTCAGCAGCAGCGCGTAGTCCGTCGCCGCGCCGATCACCAGGATGAAGAGGATGCCCTGCACCTGCCCGTCCACCCGGACGACGTCCCGCTCCGCCAGCGCGTACACCACCCCGCAGGCCAGCCCCAGGGCGAACACCGCCCCGACGATGATCACCAGCGGCAGCAGCACGCTGCGGTAGACCAGCAGCAGGATCAGCAGCACCGCGACCAGCGCCACGCCGAGCAGCACGCCGTCGATGCCCGCGAAGGCGTCGGACAGGTCCGCCTGCGTCGCGGCCGGGCCCGCCAGGTGCACCCGCGTCCCCGGCACCTCCTGCGCCGCACCCCGCACCCGGTCCAGCGTCCCGGGCAGCGCGTCGCCCAGGCCGGACCGCAGCTGCACCACCCCCTGCAGGGCCTGCCCGTCGCGCGAGGGGAGCGCCGGCGACGGCGTGCCCACCACGCCGGGTGCGCCCGCGAGCGACGCCAGCGCCTCGCTCGCCGCACCCTGCCGCGCCGCGGCCCCGCCCCCCGCCACCGTCCACACGACGACGACCGGCACCGAGTCCTGCGCCGCGAAGGCGCGCCCGGCGTCGAGGACACGGGTGGACTCGGCGCTGCGCGGCAGGAACGCCGCCTGATCGTTGGTGGAGACCTCGGCGAGCTTCCCCGCGTACGGTCCGAGGCCGCCGCCCACGGCCAGCCACACCAGGATCAGGACGACGGGCAGCAGCCACCTGAGGTGTTTGCCGGTGACAGGCATCGGACTCCTTCGCGGGGGACGGTCTCTCGTACGGGTACTTGTGCCGCGTCCCGGCCGGCGGATGCACCCCGACCGCCGGACCGCTCCCGCATCCGGCCGGGCCCGCCGGGCGGAAGGAACGGGAAAGGGGGACCGTGGAAACCGCACGACCATCCGGCAGGGAGTCCCATGAACGCACCGAACGACGGCACCGCGCTGTGCCTCGTCACCGGCGCGACCGGCTACATCGGCGGCCGTCTGGTGCCGGAGCTGCTGGCGGCCGGGTACCGCGTCCGCTGCCTGGCCCGCTCGCCTGACAAGCTCCGCGACCACCCCTGGGCCGACCGGGTGGAGGTGGTCCGCGGGGACGTCACCGAAGAGGAGTCGGTGCGCGCCGCCATGCGCGGTGTGAACGTCGCGTACTACCTGGTGCACGCCCTGGGCGCCGGACGCGGCTTCGAGGAGACCGACCGGCGGGCCGCCCGCATCTTCGGCCGCTCGGCACACGACGCCGGCGTCCGGCGCATCGTCTACCTCGGCGGCCTCACCCCCGCCGGCGTACCCGAGGACCGGCTCTCCCCGCACCTGCGCTCCCGCGCCGAGGTCGGCCGGATCCTGCTCGGCTCCGGCGTGCCCACCGCGGTGCTGCGCGCCGCCGTCGTGCTCGGCTCGGGCTCCGCCTCCTTCGAGATGCTGCGCTACCTCACCGAGCGGCTCCCCGTGATGGTCACGCCCAGCTGGGTGCGCACCCGGATCCAGCCCGTCGCCGTGCGCGACGTCCTGCGCTACCTCACCGGCAGCGCCGGCCTGCCCGCCGACGTACACCGCACCTTCGACATCGGCGGCCCCGACGTGCTCACCTACCGCGACCTGATGCGCCGGTACGCGGTCGTCGCCGGGCTGCCCCGGCGGCTGATCCTGCCGGTGCCCGTCCTCACGCCCAGCCTCTCCAGCCACTGGGTCGGCCTGGTCACCCCCGTACCGCCCGCCATCGCCCGGCCCCTCGCCGAGTCGCTGCGCCACGAGGTCGTCTGCCGGGAGCACGACATCGCCGCGTACGTCCCCGACCCGCCCGGCCACCCCATGGGCTGCGACCAGGCACTCATCCTCGCCCTGCGCCGGGTCCGCGAAGCCCAGGTGACCACCCGCTGGTCCTCCGCCTCCGTGCCGGGCGCCCCCAGCGACCCCCTGCCGACCGACCCCGACTGGGCGGGCGGCAGCCTCTACACCGACCTCCGCGAGCGGCCCGTCGACGCCTCGCCGGAGGCCCTGTGGCGGGTCATCGAGGGCATCGGCGGCGAGAACGGCTGGTACTCCTTCCCGCTCGCCTGGGCGGTCCGCGGCTGGCTCGACCGGCTCGCCGGGGGCGTCGGACTGCGCCGCGGCCGCCGCGACGCGGCGCGGCTCAGGGTGGGCGACTCCCTCGACTTCTGGCGCGTCGAGGAGATCGAACCGGGCCGGCTGCTGCGGCTGCGGGCCGAGATGAGATTGCCGGGCCTCGCCTGGCTGGAGATGCGCGCCGAGACGGACGGCGAGGGCCGCAGCCGCTACCGCCAGCGCGCCCTGTTCCATCCGCACGGCCTGGTGGGCCACGCCTACTGGTGGAGCGTGTCGCCGTTCCACGCCGCCGTCTTCGGCGGCATGGCCCGCAACATCACCCGCGTCGCCGAGGGCGAGCAGCACGGCCGCGGGCGCGCCGCCCGGCGCCGCAGGGGCCGGCGCCGCACGGGAGTGGCGTCATGAGCGTGTCCGTCGTGCTCTTCACCTCCGACCTGCGGGTCCACGACCACCCGCCGCTGCGGGCCGCCCTCGGCGGCGGCCGGGAGGTGGTCCCGTTGTTCGTCCTCGACACCGCCATCGAGGCGGCGGGCTTCGCCGTCCCCAACCGGCGTGCCTTCCTCGCCGACTGCCTGCGCGATCTCGACGCGAACCTGCGCCGGCGGGGCGGGCGGCTGGTCGTGCGCTCCGGGGACGTGGTGGAGCAGACCTGCGCGGTCGCCGCGCAGGCCGGTGCCGACGAGGTCCACACGGCCGCCGAGTACACCCGTTACGCCCACCGCAGGGAGGACCGCCTCCGCGCGGCGCTGGAGGCGGACGGCCGGCGGCTGTACGTCCACGAGGGCGTGGTCACGGCCGTGCCGCCGGGCCGGCTCACCCCCGCCGTCTCCGGCCACTTCGCGGTGTTCACCCCGTACCACCGTCGCTGGACGGGCGAGCGGCTGCGCGAACCGTTCGCCGCCCCGCGCCGGGTGCCGGTGCCGGACACCGTGCCGTCCGGGCCGGTGCCCGCCCGGGCCGCGGTGAGCGGCACCTCACCCGGCCTGGCGGCGGGTGGCGAGGCGGAGGGGCGCAAGCGGCTCACGGCCTGGCTGCGCGACGGCGCCGCCGCCTACGGCGAACGCCAGGACGACCTCGCCGGCGACGCCACCTCCCGGCTCTCGCCGCACCTGCACTTCGGCACCGTCTCGGCGACCGAGGCGGTGCACCGGGCCCGCGCAGCGGGCGGGCCGGGCGCCGAGGCGTTCGTCCGGCAGCTGTGCTGGCGCGACTTCCACCGGCAGGTGCTCGCCGCCCGTCCGGCCGCCGCCGTGCTCGACTACCGCACCCGCCACGACCACTGGCGCACCGAGCGAACCGCGGCGGCCGACATCGAGGCATGGCGGCAGGGCCGGACCGGCTACCCGCTCGTGGACGCCGCCATGCGGCAACTGGCCCACGAGGGCTGGATGCACAACCGGGGCCGGCTCGTGACCGCGAGCTTCCTCGCCAAGACGCTGTACGTCGACTGGCGCATCGGCGCCCGCCACTTCCTGGAGCTCCTGGTCGACGGCGACATCCCCAACAACCAGCTCAACTGGCAGTGGGTGGCCGGCACGGGCACGGACACGCGCCCCAACCGGGTCCTCAACCCGGTCGCCCAGGGCCGGCGCCACGACCCCGACGGCACCTACGTACGCCGCTGGGTGCCCGAACTCGCCGGAGTGCCGGGCGCGGCCGTGCACGAGCCGTGGAAACTGCCGGCCGCGGAACGCGCCCGCATCGACTACCCCGGCCCCGTCGTGGACCTCGCCGACGCCCTCGCCCGGTTCAGACGGGCCCGGGCCCTGGACTGACCCCGCAGACACCGGCCAGCACCGTCAGCGCCTCCCGCAGCGACAGCGGCCGTATCGTCCCCGCGGGCCGCGGACCCGCCCACCCGGGGCCCGCCGTGAGCACCACCGGAGCGGTGCGGGCCCCGCGTACGCCCCAGCCGGTGGCGGCGATGTCCCGCGCCAGCGGCGCGTTGGCCGTCGAACGCGACTGCGACCACAGCACCACTGCGGCAGGCCCCGTCCTGCGCACCGCCGCACCCAGCGCCTCCACCGGCACCGCGGCCCCGAACATCCGGTACGGCACCCCCAGCGCGCCCAGCCCCGCGGCGAGCGCCTCCAGGGCGAGGCAGTGCTGCTCGTCCGGTACGCAGGCGAGCAGCACGGGCACCGGTGCCACGTCCCCGGCCGCGGACGGCGCCGCGGACGCCGCCGTCCGGCGCAGGGCCGTCGACACGTGCCACGACAGCAGGTGCTCCACCTCCACGTACCGGTCGCCGGACGTCTCCCACGTACGGCCCACCGCGTGCAGCACCGGCACCATCACCTCCTCCCAGGCGACGACCGGGCCGTGCCGCGCCACCAGCGTGCCGAGCAGCTCGTCCACCGCCGGCGCGTCCAGCCGCACCGCGGCCCGCGCGAGCCCCCGGCACTCCCGCCGCACCTCGCCGAGCGCCAGGCCGCCCCCGGGACCGCCCTGCCGCCCGCCCGCCCGGGCCGCCGTGTGCCCGGCGCCCGCCTGCGCGGGGATGGCGGCCGCGCGGACCGGACCGGCGGCGGGCGGCACCCCGTCGGCTTCGGGCGGGGGAGGGGCGGTGGATCGGAACCGGGCGCCGTCGGTTCCGGGCGGGGGAGGGGTGGACAGCCCGAACCGGGCGCCGTCGGTTTCGGGCGGGGGAGGGGTGGCGGATCCGAACCGGGCGCCGTCGGCTTCCGGCGGCAGACGGGTCGAGGGCCCGAACCGGGCGCGCGCCGCGCGGGCCGACTCCGCGGGGGCGAGCCCCGCCGCCGTCAGCCGGCACATCTCCCGCAGCACCGCGATGTCGGCCGGCCGCCACCGGCGGTGCCCGCCGGTCCGGCGCTCCGCCGGGCCTATGCCGTACCTCCGGTCCCACGACCGCAGGGTGACCGGCGACACGCCGAGCAGGCGCGCCACGGCTCCGGTCGTCATACCGGGCTCCACGGAATCGCTCACATGTCGATTATCCGATGCACAAGCGTTGCGAGTTGCCCTGGTGATCTTCCTGTCCGCACGGTGGTCCCACCACGGCGCACCCGGGCCGCCCGGCCGCCGTACCGGTGCAAGGAGCAGCCACCATGACGGATCGAGCAGCCGTTGCCACTCCCGCGCGCGGGTGCGCGCCGGCGGACGAGGACCTCGCCGCGCGGCTCGTCCGCGGCGACGAGCACGCCATGACCGCCGCGTACGCGCGCTGGGGTGCCCTCGTCCACGGCCTCGCCCTGCGGGCCCTCGGAGACGTCGCCGAGGCGGAGGACGTCACCCAGCAGGTGTTCCTCGCGGCGTGGCGCGGCCGTGCGGGCTACCGGCCGGAGCGCGGCCCGCTCTCCGCCTGGCTCGTCGGCATCACCCGCCGCAAGGTCGCCGACGCGCTCGCCGCCCGCACCCGCCGGGCCGAGCTGGCCGCCCGCATGGAGCGCGAACGCCCCATGGCGCCGCCCGCCGCGCCGCGGCCGGAGGCCGTGCTGGACCGGGTGTGCGTGGGGCGTGAGATGGCCCTTCTCCCGGAGGTCCAGCGCGTGGTCCTGCGCATGGCGTTCTACGACGACCTCAGCCAGTCCCAGATCGCCCGCCGCACCGGTCTGCCCCTGGGCACGGTCAAGAGCCATGCCCGGCGGGGGCTGCGCCGGCTGCGCCACCGCCTCACGCCGCCCGACGCTGCCCAATACGAGTGATCCACGCGCCCGGGCGGGCGCAAACCCGGTCGCGCCGCCGTCCACTGCGTAGCGTTGCGGCCCATGGTGACATCGACCGAGCCCGTCGCCCCGGCACCGGTCTCCTGGCGCCGGCGGGGCCGTGCCCTCGTGGGCTGGCTGACCACGACGGACCACAAGAGGATCGGGCACCTCTACCTGGTCACCTCGTTCGGCTTCTTCCTCTTCGCCGGTGCGCTGGCCCTGCTGCTGCGCGCCGAACTCGCCCGGCCGGGCCTGCAGCTGATCTCGAACGAGCAGTACAACCAGGCGTTCACGCTCCACGGGACCGTGATGCTGCTGCTCTTCGCCACCCCCACCTTCGCCGGCTTCGCCAACGCCGTCATGCCGCTGCAGATCGGTTCGCCCGACGTCGCGTTCCCGCGGCTCAACATGCTGTCGTACTGGCTGTTCCTCTTCGGCGGCCTGATGGTCGTCGGCTCGCTGTTCACCAGCGACGGCGCCGCCGACTTCGGCTGGACCGCGTACGCGCCGCTGAACCGGCAGGAGCACACCACGCAGACCGGCGCGGACCTGTGGATCATGGGGCTGGCGCTGTCCGGCTTCGGGACCATCCTCGGCGCGGTCAACTTCGTCACCACCATCGTCGGGATGCGCGCCCCCGGCATGACGATGTTCCGGATGCCGGTCTTCACCTGGAACGTGCTGCTGACCTCCGTCCTGGTGCTGCTGGCCTTCCCGGTGCTCGCCGCCGCCCTGCTGTGCCTGGAGTCGGACCGGACCTTCGGCTCGCACATCTTCGCCCCCGAGAACGGGGGAGCGCTGCTGTGGCAGCACCTGTTCTGGTTCTTCGGCCACCCCGAGGTCTACATCCTGGCGCTGCCCTTCTTCGGGGTCGTCACCGAAGTGCTGCCGGTCTTCTCCCGCAAACCGCTCTTCGGCTACATCGGGCTGGTCGGCGCCACCATCGCCATCACCGGACTGTCGGTGGTGGTGTGGGCACACCACATGTTCGCCACCGGGGCGGTCCTCCTGCCCTTCTTCTCCCTGCTGAGCTTCCTCATCGCCGTGCCGACGGGGGTGAAGTTCTTCAACTGGATCGGCACCACCTGGAAGGGTTCCCTCAGCTTCGAGACCCCGATGCTGTGGGCCACCGGCTTCCTCGTCACCTTCCTGTTCGGCGGGCTGACCGGGGTGGTCCTCGCCTCGCCGCCGATGGACTTCCACGTCACCGACAGCTACTTCGTCGTCGGCCACTTCCACTACGTGCTCTTCGGCACGATCGTCTTCGCGATGTTCTCCGGGTTCCACTTCTGGTGGCCCAAGATGACGGGGCGGATGCTGGACGAACGTCTCGGGAAGATCCACTTCTGGACG